>NZ_JBMWAN010000004.1:280000-581425 GCF_049546785.1 Nitrospira sp. NS4 | reverse complement strand
TGAACCCGCAGCATCCGCGCAACTTCAAGGATCGCACCGAGGCCGGGATGTACCACAAACACATGGCCGGTCCGCCGATGAAGCAGTTGGTCAATCTCAGCAAGAACCGGCGGATTTTCGTCATGCAGTGCGGCTTCCACGCCTACATGGAGAGCTGGGGCGTGGCCGTCACCAATCCATACTTTGCCAAGACGGATGAGCAGGGCCGGTTCACCATCACCGATGTGCCGCCCGGCACCTACAAGCTGGTCGTCTGGCATCCCTATGTCCGCACCGCGACCGAGCAAACCGTCACTATCGGCCCGAAGGGGACCGTGGAAGCCAACATCGCGGTCCCGGCGCCGACGGGACGGCTCTACGCCAACGAAGTGCTGGATCATGCCTACGTTCGCTACAATGTGACCGAGGAAGTGCAGAAGGAAATCGATCCGTTGATCCATAAGCAGGGTCATTGAACAGGGAGTGCCCAAGGTGTGAAGTCCCCAGACCCACGTGGTGGAAGCCGAACAGTAGAACGCCCTGAAACATAAACTCCCCGGTGGACTAGCCTTCTGGTAGCGACCAGTCATTGATGCAGCCACCTCGCCAATAGGCGGCGTATTCGGGTCCTGCGACAAAAAGGCGACGAGATGTGTCGACTTCTGTGATGAGGCGAGAGAAGAGAGAAGAACATCGATGGTTACCATCCTCCTCATAGATGATAATGAACAAGTGCGGACTCTCTTTCGGAGAAATCTTGAAAACGCGGGTTATTGTGTCCTGCTTGCCGCAAGCGGGAGTGAAGGCTGGCGCCTCCTGCACGAGGAGATCGTGGATCTGATTCTCGTCCGCGTGTTCTTGCCGGATATAGACGGCTTGGAATTTGTTCATCGCCTTCGCAAGACCCGACCCGCTTGCAAGATCATTGCAATGTTAGGCGGATCAGGAGAGTGGAGTTATCACGACGCCGTCAAGCTGCTGGGGGCGAACGACATTCTCAAGCAGCCGCTGAGTCTCCAGGAATTGCTGGAGACCGTCTCGGCTCAGGTGAATCGGGACACCTATAACGCAGCCCCTCACGACATGGACGAGACAGGAGCGAAACCGTGTGAGATGGATTGTGCCGCCCTTCGGCGGGAAAGCATGCAGGGACAAGCATGTCGTGAGGGAGAACATGACCAAGGCCGAAAGTAACAGCCGCCGTATTGATGTGTTGGCCATCGGATTGTTTGGCCTCGCTGTCGGAGCCTTGACGGTGGGCATGGCACAAGTGGGACAGATTCCAGAGATGGATAAGGTAGGGGTGTTGGTCATTGCGCTGGTGTTCGGCGGTCTTGTGCAGGTGCTCGCCGGGGTTGCTGATATTCGATACAATGAACAGCTGGGAGGGACAGCCCTCACAATGTATGGCTTCTTCTGGTTCACGGTGTCGTTAGCCCAGCTCGTCAGCATGAGCACGACATTTCATTTTGATAGCGCTCTCTTTGTCCCCATCAACCTCGTATACGTGTTCTTCTCAGCCGCCATGGTGTATCTGACCGCATACCGGTCTGTTGCCTTAAGCGTCCTCCATGTCGTCATTACGCTGACGTTTGTCTCCACCGTCTGCATGAGGCTGAACCTGATTTCTGAAATGTTTCCCGGGGTGGCCCATCTGGCGGTCGGAACCCTCGCCTTCTATCATGCAATCGGCAGTCTCTCGCAGGCCTATACCGGCAAGGCGATTGTGCCACTCGGGCCGCCCCTTCTTCGCCATGAAAGGGCGACGGCGACGGCGACGGTCGCTTCGGAGGCGGCAGGATCATGGGGGGCCTGAATGTGAGTGAAGCGTTCTCTTAGGCTCGGACCGGCTTTGGACATTTTGCCTTTCTGTGAGTATTAGTTGATGATAGGCGTATGGAATCATCGGGTCTCCTGGTAACCACGTGAAGTTGCCCATGAAGGCCGAACCACGACATCGCTTCGGGTGCGAGGTCTGCCGTTCGAGGACCATACGGCAACGATGACGTTTCTACTCACAGGCCTGCTGGTGTTCTATGTGGCCGGCATGGCCCTCCCGCTCTGCTTCAGAGGAAAACCGGGCATTCAGAATGTGATCGCTCACGGGCTTGCGATCGGCGCCGGCCTCGCGGGTATCGCACTTGGGCTTGCCGGACTCCTCGCGCCTGAACCCTGGACCGCCTCCGCTGAATCCACCCTTCCCTTGTTGACCTTTGCGATCCGTCTTGACCCGCTCGCCTCCTTCTTCGTGCTCACGATCTCTTTGGTCGGTGTGGCCGCGTCCGTCTTTGCGCTTGGGTATGTGACAGAATTTTATGGGCGGGCGTCCATTGCCGCCATGGGATCCCTCCTCAACGGATTTTTGCTTTCCATGACGCTCGTCGTCATGGCGGACAACGGGTTCTTCTTCTTGATGGCCTGGGAACTGATGGCATTGCTTTCCTATTTTCTCGTGGTGACGGAACATGAGAAGGCCGAGGTGCGCTATGCCGGGTTGTTTTATCTCATCATGGCGCATGTGGGCACCGCGTGTATCGTCCTCACCTTTCTGATCTTTGCCCAGGAAACGGGGTCATTCTCGTTTGAGGCGTTCCGGCATCCGGAGCAGCCGTTGCCGGAAGGTATGAGGACGCTGGTGTTTCTGATGGCGCTGGTCGGATTCGGCGCCAAAGCGGGCATTGTGCCGCTGCATGTCTGGCTGCCCTATGCCCACCCGGCGGCGCCCTCGCATATCTCGGCGCTCATGTCCGGGGTCATGATCAAGACGGCTATCTATGCGCTCGTGCGGGTGTACTTCGACTTTCTCGGGGGACAGTTTCCTTGGTGGTGGGGCTTTGTCGTCCTCCTGGTCGGAACCCTGTCGGCCTTGCTGGGTGTGATGTACGCGCTGATGGAGCCTGATCTCAAGCGCCTCCTCGCCTTCAGCAGCGTCGAGAACATCGGGATCATTTTGCTCGGCATCGGGGCGGGGATGATCTTTCAGACGTACGGGTTAAAGGAATTTGCTGCATTGGGGCTCGTTGCCGGGCTCTATCACACCATCAACCACGCCATGTTTAAATCGTTGCTGTTTCTGGGCGCCGGGTCGCTGCTCTACGCGACCCATACCCGCAACATGGAGGAGTATGGCGGTCTGCTCCGCCGCATGCCTTGGACGGGGGGATTGTTTCTGATCGGAGCCGTGTCGATTGCAGCCCTGCCTCCGGCGAGCGGATTCATCAGCGAGTGGCTGGTGTTCCAAAGTCTCTTTCTCAGCTTCCATGTCCCATCGGTCCTGCTGAAACTCACGCTCCCGCTCGCCGCGGCCATGCTGGCGCTCACCGGGGTCTTAGCCCTGGCCTGTTTTGCCAAGGCGTTCGGGATTTCGTTCCTGGCCTTACCGCGTAGTTCCCACGCGCGTCACGCCGGGGAAGTGCCCCGGTCGATGCGAATCGGGATGGGCCTGCTCTCGGCCATCTGCATTCTGCTGGGACTCGCTCCTATGGTTGTGGTGCCGATGTTGGACCGGATCACGTCCCCGATGACCGGCGCGTCGATCGCGCACCAGATGCTGGCACTGGATGGATGGACCTTGGCCCCGGCCGGCGTGGAGTTTTCCAGTCTCTCGTCCCCTGTGCTCGCCCTAGTCCTCGTCGGGGCGGCGGCGTTAGGACTTGCCCTCGTCGCCCTGTTCGGCGGCTTTCGGAGGAACCGGTATGCCAAGACCTGGGGCTGCGGCCTCACCCTGACACCGCGCATGGAATACACGGCGACGGGCTTTGTGCAGCCGATCAAGCGGGTGTTCAGCACGATCTACCAGCCGACGGTGGAACTCAAAACGGAATTCCTGGAGGAGTCGCAGTATTTTGCCAAGCGGCGGCGCTTTGAGTTCCACATTGAGCCGGTGTTTGAGAAGTATCTCTATCGACCGGTCGTCTCCTTTGTCTCCATGCTGGCGGACCGGCTGCGGGTCATTCAGGCAGGGAGCCTCCATCTCTATCTGGCCTACATGTTCGTGACGCTGGTGGTGCTCCTGCTGGTTGCGATGTAACGGAGGCGAAGACCGGTGAATCTCATGATGTTGCAAGCCGTCGCGCTCACAGCCATTCAGGCCCTCGTGCTGCTGGTCGTCGCCCCCGGCATCGTCGGCCTGATCCAAAAAGTGAAGGCGCGGTTCCAATGCCGGCGAGGGGCGAGCCTCTTCCAGCCCTATGCCGATCTCGCGAAGCTGTTTCGCAAGCAACCGGTCGTCTCCACCACCACGTCGTGGATCTTTACGGCGACTCCATACATTGTCTTTGCCTCCACCGTGACAGCCGGACTGCTCGTTCCGGTCTTTGCCTCGCAGGTCCCGCTCAACTTCGCAGGCAATATCATCGCGCTGGTCTATCTGCTGGCGTTGGGCACGTTCTTCCTCATCCTGGCGGGACTCGATGCCGGCTCCGCGTTCGGCGGGATGGGCAGCAGCCGTGAGTCGATCATCGCCTCGCTGGCCGAACCGGCCATGATCATGGCGATCTTCGCGATCGCGCTGACGACCGGTTCCACCAACCTCAGCACGATCGTCCACAAGACCGCGCTGCTGGAGGGGATTGCGACCGATCCGTCTCCGCATCTGATGGCGCTGGCCGCGCTCTTCATCGTGGCCATCGCCGAAACGGGCCGCGTCCCCGTGGACAATCCGGCCACGCACCTCGAGCTCACCATGATCCACGAAGCCATGGTGCTGGAATATTCCGGACGGTACCTGGCCCTCATCGAATGGGCCTCCGGCATCAAGCTCCTGGTGTTCCTGACGCTCATCGCCAACGTGTTTGCCCCTTGGGGAATCGCGACGACGCTGACGCCCCTGGCGCTCGCGCTTGGGTTGGCCGTCTATCTGGTGAAAGTGGCCGGTCTGGCGGTCGTGATCGGCACGATGGAGTGCATGTTCGCTAAAATGCGCCTCTTCCGTGTCACCGACCTGCTCGGCGCCGCCTTCATCCTGGCGCTGCTCGGCTTGTTGTTCTTTTACATTTTGCGAGGCTAACGGTGTCCTGGTTGACTCCTCATTTCGGCTCCCAACTGGTGGATCTGGGCTCGGCGATGCTGCTTCTCACCTGTTTCGCCATCGTGGCGCAACGCCGGCTCTCGGCCTGCGTGGATCTCTTCGCCCTGCAATCGTTGTTTCTCGCCCTGACCGCGGCCTTGGTGGCCTTTCTCACAGACACCCGCCACATCTACTTCGCGGCCGCCATGACGGTGGCGGTCAAGGTGGTCGTGATCCCGCATGTCCTGAGGCGCGTGATCGAGCGGCTCAACGTGACCCGCGAACTGGTCATGAACGTCAATGTGCCGGCAAGCCTGCTGATCTGCGGCGCGCTGGTGATGATCGCCTTTTTCATCACACAGCCCATCATCCCGTTCGGGCACTTGTTGACCCGTGATTCCCTGGCCATTGCCCTGGCCATTGTCCTGATCGGCTTCTTCACCATGATCGCGCGGCAAAAGGCCGTCACCCAGATGATCGCCTTCCTCGTCATGGAGAACGGGCTCTTCTTAGGGGCGACCGCCGCGACGTACGGCATGCCGTTGATCGTGGAGCTGGGCGTGTTCTTCGATGTGCTGGTCGCCGCCTTGATTGCCGGCATCTATACGAACCGGCTGCAAGACGCGTTCGACAGCGTGGACACCAACCGTCTCAGCGAGTTGAAGGAATGACCTGGGATACCGCCACGCTCGCCGTCAGCATCCTCCTCCTCGCGCCGCTGGTGGCCGGCGGGCTGAGCCTGCTCATCTCCTCGTCGCGCCGGCTCCATCTCGTCAACCTCACCAGTATCGGCGCTCTGGTCCTGGCCGAGGTCGCTATCGCCAGAATCGTCCTGGCGCAGGGCTCGCTCACCGTCCTCGGCGAGATCGTGTACATCGATGCCCTCTCCTCGGTGATTCTGTTCATCATCGGCACCGTCGGACTCGCCTGTTCGTTGTACATGCGGTCCTACATGGATGATCAGGTCGCCCGCGGCGTGATTGCGCCCAACCGGCTCAACCTGTTCTTCTTCCTCTTTCACATGTTTCTGCTGGCCATGGTCCTGGCGACCGTCGCCAACAGCCTCGGCGTGCAATGGGTGGCGATTGAAGCGACGACCCTGGCCACGACGTTTCTGATCGCGTTCTGGCGCCGGCGCGAGTCGCTGGAGGCCGGATGGAAATATCTGATTCTCTGTTCGGTCGGCATCTCGCTGGCGCTGTTCGGCGTGGTGCTGATGTACTATTCCTCTCTGCGCGTCCTGGGCGATGTCAGTTCGGCCCTCAACATCACCCAGCTTCAGCAGGTTGCCGCGCAACTGGATCCGCACATTCTGAAGCTGGCCTTTGTCTTTCTGTTTGTCGGGTATGGCACCAAGGTCGGCCTCGTGCCCATGCACAGCTGGCTGCCCGACGCCTATACGGAAGCGCCGGCGCCAGTCGCGGCGATGCTGGCGGGCGTCCTGGAAACCGTCGCGGTCTATGCGATTCTGCGGAGCAGGGGCATCGTCGATCAGGCTGTGTCTCCCGCATTCACCGGAAGCCTGCTGGCCCTGTTCGGGCTGGTGTCCTTCGCCATCGCGGCCTTCTTCATGCTCCTGCAGCACAACTACAAGCGGATGCTGGCGTATTCCAGCATTGAACACATGGGCCTGGCGATGGTGGGATTCGGCGTCGGCGGACCGATCGGCATCTTCGGCGGCCTGTTTCATCTGGTGAACCATGCCTTCGCGAAATCCCTGGCGTTCTTCGCCGCCGGCAACATTCACCGCCGGTATAAATCGGTGGAGATCGGCGACGTGCAGGGTCTGATCACCGTCCTGCCGGGATCTGCGCTGGCGCTGCTGGTCGCCGGATTGGCCCTGGCCGCATTGCCGCCGTTCGCGCTCTTTGCCAGCGAGATGCAGATCGTCACCGCGCTCGGGACGGCCGGACTGCCGGGAGAGTGGGGGCAACCGGGGACGAAAGGTCCGGTGGTGATCCTGCTGCTGTGTGGTCTGGTGGCCTTCGCCGGTTTTCTGTATCGCATCACGGGCATGGTGTGGGGGGCGGCGCCGCGAGAGGTCGCGCAGGGGGAGCCGTGGTCGGCGGGGCACATGGCGCTCATCTTGCTGGCGGCGCTGCTCGTCGGGTTCTGCTGGGTGCTGCCGCTTCCGTTCCAGCGGCTTCTCGAAACCGCTTCCGCCATGTTGATCACTCGGTAGTGTCGGGAGGACGCGATGCCGTATCGTCCGTCGGTTGAACAGCAACTCCACGAAGCCTTTCCGGCTCTGCGGCCGGATCCTTCATCCGGCAACAGCCTGTTGCGGTATCGCCCGGACAGGGGACAGCTGCCGGAACTCGCCCGGTTTGTTCACCATGCCATGCATGGCCGCCTCGCGCTGCTCTTCGCCGTCGATCATCGCCCCGGAGAGGAGCGGTACGAGCTGCAATATCTGTTTGCGCTGGAGTCAGGCCGCCCGTTCGTCCTGCTGACTGTGGAGCTTGCCGGGCAGGACCGCCTCTTCCCGTCGATCACACCGTCAGTGCATGCGGGGCAGTGGTACGAACGGGAGATCCGGGATCTGTTCGGACTCATCCCCCAAGGGCACCCGGATCTCCGTCGCTTGATCCGGCACGAGCACTGGCCGAAGGGGACGCACCCGCTGAAAAAGGACTTTGCGTGGGACCGCGTGATGGGACGGCAGCAGGGAGAATTTCGTTTCCGCCATATCGAGGGCGAAGGGGTGTTCGAAATACCGGTCGGACCGATCCATGCCGGCATCATTGAACCGGGGCACTTTCGCTTTTCTGTGGCGGGTGAACCGATCATGCAACTCGAAGTGCGCCACTTCTGGAAGCACCGCGGCCTGGAAAAACTGTTCGAGCAACAGCCGCTGCTTGCCGCCGTGCCGCTGGCCGAGCGCGTCTCCGGCGATACCACCGTGGGACACAGCCTCGCCTATTGTCAGGCCGTCGAGGCGCTGTGGCACCTCGACGTGCCCCGGCGTGCGCGTTACCTCCGCTCGCTCTTTCTGGAATTGGAGCGGCTGCACAATCATCTCGGCGACGTCGGCGCCATCTGCAATGACACGGCCTATGCGCTGCCCCATGCCCATTGCAGTCGCATGAAAGAACGGCTCATGCAGCTGAACGACCGGCTGACCGGGTCGCGATTTCTGCGTGGCGTCCTGTGTGTCGGCGGAGTGGCGCAAGAAGTCGGGAAGAAGCCGTTCGAGGACACGGTGGAAGAGCTGAACCGGATCGAGCAGGACTTCTCCGAACTCGAGGCCATTATTGTCGCGAACGCGTCGCTCACGGATCGCCTGGAAAGTACCGGCGTGTTGACGGAACGCATCGCCCGGGATCACGGCGTGATCGGCGTGGTGGGCCGGGCTTCGGGGATCGATCAGGATGTCCGGCGCGACCGGCCGTTTGCGGCCTACGACGAGTTGCCCGTCAACGTGGCGCTCTACCGCTATGGAGATGTCCGGGCCCGCCTGCGCGTCCGCATGGATGAGATCCATGAATCCATCCGCCTGATCCGCGAACTGCACAGGCAGATCCCGGACGGTCCGCTCCTTGCGGATCCGATGCACATGCCCGCTCGCGGCGAGTGGGCGCTCTCGGCCGTGGAGGGTTGGCGGGGAGAGATCCTGTACTTCGTCATGGCCGGAGAACAGGGACAGATCCAGCGCTGCAAAGTGCGTGATCCGTCGTTCGTGAACTGGCCCGCCCTCCAGTGGGCCGTAGTGGGCAACATTGTTCCCGATTTCCCGCTGATCAATAAGAGCTTTAATCTGTCGTATGCGGGGAACGACCTGTGAGGCGGGCGGGAGGCGCGCGGCTGGAGGCAGGAGGTGGAACACGTCCGCCCATAGCTTCGTACCAGCGGAGGAAAGGAGGCCCATGTTTCGCATCCTTAAAAAGAGTCTGAAGACCGGAGTTGTGACGGGCCAATATCCGGAGGCCACGCAACCTGTCGAAGGTGCCACATCATCCGAATGTCGCGGAAAAGCCACGCCGTTCAAACAATCATTGGCCATCCGCGAAGTGGACACCGGCTCGTGCAATGCCTGTGAGATGGAGATGAATGCCTTGATGAATCCCGTGTACGACGCGGAGCGGTTCGGCATTCATATCGCCGCCTCTCCTCGCCACGCCGATGCGCTCGTGGTGACCGGCCCCGTCACCGTCAACATGGAGAAACCATTGAAGGACGTGCACAAACAGACGCCGGATCCGAAGCTGGTGATCGCTCTCGGCGACTGCGCGATCAACTGCGGAGTCTTCAAGGGGAGCTATGCGGTGACCGGGCCGGTAGATCAACACATTCCGGTTGACGTCCGCATCCCCGGTTGCCCGCCCAGACCGGCAGACATTCTCAAGGCTCTGTCGGAGTTGCGCGGGCGTGACGCCTAGCCGCACCCCATCTGCCTGCGAGGCACCTCACAGAAACCGTCAGCGCCCATGGACGTCTTGCCGGGAATCATCTTCGTCAGGCCCGGCGGTCAACCGGCCGATGAGGAGATCCGCGCCGTCCCGCAGCACGAGCGGAACTCTGCGAGGGGCGGGCTATTGTGCCGGCGGGCTGTCGACCAGCCGGGTCAGCACCGGTCCCAATTCCTGCAGCAGGGTGGGTTTATAGACAATTTCTCTAATGTTGGCGGCGAGGGCGGCGTCCTGGTCCGTCGGGGTCAGGTACCCCGAAACCAGCACCACCGGCAGCGTGCCGCGAATGTCCGCCAGTTCACGGGCCACCTCCAGACCGGACAGCCCGGGCATATTGTAGTCTGTCACCACCACATCGAACCCGTCCGGATCGGCGCGGACCGCCTCCAGCGCGTCGGCCGGCTTCGTACAGCCGGTGATGCAATACCCCAGCGGTTCGAACAGCGCCCGCACCAGCTCCACCAGCATCTCTTCGTCATCCAGGTACAGCATGCGGCAGGTGCGGCGAGGAGCTGTATCGCGCGGGGCCCCGGCCGGCTCGCCCGCGGGGAGCGGCGTCTCCACGGCCGGAAAGTACAGGTGAAAGGTTGTGCCCTGGCCGGGGGCGCTCTCCACAACGATGGCGCCGTCATGGCCCTGGACGATTCCATGGACCACACTCAAACCAAGACCCGTGCCCTGCCCGAGCGGCTTCGTAGTAAAGAACGGATCGAAGATGCGCGCCACCGTCTCCGGCGGCATGCCGCAGCCGGTATCGCGCACCGAGAGGCGCGCATAGGGGCCCGGCGGCAGAGTCGCATGCGGACTGCTGAGCGGCTGAGTCAGCGTGACGGGAGCCAGGTCTATCGCGATGCGGCCGGGCTTGTCGCCCAGCGCGTGCCAGGCGTTGGTGCAGAGGTTCATCAAGACCTGCTGGAGCTGCGTCGCATTGGCCAGTACCTGCGGTGTGGCTGGATCGCAGGAATGAGTCAGCTCGACACCCGCCGGCAGCGTGGCGCGCAGCAGGGCGAAGGCTTCGGTCACCACCGGACCAAGCGGGAGGCCGGTCCGGGAGACGTCCTGCTGGCGGGTGAAGGTGAGGATTTGCTGCACGACGTGGGAGGCCCGCTGCCCGGCTTCGAGAATCCGGGCGAGGTTTGGTCTGGAGGGGTGGTCCGCCTCGTTCTTGAGGAGCGCGATCTCGGCATTGCCGAGAATGGCGGTGAGAATGTTGTTGAAGTCGTGCGCGATGCCGCCGGCCAGCTGCCCGATCGCTTCCATTTTCTGCTTCTGCCGGATCTGGTCCTGGGAGGCCTGGAGCGCCGGATCCGGCTGCCTGCGGTCAGTGCTGTCTTTGACGATCGTGATCATACAGGGTGTGCCGTGGTAATCGATCAGTTCGGCGGAGACCACGCAATCCCGGATGGTTCCGCCGGCGGTCCGAACGCGAGCCTCGAGATGGCGGATGGAGCCGCTGTGTTTCAGCTGCTGGAGGAACCGCGGGCGACTCTCCGGCGTCTCCCAATAGCCGATCTCTTCTCCCGTCCGTCCGACCAGATCTTCCCGGCGATAGCCGAATCCGTTGAGGAAGGCATCGTTGACGTCGAGGCACAGGCCTGAATCGACCTCCCAGAGCCCCATCGGGTCGGGACTTGATCGAAACGCGAGAACGAAGAGTTCCCTGCCGGCCTGTAAGTCCTCTTCCGCCCGCTTGCGGTCAGTGATGTCGGTCATCGCGCCCACATAGCCCGCCACGTCGCCCTGCTCGTCGAGTTCGGCCTGCGCCTGGCCTATGACCCAGCAAATCTCTCGATCCGCCGGTTGAAGACGGTATTCCGACCTGAAGGGTTGGCGCTCTGCTGCCGCATTGGCCCATTCCTTGGCGACACGCTCCCGGTCGTCGGGATGGATCAAGGCCGTCCAGCCGTTCCCCTTTGCGGCCTCAGGACTCATGCGGGCGATTTCGCACAAGCGGTCGTTGACATAGAGGCATTGGCCCGCGGCGTCGGTCCGGAAGAGGCCGACCGGAGAGAATTCAGCCAGGGTGCGGAAGAGTCGCTCGCGCTCACGCAGCGCGCTGGTGCGCTCATCGACGAGCTGCTCGAGCTTCTGGTTGACTGCGTGGAGCCGGGCCTCGGCGATTTTCCGTCCGGTGATGTTGCGGAACATGCCGCGTGCGGCCACCGGCCGGCCATGCTCAACGTGCACGTTGACGCGGCCTTCCGCGATCACGGTGCGGCCGGATTTCGTCCGGAAGGTCAGCTCCACCAGGTCTACGGTCCCGCCGGCGAGGATCTGTTGCATGACATGGCGGCAACGGTCGTGGCTATCGGGGTGGAGGACGTCAAAGATGTCTTGCGCCGCAGCCTCGCTGGTCGAGTAGCCCAGGGTTTCCCGCCAGGCGCGGTTCACGAAGAGCAGGCGTCCGTCCGGTGCGACGTCTTGTATCAAGTCGTGTGTGCGTTCGAGCAAGTCGAGGAGTTCCGTCCGTGCCTGGTGTCGCTCAGCGCCGAGGGTGAAGGTTCGCGCCAGGCCCCGGTTGAGGCTCCATGCGAGACCGGTCATGATGCCCATGAAGATGAGTCCCGACAGTCCGACTGTCAGGTGCGTCCGGTCGCCGATGAGAAAGAATTCGGCGATGATCGGGAGACCGGCCGGAAGGGCGAAGGCGAGAAAGGTTCTGCGGCTGGCGGAAAAAACAGGGGCGGCCACGGCAATCATGCCGGCCAGGACCAGACCCAGGAAGGCCTGATGTTCGACGGAGTCCGGGGTAAAGAGCAGGATTCCAGCGGCACCCCAGCCGACCCCGGATAGGAGGACCCCTGTCAGGTGCTTCCTGAACCATGTGGCGGGCGATGTGCCGCTATCCGATGTCTTGAATCGGCTGACCAGCAGGGCCCGTGCCGCCGTCAGCAGGGTCATGCCGCTCCACCAGGCGAGCAACAACGGGTGCGAAACCCATGACCAGTGGCTGGCGACGAGGACGGCAGCGAACGCGAGGCTCGCTGCCAGTCCGCCGGCCGATTTGGCATAGAGTAGCTCGACGGTTTCTTGGGCAATCGCCGACGACCCACGACCTCCGGAAGAGAAGGGATCGTTCGGGGTCCCGGAATGGGTGCGCTGGTCGCTTCTAAGGAGCGTGGCGTCGTTGGTCATTGACTCTCTATTCCAGCTCCGTCTGCTTCGCGCCCCGGTTGCTTGCCGGCAACCGACGTGAAAAGATCAAGACCCGTCCGGTCCGGAGAGGCGGCGCAGAATCAAGCGGGCCCCGGTTCTCCGTAGGGGGCGGATTTTATCAGTGGCGCGGCTGTTCTACAATTCATCTGTCTCATCCCGAAGTATCTGTAATCCGCCGTTTCGGGCGCGGTAGAGCCTGTTGCCTTTCGCGACAGCGGTCTTATCCCCTCGGACCTGGAATGCCACAGAGAAGCCTTCACCTCCTTTCGAATTTCCGTCTTAAGGTCTCGATAAATCAAGACAATGAATCTTCGGCGCCCGATTCATCTGTGGCACGGCCTTCGCTTTTCCTTATCGAAGAATGTCGTTCACTAAGGAGGCAGAGTTATGGAAAATCAGGACAAAACATGTTCGGCACAAGCGGTCGCACTGGCGTTCTTAGGCGGCGCCGTTGCGGGGGTCGTGGCCGGTATTCTTCTCGCTCCGAAATCAGGGAGGGAGACCCGCCAGGACTTGAGGGATTTCGCCAGGAGAACGGAAGAGGAGGTCCTGGAAAGGGCCAAAGAGGCGCGAGTCGCCCTTGATGAGGTGATCGAGCGGGGCAAGCAGTTTGTGGCGGAGAAGAAGGCGGAGGTCGAATCGGCGGTCAAGGCCGGTCGGGAGACGATGAAAGAGAAGATGGAGAAGTGCTGTAGCTGAGGAGATGTCGTGATCGCCATCCGGTTCCATGGCCGAGGGGGGCAGGGTGCGAAGACCGCCAGTCGCATTGTGGGGACGGCGGCGTTCCTTGAAGGGTTCGTGGCGCAGGATTCCCCGATTTACGGAGCCGAGCGCCGCGGGGCGCCGGTCGCCGCCTATACGAGGATTGCCCAGGAGCCGATACGGGAGCGGGGACTGATTGCCCATCCCGACCTGGTGGTCGTGGCTGACGCCTCGCTGATAACGGATGCCGCGGCCCGTGTGTTGGACGGGATCGACGAACACACGGCGGTCTTTGTCAATTCGCCGTTGTCGGATGTGGAATGTCGGGCCCAGACGTCCCTTCCCGGCCGTGTGGTGACGCTCGACCTGACGGGCATTGCGTTGCAGCAGTTCGGCGCACGCGGTGCGCTCAGCGCCCTGCTCGGTGCCGTGGCGGCCAGGCTCGCCGGACTCCGTCAGGAATCGATCCGTGAAGCCATCGCACGGGAATTGGCGGATCTCGGGATCTCCGCTCAGGTCATCGAGCGCAATCAAGCCGTGGCGGCTCAGTGTTCTGACGCGGTTCAACCGCTTCTCTTCGACGCAGGCGCGCTGCGGCCGGCTGCCCCGGTCCAGCTTCAAGCGCCGACCTATGAACCTCCGACAAGAGGAACCGCGAGGATCAGCGCTGCAGGGAACTCGATTCTGCGCGAAACCGGCGGCTGGCGAACCTTCCGGCCGGTGCTGGTGCCCGACAAGTGCAATGGCTGCTGGTTGTGTTTTGCCTACTGCCCGGACGGCGTGATTTCGATGACGAAGGAAGACAGGCCCGTGATCGATTACGATCATTGCAAGGGTTGCCAGATCTGCATCCATGAATGTCCCACCGATGCCTTAGTGGCTGAGCGGGAGAAGGAAGGGGGCGTGGCGTGGAAGGCGAAATGATGACCGGCAATCTCGCGGCGGCCTGGGGCGCGCGGCTGGCCGGCGTGGACTATGTGCCGGCTTTCCCGATCACGCCGCAGACGGAAATTGTGGAGGCGCTGGCCAAGTGGTGCGAGAGCGGCGCGATGGATGCGCGGTTTGTGAGCATGGATTCCGAGCATTCCATGATGACAGCAGCCGGAGCCGCAGCGGCCACGGGAGCCCGGGTGTTCACTGCGACATCCAGCCAGGGTCTGTTGTATGCCATCGAAGTGCTCTATTCGATCTCAGGGTGGCGCGCGCCGCTTGTGCTGGTCAACGTCTCCCGGGCGCTGGCTGCCCCGATTACGCTGGAGCCGGATCACAACGATGTGCTGGCCGCCCGGGACTGCGGTTTTCTTCAGATCCATGCCGAGACCTGCCAGGAAGTGTTGGATTCGATTCTGATGGCCTATCGGATCGCGGAGGATGAGCGGGTCATGTTGCCCGTCATCGTCAATCTGGACGGCTTCTACCTGTCGTTTACCCGCGAGCCGGTGAGTCTGCCGGATCCGGAGAAGGTCAAGGAGTTCCTGCCGCCGTTTCGCCCTGCCCACTTGGGCTTCAAAGCCTCCGCGCCGCATGCGTTCGGCGTGGCGGTCCTCGGCGGGACGCCGTACTCGTACTTCCGTCATCAGATGCATTTGGCTGCCATGAACGCGCTGGAGGTGCATCAGGAAGCGGCTGTGGCATTCGAGCGGTTGTTCGGACGGCGGTACGATGTGGTCGAGGGCTATCGGCTTGACGATGCTGAAGATGTGCTCATCATGACCAACGCCTTTGCGAGCAAAGGCAAGGCCGCCGTCGATGTGGCCAGGGCGGAGGGCAAGCGAGTGGGCCTGCTCCGCCTCCGCATGATCCGTCCCTGGCCGGCGGACGCCATCCGTGACGCGTTGCGAGGCCGCCGGGCTGTCGCGGTGCTCGATCAGAATCTGGCTCCCGGGCAGGGCGGCATCCTCTTTCAGGAAGTTGCAGCCTGTCTCTACGACGAAGCCTTGCGTCCGCGGGCGCTCTGCTCGTTCATCGGCGGTCTGGGAGGAAAGAACCTCTCGGAGGGCGAGTTTCGAGCGATCTTCGAGCAGACGGCGGATGCGGGAGTCCGTGGGAAAGGCATCGGGCCGGTGTTGCTCTACACAGAGGCCGAGCACCGTGAGATGACGCAGCTTCAGGTTCTTGCAGCCGGATCGCGAGCTGATAGCAAATAGCTGAGAGGTTTCGTCATGCCCTGGCACCGCGAGACATTCAAGAAGATCAAGCAGATCCCCCGCGAAGAGCATGTGCTGCCAGGAACGGCACTCTGTGCCGGATGCGGAGGGCTGGAGGCGCTGCGCCTTGCCGCGAAGGTGCTGGGCGACGACGTGGTCTACGTGAATGCCGCCGGGTGCTTTACCATGCTGGCGGCCTATCCCTTTACACCCTTCAAAGGATCGTGGCTCTACACGACGATGGGGTCGGCGCCGGCCGGTGCGCAAGGCGTGCGCGATGCGTTGGATGTGCTGATTGCCAAAGGGCGGTTGCCGAAAGAAGAGAATCTGAAAGTCGTGGTGTTGGGAGGGGACGGTTCGACCTATGACATGGCGCTCTCTTCGACGTCCGGCGCCATCTATCGCGGCCTCGATTTCTACTATTTCTGTTACGATAACGAAGCCTACGGCAACACCGGCATGCAGTTATCCGCTGCGACACCCTACGGCGCGCGGACGGCCACGTCGCCCTGCAGTCTGCAGCATCCGTCCGGCGCAATCCAGGAGAAGAAGGATATATTCGAAATCTGGCGGGCGCACAAACCGCCCTACATCGCGACGGTCGCGCCACGGTACCCGTTGGATCTGGAAGAAAAATTCGCGCGCGCGTCCACATTCACAGGCCCGAAACTGTTCCTTGCGCTCTCGGCCTGTCCGACCGGCTGGCTGTACGACCCGGGAGAAACTCCGGAAGTGGCGAAGCTGGCGGTGGAGACGGGCCTCTGGCCGCTGAAGGAAGCGATCAACGGAGAAGTGACGCACACCTACATTCCGAAGCGCAAACCGGTGGAAGAATACCTTAAGCTGCAGGGACGGTTCCGGCATCTGTTCGAACCGACGAGGCAGGACGAAGCGATCCGGCATATTCAAGCGCGGGTCGATGAATATTGGCTGCCTGTCGGCGGATCATGATCGTGTCCGGAGGTGAGCCGGGGCAAGCGAAGCGTTGTCGTGCAATCGCTACGATGCTGCGCGGATCATTCCGCAGGCGCGCAACGAATGTCCGGAGAGCTTCCGACGTCGCCGATTGTACGGCCGGGAACGAAGGATGATGGAATTTAAGGACTACTACAAGCTTCTCGAGGTTGACCGCACGGCGACGGCCGACGACATCAAAAGCGCCTACCGCAAGTTGGCGCGAAAATATCATCCGGACGTGAGTAAAGAGCCGCAAGCGGAAGCGCGCTTTAAGGAAATCGGCGAAGCCTACGAAGTGCTCCAGGATCCGGAGAAGCGCGCCGCCTACGATCAACTCGGCAATCGCTGGCGAGCGGGGCAGGAATTTACCCCTCCGCCCGAATGGGGCGCGGGCTTCGAGTTCACCTCCGGTGGCGCTTCCGCGGCGGAAGCCGCCGACTATAGCGACTTCTTCTCCACTCTGTTCGGCAACTTCTCCCGTCGCGGCGCATCCACCCGTGCTCACGGCGAGGACCATCATGCCAAGATATTCATGAACCTCGAGGATGCGTTTCACGGCGGAACCCACACGATGACCCTGCGTTCGCCGCAGGCGGATGCGCAAGGCCGGGTGGTGCTGCGGGAGCGGTCGCTGAACGTACAGATCCCCAAAGGCATCCGTGAAGGCCAGCATATCCGGCTGGCGGGGCAAGGCGCCCCGGGAGCCGGCGGAATGCCGGCGGGCGACCTCTATCTCGAGATCTTTTTTCATCCCCACCCCCTGTACCAGGTACAAGGCCGTGATCTGACCCTCTCGTTGCCGCTTGCACCCTGGGAAGCGGCCCTCGGAGCGACGGTCAAGGCACCGACCCCGACCGGCGTGGTTGAAGTCAAAATCCCCCCGGGTTCGCAGAGCGGGCGAAGGCTAAGGCTCAAGGGGCGCGGCATTCCCGGCGAACCGGCGGGGGATCTCTATCTTGTCCTGAACGTGGTCCTTCCGAACGCGGACACGGAGCAGGCACAACAGATCTATCGCACCATGGCGCGGGAACTGGCCTTCAATCCGCGCAAAGCGCTGGGGGTCTAACTATGGATAGGGAGCAGGATCTTGTGACAGGAAGCGTCATCGGTGATGAGGGTGTGCTGTCGATCGAGGAGTTGGCGAGAGCTTGTGGCGCGGAGGTGCAGTGGATCGTCGAATTGGTGGCCGTGGGGGTGCTGGAGCCGCAAGGTGCGGAGGCCTCGGGCTGGCGGTTCCGCGCGACGGATCTCACCTGTGCCCGCCGAGTGGCCCGCCTGCAACGGGATTTTGATGCCAGTCTCGATGCGGCCGCAGTGATGCTTGATCTGCTCGATCAGATCGAACAGTTGCGCGCTCGCCTGAAGCGGGCCGGCCTGGATGCGGAATAGGCTTGCCGCACAAGGGACGCGGGGGAGCCGACTCGTCCGGCCGGTCTCCGGTCACTGCCGTTGCCTGTTTCCGGCATCCGGGCGGCTGTTGGTGTTGTAATGATTGGTACTGTTACGGACCTGAATCATGAGTGATATGACGCGTATCCTATGCCCCCGCTGCCACACCATCAATCGCGTCCCGACAGCACGACTCGCGGATGGCCCTAAGTGCGGCCAGTGCCACGAGCGGCTGTTCACCGGACACCCGCTTGCGCTGACGGCGGCGGACTTTGACCTGCACGCCACCGGAAGCGACATTCCGCTGGTCGTGGATTTCTGGGCGCCCTGGTGCGGGCCCTGCCGAATGATGGCGCCGGCATATGAGCAGGCGGCCAAGATTCTGGAACCACAGATTCGCCTGGCCAAGGTGAACACGGAAGAGGAGCCGTCGCTTGGAGCCCGCTTCGGCATTCAGAGTATCCCGACCGTGATCCTTTTTCGCGGAGGGCGTGAAGTGGCGCGGCAATCCGGGGCCCTCGGCGCGCAGGACATCGTGCAGTGGGTCCGTGCCCGTGCCAACGTGTGATGTCGAACATTGTGCCCCTGGAGCCCTATAGCGTCGGATTCATCTCTCCCGGCCTCTTGATTCCCGAAGCCGCCCCCCCGGCATGGTAGCCTCGTGGTCCATGCCGCACGGGGCCAACGATCCCAGCGGTCTTCTCATTCTTGAATCATCAAGAAGTATTGATATGATGCAGGCACGACGACGACGGCCAAGCGGCGAGAGAACGGCGTGATTCTCTTTCATGCCCTGTCAGAATGGACGATGGGCGTATTGTTCCCTTAATGCGGAAACCCTCAAGCAATTAGATGAGATTGTCCAATCGTTCGACGTCAGCCGGATCGACCCGCAGGCCGAGATCGCGCGCTGCCGGCAACATGTCCTCGACACCAAGGGCAGGGAGCTCGATGCCCAGGGCCGTGCCATGCTGGAAGAAGATTTGCGCTCGCCCTGCACGGAGGAAATCGCGGTGTTCCAGGCCTTCTCCCGCATCATCCGCGAAGCCGGCAGGAAATTCGTCGTGATGGACACGGCGCCGACCGGGCACACCCTGTTGCTGCTCGATGCCACCGGCGCCTATCACCGCGAAGCGACCCGCCATATCGACCCACATCTGCACCACACCACGCCGATGATGCGGCTACAGGACCCGGCACGTACGAAGGTAATGATTGTGACCTTGGCGGAAACCACGCCGGTGCTGGAGGCCGCAGGATTACAGGAGGAGCTGCGCCGTGCCGGCATCGAGCCATGGGCCTGGCTCATCAACAACAGCCTGGCTGCGGCGCCAACCTCGTCACCCTTCTTGAAACGGCGTGCGGCGTTGGAGCTGGCCCAGATTGAGGCGGTGCGCACCCGCCACGCCGGACGTGTCGCGCTCGTACCGATGCAGCCCGAGGAGCCCATTGGCATCGAACGGTTGCGTAACCTCGTCGAACCGCAGAACGCGCCCGACCATGCCGGCGCGACCCGCGAATCATAGAGAGACCCCTCGCCTCAACGTCCATGAACGCAGACCGAAGGGAGGGGTGCCGGTCACCGGGTATTCTCCCTACTCATGGGATGCCTTCTTCTGCCCAGTTCAGTCACGGTCAGAATTGTCTCATGCGAGGGAACCGAACTATGTTAAGGTATGACGGTGCCAGGGGTTCTAATTGTTGCATTCTGCGCCAGTGCCGATCGGACTATTGGCGCAATTGACCCCATCTTCCCTGCTGATTCTTGGCCGTGGACCATGAAGTTATTGTCTGTACAAGATAAAATAGGTGTTGATCGTGTGTGGGGCTAAGGCATGCCCATTGCTCCGTATCTCTGTATAGGTAAGTAATCCGTCTGCCTGATGGAGTGGGGGAGCCGGAATGGTAGGGACAGGATTGAGGTAAGGCGCCGGGTCGTAAATCCGGCCTGATGGGACTCATGGATGGATGCTGCTGAGAGAGGTTCTACATGCCCCGGAGTTCACCGCTGCCATTCTTATTCTTTAGCGGAAAAAAGCTCTTTCTTAAAGGCGTGGGCCTCGGGCTCCTCTCTGTTCTGTTTTCGGGCGGCTGCGCGGAGGTTGAACAGCGCCATGGCGAACAGCGGCCCAATCCCTATTTGACGCCGGATACCAGGCATCCCATTCCATTGCCGCCACCGGCAGGAAAAGAACATCGCGCGGTGATGTTGCAGCATCTGGAGACCATTCAAGTGATCATGAACGCGCTGGTTGAAGAGGACTTTGAGCTGGCGAAGGGGCTGACCGAAACGCATTTGGGTTTCTTTATGCATCGGCAGGCGATGGTGAGTCAGCAGCCGGAGAATTTTCCGCCGGCCTATCACGACCTGGCCATGGCACATCATGAGGCGGCGGAGGAGCTTGCGCGCATCATTCCGACGAAAGACCTGAAGCAGATCCTGCCGCAGTTTAATAACGTGCTGAAGGCCTGCGTGGCCTGTCACTTGGAATTTAAAGTCAGGAGTGGATCCTGAGGGAGGTGTCGTGAGACTTGCGAGAGGAGGGGGGAGTGCGAGAATGGTCCGCGATTGCATCTATGCGAGTCGCGTCAGCCACGCCCGGCTCGCTCGAGATTTGCGAGGAAGGCGGACATGGGGATTATCGTGCCGACCATAGAGGGGGGGGGATGAGTGAAAGGACAATCAGCTCGTATTATGAGGAGGACCATGACCGGTTGGACGAGTTGTTCAAGGCGTTCCAGCAGTTGAAGCGGTCCGACTTTCCCAAGGCCAAGGAGGCGTTCAAGGCATTCGAGGCTGGTCTGCAGCGGCATATTGTGTGGGAAGAGGATCTGCTGTTCCCTCTGTGGGAGGAGAAAACCGGCATGACCGAAGGCGGGCCGACGTTCGTCATGCGCGGTGAGCATCGTCTGATCGGGCAGCAGCTCGAAGCCATTCATGACAAAGTGGCCGGGGAGAATCTCGATAGCGATGAGGAGGAACAGATGCTGGTGAGTCTGCTCCGTTCTCACAACATGAAAGAGGAACGGGTGCTGTATCCCTCCATCGATCAGGTGACCAGTGCGGAAGAGCGTGAAAAGGTGTTTCGTGACATGAAGAACATTCCGGAGGACCGGAATCACGGCTGTTGCGGGGAGCATTGACGGAGAGCGATGGGAGGGGTGATCTGATGATTGGCTCAATTCGCAAGATGCTTGGAAGATGTTCAGTCGCAGGCGTTCTACTCATGGGCTGGTTGGGGATTCAGCTCGCATACAACAGCGACGCGAGTGTCTGGGCCGGTTCCCAGTCGTCGACCAAGGGGGCGAAGGGGGGGGAGGGCGATCCCGAACGGGGGCGAGCGGTCTTCAACGGCAAGGGCGCCTGCTCTTACTGCCATGGCGTCGATGGGTATCGAGATCAGCCGCCTCAACTCGAGGCCGACACCGTTGCGCTCATCGCGCAGCTCAACCCTCCGCCAGCGGACCTCAGGAATCGGAAGACGCTCCGATTGACCACCGACAAGGCCCGGTTCAATGCCATACGTGAAGGTCATCCCGGCACGGGGATGTTTCCGGACACGACGATGACGGCTCAGGAACTCACCGACACGCTGGCCTATCTGGAGGTGCTCCGGAAGGAAGGCTCCGCGAAGCGCAAATGACGCGGAGCTTCCGGGACAAAAGGAGGAGAAAACAATCTATGCCGATGAACAAGTTGTTGGCCTGCGTTGCCCTCTCCGCATTCGTCCTGGGCTCTGCCATCAATGTGAACGACAGTCTCGCTCAAGCGAAAGACGGCGGCACGCAGAGGGCGGACAGGAATAGTTCATCCGGGAATGCGGCGAAGTATCCCGCGGGGGACAGCACGCGGGGCGAGGGGCTCTACAACGCGAGCTGCATCGTCTGCCACGGCCCGCAAGCAGTCGGTGGCATCGGTCCGCGATTGGCCGGCAACCCCGTGCTGTCGAACGAGCCGGCCTTCTGGAAGGTCGTCTACGAAGGGCGACATGTGATGCCGCCTTTGAAGGGGACCGTCACCGAGCAGCAGATGGCCGACATCCAGGCCTGGCTGAAGACGCTACGGTGACTCATATAGCCCAATTTCTTCCTTAGCCTCAATCCACAGTTTCTGCGTTGGGCCACAAATGTGATGGTCATGAAAATCCGGCAGGCGCAGGCGCGGTGCGACTTTGAAGACATCCCGCCGGGAACCTATGCGATGGCCGTCATTCATGATGAGAACATGAACGGCAAACTCGATACCCATTTGCCGGGAATCCCGACGGAAGGCTACGGGTTTTCCAATGACGCCCAAGGGCTCATCGGTGCACCCTCATTGTCCGCCGCCAGCTTTCCGTACAAGGAGGAGAACCTCGATCTGACGATGAGTCTGCGGTACTGAATGCCGGAGGTTGGAATCAGGGAGGCTGACTCCTGCCATTCCTCTCATAGTTGACAAGGTCTTCCCTGACTTACTGTATGAGTCAAGATGGCCAGCTTGCGCCGGGGCCAATGGAATCAGAATTGATACTGCAGTGGACTGGTTTTGATTCTTGCTGAGGTGCCCAGAGGTCTCAAGTCGATACCCTCTGACAGTTAGAAAGCTAAAGGATGCATTGTGTGTTGTTGCGAAGTGCAGCAACGAATAGCGGCGGTGTGTAGATAATTGCCCCCTCCAGCCAGCCTTTGTTGTTCCCTTGGATTCTAGGTTGCATCATTTATTGTGGAATTCTGAATGAAATATGGCGTTGCGCGGAAAGGAAGAGAGTAGGTCTAGTAGTTGCACTTAAGTCTCTCCGAGTGAGCGGTTCTTATCAATTCATGGGGTAATTATTGTTTGGCCGGCATGGAAGCCGGAGAAAGGGGTGTCTTGTATGAGGCGAATGAATTACGGACTTGGGCTATGTGCTGTCGTAGCGGGGGTGTTGTGTCTGGCGGTATCTGCTCCTCAGGCCCGGGCAGAAATGTATATCGCAGGTCAGGTGGGTGCGACGCTGCCGAAAAGCCTGAGCGGTATTGAACTTACTGCAGGAGGGGCAACCGGAGGCATTGATGACTTACAGTTAAACGACTCAGTGATGTACGGGGCCAAGTTGGGCTATTACTTTGAATCAATCAAGTGGCTTGGCGTGGAAACGGAAGTGTTCAACTCTAATCCTAGTGTTAAACAGAAAGACTTTGGAAATGGTCTCATTCTGCCAGGCCAAGACTTCAGGGTTCTGACCTGGGCTCCCATCAACGTCCTTGTCAGGTTGCAAATGGGGAAGTTCGAGCCTTACGCGGGAGTGGGCTTAGGCGTGTTCTTCTCGCATCTTTCTGGCCCATCCGGTTCGAGCTCAGGGACGGATGTCGGCCTGAATACGCAACTGGGGCTGAGGTTTCGGGTGTCGGACCACGTAGCTCTCTTCGGAGAATGGAAGTACAACTACGCCAATATTAACCACTCTGATGTGATTGGGAATGGTGGGGTCGACCTCTCGGCAAACTACAACGCGAATCATCTTGCGTTCGGCGTAAGTTACCACTTTTAAGAAGTCCTTTCTCTCATGAGCCTTGTCCGGAGAGGCTCCACTTTGTGGTCGGCTCGCGCGTTCCTCCTGGAGTCGGCCACAAAGCCTCCTGGTCGTTCACTGTGGCAGTTGCCGGGCGTGGTATGTCAATGCACTGAGTAGCCGAGAGGAGGGCCTCAGGAGGGGCTCCCGAGGCTTTCAGCCTGGGCCTACTTCACGACACGGATCCTCGCATCCACGATCCGGCAGCCTTGGCCTGGCGGCAGGGCGAAGATCGGATTCAAATCCAGTTCGCTGATCTCCGGAATTTCTTCGACGAGGCGAGAGAGACGCAACAGCACCTCTTCGATCGCCGCCACATCCGCTGCAGGATGACCCCGGTAGCCTTGCAGCAATCGATAGCCCTTAATCTCTCGCACCAACTGCGCCGCATCGCGGTCGGTCAACGGCGTAATCCTGAACCGCACGTCGCCGAGGATTTCCACGTGAATGCCGCCAAGACCGAACGCAATCAAAGGTCCGAAGAGCGGGTCATGCGTCACGCCGACCATCACTTCCGTGCCGCCGGACAGCATCGGCTGCACGAGCACTCCTTCCATCGCATCGAGTTGGTCATCCTGCGCAAGCCTGGCCCGAATCGCTTCGAACGAATTCCGCACGGCCTGTTCATCAGCCAGGTTCAGATGCACGCCGCCTATCTCGGTTTTGTGCAGGATCTGGTGTGACGCAAGCTTGACCGCGACGGGAAACCCCGCTTCATGTGCCAGGGCCACCGCCCGGTCCGCGGTTCTTGCGACTCCGCCCTGCGCCACGGGGAGTTTCGCTGCGGCGAGGAGGGCTCTGGTGTCTTCGACGGTCAGCCAACCGGGCCCTTCGTGAGACAGGGTTGTGGCGCAGATGGCTCGCGCGGTGGCGAAGTCCATATCGTCGAAATCCGGAATCATGCCGAGCGGCTTGCTGCGCCATGCGTCGTACCGGCGGGCTTTGCCGAGCACGACCGCCGGATGTTCGGGCAAGGGAAATGTGGGGATCGTTTCGCCTGCCGCCTGGAAGGTTCGTTCGAGGTCGCCTTCAGCCATCCAACAAATGTAGATAGGGATGTCTATGCCGCCGGCTTGTCTGGCGGTGGAGATCCCGCGCAAGATCCCGCTCGCAATGCCTGCTGCGTCGCCGACGGTCACGGACATGTAGAGGACGATCAACGCATCGACTTCCCCGGAGGCGAGGAGGGTGGTAATCGCTTGCGTGTAGTGGTCCGGAGCGGCGGAGGCGATCAGATCGACCGGGTTTTTCACCGAGGCGGCGGGAGGCAGGAAAGCCGTCAGGGCCTCGGTGATCGCCTTGGACAGTTCGGGGACGGACAACCCGCCCGCTTCGCAGGCGTCGGTGCAGAGGATGGCGGGGCCGCCGGCATTGGTGATGATGCCGACGCGTTGTCCCTTCGGCAGGGGTTGCTCGGCAAGCCCACGGGCCAGGGCGAAGAGCTCATCCAGGGTGTCTGCGCGGATCACACCGGACTGCTGGAAGAGCGTGTCCACGGCCACCTCGCTCGATGCGAGCGCGGCGGTGTGGGAGCTGGCCGCGCGCCGTCCGGCAAGGCTCCGGCCGGATTTGATCGCCACGATCGGTTTGCGGCGAGCGACGCGACGCGCAATTCTCGCGAAGCGTCGGGGATTCCCGAAGGACTCCAGGTAGAGGAGAATGAGGTCGGTGGAAGGGTCGTCCTCCCAATATTGCAGCAGATCGTTGGTGGAGACGTCGGCATTATTTCCCAGGCTCACAAAGGAGGATACTCCCAGTTGCAGCCGATGGGCCGCGGCCAGGATCGCGAGCCCCAGCGCGCCGCTCTGCGAGGCCATGGCCATGCGGCCGGCGGGAGGAAAGGCCGACGTGAAGGTGGCGTTGAGACGGATGGCCGGATCGGCATTCAGCAGCCCGAAGCAGTTCGGCCCGATCATGCGCATGCCCTGTTGACGGACCGCCTCCAGCAGACGGTCCTGGGCCTGCTTTCCGTCAGGGCCTGATTCGGCAAAGCCGGAGGAGATCACGATCACGGAGCTGATGCCTTTGCCGGCACAATCGGTGAGGACGGGCAGGACCGAATCACGGGGCACGACGATCACCGCCAGATCGACGACGTCGGGGATCGCGGCGACGGAGGAGAAGGCGGTCAAGCCGGCTATGGTCGCCGCCTTGGGGTTCACCGGATAGATGAGGCCGGTAAATCGGTTGACGGCGAGGGCTTCCACGATCCGGTACCCGATGCTCTTGGGATCGCGGGACGCTCCGATCACCGCCACGGAGCGGGGATAGAAGAACGGGCGGAGGGAGGCGGTCGTGGCGATACGCTCGCGCAACTCCAGGCGGGTCGCCGTGTGTTCGCTCGGGTGCAGCGAAAGCTGGACTTGCATGTCGCCGCCTTCATAGGATTCGTGGATCGGGTACCCGGATTCACGGAAGACTTCCCGCATGGCCACATTGTCCGTATGGGTGACCGCCCACAGTCTGGTGAAGCCCCGGTGTATGGCCAGCATCGCCAGCCGTTCGAGCAGGATTGTTCCCAGGCCTTTCCCATGAAAGTCGTCGGCGACTGCCATGGCCACCTCGGCCTCGTCGGCGGTCCGCGCCCAATAGGAACCGGCGGCGATGATGCGCGGCTGTCCGGCGATGGTCCTCGTGACCGCGACGGTGAGTTGCTTGGCGGGGTTCGAGGAATCGCAGAGCGACGCCATGGTGTCCGCAGGGGGACCGGTTTCAGAAAAGAACCGATGGCGCCTGGATGCGGGGGACAACCGGTTGATGAAGGCTTGCATCATCGCCCGGTCCTCCGCATGGGTGGGGCGGATAGCCGCGGTCGTGCCGTCGCGCAGGATGACCGGTCCCGATTCCGGACTTCCGGAGGCCGGAGGCGGTTGGAACAACGGGTGGATCTGCTTCATATCCGGCCACCCCCTCGATCGGCCGCATTCACTATCGCGGCACAGTCGCCGATAACCCCAAGGACAAGCGGGAGCGGCATGGGGATCCCGGTCGGGTGGGGGAGGGGCGGAATGATCGATCCGGTAACGCCTCCTCCCTGCAGCGATTCGAGGAGACGGTGCCGGATGCGTGAGGGCTGGCGTGACGCGCCGCCGGCGGATCGCAGGCGAACCAATGCCGTCAGTGAGTGCGCCGGTTGAAATGCTGTCGGATGTCCCATATGAACCGCATGAGCCAATGTTATTCCTCAGTGGCCGGTCAATCCCGGCAGAAACGAGACGGCAATCGAAATGGCGATCAGGACGATGATGATCCACTCCAGCAACTCCATCCGCCAGGAGGCGGCGCTCTCGGTCATTTTCCCGTAGATGCTGTCGAGCGTGTGGAGCTTGCGGGAGATGCTGGCGTCCCACGATTCCAGGTGAAAGCGCTGGGAGATCAGCCGATGCACGCGGGCCAGATACTGGTCGCCGAAGAGTTTGAGCGTGTTGGTGACTTGCTCGAATAAAATCGCGCTGTCCACCTGAAGTTGAGCGATGCGGCGGACGTCTGTGCGCGCCGTTCCCGGAAACCAGGGAAGGTCCCAGCGTCGCTTGGACGAGGCGTGATAGGCTTGATCCAGCGCGAGATCGAGCTGCTGATCGAGAAACCGCATTTCAAGCAACTCCACGTTGGCGAACTCTATCACCGCCACGACATCCTCCATGTTCCGGCCG
This sequence comes from Nitrospira sp. NS4, assembly GCF_049546785.1. Taxonomy (NCBI): domain Bacteria; kingdom Pseudomonadati; phylum Nitrospirota; class Nitrospiria; order Nitrospirales; family Nitrospiraceae; genus Nitrospira; species Nitrospira sp. NS4. Next base: position 554,491 of record NZ_JBMWAN010000004.1, on the reverse strand, counting down.
TAGATGAGCGTCGCGTTCCAATCAATGATCGCGACATCATCCGAACCGAACGAGATCCGCTGGCTGACGGAGTCGTGGACTTCCTGTTCTGCCAGTTCCAGGGTTTCCGACCGGAGGAGTTGCGCGAGAGGCTGGGCGAACCCGGTCAGCAGCGTGTCCGGAGCGAGGGAGGGGGTGGCCTGTTCAATGTGCACGATCACATAGTCTTCCACGAAGTCGGCGATATGAGGGCGCTCCGCGGCATCTCCGAGTCCGGTCAGGAGTTCCTCGATCCGGCGGCGGGAATCGCTCAGGAGCGCCTCATTCTCATAGAGGTCCTGGCTCAGCGTGCCCAGCGAGCTGAATGGGCCTTGGAGTGGAAGACTGTAGGACACGCACACGGCGCCGAAGTCGTAGAGCAGCATATCGACGACGGGCCCGGTCCGGTGCTGGCCAATGGCGACCGGTTCGATGTCGGCCGTAATACGCAGCGGCGCCGGCGTATAGTCGAAATAGGCCGGGGCCCGCCGTTTGTGTTTGAGTCGGCTCCGTTCCGTGATGGCCGTGATTCGGCGTTCGGCTCTATTCAGGTCGACGGAGCGGGCAATGTCATAGGCAAACAGCACGAAACAGGTTCCCCGGTCCACGTGAAACCCTGTAGGGGGAGGAGAATTCGCCGGAGTTGTCATGGGGCGCTCCTGACGGGAGAGCGGCAAGGTAACAGACCCGGGCCGCACAAATCCTTATGGAACAGGAGGCTCAAGGATACGAACTCACCGTGGATCATATGGATACCCGGACGGCTCTGTGAAGACACGAGAGGGCGCATGCTTACCATCACATAAGCCACTTGGGTTCAAGAAGCAAGATCGCGCCTAAGCCGGCCATCACCAGGCCGCTGGTCAGCTTCAGCCAGCGGCCTGCGCGTTCTTGTAATTTCCTCCGGCTCAGCGTGACGACCGCGAGAATGACCATGAGGGTGTCGTCGAAGATATAGGCCAGGTTGTATAGGCCGAGGTACCCATAATATTCCCACATGGGCATCTGCCGAAGGGTCAGAATCTGCGTATAGAGGGCCGGGAACCCGGCAGTACACAGCAGTTCGATGAGGTTCACGAATCCCGCCAGGATCACGATACCTGCGAGCGCGCCGGCGAGATGCTCTGCTTGGAGGATGCTTCGGACACGGGCGTACAGTCTCGGCTTGGCGGATTCGGGAATTCTCAGCGAGAGGCCATGATGCAGCGCAAAGAAATCCTTCACGTTGACCGCTCCTACGAAGAGGGCGATGCTCCCGAGACCGATTTGGAGGGTGCGTGAGAGGCCAATCAGGAGAAAGGTATTCAGCCAGGCCGCCATGAAGGCAAAATACACCAGGCCGCTGACAAGGACGAACGTCCCGGCGATGAGCGCCATCCTCCGCCGGTCTTGGAGGTTGACGAGCAACGACAGGAGGAAGAGCAGCACCCACATGGCGCAGGGATTGACCCCGTCCAGGAGTCCGATGACGATGGTGAACAGCGGAAGGCCCAGGTCCCTGACGCGAAGCTCGCCGAACCAGCCTGTCCGGATACTTTCAACGGCTTGAGGCCGTGAGGCGCCTTGGGCTTGCCGGTCGAGCCTGGCGCGAATCTCTGCTCCGGTCGTGTCGGATGAGCGAAAGCCCACGATGAGTTCCGAGGCGATGAGGAAGGTGGGGACGCCGATGCCGGTGATCCCCCGTTCAATAGCCAGTGTCGCAAGCCGCTGCCGCGCGACCGGATTCTCAGCCACGTCATGGATGGCGACCTGAAGCGAAGGGCGCTCATGGCGAAGTTCATCGAGAAAGATCTTTGCCGCTTCGCAGTGGGGACAGCCGGCGCGAACAAAGACTTCGAGGTCCGGAACCGGCTCGCCGGCTTGGACCCTTGTCCCGCTCCCCGGGACGAGCAGGACAAGGCAGATGCCGATGGTACGGGCGATCCCCCATATGCCTTGAGGTGGAGAGAGCACAATATCTCGCTAGCCGACTGTGTTGATCCGCGCCATGCTTCTGATAGACGACAGCACATCCGACTTGGAAACCATGACAGGCCGATCCCGATCGGTCCCGATGAGGACCTTGAGAATCGGTTGATCGGTGGTAAAGGCGGAGAGAGTCATCTCACTCGCTTCCCTGATAACTGCTCCACGCAGCCATTGAGCGTGCCGTATTTCGGATAGTCGGCTTCCGGGATCTCCACGCCGAAGGTTTTGTGGATCATGATCACAAAATTGAGAAAGTCCATCGAGTCAATATCCAGCTGATCACGGAAGCTGACGCCGGGCTTCAAGGCCGTCAGATCCGCCTCCGGCGCGATCTCGCCAAGGAGGCGAAGGACTGTCTGTCTGATTTCATCCGGCGTGACCTGGTTGTTCATAGCTGCCCGGGCTCCTGCAATAAACGATCGACGATTGAAAGAAAGACTCCGCCGCGGTGGCCGTCGGTCACGCGATGATCCGCGGACAGGCTTGCGGTCACGACCGGCCTCGAAACCACCTGTCCATCGACAACCCAGGGCCGCTCCGCAACTTTTCCGAAACCGACCAGGGCGACCTGCGGCGGATAGATGACGCCGAACACGGTGTCCACGCCCTGCTCGCCGAGACTGGTGACCGTGATGGTGGGATCGGATAATTCCGAACTCCGCAAGGTTCCCGCACGGGCCCGCTTCACGACATCATGGAAGTTGTTCATGAGTTCACCGAGGCTGCGCTTGTCCGTGTGGTGAATGGCCGGCGCGACGAGGCCTCCCTGCCGGAGGGACACTGCCACACCGACGTGGATGTCGGGGCTCTGAATGGCGGCATTGTCTTTCCACAGCGCGTTCAACTCCGGCACTTCCCGCAGCGCCAGGGCCACGGCTTTCATAAGCAAGACGGCGGATAACAGCCGATCCGTCACCGGCCGTTTAAGGTTTTCTTCTTTGAGCCACGTCAGAGCCCGGCCCATGTCGATAGTGGTGCTCAGATAGTAATGAGGGATCTCCCGCTTCGATCGTGCCATCGCCGCTGCTATGGTCTGTCGCATCCTGGCCTGGCGATCGCCGGTTTCTGTGGAAGCGGCAAGAGGTGAGGGGCGAGGGGCGAGCGGCGGGATCGTTTCTTCACCTCCTGCCCCGGGCCTCTGGCCACGAGCCTCCGCGACGCGCAGAATGTCGTCGCGGGTGATGGCGCCGTCCGGACCCGTGCCTTGAACAAAAACAGGATCCACGCCTAATTCACCGGAGAGCGTTCGCGCCGCAGGCGAGATGCGCAGCCGTCCCGGTTCTGTCACCGGTGCCGCAATCGGCGGAGGTGCAGGAGAGCGCGATGACACCGTTGCCTTCGGCGGGGTTGTCTGCACGGGAGGCGCGGGTGCGGGGGCTTGCGCGACAGGTTGAGCGTGAGCCCCCTCTTCCCGGATGATTGCCATGACCTTGCCCACGGGAATAGTCTCGCCGGGTTTCGCGAGCAGTTGTTCGATGATCCCTGTGTGGAAGGATTCAATCTCGATCGCGGCCTTCTCGGTATCCACTTCCGCGATGATCTCACCCTTGCTCACCCGATCACCCGCCTTCTTTTTCCATTCGATGAGCGTTCCTTCGGTCATGTCTGAGCCGAGGGTCGGCATCACAAACTCAGCCATCTTTGAACCTCGTGAACCGTCATCCGTCACGCGTCAATCGTTTCAGATCACATCCGAAATGCGAATGACGTACGACGAGACAGCGAACAAAAAAGACGGTTCTCTTACCGTCCCATAAGACTACGGACCGCCCGGACAATTTTCTCCGGCTGGGGCAGTGCCGCCTCTTCCAGGTGTTTTGGATAGGGGATCGGCACCTCGACGCTGCAGACCCGGGCGACCGGGCCATCCAGATCGTAAAACGCGCCCTCCATGATCTGTGCGGATACTTCGGCGGCAAAACTGCCGGTGCGCCACCCTTCGTCGATCACGACCGCGCGGTGCGTTTTGCGCACGGAGGTCCGGACCGTCGAGATATCAAGGGGCCGGAGTATTCGAAGATCGACGACCTCTGCCGAGATGCCCTCCTGGGCGAGGTGATCCGCCGCTTCGAGCGCTTTCCAGAGAGAGCCCCCGAAGGTGATCAGCGAGATGTCTGTCCCGGCTCGCCGGATTGCCGCCCGGGTCAGATCGACCGGGAGAGGATGGTCCTCGAGTTCTCCTTCGAGCGGATATAAGTACGCATGCTCGAAGATAAAGACAGGGTCCGGTTCGTGGAGGGCCGCGAGCAGCATGCCTCGGGCATCCGTGACGGTAGCCGGCGCGAGCACGGTGATGCCGGGGATGTGGGCATACCAGCCCTCAAGACTATGCGAATGTTGAGCGGCTACCTGCCGGCCTGCGCCGGTGGCCATCCGGACGACGAGGGGAATACTGAACTGTCCCCCGGACATATGGCGGATCGTGGCCGCATTGTTGACGATCTGATCGAGGGCCAGCAGGCTGAAATTCACCGTCATCACTTCGACGATCGGTCTCATGCCCCCCAGAGCGGCTCCAATGCCGGCGCCGACGAACGTGCTTTCGGAGAGGGGCGTATCCCTGATGCGCTCCGGCCCGAATTCATCGAGCAACCCCTTGCTGCACGCATAGGTCCCGCCGTATTTGCCGACGTCCTCGCCCATCAGAAACACGCGCGGGTCGCTCTGGAGTGCCTCACGCAATCCAGTTCGTACTGCTTCTCGATAGGTCATCTTGGTCATCAAGTCCCTCTTGGCCAGAGGCCAGGGGCGAGGGGTGTGAAAGGAATCCGCCCATAGGCCTCTCGCCTCGTACCTCTAGCCTGCCGGCTTCGCCGGCGTATACAGGTCCTTCGTGAGATCTTCCAGCGGCTCCCACGGGCCATTTTCGGCAAACGACACGGCTTCTGCAATCTCCGCCGCGATGGCGGTTTCCATATCGTCGAGATCAGAATCGCTCACGTACCCTTCGGCGCGGAGCCGTTGCTGGAAGAGGGGGATAGGGTCACGCTGTTTCCATTGGGCGACCTCGTCCTTCGTCCGATACAGTTCCGCATCGTACATTGAGTGGGCGCGAAACCGGTAGGTGCGGTACTCAAGAAGATAGGGCCCCTGGCCCGCGCGAACGAAATCGACGGCTTTCCTCGTGGCTGCTCCCACCGCGAGGACGTCCATTCCGTTCACGGCTTCAGCGGGAATGGCATAGGCGTCGGCCTTGCGGGCGATGTCGGTCTGGGATTGGTGCCGTCCGATCGCCGTTCCCATCGCATAGAGATTATTTTCGCAGAGGAACAGCACCGGGAGTTTCCAGAGCGCGGCGAGATTGAGGGACTCGTGGAACTCTCCTTCGGCTACAGCGCCGTCGCCGAAGAAGCACGCGGTCACCCCCTCTTTGTTCCCCCCCTTATTAAGGGGGGGAGGCGGGGGGGTGAGCTTCTGCGCCAGCGCCAGTCCGACCGCGACCGGCAGCCCTCCGCCGACAATCGCCAGGCCTCCATAGAAGCGGCGCGCCGCGTCGAAGAAGTGCATGGAGCCGCCGCGTCCCCGCGCGCAGCCGTTCGCTTTCCCGTACAGTTCCGCCATCAGCGGACCCATCGGGGTGCCCCTGATCAGCGCGTGGCCGTGCTCTCGGTAGGTGCCGACGATCGCATCCTCCGGCGTGAAACAAGGAATGGCACCGACCGCGACCGCTTCTTCACCGATGTAGAGATGGAGGAAGCCGCGGATCTTGCCCCCGCTATAGAGTTCCGCGCACTTCTCCTCAAACCGTCTGATGCGGAGCATCTGGCGGAGCAACTCCAACCCGTGAGCGCGATCAATGCCGTTCTTCATCTTGCCCCACGATTCCCTCTTGCCTCATACCCACCCCTAGTTTGATTCCAGCGTCGACGTATCCCCTTCCGGCAAACCCAGTTCACGGGCCTTGAGCAATCGCCGCATGATCTTCCCGCTCCTTGTTTTGGGCAGGGAGGGGAGAAACGCAATGTCTTTTGGCGCCACGGCGGCGCCAAGACGCGCGCGCGCAAAACCGAGCAATTCACGACGCAACTCGTCGCTGGGCTCATAGCCATCCTTGAGCGACACGAAGGCTTTGACCACCTCCATGGCGACGGGATCCGGCTTCCCGATCACGCCGGCCTCCGCTACCGCCTTGTGTTCGATCAAGACGCTCTCCACCTCGAACGGGCCGATCAGGTGGCCGGAGGTCTTGATCACGTCGTCTGCTCTGCCGACGAACCAGAAGTAACCGTCTCCGTCCTTTCTGGCCAGGTCGCCGGTCAGGTACCAGCCGCCTGCGAAACATTTCTTGTACCGTTCCGGTTCATTCCAATAGCCGCGGAACATCGAGGGCCATCCGGGCCGCAGGGCCAGTTCGCCTTGGACATCGGGCTTCTCGACGACCTCGACCCGGCCATCCTCGGTCTTGTGGACGATGGCCGCGTCGATGCCGGGAAGCGGGCGGCCCATTGAACCGGGTCGAATGTCCATGGCGGCATAATTGGCGATCATGATACCGCCGGTCTCCGTCTGCCACCAATTGTCGTGGAATGGCCGGCCGAACGCCTCTTGTCCCCACACGACGGCTTCCGGATTGAGGGGCTCCCCCACGCTCGCTAGAAAACGGAGGTGGCGGAGGTCGTATTTTCTGGCGAGTTCCGCGCCCCCTTTCATCATCATGCGAATGGCGGTGGGGGCTGTGTACCACACGTTCACACGTTCTTCCTGCAGGATGCGGTACCAGCGTTCGGCATCGAAGTCCGCCTCGTCCACGATGCTGGTAATGCCGTTCGTCAGGGGCGCGATGATCCCATACGACGTCCCGGTGACCCATCCGGGATCTGCCGTGCACCAGAACACGTCATCCTTGTGGAAATCCAGCCCGTACTTGCCGGTCATGTGGTGCGCGACCACTGCCTGATGGACATGCATGGCGCCTTTGGGTGTGCCGGTCGTGCCGCTCGTAAAGTGGAGCAGCGCCATGTCTTCCGGGTCTGTGGGCCCGATGGCAAAGGACGGGCTGGCCTGCTGCATGAGCGTGCGCCATTCCTGTGTGTCAGGGATGGCGGCAGGCTGCTGGTCCTCTCCGATGAGCAGGATCTGTTCAAGGCTCGGGATCGCCGCGCGGATTGCGGCTACTTTTCGTTGATACAGCGAGGTGGTGGTGACGAGGACTTTGGCCTGGCCGATATTGAGCCGTGCCCGGATCGGCTCAGGGCCGAAGGCGGAAAATAGCGGACAGAACACGCTGCGGTTCTTGAAGGTTCCCAGCGCGGCAATGTAGAGCTCCGGGATGCGTCCCGCCAGAACGAATACGCGATCGCCTTTGCCGACGCCCAACTGCTGAAGCACGTTGGCAAACCGGTTCGTCAGCTCATTCAGCCGGCTGTAGGAGTAATCCTCGACGGCCCCATTCTTCCCCAACCACCGGATGGCCAGGTGTGATGCCCGCGCGCCATTGGCATGACGATCGACGGCTTCGTGTGCGATGTTGAGGCCCTGGTTCCCAGGCAGCCCATCCAATTCTTGTCTGGCCTGATCCCATGAAAAATGGGAATGAATGGTGTCGTAATCGTAGAGGTGCGGAACAGTTTCCCATTCCCGGCGGGATTTGATGATCGTGGTCCAAGGCACAGACGAATCCCCCTCAGCACGAGAGCTCTGCAAAGCATAGACCATCGAGGCTTGGGCGGGAAGCGACAAAACTTCTCCCAAATCCGAAGTCCGGGCAACGATCCTGAGCTAAACGTTCGCCCGTGCTGTAGCAGAAGTCGCCAGGTCAAGCCGGGGGCAGTGGAGAATTGCGTCAATCCCATCACCACAGTTCTCGTCATGGGGCGGTCGTACTTCCGCACGGTCGAGATTGGTTTCACCCGGGACGTGCGATCTGAGGTCGCCGTGGCTACCGCACGTCCGAGTTCCCGGCGAGCATGTGGACGGCGACCCACCCCGATGGCGGCTCACGCGGAAGAACAAGGGGCGCGGAGCAAGCGACGGGTCGAATCGCGGGGCCAATCTCCGCAGTCCTGTGCGCTGACGGGACAGGACTGCTGTCAGCTGACAATGTCAGCCGGTGAAACGGCTCTGATGTACGACAGCACATCCAGCATCTGCTGGTCGGTCAATTTCCCCCGGAAGCCGTGCATCGGGCTGAACAGCACCCCGTTTGAGATCGTCACAAGCAATTCCCAATCGGTCTTGGAGCGGACGATTGAGGACTGTAGATTTGCCGGCCGCACGATCAAATCCCGGCTCTCCGGCCCGTTTCCGTCCAACTTCTCCCCGTGGCAACGGAGGCAGTTCTTTTCGTAGACGGCTTGCCCTTCCTTGGGATTGCCGCGAACGACCTGTGCCGAGACCCAAGACGTGGCGACGAAGACCAGGACCGCAATGGTTGCCAAAATCGTTTTCATGCTCGGTTCCTTTCAGCGTACGACCAGAATAGGACAATGCACCCGGTGGACGATCGAATGGGAGGTGCTGCCAAGCAGGAAGCGCTCAAGCCCTTTGCGCCCGTGCGAGGCGACCACGACAAGATCCATGTCTTGAGCCTGCTCCGCCACGGCTGCGGCGACTTCTCCCGTGACGACGCGCGTGCCGATGCTATACCGGCTGCCCATCAACTCCGACCCGACGGTTTTGACGAGATCCTCCGCATAGGACATGGCACGATCTGTCCAGGATTCGAATCCGACCAGACTGTACGGATCAGCCAGCCGGAGCGGCACGACGACGCTCAGCACCAGGAGCTCGACCGGGTTGACGAAGGGATGGACCAGCAGCCATTGCCTGATCCGATCCGCATCCGCGCGCCCTTCGACGGCGACCAGCACGCGTTGGATAGGCTTGGCGTCGGACTTGACGATGAGGGTGGGACGAGTGGAGTGCATCAGCACCCGGTGGGAGACGCTGCCGAGGACGAGTTCCGCCAGGCGATTCTGCCCCCGCGCGCCCACCGCGATGAGATCAGCGCCGACCGTTTCCGCGGTCTTGAGGATGATTTCCGCCGGGTTGCCGATCTCGTTGACTTGCCGGAGAGAATCGGAGTCGCCGGGCAGCATGTTGGCGGCGCGGGCCAAGACCTGCCGGCCGGCGTCAACGAGCGCGTTGCGGAAGTCGTCATAGCCCTGCAGGTTGGCCGCCTGAGCGACGACCGGATATTCAAAGACGCCGAGATCGACTCCGTGAACCAGCGTCAATTCCGACGGCCGGTACAGGTGGAGAATTTGCTGCACAGTGGCGAAGGCTTGCTCAGACCAGTCGACGCCGACCACAATCTTCATAAGGTCCTCGTGTTACAGGGCGACAAATACGCGATGCTTCATGCGTCAGGTCTGCTCAGCTCAGCGTGTCCAATTGACGCGTATGAACTCTTCCTCCTGATCGTAGTGGTATTCCAGTTCACCCCGATAGGCATGTTTCAGCGCTTCGCCGATCCGGCGAGGCAGATGCGTATCAGTCGTTGAGATCACAAGCCCCTCCGGCCGCCGTTCGACTGCCATGATGCGCGACAGGGGATGTTCTTTCTTCTCCTGCGCGGCCGCATTATGAATGACCCCCATCACCTGCTCGTGCTGCTTCTCTTTGAAGCTGCCCGCGATGGTGACCAGGCCCATGGGGTACTTGTCGTGCATGCGATGGCAGGCCGGACAGGTGGTCGTCGCCGCGCCTTTTGGAGCAGCCCCCCAGGTCCAGCGTCCCTTGTGGAAGAGGGCGCCGCATCCGCTGCAGACGGTCGGTTCCTTCAGCTTCCCGAACAGTCTGTATGAGTCGTGGCGGTGCTCTTTCAGATTGCGATCCCGTCGAACCCCTTGTCTTGCCGTTGCTTTAGCTTTTGCGGCCATGCATGCTCCTTTTCGTTGTTGTTTATGCGGGGGAAGAGTGGCTCCGTTCGGTCCACTCACGAAACGATTCATCGGCCAGATTCAAATATTGCAGGACCTCGCGGTCTTCGACTTGCGCGAAATTCACATAATGGTTACCCACCGCCCAGAACGGCTCCGGGGTTGCCAGCACGACCAGTTCATCGACGACCTCCCGTGCCCTCTCGATCGTATCAGGCGGGCCGACGGGTATGGCCGCGATGAGACGCTTGGGTGCCTGCTTGCGAATCGCTTCCACCGATGCAAAAAACGTTGCTCCTGTCGCGATCCCGTCGTCCACGACGATGACGACGCGGTCCTTCAGCGGCAACGGATGCCGTCCTTGCCGGTACAGCTGCTGGCGGCGTCTGATTTCCTGCCGCTGGACGGCGGCGAGGTCGGTGAGGTCGTCATCGGTCAGGCGAAACTCGGCCATGGCATAGGGATTCACATAGATGTTTCCGCTTTCGCTGATCGCGCCCAGCGCATACTCGGGATTCCCGGGTGCGCCGATCTTGCGGGTGATAAATACATCGAGCGGCAGATGAAGGGCAAGACTCACCTCATAGGCGACAGCGACCCCCCCGCGCGGAAGCGCCAGAATCACGCCCGCCGGATGTGCGCGATATGTCTGCAATTTGGCGGCGAGCCGGCGCCCTGCCTCTTCACGGTCCTGAAAGATCACCACATGCCTCGTTCGTCCGGTTCCATAACCTGAGGGACTCAACAGACGGCAACAGCTAGACGAGTCCGCTCGTCACCCCAACCCCGATTAAAAACATGGCCAACAGCACCAGTGCCGCAATCAGCCACCAAAGGTGGCGGTGGTGTTTTCCTGATTCCGGCTGCCAGTGGACCTCCCAGGGAATGTCCAAGTAATGGGGATGGCGAAACATAACCGCCTCCTTGATGCGATCATGACACCTTGACTTCGATCGCCTTCGGTTTCGCTTTTTCCGATTTCGGTAATCGCACCATCAATAAGCCGTCCTTGTACTCCGCAGACACTTTTGTGCCATCGGCATTTTCCGGCAGGGTGAAACTTCGCAGGAAGCTGCCATAGGACCGTTCCACCCGGTGGTACTTTTTCCCCTTTTCCTCTTTCTCGTATTTCCGCTCACCGGTGATCGTCAGCACATCGTCCTGCACGTTGAGCTTGATGTCTTCCTTCTTGACCTCTGGCAGTTCGGCCTTGATCAGATATTCCTTTTCGTCTTCGGTGATATCGACGAGGGGCGACCATTCGGCGACGGTAATCGCCTCCTGCTTGTCGCCGGCCGGTGAGGACGAGCCGCGTCCAAGGATGGCCGAAAGGCGTTTGTCGAGTTCCTCGATCTCTTTCATCGGATTCCAGCGGGTAAAGGGATCCCATCTCATCAGGCTGCTCATGATCGTCTCCTTCTCGCCTGCGCGGCGCTATGAGCGGCGCTATGAACGGTGAATGACATGCGACTGATGTAACGGCTTCTCCGGCAACGCCGTCACGTTGTAATGCCCGGGGCCCTGTTGTTTGAGAATAACCTGCCCGGACCGGCTGAGCTGGTCCAGTGCCAGGAATACTTGATTCCAGGTCATGTCAGGACAATGCGCCGCGAGACTGTCCACGTCACAGTCCGGAGTCTGCTGCACGATCTTCAACAATCGAGAGCCGAGCTCTTCGCCTCCTGCCATCGTCTCCTCCATAGGCTTCTTCTTATGCAGTGCTACTCGTGACTGTGCATTGATGGTGCCAAGCCGGAGACCGGGTCGTTCAAGATGTCCGACCTGTGAAGATTCAATGATTTCGACCACCTTGTGCGCGTCCATCCTGCAAGAGAGTGGAGTTTGCTGTAGCGTTTCAGGACAGTGACAGATGCAGGGCTGTGGATTTGTTCGACATTGATCTTGCTGATCGGCGCGTTATATAGGAAACAGGAAAGGGGGTGGCGCCAGGATAAGCCAATGGTCCCGCTCTTGTGCGGCGCGGTAAAAAGGGTGTCGGTTCTGTGCCGGTTTGAGAGGATGGTCCGAGGGGACGCACTCCCATCTCGGTGCCAGTAGGAGGCACGGCTCTCAAGGGAGCCCGATGAACGGGGGGCGCGGGACGGTCGAGCGTAGATAGATCGCTGGATCGTTCGGGTTATTCTCGGAAAGAAGGCAGGATGGGTACTCACACAAGGGCGGGTTGTCCGTGCTTATGAGCAGGGGAACCATAAGGGTTCCCCTTTCGGTTATCTTCTCGCAGATGCGCGGAAGCAGTTCTCTCCTCGTTGTCTCCTGATTAGAAGAGCGGGTGCGGCGCGACTCCGAATGGGAGCACGGGCTCGGATTCACCGCCCACATTTCCAACGATGCGCCAGCGGCCGTTCTCCTTCCGGAGGTAGTGCACTTCTTCATACCAGCTATCGATGGGGGTCCGCAGTTTCGTATCCTTGGCTGTGCCCCAGATCACTCCCGTGCAAGTAATCTCGGCGGTGAGTTTGCTGCCGCTGCCCACGGTCCTCATGACTGAAAACGTATGAAAGCTCTCCAGTTCTTTGTAGTGCTCGAAGAGCTGGCTCCAGATCTTGCGGATGTCCGATTTCTTGAGTCCATGGTAGTAGTACTCATCTGAATAGAGCGCCATGATCCCCTCGATGTCGCGGGCCTGCATGGCCTGTTCGGCTTGCTCAAATGTGGAAAGCAGCTCTTTGGCCGCCTGTGGTTCGACCTCCTGAATGGTGCTGGGCGTGACCTGGGTCTTGGCGATAACGACAGAGGGCTGTGAAGCCCAGAGCCCTAGTCCGAGACATACTGTGCCCAAGATCGAGACTGATTGAAAATTCATGGGACCATTCCTCCTGTGAGCTGTCCGTTCTCGACTATGAGCACGGGATCTGCAAGGTAGAGACCAGAAGATGAGCAGCTCGGCCCGTGTGATCTTCTTGTGAATCAAGGGATTCCGACCGGGAGGAGATCCTACGGGGGAGCGCAGTCTGTCGCAAAAATCGCCAGCACGAGGTAAAGCCAGTGGCAAATCGCGTCAGTCGGAGAATGAATGTGGTGATTATGGGAGCGGCAGGCCGCGACTTTCATGATTTCAATATGGTCTTTCGAAAGAACTCAGACTGCCGGGTAGTGGCCTTCACTGCCGCCCAGATTCCCAACATCGCAGGGCGAACCTACCCTCCTGAGCTGGCTGGGGATCTGTATCCGAAGGGCATTCCGATTGCGCCGGAAGAGGAACTGGAAGCGGTGATCGCAGCCCATGCGGTCGATGAGGTCATCTTTGCCTACAGCGATGTGTCCTATGACAGGGTCATGCGGCAGGCCTCGCGGGCGCTGGCGGCCGGAGCAAGTTTCCGTTTCCTGAGCCCGCGTTCTACGATGCTGCGGTCGAAGAAGCCTGTGATCTCTGTCTGCGCGGTCAGGACAGGAGCGGGCAAGAGTCCTGCTGCGCGGAAGATCTCCGCCTTGTTACGAGCGCAGGGCGTGCGGGTTGCGGTCGTGCGCCATCCAATGCCCTACGGAGATCTGGCGCAACAGGCGGTGCAGCGGTTCGCCACGATCGAGGATCTTCAGGAGGCCCGCTGCACCATCGAAGAGCGGGAAGAGTACGAGCCTCACATCAGGCAGGGGGACGTCGTCTTTACCGGCGTGGACTACGAGCGGATTCTTCGTCAGGCCGAAGCCGGGGCCGATGTGATTCTCTGGGACGGCGGGAACAATGACACGCCGTTTTTCGAACCGGATCTGGAAATTGTTCTCGTGGATCCTCACCGGGCCGGCCACGAGCGCAGCTATTTCCCCGGTGAGGTCAATTTATTGCGCGCCGATCTGGTCATCATTACCAAGGTGGATACGGCCGATTCTCTGAAGGTGGATGCGGTTCGCCGCGCGATCGCCGGCGCGAATCCGCACGCGAAGATTCTCGAATCGAGGATGCCGATCACCGTCGACGATCCGTTGCTGATCAAAGGCAAGCGGGTGCTCGTTGTGGAAGACGGGCCGACGCTCACTCACGGCGGTATGTCATACGGGGCCGGCGTGCTTGCGGCGAAGCAGTACGGGGCGGCAGCGATGATTGATCCCCGGGCCGCTGCGGTCGGCAGCCTTCGCCAGACCTTCCAGTCGAATCCGCACCTTGATTGTGTGCTTCCTGCGATGGGGTACGGATCCGAGCAGATCCGGGATCTGGAACACACGATCAACCGCGCGGACTGTGATCTGGTGCTCATTGCCACACCGGTAGATCTGCGGCGGCTGATCTCGATCAGACAGCCAACCTGCCGGGTCGGCTATGAATTCGAACCAGGCGACGGGGCGATACTCAAGGACATGCTTTCGGCGGTACTCCGGGAGGGAGGGCAGGGATGAATCCTTTCGGGGGATTGTGGCTCAAAAGGGTAGTCCGGCATTTCTCCATGAAGGGAGGGAGTGTTTATGACCAAAGTCTCAAAAGTCTCAAAGGTGTCTGTCGGTCGGCGGAGTCCGGTGGATTGCTGTCACCGGTGCGGCGGTCTTATGGTTCCCGAGCAGGTGCACGAACTCGCATCGTTCGAATGGCGTTGCGTCAGTTGCGGCGAACGGGTCGATCCGGTGATCCTCGCCCATCGCCGGGGGGATTTTGTGCGTCCCGAAGGGGAGAAAGTCTCTACCAGCCACGCGAAGCTGCAGCTGAGTTAAACCCCGCTCCCGCTGGAACGGGGGCTTTACCGCCCCCTGTTCACGCGGGGTCAGTTCTCCATCAACCTCATCCATCTCAAGCCGGGAGAGTTTTACTGGCAGGCCTCTGTCCGCAGGGAGCGGCTTTGCACGTGGAAACGCCGCGGTCGCGTGCCCGGCAGCCTGTCCGGGCCGGTTCCCGTTCTGCCTCCCGGTCGGCCCTTATTGAGCGCTATATGAGAGGGAATGATGCCCACACCTGAAGAATTGCTGGCGAAAGCCGGGAAACCTGCCGAAGAGGCCTTGCGACTTCACGCCTATTACAAAGGCAAGATCCAAACGGCGCCCAAGTGTCCCATTCGCGGGATCGAGGATTTCTCGATCTGGTACACGCCGGGCGTCGCAGCCCCCTGCCGCGCGATTCAGGCTCAGCCGGATCTGGTGTATGAGCACACGAACAAGGCGAACTCCGTTGCGGTGGTGTCGGACGGCACGAGAGTCCTTGGCCTGGGCGACATCGGCCCGGAAGCCGGTTTGCCGGTCATGGAAGGCAAGGCGCTGCTCTTCAAGTATCTGGGCGGGGTGGATGCGATACCGATCTGCCTCGGAACCAAAGATCCGGAGGAGATCATTCGGACGGTGAAGATCCTGGAACCTTCCTTCGGCGGGATCAATCTTGAAGATATATCGATGCCCAAGTGTTTCTCGATTCTCAAGGCATGCCGGCGGGCCAGTTCCATTCCTGTGTGGCACGACGATCAGCAGGGGACGGCGACCGTTCTGCTGGCCGCGCTGCTGAATGCGCTGAAAGTGGTCGGCAAACACATCGGTCAGGTGCGTATCGCCATGATCGGCATGGGAGCCGCGAATATTCCGACGTACCGGTATCTGAAGGCCGGCGGCGCGGACCCGGGGAGGATCGTCGCCTGCGACCTTGGCGGGATCCTCGGGCGGTATCGTCATGACTATGAGTCGAACCAGGACTTTAGCGAGCAATGGGCCGTGTGTGCGGAGTCGAATAGAGACCAACGTCGAGGAGGGATCGCAGAGGCACTCGCCGGATCGGATGTGTGCGTGGCGTTTTCCGCCGGCGGGATCATCAAGCCGGAGTGGGTGCGGACGATGGCGCCGGGCGCGATCGTATTTGCCTGTGCGAATCCGGTTCCCGAGATCTGGCCCTGGGAGGCAAAAGCGGCAGGGGCGCGCATTGTGGCAACGGGGCGATCGGACTTTCCCAATCAGGTGAACAACTCGCTGGTGTTTCCCGCCGTCTTTCGAGGGGCCCTCGATGTGCGGGCCGTGACCATCACCGACGAGATGGCGATGGCCGCAGCCCATGAGCTGGCGGGTTGCGCTGAGGCCAGAGGGCTCAGCGATGCGTACATTCTTCCGACCATGGATGAATGGGAGGTCGTTCCGCGCGTGGCGGTGGCCACGGCATTGAAAGCCATCGAGCAGGGAGTGGCGAGACTGGCGAGAGCTCCTGAGGAGTTGTACCGGTCTGCGGAGCAGAAGATCAGAGAGGCCCGGAGGGCGCTCGCTGTGCTGACCGGCGAAGGGGTCATCGCACGACCGCCGAAGCCGGAGGAGTGAGGCCTCGGTCCACCGGGCGCCCTACGCAAATTCATCTCTCAGGAATCACAACAGGGAACTTCTGAGTGGTGAGTCGGCGCAAAAAACACCCAAGCGGAGGCGGCTCAAAAGAACTCTCCGCATTCTGGATGTCTTGGAGGGGATTCAGGCTTCCCACTCTCCTGTGGGCCTGCACACTACCCCTGCGATTGACCACGATTCCCTTGAGTGTTCCTCTCACCGGGGCCTCCGCTCAATTCCAAGATAGCCGCGAATCGCGAGCGATCAATGAGGCATGGTGACACTTCGGGCGCTGTGCCTTGCTGGGGTGCTCCTCTCCCCGCTATAGTGACAGGTCATGCGAAAAAAGACTGTATCTCATCGCGGACTGGGGGACCGTTCCCTGTCCGGAAGGGGCGGTGTGCCCTCGAACCTCTCCGGAGAGCCGTTCGCGCTCCTCGCCGCGTTTCGTGCCCTATCCTCTAATGACGTGTACACGATGGCGCCGAAGGAAGCGGTCGTGCGGGGCTTCGATTATGCCCGACAGCAGCGGTTGCAGCGCTATCTCTGGAATCAGGATCACACCACGCTGATTGCACAGGTCCAGGGGATCCGGCTGTATGCGGTTGCTTTTTCTCTCGATGAGGGGTTCCTTACGACCTCATGCGATTGTCCTGCCTGGGATCCCCGCCGGCTCTGCAAACACGTCCTCTGCGCCTGCTTCACGACCAAGCATCTGCTTTCGCCCGAGGCATTCAGGATGCCTGAATGGCAGCCGAGTCGTGCCCAAGCCCTCCGGACCGAGTTATTCGGCGATCTGCCGGCCACGAGGGAAAGCGCGCGTCCGGCGCCTGCCGGCTCGGCACGGAGCGAGGCGGTCCGTACGGACCCGCGCTATGAGATTGTGCTCGATATCCGGCAGGGGCACCCGCAGATCGTAATTCAACGGAACGGGGTGCCGCTGGCCCCGAGCTGGGCCCCGGTGCTGCCCCCGGAGCTGGTTCCGCTCTTCAATGCCTCCCGGTTCTTGTCCGGGTTCGGGGAGGATCCCCTGCGGCGCTACCTCCGACTGCGTGAAAGACGCTATCCGATCGTGTTGGAGTCCGGCCGGGGGAGCATGTCGCTGGAGTGGTGTCCGGCGGTCAAGTGCCGGAGCAGGACAGAGATCGATCTCGTCGGGGGCCGGGTCAGGATTCGCGCGCTCTGCCTCGCGGACGGGGTGCCGCTCGAACGGATGGCGCGGGTGAGAAGTTTTGTCGTCGATCTGGACGGCGGCCGGCTGCTCTATCTGGAGGACGAACGAGGCTGGGCCTCCTTCCGCTCTCTGCGGCAATGTTTCCTGGATCATGATCCGCAGGCCGATCGTCTTAACAGAGAACTCCGTGCGGTCACGTTGCCGGGCGGGACGTGGGCCGGGCGATGGACGGGCATCAACCGGGAGATGGAGTTCACGGTTTCTCAGGATGACTTTGAGGCGGCTCAGGTCGATCTCCCGCAGGGCCGGGCAGACCGGATCTTGCGCGATCTCCGGCTGAAGCTCGAAGGAATAGAGGCTCCCGTTCAGCGTCCTGCCCCGCCTTCGAAGGGCGATGCCCCCTCGTATGCCCTGATCTTGAAGCCGCCCTCCGGCGCGAAGGGGAGCCCGTCGACGGTCTGGACGCTAGTCATACGATCCCGCCTGGGGGAGACCCGGTGCGCGCCGAGCCAGTCCACGTTCGGGTTCATTCCGGCGCTGGAGCAGGGGCGCGGGATTTCCGGTTCGTTGCGCGCGCAAAAACGCAAGGCGGTCCTCTATGAGACATTCTTCCATTTGCGGGCCGTGCGCACGGCCAAGGAGCGGGACCAGCGCGTCAAAACGGTGCTGGCGCTGGAGGGCTGGACGCGCGCCGTCAAAGAGGAGGGCGCGCGGTGGCTGCGTGCCCAGCTGGCGGCCTATGCCCGGCCGGATGTGCGCTTGCAGATTCGCGCGGGCCGATGGGAGTTACAGCCCATCGACAAGGCCCGGGAGGCGTTGCTCTACAGTATTCCGCTTGAGGTGTTCGGGCCGGAGGCGTTCCGGGGCATGCGGCGTGTCGATGAACTGACACTGGACGCGGCGGCACTGTTCCGGCGATTGCCGGAGCTGTTGGACCGGCTCATGGCAGCCGGGATTGAGATGTTGTACGAGGACAAGCCGCTCCGCACTGCCCGGTGGGAGTGCGCGGTCCAGGTGGAACGCGGCGAGCGGGACGGGACCGGGATCGACTGGTTTGAAATCCGGCCGGAGATCCGGTGCGACGGGCTCACACTGAATGAGACGGAATGGCGGGCGGCCCTGTTGCAGGGAGGTCTGATCGATAGTGAACGGGGCTTGCGCGTTCTGGATCGGCAGACGCTGGAGCGGTTGCGGGCGATCCTCGACCTGACCGGCGAGGAGCAGGCGGGCCGGGAACCGTCAAAGATCGTCCGCGTGCCCCGGCTTCAGATGCTCGATTGGCTGGCGCTGCGGGAGCAGGGCATCACTGTGACGCTCCCGCCCGAAGACGAGGCGGTGCTGGCCCGGCTTCTGGGGTTCACGCGGATCGCCGCGAAGCCTCTGCCGAAGGAGTTGCATGCCACACTGCGCCCCTATCAGGAAGAGGGCTATGCCTGGCTGGCCTTTCTCTATGAACACCGGTTCGGCGCCTGCCTGGCGGATGATATGGGATTGGGGAAGACGCTCCAGGCCATCTGCCTGCTGGCCGCCATCCAGGAAGGACGGATCAAGGGGGCCCGCGGGGTGCCGGGGCCGCATCTGGTCGTTGTGCCGACGAGTCTGCTCTTCAACTGGGAACAGGAACTCGCGCGTTTTGCGCCGGGCTTGAACGTCCATACTTACAGCGGCAGCGAGCGGACGCTCGACGCCAAGGATGGCGAGGTCGTGCTCACGACCTACGGGCTGGTCCGGCGGGATATAGAGCAATTGGAGCGCATGCCGTTTCACGTCATCGTGTTCGACGAGGCGCAGGCGGTGAAGAACATCCTGGCGGACACGACGAGCGCGGTCCGCCGGCTCAGGGGGCGTTTCACGCTCGCCCTGTCCGGCACTCCGCTCGAAAACCATCTCGGCGAGTACTTTTCCGTCATCGATCTCTGCCTGCCGGGCTTGCTCGGCGACTATGACAAGTTCAAGCCGCAATTGAAGCGGGCCGAGGGGCCTCTGTTGGAGCGGTTGCTTCGCCGGACCAGGCCCTTCATTTTGCGGCGGACCAAGCCCGAGATCCTCCATGACCTGCCGCCGAAGATCGAGAGCGAGGTGTTCCTCGATTTGACTGATCGGCAAAAGGCGCTCTACCAGCAGACGGTCGCCCAGGTCCGCTCGACGATCGACGAGGCCTATGCAACCAAGTCGCCGGGGCAGGCGCAGTTTATCGCGCTGACCGCCATCCTCAAGCTGCGCCAGGTCTGTCTGTCGCCGCGTCTCCTGACGAAGCAGGACAATGAGTCTTCACCGAAGCTCAGCTTTCTGGTCGAGCGGCTGCAGGTGTTGTTGGAGGAGGGGCACAGCGCCCTGGTCTTCTCGCAGTTCACCAGTTTTCTGGATCTGGTGCAGGAAGCCTGCGTCCGGCACGGACTGCCGTATCAGCGGCTGGATGGCTCCACCGCCGCCGCCGCGCGCAAGGACCGGGTGGCGGCATTTCAGGGGGGCGAACGGCCGAGCGTGTTTCTCCTCAGTCTCAAGGCGGGAGGCCAGGGGCTGAATCTGACCAAAGCGACCTATGTCTTTCACCTGGACCCGTGGTGGAACCCGGCGGTCGAGAATCAGGCGTCGGACCGGGCCCACCGGATCGGGCAGCAGCGAACCGTCTCGATCGTGCGGATTCTCATGCGGCACAGCATCGAGGAGAAGATGATGGCGCTTAAGCAGCGGAAGCTCGATCTCTACGCCGCGGTCATGGCCGGCGCGGTGCGCGGCTCCGGGCAAGGCCTGTTGACGAAAGCCGACTTTGATTTTCTGCTCTCCCCGGGCGCCGGATGAGCCGGCGTGGCCCCATGAGACCGTTGACCGCGCGGGTTACTTCTTCTCCTTCTTCTCCTCGACCATGGTCCGGTTATGCAAACGCGTGACAAGTTCTTCGTAGGAGTCGGACCGGATGATCTTGTCGAACTGGCTGCGGTAGTTTTTTACCAGGCTGACGCCGTCGGCGATGATATCGTAGGCATACCACCGGCCGGCCTTGTTGATCAGCCGGTAATCCATCGGGATCTCGACTTTGCTGGAGACGAGTTTGGTGCGGACTTCCGCGTACGGGCCTTCAAGCCGTTCGCTCAGATACGCCACCTTTTCCCCTGAATAGCCCTCGATTTTCCCCGCATACCGGTCTGATAGAAAGGCTTTGAAGAGCTCCACAAATTCCGCCCGTTGGTCGTTTGACAAGGGGGCCCAGTGGGCGGCCAGCGCACGTTTCGACATTTCGGCATAGTCAAAGCGGGCCGCGATCACCTCTTCCAGCAGACGGCGGCGCGGCATGAGCTTGGCGGGATCCTTCAGCTTGGGATCCTCCAGGATGCGGAATACCTCAGTAAGGGTCGCCCTGACGACTTCGGTGGGGGCCTCCGTGGGTTGGATCGTGGCGCCGAACGCGAGGGCATAGGCCGACGCGAGGAGCAGGCAAAGCAAAGCAACCGTCGCCCGCGGGATGCGAGAGCAATTGCGATCCGCTTCAGGAACCGCTGGTGGCATCGAGTCGCGACCTCTTTTGTGAGCTGTTCGCTCCGGACGATGTCAGGCTATGTCCGGTCATGTGAAATCGGACAGCCCCATCCTATCAGCTAAATGCAGTCAGGGATTTGGCCCTGAGCGGTGCCCCTGGTTTTCTTGCGACCTGAAGAACTGCAACATTTTTTCGCGAGCCTGTCCAAGACAGGCGGGACAATAGGTGTGGGTGAAGAGACAATCCGTGGAGTTTGTCTTGTGGGTCTTTCGATAGGTTTTCAGCGGGACCCAGGATATGTGCCTGGGAACAGCGCTGATTTCATCGCCGACAAGTTCGCAGACACAACAGACGGGAAGCAGCGGGCGCGTTCCTGCTGGGGGGCCTCCGGAAACCTCATCCGACTGAGACATAGATTGTACGATTCCAACTTCCAATGCCATGACATCCACCTTCCAACGATCACCGAGTTGTTCATGTCCACATCCGAGTCACACGCAAGCCCTATGCCCTCGTAGCCTTGGCCCAGTTCTTTAGGAGGAATTCGGCAGCGCATGAGGTTATGGGGGAACGATGACGGTCTCCGGGGCAGCCTCTCTCAGGGCTGTGGGCAGAAGTCCTCACCTCTGACAGGGGACTGATGCAAAGCGCGACAGCATATGAGAGAGCTTTCTTGAGAAGTGGGCTGTAATCTGGGGCTCGCGAGGAGGCCTCCAATCTTCGTGATCCCGGATTTCCACACGGGTCGACTGCTTGAACGATAGGCGGTTCCCTTGTACAGTGAACAGGCATTTCAATCTCATATTTTGCTCAACTAAATTTCACTGCATTCCGCGCTGCGTCAGGAGGCACGCGATGGATCGTAACAAGTGGCTGCTGTGGGGCCTCTTTGCCTGGTATCTGGCTCTGTCAGGATGGACCGCCTATGGCCCGGTGGATCCAGAGTTTTGGGCCATCGCGAGCATTCTTCCGGCCTGCCTTGTCGTCGGATTGATCGCGGCTCACCGATGGCTGCCCTTGTCCCCGCTCTCGTATGTGTTGATCACCGTGTTTCTCAGCCTCCATACCATCGGGGTCCATTACACCTACGCCCAGGTTCCGCTGGGGGCGTGGGTGGACCAGGCGTTGCACCTGGGGCGCAATCATTTTGATCGCGTCGTGCACTTCAGCTTCGGTTTTCTCCTGGCTTATCCGATGGAAGAGGCCTTTCGACTTCTGGCCCACGCGCGGGGGTGGGTGCTGTACTATCTGCCGGTGATGACGGTTTTGGGATTGAGCGGCCTGTGGGAAATCATCGAATCCTGGGTGGCCAGTGCGGTGCATCCTGAGTTGGGGGTGACGTATCTCGGTTCTCAGGGAGATATCTGGGATGCCCAGAAGGATATGGCGGCAGCGCTTTATGGGGCCATGTTGTGCGTGACGGTGCTGGCGATTGTGCGTGGGCTCCGCAGGCCGCAGTCGATGCTGCAGGCCGAACCGGCGGTTTCAGAGTAATCCACACCACATGGAGGGTGGGGCGACAGACCAGAGCGGGACAGGGCGGGAAACCCGGCGTCTCGTTCAGGGATTGCTCCTGTGGTATGGGCTTTTCTGGATCTGTCTGGCAATTGAGCCGGTCAACCGGAGAGATTGGCTGCTTGAGAACCTGTTGGCCGTGACCGGTCTCACGCTGTTGATCGTGACCTATCGGCGCTTTCAGTTCTCTCGCCTTTCCTATTGCTTGATCGCCCTGTTCCTGACGTTACACGCCATCGGCGCGCACTACACCTATGCCGAAGTGCCGTTCGGCTATTGGCTCAAGGACATTCTTTCGTTGAGCCGGAATCCGTTCGACCGGATGGTGCACTTCGCCTATGGCGGCCTGTTGGCCTATCCATTCCGGGAATTGCTGATGCGTGTTGCCAGGGTGCAGGGGACCTGGTCCTACTATTTCTCGGTTAGCGCGATTCTGGCTCAGAGCGGTTTATTTGAAGTAATTGAGGCGATAGTCGCAGTCCTCGTGAGTCCGGAATTGGGGAACCTGTACCTAGGCACCCAAGGGGATGAGTGGGATGCTCAGAAGGACATGGCGGCAGCCTTGGCCGGGGCGCTCCTCGCCATGTCGGTCACCTTCGCGACTTCCCGGCTTCCGAACGTCAGGACGACGGATATTTCTCGATGATTTCCCCCCTCTCTTCGTTTGCCGGAGTTTCCGCTGTCGCATTTCACCACGGTCCTATTGTGTGTGGCGTAGCAAAACGCCTCTGACCTGTTCAATTCTCCCATGAAATCGAGGGTTTTCTCAGGCATACTCCCTGCTGATACTTGAGTGGAGTCTTATGATCAAGAGACTGAGAGCTGCCAGTGGGATGTTGGAACAATCCGACCCCTCCATTCTCGCCGTCTGTTCGACAGGCGGGAAGGATAGGGCGTTGTTCGAAATACAAAGCGCCTGTCCTGATTCGAACGTGTCACGTGGCACATGTCCCGAACGATCCGGGGTTGTGTTCCTTGCGGCCCTGGTGTTTGCGGGATTGATGGGCTGTGATCGGCCTCCCGACCAAACACCTGATGCCAAGACGCCTCCAGTGACCGAGAAACAGGGGGTGCTTCGTCTGACGCCGGAGGAACTGGCCCGGACGGCGATTGAGGTCGCACCGGTCGTCCGCGGTCAGCTACATGTGCCGAGGGAGTTTCCCGCCACCGTGCAATCCAACGAAAATGAACTGGCTGAAGTCACCACGCTCATCCGGGGGCGGGTGGTGAAAGTTCATGTGGATGTCGGTCAGGACGTCAAGAAAGATACCCTGCTGGCCATGCTCCACAGTACGGATCTCGGTGTGGCCGAGGGGGCGTATCTGAAGGCCAGGGCCAAGCTGCATGAAGCGGAACTTGCGTACGAGCGGGCCAAAGACTTGCACGAACACAAGGCGGTGAGCCTGGCCGAGCTGCAGCGGCGCGAGGCCGAAATGAAGACGGCGCGGGCCGATGCCCGCGAGACGCAGAACCGCCTGGAACTGCTCGGCGTTCCCCGGGAGGAAGTCGTGCGGCTGGATCGAGAGCATACGATCAAGGCCGACGTGCCGCTGCGCGCGCCGTTCGACGGCCGGGTCATCATGCGCAATATCACGAGAGGTGAGGTGGTCGAAACCCAGCAGAAGCTGTTCACGGTTGCCGATCTTTCAGATGTGTGGGTGGTTGGCAACGTGCCGGAAAAGGATGTGCAATTTATCCGGAAGGATCAGAAGGTCGATGTCATTGTGTCCGCCTATCCCCATGCCATCTTTTCGGGAACGATCACCTATATTGGAGACGTGCTCGATCCGGCGACCCGCACAATGAGGCTGCGGGTGACGGTGCCCAACCCAGATCGGCTGCTGAAACCCCAAATGTTCGCGACAGTCCGTGTCTATGGGGCGCCGACTCCGGATGCCCTGACCATCCCGCTCTCAGCCGTCCACAACGGGTCGACCGGCAACATGGTGTTTGTGCAGCGGGGGATGAACGAATTCGAAGCGCGGACGGTTACGCTGGGCACGGAGCAGGGAGAGATAGTGACGGTGGTAGATGGGCTGAACGAGAGGGAGCAGGTGGTGACGAAGGGCTCCTTTGTCCTCAAGTCCGAGATGGAACGGCACAAAATCGAGCCGGCACCATGATTGCGTCTCTTCTGGAATTTTCCCTGCGGCAACGGATTCTGGTCCTGGGATTGGCCTGTCTGTTTTCGGTCGCCGGCCTCTTCGCCTTTCAGTCTATTCCCATCGACGCCTATCCCGATGTGACGAATATCCAGGTGCAGGTGTTGACCGACGCGCCGGGACTGTCGCCGGTCGAGGTCGAACGGTTCATCACCTATCCTCTCGAACTCCAGATGACCGGCCTGCCGGGTCTCGCGGAAATCCGCTCCCTCTCCAAATTCGCGCTCTCCCAGATTACGGTGGTGTTCAACGACGACGTCGATATCTACTTTGCGCGCCAGTTGGTGCTCGAACGGATGATGGCGGCGAAAGAGCGATTGCCGGAGGGGCTCGATCCGGTGATGGCCCCCGTCAGTACCGGGTTGGGCGAGGTCTATCAATACTACGTCGAAGGGCCCCATGCGACCACGACCGATCCGAAGATCGCCGAAACGGAGCTGACCGACCAGCGCACGCTCCAGGATTGGGTGCTGCGCCCATTGCTTAAGGGTGTGCCGGGCGTGATCGATGTGAACGGCATGGGCGGTTTCGTGAAACAGTATCAAGTCCTGGTCGATCCGGCCAAGCTGCGCAAATTCGACCTGACGCTCCACGACATCTACGACGCGGTGGCGAAGAACAACGCCAATGCCGGCGGCAATGTGCTGGAGCGGCATGCCGAGCGCGCGATCGTCCGGGGCCTGGGCTTGATCAAGGGCCTGCCCGACATCGAATCCATCATCGTGAAAGAGTCCGGCGGCACGCCGGTGTTTGTGCGCGATGTCGCGGAAGTCCGCATCGGACACGCGGTCCGCCACGGCGCGGTGGTGCTCAACGGCGAGCGGGAGGTCGTCACCGGTACGGTCCTCATGATCCGTGGCGGCAACGCGCGCCAGGTGGTTGAAGCGGTCAAGGCCAAGGTGGAGGATCTACACCAGAACCACATCCTGCCGGCGGGGACGAAGATCCTGCCCTACTACGATCGTATCGAACTGGTCACGGCGGCCATCGACACGGTGCGGGACGCCTTGATCGAAGGGATCGTGCTGGTTGTGTTCGTATTCTTTTTCTTCCTGGGCCACGTCCGCAGCGCGATCGTCGTGACGGCCACCTTGATCGTCACTCCGCTTGTCACGTTTATCGTCATGGAACGGTTCGGGCTCTCGGCCAACCTGATGACGCTCGGCGGACTCGCCATTGCGATCGGCGAGATTGCGGACGGGTCGCTGGTCGTCGTTGAAAACGTCTATCGCCATCTGGCCCAGAACAACAGCGAGGTGAGGAAAAGCAAGGTTGAGGTCATCCTCCATGCCACGAAGGAAGTGGGCCGACCGATCCTGTTCGGCATTTTGATCATCAGCGTCGTCTTCCTGCCGCTCATGACCCTTCACGGCATGGAAGGGAAGATGTTCGCGCCGCTGGCCTACACGCTGGTGATCGCGCTCCTGGCTTCGGTGGTGGTCACCCTGACGTTGTCGCCCGTCCTGGCGTCGGTCATGCTGCGCGGAGACCATCCGGAGGAAACGCGCCTGACCCGCTGGATGAAGCAGCGGTATGAACCCGTGTTGCGATGGGCGCTCCAGCGTCGTGCGCTCGTCCTGGGCGGCTCGACTGCGATCGTGGTGGGGAGCCTCGCGCTTGTACCGTTCGTCGGGCGGGAGTTCATGCCCCTTCTGGAAGAAGGCGCATTGACGCCTCAGATCGTCCGGCTGCCGAGCGTGTCGCTTCCCGAGTCCATCGAGATTGAGAAGCAGGCCCATAAGGCGATGCTGGAGTTTCCCGAAGTGCGGATGGCCGTGAGCAAGATCGGCCGGCCCGACATTGCCTTTGGACCGGAAGAGCCGAATGAGAGCGACCCGATCGTGTCCCTCACGGATCGGAGCACGTGGAAGACCGCGACCACTCAGCCGAAGTTGACCGATGCCATCAGAAACAAGCTGGCGGAGATTCCCGGCATCTCCGTGCTCATGAGCCAGCCGATTCAGGAGCGGGTGGACGAGCTGATCTCCGGCATCAGGACCGAGTGCGCGATCAAGCTCTACGGGGGGGATCTCGACGTGTTGCATGACAAGGCGGAGGAGATTGCCGCCTTGATGCAACAGATCAAGGGCGTCAAAGATGTCAAAGTCGAGCAGATTGCCGGGCAGCCGTATCTCACTGTGGATATCGACCGGCAGAAGATCGCCCGCTTCGGCATCAACGTAGCCGACGTGCAGGAGATTATCACTACCGCCATCGGCGGCAAACCGGCGACCCATGTCTACGAAGGTGAGCGGCGGTTCCAATTGATTCTCCGGTTTCCTGAACCGCAACGCAACAGTGTCGCGACTATCGGGGAGATTCGGGTCAAGGCGGCGTCCGGCGCGCTGATCCCGATGAGCGAGCTTGCCACGATCGAGATGCGGGAAGGGCCGCTCCGTATCAGCCGCGAACAGGTCACGCGGCGCATTTATGTCGGCTTCAACGTGGTCGGGCGGGACATCGGCGGCGTCGTGGATGAAGGGCGGAAGAAGCTGGCGGCGCAGATTCTCTTACCGGAAGGGTATCGCGTGACCTGGGGCGGGGCCTTCGAGAACATGGAGCGGGCCAATGCGCGGTTGTTGATCGTCGTGCCGATCACGCTGGGGCTGGTGTTCTTCCTGCTCTTCTGGGCGTTTCACTCGCTCCGGTACGCGACCTTGATCATCCTCAATCTTCCCTTCGCCCTGATCGGCGGCGTGGTGTCGCTCTGGCTCTCCGGTCAATACTTAAGTGTGCCGGCGTCGATCGGGTTCATCGAACTGTTCGGCCTGGCGGTGGGGAACGGGATCGTGCTGGTGTCCTATATCAATCAGCTGCGCCATGAAGGGAAACAGACGGATGAGGCGATCGTCACGGGTTGCAGCTTGCGGCTGCGCCCGGTCGTCATGACCATGATGACGACCCTGCTGGGTCTGTTGCCGTTGGCGCTCGCCCAGGGGATCGGGGCGGAAGTGCAGCGGCCGCTTGCGACGGTGGTGATCGGCGGGTTGTTCACGTCGACCGCCCTCACGCTGGTGGTGTTGCCGGCCTTGTATCGATGGTTTGCGGAGAGGGAGGCGGGGAAGGAATATGCGCCGGAATGGGTGTAAGGGGAAGGAGAGGGCAGCTGAAAGGGTGAACAGGTTCGGTGGCGATATCATGCAAGTGAACTCGATCAGCCTGTCTCCGGGGCAGTCGGCGCCTGCTCCTATAAAACTGCGCCGAAACGGCGTAATGTCGTCGCAGGCGATCTGATATTGCTACTGAGCACTGTGTCCTGCGATGTTGCCACCGAACCTGTTCACTCTTTCAGCCTTAGGAGTAGGAAGAGAGGGATGGGATGGAACGACGAATGGTAGAAGGAGCATGATATCTGTATCGGGTGAATCGAAAGGCTCCAATGATTGTTGTGAGAGAGGAACGTAGGGATGTCGCAACAGCAGGTTGAGCCGCATATGTTTGTCATTATCGGTGCGACGGGTGATTTGACGCGCCGGAAACTGCTGCCTGCGCTGTATCATCTGCGGGATCAGGGGATACTGGAAACTCGCAATACGCTGATCGTCGGGGCGGCGTTGCCCGAGATGGGCGAAGAGGGGTTCCGGCTCTGGGCGTTTGAAGGCCTGCAGAAAGCCGGCTGGCACAATAATACGGAGCTGCGCGCCTGGTGCGACGAGTGTCTTCACTACCAGACGGTGCATGAGGGGGCCGTCCAGGATTACGAGGCGTTGGCCGGGTATATTCGCCGGTTGGAGCGCACCCACAACATGCCTGAGAACCGGGTGTTCTATCTGGCCCTGCCCCCTGAT
Source organism: Nitrospira sp. NS4 (assembly GCF_049546785.1). Lineage (NCBI taxonomy): Bacteria > Pseudomonadati > Nitrospirota > Nitrospiria > Nitrospirales > Nitrospiraceae > Nitrospira > Nitrospira sp. NS4. The sequence goes on along the minus strand of NZ_JBMWAN010000004.1, from coordinate 526,334 downwards.
ACGGTGCCGATCGCGATACAGCGGCTCGATCAGGCGGGGCTGCTCAAGAGTCGTGGGTGGGTCCGCGTCGTGTTTGAAAAACCCTTTGGCCACGACTTTCACTCGGCCCAGCATCTGAATACGACACTGCATCACTATATCGACGAATCCCAGATTTATCGCATTGATCATTATCTCGGCAAGGAGACGGTGCAGAATCTCCTCGCATTCCGCTTCGCCAATCCGATTTTCGAATCGCTGTGGAACCGCGACCGCATTGAGAATGTGCAGATCACCGTGGCTGAAGACCTCGGCGTCGAGCATCGCGGGGCCTACTACCAGCAGGCCGGGGCGCTCCGCGACATGGTCCAGAACCATCTGACCCAACTGATGACCGTGGTCGCGATGGAAGTGCCGGTGTCGTTCGATGCGGGGGCGATCCAGAGTGAAAAACTCAAAGTGCTGCATTCCATCGCGCCGATCACTCATGAGGATGCGGTATTCGGTCAGTACAGCTCGTGGCAGATTGCGGGTCAGACGATTCCGGGCTATCGCGAGGAACCCGGCGTGCCGAAGGACTCGGACACGGAGACGTATGTCGCCCTGAAAGCGGAGATTCAGAATTGGCGCTGGAAGGGCGTGCCGTTCTACCTCAGGACCGGGAAGCGCTTCCCCAGAAAACTCACGCAGGTGGCGGTCATCTTTCGCGAGGCCCCCACGCAGGTCTTTCGGTCGCTCGATCCGGGAAGCATCGCCTCCAACAAGCTGCTCATTACCCTGCAGCCGAGCGAAGGGTTCTCGCTCTGTTTTTCCGTGAAGAGCCCGGGGCGGCCGTTCCGCCTGAGCGATCATGCGCTGCAATTCGACTATCAGAAATCCCTCGGCCAGTTGCCCGAAGCCTACGAGACGCTCCTGCGTGACGTGATGATCGGGGATCAGACGCTCTTTGTCAGCGCGGAATTTACCGAAACGGCCTGGCGGCTCTACACTCCCCTGCTGACCGGCGATCGCACCGTGTATCCCTATACGGCCGGCACCTGGGGGCCGCGCGAGGCGGATGCGCTCGTCGAACGGTATGGACATCAATGGCAGTTAGGCTGGTGAGGGGGAGTGCGGCTGGATGAGCGGTGCCCGGTCTGGTTGCGCCATGATGCGCGGATGGCATGGTGACGGTTAGGGCATGTGTTTGTGAGCCGAGTGCGCCTCTGAAGCTGCGATGGAGCATCGCAATGTCGGCGCACATCGGCGTCATCTTGGCTTTCCTGGTGGCAATGTCCGCCAGGGCACAAACCAGCCCGCACCTCCGCTCATCCAGCCGCCTGAGTGAGTGTGAGGAGGGAGGATAAAGTATGCATGACAAAGCAGGGATTGCTTTTATAGATCTATCCCGATGAAAGGAGCCGGTATGACAGAAGCGGCAGGGCAACGTGTCAGTGAGTACATGCATCGCCAGTTGGAGGCTGTGCCGCAGGAGGCGACGGTGGTGGCGACGGCGGGGCGCATGCGGGAGCAGGGCCTGAGTTCCATTCTGGTGGAATCGCTCGATCGCCAGGGCAAGGACTGCCGCATGGTCGGCATTATCACGGAGACGGATCTGGTTCGGAAGGTCCTGGCGCAAGGGCTCGATCCTGCGCGAACCACCGCCGGGCAGGTGATGGCCAGTCCGTTGCTGACGATCGCGCCGGATCGTCCGATGCTGGACGCCAGTCATCTGATGGAGACGCACAAAGTCCGCCACCTCGCGGTCGCGGAGGGGAACGACGTGGTCGGGTTGATCTCCGCGCGGGATTTGGTCCGGCACTTCGTCGAGGCGGAAACCGGCCCGGCCCGGGAATTGGAGAATGTTTATCGCCCCTTGAGCGTGCTGATGCGCACCGCCCTGGAGACGATCGAGAGCGGCGAGACCGTGGCGGCGGCGGCGACCCGCCTGGTGGAGAAACACATCGGCTCCCTGTTCGTCATCGAGGCCGGCGAGATGGTGGGGATTGTTACGGAAAGCGATCTGGTCCGGAAGGGAATTGCCTATCAACTGGATGCCAGGACGGTCCGTGTCGGATCGCTGATGAACTCCCCGCTGCTCGACATCGATATCAACCGGACGATTCGCGATGCCAGCGATCTCATGGCCCGGAAGCGGGTGCGCCACCTGGCGGTGACAGAGAATGCCAAGATTGTCGGGGTGCTCTCCATCCGGGACCTGATCAAGATGGTATCCATCAGAGATCGGCCGGAGTTCCTGCGCAGGGCGTGAGGCGCTGCGGACCGGCCGCCCCGTTGGACACGGCGAGTACGATCCTTGACCGCTGCGTCCCTGTCGCGCGGCTTCGGCCGCCGGTCCCCGACGCTTGACTCATCGATGAAGCGGGGTGTTTGCTATAGCGTCACCCGGAGGTCGCTATGAAGCCGGGGTAGGCCTCTTCTTACCGTTCACGTGTTCCCCCCTCTCTTCTAGTGTCGTTGCGCCCTTGCCGGTCCTGTGCCCGCGAGGGCGTTGTTGTGTTTCCCACGTTCAGCAAGGAGGTTGGCTTATGAAGACCTCACACATCATATACGCGACGCTCGTGCTTGTGATCGGGACTGTCTCAGGGGCTGCCGCCAATCCGGCGATGCTGCCGCAACATCACGGGTATCCTATGGGCAAGGCGGTTGATCCGGTGAACGGGCAGTCGTTGGCAAATGATCCGGGACAGATCAATGCGACCGGTGAGAAATGGTTGTTCGAGGCTGCGTCGATTGATGATCCTCACGTGATGCAGAATCTGTCCATCAATGATCATGACGGACGGATCCTGGAAAAACCGGGCGCCGGCCTCCTGCCGAAAGTGCAGGGTCCGAATATCATGATTGAACCGCCGGTCAAAGAAGGGACGAAGGTGAATGCGTCTCCGCAGTGAGGACCGGTGAGGGCGCGATGAACGACCGGGCCGGGCTCCGGGGCATCCTGCGTCCGGAGTCCGGCTCTGGGAAAGGGTGATAGCCTTCCGCAGCTCTTCGAAAGTTCCTCCCTCGTGAGGCATTTGGGGCGACACCGGTCTGCTGGTTTGTCGAGGAGTGCCGCAGGTCCGAAGCCTTCCTTCTTCTAATCTCCCGCCGATTGAGGTATGACAACGTAGTCACCGGGTGCAGTCTTGCACGGCTTGTGCAGTGGAGGTTGGAGCAGGATGGGATCTGACCAGCAGATGGACGTTCAACCGTGGCATAGTCTCACATCAGAAGATATTGCGGGACGATTGGGCTCCGATCCGACGGCCGGGCTCAGCGGGCCCGATGCGGCTGAGCGGCTGAACGACCATGGGCCGAACGAATTTCCGGAAACCCCTCCGCCCTCTTTCCTCCAACTCGCGCTCGCGCAATTTTCCAGCTTGATCATCTGGGTGTTGATCGGCGCGGCGGTGCTTTCCGGTCTCCTGCAGGAATGGATCGATGCGGGAGCGATTGTCGCCATCGTCGTCCTCAACGCCCTTCTGGGATTCGGGCAGGAATACAAGGCGGAGCGCTCGCTGGCGGCCTTGAAGCGGCTGTCGGTCGTCACCGCGCGGGTGGTGCGAGACGGGGTGGTCCATGTGCTGCCGGCACAGGCCCTGGTCCCAGGCGATCTGATTCTCCTCGAAGCGGGGGATCGGGTGCCGGCAGACGCGCGGCTGCTGTCGGCCACGCATCTCAGGGCGCAAGAAGCTACCCTGACGGGAGAGTCCACCCCGGTCGAGAAGTCGTCCGCCCTGCGGCCGGTGCCCGATCTTCCGCTCGCCGATCGCGTCAACATGGTGTTCCTGGGAACGAACGTGGTCGGCGGGAAGGGCCGCGCCCTGGTCGTCGCAACGGGGCTTCGGACGGAGCTCGGGCGCATTGCGTCGCTGCTGCAACGGACAGAGCGTGAGCCGACTCCCCTGCAGCGACGCCTCGCGCGTCTGGGCCATGTCCTGATCTATCTGGCGCTGGCCATTGTGTCGCTGGTGTTCGGGCTGGGCGTGCTCCGCGGCGAGCCGCTGGTCGATATGTTTCTGACTGCCGTCAGCCTCGCTGTGGCGGCGATTCCCGAAGGACTGCCTGCGATTGTGACCATTACGCTGGCCCTGGGTGTGACCCGCATGGTGGAGCGGCATGCGCTGATTCGCCGCTTGCCTGCCGTCGAAACTCTGGGGGCGACGACGGTCATCTGTACCGATAAGACGGGGACGCTGACCAAGAATGAAATGACGGTAACGCGGCTTTATGTGGATGGGCGCACGTTCGAGGTGACCGGCGAAGGATATGAGCCGGCGGGGAATATTCGGGAAGTTAATGGTGCGGGTCGAGAGGCCAGAGGCGAGAGGCAAGGGAGGAAGGATGGTGAAGCGCTACAACTCCGGCCCGAGCACCCCTCGCCCCTCGCCCCCGGCCCCGTGCCGAGCAACGCTCCTGGATTGCTGGAGGTGTTGACATCGGCGGTCCTGTGCAGCGGGGCCATCTTGCAGGAGCGGGAGGGCGTGTGGTCGGTCCTCGGCGACCCGACTGAAGGGGCATTGCTGGTTGCGGCGGCCAAACGGCAGATCCACAAAAGTGAGTTGGAGGCCGGTAATCCGCAGGTGGCCGAGATCCCGTTCGATTCGGATCGCAAGATGATGACGGTCATCAGGCAGACCAGCGATGGTCCCGTGGCATTCCTGAAAGGCGCACCGGATGTGCTTCTCGGTCGGTGCGAGTTCGTGATGGCCGCCGATGGCACGGTACGGGCGCTGACGGAAGCGGATCGGCAGCGCATCGTTTCGGCCAACGCCGGCTTTGCCGCCGATGCGTTACGGGTGCTCGGGGTGGCGCGGCGGAGTCTCGGGGTGGAGCCGTTCGACGAGTCTCCCGGCCTCGTCGAACGCCATCTGATTTTTCTCGGGTTGATGGCGATGAAAGACCCGCTGCGGCCGGAGGCCAAACGGGCGGTGCGACAATGCCGCGAGGCGGGCATCCGGACGGTGATGATCACCGGCGATCATCGGGACACAGCGCTCTCGATTGCCAGGGAGTTGGGCCTCTACGACGGGGACGGATCGGCCTTGACGGGGGCGGAACTGGACAGTCTGACTGATGCGGAGTTGACCCAACTCGTCGAGGGCGTGACGGTGTTCGCCCGTGTGTCCGCCGAGCATAAACTGCGCATCGTCCATGCGTGGAAGGCGCGCGGGGCGATTGTCGCCATGACGGGCGACGGCGTGAACGACGCGCCGGCCATCAAGACCGCCGATATCGGGGTGGCCATGGGCCTAACGGGAACGGATGTGACGAAGGAAGCCGCTGATATGGTCGTCACCGACGATAACTTTGCCTCGATTGTGTCGGCCGTCGAGGAGGGGCGGACAATCTACGCCAATATTCTCAAATCGGTGCATTTTCTCCTGTCGTGCAATTTGAGTGAGATCCTCGTCATGCTTGTCGCGACGGTCGCCGGATTTCCGCTCCCGCTCCTGCCAGTCCAGATTCTCTGGATCAATCTCGTGACCGACGGGCTGCCGGCGCTGGCGCTGGCGGTGGATCCCGCCGTGCCGGACGTAATGCGCCGGCGGCCACTCGATCCACAGGCTCCGGTGCTGGAGAGGAGCAGGCTGCTGTTGATGGGAGTTCAGGGGGTACTCCTGGCTTTCGTCGCGGTGTGCGCCTTTGTCCTGAGCGTCTATGTGGAAGGAGCGCCCCTTGAGCAGGCCCGCACGCTTACCTTTGTGGTGATGGTGCTTGCGCAACTGTTCCATGCCTTTGCCTGCAGGAGCCGGACCCACTCGATCTTCACGCTGGGGCTTTTCACCAACCGGTCCCTGATTCTGGCGGTGGGGGTCTCGATTGCCTTACAAGTCTTGCTCGTTCAGGTGACGTGGACGGACGACATCTTCAACGTGGTTTCGCTGGATGGAAGGCATTGGCTGCTGGCCGTGGGGCTGGCACTCATCCCGTTCATGCTCGGCGAAGCGCAGAAGGCGATGACCCGGAGGAAGTAAGTGATGGTATGCAGGTCGTTCGTTCAGGCCGGGACGGAGGCGAAGGGATGGACTCACCTTGCCACGAATGTTCAAGAGGGGGAGGTTCGTTTATGAAGAGGGGGACTGTTCGACTCAGCCTCACCATGGTGTGGTTGTTCACGGGGCTGTGCCTCTCGCCGGACAGCCATGCGGCGGTGGAGGTGTTGCCGGAGGCGTCGATGACGGTCGACGGCCTGATGATTGCGGATCGTGCGGCGATCGCCACGCAGCCGGTTGTGCAGGAGCTCCTGGCGGCGTTCGGCCGCGCGGAATCAGCCGTCCAGCGCCAAGACCTTGATGCCCTGCTGAAGTTCTATGCCGAGGCCTACAACTACCACGGGCTGAAGCGTGCGGACGTCCGGCGGATCTGGGGCGAGGTGTTTGAGCACTATACGGGTTTGTCCTCCACGCATCTCTTCTCAGATATCAAGGTGCTGCGGTCCGGCTCGCAACTCCGCGCGGAGGTGACCTGTACCGGCGGGCTGTACGGCGCCGAGAGGAAGGGCGGGCAACGGATCACGCTCGATAGCTGGTTCCGTGAAGTCCATTTCCTGGTGCACGAAGACGGTGCCTGGAGGTTTCTAGGGAATGCCGGCCAGGCGCCCGGCACCGCGCCGTTCACCTCCAGCCCGCATCATCCGCTGTTCTAGGGGGTGGCTGAAGAAGGTCCTTGGCGGTATGGGAAGGTTCAGGTCGGGGCTCAGGCTGAGATGCGCGAGTCGAACCATCGCGTTCCATCAACCTGAGCCTCAGCCTGTCTTCTAACGGCTGCTCAAGGACGGGATGTCCATTGATTGCCCGTCCCTGTAGGGATTGTACCCGTCGATTCGGCTGATTCGGCCGGGCTCGTCGAGACAATCCAGCCCGTCTGTGAGGGCGCCGATGTTCTCAGGCGCCGCATGGGGTTCAAACCGCTCGCGGCGGATCTCCTGGCCGGAGCGACTGTGGTAGACCAATTCGTCTGTCTCCAGGTCGTATTCCGGAATCTCCGCACTCTCCCATCGCTGTTCGAAATAATGCGCGTAGAGCGTAAAGAGCCCATGTTCCTTGCGATTATGGCGCAGGACATACTCCGGCATGGTTCCGACGGCGAGGTCGGCGTGATAGTGCTGAAGCCAGAGGTAATCGCCGAGGATCACCATTTTCATCAGGGGCGGATCGGCATAGAGCTTCAGCTTGACGGCTTTTCCCATCGCCTTCAGTCGTTTGAGCAGCGCGATGCTCTGCCGGACTTCCTGCCGGAAGGCATCCAGCGTGATCTCGGGGTGGTTGAGGGCCCGGATGCGATGGCTGGCCTCGTAACTATACGGGTTCACCAGTAGAATATGGGCGCCGAGACATTTATCGAGCACCGAGGAGAGATCTCCCACTTGATCGACGAACGCGCTGCACCCGCTGGATCCCATCACCTTGATGGTCCGGCCGGTGCCATGCTCTTCTTTCAATTCCGCGATGGATTCCTGTGCGCGGCGCGCGCGGCGGGGGAAGAAGGACACCAGGCCGGCTCCGGTCGCCACCGAAGCGAGGGCCCGGTCCCGGATGCTGCGGTGGATGTAGTTGAGGCCGGCAATGAGCAGCACGGCCACCGTCATTTCCACGGCGATGAGCGAGAGTTTGTCGTGCTCCACATGGGACCAGAACGCCAGGAACTGCTTGGCGCCTGCCGGGAGCAGGAGCGCGATGCCTGCGCTGAGGGCGACGACGATGATGTGATAGAGGCTTCCTGCCGCATTGCGAAGGAAGGCTCGAACGGTTGACGGACATGCATGAAACAACGAAACACCTCTTGAAATGGTTAAAGCAATCCTCACGACTTGGTCGGACTGGACGTGCGAGCGATGGGCGGTAATGCCTACGGGGTATGCTCAGCAGATGCAGGACGGCTGCGTGCAGATAGAAAAAGATCGCGTCAGACCAGGTCTCTACCGGGGGGACTGCGGCCCCCGAACCAGGAAGGTCTTACGCGATCTCGCGTCACACTAGCACGGAGCGACGGGGGCGCGCAAGGTGCGCGCCCTGAACCGGCGCGGCAGGATGTTGCTCGTTCACACGAGCTGAGGAGCCGACATCAGGGGGCGGCGATCTTATGTGCCGGGAGTTTACGGCGACAGTTGTGCTTTGCCGCCTCGTTGTTCTAGGGGTCTCTCCAGAAGAGGCGCAGTTTGTGGGTGCCGTCGGGCATGGCGTCCATCCCGATCAAGCCGCCGAAGAGCGCCCAGGATGTGCCGACCCCTTCCACGTATTCCCGCCTCCACCCCGGTATGATCGGGTTGACCTCCACCAGAGTCCGCGCCGGTGTGACGGTTCGCATGTACATGGCGATGGGAGGGTGGCCCAGAATCCAATATTCCCACTCGTCCTCTTTTGGGCTTCGATATTCGAACAGCCACCAGAGACAGCTGGTTTCCGTCGTCCTCCCCTGGGCCGTTTTGCGGTCGAACAGCGGCCATAAGAACCAGAACTCCGACTCGTCCTTGATCCGGTCGTTCGTATAGCGAAAGAAGGGGAAGAGCCGGTTTTCGTGCGCTGTCGGATTCGTACGCCCATAGTACAGGGAGAACGGGGCCACGCCGAGCACGCCGGTCCGGCTCTCCTGTGTGGCCTCCTCATAGTGGTCGCTCCAGACGGGGAAGAGACGCGTGGTGATGCCGGCCGGCGATTGTTCCCGGTAATACAGCGAAACCGGGCCGACGCCGAGCAGGCCGGTTGAGCGTTCCCGGCTGCGACGATTCTCAGCGGTGCTCCACAGCGGGAAGATGAGGTTCCGCGACTCTGCCTCCGACTCTGTCCGGAACCATACGGGGAAGAAATGGTCGGTGGTGCTCCCGGCGGTCTCCTCATGGGAGAATAGAGACAGCTCCCGGATCCCGACAAACGAGAGCCCCCAGTCGCCTCCTTCTTCGTGATAGTCCCAGAGCGGTGAGAAGCGGTTTCGGACGCTGGCGGGGCCTCCACTCACCTGAACCAGGCTTAGCGGCTCGACTCCCAAGGCGGAGAAATCCCAGGCCTGTCCGTCAGCATTCTGCCGCAGGCTTCCCAGCGGGAAAAAGGTGTTGTGTGTCTCTGCCGGATCCGAATAATGCCAGTAGAGCCAGAGCGCGTTCCATGTCGTGGCGTCTTGCGGCTGGTCGTATGAATAGTGATAGAGAGGGAAGAAGCGATGGGTGTTGAGCGACGGCGTCTGCTCCCAGTTGAAGAGCGTCAATGCCGGCAAGTCGCCGATCCGCGGGAGTCCGATGAGCGAGACACGGCTGCCACCGGTTTCGCCCTCCTGTTCGATATCCGTCAGCGGAATGAAGGTATCCCGCAGATGGGTCTTCGTTTGTCGATGCCACCACAGGAAGAGCGCATCCCAGTCGCGGGCGTCGGTCGCGTTATCCCGCCGATAGCGGTAGAGCGGAAAGAACCGGTGTGCGTCCAGGGAGTCTGTTTCTTCCCTTTCGAAGAGAGACAGTGTCGGCAGAGTGCCCATGTGGGGCCATCCGATCAACGCGAGGCGACTCGCGGCGCCCTTCCGGTCATAATCGTAAAGCGGAAACAGATAGGACCTGCGAACATCAGGGCCGGCGCTCTGTTTAAAGAAGGTGATCGGTTTGAGGCCGATGAGATTCAATTCCGTCGTGTCCGTGCGGGCGTCGCGTTCGTATTCATGCAGCGGTAGGAATTCGTCGCGCAGATATGATTCTGTCTCCGTGTGTTGATAGAGGAGAATCGCCGACCAGTTCACTTCTTTCGTTTCGTCGTTCCGCTCGAACCGATACAAGGGAAAGAACCGCGTCAGGAAATAGGTCGGGGAACGGGCCTGCTCATAGAGTGACCAGGCGAATGACTGTTCTTGCGGCGGGAATCCCATGAACGACAGTTGCGACATGCCTTGATCGGAACTTCTGTATCCATAAAGGGGGAACAGCCTCTGGGAAAACTCTGCGCCGCTGCGTTCTTGATAGAACATCGAGAACGTGGATGCTCCGAGCACGGACAAGGCCTGTTTCTCTCCGTCGCGCCTCCAATCGTAGAGAGGCGTGAAACGATCCTGGATCGCGTTGCCTGTGCGGTCATGACGATAGAGGGAGAGCGGTCCCGGGAACAGGGCGGACCAGTGCCACTCCTGGGGGCCGGGATGATCGTAGAGATAGAGCGGGAAGAAACGGTGGCCGCTGCCCTCAGGACTGGTCCAGGCCCGGAAGAGTGAGAGCGGGCCGATGCCCAGGACGGTGGTGTCCTGGGTCTGGGTCGCGAGATCTTCGCTCGTCCGGTAGAGCGGAATGAACTGATGCCAGGTGTGGTTGGAATCGCGGCCATACCCGGTGAGGGTGAACTCATTGTAGCCCAGGAATGACCAGCCGGTGTGGCTGCGGGCTTGATCCTCCTCATAGGAGTACAGAGGAAACAGGCGGTCTGAGACCGACGTCGGCGTCGAGGCGTGTTCGTAGAGGGCGAGCGCAGGAAGGCTCAACCGGGGAATAGGCGGCAGTCCAATGGCCGAGGTTCGCGTCTCTTGTCCGGCGGTGTTGGTGAATGATCCATAAAAGGGAAACAGATAGCCCAGATCGATTTCAGGGCTCACAGATCGGCCATAGAGGGGAAGAATATGGCGATACCAGCTGCCGTCCTGGCGGTTGTCCCCTGAGAAGTAGATCGGAAAGAGCCTGGTTGCAGAGCCTCTGAGGCCTGTTTCGTAATGGATCAGCGGAAAGAGCACGTCCCATTCCTTGAAGCTCGTGTTCGTGTTGTACGTGGCCATGGCGAGCGGGCCTAACACAAAATAGCGATGATAATAATTGCCGTGCTGATGATGCCCGTAGAGGGGGATCAGGTGTGTGTAGCTGCGGTCCCCTGATTCGTAATTGAAATAGAGGGGAGCCAAGACGGTGTATTGCCGGGTCGGATCCTCGGCATGCCAGTAGAACGGGAGAATTTGAAGGTAGGAGGCGTCGCCTTTGACTTCGGAAATCCCCAACGGCCAGAGGACGCTCCGCCGCAGATAGTGTGTCTCGGGATTCATTTCACGTGAATAGAACGGAATGACGGTGAGGCGTGAGTAAGCTCCGCGCTCTTCAGTCGAATAGAGATAGAAAAACGCTTGGGTCGAGGTTGTGTCCCCCTTCGTCTCTTCGCAGTACAGGAACCCCTGGCAGAAACGGGATTCTTCTTTCTCCGCGTAAGCCGGGACAAGCAGAGGCGCATCCCAGACCAGCACTGTCAACCAGAAGCCTAACCCAAGCTGCAGGATGCGATTGGAACTGAAATATTTCCAGATTGCCGATGCCTGCAAATCTGTTCCTCCCTCAAGGTTGCATGGCCGGAACGGAGATTGCCGATGGTTCGTATGGATAATTATGCATCCAACAGGCCAGGCGCCCGGCATGGGATTATGTCGGCAGATGAAGTGGTTCGGGAATCCGGGAGAGCCTGAGGGTTGAGACGGTGGGGAGTGGCTCCCCAGCGCTGTCTATTCATCTGGGGTAAAAAGGGGCAGCGGTGTTCTCAGGATTGCGTTCGGTTGCTGTCGAGTCAGCGACTGTCAGGCCAGCCGTTCACGGCCATGCGAAGTGGTCAGGTCCTGCTCGGGGCCGAGCGGCACGATGCGAGTGGGATTGATATCGTCGTGGGTGACGTAGTAGTGGCGTTTGATGTGGTCGAAGTTCACGGTCCCGGCGATGCCGTCGGTCTGATAGAGGTCCTTGAGATAGCCGAAGAGGTTCGGGTAGTCGATGATGCGCCGGATGTTGCACTTGAAATGGCCGTGATATACGGCGTCGAACCGCACCAGCGTGACGAACAACCGCCAATCGCTTTCGACGAAGTGCGGGCCGAACAGATAGCGACGGTCCTTGAGGCGGGTCTCCAGTTGATCGAGCGCGTCGAAGAGCCGGCGCACGGCCTTGTCATAGACCGGTTGCGAGGTCGCGAAGCCGGCGCGATAGACGCCGTCGTTCACATTGTCATAGAGAAACCGGTTCAGCTCGTCGATTTCCGTTCTGAGCTGCTCCGGATAGAGGTCCAACGTGCTCTCAGTGAAGCGGTTGAACGCGCTGTTGAACATCCGCATCAGATCATCGTCGGAATTCGTGACCATGCGTCTGGTGACGGTGTCCCAGAGGACGGGGACCGTCACGCGCCCCTTGTACTGCGGATCGGTCGCTTTGTAAGCCTCGCTGAGAAACCGGAATCCGTTGATAGGGTCCGGTGAATGCCCGGGCCCTTCCCTGAAGGCCCAGCCCCGTTCGTCACGGACCGGGTCTACGACGGTCATGCCGATTACGGATTCCAGCTTCTTGAGTGCGCGCACGATGATCGTCCGGTGGGCCCAGGGACAGGCCCAGGATACGTAGAGGTGGTAGCGTCCGGGAGTGGCAGGAAAGCCTGAGCTGCCGTCTGCGGTGACCCAGCGATGAAACGCGTCCGGCTGCCTGGTGAAGGCCCCGTCGGCGGTTTGTTCGTCGGGAAATTGTGCGTGAACAGTCATGGCGTCGTCTCTTTCGGCCGATACCTTACCATATCGACCAACGGCCGTGTGACAGGCAATTAGGCGTTGCGTATTCCGGCATAGAAGCGGTGTTTGACCGCCTCGGCGGTGAGGACATAGCCGGCCAGAATTGCGGCCAAGAGTAGAAGGAACGACGTCGGCATGGGAGTCAGTCCGAACGGCGAGGCGATCGGGAGGAAGGGAAAGAGCAAGGTAAGTACGGCTATCCCGAGGGTGGCCAGCATGAGGGGGACACCGGGCCGACTCGTCAGGAATGGCCGGCGGGTTCGAATGACCAGTACAATCGCTGAAGCGGAAATCACGGATTCGATAAACCATCCGGTACGAAATTGTTCCGGTGACGCCTCGAGGATCCAGAGCAGCGCGCCGAACGTCAGGTAATCGAATACAGAACTGACCAGTCCAAAGGTCAGCATGAATCGTCGAATAAACGCGATATCCCAGCGGCGGGGCTGATCGATGAGTTCATGATCGACGCGGTCGGTGGCGATCGTCATTTCGGGAATATCGGTGAGCAGGTTTGTGAGCAGAATCTGCTTCGGCAGCAGCGGGAGAAAGGGCAGGAAGAGGGAGGCGCCGGCCATGCTGAACATATTGCCGAAATTGGCGCTGGTCGCCATGAAGACGTACTTCAGGGTATTGGCGAATGTGGTGCGTCCCTCGCGCACGCCTTGCGCCAGGACGGCCAGGTTTTTCTCCAGCAGCACGATGTCGGCGGCGTCCTTCGCCACATCGACGGCGCCGTCCACGGAGATGCCGACATCTGCCGTATGCAGCGCGGGCGCATCGTTTATGCCGTCGCCGATGTAGCCCACCACGTTGCCTGAACGTTTCAAGGCCAGAATGATGCGATCCTTCTGATTGGGTTCCACCTCCGCAAACACATCGATGTCGTTGACCCGTTGCGTGAGCGCCTCATCGGTCATCCGGCGAAGCTCCTGACCGGTCAAGAGCCGCTGATGATCCAGCTGCACCTGTTCGCTGACGTGGGCGGCGACGAGGCGATGATCGCCCGTGACGATCTTCAGGGAGACGCCCAGCCGGCGCAGGGAGGCGATGGTTGCGGCCATGTCCGGTTTCACCGGGTCCGCGAAGACCATCAGCCCGAGGAACGTCATCTCTGCTTCCTCGTCCTTGCCGATGTGCGGCCGGTCACCCATGTCGCGATAGGCTACGCCGAGCGTCCGAAGCCCCTGGCGGTTCAGATCCTGGAACTGCTGTTGGATTTTCTCCTTGCATCCATCCATGGGAACCATTGTGCCGCCCGGCAGTTCCGCCCTCGTGCAGACGGTCAGCATCGGCTCCACCGCGCCTTTGGTAATGAGGAGGTGGGTCGTGGGTGTGGCTACGAGAATGGAGAGCCGTTTACGAAGGAAGTCGTAGGGCACTTCATCCAGTTTGCGATATTCGGACAGATCGCACAGACATTGTTTCCGAATCGCCTCATCGAGGGGGTTGATGAAGCCGGTTTCGTAGGTGGCATTCAGGCAGGCGTACAACATGACCCGCTCGCTCTTCTGCCCTTCCAGATCGAGCGCTGCATGCAGACGCATGGTGCCTTCGGTCAGCGTTCCGGTTTTGTCCGAACAGAGCACGTTCATGCTGCCGAAGTTTTCAATGGAGGCGAGGCGTTTGACGATGACTTTCTGTCGGGCCATGCGTTTTGCCCCGTGAGACAGGTTTACGCTGATGATGGCCGGCAGAAGCTGCGGGGTCAGGCCCACGGCGAGGGCCATGGAAAAAAGAAAGGAATCGAGCACCGGCCGGTTGAGATAGACGTTGATGGCGAAGATGGCGAACACGAGCAGCAGCGTGACTTCGAGCAGGAGGTACCCGAAGCGCCGCACGCCTCGTTCGAACTCCGTCTCCGGAGGCCGCAGCATGACGTGAGAGGCAATGCCGCCGAATTCGGTGTCCTTGCCCACGTGCACGATGACGGCTTTCGCGTTCCCGCTGACCACATGGGTTCCCAGGAAGAGACTGTTTGTCCGTTGGTTGAGGGCGGCTGTGGGGGAGGCAACGGCCGCCGATTTTTCGGCCGGATAGGTTTCGCCGGTCAACGTGGCTTCGTCGACGAAGAGGTCTTTGGATTCAAGCACGATCCCGTCACCGGGAATGCTGGAACCGGCGGAGAGGTTGACGACATCGCCGGGGATAATGTCTTCAAGCGGCACCTCAACGAGTTGCCCGTCCCGCCAGACTTCCGTCTTGACCCGGACGAGGGCGAGTAAGGAGGCCACTGCTTTGGCCGCGCCGTGCTCCTGCCAAAATCCCAGCAGGGCGCTCACCACGATGATGGTCAGGATGATCAGCGCATCGGTGTGGCTGGCGAGAAAGAACGACAGGGCTGCCGCAAACAGGAGAATCAGGACAATCGGGCTCCGGAATTGGGCCAGCAAGACAAGGAGCGGGCGGATGTCCTGGTGAGGCTTGAGGCGGGCGGAGGCATAACGCGCTTGGCGCTCTCGTGCTTCCGCAGTGCGGAGACCGTCAGGTTCCGTCTGGAGCTGTGTGAGGAGTTCTTGCGGAGGTATCGACCAATAGGGCTTGTCGTTCACAGGAGTGCCTTTCGCGATCACGCCTGACTTTCCGAATCCCCGACCGCCGGGCTCGATGCAAGGGAGTGATAGTACGAGGCGCAGTCGGCTTCCCTTCCTCGAATGATCCGCTTGCCCGCAAAGGGTGCGCTTCGCCCTGTGACCACTGTGCATTGGCTCTCGCCCTGACCGTCGTCATAGTAGAGAATCACCCAATCGCGCGTTTTCTTGAGTTGATGGGCCAGCGCGCTGTTCGAAAACAAGGCGGTATAGTGGCGGGCGCCTCGGTGAGTATGGAGAATCGGCAGCCAGGCTTCTTTCCCGGGATTGAAGCGGTGCGGCGCGATATGCTGGAGCGTGCCCGTACGGGAAGACTCCCGATAGTCCCTGTCCACATCCAGCAATTCTTCGACAGAGGGTTCGCCGGTTGAGGCGGGTCCGGCAGTATGAAGCGGCCGCCGAAGGCGTCCGAGGCGGGCGGTGAGGGAATCGATGATGCCCTGCAGTTTCTTGGGCCCCACTCCTTCGATGTCCGCCAGCCGCCCGTCGTGTGCCGCCATTTCGAGTTGTTCCAGCGTGTCAATCTGCAGATCCTCGTGCAGCCGATGCGCAAGCGCTGATCCGACACCGGGGATGGAGGTCAGCAGGGGGATCGAATCCATCTGCCCGCGCAGGCGGTCCAGCATCGGCAGCCGGCCGGTCACGACAAGCGTGTGAATCGACCGGGCCAGACTCACGCCGATGCCGGGCAAGGTCTGCAGCCCTTCCGTACCCTGTTCCTGGAGCATGCGGGAGACGGGGACTGCCAGGTGATCGAGTCTGTCTGCCGCGGTTCGATAGGCCTGGATGCGGAAGCGGTTCGCGCCCTGTTCGTCCAGGAGCAGTGCGACCTCCCGGAGCTTCTGGGCGATCTCCCGATTCTGCATGCTGGTTGCAACCGCCATTAGTTCGACTCACTCATAGCGCAGGGCCTCGATGGGATTGAGCTTCGAGGCTTTGTTTGCCGGGTAGAGGCCGAAGAAGACGCCGACGACGAGGGAAAAGAAAAAGGCGGCGGCCACGGCCTGTGTGTTGATGATGGTCGGCCAGCCGATCATGGTGGTCAACAGCCGGGCGACTCCGATGCCGGCCGCGACTCCGAGCGCGCCGCCGATCGCCGTCATGATGATCGCTTCGATTAGAAACTGGAGCAGAATATGCGCGCGTTTTGCGCCGACGGCCATGCGTAATCCGATTTCCCTGGTTCGTTCGGTGACGGAGACGAGGAGAATATTCATGATGCCGATCCCGCCGACGATCAGCGAAATCGACGCGATACCCATCAGCATCAGCATCATCGTCCGGCTCGTCCCAGCGATGGTTTTGGCGATGTCTTCCATCGTGCGGATGGTGAAGTCGTCCTCTTCGGAGGGGTGGAGATGATGTCTGGCTCGTAAGAGGTCTTTGATGTCGTCCACTACGACGGGAATATCCTGACGCGTCTGTGTCGCCACGATGATGATCCCAACCGTTCCGAGGAACCGCGTCCCCAGCACTTTGCGCTCGGCGGTTGAAAACGGGAGCACTACGAAGTCATCCTGATCCTGACCCGTCATGGACTGGCCCTTTGGAGCCAGCACGCCGATGACCCGGAGCGGGACATTTCTGATCCGGATCTGGCTTCCCAAGATCTCTTCGCCCGGTTCAAAGAGATTCTGGGCGACGGTTTTGCCCAGGACCACGACTTTGGCGGCTGAGTCCAGATCCGACTGGGTGAAGAAATTTCCTTGGGCGATGGGCCAACTCCGGATCTCGGGGAAGACCGGGGTCGTTCCAAACACGATCGTGCTCCAATTCTTGTTCTCCCGAATAACTTGCAGGACCGCGCGTGTCGAATACATGACCATGCTCACGCTTCCGACCTTCTTTTCGATGTCGTCCGCGTCATCGACGGTCAGCGTCGAGATGGAGCCAAGTCCGCCGCGCACACCTCCGACGGTGGTTGCGCCGGGAATAATGATCATCACATTGGTGCCGAGGCTCGAGATTTCCGCCTGGACCGAGGCCGTCGCTCCCTGGCCGAGGCTGACCATAGCGACAACTGCGCCGATCCCGATGATGATGCCGAGCATCGTCAGCCCGGCCCGTAACGGATTGCGGCGCAGGATACGGAGAGCGGATAGTATCGTGAGCCAGAGAAAGGACATGGTCAGTCGCTTTCAGTTGTCAGCTCTTAGCTTTCAGCTCTGAGAAATAACCGAACGATCCAACGCTGAGTGCTGATAGCGATATTCCTTCATCTCATTCCCCGGCCCGGTTCGAAGCCCGGTGGCAGTTTCTTCTGGGCCTGCTCCTCGGCTGTTTCAATGCCGACGATGACCGCGTCGCCTTCCTTCAGTGGTCCCTCGGTGATTTCGGTAAACAGCGAATCGGCGATGCCGGTCGTAACCGTTGCCTGTCTCGGCGGTGCGGCGTTATCCAGCACCCAGAGTTGGGTGATTTTTCTGTCAATGGGGACATTCGGCATGCGGAAGCGCAGGGCTCCGTTCGGCACTCGCAGAGGATCCTCTTTCTTGGCGGTCACGATCGTGACGTTGGCCGTCATGCCCGGTTTGAGCTTCAGCTCCCGGTTGTCCACCGTAATCACGACGTCGTAGGTGACGACGTTCTGGATGCTGATGGGCGAGTTCCGCACCTGGGTGACCGTGCCCTCAAAGGCTTGCTTGGGGTAGGCGTCCACGCGGAAGCGTGCCGTCTTGCCTTCGGCCACGCCGCCGATATCGGCTTCGCTGACGTTCGCATCGACCTGCATCTGGGTCAGGTCTTGGGCGATCACAAAGAGCGTCGGGGTTTGGAAGCTCGCGGCCACGGTTTGGCCGACATCCACGTTGCGAGAGACCACGATGCCGTTCACCGGCGAGTAGATCGTCGTATAGCCGAGATCCAGTTCAGCCGAGGCGAGGGTGGCTTCGGCTTGATCCAATTGGGCCTGCAAGACCTCGACGTTGGCCGCGGCGTCACGGTAATTGGTCTCGGCAAGATCGAGATCGGCCTGGGAGACAAAGGCCTGCGGTCGGAGCGCGGCCATGCGGTTGCGTTCGAGCTTGCGTTGTCTCGCCATATTCTTGGCTTTCGCGAGATTCCCTTTGGCGCTTTTCACGGCGGCGCGGGCCTGGCTGACCCGGGCTTGGAACGGTTTTGGGTCGATCTGGGCCAGGAGTTGTCCTTGCGTGACGACTGAATTGAAATCCGCAAAGAGCTTCGCGATCTTGCCTGACACCTGGCTGCCGACCTGGACGGAGACGACCGGATTGACCGTTCCGGTGGCGGTGACGATGGCGGTGATGGGGCCCCGATCTACCAGCGCCGTTTTGTACTGAACGGGCGCGGGGCCGCCGTTCCACCAGTACCAGCCGCCCCATCCGGCAACGGCCAGCAGGATTACGCCTCCGATGAGCCAGGGTAGGCGAGATCGTTTCGAGGGCGCAGCGAGCGGGATGATCGTGGGAGGATGTCTGTGTACAGGCGATACCGGCAGCTGCCGTTCCGCGGACGGATCGGTGGCAGGGTGTGGAATCACCTCAGTGACGGGAGCATGGCGGGTCGGTTCCTCGGGATCGGTGGACATCGTCAATGCACTCCTTGGACAGGCCCGGAAGCCGGTTTCTTGACGAACCGGCTCACAATCATTTTACGACCTTCCTCGGCCAACAACAGCATCAAGGCACCCAGCATGAGCGGTCCGAAAATCCACAGAGGCAAGGGGGCCGTTCGGAAGATCTCGTTCCCCAAGGAGGTGTACGTAATCAACGCAAGGATGGTGATCTCAATGACGACTCCCCATAGAATGAGCGGGTTGCTGAACCATCCGAACCGAGCTACCGACAGCCGGTCTGATCGGCAGGAAAAGACGTTGGCAACCTGCGCCAGGACGATGCCGGCAAAAGTCACGGTTGTCGCCTCCTTATATAAAGGAGAAGACCAGTCCAACGGGGTTCCCCAACTCCAGCCGTTTGTAAAGAGATAGAGGAAAAAGCCACCCATGGCCAGGAACGCCGAGTTCAGACCAAGGAAGAAATAGGTTCTGATCAAGAGCGGAACGGTGAGCAACCGCTCGCTTTTTGGGCGTGGCGGGACATCCATAATACCAGGATGAGGTGACTCTGCCCCCAGCGCAATGGCCGGCACCATATCAGTTCCAAGGTCGACGGCGAGAACTTGCGGGATCGTCAGAGCCAACGGCATACCAAAAAATCCATAGCCCAAGTAGGGGACCACTTCCGGCACGTTACTCACGAGCACATAGGTGGAAAACTTCCGGATATTGTCGAATACCGTACGGCCTTCTTCAATGGCGTTGACGATGGTCGCAAAGTTGTCGTCGAGCAAAATCATGTCCGCCGTTTCTTTTGCCACGTCGGATCCGGCAATGCCCATCGCAATGCCGATATCGGCTTTCTTGATGGCCGGGGCGTCATTCACCCCGTCGCCGGTGACGGCCACCACTTCGCCCATGTCTTTCAGCACCGACACCACGCGCATCTTGTGCCGGGGGGCCACGCGCGCGAAGACCGGCTCGGTCTCGCCAGGACGGGTAGGGGTGAGGAGCCGGCGCAGGGCCTCGTCGCTCATCGTTTCGACCTGGTGCCCTTCTATTACGGGACAGTATCCGACCGGTTCGGTGCGGGACTCTTTCGGCGCCAGTCCAATCTGGCGGGCGATCGCCAGGGCCGTGAGCGGATGGTCGCCGGTGATCATGATGGTGCGAACGCCGGCCTGGCGGCAGCGCGCGATGGCCTCCGGCACTTCGTGGCGCGGCGGATCCATCATGGCCACGAGGCCGAGGAACGTGAGGCTCTGTTCCACCTGGTCGATGTCCAGCTTCTCGATACCTTGTTCGATTTCACGCATCGCCACGGCCAGAACCCGATAGGCCTGGTGCGCGAAGGTCCGGCTTTGAGCCATGATCCGCTGGCGATCCTCCTGGCTCATCGGCGCGCGTGTACCCTGGTGGAAGATCTGATTGCACAGGGGCATGAGCGATTCCGGCGCGCCCTTCACGAAGGCCATGAGCCGGCCCTCCCGCCAATGGAGGGTGGACATGCGCTTCCGGTCCGCGTCGAAGGGGAGTTCGCCCATCCGGGGCAGCGGGTTATGGTGGAGGAGCCCGTGAGCCAGCGCGAACTCGACCAGGGCGACTTCGGTGGGATCGCCCGTGACGATGGAGCGTCCGTCGGTATGCCGGACTCGCTTGGCATTGTGGCAGTGGATGATCGCATCGAAGAGCGGCGCATACTCCTCGGCTTCAATCGCACTGGTGACGTGCCCGGCGATCACCAGACAGCTTTCCTGGACCTCGATTTCGAGCCGGTCCATGTAGAAACGCGCCACGCGCATCCGGTTCTCGGTCAGCGTCCCCGTCTTATCCGTACAGATGACGGTGGTGCAACCCAAGGTTTCTACGGATGTCAGTTGCTTGATGAGGGCGTGGCGTTTGGCCATACGCTGGCTGCCCAACGCCAAGGCCAGCGTCACAGTGGGGAGCAGTCCTTCCGGCACGTTCGCCGCGATGATGCCGATCCCGAAGATCGCGCTGATCCAGAAGCCGAGGCCGGTCCATAACCCGATTGCGAAAAACGAGGCTCCCATGGCCAGCGAAATCATGGCGACGATGCGGGTGAGCTTGGTGATCTCTTTCTGCAGCGGGCTGAGGCTTGTCTTTACGCCCGTGGAGAGGCGGGCGATCTTGCCGAATTCCGTCTGCATGCCGGTGGCGAACACCACCGCCCGACCTCTGCCAGAGAGCACGGGGGTGCCGGCGAAAACGAGATTGGGAATGTCCAGGAGATGTCCATCGGTGACCGGCTCCGCTGTCCGCCGCTTCGGTTGGGATTCGCCGGTGAGAGAGGAGGTATCGACGCGCATTTCAACTGCTTCGATGAGCCGGGCGTCGGCCGGGATCTGTTCTCCCTCCTCAATCAAGAGCACGTCACCCGGCACGATCTCGCTCCGCGGCACGTCATGCGGTTGGTTGCTTCGCAGCACCCATGCTCTGGCGGGGAGGAGGCGACGGAGGGCATGCACCGCGCGCTCCGCTTTATATTCCTGAAAGAAGGCAAATATGGCGTTGATGATGATGACACCGAGGATTGCCCAGCCGAGCGTGAGCATCCCTTCACCGGGCTTCATGAACTCTGCCGTGAACGCCAGGCCGGTCGCGATCCAGAGCAAAATGGCCAGGAAATGGGTGAATTGGTGGAGGAACCCCCAGATCAATGAATAGTGACTCGGCTCTTTCAGAAGATTGGGACCATACCGACTGAGCCGCTGCTGTGCCTCCTCGGGCGACAAGCCGCCTTCTCTGGTTCCCAGGGACGTGAAGACTTCATCAACCGTCAGTTGGTGGAGGGGTGGCTTGTCGAGGTCAGGCACGTGTCCCTCGCACGATGAGGACCGAACAGGGCGCATGGCGCAGCAGGCTTTCGGATACGCTCCCGAGGTGGAGCCGTTCGCTCTTGGTCAACTCGCGCGATCCGATCACCAGCAGGTCCTCATGATGGGCTTCGACCTCTTTGACGATGGTGTCGATCACGTGGTTCATCCGGACTTTCGTGGTGACGGAAACGCCCTCTTTGATGAATTCCTCCCGCAGGGCATTGACGAGCGCGAGCGCGCGGTCCATGACCGGTGTCGTCAGTTCGGCCAGTTGCGATTCGGACAAGTACCGTGCGGCCAGGTCGCTCACCGGGCTCTCGGCCGACGACAGAATGGTGAGGGTGGCAGACCCGGAGAGAATGTGGGATCGCAGGAAGCGCGCGGCGGCGCGTGAGTGTTTCGAGTGATCGACCGCGAGCGTGACACGCCCGAATTGCGGGGTGGGCCGTTTGACGATCAAAATCGGGCAGGGGGTGATCGCGGCCACCTGTCTGGAGGTGCTTCCCAGCAGAAAGCCCCGGATGTCGCTGAGCCCCCGGGAACCCATCAGGATGAGATCCGCCTTCACCCGCCGCGCCTGCCGCACGATGGTCGAGGCCAAGGGACCGTGGGCCAGGATGCGCTGGAACTTAGTGCGAGGGCTGGTGGCCGCCTGTCCGAGAGCGACCCGTGCGGTACGCTCCGCCTCGCGGAGGAGGAGACCTCCGGCCTTCTCCATCGCGGCCAGAGCCCGCCGTTCTGCCACCGGGTTCTTCCCCCTGGCTGTTCGAAGCGATGACACATCGATCGCATGGAGCAGCGTGACAGCCTCAGGCTCCCGGCTGGCGAGCGCTTCGAGGGCTTGAACCCCCCACTGCGAGTATTCCGACCCGTCTACGGCACAAAGAATTCGCATAGCCGACGCCTCCCCTCCAGTGGATGATCCTGTTACTCTGCCTACGATAGCAGGTATCTAATCTGCATTGGGTATGCCTGTGACCGGTTCCGGACCTTGCGTGGGATTCCACTTGTTTCGAGGGATTATCGGGGCATCCGGCCTGCTTGTCATGCTGTTCGCTGCGGCGTTTTGCAGCAGCACGGAAAAGATGACTGTGGTGATTAGCGACAGTCATTCCTGGTCGCCTGGCAGCGTGGGGTGCGTAGCTGCTTGCTGGCTGAGAAAAGACGAAGGAAAGGGGGTTGTGCGCCCATGGCACCCACCTTGCGAGGTCTCAGGAAAGGAAGGGAGGGATACATGAACAAAACGATCTTGCGGGCCTGTGCATTTCTGGTTTGTGTGAACGGAGGGCTGGGTCTGGCCGAAGAGGGTTCACTCGCCCGTATCAGCGGGTCCGGGGATTTCATTGAGCTGAGCCGGCAGGTCGATGGCAGGACCTTGCAGCAATCGCTTCCCCTGTATCGAGAGGGAACCGCTCGCTATTTCACGGCCGGGGTGGGGCTTGAAGAACGGGCGGCCAAGTATCCGCCGTTCCCGCTGAAGCTGGTTTTTACGGCGGAAGGGAAGCACTTTCTCACCGGAGTCTCGGTCTCGATTCAGTCGGTTAAAGGGGGGGCGGCATTGGCGATTCCTGAGGATCGGGTGGAAGGCCCCTGGCTCTTTGTCGATCTGGCCCCCGGTCAGTATAACGTCACGGCCATTCATGGCGGCAGTAAGCACGTGCTGAAAGGCGTGAACGTCGAAGCAGGGAAGCAGCAGACAATCTATCTGCGGTGGGCGAAGGATCATGGCCTGAGCAGGCCGTTGCCGAGCGAGTGAGTGCGGACAGCGGGTGTCATGGTATCAGCAGCGGGATTGTGGTGAAGGAGGGGAGAGTATGCCGACGAAGAAACAGGCCGGGCGCACGAAGGTCGCCAGGGTCAAGGATGCCGGCCCGATGACGGTGAAGCAGATCATGGAAAAGCGAGTTCAGTTTGCCCACCTTCAAACCAAGGGCGACGTGATTGCCTCGCTCATGATTGAAGGTTTCGGGGCCGTGCCGGTAATCGACAAGAAACGGACGCTGGTCGGGATTGTCAGTGAGCATGACCTGCTGGCTGCGATGGACGACGGTCGTCTGCTGGGAGAACTCACGGCCGCGGATGTCATGACGGCCAACCCCTATTCCGTTCGCCCTGAAACGACGGTGGCGACGCTGGTGCATGTCTTGCGGGCCAGCGATCTTGTACGCGTGCCGGTGGTGGATGCGAAAGACCGGTTGGTGGGTATCATCGCCAGGCGCGATATTCTGCGCACCTATGTGGGCGGCGGTTCAACCCGTAGAAAAAAGTGAGGGTGAGGCCATGCGACAAACGGAGTATTTCCTGGCAGCCTGCGATCCCAAGACGCTGACGGTCGGCCAGTTGATGCAGGATGCGGTCACGCGCTGCACACCGCGCACCGATGCGTCGACGATCGCCCATCTGATGACACACCGCAATTTCGGCAGCCTGCCGGTAGTGGAGGAGGACGGGACGCTCGTGGGCATCGTGAGCGAATACGATCTGCTGCAGGCGATGATCGAGGGCCGGGACCTGCGAAAGATTCTGGCAACGGAGATTATGTCGGCTCAGCCTGTGACGGTGACGGAAGAGCAAACACTCGTGCAAGTGGCCGATCTCTTTCAGGACCGGTATCTCGCACGGGTGCCGGTGGTCCGCAACAAGAAGCTGGTGGGGATTCTCGCGCGGCGCGATCTGCTGTTCGGCTACACGAAGGCGTTGCAGCATTGGTCTTGAAGTCGCCTGAAGCGAACGGATCAGACGAAGTGCGGTGTGTACCCTCTGATCTCTGCTGTTGCTGCGGATCCGGTCCTGTCAGGGTGAGTTTGTTCGTCGATGAGGCGGTTTCCTTTCGTCCGGGTGCGATACCTCGGAGCTAGAGCCCTGCCGGTGACGCAGTTCGCTGGAGGCCGAAAGTCATGCGATCGCCCCACGCCAGGCGGCGCTGACAGTGGTGAAGACTTCGGGGAGTGACGTGGCGGCAGCCATCAGCACGACGCCGATCCACAACCGTCCAAGTCCCGTGTACTCAGCGAGCCGGTCGCCGTACCGGGACAGTTTCGTCCCTCCAGCGACGACGATGGCCGCACTCAATACAAAGATGACCCAGACCATGTCGTCTTCCGGTTCGCCCGCCCCTCAATGATGAATGTGTCAGGATACGATAAGATGTGGCACGCCTCCCGGTTGGCGACATGCAGCTGTCGGGCGGGGCGGACACATCGCCGACCGTCTTGATCCCGTGCACAACCGCAACCCCGGCCCCGAGGACTTGCGCGAGAGGCAGACCATAGGAAAAGGCGCGTCTCGCTGGTTGCTGAAAATCCGTCGGCACCGGGATGCAGGAAGCCGGCTTCATCGATGTGGATCGCATCGTTCTCTTGGTCTCCTTCGAGTATCGCTCCACGCGCATCAGCCGCCGCGCGACTGCCCGCCAAAGCCGATCCTCAGCCGATGACCGGGAATCTCACAACTGTCTGAGCCTGGCAGGCCCAACAATCGAGTTCTGTGATGCAGACAACGGGCCAGGCACACCGGTTCACGAAGGCCATTCCCTGGCTGCGAGGATGTCGCCATGGTTGGCCAGCTTTGGCCTGTGGTTTGCCCGCTCGGGTCGATTACCTTCCGCTCGAGGTCTTTCCGCAGAACGGTCTGACATACGCGAGAATGGTCCGGGCCTCCTCTTCGGTCAGGAGGCCCGGAACCATCGACATCATCGCCGGACCCGGGCTTCACCCGGCTCCTGAGTCTCCTCCGTCTCCCCTATCAGCGCGGCTGCGCCGCCGTGTCCTGCAGGTCCTTCGGATAGAGCACGATCTCGATGCGGCGGTTCGCGGCCTTGCCCGCATCCGTATCGTTGCTCTCGACCGGCCTGGTATCGGCATACCCCCCGGCGGCGATCGTCGTGCGGTCCACACCGCCTTCCTCGATCAGATACCGCACCACGCTCGTGGCCCGTGCCGTGGACAGCTCCCAGTTCGTGGGGAACTTTTCCCGCAACTTCACGCCGATCGGCACGTTATCCGTGTGGCCCTCGATGCGAATCTGCTTGTCGGTCACCTTCTTCAGGATGTCGCTGACCTGCTTCAATACCTTGAGGCCCGCCGGCTTGACTTGAGCATGGCCGGAATCGAACAGCACGCGGTCCACCATATTGATCGTCAGCCGGTCGCGCATCCGCTGAATCTTGATGTCGCCCTGCTCGATCTCTTTCTTCAGTGAATCCGTCAATTCCTCCTGTGTGCGCGTCAGCCGGGCGATTTCTGCCTCTTTCGCGGCCCGTTCCTGCTCAAGTCTGGCCTTTTCGGCTTCACCGGCTTTCACCCGCGCTGCGGCGGCCCCCACCTCGGCCTGCAGCCGGTCCCGCTCCTGTTGCGCGCGGGCGGCCTCGTCACTCACCGTGGCCAGCTCGCCCGTCAGGGCCGCGACGCGCTGTTTGCTCTGTTCGAGCTCCTCGGACAAACGCGCCACCTGGCCGGCCAGGGCATTGCGGTCGGTCGCCTCCTGCCGCAAGGTGCCGATCTGCTGATCGCGCTCCGACAGCCGCTGGTCCAAGTCCTTCACCCGCGCCGCATCGGTTTCGAGCTCGCCCACGCGTTTCTGGAGACGCGCGATCTCCTCCTGCGCCGTGGTCGTGCCTCCCAGGAGCTTCTGCTTGTCCTGCTGCAGCGCCGCCACCTTCCCCTGTTCGGCCTGAAGCTTGGTGGTGAGATCGCGGGTGGCGTTCTCGGCGGCGCTCAGTTCCGCCGCAACCCGTCCCTTCTCTTTTTCCAGTGCCGCCAGTTGCTGGTTCGTCTCGGTCAAGGCCTTGGCCGTCGACGCCTGTTCCTGCTGCGCGTTCTGGAGCTTCCGTTCGAGATCATCCGACTTGACCCGGAGGAGATCCCGCTCGCGGCGCCGTTCGGCGCTGAGAACCTGAGCCTGCTGGGTCTCTTCGCGGAGGCGTTTCGCTTCGTCCTCTAGCGTCCTTTGCCCTTGCAGTGCGCGATCCAGATTGTCATTGGCGGTCACAAGGCCCTGCCTCGTCCGGCTGCCGGCCGCCTGTTCGGCGCTCAAATCCTGTCGCAGCTTGGCATTGTCCGCTTCCAGCGCACTGATTCGCTCATCCGCCTGTTTCTTGGCGCTTTCCAGCGCCGCCGCCCCGGATTGCTTAGTCGCTTCCAGTTCCTCCAGCGTCTTGTTGTGGGTCCCTGTGCTGACGCAGCCGGTTGCCATGAAGACCGCCGCCAGCGAGATCCTCGTCAGTGCTCGTTGCATCGTCATCACCCTCCTTGGTTGATTCGCCTTGTTTCTGGTTCTCCTGTCTGCTTCTCCTGGATTTCACATGCCCTGGTGTGTCCGCGCTCGGAGACCAGGCACTCCCGCGTTGTTCTGCCGCTGTCACGGGAAACCGCAACATCCATACCATCTATGACGGCAACAGGGATTAGACGGCCCGGTAAGGCTGACAGCGGCTTTGTCCGTGAATGCCCCCATCGATTGCCGCCGCTTTTGTAGAAAAAAGCTACAGCGGAATAAGGGTTCTTGTAGAGCATCGCCCCAGAGCCTGACGATTACGGCCTGTCCTTCCTTTGTCGCAACATCGGTGAGGCGCCTCATGTAGGAGCCTCTGAACTCTGGTTCCCGCTGCTCCCCCCCAGCACCCGGTTGATCGTAAGCCCCTGCACGAGAATCGAGAAGGTCACGACTGCATAGGTGATCGTGACCAACGCGTCGCGCTCGGGGCCGGCGGGCAGGGAGAGGGCGAGGGCTACCGACACTCCGCCCCGCAGCCCGCCCCAGGTCAGAATGGTGATCGTGCGCTCGCTGAACTCCCGCACCAGGCTAAAGCTTTTGACTTGCACCACCACGCTGATCCAGCGGGCCGCCAGGACGAGCGGGATCGCGACCAGTCCGGCGATGAGATACGAGCGTTGGAAGCTGAGCACCAGGACCTCCAGTCCGGTCAGCACGAAGAGTACGGCGTTCAACAGTTCATCGAGCAGTTCCCAAAAGCTGTCGAGATGCTCCCGTGTCGTCTCAGACATGGCCCACTGACGGCCCTGATTGCCGATGAGCAGCCCCGCCACCACCACGGCGATCGGTCCGGACGTATGCAGCAAATCCGCCAGGCCGAAGCTTCCCATGACCAGCGCCAGGGTAATCAAGATCTCGACCTGATAGTGGTCCACGGACCGGAGCATGCGATAGGCGATGTAGCCGAGGGCCAGCCCCAGCGCGGCGCCGCCGACGGCTTCTTTGAGGAACAACACCAGCACATCCGTTACGTCAAACGACGCTTTCGGGACAAGATTCAGCAGGACCAGGAAGATCACGACGCCCACGCCGTCGTTAAACAGCGATTCCCCGACAATCTTCAATTCGAGCGCCTTGGGGAGGCGGGCCTGTCGAAGCACCCCTTCACGGCAATCGGATCGGTCGGGGAAATCAGCGCCCCGAACAGCAGGCAATAGAGCAAGGAGAGTGGCAGCCCGACGAGATCAAACAGCCAATAGCCGAGCAGTCCTGTAATCAGGCTCGACAGGATGGTGCCCACGACGGCCAGCGTCCCGATCACCCACTTGAGGTTCAGCAGCTCATCCAATTTGACGTGCAATGCGCCGCCAAAGAGCAGGGGCATCGATCGTCTTTCTCGATAGGATTTCACCCTCTCCCGCGCGATCGCGCGCGCGAGAAACTGCTGTCACCTTCGGTGAAGGGGATGATGTCCTGATCCTTTGCGCGAGAATAACGTCGGAGGAGGAGTCGATGGGGCGGGTCGTAGCCGTGGCGATAGACAGTTACCGGGACCTCAGATGGAGCAACCCTGTCTTGTCCCGGCCGACGAACCATGAAGGGAGGGAGTCTCATGCGACCTCCGTGCATAAGCGCCACGGTAGCCTGTATTGGACGGTCATGGCAACCTGATTTCCACGTCCGGAGTTGCGTGCCTGTCGGGGAACGATCCGGCCGGCATGGATCGCCGCTACACCACCACGACGTCCACGTCGCCGTCGCAGCGCGAGACCTTGACGCTCACATCCTCCGGATGACGATCGAGGATCACATCGAGACTGGCATCTCCGATCACGAGACGGCGGATCTCGACGCGTTCGAGAAACGGAGGCAACACAGGATTGATGAAACTGAGGCGGCGGTCCAGGGCTTCGATCCGCAAACCCAGACAGGATTGGAGCAGCAGAAAGATTGCGGCGGATGCCCACGCTTGCGGGGCGCAAGCGGCCGGATAGAGCGTGGGGCTCTCGCCGGGGCGCCGCGGGAAACCGCAGAACAATTCGGGCAGCCGGTGGAGACTCAAGAACAGGCTGGCGTCGAAGAGCCCGGTGAGGATCTTGATGACTCCTTCTTTGTGTCCATACGCACCCATGCCGGCCGCGATGAGCGCATTGTCGTGAGGCCACACCGAGCCGTTGTGATAGGACATGGGGTTGTACCGCCGCTCTGAGGTTGCGACAGTCCGGATGCCCCAGCCGCTGAAGAACTCGTCTGTGATCAAGGATCGTGCGACGCGCAGTCCGCGTTCAGGGGCCGCGATCCCGCCGAACAGGCAATGGCCGGGGTTGGATGAGCGGACGCGGCAGGGTCGGCCGTGCCCGTCAAGGGCCAGGGCATAGGAGCCGAGTTCCTCACACCAGAACGCATGCTCAAATCGTTCGCGGAGAGATTCGGCTTCCCGGCGCAGCTTCTCGGCTCGATTGACCTCCCCGACAAGGAGGGCCAAATCCGCCGCCGCCCGTTTGGCTTGATAGACATAGGCCTGGACCTCGCAGAGCGCGATCGGTCCGATTGCGGCGGTGCCGTCCGCATGGAACACGGCGTCGTGAGAATCCTTCCATCCCTGATGGACCAGCCCGTGTGCGGATCGCCGATCGTACGTGACGAACCCCGCGCCGGTTGGATCGCCATACTGATCGATCCAGTGCAAGGCGAGTTGAATGTTGGGCCAGAGCGCCTGCGCGAATGCCCGGTCGCCACTCCGTTCATAGTAGGCGCCAGCCAGGATGATGAATAGCGGCGTCGCATCCACGCTGCCGTAATAGCGACCGAAGGGAACTTCCCCCAACGCAGCCATTTCCCCGCTGCGCGTCTCATGCAGGATTTTCCCGACCTCCGCATCCTGTTCCGGGCGGACCTCCGTGGCTTGGGTGGAGGCGAGGTAGGCAAGGACGCCTCGGGCAATGGTCGGGTTAACCCAGAGAAACTCCAACGCGGTGATGATACCGTCCCGGCCGAAGGGGGTGCTGAACCAGGGAACACCGGCATAGGGATAGGGGCCTTCCGGGGTTTCCGAAATCAGCATGTGGAGATCGGCGGACGACCGATTCAGCCAGTCGTTGAACTGCTCATTCGAGGTATAGATATGGCAATCACGGGAGGTGGCCTCTTGCAGCGCGCGGTCCGCCTCGGCGCTGGCCTGCTCGTAGGAGAGGGAGACCTGTGCCCGCCGCCGCTCGATTTCACACGCGATGGTGAGATCCCAGGCGGCATTGGCATGGGGCGCCAGCAGGGCTTCAAGCACGAAGCAATCGGATCCCACTCGCGCGGGGCTTGGCGTGCAACGCACATGGGTGCGACGGACCCTGTTGTCCAGCCCTTCGTACGCCAGCACAAGTTCATCGCCGGCCTGGACGGTGTCGAGGCGGCACCCCCGACGTGGCCGCTGCCGGCCCCTTGCTTCGAAGAGGTCCGCATAGTCGGCGTCAAACGTGAAAGACAGTATCACCGGAATTTCCGCGAGGCTGTAATTGTGCACGCAGAGGCGTTCATAGCAGGTTCCCTGCCAGAGGAACTTCGTCCGACGGAGGTGAAGCGCACCGCGCGGTAAGGAAGGCCGTCCCTCCTGCATCATGTCGGGGTTGGTGAGCTCGACCGTGAGGAGCGCGTTGTCCTCTTTCACCGTCGCGCTCAGAAGCAAAGGCCGTTGCCCTCCGATCGAGAGATCGAAGCGGGACAGAAAACGCGTCCCGTCATGAAAGATGCCTTGCGGCCCGGCTAAGACCGGGTGGATGTCGCCGTGGCGATCAAAGACGGCAAATGTCTCGCCTTGCTTCAAGGCTTCGACACGGTCGTCGGCCAGCGAGGAAGAAGCCCGAATGTAGTATTCATCATTCCAGGAGATGACGTCGTTCATTAATGCCTTCCCTCAGTCCGCCGCGCTTCTGCGGCTCATGCGGCCCGCAACCAGCCCGGTCACCAACAGCATGAGGCCGATCCCCAGCAGGCCGGTTTCGGCTCCCAGTTGCTCCGTGATCCATCCGAACGCGGAAATTCCGGCGATCGCGGCAGTCATGGCACCGGTCCCGTAGAGTCCCAAGAGGCGGCCGATCATGCGGCTCGGCGCGAGTTCTTGGATGATGCCCCACGCGATCGGCGTGAACGCGCCCATCCCGCTGCCGATCAATCCCATCAGGATGCCGGCCTGGTAGGGATCGGGCGTCCAGACCAAGGCGCAGATCGCCAGACCGCTCAAGAAACTGGTTCCGATGATCAGACGTATCCGGTCCTTCAACGTCCAGTCTGTCACCCAGAGCAGCCCGATCGACGTGATCAAGAGTCCGACGCCCATCGCCGCCCACAAATAGCCGACTTCGACCGGCCCCAAGCCGAGCATCTTCCTGGCAAACACGGGAAAGAGCGCTGTCAGGGCGCTGGTGCCAAAGGTATAGAGCGCCGCGGTGCCGGTCAAGAGCAGAAAGACCGGATGGCTGACGAGGCTGTAGCGGAGCCCCTCGAGCAGATCCTGTAGGATCGTGGGGGGGGCCGTTGCGGGGAGTCTGACCACCGCGGAACCGGCGAACCGGGCCAGCATGAGACACACGGCCGACACCATATATGTCGCAGCATTGAGGCACAAGACCTCCTGCGAGCCGTAGGCCGCGATGCCCAGTCCGCTCAGTGCCGGACCGAAAATAATACCCAGGCTTGTCGTGCCCTGCAGGAGGGCGTTGGCGGCCGTACATTGCGTTTTGGGCACAAGGGCCGGGATCGCCGCCGTAAGGGCGGGACCGAATACGGCGGTCGCGATCGCATGGAGGAGCACCAGGAGATAGAGCACGGATACGGTAAACGATTCCACGGGGATCAGACAGGGAATCAGTCCGATCAACAAGGCGCGCAGGAGATCGCTGACGATGAGCAAGACTTTCTTCGGCAGCCGATCGACATACACGCCGATGACCGGCCCCAGGACAATCGGCGGGATTGTCTGCAACAGGCCGATCACGGAGGTCTTGAGGGGAGAGCCGGTGATCGCATAGACAAACCACAACAGGGCAAGCTTCGAAATGCCGTCTCCGATTTGCGAGATGAGCTGTCCGGACCAGATGAGGCCGAAGTCGCGAGTGAGCAGCAGGGAACGAGACTCCGTGGTGAAGAGACCTGCCTGTCCTGCCGTGGAAGCGGAAGAGCCGGAGGGGTCGGATCTGCCCGGCATCAGCTTTCGCCCTCCAGCCGTATTTTCTCGGTCTTGACGGCGCGGACTCCGGGGACCTGGCGGGCGGTTTCCGCCGCTTCAAGCGCGATGACCTGGAACCGGACGGCTCCACTGAGCGAGACAATCCCTTCGTCGGTTTTCACGTCGAAGTGCGCCGATTTCAGCGTGGCACTCTTTGCAAACCGCTCCTTGATCAGCAGGGTAATGATCTCGTCCTGCTTCTTCGTCAGCGCCTGCGCCAGACCTCGTTCCACATCAAGCTTATTGATCACGATCTTGACGCCCGGAACGGCCCGTGCGACTTCCGCCGCCGCGGTCTTGTCCTCCTCGCTTGCAACGTGTCCTGTCAGCGTGATGCTCTTCTCATCCTCTCCGGCCTCGATCTCGTAATGAAAGAGGCGGGAATCCGCCAACAGCGCAAGCTTGACGGTGATCGCGAGCGAGCCGACCGGTTTCTTGGCGGTGTCCTTCTCCTTGTCCTCACGATTCGAGGGCGTGTCGGCCTTCGCAGGCGGGACTGTAGAAGGTTGCGGCTTGGGCTCGATGGAAAGTTTTGGCGGCTCGGTCTGACTGTCCGGAGCCGCCTGGATCTGGGGAGGCTTTGACGATGACTTCTCCGGCGGTTTCTCCTTATCCTGCTGTTCGGAAAAAGCCGTTCCGGCCCAACAGGTTAACAAGGCGACCGTGGCGACAGTCAGTAGCAGCGCCCGTGAATGTGAACCCATGCCAGCGCACCTCCCAGTTGCCGGGCCTACCAATCAAGCGCGGTGTGTGTCGCGTCTTCCGGCGACGGCATGACAGACGCCACCGTCATCCGCTAGGAGTGGCTCACGGCCGGTTGCGTCGGGAAAGCCTCGGATGTCGCAGGCGCGGGACCGGCCTCATGCGAGGTGTACCGGCTGAACACTCCTGCGGCAATCGCCGTCATCAATAGGATGATGCTGATACCGCCCAGGCTGGCGCCGGCGCCGAGACTGTCGGCCGCCCAGCCGAACCCGGCCATTCCCGCCATTGAGGAGGCCATGCCTCCGGTCGCAAAGCTGGTAAAGACGCGACCGAGCAGATGAGACGGCGTCAATTCCTGAAGCATTGTCCAGACCAGCGGGGTGAACATCGCGGTGCTGCCTCCGATCACCGCAATCAAGGCTCCGGCCGCAAGCGGGGTTTGAAGGACGCTGAGCGCGCCAACGGCAGCCCCGCCGACCGCCAAAGATCCCGACATCAGCCGCAAGCGGCGGGACACATCCCCCTGCGTGAATGAGGCAAGGCTGAGCGACGCGAGCAACATCCCGACCCCGAGCGCGGACCAGAGCCATCCCAATTGGACGGGACCCACCGCGAGCACATCTTTGGCAAACACCGGCAGCAGAAAGACGAACGCACTCACGCCGACACTGTAGAGCGTGGCGGTGAGCATCAACAGCAGGACGGTTTTCTGCTCGACGAACACAAAGCGGAACCCCGCAAGCAGATCCTTCACCACGCCGTCGGTCCACCCGGGACGGGCAGTCGCGCGACCCGCATCCAGGAGCGTTTCCGGCATCCGGATCGGCATCAGGCAGAGTGCCGACAGCAAGAATGTGGCGGCATCCACGTACAGGACGTTCTGCGCCCCGATCAGGGCGATGCCGATCCCGCTGGCGGCAGGGCCCACCAGAAGGCCGACATTGGTCGTCGATTGCATCAAGGCATTGGCGGCAATGAGCCGGTCTTTGGGGGCGATCAATGGAACGGCGGAAGCCAGCGCCGGTCCGAAGATGGTCGAGACGATGGCGGTTGCGAAGACGAGCACATACAACCGGTCCAGGGTCAGGGCGCCGGCGAGATACAGCAGCGGGATCAGCAGGATCAGCAGGGTGCGGAGAAGATCCACCGCGATCATGACCGGCTTCTTCTTGAAGCGGTCCAGGTACACGCCGATCAGCGGCCCGAACAGGAGGGGCGGGAGTGTCTGGAGCAGCCCTACGACCGTCATCTTGAGGGCTGATCCGGTCAACTCATAGACGAACCAGAGCAGCGCAACTTTGTTCAAGCTGTCGCCGATCTGAGAAATCGTCTGGCCTGCGAACAGCAGGCCGAAATCTCTCGTCTTGAGCAATTCCCACCCGTGAGGATTGCGTTTGGGGGGGCAGTCCCCGTGAGTGTCAACACATGCTTCAGGCATGCTGTCCTCCCTTGAGGCGCGTTGCCCGTTCCTGCTGTCGTCCCTGGAGTCGAAGGTCTGTGGACGGTCCAGGCCCCAGGGCGCGAACCTTGGGGGCAGTCTGGACTGCCTGCGCGTGAAGAATCTGTTCATACAGCGCGACGTAGTCGCGCGCCATGCGATCCGCGGTAAAGCGTGCCTCAAATGCCGCCCGGCAGCGGCGCCGGTCGATCATGGGGATTTGTCCGACCGCTTCCGCCATCTCTGTCAGGGTCTCACAGACGAAGCCCGTGACCCCGTGATCGATGACCTCCGGAATCGATCCCCGCCGGTAGGCCAATACCGGTGTGCCGCAAGCGAGAGCCTCGATCAACACCAGCCCGAACGGCTCCGGCCAGTCGTAGGGGCAGACGAGCGCCAGGGCATTGCCGACGAAGTCGTTTTTTTCCGCATCCGAAATCTCGCCGATGAATTCGACGAGCGGATGGTCGAGCAACGGCTCGATCGTGGACCGGTAGTACTGCTGGTCCGCAGGATCCACCTTCGCGGCAATGCGGAGCCGAAGACCGGTCCGCTTCGCCAGTTCAATGGCATGATCCGGGCGCTTTTCTACGGAAATACGCCCAAGAAAAGCCAGGTACCCTTCCGGTTGAGGGTGGAATGTATACAAGTCGCGCGGGAGCCCGTGATGGATGGTCGCTTGCCAGTTGGCCCAGGGGATCGGCAGGCGCTGAGCATCGGAGATGGAAACCAGCGGCATCTCGGCATACTCGCGGAACACCGGCTCCAATTCAGGCAGGTCGAGGCGCCCGTGGAGCGTCGTCACGACCGGCACGGAATTTCTCCGGGCCAGTGGAAATCCAAGAAAATCCAGATGCGAGTGGACCACATCAAAGTCGCCGGAGGCTCCGAGCGCCCGCTCCTGCAGCATGATCATCGGGGCATCACGATTGAAAATGCCGGTGTTCAGGCGAAGTGCTTGCGGGCAGATCGCTTCAAGCCGCGCCGCAGTCTGTGAATCGCCGCTGGCGAACAGCGTCACGTCGTGGCCCATGCGCACCAATTCCTCCGTCACATAGGAGACAATCCGTTCGGTTCCGCCGTAGAGTTTCGGGGGGACGCTTTCCCAGAGCGGAGAGACCTGTGCAATTTTCATGACCCGTTCCTTTCAACCTGTGTTGATCGATCAATCCCGAAGATCTTACCGTTTACCGGGCCGGCTTGATCGAAAGCGCCCGTTGGTCGGGCGGCAGTTGTGACTCAATGCGTTCTTCCGGGACAACGGGCCGTTCCCGTTGTGTATTCTTGTCGACTCGAAACTGAACGAACCAGCCGGAAAGATCCTGGACCGTGTAGACCTCACCCTCTGCGGCATGATGCTATCGGCTCTTTTCTCATGGCATCATCCTACGAACTTGGCCTCCTTCGTCTCAACGGACAAATCCCTTTGTCCGCCCCGGATTATGTCCATCCTCGATGAGTTGACTCGCATCGGGCTTCTGTGGCAACCGGCAATCCAGTCCGTCAGTGCGCTCCATGTCGATCGCAGCTCACCGCTTTTCAGGTCTCCATCGATGTGGGTGATGACAGGCTCGGGAGCTGTGACTCACACGACGGGGGGGATCCTGTCTATAGAGTCAGAGAAACGCTATCTCATCGGAGAGACTGGCCTCTGCGGGGTTGGACATAGCATGAACCCGAAGAACATTGTGAGAGATCCGCACGAGATACACACGTTATTGGTCTTGCCCTGTGTATCCTAGCAACTGAAGGTTCCGTCCGGCAACCCACTTTTTGGGGGGGAGGTTGAGGACATAGGGAGTGGCAGAAGAGCGGGGAGGGGATCGCGGACACATCCTGTCAGGCGCGAGGATCGCGCCTGACAGGATGTGTCTGCGGTGCCAGCGAACTCCCCGCTTACCGGCTGACTTTTACCGCTTTTACGATCTTCGTGTGTTTGATCTGATCCAGAAAGCGCTCCATCGGCTCGGTCGGCGGGACGATTTCAACCGCCTGCCACCCTTCGCTCAGGGATCCCTTTCGCCCATGCATATCGCGCACCCACTGGTCGATGCTGTCCTGGCTGGTGCCTTCGCTGAAGGTGACCCAGAATAAGAAGGGCGGTTGCTGAGTCGCCGGCCGCGCTTCCGCCACCTGTGGCAATTGAGGGGGGTCGCTTTGCTGGGCCAATACCGGCTTCTCGCGGTCGGGGACGGCGGCCTTCGAGACGTCCGTACCGGCGGTTTTCAGGCGCTTGTTCAGCTCCTGATTATGCTGCTCCAATTGGGCCCGCTCGCGTGAGAGCCGTTCGTTTGCGATCACGAGGCTATGAATCTCAGCTTCCAGCTGTTCCTGCTCACTGAGCGCTTTGCTCATCATCACGCGTGTCATGCGATCGGATTCCCGACCGGTCCCCTTCCGTCGCTGCTCCATCTCCTGCTTGACGGTCAGGACGCCGGACGCGACGGTTTCTTGAGCGGAGGACAGTTTGGCCATCGTTCGCTGGAGTTGAGCCATGCCCTCTTGTTGCGCTTGGATAGTGTCCACCGCTTTCGCCTGCATCCGCGAGAGATCGATCAGTTGTTGCTCGAGCTTGGCGACTTCGGCAAGCGGGGCCGCCCAGGGAGCTTCTGTCCGGGTGACGGAAAGCGGTGGGCGGGCAGGCGTCATCCAGCCGGTGGTCCGATCAGTGACCAGCCCGACCAGCGCGACCGCCAGCAAGGCTTGGGTGAAGGCGATCGTCCGCATCCCTGATCCGGCAAATGTGGCCAGACGAGGAGCCGCGCTATCGGCCACACCGACCAATGCCTGCCGCGCGCGATGCAGGAAGCTTCGAGCGGGAATGGAAACCGCGCTGACTGATCCGCCCTGCGCGTAGTTCTGGACACGGAGTTCGATCGTGCCTCGCAGGAGGGAGATGCGGCTGGTCCTGAATCCGTACTCGGGAGCAAACAGGCCGCCGAGCAGCACACCGTCTTCGGACCGGAGCTGGACGTTGTCGATGCGAACGGCCGTCTGGACCTGCAGGCTCGCTTCAACCCCTTTCCCGTCCAACAGCCCGACGCGCCGTTGATTCACAAATACCTGGACCGCGTCCGATGTGCCGCAAGCAGAACGGCGGGGACCGGTCTTCAGCGCATTGAGGAGGCGGTCCCGGTAATCAGTCAGGTCTCGTTCTTGTTCCATAAATATATCCTCCTTGCGGTAGTCAGAGCCGACGGGAAGAGTCGCTCTCTATGGCTGTACATGAAAATCCACTTGCGGCTTCTCCATGGCTGCCGCCCCGCGGAAGCCTAAGTCCCAAGCCGCTGTGAAACAGTCCAGACAGAGCGCGAGATGCCAGATTCGATAATCGCTGCCATACCCTTCCAGGAACATTTCCTCCCACTGGCGTCGGGAAAGACAGGGGTAATGGTCCGGCTCGCTCTTCCGATAGTGGGACTGCGCGATCCGGATAATCCGCTCGGCCTCACTATTGAACTGCTGGGGGTGACGCTGCTGTTGGCTGCACAGGTCCAGCACGTCACTGTCGGTAATGCCCATGTCGTCCATAGTCCGCTGCCATCCAGAATCACGCCAGCGCTTGAAATTCTTGTAGATCCGCTGGCCTGACTGCTCGGTCAAGCCTAAAATCGTAATGACCTGCCCGGGCGCTAGGCCAAAGCAATGGTAGTACAAGGCGATCAGTGCGTCACGGCTGATCGCTGCCCGACTCACCAGCCCGTCGATCAGCCGACCAAGCGGCGTGAGCAAGTCCGGATGGTAGCAAAACGGCTCTGGTCGGCTATGTTGTTTGGCGACCATCGAGTCCAGCAGGAAGAGCGGGCGACAGGGGACCTCGCTCCGCCCGGCTACAAGAAATTGCTCCAGATATTCAGCCCCCCAGCGCAAGGCAAACTTCTCATGGGCCACATCGTCGCACCACTGGCCGGTTTCCCGCAGAAACCGCTTCGTGGAGTTGGTCGCCCGGTCGAGCAGCAGCGGCAAGGCTTGCGAGGTGACCCGGTCGAACTCCTCGGCGGCCGAAACGACCTCTTCCAGACGGCCCACGGTCGTTGCACGGTCAGGCATGGTTCTGTCTCTAGTGAGCGTAGAGTGCGGCCCGATACTGCTCATTGTGCCTCCCTCAATCGCTTCGCGCATTGGACAAACGCAACCCTCTATCCGGTGATTTTGTCCGTTGTGCCGAATGTCGCATGTTTGCTAAATGTTGCGGAACGGTCGTGCCCGGGGCATGACCGGTTCATTATTATCTATATTCACTTTATTTTTCATGGAGGTTTTTATGACACGCTTCAACGGGTTGATGGCCTTGGTGGCCTTCCTCAGCTTCAGCACGATGGCTACGCTCGCCATCGCGGACGAAGAGAAGAAGGAAGAGAAGAAGGGTGGCCATGTGGTGGTGTTCAGCGATGACAAGAAGGATGAGCAGAAGGACAAGGGCGGCCACGTGGTCTTTGCGGACGAAGAAAAGAAGGACGCGGGCGGCAAGTAGGCCGGTCCCGAGGGGCGCGGCTCAGTGCCGCGCCCCACAATCTTGCGGCCGCTCTGCAACAAAATGATGGTTCCTACCCGCATTGCTACCCAGGACACTGGTATCCACACAACGCGCCGCTCTGTCAGAGCACGCAGATGGCGAGTCGGCCTTATCGCGCTGTTGCTCGTGTTGCTGCAGATCCCGGTTCCCGCCCAACCGGATTCAGCCGGCTTGCAGGCGCCGGTGCGCGGGGAGTTGGTCCTGCTGACAGTGGAACTGGTGGTTGTGAAATCCGTTGAAGGCACCAATATTTTAATTCCCCTCGGTAAGGACATCAAGCTTGATCCCGGGCTCAAGGTCGGTGATCGAGTCGAGGTGTTCGTCACCCCGGGCAACCAGGCCAGCTCGGTTTCTAAAATGGGTTCCGAGACTCCTCGATAGTGCGCCCTTTCATAGCTTCGTGATCGAGGCTCGGCCGGCCGAAAACAGCTTCATCGCTCATGAGCCGCCGGACTCTTGGAGTTCGCGTGTCGATCGCCGTGGCTGAGAGATTCCGGCGTCCGGTCGATGCGATGGACAAGAAACCGGAGGACCTCCTCGATCTCCCCCTGATGATGGATGAAGTATCTCGCGCGTGACCCCGTATGCTGTCCGACACGCACCCCCATGGCAAGCCCTTCGGTCAAGGCAAAGACATCCTCGTCCGTCTCGTCATCGCCGACAAAAAACAAGCCGGTTCGCCGCAGATGAACCATCCATTGCAAGGCGGCAGACCCTTTTCCGCCTTTTCCCGGAGGCACGATGTTCACCGAGGCTTTCCCGAAGATGAGGCTTGGTGCCGGTGTGAGCAACAGAAGCAGGGAAAGGACAACCTGATGAATATCAGTATGCGTGCCGAGCCCTCGATGGTGGAGCGTGAGCGAATACCGTTTGTCCTCAACGTCGACGCCAAGATCCTTCAAGCCTTGAGCCATGTGGCTGTCCAGCGTCCGTTTCCATCCCGCGCAAATGCCTTCCGCCCAGAGGAGCGTCGGCAACGGCGTCAATGAACTCTCAAGGCCGTGGTTGCCGATCAAATAGGGCACGGCTCCGTTGAGGCGCGGCGCAAGGTCGGCGAGCGCCCGGCCGGAGACCACGGCGCAGGGCGCCCGTTTAGCCAGCTCCCTGATCCATTCGCTGACGGACGGCGGGAGGGTGACGGCGTTGCGATCGGGCGAGATCGGCGCGAGCGTCCCGTCGAAGTCAAAGGCGTAGAGAACGGGTTTGGAGGCGATCGCCCTGAGTGCCTGGCGCCCCTCTTCGGAAAGTAGATAGATCACGTACGTCCTCCAGTGATGGCCCGCCCGTCCCGTGCTCCCGTTTGACGGACGATGCGCTCCCGTTGCCGCATGCGGGCGGCATCCATCAGCATGCGGCCGGCCCAGCGGTACACGTTAAATTCCTGCACGATCCCGCGCATGCTGCGCATGCGGGCCCGTTGTTCGGTCGGGGGCATGGTCAGGGCCAGGTGCATGGCTGCCGCACACTGATCGATGTTGTAAGGATTAACGATCAGCGCCTCCGGCAGCTCCGTGGCCGAGCCGGTGAATTGACTGAGGATCAGCACCCCCTGTTCGTCGTCCCGGGCCGCCACAAATTCTTTCGCGACCAGGTTCATGCCGTCATGCAGGCTGCTGACAATACAGAAGTCGGCGCCCCGGTAATAGGTGCTGACATCCTGCGGCTCGTGATGTTCGATGTGCAGGTGAATGGGACGATAGCCCTCCCGCCCGAATCGGGCGTTAATGCGCTCGGCCGATGCGAGCACCTGTCGGTTGAGCTGCTGGTACTCCTCGATCTTCGAGCGGCTGGGCGCGGCGATCTGCACGAACGAAAAGCGGCCGATCCATTCCGGCTGCAGTTCCAGCAGCCGTTCAACCGCGAGGAACCGTTCGAGAATGCCTTTCGTGTAGTCGAGCCGCTCGATGCCGACGCCGACACGGTGCGCCGAGGACAGGGTGTTCGACGTGCGTATGCGGGTTCTGCACTCGGAGACGGGCGGCAGCTGCGCCATCTCCCGGCCCGGCCATGCGATGGAAATGGGGTAATGGTTCACGGCGGTCAGTTTCCCTTGATGGGAGATGGTGGAGCCGTCCCGGTCGATTCTCGTTTCCAGCGAACGGTCCACAGTGTCGATGAAATTACTGCAGTGGAACCGCGTGTGGAAACCGAGAATGCTGCTTCCCAGGAGCCCTTCGAGAATGTCCCGATACCAGGGGCAAATCGCGTACCGTTCGGGGTTGGGCCAGGGGATGTGCCAGAACGTGATGATCGTCGCGTGCGGGAGATGGTCGCGTACGATCTTGGGCACGAGCGCGAGGTGATAATCCTGCACCAGCACGAC
The DNA here is from genome assembly GCF_049546785.1 of Nitrospira sp. NS4. NCBI lineage: Bacteria > Pseudomonadati > Nitrospirota > Nitrospiria > Nitrospirales > Nitrospiraceae > Nitrospira > Nitrospira sp. NS4. Next base: position 485,519 of record NZ_JBMWAN010000004.1, on the reverse strand, counting down.
CGGATTGTCGGTCTTGGCCTCCTCGATGATGGCCATCGCAAACCGTTGATTGATGTCCTTGTAGTGGTGCCAATCCGAGGACCGGAAAATGGGACGGACGTGGGCCAGATGGCAGAGGGGCCATAAACCTTCGTTGGCGAATCCGTAGTAGTAGCCGGCTTCTTCCTCCGGCGACATCCAGATTCGCCGGATCTCGTAGGCGGGATTGTCCGGCGGGACGCGCACGTGGCTCCGTGCATCGACGACCTCGCGGTCGGCGCTGCCGCTGCCGTGCGCGATCCACACCCCGGAGCAGGCCCGCATGACCGGCTCCAGGGCCGTGACGACTCCGCTGGCCGGAACCTGCACCTCGAGCTGTTGGTCCTGCCAATTGTGGATGTAGGGTTCGCGGTTGGAGGCGATCAGCACTTCGTCGCCGGCGAGATGGTCATGAAGAATGTTCTTCAGTGTCGCGGGCGTCCAGCTCATCTGGTTCTCGTCCCGCATGCGTTTGTCCGCTTCAAGATCGTGAATGAGGGCGCGAAGATCCTGGGCGACCGGATGCAATTCGGCGTCAGGCCGCTGGTCTCCCGTCACAGCGGCCAATCCTTCGCCGCGCAGCATGGCGCGCACGCCCGCGACCCATCCACGCCAGCTCAGGTGCGCGACCAGCACCGTTACAAGGGAGATGACCCCTCCGATGACGGCAAACAAATAGAAGAGGTACCACTTCGTGTCGCTGCTGCGCCGTTGCACCCAGCTCATGTCGTGGACGAGCATCAAGCGCCCCCAGGTGCGGCCGTTTCCCTCGATTCCGACGGAAGAGATGTGGACGTCCCCCTGGGTCAGGCGCAACAGGGAAGTCTGTCCGGCCTTGAGGGTGCCGGTGCCGTCGCAAGGAATCGAATCCGGATAGGTCAGGGTCTTATAGGCGAGCTTGCCGTCGCGGTCGCAAAATCCGATGGCGAAGAGCCGTTCGTCCTGAATGATCCGGTGAAAGTAGTTCAGCAGCTTGGTCTTCGAATCCGATGCGAGGAGGTCGACCAGTGGGCCTTCGACCATGCGGCCGATCAAGTTCGAGCGCATTTCGAGATCCCGCACGAACCATTTCAGTGTCAGGGTGTCGACGAGGGGAATCACGGCATAAGCCAGGCCCGCGAGCACCAGGGCCAACGGCAACAAAAAGCGGAGTGATAACCGCACAAGTCACCTCTCGTTTACATTGAGCGGCAAATCGCCTAATCTACGCGCATGTATCCCTACGGTCTGGTCGGCAATTGCCAAACCTCGGCGCTGATCGGCACACACGGCGCCGTCGAATGGATGTGTGCGCCGCGGCCCGACAGCCCGCCGGTGTTTGGACGGTTGCTGGACCCGGATGGCGGGCACTTCTCGATTGCCAGCCCGCTCCCGTCCTCCGTGCTCAAAACCGAGCAACGCTATCTGCCGAACACGAATGTGCTCCTTACGACGGTCACGTTGCCGAACGGCGATGCGTTCCAGATTACCGATTTCTGCCCGCGATTTGAACAGTACGGCCGCATCTATCGGCCGGCGGCGCTCTTTCGTCTCGTCGAACCGTTGCAGGGTACTCCGGTGATCCAGGTCAGTTGCCGGCCGGTTTCCGGCTGGGACAAGGCTCCGGTGCAGCCGGTGCGAGGCAGCAACCACCTGCGCTACGAGATCCGGGGTGAGGTGCTCCGTCTGCTGACCAACATGCCGCTGACCTACCTCTGCGAAGAAACCCCGGTGGCGTTGACGGAGAAATTTTATTTCGGCCTCACCTGGGGGCTCGGGATCGAAGATGATCTCGTCAAGGTCACGCACGACTTTCTGGAGCAGACGGCGCGCTATTGGCGGATCTGGGTGAAAAACTGTTCGGTGCCGCTGCTCCATCAACAAGCCGTCATCCGGTCCGCGCTCGCGTTGAAACTCCATTGCTTCGAGGACACGGGAGCCATCCTGGCGGCTCTGACGACGAGCCTCCCGGAGCAGCCGGGCGGACAGCGCAACTGGGACTACCGGTTTTGCTGGCTGCGCGATGCCTATTTTGCGCTCACGGCGTTTCATAACCTGGGCCATTTCGAGGAGATGGAGGCCTTCCTGAAATTTCTGTTGAACATTGCGCATACGCATGAACACTCCCGCGATCGGCTACGGCCGGTGTACACGCTGAGCCAGGGACTCCCGCTTCCCGAGACGGAGCATCCGAATTGGTCCGGCTACCAGGGAGGCACACCGGTGCGCAGCCGCAATCAGGCTGCGGAGCACGTGCAGAACGATGCCTATGGCGAAATGATTCTGACCTTCACCCCGATCTTCTTCGACGAACGGTATGTCGATTTGCGCACGAGAGATCTCGATGCCCTGTTGGCGCACCTGGCGAAGTTGTGCGTTCGCAGCATCGGCCAGCCGGACGCCGGCCTTTGGGAGATCCGCAGCGGCTGGCAGGAGCATTCCTTCACGAATCTGCTGTGCTGGGCCGGACTCGAACGATTGGAACGCATCAAACAAGCCGGGCATCTCCATTCGCTCTCGCTGGATTTGACCAGCGGCCGCATCCAGGCGGAGGATGCACTCCTCCGGGCCGTGCACGAGGGGGCCGTCCGGAACGGACCCGCCGACTTCAGCTACGACGCCGCGCTGGCTCAATTGCCGGTCCTCGGCTACCCGAATCGCCCCCTGTGCGAGTCGACGGTGTCGCACATCGCCCGTGAACTGTCGCTCCGGATAAGCGGTGAGGACACCGGGTTCTTCTACCGGTATGTCCGGGACGACGACTTCGGGAAGCCGGACGGCGCATTCGTCATCTGCTCGTTCTGGATCGTCCAAGCCCTCGCTCGCCTGGGATGCATGGATGAAGCGCGATCGATCCTCGACCGCGTGCTGAGGGCCTCGAATCATGTCGGACTGTTTTCCGAGCATTTCATTCCCTCCACCAATACCCAGTGCGGTAATTTCCCTCAAGCCTACTCCCATGTCGGCATGATCAATGCCGCCTTTGCCGTCAGTCCTCCTTGGAGCGACGTGCTCTAAGCCGGTGCAGGCCTCTCCCGCCGGACGCGCTAACCGCCGCTATCCACGCGAATCGTCGCGGTGGGAGTGATCGGGCCCCGGGGATTATCGGGCTCCAGCCAGACGTTGTACTTCAGGTCTCCTCGACGAACGAAACAGATGCTGACCGACTCGCCGGGTGGAATCGTGACGAGGTCGCTCATCACCCCGAACAGGGTTCTGACGCCATGGTCACACTTCACGTCACCGAGCAACCTCATCGAGAGAAAGCCGAGGCGGATCGGGTTTGAGCGGAGATTGGTCCAGCGCACTTCTTCCCCGGGTGCGGCATAGAGAACGTTCGGCGTTACGACCTCGGAAATTTGTACGGTGTGCACGCTCGCGCGGTCCTGGGTCACCGGTTGGTGTCCGCAGGCTGAAACCATCTGAACGAGCCCCAGGCACAGGGCCACATGCGTCCGCGTCATCCTCTCTCCTTGTCGTGTTGTTGGGTCACCGAAACCTCCCCTTTTAACGGCAGAGGGGAAAAAGGTCCGGGGTTCGTCGAAATCTCATCCACGTTGTAAGTCCGGTGATTCGGAGTGAGCCGCGACGGCGTGGAATGATGAAACGGAGCTAGAGCGTTACTACAGGAGGATGGAACAGGGTATGAGTGAGCAGAGGGATATGCGGATGCTGCCGGAGCGATTCTGGCAAGAATGCAGTAAGTGCGTGAACGACTGCCGGCATAGAGACTGGGATCGAAAAGCCTTCAATAGAGAGTGAGGAGCCGAGGGTGTCTGGCGCCGCAGAGGGATCCCATAGCGTGGCAGGCACCCCCAGCATCTGCATCAATACGCAGGCGCACAACACCACGATGGCGCACAAAGCCACGAGCGGTGGAGAGGCGAACAGAATTGGTGAACGCGCGGGCATCTTGAAGTAAGATACACAACTCAGTTGGGCGGTACAACCCCGGCAGACCCTTCCTGTCCGGTATGCTCACAGGGAGTCCGCCGTCGGCCATGCGCCGGATAGGTTGCTCTTCAAATGACGGACCAATGACACGTTTGGATCGACGAGCCGGTCTCATGCTTCTCGTACTGATGCTGGGGGCACACCTTCCATCGGATTCGTATTCTGAACCGCCCAAGAAATACCGAAGTCTGTGCGACATCGCCTATCCGAGCGATGCGACGGTCGAATGGGACTGTCGCCTGTTGCGGTCGGGTGACTCGCTGGAACGCCTGTTCGGCGACAGCTGGCGCGATGTGGCGCGGTTCAACCGGATTGACCGCCGTCATGCGCATGCCGGTGTCTCGATCAAAGTCCCAAGACGGCTCGCGGCGGCGGAGTTTTTTAACCCGCTGCCGCTGGTCTATTCCGCCGCGGAGGAGGATGAGCGGTTTGTTCTGATCGACCTGGGGGAGCAGTTTTTCGGCGCCTATGAATACGGTGCGCTGCGATTTGCCCTGCCTATCGTGTCCGGCAACGGCGATAAAGAAACGCCGACCGGCGAGTTTCGCCTGACGGCCGCGCACCATTCCCATCGCTCCTGCCTCTACACAGTGGAGGGGACGGACCGGCCCTACCCGATGAACCATGCGCTCCGGTTCTATGTAAATCAGGAGGGCGTGTCCTATTGGATCCACGGGCGGGATATGCCCGGCTATCCGGCATCCCATGGCTGCATCGGGCTCTACGACGAGCCGATGCAGAACGAACAGTACGGTGTTCCGGAAGACCCGGAGCTCAACGATGCGAAGAAACTGTTCGAGTGGGTGCTTGGCGGTGAGGGGGAGGATGACAAGGTGATCCCGCTGCCACAGGGTCCGCGACTGCATATCATCGGCGAGGCGCCGAAGACTGAGCCATAGATGGCCCTGCGGTAAACATCGAGGCATTTGTCGAGGTGGAGGGTTGCCCTCATTCCTCGTGGAGCGGAGGTCCGTGCAAGGTCAACGCGCACGTGAAGGTGTGGGTGCGCCGGGTGATCGGGGGAATATCCACGGGAGGCGTTTGTCCGCCGGGACTGGGAATACCCGCCAGGTTAGATGGTGTTACGTAGGGCTATTGACCCTTGCCATTCGGCTCTGCATGATCCGTGCAAACACTGGCATACTGCGCGCCATGGACACACCGGCGCGTCGCACACTGCTTGTGATCGATGATGACGCGCAAACGCGGGACCTGTTCCGGACGACGCTCGAAACGGCGGGCTATCGTGTGTTGACCGCCGACAGCGGGCAAGCGGGCCTGCGGCTTTTGCAGCATCAGGCGGTGGACCTCATTCTTGTGGACATCTTCATGCCGGCAATGGATGGGTTGGAACTCATCCGGCGTTTACGGGCCCTTCCGTCCATCCGCAACATTATTGCCATGTCGGGCGGTGTGGGGGAATGGGATTATCTCGACATCGCGAAGCGGCTGGGGGCGAATCAGGCGCTCAGGAAACCGTGCCCTCCTCACGCGATACTCGACGCCGTGCGGGCTGAGTTGAAAGCCGATGAGAACGCATGAGTCTGCCGCGCCGGTTCCGGCTTCGGCAGGCCACTGATCACGACGCCGTTGCCAGTCGCGTTCGTCCGTGGCCCCGGGCGATCCGGGACAACTCGGACCGGTGCGGGGCACTCCGTTATCAGCGCGTTTAAACCCCGCAGGGCATTGTCCAGATCGTTTTACAGGCCATCGTACTCTGACAGGTCCAGGGCCGTAGGGCTGTTATTTCTGGTCATTCGGCTCTTCCCGCTCTTTGTCGAGATCGGAGATACTACGTAATATGATTGAGCCGACGACTCGTACCTTGCTGGTGATTGACGATGAAGCGCAAGTCCGCATGCTATTTCGGACCGCGCTCGAAGCGGCGGGGTACCGGGTCATGACCGCGGAGAATGGGCAGCACGCGTTGAATGTCCTGATGCACCAGGACGTGGATCTGATCCTTGTGGACATCTTTATGCCGGGGATGGACGGTTTGGAGCTGATTCCGCGCCTGCGCGCGACCAAGCCTTCCTGTAGGATCGTCGCGATGTCCGGCGGAACGGGAGAGTGGAACGCGTTCGACCTCGCCAAGGATCTCGGGGCCCACCATACGCTCAAAAAACCGTTCAGCCCGCGGGAGTTGATCGAAGCGATCAGCGCGCAGTTGCTCCCGAGTGAGGTGAAATGAGCCGGGTGTCCCCGGGCTGATGTCCGCGATGGGCGCATATACGTGTAGCGCCGGTGTGTGGGCCATCCCGGAGGGCGGAGATACGCGGAACAGTGCGATCCGGAGTGCCGGGCAGGCGACAGCATCCCCGGGCCTGCTGTGAGTTACGGCTCCGTGATGATGTGCCCGTCCGGTCGTCCTTCAGCTTCTCCCCATTCCGCAACCGCCTGGGCCATGTCGGCGAGCCGTTGAGCGGCGCGGCCGAACACCGTGTCGAGCGGGTATTCTCCGTCGATGGCGCGTTCGCCGGCCTGGATGCCGGTGAGCAATTCAACGGCCTCTTCCACGGTGTTCACCGCATAGACCGTGAAGTGTCCCGATTCCACTGCCTCCACCACATCGCGGCGAAGAGCCAGATGCTTGGTGTTGCGCGCGGGAATGATCACCCCTTGTTTGCCGGTCAGCCCCTTGCGAGAACAGGACTCGAAGAACCCCTCGATCTTTTCATTCACTCCGCCGATCGGCTGCACTTCGCCCAACTGGTTGACGGAACCGGTGACGGCCAGCCATTGGCGGATCGGCAGGTCGGCCAGGCTGGACAGAATCGCCGCTAACTCGGCGACGGCCGCGCTGTCTCCTTCGATTTCTGAATAGGTCTGCTCGAAGGTCAGCGAAGCGCTCATGGCAAAGGGGTGCAGTCCGGCAAACTTGCCCGCCATATAGCCGGCCAGCGTCATGACGCCTTTGCTGTGGATGTTGCCGGCCAATTCCGCTTCCCGCTGAATATCGATGACGCCCTTGGTGCCCACATAGGTGCGGGCCGTGATGCGGGTAGGGCGTCCGAACGCATAGTCGCCGAGTTGGTGGACGGAGAGTCCGTTGACCTGGCCGACGACCTCGCCGTCGAGCGCAACCATCAGGGTGCCTTCTTTGATTTCATCCTGGATCCAGTGCTCGGCCAGGTTCGACCGGTGGCGTTTGTGCGTGATCGCGGCATCGACGTCCGCCCGGGTCACAAAAGAGTGGCCTTCTTTTCTGGCCCAGTAACCGGCCTCCCGGATGAGATCGCTGACCAGGCTGAAGCGCAGCGACAGCCGGTCGTGCCGATCGGCGAACCGGAATCCTTGCCGGATGACTTCGGCCACGGCATCCGCTCCGAAATGCGGCAGCCCTTCTTCACGGCAGAGCTTGGCGATGAACCGGGCATATTGCCGATCCTGGCGCTCGCTGCGGGCCACTTCTGTGTCGAAGTCCGCCTTGACCTTGAAGAGCTTGCTGAAGTCTTCTTCATAGGCCTGGAGCAGGTGGTAGATCATCGGCGGGCCGACCATGATGACCTTCACATTGACCGGAACCGGCTCCGGTCTGAGCCCCGCCGTCGAAAACCCGTAGAACTCCCCGGGGTCTTCGATCTTCACTTCTCCCGTCTTAATCACCCGTTTCAGGGCGTCCCAGGAGAACGGCTGACGGAGGGCGTCGAGGGCGTTCACGATCAAATAGCCGCCGTTCGCCAGAAGCACGGCGCCTGCGCGGATCTCGGTAAAGTCGGTGTACATGACCCCCATGTGCGCCCGGCGTTCGATCTTGCCGATCAGGTTGGTGTAGGTCGGATGCGACTCGTCGACGACCGGTGCCCCCCCCATCGGGTCGTGCTCGACGATCAGGTTGACGAGATAGCGCGTCATGTCGGGCCGGCGGGGTTCCAAGCCGGGAATGGGGAGGTGCGGTCCCTCATGCGGGAGAAAGTCCTTGTAGTGGTGGACGATGTCCTGCTGCACCCGTTCTAAATAGGCGGCCACCGCCGCCAGATCCTGGTACGTCCGCCGCATCGTCTCGTAGGGGCCTTCCAACACCTTGGTCACGACCTGGCGGTCGAGGTGGCGCTGCTGGTCCTCGGCTTCTTTATCCAGTGTGTGGATGCGCACATGGAACTCACGGATTTCGCCTTCCAGGATCTTGCGGCGGTCCGTCAGTTCCTGCTGCTCCTGCTCGGTCATTGCCTCCATTTCCTCGTCCGTCATGGAATGGCCGGCCTTGAGCGGGACAATCCCGAACCCCACCGGGGTCTCTTCAAACCCGAACCCCTGCTTCTGGCTCATTTCCGTCAAGTCGCGAAAAAGCGCTTTTTTCTTCGTTTCAATCTCATCGTGCAGTTTGGCCTTGGCATCCAGATATTTCTTGCTCTCAAAGGCCTGCGGAATGTCGCGCCGCAATCCTTCGATGAAGGCGGCCATCTCCCGCTTGAACGAGGCCCCTTGCCCGGCCGGCAGTGAGAGACAGGCCGGGCGTGAAGGGTCCTGGAAGTTATTGACGTAGCACCAGTCGGAGGGAGGCGGCGCGCCCTGGGCCATGCGTTTGACCATCTGCCGAACGAGCGTGCCTTTCCCGGTGCCGGCAGGACCGGACACATAGAGGTTGAAGCCGGGGCTCTTCATGTGCAGGCCGAAGTCCAGGGCTTCGACCGCCCGTTCCTGCCCGATGATTTCGGTGAGGGGCTCCAGTTCGCCTGTATCCTCGAAGCCGAATTGGCTGGGATCGATCAGCGGGGAGAGCATCGAAACAGGAACTTTGAATTTGTCCGTCGTCATTTACTGGCCTTTGGCTGCAACGGGGGATGGACGGGTGACCACGGTGGCCTGCGGGCCTTTCTTGCCTTGCTCAAGGTTGAAGACGACTACCGTCCCGTCCTCCAGCTCCTCGAACGTCAGGCCCTGCAGCGAATTCTGATGGAAATACACTTCCCCGCCTCCTTCTTGGAGAATGAACCCGTAGCCCTCCTGGGGGAAGCGTTTGCAGATGACGCCCCGTTCAGGAGGGATCGGCGCGGTGCGCACCTCAGTCCGGCCCCGTTTCTCACGAAACTTGCGGAGTTCGATGGCGACGGCGTCGAAGGCGGCCCGGATCGCTTCCTCGAAGGTCTTGTCTTCCTTGCGGGCCGTCAATGTCTGACGGCCGGGGAGCGTGATGAGGACGAGCGCCTCGGCCACGTTGTCGAGCTTCTTGTGATGGCGGTTTTTCGTCAAGGTGACGCGCCCGTGGGTCAGATCGTCGTGGTTCCGTTGCAGGTCTGCCATGCGGGCTTCGATTTCCGTCTTCCATCGCGGGGTCATTTCGATATTGCGGCTTTCGATCTCGAGATCCATACGGGCTCCTCCTTTTGGCAGGATGCTGAAAAGTTCCGCCGGCGTCGTGCATCCGTAGGCTAAGGCTGAGGCTTCTTGAGAAGCAAGTCGAATCAGCCTGTCACCCCAATAGCCTGGTCGCTAATCTGTCTCAAATATACCGATCGCAAGCAATATGCCTGGTTATGAAAATGGCGAGGGGTGCGGGGCAAGAGGCTGGGGGATTGACGATTCCCGCCTCTCGCTCCCTGCCCGTTGCCTCTAGTCTTTTCTTTGAGTGGCGCGTTTTGCCCCAGCGGATTTTCTGTTGGTGAAGCTCAATGCGCCAGTGGGAATTGGGCGAGAGGCGAGGGGCAGGGGGCGAGAGGTCTGCGGCGGTGAATTCTAGAAGAGTTTCTTACTTCCCTTGCCTCTCGCCTTGTGCCTCTCGCCGGGCTTGGCTTGGAACATGACTTGCGAGAGACCTCCTTCATGCCGATGCTGAAGAAGCAGTCCCTTGAACGATACCTTCGTGCCCGTTTCGGTCCCGAAGTCACCCTCGTGTCATGCGAGGTGATCGGCAAGGCCAGTTCGGAGGGGGCCCAGAAACAATATGGCTATGGCACGCCGGTCAAAGTCACGTTCCGTGTCGGGCGCCGTCTGCAATCGGCGGTGCTGGAGACGATGAAGCCCGGTCCCTTCGGGCACGAACACATGGCCGATCGCGCGCAGGCGATGTTGTGGGATTACGATTCCTACGGGCGGCTCCCCCGTCATGTACAGTCTCTCGATGTGGGGGCTTTCATCGACAAGCAGGAACTGATCTCGGTGGCAGGGGCGCAGGAGTTCTTCGTGCTCAATCAGTGGGTGGAGGGAGCGAGTTATCACCTCGATCTTGAACGGCTCGCGAAGGGCGGGGCGCTGCGCAAGCTCGATCGGGATCGCACGGCGGCGCTCGCGCGGTATCTCGCGCAGATTCATGCGCGCAAGAAGCGGGATGCCGGCCTGTATCGCCGCCGTCTTCGCGAATTGATCGGTCATGGCGAATGCATCATGGGCCTGACCGACAGTTACCCCGAGCGGTTCGGTTTCATCACGGAAGACCTGTTGCGGTCCGTCGAAGAGGCGTGCAACCGCTGGCGCTGGCGTCTGCGGGAGAAGGCTGGGCGGCTGTCTCAGGTGCACGGCGATTTTCATCCCTGGAACGTCCTCTTCCAAAAGGGCATCGACTTCGTGGTGCTCGACCGGTCGCGCGGGGAGTGGGGCGAACCGGCCGACGATGTGACGTCGATGACGGTGAACTATCTCTTCTACTCGCTCTGCCGCTGGGGCAGGCTGCAGGGGCCGTTCGATGTGCTCTTCCGGTTGTTCTGGGAGGCGTATGTCGAGGCGAGCGGGGATGAGGAGATTACAGCCTGTGCCGCACCCTTCTTTGCGTTTCGCGGGTTGGTTCTGGCCAGTCCGGTCTGGTATCCCAAGCTGCGGATCCAGACCCGCCGCACGATCTTTACCTTTATGGAGAACGTGCTCGCCGCGTCGCGGTTCGATCCATCGAGGGTGAATGAGTATTGCGCGCTGTAGCGGCAGGCTTGAGGCAAGGGGCACGTGGCGAGAGAGAAAATGATGGTACCTCTAGCCCCTAGCCAGGCGGGTCATGAAATGACACGACATCAGGCCTTCGCCATCTGGCTCACCGGCCTGCCCGCGTCGGGAAAGAGCAGCATCGTGCGCGAGTTGCGGCCGAAGCTGGAAGCGGCGGGGCTCACTGTCGAGGTGCTGGAGTCGGACAAAGTGCGGCGTGTCCTCACGCCGACCGCAACCTATTCCGAATCGGAGAGGGATCTGTTCTATCGCGCCCTGGCCTTTACGGGAGCGCGCTTGGTGGCGCATGGCGTGACGGTCATCTTCGATGCGACCGCCACCAGGCGGGCCTATCGCGATTTCGGCCGGAGTATGATTCAGCGGTTCGTCGAGGTGGCTGTGGTCTGCCCGATCGAGACGTGCATGCAGCGCGACTACAAAGGGACCTACCAGCGCGGACAGCGGGGGGAATCCCTCACTGTGCCAGGGTTGCAGGAACCCTACGAAGCGCCGCTCCACCCGGATCTCACCATCGATACGACGAAGGTCCCCGCGCACGAGGCAGCGGGGGAAATTCTGGAACTTGTGAACGCCAAGTTTATGAGTAGATAAGACTTCGTCACCTGGCCGTTGTCCCTCCCCGATGAAGATACCGCTGAAACCATGTGCAGGCATGATCAGCCACCTGCTCCAACGTGCCCGGTTCTTCGAAGAGGTGGGTGGCGCCGGGGATGATGATGAGTTTCTTTTCACAGGTCAGGAGTTCATAGGCCGATTGGTTCATCTCGATGACCGGTTCGTCCCAGCCGCCGACGATCAGGAGCGTCGGCGCGGTCACTGACGCGAGATACGGCTCAGCCAAGTCAGGTCTTCCGCCTCGCGAGACCACGGCCTGGATCTTCGAGGGATCTCTGGCTGCGGCTTGCAAGGCCGCGCCGGCTCCGGTGCTGGCTCCGAAGTAGCCGATACCCAGCTCCTTCGTGCGAGGTTCCTCTTCGAGCCAGGCCTTGGCCAGCAACAACCGGTCGGCCAGCAGATCGATATCAAACACCTTGCCCCGATCATCGGCTTCATCCGGCGTCAATAAATCAAGCAGCAGGGTTGCGAGGCCGTGTTGCTGCAGATGGCGGGCAACAAAGTTGTTCCGAGGACTGAACCGGCCGCTGCCGCTGCCGTGCGCAAAGACGACGACGCCGCGCGGACCGGCCGGAAGTCCGAGTATTCCCTCAAGAGAGACCCGGCCTCGCGTGATCCGTACGGCATGCTCGTGTGAAGTGGTCATGGCTTGGCCTGTTTCTTTGCGGGGCCGCAGGGAGCCGGACGGTTGAGCTCCGGCGGCAAGGTGGTCTGCTCGTCGACACAGGCGCGGTCGAGTTGGGCCTGCGTCAGCCCGGTCACGGAGGTCAGCGTCGCGCCCCGCAAATTCGCGCGACGGAGATCGGCTGCATCGAGCCGTGCCCCGGTTAGGTTGGCTCCGGCCATCGTGGCATCCTGGAGGTTCGCTTCATGAAGATTTGTATGTGTGAGGTTGGCGTGGTTGAAATGCGAGCCGCTCAGATCCGCTGCGACGAGGTTGGCCGCTTCCAGGTTGGCCTCGTTGAATTGAGCCTGCCGGAGGGAGGTTTTCGGCGCATAGATTTCAGACAGGTCAGCTTTTGAGAAGTTGGGGCGTGATCCCCGTGCTCCGATGAAGACGGCCCGATATAGGTGCGCCTCACGGAAATCGGCCTCATCGATATGGGCGTGATAGAAGATCGCCATCCGGAGCTTGGACGATTGCAGATTCGTTTTCACCAGCCGTGCCCCTTCCAGGTTGGCCTCTTCCAGATCCGCTTGATTCAAATTCGCTCCCTGTAGATTGGCGTAACGCATGTCCGCTCCGCGGAGAATAGCCTCTCGCAGGTTAGCCTCGTGCAAATTCGTTTCGTCCATGTAGGCGCCTTCCAGGTCGGCTTCCATCAGACGAGCCTGCTCAAGTCTGGCGCTGTCGAGCAGGGCTCCCTGGAGATTCGCCTGACGCAGGTTGGCCTTCGTGAGGACGGTGCGGCGCAGGTCGGCTCCCATCAGATCGGTTCCTTCGAGTGTCGCGCGCTGCAGGATGGCGCCGTAAAAATAGCTATCCACGAAGTTGGCATTGGTCAGATCGGCCGAGGACAGATCTGCGCCCTCAAAATGGGCCCGCTCGAACGTGGACTCGGCCAGACGGGCGCCGACGAGAGCGGCGTCATAGAGCGCGGCTTCATCGCCGATGGCGCGGAACATGTGCGCCCCGGACAAGCGGGCATGCCGGAGGTCGGCACCGGAGAGGTTGCTGTCTTCCAGGATGGCGTTCGCCAGATCAGCTCCCGCCAGGCTTGCCTGGCTCAAATTGCTGTGGGCCAGCCGCGCTTGCCGGAGATTGGCCCCTTCGAGCTGGGCTCGTTCCAGATCCGCTTCTGTCAGCGCCGCCTGGCGCAGGTCGGACTGGCACAGATCGGCACGGTGATATGCCGGGTTGTTGCGTTGCTCGAGCCACTGTCCATGGGATTCGATGAGCGCGCGCAATGTCTTGGCCGGAACAGGTTTGTTTTTAAAGGGACTGCTGCATTGCCCGGCATGGGTAGGGGCGGGGCTTGACTGTCCGGCGTAGGTGATGCTGCCGGAGCCGATCGTCAACCCGACGATCAGCAGGGTCCGGAGGATATCGGCATTCAAACAGGCTCGCTTCATCTGGTGTCTCCTTAAAAGGTAAAATTCATCGATTCGTGACCATGCCATATTTAGTGAGAACGATCCACAGTCCGGGCGAGATCTTCTAGCTGGGATGAGATCCGCACCTCGTAGGGCCGGGCTTCCTCCAGAATTCTGAGCGGGGCTGGGAGTTGCGTGAGTTGCGTCGCCACCCGTCGGCGGATGTCGGCCAATGCCGGCGAGGGAGCGAGGCGGCGGCCTGTTCTCATGACGGGTTCAAGCAGCGGGGCGCCCTCGGCCCTGTCATCCAGCGTTGTGACCAGATCGTGCTCACATCCCCCGTCATGACCGTAGCGGCGGTAGACCTGTTTGCGGCCCGGCCAGGTGGCCTTTCCCTCCGACCGTTTGCGGCAGGGGCGGCCGGCATATTCCTGGAGTTTGTAGGCGCAGTCCAGCGAGGGCGCATCCGCGGAGGTGGTCATGGCCGTGCCGACGGCAAAGCTGTCGATCGGCGCGCGGCCCAGGATCAACTCCTTCAGACGGTATTCGTCGAGATTGCCGCTGGCGAGGATTTGTGCGTGGGGCAAGCTTCCCTCGTCCAGGATCCGACGAACCTTCCTGGCATGGTCGGCCAGGTTTCCGCTGTCCAGCCGCACGCCTTTCACCGTGATGCCCTTGGCTTTGAGCGAAGGGGCCAACGTAACGACCTTTTGGGCGGCGGCCTCCGTGTCGTAGGTGTCGATCAGGAGGACGACATTATCCGGCTGGGCCCGGGCAAAGTGCTCGAAGGCGATGGCTTCATCTCTGTGCGCCTGCACGAAGGAGTGGGCCATGGTGCCGTAGAGGGGGATGCCATAGGCCATGCCGGCCAGGACGGTCGCGGTGCCGGAGAAGCCGGCCAGATAGCTGGCCCGTGCCGCGAGCAGGCCGGCTTCGGCCCCGTGCGCGCGCCGCAGGCCGAAGTCGATGAGCGGTTTCCCCTCTGCAATCAGCACGGACCGCGCAGCCTTTGATGCGATCATGGTTTGGAAGTTCAGGAGGTTCATGACGCGGGTCTCGAGGAGCTGCGCTTGCGGGAGCGGCGCGACGATCCGGAGGATCGGCTCATGCGGGAAGAAGATCGTTCCTTCGGGCATGGCATCCACATCGCCGGTGAAGCGTAGCGTCTCCAGGTAGCGCAGAAGGCCCGGCGAGAACCGTCCCGTCCGGCTCAGCCAGGCGAGTTCTGCCTGCGTGACCTGCAACTCCGAGAGAAAGTCCAGGACCTGTTCAAGGCCGGCGGCCACCAGGAAGTTCCGGTGGGGCGGCAGTTTGCGGACAAACAGTTCGAAGACCGCCGGCTCCAGCATGTGCTGTTCATGGTAGGCCTGTGCCATGGTGAGTTGGTATAGATCGGTCAGCAGTGCGCTTGTCGAAGGGTTCATGCGGTCAGCATCTCCACATGGACCGGGACCGCTCCCAGGTTGATCATCTCCTCTTCGGCGTGACGACCGTCCTCGGGCCGGAGGTTCACCGCCCTGATGCCGTCTGTCAGCAGGCAGACGGCATAGCCCAAGGCCCGGGCGTCCTTCACCGTGTTCAACACGCAATAATCGGTCGCCAGGCCGCCGATGAACAGCCGCCGCACGCCGATGGCCCGGAGATGGCGATGCAGCAGAGTGTCCTGAAATGCCGAGTAGGCTTCGTGGTCGGCGTCGATCGCCTTATAGATGATGACGGCCGATGCAGGCGCGTCGAAGATCGCCGGCGGTAAAGAGCCGGGCGAACCGGCCACACAGTGCACGGGCCACACCCCTCCCTCTGTCCGGAACGAACAATGATGGGGCGGGTGCCAATCGCGTGTCAGAAAAACGGGAAGACCGTGAGTGTGGAATCGGCGCATGTAGCTCAGCAGGGGGGGGAGGATCTCGTCTCCGCCGCGGATGCCGAGGGCGCCGCCGGGGAGGAAATCGTTCTGGATGTCGGCAATCAGCAGGGCATCGTCAGGTGTGAGGGATATCATGAAAGTAGGAATTGTACTGTATGATTGGTGATTGCGAGATTGCAGACCCCGGCCCCGCACCATTTCGCAAGATCAATACATTGTCCCTTGCCTCGTCACCGCCCCTGCTGTGAGAGGAGACGGATATAGGCCAGCACGTCCTGCATTTCTCCGTCGGTGAGCTGGCCTCTCCAGGAATGCATCGGACTGAAGACGACGCCGTGTTCGATGGTGCGGAGCAATTCCTCATCCGATTTCATGAACGACCGGAACCGTTGGAAGTTTGCCGGCGGGACCTTCAATTCCGCGGCCGACGGTCCGTCCCCCCATCCGCTGGGGCCGTGGCAGGTAGAGCAGTGACGCTGGTAAATGGCTTTCCCTCTCTCCACATCGGCGGGAAAGTCCTGAGCCGTAACGTGAAGAGGCATGAAGAGACTGAGCCAGGCGGCCAACGCGAGCGATCGGGGTTTCAGGCGCATCATTAACTCTTCTTGGTGGTATGGGCGATAAATGAAGTCAACAACTGTTGCAGCTTTTTGCTGCCGCACTGAGGACATTGCAGGTCGCCTCGTTCGTGCTCTTTCAGCGTGACGACGATCATCGATTCCTTACCGCAGTCCAGGCATTTGTAGTCGTACATCGGTGCCATGACAAGGATCTCCTCAGTGAAAGACCAGGAGCGGGCACGGGGCCTGGTGGAGAACGGCGTGCGAGACGCTGCCCAGGACCATGCGGGTCACTCCATGGCGGCCGCGCGAGCCCATCATCAAGAGATCGGGGTTCAGCGTCTTGGCTTCACGCAGAATCGCCTCCACCGGCGCGCCGAGCACCGCCCTGCGCTGTACCGTATGGCCCAGTGCCGTCAGTTGAGCGGCGACCGTCTCTGTGAAGGATTCGGCGCCGCGGAGCGACTCGCTCTCCAGTTGCTTTGCCGTCACGGCATCCACCGGCCAGGGCGGCGTGGTCTGCGGGAGGACGGTCAGGAGGGTGATGGTCACCGGTTCACGAAACGGTGTTTGTCGCAGGAACAGCAACGCACGCTCCGCATCCTGCGATCCCTGCAAGGGAAGCAGGACCCGCTTCAAGGTCTTCATGAGGCCGGGCAGAATGAACGTGGCGCAGGGAGCAAATGTCAGGACCCGGTGGGACACGCTTCCCATGAACCGTTCCTTGATCGGGCCGAGGCCGCGCGCCCCCACCAGGACCAGATCCGCCTGATGCGTGGCCGCATACTCCACGATCCGGTCGGCGGGTGAGCCGATTTCCAGATGCTTTGTCACGGGGCCCGCATCCATCGGCAGGAGCGAGACGATCCGTTCCAGCAGCCGGTTGCCGTCCTCCCGCATGTTCTGCTCGACGGTGGCGTACAACTCCTGTGCGACTTCGGGCACCATCATCGGATAGGCCGGTCTGGGCACGTCCAGCACATGCAGCAGGTGCAACTCGTCGGCGCGGGACAGGTACTTCAGTGCCCGCACAGCCTCGTACGATTGATCAGATCCATCGACAGCA
The DNA here is from genome assembly GCF_049546785.1 of Nitrospira sp. NS4. NCBI lineage: Bacteria > Pseudomonadati > Nitrospirota > Nitrospiria > Nitrospirales > Nitrospiraceae > Nitrospira > Nitrospira sp. NS4. The sequence goes on along the minus strand of NZ_JBMWAN010000004.1, from coordinate 468,553 downwards.
AGCAGCAGCTTCATGGGCCTCCCCTCTTAGTGGCAATCCGTCGGGCAGAAGAACAGAAGATAGATGCCGATGGCCACGCCAAGCGCGATCGCTCCAACCAGCAGCCATTGTGTGCGCGTCATGCTCTCCTCCCTTTGGAACAAGGAATGAGCAAGTCCAATGCCGTCTGCTTAATGGTCTCGTGAGGGTGAGCGAAGAGGCGTAAGGGATCGAAGAGAGCGACATATTCGGCCCGTTTATTCCCCTTTCGTTTCAGGTTTGACGGTTGCGGGCTTGCAGTCCCTGTCGCCTTCTGCCACAGGAAGGGTTTCTCCACTGTAGCAGGGCTCCCCCAATTTTGAGAAGGGTAGCTGACAGCCGACGGCTCATGGCAGGAGAAGTGGGGAGCCAATTATTGGGTCTATGCGCAATCAGCCAGCGACATATCAACTCCTCATGCCGTGGCACTGCCCTTGCTGTGAATGGGGGTGAACGTTTACGGTGAGGTGGCAATGAAGGGATCGCTGTTTTCCCATATTCTGGTGCCGGTGGATTTTTCTCCCTGTTCGGAAGAAGCCTTTCAGGTGGCCTGCGATCTCGCTCGCCTCTGTGAGGCGAAGGTCACGTTGCTGTATGTGATTGATATGGGCGCTGTCGCCTCCCTCAATCGACTGGGACTGCTGGCGGTGCCGTCCGATGCCCCCGCCCAAAAGCGCCGCCTACGGCATTATGCCCGGTTCCATGTCCGGCGTTTGCTCGAATCGGAGGCGGCCAAAGGGGTTACGATGAAGCGCGTGGTTTTGGAAGGGGCGCCGTTCGTCGAGATTGCCAAGACGGCCCGGGTGGAAAAGGTCGATCTGGTCGTCATGGGGAGCTATGGGGGACGGTCGGGCAGCGTCGATAAGATTTTCTTCGGCAGCACAGCGGAGAAAGTAGTGCGAACGGCCGGTTGTCCGGTGCTGACGGTGCCGCTACCGGTCAAGGCGCGATCTTGAGCGGTACACGAGAGGCAGAGAGGATGAGGAGGTCATGATGAAGCGAGGACGGCAGTCGTTGAGATGGGCCATGGGATTGAGCGTGGCCTGGGCTTTGTGGGGCGGAGTGGATCTGCCGCTCTGGTCGCAACCGGAGCAGGTGGTCGAGGTGACGATCAAGGATTTTAAGTTTGTGACGAAGCAGGGCACGCTCCGGCTGGGGGTTCCGACGGTGATCAGAGTCAAGAATGAGGACTCAGAGCGCCACGATTTCGGCTCGACGATGTTTGAAGGGATTCCGACGCAAGTTGAACGGGACGGCGTCGTGGTCTATGGGCCTGGGCTGGGAGGGGTGTTCCTGGATGCGAAACGGGAGGCGGCCATCCGGTTCAACATGTCCCGTCCCGGCCGCCATGAGTTCCGCTGTTCGATCCATCCCAATATGACGGGAGAGTTATTAATGCTGAATGTGGAGGCTGTGTGAGCATAGAGAGGGAGCGGCCGCGTATCCTGTTCGCTACCGATTTTTCACCCTGGGCGGCTCAAGCGGAGGCCTATGCCCTGTGTCTGGCCTCCACCTGGCGGGCTTCGTTGACGGCGGTCAACGTGCTGGAATTCCAGCCGGGCATGAATCCGGAGTATGAGGTCAACCGTCTCTTTTTGGCTGAACTCATGAAGGGGGCCACGCAAGAGCTGGCCGATCTCAAGTCGCGCGTCGCGGCGCGCGGGATCTCCTTGCACACGCGGATCGCCACAGGGATTCCCAGCGAAGAAATTCTGGGGGCTGCCCGCGCGGAAGATTCGGACCTGATCGTGGTCGGGACCAAAGGCAAGACGGGGCTTGCCCATGTGCTGCTAGGCAGTACGGCGGAGCGTGTGATCCGGACGGCTCCCTGTCCGGTCCTGGCCGTGCGGGCCGAACCGTCCGATCAGGCCGGCAAGGATTCCCATCCTTGCGCGGGAGTCGGCTTGCATCGGGTGCTGGTCCCGGTCGATTTTTCCGATTGTTCGCTCGAGGCTCTCGAGTATGCGGCCCTCCTGGCGCAGCGCTCGGGATCGTCTCTCTCGCTGCTGCATGTGCTGGAACCAGTCTCTTACGGGTTGGACTTTACCTTGTCGCTTGAGCGCAAGCGGGGAGAGATGAGAGAGCGGTTGACGCAGCGGCTGGCCGGTTTTGTGGAGGCGCTGGCAGGGGCGAAGATCACCGCCGACTCGCATGTGCGGGGAGGGCTTCCGGCCGACTCGATTCTGGACAGCGCCAGGACTCTGCCGGCGGATGTGATCGTCATGGGCACCCACGGCCGCCGGGGCTTGTCGCATGCGCTGAGCGGTAGCGTGACCGAGGCCGTACTGCGGCAATCCCGTTGCCCTGTCTTGACGGTGCGAAGCCCGAAGTTTGCCGCCGGCCATCGCCGCGTGATTCCCGTGTCGTAAAGAAGAACTCGAATTGCCACGAGGAGGTGTCTCATGAGCGGTAAGGTGAAGAGCCGGGCCGGCTCAACAGCGGCGAAGACGAAACGCCTGCCGAGCGCGGGAAATCCCATTGAATTGCCCGATGGGATGTGGGAGCGCATCTCTCAGAAGGCCTATGAATTGTGGGAAGAGCGCGGCCGTCGGGCGGGACGCGATCTGGAAGATTGGTTCGATGCCGAGGCTAGTGTGATGGAAGAGATTCATGAAGCTCGCGAATGAATCGGCGGCCGGTTTCTGGACGCCGTTGCCTCCCGGGCTGGACGGGCTGATTGCCAGGCTGGAAGTCTTGTCCCTTTCGCCGATGTTTCAGGCGCAGCGGGATCTCGCGATGAGCCAGGCGCTGCGCCCCTACTTTGAAGCGGGGGGGAGGGCGCCGCTTCCTCCCTTCGCGCAGGAAGTGGAATTGGCGACACTGATGATCTATGCGGACTACTATCCGCAAGACGGGCAGCTCACGCTCATCGAACAACTCCGGGATGTGGTCACCGAACATATTCCGGAGGAAGAGCGGGCCTGGCTGGATCCCCTGAAGCATTCCTACATGGATCTGGTGGAGGTTTGTTCGAGCGAATCGCCGCAGAAGATGTCCTGCCGCTCTCTCGGCGATCGCCGCGCCTATCAGGTAGGCGGAGGCGATTTCTCCAAGAGCCTGCAACCGGGGCAGGTCCTGCTGACTCGATTAGTGCAAGTGCCGGGGGATCCGGACACGAATGACGTGGTGGTCGGCGGATGCGCGCTGATTCTTTCCGCGGAAGAGGGGCAGACGCTTTATGAGACGACGAAGGACTATCGCCGTGAGATGGAACTCACCGGCGGTTCATTCGAGCTGGGCGATTGGCACGAATTCGCCAAACGATTCGGGCATATGCTGCTGTGGATCTATGCGCGGATGCGCCTGGGGGCTTTGCTCGAAATCGTGGCCAGCATCGACTATCGTACCAAGGACGGGGAGCCTCATTTGTACGCCTTGGCGCTCTACGAGCATCGCGAGTTCAAGTTTCTTCGCGACCAACTGGCCGGTTTTGAGGGTGTTGAAGCCGACCAGCCGGCCGGCGGTTCGCCGAGCGGTTCCGGAGGGACCATGCGGTGGATTCAGCGGGAACCGGCCGCGGCGGACAAGCAGAGCCTGGTGGCCCGTTTCACGCTGACGCCGACTCAGTTGTGGGTGGAAACCGATTCGCGCGAACGACTCGACGCGCTCAAGCATCAGCTGGCCGGGACGTTCGGGTTCTCGCTCCATTTCCGCGGAGAGGGGACCAACCCGGCGCCGCACCTGTTAACCCCCGAGGAACTCAATGCCGACCAGCCGTTGCGCGTCGTCGTCACGCCGGAGCAGGATGCGGTCCTGTTGAAAGAGTTTCTGGAGGCCGCCTATCTGGAGTGGAGCGACCGGGAGGCGCCGGTCCTGGGCGGGAAGACGCCGCGCCATGCCGCGACGACGCCGGCCGGTCGTGAGCAGGTCGGCCGGTTGATCGATGAGATGGAACGCGACGATCCCGGGTGGCGGCGGATCGGCAAGCCGGTATTTGACTATAACGTGCTGCGCGGGCATGTTGGGATCGATGAGGTACCCCGTGACGACGCCCCCACCAGACGATCTCGATGAATTGCTCACCCGCTTGCGCCCTGCGTCCGGAGCGCCGCCGAATATTCTTCGTGTCCTCCATGCCGTTCAGGACCGGTATGGTCTGATCGACCCTCTGGTCATTCCGGCCATCGCACACTCACAGGGCGTGACCGAAGCCGATGTGGCCGGGGTGCTCTCGTATTATCCTTCCCTCAATACTCACCCGGTCGGCAGGCACCGCATTCAGGTTTGTATGGGGGAGTCGTGCCTGGCCAACCGCTGTGACCGGGTTCTGCGGGAGATTCGCACGCGCCTGGGGATCGAAGTGGGTCAGACGACTCCCGATGGGAGGTTCACGCTTGAGCCTGTGTCCTGTGTCGGCAACTGCGCCGTGTCGCCCAGCGTGAGAATCGATCACGAACTCCACGGACGGGTTTCAGCGGTGGATGTGGCCGTGTTGCTGGAACGGTATCAATGAATCCTGTCAGACTCTATCTTCCAAACGATACCTCGTCTCTTGCGGCCGGAGGGCGGCGCCTCGCCGATAGCTGGCAGCATCGGTCCGACGTGCAACTTGTTCGGACTTCGTCGCGCGGGGCCTTCTTTCTGGAGCCGATGGTCGAGCGCGACGGTCCTGACGGGCGGGTCGCCTGGTGCCGCGCCATTCCTGACGATCTCCCAAACATTCTTGCGGGTGTCGGGGGAACTTCTGTTTCGGCGATTCCATTTTTGACCGGACAAACGCGCCACACCTTTGCCAATTTCGGCATCACTGAGCCATTGGCGCTCGATGCCTATCGGGCGCATGGCGGTTGGTCCGGCTTGGATGCGGCGAGGCAGATGAGTCCGGAGGCGATTATTCAGGAGATCAAGACCTCCGGGTTACGTGGACGAGGGGGCGCGGCCTTCCCGGTCTGGAAGAAATGGGAAGTCGCGGCGACCACGCCGGCGGACCGGAAATATGTGGTGGCCAATGCCGACGAGGGAGATGCCGGGACCTATTGCGACCGGATGGTGATGGAGGGCGATCCTTTCCGTTTGATCGAAGGGATGCTGGTCTGCGCCAGGGCCATCGGGGCCGAGGCCGGCTACGTCTATTGCCGTCAGGAATATCCGGCTGCGGCGGCCAGTCTGCGCGAAGCGATCCAAAGGGCGGAAGCGGCCGGCTTGCTGGAGTGGGAGGGGCGGCTGTTTTCTATCGAGGTCCTGTCGGGTGCGGGCTCGTATGTCTGTGGCGAAGAGACGGCGCTGCTGGAGTCCATCGAAGGCCGGCGCGGGGTGGTGCGCGCGCGCCCGCCTCATCCTGCGCAATCCGGTCTTTATGGCAAGCCGACCATTGTCAGCAATGTGCTCACTTTCGCCATCGTGCCCAAGATCCTCGCCCGGGGCGGGGCCTGGCATGCGTCGATGGGGACGGATGGGTCTCGTGGCACTACCGTGCTTCAACTCGGCGGACGGGTGAAGCAGCCGGGGCTGGTCGAGGTGCCGTTCGGGCTGACGCTACGTGAGGTGCTCGACCGGTTCGGCCAGGGCATGGCGGACGGGGCGCGGTTCAAAGCGGTGCAGGTCGGCGGGCCGCTCGGCAGTCTGTTCACCGAGGCGCAGCTGGACATTCAGATCTGTTTCGATGCCTTTGCGAAGGCCGATGCGATTCTCGGCCATGGGGGAATCGTCGTGTTCGACGACGAAACGGATATGCTCGAACTGTCGAGGCATCTCATGGCTTTTGTCGCAGACGAGTCCTGCGGGAAGTGCATCCCCTGCCGCGTGGGGTCCCTGCGGGCGCGTGAAATTCTTGAATCCATTCAGCGCGGGCAGGCGACGGCGGCGGAGTTGGCCCTCTTGGCCGAATTGGGCGACACGATGAAGGCGACGAGCTTGTGCGGTCTTGGGGCACGGGCACCCTATCCGGTCTTGTCGGCGCTGGAACAATTCCCGGAAGAGTTCAGGCGAGAGGCCAAAGGCAAGAGGCAAGAGGCAAGAGGCAAGAGGCAAGAGGCAAGAGGCAAGAGGCGATCATGAAGGACGAATCACCGTCGCGGAGTTCCCCCCCGAGCCCCTTGCTGCGTGCCTCGGACCAGTCCGTGGTCACTTTGACCATCGATGGCCGACGCGTGAGCGCCGAGAGTGGAGACACGGTTTTCACGGCGGCCAAGCGGGCTGGTCTTGCCCTGCCGGGGCTCTGTGCCTCCGATCATCTCAAGCCCTTCGGGTCCTGCCGACTCTGTGTCTGTGAGGTGGAGGGACAGAAAGGAACGCCCGCGTCCTGCACGACGCCGGTGCAGGCAGGCATGGTGGTGCGGACACAGTCTGAACGAGTGACCAAGCTGCGGCGGAATGTCGTGGAACTCCTGCTGTCGGAGCAGCCGGCTGACGGGACCCTGTCTCCGGCATTGCAAGAGGTGGCTCAAGCGGCGGGGCTTGAGGAGGTCCGGTATCGCAGGCCGGCCGTCCGGGCCGATGTGCGGGACAGCTCGAATCCCTTCTTTTCCTTTGATAACAAGATCTGCATTTCCTGCGCACGCTGTGTCCGCGCCTGCGACGAAATCCAGGGCACCTTTGCGCTGACCATGTTTGGACGCGGATTTGAGTCCAGACCGACGGCAGGAGGATATGAGCTCTCAGCCATCAGCCATCAGCCATCAGCTCGTGGGTTTGCCGAGTCCAACTGCGTGTCCTGCGGCGCCTGCGTGAAGGAGTGCCCGACCGGCGCGTTGGTTGAAAAGCGTGTGTTGCAGCTCGGAAGCCCGACACAGTCTGTGCGGACGACCTGTGCTTACTGCGGCGTCGGCTGTGCCTTCAATGCCGGGGTGCGCGACGGACAGGTCGTGACGATGGAACCGGCCGACGACGGCCCCTCCAATGAAGGGCACGCCTGCATGAAGGGCCGGTTCGGCTGGACCTACATCGACGCGCCGGATCGGCTGACCATGCCGCTGCTGCGCAAGGGGAACGAGTGGCAGAAGATTTCCTGGGAGGCGGCCCTGGACCGGATTGCCCAAGAGTTCACGCGGATCAAGACAGAGCACGGCGCCGATGCGCTGGCGGCGGTGTCCTCCAGCCGAGGGACGAACGAAGAAAATTATCTCGTCGGCAAGTTTATTCGCTGTGTGATGGGAACCAACCACATCGACAACTGTGCGCGGGTCTGCCACAGCGCGACGGTCACCGGCATGATGGAAACGCTGGGCGCGTCGGCCGCGACGAATTCGATTGAGGATCTCGATCAGGCGAAGTTGATTCTGGTCGTCGGCGCGAATCCGACCGAATCGCATCCCGTCGTCGGCGCGCGTATCAAGCAGGCGCACCGGCGCGGCGTGCCTCTGATCGTGATTGATCCGCGACGGACGGAACTGGCGCGGCTGGCGACGCTGCATATGCCCCTGAGGCCGGGCACGAACGTGGCTCTGTTGAACGGTATGGCGCATGTCATCGCGAAAGAGGGATTGCTGGACCGGCGGTTTATCGAGTCCCGAACCGAGGGGATCGACGATTGGCTGAAGACGGTCGAGCCCTGCACGCCGGAGTGGGCCGAAGAGATCACGGGCGTCTCTGCAGCGCTCATTCGCGAGGCGGCCCGACGCTATGCGACGAGCGGCGCCTCGCTCTGCGTGCATGGCCTGGGCGTGACGGAGCATCGCTGGGGCAGCCACGGCGTGATGGCCCTGGTCGATCTGGCGCTGGCGACGGGGAATATCGGCAGGCCGGGAACCGGCATCAATCCGCTCCGCGGCCAGAACAATGTTCAGGGTGCGTCGGACGTGGGGTGCCTGCCGACGCATTTTGCCGGCTATCAATCGCTGGACGATCCGAAGCTGGGGGCGCTGCATCAGCAGGTCACCGGCCGTCCCCTGCCGACCAAGCGGGGGATGAAGACGCCCGATATGTGGGACGCGGCGCTGGCCGGCCGGTTAAAGGGTTTGTGGATCATCGGGTATGACGTCGCCCAGACCGATCCCAATTTGAAGAAGGTGCACGAGGCCCTGAGGCGGGTGGAGTTTCTCGTCGTGCAGGACCTCTTCTTGAGTGAAACGGCGAAGTTCGCCCATCTTGTGCTGCCCGGCGCGTCGTTCCTGGAAAAAGACGGCACCTTCACGAACCTCGAACGGCGCATGCAGCGGATCAGAAAGGTGGTCGATCCGCCGGACGGGATTCTTCCCGACTGGCAAGTGGTCTGCCAGGTGGCGACCCGCATGGGCTATCCGATGGCCTATCGCCACCCGTCCGAGATTATGGATGAGATTGCCCGGCTTACGCCGATGTTTGCGGGCGTCTCCTACGATCGGCTGGAGTCGCCGTCCGGCTTGCAGTGGCCGGTGCCGGCCTCGGGACATGCCGGGACCGCCCTCATGCATCGCGAGAGCTTCCCCAGAGGCAAGGCTCAATTTGTGGGCGTGGATTACCTGGCGCCGGGGGAATCGCCGACGGAGGACTATCCCTTTACCCTGGTCACGGGGCGGATTCTGCAACATTACAATTGCGGGGCCCAGACGAGGCGGACGGACATTCTCAAGGTGGTGGATGCCGATGCCCTGGAGATGCATCCGGATGATGCGGCCCGGCTCGGGATCGCGGACGGGGAGCTCGTCCGGCTGGTCAGCCCGAGAGGCAGCGCGGCTCTCCCCCTTGTCATGAGCGAGCGGGTGCAGCCGGGACAACTCTTCACCAGCTTCCACTTCCCGGCCAGCGAGGTGAACGTGCTGCTCTCGTCGAGCGCGGATGACAGCTCGAAGTGTCCGGAATACAAGGTCTCCGTCGTTCGGGTGGAACGGCTCGAACGCGAGGAGCTTGACGCGGAGGATGAGGCAGAACTCCGGCACATGCGACGGCAATTGATACTCTGAGGGGTCCGTTGGAACAGTCGAATCCCACCACTGATGCCTATGCCCCCGCCCAGATTGCCGACCGTGTTTGTCGAATCGGGCTGGCGAAAGTCACGACGCCGGTTGCCACGATGATCGCGCTCGCGCTTCTGGCCGGCGCGTTTATTTCACTGGGCGCGTTGTTTTACACGGTGACGGTGACGACCGGGAGAGAGGCCGCTCCCGTTCCCTTCGGACTGCTGCGCCTGGCCGGAGGAGTGACGTTCAGCTTGGGGCTGGTGCTGGTGGTGGTGGGCGGAGCGGAGCTCTTTACGGGGAACAATCTCATTGCCATGGCCTGGGCCGTCGGCTGTGTGCGGACCAGCCAGGTGATCAAGAATTGGGTGTGGGTGTATCTCGGCAACCTGCTCGGCGCATTCGGTACGGTGGTGTTGGTGCTGCTGGCCGGGGTGCCTGCACTGGGAGACGGAGCGGTCGGTGACACGATGGTGCACATTGCCCGCAGCAAGGTGGCTCTCGATCCTGTTTCTGCGGTCGCCCGGGGCATTCTCTGCAACGTGCTGGTCTGTCTGGCCGTCTGGCTCTGCATGGCGGCGCGGAGCGTCGCGGACAAAGTTCTGGCGATCGTGTTTCCGATCAGCGCCTTCGTCGCCTGCGGCTTTGAGCATTCCGTGGCCAATATGTTTTTTCTTCCGTTGGGGATCGCGTTGACGGCGTCCGGCGCCGATCCGCTGTCCTGGTCCGGCGCGCTGATGAATCTGGGCCTTGTGACTGTCGGCAATCTGATCGGCGGGACCGGGCTCGTAGCGCTTGTCTATTGGTTCGTGTATCTTCGCGGGGATGGCATGAGGCCCGAGGTTCGAGGCTAGAGGGCGTCGTAGTTCCGCCCGACGTCTCGCTCTTTACGGGATCGTATGATTTATACCATTACGCTCAACCCGGCCCTGGATCATTTTCTCGATGTCGAGGAACTGCGTGTCGATGACGCCAATCGCGTGAAGCGCGAATGTCTCTATGCGGGCGGGAAAGGCATCGATGTCTCCCGCGCCATCCGGCATTTGGGCGGGGACAGCATGGCGCTGGGATTTATCGGCGGGCATACCGGCCAGGCCATGGTGGCGCTGCTCAAAGCCGAAGGGGTGACCTGCTATTTCACCCCGATCGCCCAGGAGACGCGGCGCAATATCATCGTGACGACGCAGCGCTGTGGGACGCAGACCATGCTGAACTCGCCGGGTCCGGTCGTGAGCAGAGACGAATGGGCCGCATTCCTCACGCATTTGAAGTTGCTCGACCTGCAGGACGCCTATGTGGTGGTGAGCGGGAGCCTCCCCGGCGGGGTGCCGGCTGACGCCTATGGCCAGATTGTCGAGGTCGTGCAAGCGCGCGGCGCGCGGGCGGTGCTGGATGCGGACGGTCCCTGCCTCAAATCCGGGCTGCGGGCCAGACCGTTTGCGATCAAGCCGAATGTGAATGAGTTGCGGCGGTTGACCGGAAAACCGCTCAAGTCGGAGACCGATATCCTCCGTGCCGCCGAGCGGGTGCATCGCGCCGGAGTCGAGGTGGTGATGGTGTCCCGTGGCTCGAAGGGGGTCGTGCTCATCGGCCGGCAGGAGCGGTATCGCGCGACTCCTCCGGCGGTCACGGTTCGCAGCACCGTCGGTGCGGGCGATTCGACCGTGGCGGGGTTTGTCTTTACCCATGCGGCGGGCAAGGGGCTGGAGGAGTGCGTGCGTGTGGCCACGGCGGCGGGGACGGCGGCGACCCTGGCTCCGGGCAATCAGCTCTGCCGCGAGGCGGATGTCCGCCGGTTGGCCCAAAAGATCAAAGTGGTATCGTTGTAACCTGATTGGTGATGGAGGCTCTATGAAAGTGCTCGTGGCCACAGATGGATCGAAGTACGGACGATGGGCGATCGAGTGGGTGGCGCAGCTCCCGCTGGCGGTGAAACCGGTGGTGCGCGTGCTGCACGTCATCGATGTGGCCGGCCTGCGGGCGCCGTTCATGGTTCAGCCCGTGATCGCGGGGACCGAGCGATACATTCAGCAGGAAATCAAGCGCATGGAAGATAGCGCGAAATCCGCCAAGAAGGAATCGAGCGCGCTGCTGTCGTCGTTGGGGCTGAGCGGAACGGTCACGATCGACCGGGGTTCAGTGGCGCCGACGATCGTGAGGCATGCGGGGAGAGGTGTGGGGATGCTGGCGGTCGGCTCCCGCGGGCTGGATGCGCTGGACCGTTTTATGTTGGGCAGTGTGTCGACCGATGTGATTCATCACGCGGCCTGCTCGGTGCTCGTGGTGAAGGAGGCGGCTCGTCCGCTCAAGCAGATCGTCCTGGCGATCGACGGTTCTCCGGCATCAGACAAGGCGGTGCGGTTTCTCGTCCGGAATGTGGCTCCCCAGATCAACGGGCCGGAAGAGGAGCCGGTCAATGTCGTGGTGGTGCATGCCATGCCCTTCCTCAAGTATCCGGAAGTGCGCGAGGCGGGGAAGGCGATCGTGCAGCGCTATGCGGACAAGCTGGCGAAGGCCGGGTTCCAAATTCAGGAAGCCCCGAAGCTCGGCAAGCCGGCTGAAGAAATTCTGAAGGTTGCCAAACAGCACAAAGCCGATTTGATCGTGACCGGGGCCAAGGGGCTGGGCGCGATCGGCCGGGCGTTGTTGGGGAGTGTGTCCACCCGCGTGGTGCAACACAGCGCCTGTTCCGTGCTTGTGGTCCGGTAAAAGGGGATTTCGTCGCAAGTGCGTCTGTTTGGAATATACGACGGCTGTCTGCCGTGCGCTGATTACGCTGTCACAATCACCAACGTCGTCGTGCCTCTCTCTGGTCAGCCGCAGAGGGGCGCCACATGTAAGGCTTCAGTCATCGAAAATATCTTACAGAAACAACAGGATAGCTTGACTTGATGCCGGTCTTCACCCACACTCTGCCCCATGTACGATCAGCCGGAAACTGAACTGCTCTCTCTCCTGGCCGAACGGGCCGGCATCGCTGCCGAGTATCACGATATTGCCGGTACCTGCCACGTCACGACCGATGAAACCCGGCGGGCCATTCTTTCAGCGATGGGGTTTCGAGTCGCTGATCGAGCGGCGCTGGTCGAAGAACTCACGGCATGGGACCATCGTCCGTGGGTGCAGGGATGTGATCCGGTGCGCGTGCTGCGCGTCGGCGAGTCGCCCGGACTGTGGTCGCTGCACGTGCGGTGTGAATCCGGCGATGACGCGCGCCTCCAGGTCCATTGGGTGTTGTATGCGGAGAACGGAGAAAAGCGGCATGAGCGGCAGGAGGGCCCCAACCTGCCGATCGAAGAGAGTCGGAGTATTGCGAATCGCCGCTATGTCCGGCTGACGTTCGCGCTGCCGGATGGTCTGCCGCTCGGGTATTACCATGCGAAGGTCTGGGTGCAGGGCGGAGAGGCGATCGCTGAAGCGCAGTTTCGGGTCATTGTGGCGCCTGACCGTTGTTATGTGCCGGAGACGCTGCAATCGGGGGGCCGTCTGTGGGGGCTCGCCCTCCAGTTGTACGGACTGCGGAGTGAACGCAATTGGGGCATCGGGGATTTCAAGGATTTGGCCACGGTGCTGGAGTGGGGGGGGAAGACTCTCGGCTGCGGCCTGCTGGGCCTGAATCCTCTCCATGCCTTGAAGAATACGAAGCCTTACCATATCAGTCCCTATTCCCCGAACAGCCGCCTGTATCTGAACGAACTGTATCTTGATATCGAACAGGTTGCGGAATGCAAAACCTCTCCGGAGGTGCAAAAGCGGCTGGCCGATCCCGCCTTCCGTGCGCAGCTCGAGGCGGCCCGGACGACTGAGTTCGTTGACTACGAGGCGGTGGCTTCCGCCAAGCGCAGCGTCCTGGATCTCTGCTATCGGGCCTTTCTCTGGGAGAATTTCGATGGAGCGGAACCGGAACTGCAGCCGAAGACGGCGCGCGGCTGGTTCTTTCATTCGTTTGTGCAGCAGGAAGGTGAATCGCTGTTGCAGTATGCCCTGTTCCAGGCGCTCGAAGATGAGCGGCAGTTTGTGCAGTCGCCCTCGGTCGTCTGGGCCGATTGGCCGGAGCAGTATCGGACGCCGACGTCGAGCGCCGTCGCCGAGTTCAAGCGCCGGCATATGAAGCGCGTCCGGTTTTTTCAATACGTCCAGTGGCTGGTGGCGGAGCAGGTCTCGGCATTACGCCGTCTCACGAACGATGCGGGCATGCCGATCGGGCTCTATCATGACCTGGCCCTGGGCAGCGACCGGTACGGGGCGGACGGCTGGCGTTTTCAGGGGGTGCTGGCCCTTCAGGCGGATTGCGGGGCGCCACCCGATGCCTTCGCACCGGAGGGGCAGAATTGGGGGCTGGCTCCCATTGATCCCGTGCGGCTCCGGGCAAGCGGGTATGAGTACCTGATCGAGTTGTTGCGCAATAATCTCCGCTATGGCGGCGCCGTCCGCATCGATCATGTGATGGCGCTGTTCCGCCTCTTCTGGATTCCCCGGGGAATGCCCGCGTCCAAAGGCGCCTACGTCCACTATCCGGCGGACGATGTGCTGGCGATTCTGGCGCTGGAAAGCGTCAGGGCCAAGGCGCTGGTGATCGGTGAAGACTTGGGAACCGTGCCCGACTGGGTTCGTGATCGCCTGGGGGCGGCCGGGGTGCTCTCGTACCGCGTGTTGTATTTCGAACGGAACGGGGATGGGAGCTTTAAGTCGCCGGGGTCGTATCCGGCCCAAGCGCTCGGTGTCGTGACCACGCACGATCTCCCGACCTTGAGCGGGTACTGGGAAGGCTACGATATCGAGACGCGCGAAAAGCTCGGGCTCATTCCCGATGATGATGCGCGGCGCGCGATGCTGGCCGACCGGCAAGTCGATAAGGTCCGGCTGCTTGCGGCATTGAAGGCCGAGGGGCTGTTGCCGGCCGGCCTCTCCGACGATCCCGTCCACATCCCCCTCATGACTCCGGAGTTGGCAGTGGCTATCCACGTCTACCTGGCGCGCACCCCTGCCTGGCTGGTGCTGGCCAATGTGGAAGATGTGATCGGCGAGCGCGCGCAAACGAATGTGCCGGGCACTGTCGATCAGCATCCCAATTGGTACCGGAAGCTGAGTCGCTCTGTTGAAGATCTCCTGCAGGACCCCCGCTTCGAAGCCCTCGCGGCCCGGTTGCGCGCTGCCCGTCCGGTTGTGTAAGGACTGGCAGGCTGCTGAAAAAGTCCGTCAGCGGCGTTCCCGCATCGTTCAGATCCTCAACGTACCTCAGATGGTCCGCCTCGTCCCTGCACTCGCTGCGGCCTTGCTGACAGCCATTGTGGGCATCCATAATGTTCCGGTTCTGGGCGATCAGCCATATTGGATTCTTGTGTGCCTGTCAGCTTTTCTGTAGCCTGCTATATCAGTCCATGGCGTTCTACCCGGGAATGAGCGTTTCACGATGAACATCCGCAACCGGTTGGTGCTGAGCATCGCGGGAGCGTGCTTTCTCATCATCCTCATTGTCGAGAAGTTCGCGCCGGCCAACGTGGTCGGCGCGTACGGCTACGTCCTGCCCATTCTTCTGGTGGCGATTCTCCGGAACCGCCGCCTCATGCTGGTGACGGTCTTTGCCTGTGTGGTGGCGACCTATGCCGGATTGCTGCAGCCCACGAAGCCGGGCCGGTTTCAGGCCGCGGTCATCAACCGGACCGTGGTGGTCGGGGTCCTCTTGATCGTGGCCTATTTCGGGATGAGCTGGGAGGAACGGAAGGCCCGGGAAGAGGCGGCCCGCGCCGCCCTGGCGAGAGAGACCGAAAACCTGCTGCGGGCGAATGCGCAATTGGTCGAGGTCAAGGATCAGCTCAACCGGTCCGAGCGATTGGCCGCGGTGGGACAGCTGGTCGCCTCGGTCGCCCATGAGGTGGGCACCCCGTTGCATTCCATTGCGTGGCATGTGCAGGCGCTGGGGGAGGAGCCGAGCGTGACGCCGGACATGAAGAAGCGAATTGAGGTGATTGACGGCCAGCTCAATCGGGTGGTGCGGATCATCCAGGATTTGCTGTCCTCGACGCGTCAGCGGAGGCCGGATCCCATCTGGCTGCCGGTCGATCGTGTCGTCAGTCCTGTGGCGGCGCTGATGGAACCGGCATTCCAGGCGAAGGGCGTCTCCCTGCGCGTCGACATCGCGCATGCGGTGCCGATGGTGTGGGCGGATGCCGAGAAGCTGCATCAAGTGCTGGTCAACGTGCTGGCCAACGCGCTGGCGGCGACGTCGGAGGGCGGAGCCGTGACGGTGGAGGCGACCGCCAGGACGGCATCGCCGGAAGAGGCCGAGGCGGCACAGCGCGCGGCTGAAACGCCGCTGACGACCATGGTGACCATTTCCGTGCGAGATACCGGGTGCGGCATGCCGGAGGCGGATTTGCAAAAAGCGTTTACGCCATTCTTTACGACCAAAGCCATCGGAACGGGAACGGGGCTCGGCCTGTTTCTCAGCCGTGAGACGGTGGAGGCGCACGGAGGGACGTTGACGCTCCAGAGCGAAGTAGGGAAAGGCACGATCGTTGTGATATCGTTGCCCGGAATGAATCCCGCAACGGCAACGGTTGCATAGGAGCTGAGGATGGCGGCAGCGAAAATTCTCGTGGTGGACGATGACGCGGTCGCGCGCGATCTGCTGGCCGATGCGCTCAAGAAGGAAGGGTACGACGTCGAGGCGTTTGCCAATGGCGCCGATGCGATCACCCGCGGGAAGCAGGGGAAGATCGACCTGGTCCTCACCGATATTCGTATGGGCGCCGTCGATGGCTTAACCGTGCTGCGCGAGTTCAAGCACTTCAGCCCGGATACCTCGATCGTGCTGCTCACCGCATTCGGGTCCCTCGAAGGGGCGATCGAGGGCATTAAGCAGGGCGCGTTTGATTATCTCGCCAAACCGTTCCGGAAAGAGGAGATCAAGCTCGTTGTGCAGCGCGCCCTCGACCACTGCCGCCTGGTTCGGGAAAACGCCCGCTTTCGCGAAGAGCTGAAGGGGAAGGACGAGTGGTCTCCGCTCGTCGGCAGCAGCCCGGCGATGCTGGACGTCTACAAGCTGGTGGCGCGGGTGTCCGAGAGCCGGAGCACGGTCTTGCTGCAGGGGGAAAGCGGGACCGGGAAGGAATTGATCGCCCGGGCGATTCACGCGAACAGCCCGCGCCGCGACAAGCCGTTCATCCCGGTCAATTGCGGGGCCTTGCCGGACACGCTGCTGGAGTCGGAAATGTTCGGGCATGAGAAGGGGGCCTTTACCGGCGCGGTCGGGATGAAGGCCGGCTTGTTCGAGGCGGCGAACGGCGGCACGCTCTTTCTCGATGAAATCGGCGAGCTGGGGCCCGCGCTCCAGGTGAAGCTGTTGCGCGTGATGCAGGATCAAGAGGTGCGCCGCGTCGGGAGTACGACGTCCGTCAAGGTCGATGTGCGGATCATTGCCGCGACCAATCGGGATTTGGAGCAATTCGTCAAGGACGGCAAGTTCCGGGACGATCTCTACTATCGCTTGAATGTCGTGCGGATTACCCTGCCGTCGCTGGTGGACCGGAAAGAGGATATCCCGATGCTGGCCCATCACTTTCTCCAGAAATGCGCGGGCGGGGGGGCGGCGGCGGTGCGCGGGTTCTTGCCCGAGACGATTGCGCTGCTGAAGGAGTACCGGTGGCCGGGGAATGTGCGGGAACTGGAAAATGCAATCGAGCGGGCGGTGTCTCTCAGTCATGGCCCGCTGCTGACGCCGGATGACTTACCCGAGTCGATACGGAAAGGTACGGGACAGTCTTCCGATGTCAACTCGCTGCCTGGCCGTGAGGGTGATGAGGTGTGCCTGACGCTGGAAGAAGTGGAGAAACGCCATTTGGTGCGGGTGCTGAAAGAGACCAAGGGTAATAAGGTCAAGGCGGCGAAAATCCTGGGGATCGACCGGCGGACCCTGTATCGCATGGCGGAGCGGTTCGGGCTTGATCTGGGCGATGAGCCGGATGGCGGAGATCGAGACGCAGGCTAAGGTCCAGCCGAAAGGCCTCAGAAAAACCCGCCCTCAACCTCAGCCTCAACGTGAATTAGAGTAACTTGAGGGTGTTCTTGAGCAGCCGGAGTTGATTCTCTGCGCTTTGCGGAAGGGCGCTCTGGACGTCTTCCCAGCTCGTGAAGATCCCGTCTTTTCCTTCGGAGAATACTTCCAGCTTCAATGCCGTGCTCTGGTCGGTTTCTGCGGCGACCGATGCCTGCACCCGGCTCTTGATCGTGCCGAACCGCCAGCGATAGAGCCAGTTCCAGGGACCCTGCATTTCATCGCGGTAGCCGGTGGTCAGCGTGTGGTCATCGTTCCAGTCCACCTCATACCCGCCTTCAGTGAGGACCTGGGTCAGCGCGGCCTTGACCTGCTCGATTGGAGCGGCCAACCGTGTCTCGATTCGGTCGTCCGGCAAGGGTTGAAGCGTACTGCTGCAGCTCAGCGCCAGCATGGAGGCAACGAGTACCAGTCCCATCCGCAGGTTCATTTGGCCGGGCCTCCGGTCGGACGGTAGACCAGGTGCGTGTCGGTCTCCGTCACGCCTTGAATATCGTGGATCCGTTTCAGGACCAATTGCGTCAGCGCATCCTGATCGGGGACGTCCGCGACCACGATGATATCAGGTTTTCCCCAGCAGGGATCGATGGTCTTAATTTCCTTGATGAGTTCCAGGGCCTTCACGACGCTGGAGGTGAGCCCGGGACTCACGTTGATAAGGATATAGGCACGGTCGGACATCAGGTTCTCTCCGGATGCAGGAGCATGAATGGTGAATGGCACCGGGGATGGAGGCGCCTGCGAACCACCGTAACGAACTTGCGCCGGTACTGTCAACACGGGGGATGTAGCGCGGGCGGCGGCGGGTTGGGACTTTGATTTTCTTGGCATGATCTCACTTTGGCGCGACGAGCGCGTCAACGGTAAAGTTGTCGCTCACGCTGGTTAGGTCCGTTTCGAGCCGCTTCGGACTTCCGATGCGGCCTTCCGGATCGTAAATAAAGCAGAACAGGTTGGTGCAGTGGGTTCGTGCGGCGTACCGCTGCCTGTCGGCCGCAACTTGCTCCGTCAGGTCTTTGGCTGTCAGGCCGGGGCGCGTCTTTTTGGCGATGACGACCGTCCGCTCCTTATCGATGAGCAAGGCGGTGCGGGGAGCCCCGGCCGTATAAGGCGGCGTCCATTCATCCGATCCGACTTCCTCAAATTCAAATTTGAGCAGGGCGCACAGGAGATCCTGCAAGTCGTACTCGTCGTCCACTTCCAGCGTCGCACGATAGTCTTTGCGCAGTCGTAACTGCCGGGCGACGGCATGAAAGCGGGTGCAGATTTTCCGGAGCGCAGGGAGCGGATCGGGGTCTGCCTCGGGACCTTTTTCGAGCGGCGCCGCCGTGACAGGGGAGGGGGCCGGGTTGGACCCAGGCTGGTTAGGAGATGCGGCAGGTTTCTCGGTGACAAATGTCGGGCGTGGGATGGATGCCGTTGTGCTCGACCAGGCGGTGTTGACCGGTGCTTCCGGAGGTAATGGCGGTTCGGCCATGTGCGTGGGACCGACCGGAGGGATGTCCGTGGTGCTCTTGTCGGGAGGTGGGGCGACCCGGATAGAGGCGAGTGGCGCCACTGGCTCTATCGGTTGCGTGGTGTCCGGCTTGGGGGCTGACGTGGCGGTCGGAGTCGGTTGTGCGGCGGGGATGGAGGCAGGGGGCTGCGGCTGAGGCGATGCCGCGCGGATTTGTGATGTGGTCACATGAGCCGCGGGGATAGGCGGCGAGGCAACCGGCATCACAGGTGGCGGCGGTGCCGCCGGCAACGATGGAGGGAGTGGTGGCGTTGGAAGCGGTTCCGAAGACGGTGCGGAGTCTGTAGGCGTCGGTGGGGCGACTGCAGTGGGGAGCGGCGGTATCGGAGCGGCAGCCGGCTCGCTCATCGTGACCGGGGCCGATGGAGCCGGAGGCACCAACGTCAATTGCGGCTTTGTCTGAGAAGGGGCGGGTTCCGGTTCTGCTTCCAATTCCGGTTCTGCTTCAGGTGCCGGTGTTGGCGGGGTGATCCCTTGCAGCTCCAGCTTCTTCTGCTCCAGTGACTCGACCAGGGACTTGATTAACGTGATGCTTTGCTTGGTTTCCGTGCTGTTTGATATGCGGAGTTTGTGGTTCCGGTGGGCGTGAAATTCAGGTGACCGCTCTCCGAAAACCCGGCGAATTGTCTCTCTGAGTTGCAGTTCGGCCTTGGCCCTGGCTCCGTCCCGATAAGGAAACCCTTCTTTGTTACAGTCGTCGATGAGTGCGATGATTTCAGAAAACTTCGTGATGCCGCGCGTGATCTCTTCGACCAGCGCGGTTTTCGATTTGGAACGGGGGCTGTCTGCGGCTCGTGGACGTGCCATAGGTAATTGAAAAAAGTCTAGCCCAGGGGGTTCAACCTGGCAAGGAAAGGAGGGATTTTGACCAGACCCATCCGGGGCCAGGCGGATGCAGAAGCCGAATGTCGTACGGATCTTGGCTGCAACTGAAGCGCAGGCCGTTGCGAGATGGCAGCGTTTAAAACCGGACGAGCGTTTTGGGGTATGAAGTCCAAGCCCGGCCAATCGACGGGGGAGGGAATTGCCCGTAGCCATCCTTAGGGCGTAGAGCTTGCCTCAAACTCACGCTTAATTCTGCTATTTCAACCCCTCCATCGGGGGGGTATGCCCATCTATACCAGAAGGGTAGTGTGGCCCCAACCATCCACAGTGTTTTCACATTGCGCTCCCTCCCACGTACGAAAGGATCGCCCAATGATTTCCCATCCTCGCCTCCCACTGGTTCGTTTGCACGACATGAAGGTCAGCAGGCCGCGTCTTACTCTTCTAAAGGGCCTCACGTTCGCCGTCGTGGTGAGCTTGGCGCCTGCGGCCACGCTGTGGGCGAACTCGCCAAAGGCTGTGGAACCACCGGCATCAACGGCTCGCGTGCAGTCCGCCTATGGACGTCTGCCGTTGAGCTTCGAAGCCAATCAAGGCCAGTGGGATCCTTCCGTACAATTTGTCACGCGCGGGCCTGGGCACCAGTTGTTCTTGACGCCGAAAGACGCGGTGCTGGCCTTGAGAACGAGGGATGCCAAGGGTGAGGGCCGAGGCGGTGACATCAATCAGAGCCTGCCCTCCAGCAGCCCATCGCCCACTTCGCAATCGGTGGTGCGGATGAAATTCGATGGCGCCAATCCGCAGGCCGAGATAGTCGGGCTCGACAAACTCCCAGGCATCGTTAATTACATTCTCGGGGAGGATCCGTCGAAGTGGCGCACGAACATACCGACGTATCAGAAGGTCGAATACAAAGACGTCTATCCCGGTGTGGATCTGGTGTACTACGGAAATCAGGGCCAACTCGAATACGACTTTATCGTGGCGCCAGGCGCCGACCCCAAGCAGATCACATTGGCCTTCGAGGGCGTCGAGACGATCGGCGTAGACGAAAAGGGCGACCTCGTCCTCACCGCACACCAATTACCGACGGATACAGCATTGGGAAGCCCAGCCACGCTCCGGATGCACAAGCCGGTCGTGTATCAACGGGATGTTCACGGCCACAAGCACGTCCTGGCTGGCACCTATGTGCTCCTGGCCGCTGTTCCCGCTGGCCTACAGGCAAGCGAAATGACACACGTCGCGTTTCAGGTCGCCTCCTATGACGCGAGCCTGCCGCTCATCATCGACCCCGTGCTGTCCTGGTCCACCTATCTAGGGGGGAGCGACCATGACTGGGGTTACGGAATTGCTGTTGACCAGGCCGGGCAGGCCTACGTGACTGGGCGTACCCGTACGCCAGGGTCTGGCTTTCCTGGCACATCGGGCAGCTTGATCCAAAGCACCTTTGGCGGCAGCGGTGAGACTTGGGATGCCTTCGTCGCTAAACTCAACGCGGCGGGCACGGCACTCCTCTACTCGACCTATCTGGGTACCAGCCGTCAGGATGAAGGGCGCGGGATCGCGGTGGACACGGCCGGTAATGCCTACGTGACCGGAGCCACCTCGGGATCCGGCTTCCCAGGCACAGCGAGTAGCCTCATCCAGAGTACGTTTGGTGGGGGCAATCAATTCGATGCTTTCGTCGTGAAGCTCAACGCCGCCGGCACGGCTCTCGTGTACGCGACTTATCTGGGCACCAGCGCCCCTGACTGGGGTTACGGAATTGCTGTGGACCAGGCCGGGCAGGCCTACGTGACCGGGACAACCCAATCAGGAGGATCCAGCTTTCCGGGTACGGCGGGTAGTCTCATCCAGAGCACCCATAGCGCCAGCTCCTCAGATGCTTTCGTTACCAAAATCAACACTGCCGGCACGGCCATCGTCTACTCGACTTATCTGGGCGGTTACGGCGGCACTAATCGAGGCACCGGAATTGCTGTGGACTTAGTCGGCAATGCCTATGTGACAGGCGACACCTTTGCGGCGGGATCCAACTTTCCGGGTACGGCGGGCAGTCTCATCCAGAACACCTCTGCTGGTGGTGGCGACGCGTTTGTCGCAAAGATTAACGCAGAAGGCACGGCCCTCGTCTATGCGACCTATCTGGGTACTAGCGTGCAAGACCACAGCGCCGGAATTGCCGTGGATTCAGCCGGGAACGCCTATGTGACTGGGTTGACGTCGGGGCTCGGCTTTCCTGGTACGGTAGGCAGCCTCATCCAAAGCACGTTTGCGGGTGGTGACTACGACGCATTTGTCACCAAATTAAACTCAACTGGCACCGCCATAGTTTATTCTACATATCTGGGCGGCAGCGGTTTTGACGAAGGACAGGGGATCGCAGTTGATACGATCGGGCAAGCATATGTGACCGGGGCCACTAGCACGCCGGGTTCTGGCTTCCCGGGTACGGGGAGCAGTCCTATTCAAAGCGTACTTGAGGGAGACTCTGATGGATTCGTGGCGAAGCTAAACGCGTCTGGAACTGGCATTGTGTATTCGAGCTATCTGGGTAGCAGCGGCCAAGATACTGCAAACGCTATCGCCAGTGATAGCACCGGCAACGTGTATGTAACCGGGTGGACCCGCACGCTGGGGACTAGCTTCCCAGGCACGGCTAACAGTCTCATCCAGGGTATTCCTGGCGGCGCCGACGACGCCTTTGTCGCCAAGATAACTACCAATGATTCACCGGTCTGCAGCGCGGCACAGGCCATGCCTACTACTCTCTGGTCACCCGATCATCAGCTTGTTCCTATCGCCGTGACGGGTGTAACCGATCCGGACGGTGATGCGGTGACCATCACCGTCACCGGTGTGACTCAGGATGAGCCGGTTAAATCTACGGACAGTGACAACATGAGCCCGGATGCAGCAATCCAAGCAGGTTTCGCATCGGTTCGAGCTGAACGATCGGGGAAGGGCAACGGCCGAGTCTATCAACTTTCGTTCAGGGCCGAAGACGGCAAGGGCGGTTTCTGCACCGGCGCAGTTAAAGTCGGCGTCCCCCTGAGCCTGAAGAAGGGATTGACCGCAGTCGACGACGGCCAGGTCTATGACTCAACCATCCCCTAGTCAGTTCGAGCCTCACATGAACCAGAAGGGCTACCCAACGCGGCACCCCTTCTGGTTAAAACCTATTCTGGTCATCCAGCAAGCAGGCTTGTTTGCGAACAAGCCTGCTTCGTTCAACACCGAATTTATTGACAGCGTAGGCACGGTGGCGTGAATAAGCATCGCAGGAAAGACAAAGCATCTGGAGATGCTTCTCTGTTGGTCGTGAGTACGATAATGAGAAACAGAGGCCAGCGGTATGCACGAAATATTGGAGTAGAAATAATGTTGGAGGCGTTTCTCCCGTTGCTTCAATAAGAAGGCGCCGAGTACGAGCAAGCTTGGTTTGGACGGAACTGAAGCAATTCTGGTTTGCGCGGTCGGATATTAAGACGTGGGTGGGAGTAGGTGAGGCGGTTGAGTCACTAGCGTTCTCGTGGTTGATCTCAGCCTGGGAAAAGATCTGTGATGGAGCAATAGTTCAAGTGGAGAATTTTTATGTATGGGCAAGTGCGTGGGGTCTCGACCAATGCCGAACAGAGAGAATGTCCTAAAGTCTAGTAATTGATTGGATCGGTAGTTCTGAATTATTTGATGTCTAAGTCGTTTAATAGTTTATCGGGAATGCTCTTTGTTCTTAGTTGGTCTAAACGAATTCCTTCTCGTATCAATCGCTCCACAACATCGGGCATTAGGCGTGCTTTTTGTATGGTCGGATACAGTTCATGCACTAAAAGATTCGCTTTGTTGGCTGAAAGCTCAATCAATTCCCAATGCCATTGTGTGTTGGCCGTAGCGTCAGGCGTTGTGCCTGGAGATTGGACAACCTTTAAGTCCAACTGTTTGATGATATCAATAGAGAACGTGGCATAGTCCAGTTTGTCTAATTTTGTCCGGGCAGAAGCTATGGCAGCAGCCACTCGGTCCACGTTTAAGCGATCATCCTCGATGTACCAGAGAGAGAGATTCTCTGCTGGGCGTGGCACGAAATCAGCCAAAGCCTGTGCGGGGATCTCGTTTTTGAGCAGCCAGGTTGGCCGAGGACTGCTGGACCAACGAGTTCTGTTGATGGCCCGTAGGTAGAAAGGCATTAAAGGAGATTGTGAAGTTGCTGCAGAACATGCGAGAGGTCATCTCGAAGTTCGTATGTCTGTTCTCTATCAAACGCCTCTTTGAGAGATGGAATTGCAGCGGGATCTTTCATGAAGGCTAATCCTAGGATGGCACCTTCGCGGACTACAGCACTGGATGAAGTCAATCCTCTAAGGAGGATCCAGCGTCGAAACGCATGAGTGGCGGGGTGTTTTGTCCGCCCGATCCATTTGAGTGCTTCAGCGGCCACACCAGCGTCGGTTTTTTCTTTAGCTATGATTCTGGCAATTTCTAGGAGCGCACTCTGTCCATGTTTGCTTAGCAAGGCGATAAGCTGTTGGGAGAAAAGGCTTTCTGTTCCGTCTTCGAATGTCTCATTCCTGCCAAGCCTAAAAAGATTTTCGACTAAACTGGCGACATCAGTTCGAGTCTGTAGCGTAATCGCAGTTGAAGAAGAATTTGTGTCCGTGGCTTCGCAATCAACCTGAGCATAGCCCGACAAAAATGTAAATGCATTAGCCTCTTCTGTTGCGGGAAGCATACATTCAGAAAAGTTCCCGAGCCAGGACCA
The DNA here is from genome assembly GCF_049546785.1 of Nitrospira sp. NS4. NCBI lineage: Bacteria > Pseudomonadati > Nitrospirota > Nitrospiria > Nitrospirales > Nitrospiraceae > Nitrospira > Nitrospira sp. NS4. Next base: position 444,563 of record NZ_JBMWAN010000004.1, on the reverse strand, counting down.
GTTGTTTGTAGCCGCAAGCGCGGAAAGGACAAGAGGAGTCTCTTGTGCTGCGTTCTGAGTCCAACCCGGGAGGATGGAGAAACACAAAGGCCTGAAGGCGGCTTCGGTCCATTCTCCGGCACTGGAAGAGTCAGCGGACTCAAGGTCCTGTTGGTTTAAGGCGGTGCCTGGTGGCGAACTGGTCCAGTCAACTTCGCATGTTGACCGCCAAGGTGCTTTCCTGGTCACGGCGTTTCCCCTTTCTCTGCTATCTCTTTCGCCAAATTAATCAGCTCGCCAAGGATGCGCTCAGAAGCGGCTCTGTCGAATTGACCTGTGTGTTCCTGAGCGGTATTGATATCTAACTCCACTCTGCAGGCATGGTTACTTTTCACTTGCCTTGCAAACGCAGAGTTCTCTTTTGTATCCATAGGGACAGAGAAAGAAAGTTGCGCGGACAACCTTACTGCACATTTAAGTAGTCTATTGATTCGCAGACCATTAACCACATTTGATTGTCGGGGTCTGTTTATCTGATACATGAAGTCGCTGGATTCTGGCTCTAAGCGAACAGAATGTAGAAAGTTGCCAAGGTATAAATAACCGGCTTCTTTGCTCTCTACAGGGTGGAGCAAAACTTGGCCTAGAGCTATGCGGTTCACAGAAGGATATGATCCAAGCTGCATCCATTTGGTTACCAGTTCCTGGAACTTTGTTATTGCTTCAGGCCTTAAGAAGGCGGACTCTCCCAAACCTTCTATGTTTTGCTCTTCTCCGTTAGCTTTCAGATACCAATCAATCCTGCTGGGTTGAAGTGCAAGTATTAGAACTGCTCCATGGAACGGGCCGTCATGTTGGGATACCCCGTCTCTCTTTCTAAAGTTTGAGTTTTCGGGTGGTACGCCTACTAGATCGTTCCACCACGAGTTCCATTGTTGTGTTGTCTCGGTTGGTAACGGGTTGTAAAATGCAGTGACCCGCGTGACTTCTACTTGCCAGTCCTTATATGAAAGTTCTGTCATAGGCTTATTGCTAAAATCCCGTTGTTTGTGTTGTCGCGATGCACATTCTAGCCATGGTTTGTCCATGAAGGCAATCTACTGGTGATTTTGCTCTCCCTTGTATGGCGTTTAAGCTGATGAAACCTTCCTGGATTCCCAGGGGGCGCCCACTAAGCGAGTGCCTAACGATAAGAGCATCAATCTCTCAACCATCAATGCTGTTTCCCCCACCCCAGCAAAGGGAAACAGCGAATATCTGAGTTGTGAGTGGAGAGCATGCGGGCGTGCCACGGTCTCCATTCATGCCGTGGCGCGGTTGCGGACTCGGAGGGACCCACACCTGGGCGCCCACCTTGACATGTACAGAGGATAAAGAGGGTCGGATCTTGTATTCCGGGGATGAAGGACCCTCTTGGAGGTGTCTCTCCGCGCGCGACAGTGACGATAATTCGACAAGGAGCGCGCGGTACGCACGAAGTGTGGTTTGGTGCCCCCGATACGAATTGAACGTACGACCTTCGGTTTAGGAAACCGCTGCTCTATCCAACTGAGCTACGGGGGCGTGGGACCTACGATACTGAAAGGACGGACAAATGTCTAGGCGAGTTGCGGCGAGAGCGTCGCTGGCGGAGTTTTTCAACAGTCTGCTAGCGTCTGTCAGGCATTCCTATGCTAGAATCATCGGGAAAGCAGGCAATGATGAAAAATCGAGAAGAGGTTCTCAGCCTCATTGAGCAGAATCAGGCGGCCCTGAGAAAGCTCGGCGTGCGCCGGCTTGGTCTGTTCGGATCCTGTGCGCGGGGCGAGGCCACCGAGGAGAGCGATCTCGATTTTGTTGTCGAGTTTTCAGACACGTCTTTCGACCTCTATATGGATCTCAAGAGTTTTCTCGAAGAACTCTTCCAGTCCCGAGTGGATCTGGTGACTGTCCGCTCGATCAAGCCGCGACTCCTGCCGATCATCCAGCGAGAAACCGTGTATGCCCGGGGATTCTAGGGTTTACCTGGAAGACATCCTCGAGTCCACGCGAAAGATCACGGCGTATACCGCGGGCCTTTCCAAAACGGCGTTCCTTGAGGATGAGAAAACTCTTGATGCGGTCGTTCGGAATCTTGAAGTGATTGGGGAAGCTGTCAAGAAACTCCCTCCGGAGCTTCGCGCGAAACACCCTGTGCCGGATTGGAAGAAAATAGCCGGCCTTCGAGATATTTTGATTCATGAATACTTCGGTCTCGATGCGGAGATCGTCTGGGATATCGTCCAAAGCAAAGTACCGGCACTCGATCAAGAGGTGCGAAAAATGCTGAACCCCTAGGGCTGTAAGGGAAGAGGGGGACGGGAGGCATTTGTCAGAACCGCGATGATTCAGGATGTGAGGCGTACGGGGTCTAGCTGTGCAGCCTGTTAATTTATACCGAGAACGCGTTTGGCCTGTCGATAAAAGACTCCCACCCACTCTTGTCCAAAATAACTTTTCTGAGAATTGGATCTTGGACAGTACCTGCGCGCCCAAGTGATCTCGATCCACAATCAGCGTGCGTCGCCTAGAATTTCAACGAGTTGGTAGGTTCCACAGGGCCACGGATGGTCTTGTGATGGTCTGTGAACCCGTTTTCAGTGAGTCGATGACGTTTTCTCCGCCGGTTTGGCGAGGAGTTCTGCTTTCGTGGGGACTTGGGCGAGCAGATCGGGGCGGACTTGGAAGACGCCTTGGAGGCGTTCACCGGTGGCATAGACGAGGTTGTTCGCCTGGCTACCAAGCGTGAGCCGCCCGGCGATCTTGCCGTCTCGCCCTGTTGCCACAAATTCCGCGGTGGGGGCGACCAGTCCGTAAGGGGCGAGCGGGCCGGCTTGCTTGATCACCCGTTCTTCCGCGGGCAGGTTGGCCACGCGGCTGACGAATAAAATTGCCGCTTCCTGGTTGAGTTTCTCCGTGGGCTGGTCTTCCAGTACCCATTCGCCGTTCTCATTTATCAGGACATAGTGTTTGTCGCGCGTTTTGACGGCCAGCATGGCGATGTCCGCAGGGTTCACGCCCAGGAGCCGCTTGTCCTGGAGGGTGAACAGGTCGCGCGCGAGATCTTTGATGACCATCGGATTGATGCGATAGAGGGGCGCGTCCGGGCTGGTTTCGGCAAAGGCTTCGCCGCTGGCCGGATCCGGCTGATAGAGCTTCACGGTTTGGTCGCCATCGGCGGTGTGCAAGGCAATCTTCAATTGCGGAGCGGTCAGGGTCTGGGCGATGGCGGTCCGTTCGGGACCGGGATCGATCATGCCGAGGGCTTTCAGGTCTTCCAGCTTAAAGAGGAGGGAGCGGACTTCGGTTTGATCCGCTTCGGCTTCGATGGGGTAGCGGATTTTCCAGTTGGGTTTCGGCTTATTCTTCGCCATGTTGTAGAGGACGATCTCGGTCGTCGGGTAGGTTAAGCGCACGCGTTCGAGTTCGGCCTGGACAAAGTGCAAGAGATCTTTTCGCCGGAAGGTCAGCAGCGTCTTGTTCACGAAACTCTTTGTCGTCAGGTCGGTGAGCACCACGCTGTGGGTCGATTGGCGCAACACATAGAGCGTGGAGGAGAGCGGGCCGTTGTCACCGATGGCCAGGGTCTCCTGCTGCGGGCCGGCGGTGACGGTGATGGTGGTCACGGGCTGTTCCAGGCCGAACGGCGCAAGTGTGCCGGGCTTGTCTTCGATCGTGCGGAGGATTTTCCCTGTCACGAGCGCGCGGATCATGGCCTGCACTTCGCGCGTATCGGCCTCAGTCTGCAACGGGGCCGTGATCATCCAGGCGCCGGCCTCGTTCCGCTTCATCTCGACGCTGCCCTGCGGGGTCGTGACGCTGAGTCCGGCGATGTCGGATTCGGGAAACGACAGCAGCGCCTGCTGCGTGACGGCCTGTTTCTCTTCTGTCTGCTTGGCCGGGAGCTCGATCCAATAGAGGTAGCCCCCCAGTCCCGCGAGAATCAGCAGCAGTAATATTGTTGGCCAGTAGCGCATAGCATGTTACAAACGGCGCCGTTTTCTCCACACCATGATGCCGGTCAAGAAGGTCATGATCGGGAGGAAGAGGACCTGAATGTAGAGCAGCGTCCGCTCTTGCGTGGGATTGGGGATAAAGGGCCGGAGCGCCGGTTCTTTGGGGGCGATGGAAATGAGGTCCCGTTCCTCGGCCAGCCAGCCGGCGGTGTGCAGGAAAAAGTCGCTGTTGCCGGGGAAGTTGAAAAACGCGTTGGTGGCGAAGGTGGAGTTGCCGACCACGACGATGGCCGGTCTTGGCTTCCCTTCTTCCGGCTCTTTCTTCGGGGCGAGCGCCGCCGCCATCGGTAACGGCCCTTTTATGTCTTCGTTCTCGTTGAGGCTGACGACGCGCCCTTGCAGGTTCGTTTCAGCCCAGCTGTTCGGCGAGGTTCTGGCCAGCGGCACATAGTCCCAGTCCTTACCCGCCTGTTCGTCGAACGTCAGGTGTCTGGAGAGGGGGAAGAGCACTGCCGAGGTCAGATCCTGGGTGATTTCGTGTTCCGTGAACGTGCGCACCAGCAGCGCAGTCAGATCGCCCTGGGCCAGCCGGTCCTGCAGGTCCACGAGCACGCCGGGGCCGAGTCCCAGGCCGTAATGCGCGAGCAGCGGGCCTAGCTCCGTCTGAGTGTCAGGATCCACCATCAACAGCAGATGTCCGCCCTTGTCGACATAGGCTTGAATCCGGTCCTGCTCCTCCTTGGTGACTTGGCGCTGGGGTCCTGCCACGACGAGTATCGAAGTGTTCTCCGGTACGGCCGTTTCCTTCAAGAGCGAGAGGGTTCCGATTTCATAGCCTTGCTTGGTCAGCGCCTCTTTGGCGGATGACAGGCCGTTCCGTTCCTTGTCTTCCAGACTACGCTCGCTATGGCCCTCGAGAAACACGATACGTTTTTTGGCCTCTTTGGAAATGCGCAGCAAGGCGCCGGTGAGTTCAACCTCCGACGGGGAGGTGACGCGGATGGTCTGGCCGTTGCTCTCGAAGATGGCGGTATCGGTCCGGAAGATGCCGTAGTTCTGCGCGATTTTCGGCTGCCGCTCCGGATCAACGAATTCCACGGTCAGCTTCGTCGAGGCCTGGCGATAACTTTCCAGCCGCTCTTTGTAGCCTTGATAGCCCGGGTCCTTTTCCCTTGTAAAGACGGTCACTTTGACCTCGTGCGGCAGATTGCGCAGCACGCGATGGGTTTGCGGGGCCAAGGTGAAGTTCTGATTCTCCGAAAGGTCCCAGCGTATTGAGTGGCGTGAGGCCAGGAAGTTGACGATCACCAGAATCGCGACGACAAGCAGGATCATCAGCAGGCTGTTCGCCCCCATGAGGGTGGACCGGCGGCTGGAGAAGGCTTTCACGGCTTCAAAGTGGAGGATGAAGAACAGAATCAGGCAGAGCAGCCCGAGGCCTTCGGCGACCGTCACGGGCCAGAGCAAGTCCGGGCGCAGACTGTAGCCCACGAGGCCGGCGACTGAAAGGAGAATGCCGATGATGCCGAGCGGGAGGGTTTTGAGTGTCATTTCCACCGTGACGATTCCACCACCCGGTGGGTCAGAAACAGCATGAGGACCAGGCTGCTGAAGAAATACACCAGGTCCTTGGTGTCGATGAGGCCGCGCACGAGGCGGTCGTAATGTTCCATGAACGATACGTAGGAGATCACTTGTCCGAGCGTCGTGTCGCCCATCAGGGTGCCCAGCCCTGAAATCAGCCAGATGATCAGCAGCATGCCGAAGCTCAGAAAGGCGGCCACGATCTGATTCTCCGTCATCGCGGAGGCCAGAAGGCCGACGGAGAGAAACAGGGCGCCCAGCAGGGCCATGCCGAGGTAGCCGGTCCAGATCGGGTTCCAGTCGAAGTCGCTGAAGAGCATGAGCACCGTCGGAACCAGCCCGGTGAGTCCCAGGAGGCCGAGAAAGACCAGGAAGACGCTCACAAACTTGCCGGCTACGATCTCATTGATGCCGATGGGCGAGGTCATCAGAAATTCAAACGTGCGCAATTTTCGCTCTTCGGCAAAGAGGCGCATGGTCAGGATCGGCAGAATAATCAGCAGGACGAAGCGCATACTGGCGAAGAGGTTGCGAAAGACCAGGTCGTTCAGATTGAGCTGCGCCTGTCCGCCCTGCATCTGCATGAGCTGGATGGCCTGATAGCCGGCAAAGACGACATAGAGATAGGCCAGGAGCCCGAAGATCAGGAGAAAAATGGCGCCCACGACATAGACGATCGGGGAGACAAAGTAGCCGCGCAGTTCCTTGGCAATCACCGCTTGGACTGGGGTCATGATGCGGCCTCCTGCACGGCGCCGGGTTGTTCGATCACCGCAGTACCCTGCTGGGCGACGCCCTCTTCATGCCGAGTGAGCTGGAGGAAGACGTCTTCGAGCGTCATGGAAATCGTCCGCAATTCGAGGAGCCTCCATTGTTTCGCGATGACGAAGCGGGCGATCTCATCGCGCTTGTCCTCGCCCAACGCGCATTCCAGCAGAAACGTGCCGGCCGGCTGTACGGGGAAGACATTGAGAATGCCCGGGATCGATCGGAGCTGTGCGGCGCAGTCGTCTCCGGCGGTCTTGATCGTGACGGAAATCTTTTCCGAATGTCTCAGCCGCGCCGAAAGCTGGTCCGGCGTGTCTTCGGCCACGATGCGGCCCCCGCTGATGATGACCACGCGCTGGCAGACGGCAGTGGCCTCTGGGAGAATATGGGTGCTGAGAATCACCGAATGGGAGCCGGCCAGACTCTTAATCAAGTCCCGAATCTCAATAATCTGTTTCGGATCCAGCCCGACGGTCGGTTCGTCTAGAATCAAGACAGGTGGATCGTGGAGTACAGCTTGAGCCAGCCCAACGCGCTGCCGGTATCCGCGTGACAGGTTGCCGATCAGGCGGTGGCGGACGCTGCCGAGAGCCAGTTTTTCTATGGATTGGTCAATGCCGGAGGTCAGGGCTTTCCCTTTCATCCCGCGCAGATTGCCCACAAAGGTCAGGTATTCGGAGACGGTAAACTCCTGATAGACCGGCGGGGTTTCCGGAACATAGCCGATGCGCCGTTTGACTTCCATCGGTTGATCTGCGCAATCGAACCCCGCCACCCTGGCTGTGCCTTCCGTGGCCGGCATGAAACAGGTGAGGATGCGCATCGTGGTGGTCTTTCCGGCTCCATTCGGACCGAGAAAGGCCAGCACCTCGCCTTTGGCCACAGAAAACGTCACGCGGTCGATAGCGGTAATGTTTCCATACCGCTTGGTAATGTTCTGAACTTCGATCATGGATGTGATGGTTGTGCGATCAACGCTGAGGGATCTGGCGGTTAGCTCACGTTCACCCTGCGGATCTTACTGACTCCGCCGGACTCAGTCAATATGGCCTGAGGGAGGGGCGTGCTGAATGTGGCCGGAACGAGCACGGCGATCTTTACAGGCGCGGAGGGTCCTGCTACAGTTTTTCCCGCGCAATCTTGCGAATAACTTGAACCGGGTTTTGCCGGAAGATCATCTCATTTTTCGTGAGGAGGAGGCATCTGTGAAACACATTGTCTTAGGGACCGTCTTGCTGGGTGCTGTGGTCTGGATGGGGGGATGTGCAAGCAAGGGGGATGCGGTGCCGATCAATGTGGGCATCAAGCCAGCGGCCACGCCGGCCGGGTCGGCTCCCGCCAGCGGGGTCAAGGTCGCCGTGACGCCCTTTCAGGATGACCGGGCTGATCGGACAAAACTCGGGAACCGGCACTCTTTCTGGGGCACCGACGAGCCTTACACGGTTAAGAGTGGGACAGTGGGTGAGGCAACCGCCAAAGCCCTGGCCGAGTATCTGACCCGCAAGGGGTGGCAGGCGCACTATGCTCCCTCAGCCGGCGAGGCGAGCGGGGCCGATGTCGTGATTTCAGGAAAGGTCCAGGATCTCTCGGCTGATGCCCATGGGGCCTTGGGTTCCACCGACATCACGGCAAAGAACAAACTGATCATTCAAGCAGCCAATCAAGCCGACGGGAGTTCTATTACCAGCACGACCAGTTATACCGGAACCTACACGGTGTTTTGGTACGGCCCTGAAGATGGAGAGGAAATCCTCAGCGAAGTGATGGAACGGAACTTTGAAAAGTTTGTCAGCCAGACAAAATTTGAGGGGGCTGCGCTCAGGTTTCAATAACAATTGCCGGGGGAGGCGGGAGGATTTCTCCCGCCTCCCCCGACCGTCGGCCTCCGTCTTTCTGACCCAGATCCCTGTTCCTGCCGGTTGACTCTCCCCTTCCTATCCATTATATAGGCGATACCCTTTCATCTTTTTTGCACACAAATTGTTCATTTCTGTCCTGCGTATGAGGTGTTTCATCTTCATACAAAGGTAGGGAGATGGGCTACGCAGTCGGTATTGTTGGGGACTCCCGGCCTCCCGTAGGCTGTCGTCGTGAGCAGTTGATTCCGGCCTGCAGAGGAGGATGAAAGTGATTATGACAGACCGCGTTCAACAGAGAACCAGGCGGATGTACCAAGTCGTCGTTGCGATCTGCTGCCTCTTCTTGGGGGCCTGCTCGTGGGTGCCGAAGGGGGAGTCTGACCTGGATGTCGGGATTAAGGAGCGGGGGACTGCCTCCTGGTACGGGGAGCAGTTCCACGGGAAGCAGGCGGCGAACGGAGAGATCTTTGACATGGGCGCGCTGACGGCGGCTCACCGGACTCTTCCCCTCGGGAGCATGATACGGGTCACCAATTTGACCAACGGAAAGCATGTGCGGGTCCGCATCAACGACCGGGGTCCCTATGTGAACGGGCGCATCCTCGATCTGTCCCTTGCGGCGGCAGATCGCTTGGGCATGATTCACGGCGGATTGTCTGTGATCCAGCTTGAAGTGATCGGAGATCGTCGTCCGGACTTCATGCTTGCGGCGGAGGAGTCGGCTTCGTCCACGTCTCCTCTGTTGAGCATTCACCGCCTCAACCAGCCGGAGTTGCGGGTCCCGCCGGTTTCGGTGCTGGCCCTTGCGGATCCCGCGATGACGCCGGTGCATCGGCTGCCTCCCACAGATATCCTCTTGCAGCGTCGTATTAGGCGGACGGGATCGATGCTGGCCGCCGACCATACCGCCCACACGGAAAACGTTACGTTGATACTCGGCTAGCCGCGGTTGACAGCACCGGAACCACTCCACTACACTGGGTCGCCCACGTTCGGAATGGTGGGGCCCTCAACCAGTATCGATTCGAATACAAGGAGTCAGACGGTATGGCGAAGAAAACCGCAGCAGAATCCGATGAAGCCAGATTGAAAAAGAAGATCAGCGCAACGGTATCCGGCCAGGATAAGGCCCAAGGCGATGCGGCGGTGCGGGCGTTGCGGAAGCGCCTGAAGCGGGAACAGCGCCGTCGGCGCGCGCTCGCGTTGCGGAAGAAACACGCGGCCGGAAGCAAGGGCGAAGCGAAGGCCTCAGCCTAGTCAACTCATTAGCAGGACGTACCCATGGAACACCAAGGCAACGACTCTCCGGCACCTGATTCCTCTTCACCCACCCCTGCCAGCGACGAGCTGACCGACAAGGTCGCAGACGCATTAGCACTTGGGGAGGCGCCGGAAGGCCAGGACCAGGCAATCGGGGCGACGGAAACTGTCGCGCTCGAAGAAGAGAAGGTCAAGGATGAGATCGAGATTCAGATCGATCTCCTCAATGATCCGGACTGGGTCGTGCGTCGTGAAGCGGTCATTACGCTGGGCGAGATGGGGGATGAGCGGTGCGTGGAGCCCTTGGCGCGCGCGCTCCGCGACGGCGACTGGCAGGTCCGCGAGGTCGCTATCGAGGCCCTCGGACAGGTCGGTTCTCCGGCTGTCGAAACCCTGTTGAAGTTGTTGCGCGACTGGGATGTGCGCAAGTATGCCATCGGGGCGCTGGGCAAGATCCGCGACGAACGAGTCCTGGACCCGCTCATGCAGCAGCTCAAGAACGACGAGTTTAAGGACGATGCCATCAATGCATTGGTCGAGCTTGGCGAGCCGTCGGTTCCCAAGCTGATTGCCGCCTTGAAGGATAAGGATGAAATGGTCCGCCAGCAGGCCGTCCTGGGCCTCGGCCGGATCAAAAGCGGCGAGGCCATCGATCCTTTGATCGCGATGCTTCAAGACAAGGATTGGTTTACTCGTCTCACGGCGGCGGCGGCGCTCGAATCGATCGGCGATGAACGGGGGCGTGAGGCGATCAAGCCCATGCTCAAGGATCCGGACATGGTCGTGAAGATGCGTGTAGAACGGATTCTGGCGAAGTGGAAGAAGCAGCCGGTGTCGCAGCCGGCAAACGCATAGCTCTACTTGTTGAGTAACCGGTCAAGCGCCTGCTGAATTTCATCCAGCTTTTTCAGCTGGATCAGTTGTCCCTTCGTCATCTCCCCACGCAGTGTTTTAATCCGGACAGCGAAATCGCGTATCGCGTTCGTCGCGTTGTCGGGCTTCTCGCCTTTCACCGCCTGGTCGAGCGCCTCTCCAGCCTGGCCCAGTTCCTTGGCCGCTTCTCCGAAGTTCCGATCAAGCATTTGGATTTTCGCCTGCACGAGGCGGGACTTGGCCTCCACCAGTCCTTGCCGGCGACGGAGGTCTTGCTCGATCCCCACGGTTGTATCGATGACATTCCGCGAGAGATTGGTGATTGATTGCTGGAGGTCCGCGATGGTTTTCTGGGAGACGGTCCAGCGTTCCGAGAGATGCGCAACGGTTTGCTGGAGCGTGCCGACAGGCCGCTGACCAAAGTAATAGCCCGCGCCAAACGAGGCGGCCAGCATTGTCACGAGAAGCAGAAATTTGAACATATCCGTCCGTAGCCCTTATGGATGACGTGCCGGTTTGCCGGAGTGGGTGGTTTGTCGCAACAGGCTGCCGGCTGCGGCGATCCGCACGGCTTCATCGGAATCTTGTAGCCCTTTCACGAGAATCGGAATCACCGGACCCGATACTTTCCCCAATGCTTTGGCGGCCATCAAGCGCGGCAGGGGCTGCTGATCCTGCAGCAGCGCTTGCAGCACGGAGAGGGCCTGTTTATCCGATGTCGCACTGAGGGCTTGCGCGGCGGCGCCCCGGATCGAGGGATCGGGGTTACGGGCGAGATCCGCCGCCAACAGCAACACCGACGTGTCGCCCAGGCGCAACAGGCTTTCCGCCGCACTGGCCCGGACCTGAATGCTGGGATCGGTAGTAAGGGCTTGCAACAAGGGGCGATTTTCCTTGAGGCCCAGCCGTCCGAGGCTTCCGGCGGCGACACCCCGGACCATGGCCATGTCGTCGCCCAGCGCATGGGTCAACGGCGCCACTCCCCCGGGTGATCCGAATTCTCCCAGAGCTCCCGCGGCAAAGGCGCGGACGGACGGGTTCGGGTCGTATACGGCCTGGCTCAGGACCGCCAGGCTTGCGGGCCGTTTCAGCCGGCCGAGCACGCCGAGCGCCGCCATGCGCACTTCGGCATCCGGGAGCGTGGCCGCATTGGTGATATCGATCAACTTGTCCGTTTGCCCCATTTTGTACAGCGCGGCGTAGGCGAAGATGGCTTCAGCCCCCTCCTCGGTTCGGCCGATTTCGATCAGGCGCGGGGTGATGTCTGTGACGCGGGCATCGCCCAACGCGTTCATGGCCGCGATGCGGACGCTGGGTGCTTCGTCGGTGAGCGCGCGCTTCAGCGCGCCCGATTTGGTGGCCAGCCCGGCTTTCCCGATCGCTTCCGCCGCACGGGCCCGCACGAAGACCGATGAGTCCAGCAGGCCGTCTTCAAGGACCGAGGCGGTTTCCGGCAGTCCCAGTTCTGCGAGCACGGTGTAGGCGGCAATCCGCACATGCTCCTTGGGATCTCGCACACGGCTGGTAATCAGGCTGAGCGCAAGCGGACGGAGCAGAGTCGGGTCATCGGCTTGTCCCTCGCCTTTGACTCGAGGATAGATCTTGAGGGCCTCTTCGCCGCGCCCAAGTTTGACATAGCTCTGAAACGACAGCCTGAGGAGTTCTTTCGACGGGGTTGCGTCCGGGGGCAAGTCCTGGAAAAGTTTGATGACGGCGGGATAGTCCGCCGCCTTGAAGAGGACCGCCGCCTCCCTCTCCGGAACTGAGGCGTTGGGCGCGGCGGAGAAGGCATCGGGTGCCGCTCCTGTGCCGAAAGACAGGATCAGCGTGGCGACGAAGCCCGCCACGACAGAAGGATGAGGCGTATGTGGTGAACGGGCCCGCATGCCGGACTTTACCATGAGCGGGGGGGGCGTGCCGAGGCCCTGCTGTACATCGTCTCCACGTAGTCCTTTACCATGCGTGTGGTGCAGAATTGCGGGGCCACGGTCCGGATGCATTCCTTCACCATTTGCAGCCACCCGCGCGGCGTGCCGTCGAGATCCCGCTGATAGTAGAGAGGCACCACTTCTTCTTCGAGTAGCCGGTAGAGTTCTTCGGCGTCGTGCTCGTCCTGCTGGTGCTGGTCGGCCGAGGGCGGCAGCGGAGCGATCCCCCATCCGTTCGCCCCGTTGTAGCCTTCTTTCCACCAGCCATCGAGCAGGCTGCAATTGATCACCCCGTTCAACGCCGCTTTCATGCCGCTGGTGCCGCTGGCCTCCAAGGGGAAACGCGGGGTATTCAACCAGATATCGACGCCTTGCACCAGAAACTTCGCCATGTGCATGTCGTAGTCTTCCAGGAACGCGACATGGCCGCCGAGCTTGTGGTCATTGCAGAAATTCACGACTTCATGGATGAAGTAGCGCCCCGGTTCATCGGCGGGATGCGCCTTGCCGGCGAACACCACTTGCACCGGGCGCCAGTGATTCTGTAACAGGCGCTTGAGCCGTTCCAGGTCGCGGAAAAGGAGTGTCGCCCGTTTATAGGTGGCGAATCTGCGGGCAAATCCCAGGGTCAACGTTTCCGGGTCGAGCAGGGTGCCCCGGGCGATGACCTGCGACGTCTGGAGTTGACCGTTAATCCAGCCGGTTCTGGCGCGTTCGCGGATGAATCGCATCAGCTTGCGTTTCATTGTTTTTCGCACCGCCCAGAGTTCGCCGTCGGGAATATCGCTCACACGTTGCCACATGGCTTGGTCGTCGCAGCGCTCGGCCCAGTCCGGTCCGAGAAACTTGCTGTACAGCTGGCTCATGTCCGGTCCGATCCATGTCGGCGCATGGATGCCGTTGGTCACGCTTTGAATCGGCACCAGATCCGCGGCCAGTCCCGGCCACATGTGTTGCCACATGTCGCGGGAGACGCGGCCATGTTCGCGGCTCACGCCATTGACATGGGCTGCCTGCCGAATGGCGAGGGCGGTCATATTGAACCCCTGCCCGCGCGATTCCGGAGTCTCTCCCAAACGAAGAAATTCATCGCGGGTCAGTCCGAGTTGCTCCCAATAGCCGGCGAAGTAGCGATCCATCAGGTAGTGAGGGAAAATGTCGTGGCCGGCCGGGACCGGTGTGTGCGTGGTAAAGACGGTGCTTTCCCGCACAAGTTCGCTGGCCTCGGCGTGAGACGAACCCTTCTGGACGAGTTCGCGAATGCGTTCGAGTGTCAGAAAGGCCGAGTGCCCTTCATTCGCATGGAAGACGGTGGGAGCGATGCCTAGCGCTCTGAGCATCCGGACGCCGCCGATGCCGAGGAGAATCTCCTGGCACAAACGGATTTCCTGATCGCCGCCATAGAGACGGGCCGAGAGCCCCCGGTTTTCCGGCGTGTTTTCCGGCACGTCGGTATCCAGAAGATACAGCGCCACGCGTCCCACATCGACTTTCCAGACCTGCGCGGTTACCGTGCGATCGCCCATGACGACGGAAATTTTGCACAGAGTGCCGTCCGGGGTCAGGGCGGGCCGGATCGGCGACTCCTCTCGCTTGAACGGGGCATAGGCCGCTTCCTGCCATCCTTCGGGCGTGATCCGCTGGTGGAAATAGCCCTGGGGATACATGAAGCCGATGCCGACGAGGGGTACACCCAGATCGCTGGCTTCTTTGCAGTGATCGCCCGCGAGAATGCCGAGTCCGCCGCTGTAAATCGGTATGGAAATGTGCATCCCGAACTCAGCCGAAAAATATGCAATAGAGGGGCTCTGTGGCCGGCCATAGGTTTTTCCGAACCAGGTGCCCGTTCCCAGGAGGTATTCGTCGAAGGTTCTTATGACGGCGGAGTAGTGTCGGATGAAGGTGGGATCGTGCGCGAGTTGCTGGAGCCGCTCCGGTGTCACCTCCGCGAGCAGCCGGACGGGGTTGTGATGCGTGAAGTACCAGAGCGTGGGGTCGATCAGCTCGAACAGCTGTCGGGCCTCCAGCCTCCAGCTCCACCAGAGATTTTGTGACAGTTCGGCCAGGCGGATCAGGCCGGGCGGCAGATGCTTCGGAACAGGGTTGGCGGTTTCAGCAGTATCCACAGGGGCTCCTTTGCGTGAAGCGTATTGGCAAGATTACAGACGTTGGAATGGAGCGCACCCGGGCTGAGGGGGAGCGGTCAGGCGTGTCCGGCCTTGTGCCATGAATTCCATTCCTCGGAGAATGCCACGGCGGCGTAGCGTTCGCCAAGGATTTTTGCCACTCGGTTGAGCAGTTTAGTGAGTTGTTGCAGCTCAGCGGGGGTGAGATCCTGGCGAAAGCGCGGGTGGAGACCCCAGCGGGTTTCCACTTCTTCGCCGGTGACCGTTGACATGAGACTCACGAGCTTGATGTCCTGCCCCGTCGGGCCCTTCTTGGCCGGCTCCCCGTTTCCAGTCGCTGCCGCAGGCTGTTGGCCCGGCGTCGAAGGCGCGGCAGCAGGAGGCGCCTGGCCCTGGAGCACGGCGCTGATGGCCGGAATGATCGCGCTCGCGCAGAGCGTCGCCGCCGCGATGACCTGGCCGTTTTGCGGCGCGCCGATCAGTTCGGCGACGCGCTCGGAAAAGGCCTGGAACATCTCGTTCTTCTGTTTGGAATCTTCCGTGATCAGATATTTGTATTTCTCATAGAGTTCACGGCTTTCGGCCACCGCGTTGCCGATCGTCAGCACGATCTCCATCTGATCCGCGTTGTTGCCGAAGGCCGGTTCGAGCACCGCCTTGAGCTGAGTGGTCACCGCGTCTTCGAGCCCGTTCATAAATTCCAACTGGTCCTTGATCGGGATGTGCAGGGCCGTGAGCCGGTCCGTCACGTTGAACATGATCTTGAGAAATTCAAGGTAGATGCCCCACTCATCCTGGCGCTTGAGCTTCAGCGCCTGCTCCGGGGCGTTGCGCTTCATCATGGTGACGGATTCGCCCGAGACGGCGAGCATGAGTTCGGCAAGCTGGCGCAGTTGTGCTTGGTATTCTTTGTTGGCGGTTCCCATAGGTGCTCCTGTTCAAGGAGCGCGATTATAGCGGAGGGATGTTTAGGGATGAAAGGGGTGGATTCGGGGATTTGCGCTGAGACACAAATTTTCGTTCGTCTTGGGGTAACGCCGAGTAGGCGTCGGCAGAATTGTCGGGCGTTCGGAAGCCCTATTCGTACGCGCAGTTTTGAAATTGCTACCAAGGAGGGGGTTGCGTGGGTTCTCGGCACCCTCTAGAGTATGAAATTCGTGGCTCCCTAATCGCTTGATACAGCCATGTGCTAGGTGAGCTGCCTCCCTCATGGGCAATACGTCGGAGCACCGGTATGACGGCCTTTCCTTGCGTTGCATCATCCACGGTGCAAGTCCTCTTACTCCACCACAGTGAGATAGGTTATTGATGAGCATTCTGCTAGGCCATGCTACGCCCGTTTACATTGTCGCGTCATTTCTGGCGGTGTCAGTGCTACTGTTTCTGGCATTGTTTCTCTTCCCTGGCTTGCGGCAGGTATTGCAGTTGCGGCGGGTCATTACAGGTCTTCAGGACTTGGAAGGGAAACAATCTATTGCGCTGGAGCCAGTCTTTCAAGGCGATAAGGTTCTCGAACATCTATGGAAAGAGTTCAAAGAAACCCTACATCAGCAGAAAGAACTTAATCCGAGCTCTGGGCAATTTGAAGTCATAGCAGAGAGATCCACGATCCCCGCCGAGGCGTTCTTCTCTACGGAAACGCTGGTAGATAATGTGCTCCGGACAGAATTCTTCAGGCATCTTCCTGGGATCCTGACGGGCCTTGGCATCATCGGTACTTTTCTTGGGCTTATCCACGGCCTGCAGGCATTCGAAGTTTCCGAAAGCGCCGCTATTGCCCGACAAAGCCTTAATGCGCTGCTCCAAGGAGTACATCAGGCGTTTCTCGTGTCGGCAGCAGCGATCAGCCTTGCCATGCTGGTTACATTTGTCGAGAAGTGGCTGATTACGGCGCTATATAAACGTGTCGAAACGATATGCCAACTCTTGGATGGAAGGTTTCAAGCTGGGGCTGGCGAAGAATATCTTTCTCGGCTTGTGCAGGCTTCAGAGGCCTCCGCGAAGGAGGCGAAGCAACTCAAACAGTCGTTGGTTGGGGATTTGAAACAGATCCTGGAGGATTTGACCGAGAGGCAAATAGCGGCCAACACGATGAGTTCCACGCAGATCGCAGATCGAATTGTCGCGGGTGTCGACGATAGCCTGAAGGGGCCACTCACCAATATCAGCGAAGCAGTTAAACAGGTGTCTGGAAATCAGGGCGAGGCAGTTAACAAGTTGCTCACCGATACTATGGCTGCGCTGACAGCGCAGCTTCGCGATTTGTTTGGTCATCAGATTGCGGGCATTAACCAGATGCAGCAACAAACTATCGATGCAATGGCTGGGGCAGTAGGTAAGCTGGAACAACTGGTGGCGGATATAGGTACTACTGGGGCTCATGCAACAACTTCAATGACGGATAAGTTAAATGATGCGATTGCAGCGATCGAAGGACGCCAAGCGGCGATGGACACGCAAGTCCAAACCCTGATTCAGCAAATGAGTGCGCAGTTTGGGCAGTCGCAGAGCGAAACTAATCAGAAGCTTCATGAAGCGCTTTCCACGATGAGTCAACAAGTAGCCTTGGCAGTTGGCTCGCTCAAGGAAATGGTGGACAGTTCTGCGGACAAAGATGTCCAAAGGCACCAAATGCTCGAGCAAGGCACGACTTCGGCAGTGTCGGCGATATCTGCCGAAGTTCGCACTATTTTGGATCAGTCTGTGGCTACTGCGCAAACGATGAAAACCGCTGTGGACGCTATGGAGCGGATCTCAATAGACGCGGTGACCAAGATGAACCTTGGTGCAGATCGATTGTATGCCGCATCGGAGAAATTCGCACAGGCAGGTAACGCGACGACAAGTACGCTGGATCGCGCCCAAGGGCTGATCAAGCAGATGAGCGATGTTTCCGGAACGCTTACTGGATCGTCCATGGTGCTTAATGCGGCAATTAATGACTACAAGGCGACGCGCGAATCTCTAGCGGAGATGATTGCGGCGCTCAGTGGTTCAGTAGAATCTGCGAGGCGGGAAGCGTCGTTGACTGCCGATATTGTCTCTCGTATCGAGCGATCTGCAGTTGCTTTGCGCGAGGCTGAGGTAGAAGCCGAAAAGTATTTGCAGGAAGTCACAAAGGTCCTTGCCGAAGCACACGCCGCGTTCGGCTCACAGGTTAACTCGACCCTTGAGAAGGTTAACGGGGACTTTCATCAACATTTGCAACGCGCAACGGGCGCACTTGCAGGCGCGATTGGTGATCTGGAAGGCGTGTTCGACAAGTTGCCCGGGAAGTAATGGATGATTGGCACACGAATTATTCTCAAGCGGGGCGGCAAGGATGAGCCCGAAAAACCATTCTGGATATCGTTCTCTGATTTGATGTCTGCGCTGATGGTGCTGTTTCTTGTAGCGATGAGCGTAGCACTCCTTGCCGTCACAAAGACCGTAACGGAAGCTGAAAAGGCTGAGGCAGAGCGAAAGGATGACCTTGAGAAGTTGCTTGCCCAGGTTGAGGAGTCGGCGCAGCAGTTCCCTGGAATTTCAATTGATAAGAACCGAAATGTTATAGATTTCGGGGATAGGGCTCGATTTGAAACGGGTAGTCATCGGTTGAGCGCAGATCAGGCAGCTCTATTGAGGAAATTTGTCCCGCAGGTGCTGTCGATTGCTCGCAATCAGCTCGGTCAGAAGTGGTTGAAGCGAATTGTAGTGGAAGGATTTGCCGATCCGCGCGGTACCTACCTTCTGAACTTGAACCTCTCACTGCAACGTAGCCAGCGGGTGCTTTGTGTGTTGTTAAGCCAGCCGGAGTCTGGCGAAGTTCGGATGACTCCCGACGAGCAGGAACAGATCAGGGAGTTATTTCTGGTTGGCGGTTATTCTTTCAATTCCGCAAAGGCATCTGACGAAGAAAGTAGACGGATAGAGCTCCGTCTTGAGTTCTTCAATGTCGGAGAAGTCCACCCAAGTAAACCCCATATTCCACGCGGCAACTTTGGTACTTGTGCTTTGGGGGCCGGATGAACGCACTTGACCAACTTCGCATTGGACTCAGCCAGGCGAACACTAGACTTCGGCGTGAAAGCTTTAGTTCGGCAAGGCCAATGGCAGAGCTGGCACGCAAAGTAGAGCGGCGTTTCGGAGTTGGCGCTGCGCCTGACAAGGACGTAATCGCGGCAGCTGTGAGGCAATTTTCTAGGTCAAGGCAAGTCGACTCATTTCGAGAGGTAAAGCTTGCTTGCTTTGGAATCGCCACAGAGGTACTTCCGGAACGAATTCTCCTTTTGCGCGACCCCCGACTCGTAGGGGAACTGCTTCATATCGTAGGCGAACTCCGGCCTCAGGCCAGAAAATTCCGGCGCTGTTTTCAAGCGCTGATGAGTGTGTACTTCGAATATCAACCTAAAGATGGAAATAGCGAAATCCGTCAGTCCTGGAATCAGATTCGCGAATTCTTGAGTGCTGGAGTAGCTTCAATTCGTCATGAGGCGATGCCAGAGTGGGCTGAGACAGTCGTGGAGCACAGCAATTTGTTCGGGGACGATCCATGCGCACGGTACGGTCAAGCTGTTCTCGACGGAAACCTGTCTCATGTGCGTGATGTGTTTACTCGGATTGGGATTGCCACGAACTCCTGGGTTCAAACAGATGTATTCATGGGCGCCGTTCGGGCAGCATGTGATTCAGACGACCAGCGATTCAAGAGTCATATTGATGGCCTACTGGTCCTGCTAAGAGCAAATCCAGCGATTCAATTCCAAGGGATAAAGAGAATTCTCGACCGATATGCACGCATGGATTCTCATGGGGAGCATACGGCTCTTAGTATATTTGCCACCGAGTTGTTAGGAAATCCCCTGCTCATATCCAATGTCCCGCGTTGGGATGGCGTGTCCTCGGAAGCACGAACAATGGTTTCTGATTGGCTCAAGCGCAAGCTTATCGGGCAATTCTTTGAATTGCTTAGCCAGGATGGTGCTACTGCGTCACGCAGAGTTAAATTTTGGGCCGAATACGTATCGGTTATTGAGAGCGTTTGGTTTGTCTTAGGCTCCGGCGCTAGGAGTAATTGGAACCCTGACTTTAAGAAGCTGCGAAGCCTAATGGGTGATCAAGCTCTAAATCTCGAAGGAGCCACTTCCGGAAACAACGCTTTCGTAATGAAGATAGGCCGGCTATTGGTTGTCGAATTCGGAGAGACTGGTAATGCGGCTTACCTATTTGATGGTGGGAATCCGCCATTTTCGCTACGCGGTGCGCTTCGCCTTCGGGAGGATCTAAAGCATGCTCGCAATCTCGGAAGTCTGAAGCACTTTGATGGACACGAAAAATGGGAGGAGAAATTTCGCCGCGCGATTGCCGAACATGCAGGGATAACAAAGGAAAGAGTCTCTTATAGTGGCGGAAACCGTAATCCAAGTAATGGCCGACAGACAGGATTAGCAGGGGAGTCTGGGGGGGTGTTTGCGCCACGTGAATTTGATCAGTTGTTAAGGAGCTTTTGTGCTGAGCGCGGCCTGCGGTTCATCGATCAGCGCGCGGAGGGTGGCAAGCTTGTTGTATATGCGAATGCAGATAATCCAAAGATAAGCGGAACACTAGGTCAGTGGGGTTTTAAGTTTGAGCGTCGCAATAGCGTTTGGATAAAAGACAGATGAGTTTCATAAAGCGATTTCGGACAGCCGAAAGCGAAGCACGGAGCCTGATGCATCTGTGGGTTTCGTATTCCAAGAGTTCGGCCAGTTACACGATTTCTAAACTAAGACCGGATAGCGAGGCGATAAGGATCGCGAATCCGTTGGCAGTACACTATCTCAGTGAATTGGCCCTGGCAGGGCGGGCGAGGCAAAACGCGGGCACCTATAGCTTGTCGTGGGATGTGATTTATCAGCTGTTGGCTGACAAGGAGCAAGCCGACGGCTTGAGCGTTTTGGAATTGCCATCCGTTGGAGGTCTAAAACCGGCTTTGCGAAGCGAAAATACTCTCGATGATGAGGACTTCGCTATTGGTATTGATGGCTGGTTCGTAAATGGTGTTCTCGTGGGATCGGTAGAGTTAACTGGGCCGGTTGCTCGAGAGGGGACGAACCGAAGTTTGTTGGCTAAGGATGTGTTCGCGGTCTTGAGGGCAGTCCAAGAATTTTATGCAGACAGTGAACGTTCGGCTCAGTCCAATAGAAGACACTGGGGGAAAATTCGTCGCTTGGCAATGCTTGCAGAAGCAAGGATGGATCAGTTTCTCGCCGATACGATTGTCCTGACCCCAGAGCAATTACACATCCAATTGAGCAAGACCGATGTTGGCGAGGGGAGTGTAGTAGAAGTTCAACCTTGGTTTGCCGGTGCGCCGGAAAACTGGCTTGTACAGTTTGATACGCGGCGTGATGTGCCGGAGTCTTACAAGATTCTTCGTGAGGATCAATTAATCGAGGTGATCCTCACGCCACCAGTACGTACTGTTTTACGGGCGATCAAAAAGATGCCGGGTCGCCGGGTCGCTGGCTCATTTGCTGAGAGGTTTCTCAGTAATCCATATGCCACATTGGGAGATGACGCAGATCTTGTTATTGATGAGGCGCAATTTGAGGAAGCGAGGTATGAGGCGGGAATCGTGTTTCAGCGGTTCACAGCTCACTGGCAATTGCGTGATAGCGAGATAGCTCAGGCAGGGGTAACCATCACCATCGCTGATGCCCAATCTCCATATTCCAAACTAGAGTTGTTCGGTAGCCCTGACGATTTGCGCATCTTTGTCATTAAGGTTGAGTCCAAATTGAATACGGGATTGGAGCTATGTGAGTGGCGTGGGCATAGTCTCCATTTAGTCGGCGATACACAAGAGCAGCTTGATATCCTTAAGAATATTTACGAACGGTGGACTCGGCCTAAGGTCAGTATCCGTGCGGCAGAGGTGCTGGACCTTAAGCGATATTCAGAGCGGGTAACAGGCATCGGGGTACAGCCCAACATTGTCTCTCCCTATATACCAAGAGCTGACAAAGATCCGTGGTTCCCTGAAAGCGGGGCAGAAACTGCGCAGCTAGTTTCTGTCGATCTCGGAAACGGAAAGACATTCGAGCTTTGTGTCGATAATAAGGTTTTTAAGGCGCTCAAGGAGACTGTTGAGGAAGCACGCTCAAAGGGAAAGGCTTTTGTTGAAATACCTGGGATGGCGGATACAGTTTCTGTCGAGGTGGCGGAAAGCCTCCTGAATGAGTTAGGCCCACGATATGAAAAAGACAAGTCGAAAGGCTCTCAATCTGAAGCCACAAAAAAGAGGGAGCGCGAGGAACTTCTTATTCAAACAAATATTGGGTCTGCTGAGTATCTGGAGTCACGAGCTTCTGAGCTGAAGTTCGACAACCGCCCGCCTAGTTTGCCTAGCTCATTCAGGTCAGGGATCGCGTTAAAGGACCACCAAAAGGTCGGCGTTGCCTGGCTTCAGCACTTGATCTCAAAAGCGCCTCAGTACTGTCGTGGTGCCATTCTCGCGGACGACATGGGGCTAGGGAAAACATTGCAGTTATTGACGGTGATCGCTGCAGCCTTGGAGGCTGATTCAAATTTAGAACCCATTCTTGTTGTGGCTCCCGTTTCACTGCTTGAGAACTGGAAAGAAGAGGTGGAAAAGTTTTTCAAGCCTGGAACAATTCCGCTACTTGCCCTATATGGCGATTCAATCGGTCGGTTACGAGCAAAGAGCCATGAGATTGAAAGAGACCTTATTGAACGAGGGTTCAGTCGATTTCTAAGGGAGGGATGGTTAGGCGATTCAAAGATTGTTCTAACAACATATGAGACCCTACGCGATCTTGAGTTTTCCCTGGCCGCTGTACATTGGTCCATCATGATTTGCGATGAGGCTCAGAAGATCAAAAATCCGGCTGCCATGGTCACACGTGCTGCCAAAAAGCAGAACGTTGGGTTCAAGATTGTATGCACGGGCACGCCTGTCGAGAATTCGCTTGCCGACATTTGGTGCCTGTTCGATTTTATCCAGCCCGGCCTTCTGGGGGCGTTGAATGACTTTGGGAAACAGTACCGTCGTCCGATCGAGTGTGAGACTGATGGACAGGCCCAAAAACTCGAGGAGCTTCGTCTGCGTATTGAGCCGCAAATCTTGAGACGGCTAAAGACGGAGGTTGCGAAAGACCTTCCGAAGAAAATCGTTATTGAAAAGGCGCGCACACTCCCCATGTCTCTTTATCAACGAGAACTCTACGGTCAAGCGATTGAACAGTACCGCTTGAGGCATGTCGATAGGTATAGCGGGGCTTTCAAAAATCAGCTTGGACTACTGCACTATCTTCGTAAAGTCTGTACAGATCCTAGAGAGCTAGGTAGGGCTTTTGATCATGAACCTTTGGCTCAGGCGCGGGAAAAGAACCCCAAGCTCGACTGGTTGATAATAACTCTGGAGCAGATCAAACGGCGAGGCGAGAAGGCGATCATATTTTGTGAATTTCGCGACATGCAATTGATGTTAGCGTACTACGTTGAGCAGGTATTCAATCTTCGTCCCGACATCATCAATGGGGATACTGCTGCAGCGGAGTCGAGTGCCGACAGCAGGCAGAAGCACATCAGGAAATTTCAGTCGGTACCAGGGTTTGGAGTCATAATCTTGTCGCCAATTGCTGTTGGGTTCGGCGTCAATATTCAGGCGGCGAATCATGTCATTCATTTCACCCGAACTTGGAACCCGGCCAAGGAAGACCAAGCGACCGATCGAGCATACCGCATTGGACAAACCCGCGAGGTGTACGTGTATTACCCAGTTGTTTGCGCGGAGGAGTTTGTCACATTCGATGTCAAGTTAGATCGACTGCTTGAGAAAAAACGGGGGCTTTCTGGGGACATGCTCAACGGTACTGGCAATATTCTTCCGAATGAGTTTGAAGATGTGATTGGTGTTGGGAAAGACGTTTTCGAGGAGCAAATTCTGATTGAGGATGCGGACAGTCTGGAGCCACTCTATTTTGAAGCTATGATTGCGGCTCTTTGGAAACAACGAGGGTTTAAGTCAGTTAAATTAACGCCTACAAGCGGGGATGGTGGTGTTGATGTGGTTGCCAAGACGATTAACGTGGGCGAACTTATTCAGGTAAAACACTCCTCATCTGAAGCGGGATCTTTAGGGTGGGATGCCGTCAAAGAGATCGTCGCTGGAGAGAGGTTGTATGCATTACAGTTTCCTGGAGTGCGTTTCAAAAAGCTGGCACTGACGAATAGGGAATTCAACGGAAACGCGCATTCCCAGGCGGAAGTTCTTGGTGTTGAGCTTATAGGTCGGAAACAGTTAGCAAGTTTGCTGCAAGAATATCGCGTTACGATGACGGAGATAGAAAGTTTCTTGGTCTCACCGGAGCACGTGGCTCTCTAAAGTGATACGGAGAATATGTGAGTTTTTGAGCGATACGAGCTAGGTGGTAATTCGTTATCGCTTGCCATCCCAAATTCTCGAGATGTGTTGTTTTAGAAGCTTTTACCGCGATATACCTGCTTGGCGCTCGTTGAGAAGGGCTCCGGCGGTATGTTATACAGCCCAGCCCGCTGATTGGTATCATGTCGTTCAGCCTTCCTCTGGTAACTCATGGAACGAGACGTCAAAACCTACATTCTCAAACGCTCCGATGACGAGGCTGCGCCGCGTAAGCTGTCGATCGATTATGCCGCGGCGCTGAATCCACAGCAGTTAGCCGCCGTGACAGCGGGCGAAGGCCCGTCGCTGGTGATCGCCGGCGCCGGGAGCGGCAAGACGCGGACGCTGGTCTATCGCGTGGCCTACTTGATCGATTCAGGTATCGATCCCTCGAACATTCTTCTCCTCACGTTCACGCGCAAGTCGGCGCAAGAAATGTTGCAGCGGGCCGGTGAGCTGATCGGCGCGCGTAGCGAGCGGGTGTGTGGCGGGACCTTCCACTCGGTGGCGAATCTATTGCTGCGCCGCTATGGCCGGTCGATCGGTGTGGAGCCCGGTTTCACGATCCTGGATCGCGGCGATGCGGAGGATTTGATCGCGCTGGTTCGGTCGCAACTCGGACTCAATGAAAAGGATAAGCGTTTTCCCCGCAAGGGGACGATCATGGAGATGATCAGCAAGAGCGAGAATACGCTGCGTCCGCTGGAAGAGATCATCCTCGAAGAGTTCAGCCACTTCGGCGACCACATGGAAGACTTAAGCCGTTTGAAGAATGCCTATCAGGCGGCGAAGCGGCAGAAGCAGCTTCTGGATTATGACGATCTGCTGGTGATGCTTCGCCAGCTCTTGCTGATGGATGAGTCGGCGCGGGCGACGATCTCGCGGCAGTATCGCTACATTCTCGTCGATGAGTACCAGGATACGAATCGCTTGCAGGCCGAGGTCGTCCGGAAGCTGGCCGCGTCGCATAACAATGTGATGGTGGTCGGCGACGATTCGCAGTCGATCTATGCGTTCCGCGGGGCGACGTTCAAGAATATTATGGACTTCCCGCAACTGTTCCCCTGCACGCAGATCTATAAACTGGAAGAGAACTACCGCAGCACGCAGCCGATTCTGAACCTGGCGAACTGTATTATCGATGAAGCGGCGGAGAAATATACGAAGCGGTTGTTCACCCGGAAGATCGACGGCCCGTTGCCTTCGCTGGTGGAAGCGGCGGGGGAGAATGCACAGTCGCGGTTTATTGCGCAGAAGATTCTGGAGTTGCGCGAAGAGGGCGTGCCGCTCAGTGAAGTGGCGGTGCTGTTCCGCTCCAGCTTTCATTCGTTCGATCTGGAAATCGAGCTCTCGCGCAAGGGCCTGCCCTTCATCAAGCGCGGGGGCGTCAAGTTTATCGAGACGGCGCATGTGAAGGATCTGCTGGCGCATCTGCGGGTGATCGCCAATCCGCTGGATACGGTGAGCTGGAATCGGGTTTTGATGCTGGTTGAGGGTGTGGGGCCGAAGAAGGCCCATGACCTGCTGGCGACGATTGTGAAGACCGGGCAGCCGTTCGAGGTGTTGCGCGGGGTGAGCGGTCGTTCTGGGCAGGGGCTGAAAAATCTGGCGAATACGCTGGAGAGCCTGTCCGGATCTGAGGACCGGCAGCCAGCGGAACAAGTGAATCACATCTACGAATACTATCTTCCGATTCTCAAGGAGCAGTACGACGACTATCCCAAGCGCACGCGGGATCTCGACCATCTGCATGCCATTGCGGAAGGCTACCCGGCGGTGGACGCGTTTCTGGCGGACCTTGCGCTGGAGCCGCCGGATGGCAGCGCGGTGGATGTCGAAGCTCCGGACCGCGACAACGAGCGGCTGGTGCTCTCCACGATTCACTCCGCCAAGGGGCTGGAGTGGCAAGCTGTCTTTGTTATCTGGGTGGTGGACGGGAAGTTTCCGTCGGTCTATTCCTTCGTGGCGGATGAGGATCTCGAAGAAGAACGGCGACTATTCTATGTGTCGGTAACGAGGGCCAAGCGCCACCTCTTTCTCACCTATCCGATCAATGTCTACGACAAGACCAGCGGGATGCTGCTATCGAAGCCTTCCCGATTTCTGGATCACGTGCCATCCGACCTCTTCGATACGCTTGCATTGGTTGAGGAGGGTGGCCGGGGTGATTGGGGCAGCTATCGGGGCTCTGACTATTAGCCTGGGCAATCTTTCCCTCATCTTTCCGTTTTCATCGTTGCCATGCCTGCGTATTGCACTCACATAGCCTTGAGGATCGCCGTTGCTGTGCTGTTCGTTTCGCTGGCGGTTTGTCCTGTCTGGGCGATTCCGGCAGGGGAAGGAAGCAGAGATGCTGCCGCGGGACGGATGTGGGAGCAATTGATCAGTGGCGCAGGTAGCCTTCGTCTACCGGTTGGGTTTCTGAAGGCGATCCCTTCGGACTTTGTGCATTTCGAATTCGACGATCTTCGGACCTATGCTGCCGAGTATCATCCGGGCGAGCATCGTATGGTATTGAACCGAACTCTGTCGTTTCATGCGGCTGGTCGTGATTTGCGTTCGCTCAAGACCATGACATCCAAAGAGTTGGAGGTGCTTTATCACGAGCTGTTCCATGCCTATATGGACTTTCTGGAGTCACGCGAAGGGGAAGGGCGGTCCGTGGGAGGGATTTCGCCTGACGATCTGCTGGTCTTTGCCAGGGAGATGCAGGTCTGTCGTTATCGGGAGGTTGCCATCACTCCTGTGGTCCAGCGGAGCCAGGAAACGGAGGTGCGGTATCTTTCCGATGCTGAAGCCTGGGAAGCGCTGAATGAAACCTGGGCCGTCTTTGTTGGTTGGGCTGTGTGGAACCAGCTTGAGCTCGAAAAGAAGGGGGGGCGGTCGATGTTGGGTTCCCCCCAACTCGGTGAGCAGTGGGTGGCCCGGTTCCAGCGTGCCATGGAATCGGGAGAGCTGCGCGGATATTATGTTCCTCAAGATCCGGAAGAGCGGCGAGTCACGCAGAAGCGGTTCTTGGCGTTCAGTGATCGTATCTCGGTCGGTGAAGCGATGAGGTTAATGAAGCAAGTCGTTGGTTTACCTGATAAATTGTCAAGCAATGCTATGGAGAGTGTGCGTCACGTGAATAATTTTCAGACTCGGCATCAGTGCGCCTCCGACATGCTGAGCGAAAGAAAAAAGTAAGAAAGAGCCCTATTCTCCTCTTGACATGACAGGACTTCGTCAATAGAATCGAGCGTTTCCTAAACTAGCCTGGTTCGCCAGATCAGCCGTTCCTCTTTCGCGAAGAGGGGAGAGAGCTGTGTGCGGACAGGCTTACTCTAGTTTTTCGCGCATGATTGTCATGGGAAAGTCTGCGAATTTTCCGATGAATTCGGTGTCGAGCAATAAACGGATGTGTGGAGAAACGGGCAGGTACCCAAGTGGCCAAAGGGGGCAGACTGTAAATCTGCTGGCTTATGTCTTCCAAGGTTCGAATCCTTGCCTGCCCACCAGCACAGGTGCGGCGAGTTGAATGCACAGTCGGATGTTTGCGGGTTGTGTCGTTGTGTGGATGGCGGTGAACTTTCTTGGGAATTCGGGCGGGCGTAGCTCAGTGGTAGAGTTCCAGCCTTCCAAGCTGGCTGTCGTGGGTTCAAATCCCATCGCCCGCTCCATCGAGATGTGCGCAATGGGTGCCGTGAGATGAAAAATGTGGCCCACGTAGCTCAGTTGGCAGAGCACGTCCTTGGTAAGGACGAGGTCACGCGTTCGATCCGCGTCGTGGGCTCCATCTCACGCCGGTCCCGATCTGGACCCCCTTCGGCGGTCCTCTGTGGCGGGATGGAATGGGTAAGCGGTTTTTATTGACTTAAGGAGACGAGGTTATGGCGAAGGCGAAATTTGAGCGGAAGAAGCCGCATGTAAACATTGGGACGATCGGGCACGTGGACCACGGGAAGACGACGCTGACGGCGGCATTGACGAAGATTTGCGCCGATCGGGGCATGGCAAAGTACATTCCCTATGATGAGGTGGCGAAGGCCAGCGAGAGCCAGGGCCGCCGCGATGCGACCAAGATCATGACCATCGCCATCAGCCACGTCGAGTATGAAACCGCCAACCGGCACTATGCGCACGTCGACTGTCCGGGCCACGCTGATTATGTCAAGAACATGATCACCGGCGCCGCCCAGATGGATGGCGCGATTCTGGTGGTGAGCGCCGCTGACGGCCCCATGCCGCAGACCCGCGAACACATCCTGTTGGCCCGCCAGGTGGGCGTGCCCTACATCGTGGTGTTCCTGAACAAGGCGGACAAGGTCGATGATAAAGAGCTGCTGGAATTGGTCGAGCTGGAAGTGCGGGAGTTGCTGAGCAAGTACGGCTTCCCGGGCGACAAGACCCCGATCATCCATGGCAGCGCCCTGAAGGCGATGGAAGGCGATCAGAGCGAGTTGGGGGTGCCCTCCATCCTCAAGCTGTTGGATGCCGTTGATACCTACATTCCGACCCCGCAGCGGCCGATCGACAAGCCGTTCCTGATGCCGATCGAAGACGTGTTCACCATCAGCGGGCGCGGCACGGTCGTGACGGGCCGGTGCGAGCGCGGCATTGTGAAGGTGGGCGACGAAATCGAAATCGTGGGCTTGCGGCCGACGCAGACCACCGTCGTGACCGGCGTGGAAATGTTCCGCAAGGTGCTGGACGAGGGGCAGGCGGGCGACAACATCGGCGTGCTCTTGCGCGGGACGAAGAAGGAAGACGTCGAGCGCGGGATGGTGCTGGCGAAGCAGAAGAGCATCACGCCGCACACCAAGTTCAAGGCGGAGATCTACGTGTTGACGAAGGAAGAAGGCGGGCGCCATACCCCGTTCTTCAACGGCTACCGGCCGCAGTTTTACTTCCGGACGACGGACGTGACGGGCGTGGTGCAGTTGAATCCGGGTGTGGAGATGGTCATGCCGGGCGACAACGTGAGTGTGACGGCCGAGTTGATCAGCCCGATCGCGATGGATCAGGGGTTGCGGTTCGCGGTGCGCGAGGGCGGCAAGACCGTCGGGTCCGGCGTCGTGACCGAAATTCTGGCGTAATGAGACGGCTGTCTGATGACAGCGTGGGAGAATTGCGATGAGAGAGATTATTGATTTGGCCTGCACGGCCTGCAAGCAGCGGAACTATTCGACCAATAAGAACAAGAAGAACGATCCTGACCGGTTGGAGCGAAACAAGTTCTGCAAGTTCTGCCGGAAGCACGTTGCCCATAAGGAAGTGAAGTAGGCTGGAGTCGGCTCTCGAGCCGGTTCAACAGTCTGTGTAGGGGCATAGTGTTAATGGCAGCACGTCGGTCTCCAAAACCGAAAGTCTGGGTTCAAATCCTAGTGCCCCTGCCATGCAGAGCTTGCTCGACCGGGGGGTGGTCGAATTAAGCCCGACGGGATAGATCCACAAGGCGGTATCGGGGTAGGGAGCGGAGGGCGCGATGTTCAAGCGAATGACCGAATCGATCAAGGCGTTTGTCGCGGATGTGCGGGCGGAGTTGAAGAAGGTATCGTTTCCGACGAGGGCTGAAACCATCGGTTCGACCACGGTTGTGATTGTGTTCTGTGTCTTGATGTCCTTGTACCTGTCGGTCATCGACTCGTTTCTCGTGTGGTTGGTGAGCAAGATTATTTGATCGTGGTTCGCCGGATAAGCGTCTCGTGGAGACGCGTCCTGATTTCTCTACCTGAGGGTGACGCATGACGAAAAACTGGTACGTGATCCATACGTACGCGGGATTCGAGGGACGCGTGAAGACCAGTCTCTTGGAGCGGGCAAATCAGATGGGGCTTGTCGAAAAGCTCGGCCAGGTATTGGTCCCGACCGAAGACGTGATTGAAATCAAGGACGGCAAGCGGCGGACATCCAGGCGGAAGTTCTTTCCCGGCTATGTGCTGGTGGAACTGGAGACTCCGCTCCAGGATGAAACTCTGCAGATGATCAAGGAGACGCCAAAGGTCACAGGATTCGTCGGCGGAGGGGCGCAGCCGCTGCCGCTGACCGAGGAGGAAGTCGACTCCTTGCTCAAGCAGGTGGATGCCGGACAAGCCGGGCCCCGCGAACAGGTGAAGTTTATCAAGGGCGATAATGTCCGGATCATCGATGGCCCCTTCCTGGGATTCAACGGGGTGGTCGATGAGGTGGATCAAGATCATAGCCGCCTGAAGTTGATGGTCAGCATTTTCGGCCGTTCGACCCCGGTGGAGCTTGGCTTCTTGCAAGTTGAGCGGATTTAGCGATCGTCGTATTCAGTGGTCACTGAGAGTGCGTGGAGTGATTCTGACGTTCTGAGGAGATTCACATGGCAAAGGAAGTATCAGCTCAGATTAAGTTGCAGATTCCAGCGGGGAAGGCCAATCCGGCTCCTCCTGTCGGCCCGTCGCTTGGTCAGCACGGGGTCAACATTATGGAATTCTGTAAGCAGTTCAACGCCAAGACCCAGAAGGAAGGCGACAGCATTATTCCGGTGGTCATCACCGTCTACAAAGACCGCACCTTTACCTTCATCATGAAGACGCCGCCGGCGTCTGATTTGTTGAAGAAGGCTGCCGGCATCATCAAGGGGTCCGGTGTGCCGCAGAAGGATAAGGTCGGCAAGATCACGCGGAAGCAGCTGAACGAGATCGCGCAGAAAAAAATGTCCGATCTGAATGCGGCCGATCTCGAAGGGGCGATCAAGATTATCGAAGGGACGGCCCGCAGTATGGGCGTAGTGGTTCAGGGGTAGGGCGGACGACGTTCGGGAAGAAGGAGTACGAGGTATGGGAAAAAAGATGAAGGCCGCGTTGGAGAAGGTCGAGCCGCGCACGTATATCCTGCGTGAGGCGGTCGATGTCGTCAAGAAGGCGGCCTATGCGAATTTCGATGAGTCGGTTGATCTCTCCCTGCGTTTAGGGGTCGATCCGAAGCGTTCGGATCAGATGGTGCGAGGGACGGCGTCGCTGCCCCACGGGACCGGCAAGAAGGTCCGTGTGCTGGTCTTTGCCAAGGGTGAAAAAGAGCAGGAGGCTCGCCAGGCCGGAGCTGATTTCGTGGGATCTGATGATCTCATGGAGAAGATCAAGGGGGGGTGGCTGGATTTTGATTGCGCGATTGCCACACCGGACTTGATGGCGGCGGTCGGTAAGCTCGGCAAACAGCTCGGCCCTCGCGGTCTGATGCCGAATCCGAAGACCGGAACGGTCACCTTCGAGGTGGGCAAGGCTGTGGCTGAAATCCGGAAGGGGCGTGTCGAGTTCAAGGTCGAAAAGGCGGGCATCGTGCAAGTGCCGGTCGGAAAGGTCTCGTTCGATATCGATAAGCTCTATGAAAATGCCTCGGCCATCATTGAGTCGGTGATCAAGGCCAAGCCTGCGTCCTGCAAGGGGCGTTACCTGAAGACTGCCACGATTTCGAGCACGATGGGACCTGGAGTGCAGTTGGATACGGTGGCGTTGACCAAGCAGTGGAGTTAAGTGAGCGCTGGGTTCAACAGCGTCTGCAGAGAAAGGGTCACGTATGAAGAAGGAAGAGAAAGCGACGGCGGTAGCGGAGTTGACCGAGAAGTTCGGTCGCGCGCGACTGGCCATCTTAACGGAGAGTGTGGGGCTTCCTGTCAATCAGGTCACGGAGCTGCGGAAGCAGCTCCGCGGGGCGAAGGCCGAGTACCGGATTGTCAAGAACACCCTGGCGATCAGGGCGGCTGAGGGGACGAGTCTCGCCGGCCTTGCGACGCATCTGAAGGGCCCGACCGGCATGGTGATCGGCTATGACGATCCGGTGCTGCCAACGAAGGTTCTTCGGGACTGGATCGGGCTGGAGAAGCGCGAAGAGAAGATCAAGATCACGATCGGGGTCTTGGAAGGGAAGGTGGTTCAGCCGGCAGAACTTGCGGCGGTGGCCAAGCTTCCCAAGAAGGAAGTGCTCATTGCCATGCTGCTCTCGGCCATGCAGGGTCCGATTCGCGGCGTGGTCTATACGCTGAGCGCAGTGTTGTCAAAGTTTGTGCGAGTCATTGCAGCCATTGAGGATAAACGGAAAGGAGAAGGGGACATGTCAGCAACTACTTCAAAATTGTCGCAGGAAGAATTGATCAAGGCCATTGAGGGCATGAGCGTGCTTGATTTGGCGGAGTTGGTGAAGGGGTTGGAGACCCGTTTTGGCGTCACCGCCGCGGCCCCTGTTGCCGTGGCTGCTGCTCCGGCAGCGGGTGGCGGAGCGGCAGCGGCGGCGGAAGAAAAGACCTCGTTCGATGTCATTCTCGCCGCAGCGCCGGCCGACAAGAAGATCCAGATCATCAAGGTGGTGCGCGAATTGACCAACCTTGGCTTGAAGGAAGCGAAGGATCTCGTGGAGGGCGCGCCCAAGCCGGTGAAGGCTGGTGCGACGAAGGAAGAAGCCGACACGATGAAGAAGAAGCTCGAAGAGAGCGGTGCGAAGGTCGAAGTCAAGTAAGCATCGTCGTCCGACAGTCTGTGGGTGCCGTGCCTGCGACGGCACCCGTCGCCAACCATAGTGTGTGGAGGAGTGCGCATGTCCGAAACGACTCTTCAGGAGTTCGTCGAACGGAAAGATTATTCACGCATCCGGGCCAGCATTGCCATCCCTGACCTGATTGAAATTCAGAAGCGCTCGTACGAAGAGTTCCTGCAAATGGAGGTCGAGCCCGAGCGCCGGAAGGATCATGGTTTGCAGGCGGCCCTGGCCAGCGTGTTTCCGATTCCCGATTACAACAATACGGCTGTCCTGGAGTTCTCCAGCTATACCTTGGGTACGCCCAAATACGACGAGCGGGAGTGCATCGAGCAAGGCATGACCTTCGCGGTGCCGTTGAAGCTTCGTGTCCGACTCGTGGTGTTTGATAAGGAAGATAAGGGGCCACGCAAAAAGGTGTTGGACGTGCGTGAGCAGGAGGTCTATGTCGGCGAATTGCCGCTGATGACCGAGCGCGGCACGTTTATCATCAATGGAACGGAACGGGTGGTTGTCAGTCAGCTCCACCGGTCTCCGGGCGCCTCGTTCACCCACGACAAGGGGCGGACGCATGCCAGCGGCAAGGTGTTGTATTCGGCTCGGATTATTCCGTATCGGGGGTCGTGGCTGGATTTCGAGTTCGATGCGCGCGACATTCTGTATGTACGGATCGATCGGCGGCGGAAAATGCCGACGACGATTTTGCTGAAGGCCTTTAATTATTCCAGTGACGATCTGTTGAAAATGTATTACCCGGTCGAGGAAATCCGGGTCGTCAAAGGTCAGATGCTCCGCAAGTTGGATCCTGAAATTCACCACGGTCTTCGTTGCTCCGCCGAAGTCACGGAAAAGGGGAGCAAGGAACCGCTGGTGCGCGAAGGGGCCAAGCTCACTAAGGGGTTGATCGCCAAGTTGAAAGCGGCTGGCGTTAAAGAGATTCCTCTTACTCCTGCGGAGTTGATCGGGCGCGCCATTTTGACCGAGATCGTGGATTCGAAGAAGAATACGGTGGTAGAGAAGAATCAGCGCCTCACCTCCGAGATATTGGAGAAGATCGTCGAAAGCGACGTCGAAGAGTTTAAGGTGATTTACTTCGACACCGCCACAGCGACGCCCGTGATTCTCGATACCCTGGAGATGGAAAAGATCGAGTCGAAGGAAGAGGCGATGGTGGAAATTTATCGCCGCCTGCGGCCGGGAGAAACGCCTTCCGTCGAAACCGCGCGGACGTTGTTCGATAATCTCTTCCTCAATTCCAAACGGTACGATTTGTCCCCGGTTGGTCGGCTCAAGCTCAATAAGAAGTTAGGCTTGGATCTTCCGCTTGAGCAACGGACATTAACAGCACAGGATATTGTCGAAGTCATCCGCTATCTCGTCAATTTGAAGATGGGCAAAGGGGAGATCGACGACATCGACCACTTGGGTAACCGGCGTGTTCGCTCGGTGGGCGAGTTGCTGGAAAACCAGTTCCGTCTCGGGCTGGTCCGTATGGAGCGGAGCATCAAGGAGCGTATGAATCTCCTCGATATGGAGACGGTGCTTCCGCATGACTTGATCAACGCCAAGCCCGTGGTGGCCGCAGTCAAGGAATTTTTCAGCAGCAGCCAGTTGTCCCAGTTTATGGACCAGACCAATCCCCTGGCTGAGATCACGCACAAGCGCCGCTTGTCGGCTCTAGGACCGGGCGGGTTGACCCGAGAGCGGGCTGGCTTCGAAGTTCGCGACGTTCATCCGTCCCATTACAGTCGTATTTGTCCGATTGAAACGCCGGAAGGTCCGAACATCGGTTTGATTACCTCCTTGGCGACCTATGCCAGAATCAATCAGTTTGGATTCATCGAGGCGCCCTATCGCAAGGTTGTGAAGGGCCGCGTGCTGGATGAGATCGAGTTTCTCTCCGCGATAGAAGGCGATAAGTATCTCATCGCGCAAGCGAACTCTCCGGTCGATGGCAGCGGCCGCCTGGTGACGGAGACGATTACCGCACGGCACGGAGGTGATTTCGTTACGGCTACTCCGGACAAGATCGAATATATGGACGTGTCGCCCAAGCAGGTGGTCAGCGTGGCGACAGCCCTGGTGCCCTTCCTTGAGCATGACGACGCCAACCGTGCGTTGATGGGGTCGAACATGCAGCGGCAAGCCGTGCCGCTGGTAACTTCGGAGTCGCCGCTGGTCGGAACCGGCATGGAAGCCGTCGTGGCGCGCGACTCCGGCTATGTCGTGCAGGCCCGCCGAGCGGGTGTGGTTGAAAGTGTGGATGCGACGCGGGTCGTGGTGCGTGCTGAAATGAAGGACGGCCGGAAGGGAAAAGATTCCGGTCTGGATGTCTACGATCTGATCAAATTCCAGCGCTCCAATCAGAGCACGTGCATTACTCAGACGCCGGTTGTGCGGCTGGGGCAGCCGGTGAAGGTTGGGCAGGTCTTGGCCGACGGTCCCGCGATCGATCATGGCGAACTGGCACTCGGGAAGAACATCCTCGTGGCTTTCATGCCGTGGGGTGGCTATAACTTTGAAGACGCCATTCTCCTGAGTGAGAAGCTGGTGCGCGAAGATGCCTTTACCTCGATCCACATAGAAGAATTCGAGTTGGAAGCGCGGGATACGAAGCTGGGCAAGGAGGAGGTGACCCGCGATATTCCCAACGTGGGCGAAGAAGCCTTGCGGAGTCTTGACGAGAGCGGGATCATCAGGATCGGCGCCGAAGTGAAGCCCGGCGATATTCTTGTCGGCAAGGTGACGCCGAAGGGTGAAACGCAGCTGACGCCGGAAGAAAAGCTGCTGCGCGCGATCTTCGGCGAGAAGGCCGGCGATGTGAAGGATACGTCGTTGACGGTTCCGCCGGGTGTGGAGGGGATTGTCGTCGACGTGAAGATTTTCTCCCGCAAGGGCCTCGATAAGGATGAGCGTTCGAAGAGCATCGAGAGCGACGATCAGATGAAGCTGCAGCGCGACCACCATGAGGAGCTGCGGATCATCGACGAAGAGAAGACGAAGAAGATCCGCAAGTTGCTCCTCGGCAAGGTGGTAGGCCGTGACTTGATGGATCCGGATACCGGCGATGTGATTCTGAAAAAGAAGGGCAAGATGACCGCGGATATTCTCAAGCGGTTGCCCGATGAAACGTTGCGCCATATCATCCTGAGCGATCCGGATGAGCAGAAGGAATTGGAAGATGTCGAGCGTCGGGCGAAGGAGCAGATCGAAATCTTGCAGACGCTCTACGATGAAAAGGTGGGCCGTCTGAAACGCGGCGATGAGCTGCCTCCCGGCGTGATCAAGCTGGTGAAGGTCTACATCGCCATGAAGCGCAAGATTCAGGTGGGCGATAAGATGGCTGGACGTCACGGGAACAAGGGTGTGGTTTCCCGTGTGTTGCCGGAAGAGGATATGCCGTATTTGCCGGATGGAACGCCGGTGGAAATCGTGCTGAACCCTCTCGGAGTGCCGTCGCGTATGAATGTCGGACAGATTCT
The DNA here is from genome assembly GCF_049546785.1 of Nitrospira sp. NS4. Classification (NCBI taxonomy): domain Bacteria; kingdom Pseudomonadati; phylum Nitrospirota; class Nitrospiria; order Nitrospirales; family Nitrospiraceae; genus Nitrospira; species Nitrospira sp. NS4. The sequence continues at coordinate 408,849 of NZ_JBMWAN010000004.1, read as the reverse complement.
GGAGACCCACTTGGGCTGGGCCGCCAAGGCTTTGGGCATCAAGGTGGCAAGTCCGGTGTTCGACGGCGCGTCGGAAAAGGAAATCAAGGAACTGCTCAAGAAGGCCAAGCTGCCGACGAGCGGTCAGAGCCAGTTGGTGGACGGGCGTACCGGAGAAACCTTCGGCAGCCCTGTCACGGTCGGCTATATGTATGTGCTGAAGTTGCACCATTTGGTCGATGATAAAATTCACGCCCGGTCGATTGGTCCCTACTCGCTGGTCACGCAGCAACCGCTGGGTGGTAAGGCACAGTTTGGCGGTCAACGATTGGGAGAGATGGAAGTCTGGGCGTTGCAGGCCTATGGTGCTGCGTCCACCTTGCAGGAATTCTTGACGGTGAAGTCTGACGACGTGCCTGGCCGGTCGCGTATGTACGAGGCCATTGTCAAAGGCGAGCCATTCCTGGAGCCCGGGTTGCCTGAGTCGTTCAACGTCTTGGTCAAAGAGTTGCAGAGTCTGGGGCTCGATGTCGAGCTGGTCAAGACGCAAGACTAACTGCTTGAATGCCGGCCAGGCAGCCGGCATCAGAGGAGGTTGCTACCTTGGAAGGCGTATATTCATTGTTTGAAAAGCCGCGTGATTCGGTGTCGTTCGATTCGATGCGCATTCGCATTGCGTCGCCTGAGAAGATCCGCTCGTGGTCGTACGGTGAAGTGAAGAAGCCGGAGACGATCAACTACCGGTCGTTCAAGCCGGAAAAAGACGGGTTGTTCTGCGCAAAGATTTTCGGTCCGATCAAGGACTGGGAGTGCAACTGCGGCAAATATAAGCGCATGAAGCATCGCGGCATTGTCTGCGATAAGTGTGGAGTTGAGGTCATCCAGTCCAAGGTCCGCCGAGAGCGGATGGGCCACATCGAGCTGGCTGCGCCGGTGGCGCATATCTGGTTCTTGAAGGGCGTCCCCAGCCGTATCGGGACTCTGCTCGACATGAGCCTCAAGCAGTTGGAAAAGATCCTCTATTTCGAAAGCTATGTGTGTGTCGATCCGGGATCGACGGACCTGTCAGAGAAGGACTTGGTGCCGGAAGATAAATTGCGGACGTTGCAGTCTGAATTTGGATCCAGCGGATTCAAAGTCGGAATCGGCGCTGATGCGATCCGCGAGCTGCTGCGCAAGATCGACATCAATGCACTCTGGGATGAGATTCAGATCAAGGCGAAGACGTCGGCGTCCGCCGCCTTGAAGAAGAAATACGCGAAGCGGTTGAAAGTACTCGAGGCATTTCGTAAGTCCGGCAATAAGCCGGAGTGGATGATCATGGATGTTATTCCGGTGCTGCCCCCGGAGCTGCGTCCGCTCGTCCCGTTGGATGGCGGTCGTTTTGCCACCTCCGATCTTAACGATCTGTACCGGCGTGTGATCAATCGGAATAACCGCTTAAAGCGGCTGATGGAATTGAAAGCCCCCGGCGTCATTATTCGCAATGAAATGCGCATGCTCCAGGAGGCGGTGGATGCGCTGTTCGATAACGGGCGTCGCGGACGGGCTATTCGTGGGCCCAACAAACGACCGCTCAAGTCCCTCAGCGACATGCTCAAGGGGAAGCAAGGCCGCTTCCGGCAGAACCTGCTCGGTAAGCGCGTCGATTATTCGGGTCGTACGGTCATCGTGGTCGGACCGGAGCTCCGTTTGCATCAGTGTGGGTTGCCGAAGAAAATGGCCTTGGAACTGTTCAAGCCGTTCATCTTCCACAAGCTCGAAGAACGGGGCGCGGCGACGACGATCAAGAGTGCCAAGCGGCTGGTCGAAAAAGAGCGTCCGGAAGTGTGGGATGTGCTGGATGAGGTGATCCGGGAACATCCCGTGCTGCTGAACCGCGCGCCGACATTGCACCGGTTGGGTATTCAGGCGTTCGACCCGGTCTTGGTTGAAGGCAAGGCGATCCGGCTGCATCCGCTGGTCTGTGCGGCCTTCAATGCCGACTTCGATGGAGACCAGATGGCGGTGCACGTCCCGCTGTCCGTTGAGGCCCAGGTCGAGGCTCGTGTGTTGATGATGTCGATTAACAACATCTTGTCGCCCGCCAATGGAAAGCCGATTGCGGTACCTTCGCAGGACATGGTGTTGGGCGTGTACTGGCTCACGAAGGAGCGGCTCGGGGTCAAGGGGGAAGGCAAGATTTTCGGATCACCCGAAGAAGTGCGGATCGCATTCGATGCACGTGAAGTCGAAGAGCACGCCCGCATCAAGGTGCGTCTCGGCGGTGCCTTGGTCCAGACGACGGTGGGCCGCGTCTTGCTCTCCGAAATTCTTCCGGCCGGGATGCCGTTTGCCACGGCCAACAAGCTGATGACGAAGAAGGAAATGACCAAGTTGATCGACTCCGTCTATCGACAGACGGGGCATCGTGAGACGGTTGTCTTCCTGGACAAGATCAAGGACATCGGGTTCTTCTATGCGACGAGAGCGGGTGTGTCGATCTGTGTCGATAACATGCACATCCCGTCGAAGAAGGAAGACCTGATCGTTAAGGCGCAAAAGGAAGTCAACGAAATAGAAAAGCAGTATGCCGAAGGACTGATCACCAACGGTGAGCGGTACAACAAGGTGATCGATATTTGGGCCCACGTCACCGAGCAGGTTGCCAACGAAATGATGAAGGAGCTTGGCGCGGGGGGAGATCCCGGGAAGGCGGAAGCCTTCAACCCCATCTTCATGATGGCGGACTCCGGTGCTCGAGGCAGCTCTCAGCAGATCCGTCAGTTGGGCGGTATGCGCGGACTGATGGCGAAGCCGTCGGGGGAAATTATCGAGACGCCGATTACAGCGAATTTCCGCGAAGGCCTGACAGTGTTGCAGTACTTCATCTCCACGCACGGTGCTCGTAAGGGCTTGGCCGATACAGCGCTGAAAACGGCGAACTCGGGATATTTGACGAGACGGCTTGTCGATATCGCGCAGGACGTGATTATTTATGAAATCGATTGCGGCACGCACGACGGGATTATGGTCAGTGCGCTGGTCGAAGGCGGCGAGGTCATTCAGCCGCTCGAAGAGCGCGTGCTGGGCCGGTTGGCCGCAGAGGATATCCGTGATCCGGTGACCGGCGAAATCATCGTGTCGCGTAACGAAGAAATCAACGAGGAGCGCACAAAGGCGGTTGTGGAGGCCGGTGTCGATCGCGTCAAGATTCGATCGGTGCTGACCTGTCAGGCGCCTCGTGGTGTGTGCCAGGCCTGCTACGGTCGTGATCTTGCCAGAGGACGGCTCGTTGAAAAGGGCGAGCCCGTCGGTGTGATCGCTGCGCAATCGATCGGTGAGCCGGGCACTCAGCTGACCATGAGAACGTTCCACATCGGTGGTACGGCGAGCAAGGTCGTTGAGCAAACGGTTCTTGAGGCGAAGCACGCGGGCCGCATCCGGTTCATGAGCTTCGACGCGAAGAAGAACGCCGATGTCCACAACGCCGGCATTGCGGTACGCAATAAGGAAGGCGAATGGGTTGTGATGAATCGCAATGCCAAAATTGCGATTGTGGATGAGAGCGGTCGTGAGCGGGAAAAATATCCGGTCGTCTATGGCGCGAAGATCAAGATCAAGGACGGCGACAAGGTCGAATTAGGGCAGAAGCTGGTTGAGTGGGATCCCTACTCACTGACGATCTTGACCGAAGTCGGCGGAAAGGTCGCCTACGGAGATATTGTCGAAGGCGTCACCATGAAGGATGAGTTCGATGAAGTCACGGGCTTGTCTCGCAAGGTGATCATCGAGCATTCCGGCGCGACGCTTCGCCCGCGCGTGTCGATCAAGGATGAAGGCGGGAAGACGGCCAAGGTGGCGGCCGGCACCAATGTGGCGCGGTACCTCTTGCCTGTCGGCGCGCACATCTTTGTCGAAAAAGGTCAGGAAGTACATCCTGGAGATGTTTTGGCCAAGATTCCTCGCGAAACGACCAAGACGAAGGACATCACCGGCGGTCTGCCCCGTGTCGCCGAATTGTTTGAGGCGCGCAAGCCGAAAGAGCAAGCTGTTATCAGCGAAATCGACGGCGAAGTGTCGTACGGCGGGTTTGTGAAGGGGCAGCGAAAAGTGCTCGTCGATAACAAGATGGGTGATGTGAAGGAATACTTCATACCGAAGGGAAAGCACGTCAACGTGCACGAGGGCGACTGGGTGCGGGCGGGTGAGCCACTGATGGACGGATCCGCAAATCCCCACGATATTCTTGACGTGTTGGGGCCCAACGAGTTGCAGAAGTATCTCGTTGACGAAGTGCAGGACGTCTATCGCTTGCAAGGCGTTTCGATCAATGACAAGCATATCGAAATCATTGTTCGGCAGATGCTGCGCAAGGTGCGCATCGAGGATCCCGGCGACACCGAATTCCTGCCGGGTAGCCAGGTGAGCAAGGCGCTGTTTGAGAAGGAGAATGAGCGGGTCCTTGAGAAGGACGGCAAGCCCGCATTGGGTAAGCCGGTTCTCCTCGGTATTACTAAGGCAGCATTGACCACCGATAGCTTTATTTCGGCTGCCTCGTTCCAGGAGACCACGCGTGTATTGACCGAGGCCGCGATCAATGGGCGCGAGGATAATCTCCTCGGCTTGAAGGAGAACGTGATCGTGGGAAGATTGATTCCTGCGGGAAGCGGCTTTGAGGAGTATCGGGATACGTTTGTGATCAGTGAAAAGTCCGAGCCGGCCGCTGTGGCCGCTGTTCACGGGGCCGACTCTATCGGCCAGGAGCGCGTCGCAGCTGGTTCGGGAGACGGGGCAAGATCATAAAATGATGAAAAAATGCTGTACGCCTCAAGATTACTTGACAGGCGGCAGTTGCATCACTATAATCCGACGGCTCTGCATTTGAAGGCACCGCTGTTAGAGATTCTGACGAGGGTTTAAATACAATGCCGACTATCAATCAGTTAGTGCGAAAGGGCCGGAATGTTGTCAAGGCCAAAACGAAGAGCCCGGCCCTGAAAGGCTGTCCTCAGAAGCGGGGCGTTTGTCTTCGTGTTTATACTACGACTCCCAAGAAGCCGAACTCGGCGTTGCGGAAAGTGGCTCGTGTGCGGTTGACAAACGGAATGGAAGTCACGACGTATATTCCTGGTGTTGGCCATAATCTGCAGGAGCACTCCATTGTCCTGGTGCGTGGTGGACGTGTCAAAGACTTGCCTGGCGTGCGGTATCACCTCGTTCGTGGCGCGCTTGACGCCGTGGGTGTGGCTGATCGTAAGCAGAGTCGTTCGAAGTACGGGGCAAAGCGTCCGAAGTAGTTTGGGGAACTAACGAGGAAGAGATTTTCACATGCCAAGAAGTAGATTTTTAGATCAGCGCGAAGTGCTTCCTGATGTGCGGTATCGAGACAAGCTTGTCGGGAAGTTTGTCAATACGCTTATGAGTGGCGGGAAGAAGAGCACTGCCGAGAGGATTTGCTACGGAGCCTTTGATTCGATTCAGGAGAAAACTGGCAACGATCCGCTCAAGGTGTTTAAGGCGGCCATTGACAATGTGAAGCCGGTTGTAGAGGTGAAGTCGCGTCGTGTTGGTGGTGCCTCGTATCAGGTTCCGGTCGAGATTCGGCCTGCTCGGAGGATTTCTTTGGCGCTTCGCTGGCTGGCTGAGTATTCGCGCACTCGCGGCGGTAAGAGCATGCGGGAGCGGTTGGCTGCCGAGCTCCTTGATGCGTCCAACAATACGGGGGCGTCCGTTAAGAAGCGGGAAGACGTGCATCGGATGGCAGAGGCGAATAAGGCGTTCGCGCATTATCGCTGGTAGCGTCGTTCTGTGCTGCAGTTGAGCCGTGCTGCGATCTGCAGATGCGTGGTGCCTATGAATCGCGGCAGTGTGTTCGGCTTAACGTGCGGCACGTTTGTTTTTTTAGAGGATTCAAGTGGCTAGGCAAACATCATTAGAGAATACAAGAAACATCGGCATCATGGCCCACATTGATGCCGGTAAGACCACCACAACCGAGCGAATTCTCTTTTATACGGGATTGACGCACAAGATCGGTGAAGTCCATGAAGGCGCTGCTACTATGGACTGGATGGAGCAGGAGCGTGAGCGCGGGATTACGATTACCGCCGCCGCCACCACTTGCTTCTGGCGTGATCGGCGCATCAATATTATCGATACTCCAGGACATGTCGACTTTACCATTGAGGTGGAGCGTTCTCTTCGTGTGCTCGACGGTGCCGTTGCGGCGTTTGACTCCGTGCAGGGTGTCGAGCCGCAGTCCGAAACCGTCTGGCGCCAGGCGGATAAGTATCGCGTTCCGCGCATTGCCTTCATGAATAAGATGGATCGGATCGGCGCAGACTTCTTTGCAAGCGTCCAATCCATTATTGATCGATTGGGTGCTAATCCGGTGCCGATCCAGATTCCCATCGGGCGTGAGGGTGAATTTCGCGGCACCATCGATCTCGTGAAGATGAAGGGGTTCTTTTACGACGATGAGACGTTAGGGGCAAAGTATGTGGTCGGTGAGATTCCAGACAATCTGCTTGATCAGGCGAAATCGTATCGCGAGAAGATGATCGACGCAGTGGCGGAGTTTGATGAGCAGGTGATGGAGAAGTACTTGAACGGGCTTCCGCTGACAGAGGAGGAGGTCATGCGGGCAATCCGCGCGGGGACCATCGCCATGAAGGTGACTCCCGTGCTCTGTGGATCTGCTTTTAAGAACAAGGGCGTTCAGCAGCTGTTGGATGCAGTGGTTGATTATCTCCCCTCTCCCCTTGATATTCCTCCGGTAAAGGGCGTTGATCCGAACACCGGGAAAGAAGTTGAGCGTAAGCCTGATGACAGTGAGCCATTTGCGGCGCTGGCATTCAAGATGATGACCGATCCTTTTGCTGGGCAGTTGGTGTTTTTCCGCGTCTATTCTGGCACGCTCAAGACGGGTTCTCCCGTGTTGAACGTGACGAAAGGAACGAAGGATCGTATCGGTCGCTTGCTGAAGATGCATGCGAATAAGCGTGAAGAGATCGACGTTGCCTATGCCGGAGATATTTGTGCGGCTGTCGGTCTCAAGGGTGCTACAACCGGAGATACGCTGTCCGAGGAAAAGCAGCCGGTTCTTCTTGAAGTGATGAAGTTCCCTGAGCCTGTTATTGCGATGGCCATTGAGCCGAAGACGAAGGTCGATCAGGAGAAGATGGGCTTTGCGCTCCAGAAGCTTGCGCAGGAAGACCCATCGTTCCGAGTTCGCACCGATGAAGAGACGGCTCAGACGATCATTGCCGGTATGGGCGAGTTGCATCTTGAGATTATCGTCGATCGTATGCTCCGTGAGTTTAAGGTTGAAGCTAACGTCGGTAAGCCTGAGGTGGCGTTCCGTGAATCGATCCGCAGGAAGGCTGAGGCGGAGTCCAAGTATGTGAAGCAGACGGGTGGTCGTGGTCAGTACGGTCACGTTGTGTTGACTGTGGAGCCGTCTGAGCCTGGCAAGGGTTTTGAGTTTGTCAATAAGATTGTCGGCGGTGTGATTCCGAAGGAATTTATTCCGGCTGTTGAGAAAGGTGTCAAGGAACGGTTGGATGCCGGCGTCATTGCCGGGTACCCGCTGCGCGATATTCGTGTGACCCTCACCTACGGCTCCTACCATGATGTCGATTCAAACGAAATGGCGTTTAAGATCGCCGGGTCTATGGCTTTTGCTGATGCCTGTAAGAAGGCGGATCCTGTGTTGCTCGAACCGATTATGAAGGTGGAGGTCTTGGTTCCTCAAGAGTTTATGGGGGATGTGATCGGTAACCTGAACGGGCGGCGTGGCAAGGTGCAGGGGATGAAGGTTCGAGCTGGTGCCCAGGCCATCGATGCGTCCGTCCCGCTAAGTGAGATGTTTGGTTACGCGACTGACTTGAGGTCTCGGACTCAAGGCAGGGCCACTTATAGTATGGAGTTCGATCGGTACGAGCAGGTTCCTCGTCAAATCTCAGAGGGGATTATAGCGAAGTACCGCGGCGAGTAGTCGTTGATCGTTAAGGTAAGTGTAGAGGGAGGGAGTTGGTATGGCGAAGGCGAAATTTGAGCGGAAGAAGCCGCATGTAAACATTGGGACGATCGGGCACGTGGACCACGGGAAGACGACGCTGACGGCGGCATTGACGAAGATTTGCGCCGATCGGGGCATGGCAAAGTACATTCCCTATGATGAGGTGGCGAAGGCCAGCGAGAGCCAGGGCCGCCGCGATGCGACCAAGATCATGACCATCGCCATCAGCCACGTCGAGTATGAAACCGCCAACCGGCACTATGCGCACGTCGACTGTCCGGGCCACGCTGATTATGTCAAGAACATGATCACCGGCGCCGCCCAGATGGATGGCGCGATTCTGGTGGTGAGCGCCGCTGACGGCCCCATGCCGCAGACCCGCGAACACATCCTGTTGGCCCGCCAGGTGGGCGTGCCCTACATCGTGGTGTTCCTGAACAAGGCGGACAAGGTCGATGATAAAGAGCTGCTGGAATTGGTCGAGCTGGAAGTGCGGGAGTTGCTGAGCAAGTACGGCTTCCCGGGCGACAAGACCCCGATCATCCATGGCAGCGCCCTGAAGGCGATGGAAGGCGATCAGAGCGAGTTGGGGGTGCCCTCCATCCTCAAGCTGTTGGATGCCGTTGATACCTACATTCCGACCCCGCAGCGGCCGATCGACAAGCCGTTCCTGATGCCGATCGAAGACGTGTTCACCATCAGCGGGCGCGGCACGGTCGTGACGGGCCGGTGCGAGCGCGGCATTGTGAAGGTGGGCGACGAAATCGAAATCGTGGGCTTGCGGCCGACGCAGACCACCGTCGTGACCGGCGTGGAAATGTTCCGCAAGGTGCTGGACGAGGGGCAGGCGGGCGACAACATCGGCGTGCTCTTGCGCGGGACGAAGAAGGAAGACGTCGAGCGCGGGATGGTGCTGGCGAAGCAGAAGAGCATCACGCCGCACACCAAGTTCAAGGCGGAGATCTACGTGTTGACGAAGGAAGAAGGCGGGCGCCATACCCCGTTCTTCAACGGCTACCGTCCGCAGTTTTACTTCCGGACGACGGACGTGACGGGCGTGGTGCAGTTGAATCCGGGTGTGGAGATGGTCATGCCGGGCGACAACGTGAGTGTGATGGCCGAGTTGATCAGCCCGATCGCGATGGATCAGGGGTTGCGGTTCGCGGTGCGCGAGGGCGGCAAGACCGTCGGGTCCGGCGTCGTGACCGAAATTCTGGCGTAAGACATTTTCTTTAGCCGATAGGATGGGGAGTAGAGCGTGAAGGTCGATCAAAGAATCAGAATTCGGTTGCGCGGGTTCGACTACCGGGTCCTCGATCAGTCGGTGGCTGAAATCGTGGAGACCGTTCGGCGCAGCGGCGCCAAAGTGGTCGGTCCGATTCCGCTGCCCACGAAGATTGAAAAATTCACCGTCCAGAGATCGACTCACGTGGACAAGAAGTCTCGCGAGCAGTTCGAGATGCGGACGCACAAGCGATTACTTGACATTATGGAGCCCACGCCGGAGACGATGGATTCGTTGATGAAGTTGAATCTGGCCGCCGGTGTTGACGTCGAAATCAAGTTGTGATCTGGGCGCTGTTGAAGGACGGGATGCAATGACAAACGGGTTGCTCGGTAAAAAATTAGGTATGACCCAAGTGTTCGATGAGAGCCGGTTGACGCCTGTCACCGTGATTGAAGCGGGGCCGTGCCGGGTGGTGACGATCAAGACGAAAGAGCGTGACGGGTATGAGGCTGTTCAGCTCTCTTTCGGCGAGGTCAATGAACGCAAGCTCTCCAAAGCGCAGTTGGGACATTTGAAGAAGAATAATGCGCCTGCGACCAAAACGTTGCGAGAGTTCAAGATGGACGGCGATGTGACGGTCGGTCAATCGGTGACCGTTGGTATTTTTAAAAAGGGCGACTGGGTTGACGTCATCGGGGTGTCAAAGGGCAAGGGATTTCAGGGCGTCGTCAAGCGGCATCATTATGCCGGTGGTCCTGAGTCGCACGGCTCGATGTTTCATCGCGCGCCAGGCTCGATCGGCGCCAGTTCGTTTCCGTCGAGAGTCTGGAAGGGGAAAACGTTGCCCGGGCATATGGGGGCCGAACGTGTCACGGCTCAGCGTTTGAAAGTCATCGAGTCACGGCCCGAGGAAAATCTGCTGTTCGTTCGAGGGGCTATCCCAGGCGCGACGAATGGCCTTATTGTTGTAAGAAAGTCGAAGAAGGGTTAGGTCATGCCCACGGTCGATGTTGTCGATTTGAAGAGGAAAAAGGTTGGCACGGTTGAATTGCCACAGGCCGTGTTTGGTTCTGAGGTTCGCGCCGCATTGGTTCATGAGGCGGTCATTATGCAGCGGGCCTGTGAGCGGCAGGGCACTGCTTCGACCTTGCGTCGTGGCGAAGTCAGCGGGTCTGGCAAAAAGCCTTGGAAGCAGAAGCATACCGGTCGTGCCAGAGCGGGATCTCTTCGGTCTCCGGTGTGGCGCCATGGCGGTACGGTTTTCGGTCCGAAGCCTCGAAGCTATTCTTATACGATGCCGAAGAAGAAGTATCGTGCCGCATTGCAGAGCGCGTTATCTGCGAAGCTGGCCGATGGGAAAGTGATCGTCGTGTCTGATCTGTCGATCGAGCAGCCGAAGACGAAGTTGTTGGCGAAGGCGTTGATGCAGTTTGGGGCGAATCAGCATGCGCTCCTGATTGCCGGGGATGCGCAGCCGAATGTCCTGCAGGCAGCGAGAAATCTTTCCTCGCTTACAGTTTTGCATCCTGACCGTCTGAACGTCTATGACGTGGTGCGCGCGGAGATTGTCTTGATTCCTGAGCGAGAGCTCGCCCGCGTGAGTGAGGTGTGGTCATGAAAGTGAGCATGCACGCGGTTTTGGTTCAGCCGCTTTTAACTGAAAAAATTACCGGCCTCAGAGAGAAGACGAATACGGTTGGATTTGTGGTCCATCGAGATGCGAACCGTCTACAGATCAAGCAGGCTGTCGAGGCTCTTCTGAAGGTGAAGGTGAAGAAGGTAAACGTCATGAATGTCCAGGGAAAGACCAAGCGTCTTGGACGATTCTCAGGGAAGCGGTCTGATTGGAAGAAGGCCTTCGTCACTCTGAAAGAGGGTGAGAAGCTTGAGATGTACGAAAGCGCATAGAGATGAGGGAAGGTAGGGGCTGAGCATGGGATTAAAATCGTTTAAACCGACGTCGGCTGGACGCCGCGGCATGTCTGCCGTGACGACGGAGGATTTGACCAAGAAGAAGCCTGAAAAGTCGCTGACAGCCTTCCATTTGCGCACTGGTGGAAGAAATACCGATGGACGGACCACCGTTCGGTTTCGTGGGGGTGGGCATAAGCGGCTCTATCGCAAGATCGATTTTCGGCGTGACAAGGTGGGCATCCTGGCTCGCGTGGCCTCGATCGAATACGATCCTAATCGGTCGGCGCGTATTGCACTCTTGAATTACGCAGATGGAGAGAAGCGGTACATTCTCGCGCCCGTCGGATTGAGCGTGAATGATCAGATTCAATCGGGTCCGACGTCCGAGGTTCGCCCTGGAAATGCGCTTCCACTCTCCAGCATGCCTTTGGGTACGACGATTCACAATATCGAGTTAAAGCCCGGTAAGGGTGGACAGTTGATCAGGAGCGCTGGCGGGTCCGCGCAGGTGATGGGGCGTGACGGTGAGTACGTGCAGATCCGCTTGAAGTCCGGTGAAATGCGCAAGGTCTTGTCAGCCTGCATGGCGACTGTCGGTCAGGTTGGAAACCTCGATCATGAGAATGTGAGCGTGGGTAAGGCCGGACGGACTCGGTGGAAGGGAAAGCGCCCGCACGTTCGCGGTGTTGTCATGAATCCCGTTGACCATCCGCACGGCGGTGGAGAAGGAAAATCAGGCCAGGGAAATCCTCATCCGGTTTCACCATGGGGACTGCCCACGAAGGGTTACAAGACCAGGCAGAATAAGAAAACCGACAAGTTCATTATTGCTCGACGTAAGTCAGGAGTGCGCAATGCCTAGATCAATTAGTAAAGGCGCGTTTATTGATGACCATTTGCTCAAGAAGGTCGAGCAGATGAATCAGACCAAGGATCGCAAGATTATTAAGACCTGGTCGCGCCGATCGACGGTGGTCCCGGATATGATCGGGCACACCTTTGCCGTCCATAATGGCAAGAAGTTCATTCCGGTCTTCGTCACCGAAAACATGGTGGGTCATAAGCTGGGAGAGTTTGCGCCCACTCGCTTTTTCAAGGGGCATGGGCAGGCGAAGACTGAGAAAGCGGTTGCTCTTAAGTAATCAGTGGGCCGGATTGTCCGGCTGGTTATCTGGTAAAGGATAGGACATGACTGAAGCACATGCAATTCTCAGATTCGTACGTGTCGCGCCTCGGAAGGCTCGGCCAGTCGTTGACATGATTCGCGGACAACAGGTTCCGATGGCACTGTCGATGCTGAAGCACACTCCCCGTCAGGCAGCTCGGGTGATCGAGAAGATTCTCCGGTCTGCGGTCGCTAATGCGGAGCAGAAGGAGATGGGCGACAGCGAGTCGATGGTGGTCTCGAAAGCGTTTGTCAATTGCGGCCCAATTTATAAGCGTTTCCGGGCACGATCCATGGGGCGTGCCAATTCGATTCAGAAGCGGACCAGCCATATCACTGTCGTTGTTGCAGCACCGACGGTTGGGGATGAAACAAAGTAACGATCGGCAAGTGGGTTCCTGTAGAAAAACCGTCACCGCATATTGAGGCAAACGTCGTATGGGTCAGAAAACACATCCAATCGGTTACCGGCTCGGCTACAATTACACCTGGAATTCAAGATGGTATGCCGGAAAAGACTACGCCAAGTTGCTCCATCAGGACATCAAGATCCGGAAAATGGTCAAAGCCAAGCTTTACCATGCCGGGGTTTCAAAGGTGGAAATTGAACGATCCGGTGATCAGACCCGTGTGATTATTCATACGGCTCGGCCTGGTATCATCATCGGTCGTAAGGGTGCTGAAGTCGATAAGTTGAAGGCGGAATTGGAGAAGCAATACGGTGGTCAGGTGTACATTACCGTAAAGGAAATTAAGAAGCCTGAGCTCGATGCTCAATTGGTCAGCGAAAATGTGGCCACTCAGCTTGAAAAACGTGTGGCATTCCGTCGGGCGATGAAGCGCAGCGTGCAGTCCGCGCTGCGGCTCGGCGCGCAGGGCATCAAGATTATGGTTGCTGGACGATTGGGCGGTGCAGAGATTGCCAGAACGGAATGGTACCGTGAGGGGCGGGTTCCTCTACATACGCTGCGTGCTGAGGTGGATTACGGTTTTGCGGAGGCGCATACCACGATGGGGCAGATCGGTGTGAAAACCTGGCTCTATAAGGGCGAGTTGCTTCCCGCTCAACCGTTGAAATCAGAAGCCATGCTCGAACGGCGATAAGGGGAAGGAGAACGTACTGTGTTAGCGCCAAAGAAAGTTAAGTTCAGAAAGATGCAGAAGGGCCGGATGACCGGAAAGGCCTATCGTGGTGGCCAGATCACGCTTGGCGAGTTCGGTCTCAAGGCGCTGGAGCCGGGCTGGGTAACCAGTCGTCAGATTGAAGCGGCAAGAATTGCGATTACTCGCTTTGTGAAGCGAGGTGGGCAGGTCTGGACCAGAATATTCCCGGACAAGCCCATTACGAAGAAGCCGGCCGAAACCCGTATGGGTAAAGGAAAGGGTAACCCTGAGTATTGGGTTGCCGTCGTCAAGCCGGGCCGAATTCTCTATGAGATGGACGGCGTGCCATTTGATGTGGCGAAAGAAGCATTCCGGCTGGCCTCTCATAAATTGCCGGTGGCGACAAAGTGTGTTACTCGCGGAGAGTTTTAACGGGAATAGTGCGTGTTCGCTGAGGAGTAGCGTATATGGCGTTGGATGTTAAGGAATTGCGACAATTGACGGCCCAGGAGTTGCTCGAAAAAGAGAAACAACTTGTTCAGGAGTTGTTTAATTTTCGGTTTCAGCTCGGCACGGGACGGCTTGAAAATCCGATGCAGATTCGGAAAGCCAAGCGCGATCTAGCGCGAATCAAGACCGTCTTGCGGGAAGTCTCAAAGGTCTGAACTTTAGGGTAAAGGATAGAGACTATGTCAGATGCAGGGAGTAAGCGCGAGTGGGTTGGTCGCGTGTTGAGCAATAAGATGAACAAGACCGTGGTGGTCGCGGTTGAGCGATCGGTGATCCATCCCATCTATCGCAAAGTGCTTCGCCGGATCACTAAGTTTAAGGCGCACGATGAGCAGAATGTGTGCAAGATCGGCGATCGGGTGAGGATGGTTGAGACACGTCCTATCAGCAAAGATAAGCATTGGCGTGTGGTTGAAGTGATTGGGAAGTAAGGGGTTCATTGGTCCGTTTGTCTAGCTTGTAAGGAAGATCGCGAGCATGATTCAGAATTATAGCTATATGGATGTCGCTGATAACTCTGGGGCGAAACAGGCGATGTGTTTCCATGTGTTCGGGGGGACTCGCCGTCGGTATGCTTCGCTCGGAGATATCGTTGTGGTAGCGGTGAAGGAAGCTATCCCGCAGGCCAGCGTGAAGAAGGGCGATGTGAGCCGTGCGGTGATCGTTCGCACTACGAAAGAGGTTCGTCGAGAGGACGGGTCCTACATCAAGTTCGACCGGAATGCCTGCGTGTTGATAAATAAAGATGGCGAGCCGATCGGGACGCGCATTTTCGGTCCGGTCGCGCGCGAGTTGCGCTGGAAGAAATTCATGAAAATCATCTCCCTGGCACCGGAAGTGTTATAGGGACGATTTCGCGGGGGGCGTTGTGCAAGCACTTCGGAAAAGCAGAATTAGAAAAGGCGACACGGTGGTCGTGATTTCCGGTCGTGAGTCCGGGAAATCAGGGAAGGTTTTGTCCGTCGATTTGGCCAAGGGGAAGCTGATCGTTGAAAAACTCAACATGATCAAGCGTCATACCAAGCCCAATCAGAAGGCAAAGCAAGGCGGGATTCTTGAGCGAGAGGCTCCGATCGCCATTTCAAACGTGATGTTCTTCTGTCCCGTCACTCAGAAGCCGACGCGTCTTGGAATGCGTAAGCTGGAAGATGGACGACGGGTTCGGTACAGCAAGAAGTCGAACGAGATTGTCGAGTAGGTTGAGGAGTAACGCATGGCGAAGGTTGAAAAAGGGCGTACAGCGAAGCCGTCTGAGCGAAAGTCATCAAAGAAAGACGGCGTGGCGGCGCCTCAGGCATTGGACGAGGGTAGTCACGAGTCCCATTTTAAACCGAGACTCAGAGACGCGTATCAGCAACAAGTCGTGCCTGCTCTTATGAAAGAGTTTGGCTACAAAAATGTGATGCAAGTACCCAAGCTCGAGCGCATTGTCCTGAACGTCGGGATGGGAGAGGCGATTCAGAATGTCAAGTTGCTCGAGGGAGCGGTGACGGAACTCGGTACGATCACGGGGCAGAAGCCGGTCATTACCAGGGCGAAGAAGGCCATTGCAGGGTTCAAATTGCGCCAGGGGCTTCCCATTGGTGCGAAGGTGACGCTACGAAGCCGGCGCATGTACGAGTTTTTTGACCGGTTGGTGACGCTCGCTCTGCCGCGCATTCGGGATTTCAGGGGCGTCTCCCCAAAGGCATTTGATGGTCGTGGGAATTATACGCTTGGTCTCAAAGAGCAGTTGATTTTCCCGGAAATCAAGTATGACGAAGTGGCGTCGATTCACGGCATGGATATCACGATCGTGACGACGGCGAAGACGAACGACGAAGGCAAGGCGCTGCTGAAGCATCTTGGCATGCCATTCAGGGCCTGAGGCTAATCAGGCCCTGATCGGGCCATTGAGCAGAAGGAGTTTATGTGTCACGTTTAGCGCTACGGAATAAGGCTGTCAGCAAGCCAAAGTTTGGGAGCCGGTGTTACAACCGATGTCCATTGTGTGGCCGTGTACGCGGGTTTTTGAATCGCTTTCGTATGTGCAGAATTTGCTTCCGCTTGTTGAGCCTCAAGGGGGATATCCCCGGCGTTCGCAAGTCGAGCTGGTAGCGGCCGGCGGCATTTGAGATAGAAGGGAAAGAAAAGGGAGCAGCATGGTTACTGATCCAATTAGCGATCTCCTCACTCGGTTAAAGAATGGCTCGCAGCGGCGACACGACACCATCTCGGTGCCTGCCTCAAAACTGAAGCGTGCCGTCTTGGATATCCTTAAGAAGGAAGGCTACGTTGATGGCGTGGAGTCAACGACCGAAGACGGCCATCCCGTGTTGACGGTTCAGCTTCGCTATGTCGGCGAAGGCCAGCCGATGATTACTGGCATGCAGCGTATCAGTAAGCCAGGGCGGCGGGTCTATGTCGGCAGCAAGGAAATTGCCAAGGTGCGGAACGGGATCGGCGTCTCGATTCTTTCGACATCGAAAGGCATTATGACAGATGCGGATTCCAGAAAGAACGGGCTCGGCGGTGAAGTGCTCTGTTCGGTATGGTAAGAGTGTCGGTTAAAGGCTAAGGATTAAGGAAAGACAACCATGTCACGGATTGGGAAAAAGCCGATTGCCATTCCATCTGGAGTGGAAGTGAAAGTCGCTGGTCCGACCGTCTCGATCAAGGGACCGCTCGGAAAGCTGGATTGGTCTCTAGCTCAGGGTGTCGCGGTCGCGGTTGAGAACGGCCATGTTCTCGTCAGCCGTTCCAGTGATGACCGGAGGGTGCGTGCCCTCCATGGATTGGTTCGTGCCGAGTTGAATAACATGATTCACGGCGTCACGAAGGGGTACGAGCGATCTCTGGAGATCACCGGGGTCGGTTACAAGGCGGCGCTGCAGGGCAAGACGATGAGCTTCAACGTCGGCTATATCAATCCGGTGAATTACCAGGTTCCAACCGGGATTGATGTCAAGATCGACAAACAGACTTTGATCAACGTCAAGGGAATCGACAAGCGATTGGTTGGGCAAGTTGCCGCGAATCTGCGCGCCATCAAGCCTCCCGATGTGTACAAGCAAAAGGGCGTGCGGTATATGGGCGAAACGTTGCGTAAGAAGGAAGGCAAGACGGGGAAATAGGCGCACCATGAATACAGCAGAAAAAGCACGACAACTTGAACAGCGAAGGCAGCGGGTCCGTCAGCGGGTATTTGGCACCACCGAGCGCCCGCGGCTTAACGTGTTTCGCAGCCGATCGCATATCTATGCACAAATCATCGATGACCTGAAGGGTTCGACGCTGGCTGCCGCATCCTCCCTTGATAAAGCATTAAGGACTTCCTTAAAGTCGACGGGGAGCATTGAGGCTGCCAAGGCCGTGGGGAAACTTCTGGCCGACCGGGCAAAGACGGCGAATGTATCGTCGGTCGTGTTTGACCGAGGCGGACGTATGTACCATGGACGAGTGAAAGCTCTCGCTGAGGCTTCTCGCGAGGGGGGGCTTCAGTTCTAGACCGTTTACTTAAGTGACTCTCGCCCAGGGGGGTGGGAAGGAAGAAGAGAGGAATCGCGTGCGAGTAAATCCAGATGAGCTAAACCTGAAAGACAAGGTCGTCTTCATCAACCGCGTCGCCAAGGTGGTGAAGGGCGGCAAGCGTTTTAACTTCTGCGCCCTGGTGGTCGTCGGCGATGGTAATGGCTGGGTGGGGATCGGCAAAGGAAAAGCCGCCGAGGTTCCAGTCGCTATTGCAAAGGCGGTTGAACAGGCCAAGAAGCACCTTGTGCACGTCTCCCTCAAGGGCGGAACGATCCCGCATGAGGTTCATGGTCTCTTCGGTGCCGAACACGTTCTTTTGAAGCCGGCTGTCGATGGGACCGGAATCATTGCCGGCGGTGCAGTCAGGGCGGTTGTTGAGCTTGTCGGCGCGCATAATATTATTTCTAAAACGCTTGGCCGCGGGAATCCATTCAATACGGTCAGGGCGACGCTTGAAGGTCTCTGCCAATTACGGAATCCTGAAGAAGTGCTTCGCCTTCGGCGTGAGGCTGGAAGTGGACAGCGTGAAAGGGCAATTGTCGGATGAGCTCAGCAAACCAATCAAAAGCCACGAAGTCAAATGCATCCGGGGTTCGCGTGACCCTCATGCGGAGTCCTATCGGCACGCCTGAAAAGCATCGCCTCGTTCTGCGAGGCCTTGGGCTCAGGCATATTCGACAGACAGCGGTTCATCCTGATACGCCCCAGGTTCGTGGGATGATTCACAAGGTTGGTTATCTTCTTGAGGTTGGAAAACCATGAATCTGCATGATTTAACCCCTGCAAGGGGAGCAAAGAAGCGTCGCAAGCGTATCGGTCGTGGCCCGGGTTCCGGTCATGGGAAGACTGCAACCAAGGGGCACAAGGGTTTAAAGGCCAGATCCGGTGGAGCAAAGCGGCCTGGATTTGAAGGCGGCCAGATGCCTCTCGTAAGGCGTCTGCCGAAGTTCGGGTTCACGAATCCGTTCAGAGCTGAATTCAACATCATCAATGTGAAGAGCTTTGAGTCATGGGCCGGTCCTGACATGGTGACCCCGCAAGCCCTTGTTGATGCCGGTATGGTCAAGCGGAAAAGTCTTCCGATCAAGATTTTGGGCAACGGCGAGGTGAAGCGGGCACTTGTGATCCAGGCGCACAAGTTCAGCAAGGCTGCCGCGGAGAAGATTCAGGCAGCTGGAGGTCGAGTCGAGGTTATCGGCGGTGTTTGAGCGACTCCTTACCAGCTTCCAGAATATCTTTAAGATTCCTGAACTGCGGACGCGGGTTCTCTTTACCCTCGTCATGCTCGTGGTGTATCGGGTTGGGGCGCATATCCCGACTCCTGGAATCAACGGCGATGCTCTTTCCGACTTTCTCCAGAAACAAGGCGGCGCTTTGCTCGGGTTTCTGGATATTTTCTCCGGAGGGTCTCTCTCTCGCCTGACCATCTTCGCGCTGGGGATCATGCCCTATATCAGCGCCTCGATCATTCTTCAGCTACTCACGGTGGTCATTCCTCATCTCTCCAAACTTGCCAAGGAGGGGGAGCGTGGCCGCAAAAAGATTATTCAATACACAAGGTTCGGGACCATTGTTATCGCGTTGATTCAGGGATTCGGTATCGCCATCGGTCTTGAACAGATGAATCAGGGCGCGTTTGTGCTCAATGCCGGTTGGGCATTCCGCCTGATGACGGTGATTACCCTGACGGCAGGCACTGGGTTTCTCATGTGGCTCGGCGAGCAGATTACCGAGCGAGGAATCGGAAACGGTATCTCACTCATCATTTTCGCTGGGATCGTTGCACGCCTTCCGGCGGCGGTGGCTCAGACTTTTGATTTGTATAGAATCGGTCAGCTGAATATCGTCTTGCTGGTTGGCCTGGCACTCTTAATGGTCGGGGTAGTTGCGGCAATTGTATTTCTTGAAAGTGGGAGACGGAAAATTCCCGTACAGTATGCCAAGCGGGTTGTCGGCCGAAGGGTCTATGGCGGCCAGAATACGCATATCCCATTGAAGATCAATACGGCAGGCGTTATTCCCCCTATTTTTGCATCGTCGATTATCGCCTTTCCCGCTACGATCGCCGGTTTTTTTGAAACCCCGTGGGTGAAAGCTATCGGTGCGCAACTCGCTCCAGGCTCGGTGTTGTACACCTTGATGTATGTCGGACTGATTGTTTTCTTTTGCTTCTTTTACACCGCTGTTGTGTTGAACCCCGTCGATATGGCTGACAACATGAAAAAATACGGCGGGTTTATTCCCGGGATCAGGCCTGGACAGCGCACCTCTGACTATATCTATAACGTCCTCACAAAAATAACGTTTGCCGGGGCTATTTATCTAGCCATCGTTTGTGTTATTCCTGAGTTCTTGATTTATAAGCTGAACGTCCCATTTTACTTTGGCGGGACCTCCCTCTTGATTGTGATCGGTGTGGGACTCGACACGGCACAGCAGATCGAGTCTCATATGCTCATGCGTAATTATGAGGGCTTCCTTGGCAAGGGGATGGGCCCGTTGCGCGGTCGGAGCGGGTAAGGGCTTATGCGGCTGGTTTTTCTGGGAGCGCCTGGGGTGGGAAAGGGGACGCAGGCTGACAAAGTCGCGTCCTTGAATGGTCTCCTCAAGATTTCCACCGGGGACTTGTTGCGCGAGGCGGTCAGGAGTCAGACTCCGCTTGGATTAGAAGCCAAGAGCTTTATGGATCAAGGAAAGCTGGTCCCTGATTCAGTTGTGATTGGCCTTGTGCGGGACAAGTTGAGTGATCCTAGCTGTGGCAAGGGCTTTGTTCTCGACGGGTTTCCAAGGACCGTTCCACAGGCCGAAGAGTTGGCAAAGGTCCTGGTGGACAGGAAGATCAGTTTGGACCGGGTTATCAACTTTCAGGTGTCCCGCGAGGATGTGGTTAAACGTCTTACCGGGAGGCGCAGTTGCCAGAAATGCCCGGCAACGTTCCACCTTGATTTTGCGCCATCGAAGGTGAGTGGGATTTGCGATCGTTGCGGGGGGCCGCTTATTCAGCGCAGCGACGATCAACGAGAGGCCATCGAAACACGCTTGCGAGTATATGACGAGCAGACGGCCCCTTTGATCAGTTTTTATGAGAAGCAGGGCTTATTGTCGAATCTTGACGGCAGCGGGTCTGTGGAGACGGTGTCTCAAAATCTGACGAAGGTGTTGGCGACGCGTAAGACGGCATGATCATTCTGAAGACGCCTGAAGAAATTGCGGTTATGGCAGAGGCGTCGCGAGTGGTAGCCGAAGCGCTTGAGATTGTCAGGCGTGAAACTCGGGCCGGCGTTACAACCGATGATCTTGATCGCATCGCTGAAGAAGCGATCCGATCGAGAGGAGCGGTTCCGGCTTTTAAGGGATATCGCAGCTATCCGAAGACGCTCTGTGCATCCGTGAATGATCAAGTTGTCCACGGTATTCCCTCCAAGCGCAAGCTCAAGGATGGAGATATCATTGGACTCGATCTCGGCGCCATTGTTGGCGGGTTTTACGGCGACTCTGCCGTAACAGTGGCTGTTGGTCGAGTCGATGAGAAGGTGGCCCGACTCATCCGGGTCACGAAGGAAGCGCTGGACCTCGGCATTGAGCAGGCGATCGTCGGGAAAAGGTTGACGGATATTTCTCATGCGGTCCAGCGGCATGTTGAAGCCGCCGGCTACTCGGTAGTCACCGAGTTTGTGGGGCATGGAATCGGGCGTCAACTGCACGAAGAGCCGCAGGTTCCCAACTATGGAAAGCCTGGCCATGGGCCACGATTGCAGCCAGGGATGGTCTTAGCGATTGAACCGATGGTCAATATGGGTGGAAGCGCCGTCCGAGTCTTAGATGATCGATGGACGGCGGTGACGGCAGACGGTTGCCTTTCAGCCCACTTTGAGCATACCGTGGCAATTCAGCCAGCCGGGCCTGCCCGTGTGCTGAGTCAACGTGTCGGAGATGCTGCCGAACGGCATGCGTGAGTGAGGACTAGGAGTACGTGGGAAAAGAAGATGTTATCGAAGTTCAGGGCTCGGTGACAGAAACGTTACCCAATGCCATGTTTCGCGTCAAACTCGATAATGGCCATATCCTCCTGGCGCATATTTCAGGGAAGATGAGGATGCATTTTATCCGGATTCTTCCCGGAGACAAAGTCACGGTGGAGATGTCTCCATACGATTTGACGAGAGGCCGGATCACATACCGATTCAAGTAGTAGGAGCGCAGACGAGTTATGAAAGTAAAGTCTTCAGTGAAACCGATTTGTGCAAAATGCAAAGTGGTCCGTCGTCAGGGCGTGGTCAGGATCTTGTGCGAAAACCCCAGGCATAAGCAGCGACAAGGGTAAAGCTGGGAAACAAGGCCCGTGCTCGTCTACGGACATAGGTAGGAAGGGGAGAGATCATGGCACGTATCGCAGGCATTGATTTGCCGAGGGACAAGCGGACGGATATCGGACTCACGTACATTTATGGAATCGGGAGAACCGCAGCCCGCAAGATTTTGAAAGAGGCGGGTGTTGATGGAGCCATCCGCATCAAGGATCTGAGCGAAGATAAGATCGTCAAGCTCAGAGAGATCATTGATCGGGATCATCGGGTTGAGGGCGATCTCCGGAAGGAGATGTCCTTGAACATCAAACGCCTGATTGACACAGGGACGTATCGCGGGTTGCGTCACCGCAAAGGCTTGCCGGTTCGTGGACAGCGTACCAAGACCAATGCCCGGACCAGGAAGGGGCGACGGTCAGGGGTAGGAAGCAAACCAAGACCAACCTCGAAGGCCTGACCGAGCGTCTAGCTCTCGTGAACGAGTGAAGGAGTCTGTATGAGTGTGAAGAAAGGTAAGAAGAAAGAGCGCCGGATCGTCCAAAACGGAGTCGCGCATGTCCAGGCGTCTTTCAATAACACGATTGTCACCATCACGGACATGAGCGGTAACACGGTGGTTTGGGCGAGCGCCGGCAATCAGGGATTCAAGGGGTCTCGTAAGAGTACACCGTTCGCGGCGCAGCGTGCTGGAGAAACTGCGGCGCGCAAGGCTATGGAAAGCGGAATGAGACAGATTGATGTCTATGTGAACGGACCCGGAGCCGGTCGTGAGTCGGCGATTCGCTCGCTTCAGGCCGCAGGGTTGCGCATCAACCTGATTCGTGACGTGACGCCGATTCCTCACAATGGATGTCGCCCGCCAAAGCGGCGGCGTGTCTAGTTCCGACTCGGTTGATGATGCACGATAGTCGTAATTATGGTCGCCTGACGGCGGGCGTCCTGTAACCGGAGGTAGAGTAGTGGCTAAGTATCGGGGTCCAGTCTGTCGGCTTTGCCGGCGCGAAGGTGAAAAGCTGTTTTTGAAGGGCACTCGGTGTATGACCGAAAAGTGCGCCATCGAGCGACGGAGCTATGCGCCGGGCCAGCATGGTCAGGCTCGTCCTCGGATCTCAGACTATAGCCAGCAGTTGCGTGAGAAACAGAAGTTGCGGCGTATTTATGGGCTCCAAGAGTGCCAGTTCCGCGGTGTCTTTGAGCGGGCTGAGCGGCAGTCGGGTGTCACGGGTGATGCTCTCTTGCGATTGCTGGAATGCCGCTTGGACAATGTCGCCTACCGGCTGGGGTTTGGCGCATCCAGAAAGCAGGCGCGTCAGATTGTCAGCCATGGACATCTCACGATGAACGGCAAGAAGATTACGGTCGCCGGGGCAATTGTGAAGGCCGGAGATGTCATTCAGGTTCGTGAGCGCAGCCGGAATGTTCCTTCAATTCAGGCGGCTCTGGAAGGCGTGGATGGTCGCGGGATTCCGGACTGGCTGGAACTCGACAAGGGCGCTTTTAAAGGCACCGTTCGGGCGTTGCCGGCCAAAGATCAAATCACTCTGCCTGTGAACGAGCAGATGGTGGTGGAGTTGTATTCTCGATAGAACTTTAGGCCGAGAGGGAGTGGGTGTGTTTCAGTGATGCACTCCCGTCGGTAGGCTTGTCACTCGATGGTAGTCAAGGGGGAGTCATGATTAAAGCGATGAAAGACTTTCAGGTCCCGATGCGGGTGGAAGTCGACAGTGATGCGCATTCCCCAACATTCGGCCGATTCACCACCGAGGCATTTGAACGGGGTTTCGGCACTACGATTGGAAACGCATTGCGGCGGGTCTTGCTGTCCTCGCTGACCGGGGCCGCGGTCACCACCGTGAAAATTGAGGGAGTGCTGCACGAGTTCTCAACGATTCCTGGCGTTACGGAAGATGTGACTTCCATCATTCTTAATATCAAGAGTCTCCGCCTGGCGCTGCACACCGACAAGCCGCGGACCATCCGCTTGCGGAAAAAGGGGCCGGGTGAGGCGAAGGGGTCTGATATTATCCATGACGCGGATGTCACGATACTTACCCCTGACCTGCACATTGCCACGCTCGATAAGGACGCGACGCTGGATATTGAAATGACCGTCAAACACGGCCGCGGATATATGCCGGCCGAGCGGAACAAAGAGGAAGGTTTGCCGATCGGCGTCATCGCAATCGATTCTGTTTTCTCCCCCATCAAGCGCGTGAATTTTCATGTCGAGAATGCGCGCGTGGGTCGGATGACGGATTACGATAAGTTGACGATGGAGATTTGGACGGATGCCACGATCAGCCCGCGGGATGCGTTGTCCACGGCGGCGGGGATTCTTCGCGACCATTTGGACATCTTCATTAACCCTGAAGAACGGGGTGAGGGGAAGCGGGAGGCTGGGTATGAAGAGTCGCTCCATGAAGAAAATAAGAATTTGTCGCGGAGCGTCAATGAGCTTGAGCTGTCCGTTCGCGCGGCGAATTGCCTGAAAAATGCGAATATCAAGACGATTCGAGATCTTGTTCAGAAGACCGAGAACGAAATGCTCAAAACGAAGAACTTCGGCAAGAAGTCTCTCAATGAAATCAAGGAAATTTTGTCTGAAATGGGTCTGACGCTGGGCGGCAAGGTTGAGGCCGAAACGTCCAGCACTGGAAGTCAGCAGTCAGAGTAATTCTCAGCGAAGGGGAACGCCGTGCGACACAGAAAAAAAGGTCGGCAACTCGGTCGGCAGACGAAGCATCGGTGGGCGTTGTTTCGGAATATGGTCACATCGTTGTTAGACCATGAACGTATTGAAACGACCGAAGCCAAGGCCAAAGAAGTGCGTGGGTTTACGGATCGGATGATTACGCTGGGCAAGGAAGGCACGTTGTCGGCTCGTCGTCGGGCGCTGAGTTTCTTGCGGAGCAAGGACGTCGTGTCCAAGCTATTCAGTGATGTCGCAGGACGATTCACCGATCGGCCGGGTGGATACACCAGAATGATTAAGACTCGTCGGCGTATCGGGGATGGCGCAGAACTGGTGGCTCTTGAGCTTGTATCGAAGGTGGAGAAGCCTCTGACAAAGAAAGCCAGCGTCACTGCTCCCGCAGCTCCTGCTACTCCTTCCGAGCCATCCGCATAGTTTCCGCTCGCTGCATTGCTTTTCTAAGGGCTCCTCACGTTTCATGCGTGAGGAGCCCTTGCTTTACGCTCTCCCTTCCGGGCCGTTTACTTGCCGGGGACTGAATGCTACTATCGATTGTGCCGTGGATGTCTCCTGTCCGTATAAGGAATTGTGTATAGCATGTGGGAGGTGGTCGCAAGGCGGATTCTTCTGGCCCTGAGCGGAGTGTTGGCTGTATTTCTTGCTTATCTCCTCTTTGTCAATGCTGATTCTGTTCCTGTGAGTCGTTCTGCCTCGCCCGGCACCATTGAACAAGCCGATGCCAAGATTTCAGAGTTCACCTTTACTCAGACCAAGGGGGATGTGGTGCAGTGGAAGGTGGAGGCCAAACAGGCGCGTTTGTTCGAGCAGGAAAGGCGGGCGATTCTGAATGAGGTCGAGGTGACGCTCTACGGCCAGGCCGGAAAAGAGTTGACGGTTTCTGGCGAGGAAGGGTCGCTTGATACGGCCACAAAAGACTTTGTGCTTGCGAATCGAACGGACCCGCTTGTGATCGAGACCGGAAGCGGGTACACCATCTATACGAATCACTTGGCCTGGACCGATGCCACGAAAATTCTCCGCACGGACGATCCGGTGCGCATTGTCGGAAACGGACTTGAAATTACGGGGCGTGGCCTGTTGGGGCATATGGAGTCCGAAGAGTTTGAGGTGTTGGATAATGTACATGTGGATGTGTCTCCTGCTTCTTAATCTCATGTCCCCGGCCAGTGCATTGTCGGTTCAATCAGCGGATGGCGGCCAGGCCAAGCCTCAGGAGGCGGCTGCTCCCCCCACCAATATCACGGCAAAGAAAATGACGGTGCGGAATCAGGATAGTCTGGCGATATTTGAGGGGACGGTGGTTCTGACTCAAGGGACCTTGATGGTTTATTCGGATAAGATGGTGGTCTCCTTCCATCCTCGTGGAGGCGGGGATCAAAAGGCGCAGGCGGGCGATTCTAAGCGGTCAGGCTCAACGTCTTCTCAGTCGGCTCCTAAGAAGTCTGATGTGATGCCTGGTTCATCCGGTCAATCGGTCAAGCAAATCGAGGCCACGGGCCATGTGAGAATCGAGCGGGAGGGGGGCAACGCCACCTCCAACAAGGCGGTATTCGATAACAGCCGGCGAATTGTCACTTTGACCGGTGATCCCGTGGCTTGGGAAAAGGGAACCCGAGTCAGCGGAGAAAAGATCATTATCTACCTTGATGAGGATCGGAGCGTTGTAGAGGGAGGAACCCATCTTCGGATTGACGGTGAGGGAGGCCGGAGTCAATGAGCCAAGGCGCATCGGTAGAGCCCGGGGCCTTGCCATCATCGGTTGCCGACAAGCCAACCGACTGTCTCCGGGCCGACGGACTGGTGAAGAGCTTTCGCGGACGCAAGGTGGTGAAGGGGGTGGCGATTGAAGTGCACGCCGGTGAAGTGGTGGGTCTTCTCGGGCCGAACGGAGCTGGGAAAACGACCATCTTCGATATGATGGTCGGCCTGTGCCAGCCGGATGAGGGGGAGATTACTTTTAGCGGCGAGTCCATTACCAAGCTGCCCATGTATCAACGGGCCAGAAGAGGAATTGGGTACCTTCCGCAGGAGTCATCCGTTTTTCGCCGGCTTTCGGTGGAGAATAATGTCTTGGCGATTTTGGAAGTCCTGGGGTATCCTCGGGGCGATCGGGCGACCAGAGTCGACGCGTTGCTCAAGGACCTTGATCTCTTGCATATTCGTAAAAGCATGGCCTATGCCTTATCCGGCGGGGAGCGGCGGCGATTGGAAATTACACGCGCCCTGGCGACCAATCCGTCCTTCATGTTGCTGGATGAGCCGTTTGCCGGGATTGATCCGATTGCCGTGGCGGATATTCAGCAAATCATTCTCCGGCTGAAAGAGAAGGGAATCGGCATTCTCATCACGGACCACAATGTTCAAGAGACGCTCTCGATTGTGGATCGTGCGTATATTATCAATGAAGGACTGATTTTGGAGACGGGGTCTCCGGATGCCATTGTGAAGAGCGAGACAGCCCGAGCGGTGTATCTCGGGGAACGGTTCAAACTCTAGGGGGTTCTTCGGTTCGCCATGAAGCTTCGCCTTGATCTCAAACTGAGTCAAAAACTGATCATGACGCCGCAGTTGCAGCAGGCGATCAAGCTGTTGCAGTTGTCCCGGCTTGAGTTGCAACAGAGTCTGGCGCAGCATCTTCTGGAGAATCCCTTGCTCGACGAGGTGGCGGCGGAGGTTGAAGAAGTTGAAGCCAGTGCCACGGAAGAGAAGGCCGAAAGTGCTCCTGCCGAGACGCCTCAGGAACCATCAGAGGAATCCGGCACGCTGGAGGAGCGGGGATCGCCGGAAGAGTTTTCCGCCGCAGGCTGGGAAGAATATTTTGGAAGCGACCGCCGGTCGGGAGGTTCAGAGTATCCCTCCTCCTCCCAAGACGAGTTCCCCTCCTATGAACAAACGGTGGCGAAGGCGACCTCTCTCGAAGAGCATCTCTTGTGGCAGCTCTCCTTGTCCGGTTTGTCCGAACGGGAGAAGGCCATCGGGCGTCTTATCATCGGCAACCTCGATGATGACGGCTACCTGCGCATTTCGTTGGCCGAGGTGATAAGCGGCACGGAGTTCACTGAAGCCGAAGCCGAGTCCGTCTTGAAGGATATTCAGACCTTCGATCCGACGGGTGTGGGCGCTCGTGATTTGCCTGAATGTCTGTTGCTCCAGCTTGGGCATCTGGGAAAGAATCCCATGGGATCGCTTGGCGCGAGACCTGGAGCGCTCAAGGGTGCGGTCGTCGAAGGGATTATTCTGCATCACTTGAAGGATTTGGAGAAGAAGCAGTACGGCAAGATCGCGAAAGCGTTGGATGTGACGGTCGAAGAAGTATTTGAAGCCACCAAGCTCATCGGTGATTTGGAGCCCAAGCCAGGCCGGCCTTTCAGCAATACGCAGAATTATGTGATCGTGCCGGATGTCTTTGTCGTAAAGAATGAAGGCGAGTGGGTCGTGCTGTTGAACGACGACGGCTTGCCTCGCATGCGGATCAGCCCCTACTACAAGCAGTTGATGGCGTCCGGCCAAGGCGGGGCGGCCGAAACCAAGTCCTATCTCGATGAGAAGTTGAGAGCGGCACAATGGGTGATTCGGAGCATTGAGCAGCGGAATAAGACCATCGTGAAA
Source organism: Nitrospira sp. NS4 (assembly GCF_049546785.1). Classification (NCBI taxonomy): domain Bacteria; kingdom Pseudomonadati; phylum Nitrospirota; class Nitrospiria; order Nitrospirales; family Nitrospiraceae; genus Nitrospira; species Nitrospira sp. NS4. The sequence goes on along the minus strand of NZ_JBMWAN010000004.1, from coordinate 380,808 downwards.
GTGGTCACGAGTATTGTGAAGTTTCAGGAGCAGTTCTTTGAGAAGGGCGTCCAGTATCTCAAACCGTTGGTGCTGAAGCAGGTTGCGGAAGACATCGGAATGCATGAATCGACGATTAGTCGCGTCACCGCCAATAAGTATATGTATTGTCCGCAGGGAATGCTGGAACTCAAGTTCTTTTTCAATGCAGGGCTTCAGCGGGTGGATCAGCCGTCCGATATGCTCTCCTCCGTGACAGTACGAGAGATGATTCGAAAGATGATTGCCGAAGAGGACCATCAGCGTCCTTTAAAGGATGAGGAAATCGCCGCTCGTCTTAAGACTCAGCAGGTCTTGATTGCACGACGGACGGTGGCCAAATATCGTGCGGAGGAGAATATTCCGTCGGCGAGCCAGCGGAAGCGGTTTTTTTAAATTCAACGGTCCGGTGGGGCCAGGCCATGACACCGGAGGGTAGGGGGGAAGGAAGACATGAAGCTGAGAATTACCGGTCGTCATATGGATGTCACGCCAGCGTTGCGCCGCTATCTCGAAACTCGATTTGACCGGCTGGATCGCTACGGACTGAAGGTCGGGACGATTCAAGTGGTCTTGAGCGTCGAAAAACTGCAGCACAAAGCTGAAGCGGTGTGCACCGTGAACGGGAAGCGCGTGCAGGCGAAGACGTCGACCAGAGAAATGTATGCAACGATTGATGCCTTGTCGGATCGGATCGATGTCCAATTCAGAAAGCTGAAAGATCGGCTGGTCAGTCACAAGCCGGCAAAAGCCGCGCGTCCTCGATCAGTGCGGGCGCTTGCCAATGAGTTGCCTGCTGAGCCTCAGGTCACGGTGGAGCGGCGTGCCGTGCCTATGCTTGCTCTTACAGAGGTGCATGGCCACTTTAGCACCCAGAGTGAATCCTTCATGCTGTTTGCGAACCCTGAAACGGGCAAGATTTTTCTTGCACAGCGGTCGGCGGATGGCCAAGTGGTGGTGGTTGAGCCTCATCTGGAGGCTGTGCGGCCACGATCCCGAGCAGGCATCAGGTCCTGAGTCCGGGCAGTGATTTGGGTTGTAAGGCGCTAACCAAGTCTGCCACCGGTACCCCCCTGATTGCCATGATGTGCTGTGCAGGGGGCGCCTCTCGCATTTCCGTACCGCGCGGGATTCAGGGATTAGTCCGCCGCGGTATGGCGCGCACTTTAAGTTCCGCACATAGCTGTGCAGTCTCTCTTGAGAGACCGACCTTGGTGGGGGGCCAAACCGGCTTGGATACCGGGCAAGGGTGGATACCTGACCGGAGTTGGTGTTCCTGGCCTGGGTCTTTCTTTCCCGCTCATGGCCTCAACAAAGGCCTCTAACTAGAGGAATATGGCGCAGCTCAACCTGGTCATTGTCAGCGGACTCTCAGGGTCTGGAAAGTCCCATGCGCTGAAGGCGTTTGAGGATGCAGGGTATTTCTGCATCGATAATCTTCCGCCGACTCTGATTCCGACCTTTGTGGAACTCTGCAAACAGCAAGGAGGAGAAATCTCCAACGTGGCGTTGGGGGTCGATATTCGAGAGCGCGTCTTTCTCCCTGACTTGGTCGGGACCCTCGATCGGATCAAGACGCTTGGCTATTCGATCTACTTGCTGTTTCTGGAAGCCAGAGAGGAGGTGCTGGTCAGGCGCTTTTCAGAGTCTCGCCGTCCCCATCCATTGATGCCGCAGGTGCCGGTGCTCGAAGGGGTCCGGTACGAGAAAGAGCGTGTCGCGGAACTGCGCCGTCATGCCGATCGGATTATCGATACCTCGGATCTTACAGTTCATGAACTCCGAGAGTTGTTGACCAAGGAATTTGCACGGGGATCGGCGACTCGAAAGTTAACGGTCACCTTGCTGACGTTCGGATACAAATTCGGTGTCCCGTACGACATTGATTTGCTCTTCGATGTCCGTTTTCTCCGGAATCCATTTTTTGTGCCCGATCTCAAACCGCTTCCCGGCGACGACCCTCGTGTTCGCTCCTACGTATTGACGGATCCGGATGCGATCTCGTTGATAGGCCAACTTGATGGGCTGATGAAGTTTCTCATTCCCCTCTACCAGCGAGAACAGCGTAGTTACCTGACGATTGCCATCGGGTGCACCGGAGGCCGGCATCGATCCGTGGCGATTGCCGGTCGTCTGAGGGAAAGTCTTTCTGCGCTTGGGCTGGACGTCATTCTCAAACACCGCGATCTTCATAAATCCTAGCCAGCCGGTTCTGTACGTGTTCTGGTTCGCTCCTCGTCGCTGCGAGTCTGTTTCCTGAACATTTCTGAAAACGTCGGGGCGACGGGTGCAGGAGTGTCCGCTGCACCGATCTCCTGAACCAGAGCGGGTTTCTGCGCTACTGCGGTCTGTCGGGAGAGGATGTGTCCCGGTCCTGAGCCCTGATGATGCAGATAGGCCGAACTCTGAGTGAGGGCTTCGGCTCAGCCGCATCGTTTCTGAGGGAGGCGCAATGCCTGCCGGACGGGTCCTCAAGTTCGCCGTATTGAAAAAGTGTTGGCAGCAAGGCCTCAAGTTCACGTCGCGCTATGCCGACATGATACTAGAGCCTGAGACTGGGGATGCCCGATGAGTCGGTTGGCAGGCCGGGGGCTTGAGGGCATGCAGGTGTGGGGAATCGGATGGTGCTGAATGCGGGCAATTGGCAAGAAGCGGAGTCCCGACGCATGCGCAAGACATTGGTCGAAGAAGATTGTAAGTGTTTCCGATTTGAGATGTGAAATCGAAAGAAGTGTGGGATTTCTTGACAGGTCGGGGACATGAACTATACTTCGCTTGTGCATAGAGAAAAGGACGTACCTGTGGAGATGTCAGTCCCAAGAGGGGGCGTTGGGTTCCCCGCCGCGAGTTCGAGGCACTGGCAAATGCAGTATCCAAGGGCGTGTTGAGGAAATGCACAATTCGCTCGCGTTTAACCGATGGTCATGTAGAGTTGCTTGGTGAGGCTTATGCTCAGTTCATTCAAAAACATCTTTGAAGCCGATCTTGTCTCGCTCTTGACGCCAAAGCGTCAGCTTGTGGGATTGGATATCGGATCAAGCGCCATCAAGTTGGTCCAGTTGAAAGAGTCCAAGGGACGGTATGCCTTGCAGAAGTTCGGGATAAAGCCGCTTGAGCCTGAAGTGATTGTCGATGGAACGGTGATGGACGAGGGGCGCGTCGTGTCGGCCATCCGCGAGCTGTTCGATGAGTTGAAGGTCAAGAATAATCAGGTGGCGGTGTCGATTTCCGGCCATGCCGTGATCGTCAAGAAAATCAGTCTCCCTCCCATGCCTGATGAAGAACTCGAGGGGCAGGTCAAGCTCGCAGCCGAGCAATATATCCCGTTCGACATCAACGAAGTCAATATTGATTTCCATGTGCTCCCTTCCGCGGAGGAGAGCGAGAGCGGGGAGATGTCCGTAATTCTTGTGGCCGCCAAGAAGGACAAGATCAATGAGTTGACGGAGCTTGTGAAAGGCGCGGGATTGCTGCCGATGATCATGGATGTCGATGCCTTCGCCATTGAGAATATGCATGCCATAAATTATCCCATGGGGCGGGATGAAACGACTGCATTGGTCAACGTGGGAGCCAGCGTCATGAATGTGAACATCATACGCGGCGGAGTGTCGTTGTTTACGCGGGATATTCCTCTCGGCGGGAACCGGTATACCGAAGCCATTCAACGTGAAATGGGAATGTCGTACGAGGAGGCGGAGGAGGCGAAGAAAGGTCAAGATGCCGGCCATGCGGGAGTTGGGTCGATTGAACACGTCATGGACAGTGTGAATGGAGAAGTGGCCTCGGAAATCGCGCGCACGGTTGATTATTTCAAGACGGCCGCTCCCGATGTGGGGCTTGACCGGGTGCTGGTGTGCGGCGGTGTCGCGCGCACCAAAGGGTTAGTGCAACAGCTGGGCGATCATATGCATACGCCGGTAGAATTGGCGAATCCGTTCGGAGAAATCGATACGACGGCGGGCAGTATTGATCAGGACGAATTGGCGGCAATGGCACCGCTGGCTTCTGTGGCGGTCGGGTTGGCCTTGAGATTCGTGGGGGACCGATGATTCGCATCAATCTTCTTCCGGGGCCCAAAGGCCGAGCGGCAAAGCCTCAATATGATGTGCGGGCACAGGCGCTCTTGGGGGTCGGAGCGCTCCTGATCACTCTGGCGAGCTGCTGGTGGTACTCATCCGTGTTGGATGGCGAGATCGAAGCGCGGCAAGAGGATAAGCGGGATAAGGAAAAGCAGGTTGCGCAACTGAAAGAGCAGGTGAAGCAGGTTCAAGATTTTGAACAGAAAAAGAAGCTGCTGGAAGACAAAAATCGAATCATTGACCAGTTGGAGCAGTCCCGGGTGGGACCCGTCAAGGTGCTCGACTACGTCAGCCAAAGTCTTGAGCCGCTCAAGGTGTGGCTGATCAGCCTCAAGGTTTCAGCGGAGACCGTGGAGTTGGAAGGGCGCGCCCTCACGAACGACGATGTGGTCGAGTTCGTCAATAATCTCCGGCGGACGGACTTCTTTTCAAACATCAATCTTCAGGAAAGCCGGGCCGCAGTCGAAAGCAAGATCAATATTTACCAGTTCAGGATGGCATTTCGCCTGAAAGGCTGACGTATGGCCGTGCCAGCTCTCAATCTCGATATGTTGCGGAACATTCCGGCTGCTCAAAAGCTGGCCTTGTTGGGTCTGCTCGTCGGCGCATTGATCGCCGGGTTCTACTTCTATATTGCCGAGCCGAAATCGGCGGCCATCGAGGTCCTGCAGGCCGAGAATGCGCGATTGGATGGCGAGGTGCAGACGTTGACGATCAAGGTGAAGCATCTTGACGAACTGGTGGCTGCGAACAAGCAGCTTGAGATCGAACTGGCCAAAAAGAAGGAACGTCTGCCTCCGGAAGAAGAAGCGGTCATGTTGCTGAAGCAGGTGTCGGATCTCGGGGTGCGGCTGGGACTGGATATTAAGTTGTGGAAACCGGGGGCTCAGGCGGAAGATGCGTCCAAGCTTTTTGTGAAGATGCCGGTGAACGTCGAAGTGTCCGGTGCGTACCACACGGCGGCACTGTTTTTTGATCGCATCAACCGTTTGCCGAGGATTATTACGGTATCCGGATTGAGGATTGGATCTCCGAAGATGGATCAGGGTCGGGTTGTGTCACAAACGCAGTTTGACCTGGTGGCCTATGCGGCCCCGTCCCAGAAACAAGTCGCTGCCGTGCCGGCAGCAAATCTCGCAAAGCCAGCTGCGGCTGGAAAATAGAAATCGAGGAGTTATGCGAAGGTTCGGCTCGTGTCACCAAATATCCCGGTCCCGATATTGGCACATGGCTCTGCTCGGGGGGTGGATGGTCTGCGCCACGGCAGCGACGCCGGGCGTGTCGGCCGGCACTACGACACCTCCCAGCCAAATTAATCCTCTCCGGCAGGAGTCTATCAAGGTGGCGCCCGTTCAGGACATTCAACGGCCGCCAATGCCGCCTGCGATGAACGTGACTCCTCCGGAGGCAGTGAGTCCTCTTCCCGTGGACCTGCCGGCGGCTGAGACGGGGGTTGGGCTTGGTTACGATCCCTCGGGGCGTCGTGATCCGTTTGCCCCTGTGGTGCAGGAGCTCCAGCCTGGGAAGGTGGATGCCAACCTGCCTCCGCTTCAACGAGTCAATTTAACGGAGCTCAACCTGATCGCTATTGTCTGGGGCGCCTACGGATATACCGCGATGGTCCAAACTCCTGAGGGATTCGGCTATACGGTGAGGCGTGGGACTCGATTGGGGCAGAACAACGGCGTCGTCAGTGCGATTACGGAGCGAGGCATCATCGTGCAAGAGCGGTTTACCGATGTCTATGGCAAGAAACAGGAGCGGGAACACGTCAAGCTTCTCCATCCGAAAGAGGGCGTAGAATGAAAACACCATTTGTGGTTACGAACAAGTATGTCCTCCAGGCATGGTTCATGGGGGCCTTGGGCCTGATCCTTGGGGCTCCCACGGCGTATGCCGGAGAACCGGCACACGACGCCGGGGGAGAAGTGAGGGATCAGGAAGATCTCGCCGCCAGAAACGATCTGGCGGATATGCCGGCCCGAATGGTGACCAAGGTTGAGGTCCGTCCTGAGGGGAATCGGGTCACGGTGGTGGTGAAAGGCGACGGAAAGTTGTTTCACGATGCGAAACGGCTGGACGACAACCGATTGGTGGTGGACCTCGCGGCCGTATCGCATGCCCTGAAGACCCCGGTGATTCTCGGGCGGCACCCGCTGTTGAAGAGAGTCCGGATGGGCGACCACGCCGATAAGGTTCGACTGGTATTTGATCTCCTTGATCGCCCGGCTTCCGTGGTGACCTCTGTCGGCAGCGATATCGTGGTGACGCTCAAGCCTGCCGCAGCCGACCACGCGTCCTCCCTGGAGGCCGGCCCCGCCCGAGACATGGATTCCGATACGGTTCGTTCGGATGCTCTTGCGCGTGTGAACAACAGAGGCGCCATGTTTGTGGGGCTGTATCAGGGAAAGTTCAAGGCGCGAACGGTTCAAATGGCGGGAGACGCCACCCCATCGGATGATGTGCAGACGCAAGATGTTGTGGCGGGGCAGACCCGCTTTGTGGGGCGCAGGATCTCCCTGGATTTTCAGCAAGCCGATATCAGCAACATTCTCCGGCTGATCGCGGAGGTGAGCGGGTTCAATATTGTGGTGGGCGAGGGGGTCAAAGCCAAGGTGACGATGAAGTTGGTGAGTGTGCCGTGGGATCAAGCCCTCGATATGCTGCTGAAGATGAATGGGTTGGGCATGATTCGTCAGGGCACTATTGTGTGGGTTGACTCGCTGGCCAATCTTGCCAAGCAGCAGGATGAGGAAGCGAGGGCAAAGGAAGCGAAGGTCAAAGCGGAGGAATTGGTGGACCGGGTATTCTATATCCGGAACCTTCCAGCGCAGGAACTGTTGACCTCACTCCGGCAGTATCTCAGCCCCCGGGGGGTCATGACGGTCAGTCAAGGGAGTAATGCCCTCGTTGTGAGGGAGACTGAGACCAAACTCTCCATTCTGAAGCAACTGGTGGATGGCCTTGATTTGCAGGTTCCTCAGGTGCAGATCGAAGCGCGTATCGTTCAGGCGGACACGGTCTATGCGAGAGGCTTGGGGGTCCAGTGGGGTGTTCAGAATTCCGATTTTGGCCCCAACTCATTTGCGTTTGCCGGCAATGCCACCGGGGCGTTTGCCCCTGTGGCGGGTACCGGCGGCACGAATATTCCCAGAGATTTCATCGTGAATCTCCCCGCGCAGGTGGGCGGTCTCCCGGCGGTGCCGGCCATCGGATATCAATTCGGGAAGCTTGCTCCGGGGTTTGCGCTTGATCTGCGGCTCTCCGCCGGAGAGTTGCTGGGACTGACGAAGGTGATCGCCTCTCCCAAGGTCACGACGTTAGACAAGCGGGAGGCCAAGATCTCTCAGGGCGAGTCCATTCCATTCCAAACCACGTCGCTCCAAGGCACGCAGACGACATTTGTGGATGCGAATCTGGAGTTGAATGTCACGCCGCAGATCACGTCGAGAGACCCGAGGGAGGTCGGCAAGCAGATCATGATGAAAGTGCGCGCCACGCGTAATTCCGTGGGCGCACGAAGCAATCCTGCCGGACCCAGCATTGACCGGCGAGAGGCCACGACGCAGGTTGTCGTGCGCGACGGCGAGACGATGGTGATCGGCGGAGTCTTTGTCGATACGCAGGGCAACAACGTGCAGGGCGTTCCGTACTTGTCCCGTATCCCGGTGCTCGGGTGGTTGTTCAAAAATAAGTCGGAGTCTGTTTCAAAGCAAGAGCTGCTGATTTTTATCACCCCCTCGATCATGCGAGCGATTTAGGAGTTGAGGGGGCAGTCGTGATTTCAGTGGGAAAATCGGGATAGCTGCAGTACATGAAGCCGGTTGGACATCGACCCGTACCCGTTGCCGAAGCGGCAACGGGTACGGGTCAAGTGTTTTCTAGGCCCGGGCGTATATCTGGCCCGGCACTCGAGGAGGCAGGCGGGCATTTGCCGGGCGTCGATAACCTTTTAGTATTCTCAGCGCTGTGCTACCATCCCTCCAGCGTCGAGCCTGGTACACACTCGGGCTTATCTCAAAGATAGAACGGTCAGTGCAGAGAGGACTGTCCGGAAGGCGATGGATCATTCCGGGCCGCCCCTCTTGGCGGTCAATTGTGACGATCATGGCACACCAAGAATATGAGGTCCCCGTTTCATTGGGAGACCGGAGTTACAAGATCACAATCAGTCCCGGGCTTGTTCGGAAGATCGGAGTGAGGCTGCGATCGCTGACTACCCCCGGATTGGTAGGGCTTGTCACGGATCGGCATGTCGCGCGGCATTACCTCAAGCCGACGATCGCCAGGCTGAAGAGAGAAGGGTTTACTCCCGTTCCGATCATCCTGCCTCCCGGTGAAGGAACAAAAACATTCTCGACTATCGGCAAGATCCTTGATGTGCTCGCCAAGCATCGGTTTGAGCGGCAATCGTTTCTGGTGGCGCTCGGAGGGGGGGTCATCGGCGATCTCACGGGGTTTGCGGCTTCGATTTATCAACGAGGGATTCCCTTTGTTCAGGTCCCCACCACATTGGTGGCCCAGGTCGATTCCAGTGTAGGGGGGAAAACCGGCGTGGATCACCGATTGGGAAAGAATCTCATCGGCGCATTTCACCAGCCCCATGCCGTGTGGATTGACCCGCAGTTATTGAAGACGCTTCCGAAACGGGAGTGGGTTGCGGGGCTGGCGGAGGTCATTAAATACGGGATCATCGCCGACAAGAAGTTCTTTGCGTATCTTGAACAAGCCATGCCGGCGCTGTTGCGGCTTGAGCAGGAGGCGGTCATGCAGATCGTCAAACGCTCATGCGAGATTAAAGCTCGGGTGGTGGCTGAAGACGAGCGCGAGTCAGATCGGCGGAGAATTTTGAACTACGGCCATACCATCGGTCATGCGCTTGAAGCGCTGGGCGGTTACCGGTCGTTGATCCATGGGGAAGCCGTGGGAGTCGGGTTGGTGCTTGAGGCGGAGTTGGCGCGAGAGCAAGGCTATTGCGCTGATGAGACAGTGACGCGAATCAGGGAGTTGGTACGGGAGGCAGGTCTGTCAGATCGGGCGACGACGCGTTCAGCCGACAAGATGTGGACCGCCATGCAGCACGACAAGAAGGTCTCTCAAGGAAAAGTCATCGGTGTGTGGCCTGAAGCCATCGGTCGGGTCCGGATCGCGCCGCTTGAACGCCAGGTATTTTCGGACTGGTTCCGGGCTTCTCAGGGGCGGTGTAAGGGGGCGACGGAAGGCGGGGCCCTCTTCCTGTCGCGCAGCCGCGGGTCGATAGTCAGTAGGAGATATGGAAAACAAGAAGTTAGCTTCGGCACAACTTGAACAGGCGCTGCGGGAAAAAACCCGGGAGGTCGATGTTCTGCATCGCATCAGCGACTCGATCAGCAACACCCTCGACCTCGAAGCGGTGTTGCGGCATATCGTCGAGGTCGTCGTTGAGGTCACGAAAGCGGATGCCTGCCTGCTGTACCTCCTGTCCGACGGTCGGGATGAATTGATCCTGCGGGCATCGAAGAACCCGCATCCCCGCCTGATCGGCCGCATCACGATCGGGCTCGGCGAAGGGATCACCGGGTGGGTCGCACGAGAGCGTACCCGGGTGGTCATCCCGAGCAATGCCAGCGAAGACCCGCGGTTCAAATTCTTCAATAACCTTCCTGAAGATCGTTACCAGGCCTTTGTGTCCGTGCCGATTCTCGCGAAGAAGGAAGTCATCGGCGTCATTAACGTGCAGCACAAGCGCTCCCGCCGCTACCGCGAGGACGAACTCGCGCTCCTCACCACGATCGCGAATCAGGTCGGAGGGGCGATTGAAAATGCCCGGTTGTATGACCAGATGCGTAGAAAGGCCCTGCAACTGGAAACGCTGTCGCAGGTGTCTGAAACCGTGGCCTCCAACCGGATTATCGATGACACGTTGCAGCTGATCGTGACCATGACCGCGCAAATGCTGGGTTCGAAAATCTGTTCGATCATGCTGCTCGACGAAGCCAGTGGAGAGCTTCGTATCGCGGCCACCCAAAGCTTGAGCGAACAGTACCGGCGGAAGCCCAATCTGAAGGCCGGCCAGAGCATCAGCGGGCATGCGGTCCAGGAACGGCGGCCGATTATTGTGCCGGATGTGACCAAGGAACGGGATTACATGTATCCCGACCTGGCGGTGAAGGAAGGCCTGTGCTCACTGCTGTCGGTTCCGATGATGATGCGGGATAAGGCCATCGGCGTGATCAATAGCTACACCTCGGTCCCGCACAACTTCACGGCCGAAGAGGTGAAATTGATGCAAGCGATCGCCAATCAGGCGGCGATTTCCATCGAACACACCACCTTGCTGGAAAAGTCCTTTGAAATGCAGGAAGCCCTCGCGGTGCGAAAACTCCTGGATCGCGCCAAGGGGTATCTCATGCGATCCCAAAAACTCACTGAAGAAGAGGCCTTCAAGCTTATCCAGCGACAAAGTATGGATTTGCGGAAGTCCATGCGGGAAATCGCCGAAGCAATTCTGCTCGCCGGGGACATCCAGGAGCGAGCCGAAAAGCGCGGGGCGTAGGCCGGTGCAATCTTCAGATACATTTGAGCGCCGATGAGCCGGGTCGTCGAAACGTGCTCGGTGTCGAACTTACGCTTCTGAGCCCCCCTGTGGCGACTTGTCTTGAGATTTGCCGTTGAGCCTGCCGCAGCCTTGATTCGGAGGATCCCCCAAGCTACATCCCTGTCGCTATCGCGCGTTTTTCGGCCTGGCACCCGGTTGTGAGGCGGATTGTTGCTCTTGGAGTTGTTTCTTCAGCGCTTCGAGCTCGGCTCGCAACGCTTCCAGCTCCTGCGCCTGTTTGTCCACGGCGGCCTTCATGTCCGGGGTGGTCTCGGTGGCCTGAGGAGCAGGGCCGGCAGCCGACCCTGGTATGGCTATGGCGGGATCCGGTGAGGGCGGGGCAAGCGGCAGGACCGAAGGCAGTTTCGCCAGCAGTTCGTAGGCGAGCGAGACCCTGGGCTGATCCCGTTCAATCTCCATCCAGGTCTGCGGTGTGGCCGAGGGAACTTGGAAGTCACTCGGCTCGAACGACAGGGCGTAGATCGAGAGTTGCTCGTCAGGCCGCTCGGCCGGCGCATGGTAGTGGGTGAACGCAATGTGCATCACCGGTCCGTCTACGTAGAGCGTCCCATCTGTCACGTCGTTCCCGCTCCCGACCTGAAACTTGACCCGCTGATCCGGATGCGCCCGTTTGAGCGCGCCGGCGACGGCCGGGCTCAGGAAGGCAACCTCCCGGGACGAGAAGACAGGCGTCGGTTTGATCCCACGAGGGTTGCCCTGGTTGTCCGCGGAGATAATGCCGACATGAAGCCCCGTGAATATTTTAGCCAGGATATCAGGATCCAGAGTCGCCGGATGGCTGGCCTTGAAGGACTTGAGGGGACCGCTATAGCGGACGGTTGCGCCTCTGTTGGAGAGCTGTTGCAGATAGACGGCGCCCACCGCACTATCGACGACCAAGGTCTGGTCGGAAAACGCTCCGCATCCCGAGCAGAAGAGTAGCCCTGCCAGGATGAGCGGGAGCGCAGCAGTTCGCTTGCGAGGGGAATGCGTGTTCATAGTGCCCTTTCAGAACGGCAGTCTAGCACAGGCATGCCGGCGAATCCCCGGGAAAACCGATAAATGGCTGTAATCCCCATTGACAGACCAACGGTGGCATTGTTATAAGTCTGCCCATCATTTTCGGAGACAATGGAGTCTCCAAGCTGTACCGATTGCGTTAGGCGGACAATGACGTCCTCCGGCATTTTCCCCCGTTTATGGGAAGGAAAGCCAGAGGGCGTTTTTTTTTGCTCGGGTTGGTGAGAATGGCCCCCAACTTCGTTCCCGGACACTCAACCCACTCAACGTACTTCAAACAGTACGCCTTGTGGATTTCGCGTCCTGCGGCCTCGGCGGGCTGCCATTCTGACCAATCCGGTGTCGTGCGCGTCACGTTGCTCAGGGAAAATTGATGCGCATTCTCCGCATCGCCATGGCTCAGATGAATCCCACGGTCGGCGATATTGCCGGGAATACCCGTGCGATCAAATTGTGGATCAAGGAAGCCCGGAAAGCCAAGGCCGATGTGGTGGCCTTTCCGGAGTTGGCGGTGACGGGCTACCCCCCGGAAGATCTGCTGCTGAAGTCGCGGTTTGTCGCGGACAATCTGCGGGCGCTTGATGAGATTGCCAGGGAGTGCCGGGGCCTGCTCGCGGTGGTCGGCTATGTCGGACAGGGACAGGCCGGCGAGATGAAGACCCGTCGTCCGGTGGTCGCCGCGGGGCAGCATGAGTTGTCGAACGCCGCGGCCGTTCTGAGCGAGCGAGGGATGATGGCCAGCTACAGCAAGTGGATCCTCCCGAACTACGGCGTCTTCGATGAGAGCCGCTATTTCCATCCCGGCCGGAGGTTGCCGCTGATTAGCCTTCGAGGGGCGACGATCGGGGTCAATATTTGCGAAGACATCTGGTTTCCAGACGGGCCGACCCGCGTCCAGGCTGCTGCAGGGGCGGAAGTCATCGTCAACATCAATGCCTCGCCGTTTCATATCGGCAAGAGCCGGACCCGAGAGCAGATGCTGGCGACGCGGGCACGGGAGAACGGCGTCATCGTGACCTACACAAATACGGTGGGTGGGCAGGATGAATTGGTCTTCGACGGCAACAGTCTCGTGATCGATCAGACCGGGGCGGTGATCGCGCGGGGAAGGGCCTTTCAGGAGGATTTTCTCCTCGTCGATGTGAATGTCGACGCCGTGGCCCGCCAGCGGATGGCCCAGCGGCGGACGAAGGCTCTTGGCGGCAAGCTGGCTGGCGCGCTTGAACGGGTGACGGTGAAATTGCCCGCTCCCTCGAAGCGGATCAGGGTGGTGCCGTCTCTCCAGAACCCACGGGAAGAATTGGCGGAAGTGTATGACGCCCTCGTGCTCGGCGTGCAGGACTATGTCCGCAAGAACGGATTCAAGAAAGTCGTGATCGGCTTGAGCGGGGGGATCGACTCTGCCTTCACGGCAGTGATTGCGGTTGATGCGCTCGGTGCCGAGAACGTATTGGGGCTGTTCATGCCCTCGCCCTACACCGCTCAGGCGAGTGGGGAGGACGTCGCAGAATTGGCTCGCCGCCTTCACCTGACTTACGAGACGATTGCCATTACCCCGGCGTTCGATGCCTATCGGCAGTCGCTGGCCGCGTCGTTTGCCGGACGGCCGGTGGATACAACAGAGGAAAATCTCCAGGCCCGTATCCGCGGCAACTTGCTGATGGCCTTCTCCAATAAGTTCGGCCATCTGGTGTTGACCACAGGGAACAAAAGCGAGATGAGCGTCGGCTATGCCACCTTGTACGGGGACATGGCGGGCGGTTTTGCGGTGATCAAGGATGTGCCCAAGACGATGGTGTATGACCTGTCCCGGTTGCGCAATGCCATGGGAACATCGGCGGTGATTCCCAAACGCGTCCTGGATCGGGCGCCCACGGCGGAACTGCGGCCGAACCAGAAGGACGAGGACAGTCTGCCGCCCTATCCGGTGCTGGATCCGATTCTCAAGGCGTATGTGGAGGAGGATCGCTCGCTGGAGGAAATCACGGCGATGGGGTTCGACCGGGCGGTCGTGGCCAGGGTGATTGCACTGGTCGACCGCAGCGAATACAAGCGCCGCCAGGCGCCGATCGGGATCAAGATCACCCATCGCGCGTTCGGCAAGGATCGGCGGATGCCGATCACAAACGGCTATCGATGACAGTGTGAGTGTCGCAGAGAGGCTCCGCGGGACTTCTCTGCTTGGGCGGACGGAGGCCGACAAGGGCGTCGGTCATCTTCGCTGGCAATGGCGCCAGAGATTCTAGGCATGTCGGCCTCTCTCTGAGAGGCTGACGGGATAATGGAATTTCATTCTCTGGAGGTGCCATGCAAAAGCGAGTGCGACAGAATGTACGAGGATGGGTGTTTGGAGTTGTCTTAGGGGTTGGTCTTCTTGCTCTGTTTCCCTCCAAGTCTCGCGCCGGCGTGACGGACGATCTCATGGACCAGACGAAGCATCCCGTGGCCGTGACGATGGCGCTGCAGGCCGACAGCTTCTTCGGATTCAATCCTGCTCTATACGGCACCTACGGATTGACTAAGGATGTGGCGTTAGCTTTCAGCACCACCTACTGGACTAATATAGGCGGCGTCGGAGCGCATGACCAGAATCCCTGGCTCGAATTCGATCTGGGGCTCAACGCCACCTTCCTGGATAAGCGGCTTTCTATCACGCCGATGATCGGGACCGTGCACGGGATGTTGTTGTCGAGCCGTGCGGGGTCGTTCAGCAAAGGCGGCAGCAATGTGAACGCGCGCACCACAGCGTTCGACGGGTGGGTGCCGAGTCTGACGGCGAACTATCTCGATAACCGGTTCGAGGGCGAGTTTTATATGGGCTATTATAAGTCCGGCAGGACGGACGGCACGGTCCCGGAGACCCCGAATCCGGGCCGCGCCGACGGCAGGACAGGGACCTGGGACTTCCTGCACTATTGGGTGAATGCCGGCTATCGGGTGAATAGCATGTTCTCGTTCGGGTTGCACTATGAGCATCTGTTGAGCACCCGCGATAACAGCGCGGCCTACGCGCAGCAGGACTACTACCGGTGGCTCGGTCCCTATGTGGAAATGAAGTTGGCGGGAGGGATGGCCTTCCGGTTTACCGCGGGCCATGACTACGGCGACAACGAGGATTTCTACAAGCTGAAGTTCACGAAGACGTTCTAACTGTTGGGCCAGGGGCACGGGCGGGGGGCGAGAGGACGAAGCCATCCTCTCGTCTCCGGCTCCGGCCCTCTTGCTTCTCAATGCAAAGGAGGCAGATCGTGGCCATGGAAAAACGGTTCGCCGCCCTGCTCGGTGCAGGGGCGGGATTGTTGGGTTCGTTGCTGATCGGCATTCCGGACGCCGGCGCGCAGGCGGCGGCCCTGAAGGTCGATACGGGTGACACGGCCTGGGTGCTCATGTCGTCGGCGCTGGTATTGCTGATGCTGATTCCGGGCCTGGCGTTGTTCTATGGCGGGTTGGTTCGCAGCAAAAACGTGCTGGGCACGATTATGCAGAGCTTCATGATTATGAGCGTGGTCAGTGTGCTGTGGATTGTGGTCGGCTACAGTCTCGCCTTCGGCCCCGATCACGGCGGTGTGATCGGCGGGTTGGAGTGGATCGGGCTGAGCGGGGTGGGCGCGGACCCGCATGCGACCTATGGGCCCACGATTCCCCATACCGCCTTCATGCTGTTCCAACTGATGTTTGCGGCGATTACGCCGGCACTCATTGCCGGCGCCTTTGCCGAGCGGAAACGATTTAGCGCGATGGTCTTGTTCGCCGCCCTCTGGTCGCTCGTGGTCTATGCTCCGGTGGCCCATTGGATCTGGGGAGGCGGATGGCTGGCCAGGATGGGCGCGTTGGATTTTGCCGGGGGCGCGGTCGTGCATATCAGTTCCGGCGCCGCGGCGCTGGTGTGCGCCATCGTTCTGGGCAAGCGGTACGGCTATGGCACCGATTATATGGCGCCCCATAACCTTCCCATGACCTTGCTGGGAACGGGACTCCTGTGGTTCGGCTGGTTCGGGTTTAACGGCGGGAGCGCGCTGGGTGCCAACGGCCTTGCGGTGTCGGCGATCCTGGCGACGCATCTCGCCGCCTGCATGGGGGCGTTGGTGTGGTGCGTGGTCGAGTGGGGGCATCGCGGGAAGCCGACAGTCCTCGGCGTGGCGAGCGGCGCCGTGGCCGGCCTGGCGACGGTGACGCCGGCGGCCGGCTATATCGGCCCGTTTTCAGCCCTCTTGATCGGCGCAATCGCTGGCCTGGCGTGCTATTTCGCAATTGTGTGGAAGGGGCGATTCGGCTATGATGACTCCCTTGATGTCGTGGGGATTCATGGTGTCGGCGGGATCCTGGGCATTCTCGCCACCGGCTTGTTTGCCAGCAAGGCGATCAATGCCGCAGGGGCCGACGGGCTCTTCTTCGGCAACGCGGCTCAGTTCGGCGTGCAGCTGCTGACCGCGGTAGTCGTCGCCGTCTTTTCGGCGGCGGGTACGTTCGTGTTGCTGAAGCTGGTGGGCGGGATGACGGCGCTCCGCGTCGCCCCCGAGGAAGAGGCGACGGGATTGGACCTGAGCCAGCACAACGAACGCGCCTATTCGTAAGCGAGACGAACAGCGGTCGGCAATGAGCCGTCAGCGAAGAGGGACGGGCAGGTTCCGGATTGCCGACCGCTGACGGCCGGGAGCGGTCGGCTTTTCTAGGAGGAAACGACATGAAATTGATCGAGGCGATTATCAAGCCGTTCAAACTCGATGAGGTCAAGGACGCGCTCCTCGAGATCGGCGTTCAAGGGATGACCGTCACCGAGGTCAAAGGATTCGGCCGTCAGAAAGGTCACAAGGAGACCTATCGCGGGCAGGAATATACGATCGAGTTTGTGCCGAAAGTGAAGATCGAGGTGGCCGTGCCGGACAGCCAGGTCCAGCGGGTGCTCGATACGATCACGCGCACGGCCAAGACCGGCAGCATCGGCGACGGGAAAATCTTCGTGCGCGATCTGAGCATGGCCGTCCGGATCAGGACGGGAGAAACGGGGGACACCGCGTTGTGAACGTCTCGTCCGATCAAAAGGTCCTGGCCCTCTCGGATGCCGATCCGGCGTCGCTGGGATCCATGCTGGCCGAGCAGCGGAAGGCGATCACGCAGTGTCTGATGGAGGGGGCGTCGGGATCCGATGTGGTGGCCGCACAGACGGACCTGGCCGACGCCTTGATCGTCGGCCGGTATCGGATCGCGGGGCGTCACGGCGGCGAGGCGATGATGGCCGCCGCGTTGCAGCAGTGCTGTCTGGTCGCCCTCGGCGGCTACGGCCGTCGCGAACTCTCGCCCTATTCGGACATCGATTTGATGATCCTGTTCCGTCCCGAGGCCGCGAAGATTGTGCCGGAGTTCGTCCGGCAGGTCCTCCACCCCCTCTGGGACATCGGCTTTCAAGTTGGCCACAGTGTCCGCACGATTCAGGATTGCGTCAGTCTGGGATTGAGCGATGCGACGGTACGCACTTCCATGATGGAGGCCCGGTTCCTGGCGGGCAACGCCCAGCTGTTTCAGGAGTTTCACTCCGTCTACGTCCGCAAAGTGGCGACGACGGGTGTCGATAAATATCTCGAGCAGAAGCTGGCCGAGCGCCGCCGGGAATATGAAAAGTTCGGCGAGACGGTCTACCTTCTGGAACCGAATGTGAAAAAGAGCCAGGGCGGGCTGCGCGATCTGCATCTGTTGCAATGGGCGGGAATCGCCCGCTATCAGGCGTCGACGATCCGGGAACTGTCCGATCGGGGTATCCTCTCGCGGCAGGACTACGCCACCGTCAGCGAGGCGAGAGAGTTTCTGCTGCGCGTGCGGGGCTTGCTCCATGTGCATGCCGGGATGGCGCAGGAAATCCTCTCCTTCGACGAACAGGTGTGGCTGGCGGCCCGGTTCGGTTTCGAAGACCGGCCGCATCTCCTCGCCGTCGAGCAGTTCATGCAGCAGTATTACCGGCACACGATGGGGCTCCATGAGGCGACGATGCGCTTCGTCGGGCGGTGCAAGTCGCACTCGCTCTGGGAGCGCATGACGCAGTGGCTGCCCCTCCCGAAGGTGGACACCTATTTTGTGCAGAACCGGGACACGCTGACCGTCCCCCCTGACTTGCGCCCGCGCGTCCTGGAGAGTCCCGCGCTGCTCATGCGGCTCTTCGATCTGGCCCGGTCGAAGCGGCTGTCGATCGAATCCTCTCTCCTGGAAGACATTCACCGGCATATGGAAGGCCTGTCGGATGAGGGATTTCAAACACCGGAGGCCAGCCTTACTTTCCGGCAGATTCTGGCCGGCCCCGGCACCGCCAAGACGCTCGAAGCCATGCATCGCGCCCATTTGCTGGAAAAACTGGTTCCGGTCTGTTCGGCGGTTCGCGGACTCATGCAGTTCAATCAGTACCACAAGTATACGGTCGATGAGCACAGCCTGCTGGCCGTCGCCAAAGTCGAGTCGTTCGCGCAGGATCAGGGCATGCTGGGCGAAGTCTATCGGGAGATCAAGCGGAAGGATCTGCTGCATCTTGCCGTCTTCCTCCATGACCTGGGCAAAGGTCAGGAAGAGGATCACAGCGAAGTCGGGCGACGGATCGCCGATGACGCGGCGACGCGCTTGGGGTTCGACGAGGCCGAGCGCCGGACCCTCGTGTTTCTGGTGCATCGGCATTTGATGATGGCGCATACGGCGTTTCGCCGCGATCCCAACGATGAACAGGTCGTGCTACCGTTTGCCAGAGAAGTCGGGACGCCCGAAGTCTTGCGGAAACTGCTGGTGCTCACGGCCGCCGATATCGCAGCCGTCGGTCCCGGGGTGCTCACCAAATGGAAAGAGTCGCTGCTGGTCGAACTCTATGTTCGGACGATGCAGGAGGTGTCCGGTGAGCGGGAGGCCGCTGATGCGCCGGAACGGCTGAAGCGCATTGCCGCAGACGTTCTCCTGCAACCGGTATTGCGCGCCCAAGTCGAGATTTCCCAGCCCTGGGTCGAAGCGCAGCTGCGCCAGTTTCCCTTGCGGTATGCCTACGGGACGCCGCCGGCGCGGATCGCCGCCCATTTGGCCACGATCCGGCGGTTGAGTCCCGGAGAGGTCCTGGTCGATGCCGAATTCAATGGGGCGCTCGGGACCTGCGAATATGCCGTGGTGACGTTCAACGACGTGATTCCGGGGATCTTTTCGAAGATCGCCGGGGTGATGGCCGCGAACGGGCTGCAGATTCTCGATGCGCAGATTCTGACACGGCAGGACGGCGTGGTCGTGGATACGTTCCAGGTGAGCGACCCGGACTACAGCGGGGCGCCGCCGGACGAACGTCGTGAGGCGATCGGGGACATGATCCGGTCCGTGCTGCAGGGCAAGGTGCCGGTCGAGGAGGTCGTCAGGCGCGGCACGCGGCTGTCGGCCTTGCGCCCGGCCGTTCCGGCGGGCAAGGCGACCGAGGTGCGGATCGACAACGAGACGTCCGACCGCTATACCATCGTCGATGTGTTCGCCGACGACCGGCAGGGGTTGTTATACGTGATCACCAATGCGATTTTCCGGCAGGGCCTGTCGGTGCATGCGGCGCGGATTTCCACGCGGCTCGACCAGGTCGCCGACGTGTTCTACGTGACGGATGCCAAGGGCGGAAAAATCGAGCAGCCGGAGCAGATCGAACGGATTCGTCAGGGAGTGTGGCAGGAGATCGAGCAGTTTTTGGATGTGAAGGCAGCATAACCGTGGTGAAGGTCTCACGCAGTTGGTGTGGGGATCCTGAAAGGAGGAGGGGATGAACGTTCGTGAAGTCTTAGAGTATGCGAAGAAGAACAAGGTTCAAGTCGTGGACTTGAAGTTTGTCGATCTGATCGGCACCTGGCAGCATTTTACGATCCCGATCGGGGAGTTGACGGAAGGGTTGTTCAAGGACGGGTCGGGCCTTGACGGGTCCTCGATCCGGGGATGGCGGGCGATCAACAACAGCGACATGCTGGTCGTGCCCGATCCCGCGACCGCCTGCCTCGATCCCTTTTGCGCGGTGCCGACCTTGAGCCTGGTCGGCAACGTCGTCGATCCGATCACGCGCGAGACCTACGATCGCGACCCCCGCTACATCGCCCAGAAGGCGGAGAAGTATCTCCAGACGACGAAGATCGGCGACATCTCCTACTGGGGACCGGAAGCCGAATTCTTCATTTTCGATCATGCCCGCTACGACCAGACGAACCACAGCGGCTACTATTTCATCGATTCCGAAGAGGGCGTCTGGAACATGGGCCAGGAGGGTGTCAACCTGGGCGGAAAGATCCGCAGCAAGGAAGGCTACTTCCCCGTGGCCCCGACCGACACCCAGCAGGACATCCGGACCGAAATGGTTCTGGAAATGGAGAAGGCCGGGATCGAGATCGAGAAGCACCACCACGAAGTGGCCACCGCGGGACAGGCCGAAATCGACATCCGGTTCGATTCGCTGGTGCGGACCGCCGACAAGATGATGATGTACAAGTACATCGTCAAGAACGTGGCGCGCCGTCACGGCAAGACCGCGACCTTCATGCCGAAGCCGATCTTCGGCGACAACGGGTCCGGCATGCACACCCACCAGAGCATCTGGAAGGACGGCAAGCCCCTGTTCGCGGGCAAAGAGTATGCGGGCGTGTCGCAGATGTGCCTGCACTACATCGGGGGTATTCTGAAGCACGCGCCGGCCTTGGCCGCCCTGACTAATCCCACGACCAACTCGTACAAGCGGCTGACGCCGGGGTTCGAAGCGCCGGTGCTGCTGGCGTATTCCAGCCGGAACCGGTCGGCCGGCATCCGTATCCCGATGTATTCGCCGAGCCCCAAGGCGAAGCGGATTGAAGTGCGTTTCCCGGATCCCGGCGCCAATCCCTATCTCGCCTTCGCGGCCATGCTGATGGCCGGCCTGGACGGCATCGAGAACAAGATCAACCCGGGCGAACCGGCGGAGAAGGACCTCTACGATCTTGAGGCCAAGGAGGCGGCGAAGATCCGGACCATGCCGGGCAGCCTGGACGAGGCCCTGAACAACCTGGAGAAAGACCATCAATTCCTGCTCAAAGGCGGGGTCTTCTCGGAGGATCTGATCGAGGCCTGGATCAGCTACAAGCGGACCAAGGAAGTCGATACGATGCGGCTGCGTCCGCACCCGTACGAGTTCTTCCTGTATTACGATATTTAGAGATTCCCGGCCCATTGGAACGTATGGGTTGACGGATTCCCGGGAAGCATGCTACAAGCTTCCTACGAGCTAACTTGAGGCAACGGCGCTTCAAGCCTGCTCACAGAATCATGACACGGACAAAGGCGTCCGTCATTCAGGAATGAATGGCGGGCGCCTTTGTGTTTCAAGAGCAGTGGTGGGACGATGCCGTCTCACCGGAGGTGCAGCGGCACCTCACGAAAGGACGAAGGCGTCCTTGTTCCCTGGCGGGAATGAGGGCGCCTTTTTGTTTGTGAAGGCAACGGCGACGGGCATTCCACCTCAGCCAAGGAGGATACGATGCATCTCGCGGATCATGAGCGGATCGCCGGGCTGGCGAAGAAGAAGTTCGGATTTCTCGATCGGTCGTTGAGCGGCTATCTGCTGCTCTCGGTGATGGCCGGGGTGTATCTGGGATTCGGGATTGCGTTGATCTTCAGTCTCGGCGGTCCGCTGATGGCGGCCGGCTCGCCGGTCGTGAAACTGGTGATGGGGGCCTCGTTCGGGATCGCGCTGACCCTGGTGATTTTCGCGGGCTCTGAACTGTTCACGGGCAACAACATGATCGGCGCGATCGGCGGATTATCCCGCAGCGTCACCTGGTCGCAAGTGGTCCAATTCAATGTCTGGTCATGGGTTGGCAATTTGATCGGGTCGCTCGCCCTGGCCTGGCTGGTCGTGGAGTCCGGCGTGTTTGCGAAAGGGCCGACGGCGGAATTCATCGGGAAGGTAGCGGCGACGAAAATGTCGTTGCCGGCGTGGG
Organism: Nitrospira sp. NS4; assembly: GCF_049546785.1. NCBI lineage: Bacteria > Pseudomonadati > Nitrospirota > Nitrospiria > Nitrospirales > Nitrospiraceae > Nitrospira > Nitrospira sp. NS4. The sequence continues at coordinate 359,161 of NZ_JBMWAN010000004.1, read as the reverse complement.
AGCTGTTCATCCGCGGCATTCTCTGCAACTGGCTGATCTGCCTGGCGGTGTGGATGTCCGGCCGGACCAGCAATGACGCCGCCAAGATCATGCTGATCTTCTGGTGCCTGTTCGCCTTCATCGGGACGGGGTTCGAGCACAGCATCGCCAACCAGTCGTTCCTGGGGATGGCGTTGCTCCTACCGCATGAGGCGGGTATCAGCTGGGGAGGCTTCTGGTACAACCAGCTTTTCGTGGTCCTGGGCAATGTCGTCGGCGGCGGATTGTTCGTCGGAGGGCTCTACTGGCTGGTCAGCCCGTACCGGGTCGAAGCAGCGGAGCCGGTGACTGTTTCTGCGCCGGTGTCGCCGGCAGTGGTGCGGTCGTAAGCGGGGAGATCAGAGAGAGAGAGAGAGCAGGCTCACATTCACACGAGGAGATGAATATGTCGAAAGATGAAATCCGGAAGGCGATTAAGGAAAAGCGCCAAAAGAAGAACGTCACCATTGCCGAGGTCGCCAAGGTCGTCGGCAAGAACCCGACCTTTGTGGCGGCGGCGCTCAACGGGAACCATAAGTTCACGCTAGACGAGGCGAAGAAGGTCGGGGCGATGCTGGAGCTGGATGCCGAGACGACCGCGGCACTGAGCAAGTTCCCGGTCCGGACGGACTTCCCGAACGCGACCGATCCATTCAAGTACCGCTTGTTGGAGATTATCGGGGTCTATGGCGACTCGATGCGGGACCAGGCGAACGAGATGTTCGGCGACGGCATCATGAGCGCCATCGATTTCACGCTGGATATGGAAAAAGTGACAGGCAGCCAGGGCGAGGCCCGGTGCAAAATTACGCTGAACGGCAAATGGCTCGAATATAAGACGTTCTAACAGGATCGGAAAACAGGCGCCGCCGATGATGTCGGCGCCGTTCGGCTGGCAATGGCGCCGGCTTCCGGGGCTCCTGAACGGGGGCATCTTGGAGGCTGGCGCTTTTGCGTTGAGGGGATGACAGAAAGGAGGCGGCGATGAACGGGGAACGGGCGGGTGATCGGGCGTTGAACGGGGTGGAACGGGCGCTGGTCGATCTGCTGCGGGACCGCAGCCCTCGTACGCTGGACGATGTGGTCGAGATGTTGCCGAAGGACTGCTATGCCCAGGTCTTTCTCACCATCGACCGGTGGAGTCGAGAAGGGGTGGTGCGATTGTTGCCCGGCCCTGCCGGGTATCGTGTGGAGTTCACCAACTAGGCTGTGAGGAGGAGAGGATGAACAAGATCGAGGCGATAAAGACTGAGCGAGACGGATTGGCCGTGCGGGAGATGATTGCCCACTACGCGATGACGGGGTGGGCGTCGATTCCTGAAGCCGACATCCAGCGGCTCAAGTGGTATGGCCTCTTCTTGCGGGATCCGACGCCGGGGTTTTTCATGGTGCGGGTCAGGATTCCCGGAGGCCAAACGACCACGTATCAACTGCGGGCGCTCGCGGAGATCGCCTCAACGTACGGGAACGGTCTGCTGGACCTGACGACGAGACAACAAATCCAACTCCGGCACATCAAGATCGAAGACGTGCCGGCGGTGTTTGCCAAGATGGAGGGGGTGGGGCTCACATCGCTGCAAACCGGCATGGACAACGTGCGGAACGTGATGACCTGCCCGGTGTCCGGGCTCAATCCCGACGAGATCGTCGAAACCACCGGGCTGGTGCGGGCGATCAACGACGAGATTCTCGGCAACCCGGCCTATTCCAATCTGCCGCGCAAGCTCAACGTGGCGGTCACGGGCTGTCCGCATAACTGCGTGCACATGGAGACGCAGGACCTGGCACTCGTGCCGGCCTACTACGATCTCGGCCACGACCGATGCGTGGGATTCAACGTCCTCGTCGGGGGAAAGCTGGGATCGGGCGGATACAGAATCGCGACTCCGTTGGATGTGTTCGTCAATCCGGCCGACGCGCTGGAGGTCTGTTGCGCGATCCTGGAGATCTATCGGGACCACGGGCCGAGGGAGAATCGCACGCAAGCCCGCCTGGCCTTTCTCCTCGAGGAATGGGGCACGGGCCGGTTCCGCGCCGAAGTCGAGGCGAAAGTCGGCAAACGGCTGGCGCCGGCCGGCGACGATGCGCGGAAGCCGGGCGAGACCGATCACGTCGGGATCTTTCGGCAACGGCAACGGGGGATGAACTATGCGGGGTTGAAAGTCCTCGTGGGACGCATGAAGGCGGGCGATCTGCTGAAGATCCTCAGCCTGGCCGAGAAGTACGGAACGGGAGAGGTGCGCATTACCCCGGGCCAAGCGTTGATCGTCACGAACATCAGCGACCGGAAGATCGGCGAGTTGGCGGAAGAGCCGCTGCTCAAGCAGTTCGCCTACAACCCGTCCGCGCTCTATCGGGGGCTGGTGAGTTGCGTCGGCAACGACTACTGCAACCTGGCGGTCATCGAAACCAAGAGCCGGGCGGTCGAGGTCGCCAAAGCCCTGGAGGGACGGCTCGGCGGAACGCTGAAACCCATCACCATGCACTGGTCCGGATGCCCGGCCAGTTGCGGCAATCATCTGGTGGCCGATGTCGGGTTACTGGGCAAGAAGACCAAGATCGACGGCAAAGTCGTCGAGGCCGTCGATATTTTCGTCGGCGGGCGGTCGGGGCCCGATCCGAAGCTGGCCATCAAGATCATGGAGGACGTACCCTGCGAGAAGCTCCCGGCCGTGCTGGAAGGACTGTTGCCCTATCACACCAGGGACAAGATGCATCGCGTCCGGGGCGGCGGTCCCAGGAAAGCATCGGTAGGAAAGGAGTCGGCTGTGCCGAACACTGCGTAGCGCGCATGGATCGCAGCCTATGCGAGGAGGATCTTGAGCCTACGCCCGGCTTAGGTTATTCTCCTGCGCACAACGTAGGAGGAACAGCATGCCGAAACGAGTACGGACCGGATTGACACGCAGCGATATTCTCGATCGCTATATCGAACGGATGAAGCAGATGCTGGTCAAGTTCCAGCCCTTTCTCTCGCGCAAGCGGGGGAGCGCCTCGCTGGAGGACTTCGATGAAGCGGCCGAGGACCTCATCGGACAGGTGTTCGGCGCCGCGTCCGACGAAGCCGAGGCCTACTTTTACGCCAAGAGCGGCGAGTCCGTCCTGCTGCCCGAAGAAGCGCAGGAAAGCGGCATGCATGATGTGGAACGCGAGTGCCTTCAGCAGCGCCGGCAGGTGCTCGAAAGCTGCCTCGCAGACCTGGAGTTGCGCCACCGTGTGCAGGCGACCCGGCAGGGGAGCCGTGACGGCAAGAACCGGTTGCGGGGGACGGTCGAAGAGTACATGTCCCACGATGTGCGCAGCGTGCATCGTGCCGCCACCATCAAGGAAGCGGGGCGCCTGCTGCAAAAGTACAAAGTCGGGTCGTTGATCGTGGATGACGGCTCCCGTTACATCGGAATCGTCACGGATTCCGACCTTAGCCGGAAGGCCGTGGCCAAGGGGCTCGATCCCAACACGACCACGGTCGTGATGTGTATGAGCAAGCCCGTGGTGACCATTGAAGAGACCGAGTCCTTGGCCGAGGCGACCGCCCTCATGAAGAAGGAAGGCATTCGCCACCTGGCCGTCACGGCCGACCGAACGATCATCGGCGTGCTCTCACTGGCAGACGTCTGCCGGGCGTACGAGCAACCAGCCGAATCGAAGGGCCGCTAGCACAGGCGACTGTTTCGCGTTCGTCTGGTTGGCCCGGTTTTCTAAACCAAACCAGCCGGACGAACCGGATCTCCTCCCAGTGCCCGGAAGCCCGGAGAATGCGAAACCGAAGCGTAAGGGGATCGGGGGAAGGTACAGGGTGAGCGGTTCGGTTCCGCCACAAGATGGGAACGGTCGGCCTGTGATCGTGCGGCACAATCAGCAACGACTTCCGATCCCTCCATGTCGGTCCCGGTGCTCACTTGCCGGCGAAGAGCGGGTAGAGTTGAAGGACATTCAGCATGAGGCTCATGCCGAAGGTCGGGCCGGAGTCCGTTGACCCCACCCAATCGTTCCACGTCTCAAGCGTCCCGTACGGAAACCGCAGGGCAATGGACCCAAAACGGCGCGTCAGCCTTATTCCATTGGGGGACTCAAACAAGCCGGAATCGTACGTAAGCGCCAATTCCAGTTCCCATCGTGGCGCCGGGCCTTCGCCCACGCCATAATCCGCGAACGACACCGAGGCTTGCCCCAGATAGGATTGCGAGGCAATGACGTCGCTGTGATAGGCAGAGCCTCCATAGAGCAGGCCATACCGCCCCATGACGGAAAACCGCACGAATCGAGAAACATCTTTCAGAAATTCCGGCTCCGTGCCGGGAAGCATCCAGGCCACGAGCTCCGCCAGCGACAGTTGCCGCAGCCCGATCCGCCCGTACAGTTCTTGATAGAGGGATCCCGCGGCGATCCCCATGCCGGCAAACCCGGTGTCACGGGCCGAGAACAGTTTGTCCCATCTGGTCAGCGATCCGCCGACCATGGCATCCCAACCAGAGCGTGTTTGATCAACAGGAACCACAGCCTGGTTGGTCCAACTATGGTAGGTATTTTGTATATTGCTTGAGGGGTTCTCCCCGGTAGGCCCGGCCCCGATCGTCAGATTGCCGGACCAACCGGGAAGTGCCTTGATACGGTCAGTCCAACTGACTGTGGCGAAATTGAATCCTGCGCTTTCAGTGACACCATTGAAGCGCACCCGGTGTGCATCAAATTCCGTAAACCGATTCACGGTAAATCCCGCCATCAAGGTACGGTCCCGATCGGGAAAGTCGATGGCGCCCCAGTGGGCACCGGGCGCCACGTTCTCTGCTTGTGCGGCAGCAAGGGGAGCAACCAACAAGATGAGGATCAGGAGCGATCGTATGACATCAGGACGGAAGTAAAACACCATCGTGCACCAGCAACAGAGACCGCTTTTCATGCGGCGATGATGCCATGGCGGCACGCATGATTGATAGCCATCCGGGCCGCTGGCGAGAAATGTTTGAAGGAATGGAAAAAGCCCCCGCCCTACCCGGCGAAAGGGGACCGGTCGGTATCTCATCGCATTGCGCGATCAAAAAAGCCTCCCGGCCCCCGGGTCCTTCTCTTCGACTGTCCCGCCGACTGCCTTGCCGACGCGGCGGGCCTGTTCCAGGCCGGTGCGAGCGAGGGCGTCCACCCGTTCATTGTCCGGATGACCCGCATGTCCCTTGACCCAACGCCATTCGATGGTATGGCCGGCCGCTAACGCATCCAGGCGGCGCCAGAGGTCCTCATTTTTCACGGGCTCCTTGGCTGCCGTTTTCCAGCCGCGCCGCTTCCAGTTGTGGATCCACTCGCTGATGCCCTTCTGGACATACTGCGAATCGGTATAGACCAGCGCTTCCACCGGCTCCCTGAACGACTGTAAGGCCTCAATCACGGCGAGCAGTTCCATGCGATTGTTCGTCGTCGCCGGCTCGCCGCCGCACAACTCCGTTTCAGTTGTGCTGACGCGGAGCAGCACGCCCCATCCGCCCGGTCCGGGGTTGCCGCTACAGGCACCGTCTGTGTAGATCTCGATCATGGGTCCACTGTGCTCCATTGGTTTCCCTGAGCCTTGGGATCGAGGCCCTTTGGTGTGGCCAGGCCAGGCCAGGTCATGGTGTCATCTGATCGTGTGCAGAATACAGAGGATATACGCTGCCCTTCAAGGGCCTGCCGACCTTACAACGGACTCCCGGTTCATTGAGTTTGTTCCCAGTCGGACGACAGGCTCCCGTTCGAAGAGCTGTCCGAGGATTCATGTGAGTTGGACAAGGGGCCGATGGGAAAAGTGCTGATGCTTGTGGCCGGCTACGCCCAGTCTGTCTATTCAGTGGACCGTGAGCTCATCGATTCGGAAGGTGACCAACATACAAGTCGTCCGGAAAGCCCGTTACGAGTTCGAGGCTTGTTATGCGGCGTCAGATTGGCGAAGTAGACGGGGGCGTAGCGAGTCCTGTCTGCGCCCGTGAGTGAGGTCCTCAACCTGCTTCCGGAGAATGGATTCGTGATCGTCACAAATACCATGTGTGACCATGGCGTGAGCGTCGGCTGCACTCTCACGCATCAGCGCCTGCTTCCCGTCCTGTTCACACCAGGCACAGAGGACTTTCATGTTCACTCCTCATCGAAGTTGATTTGTGTGAGCGTCATGATTGAAAGACTATGAGCAAGGCCGATGCCACTGTCTGGCCGCGGAAACCATGGATTGATAGGGTAAATGTAGGCTGCTGCATCTCTAGAGCTGTAGGGTTGTAGGGAAACAGCTGCACCCAAACAGAAGAGTCGATCAAAGTTCCTGATTGTGCGGCGAAACCGGGAGGGTGAATTACCTACAGGGGATTCATGTGGCGAGGGGCCTGGTTATTCGAGAGGGACTTTCTGCGTCGGGGAAGACGCCATTCCTCACGACGCAGCCGGTGCGTGTGACCGGACAGAAGAGCAGAAGGGGAGGACGTCTTCAATGGATGGCCATCATGGAAGCTGTGTGTGATTACAAGCCCTGACCCTCAATCTTTGTCGGGAGGAGCGCTTCCCTCGTACCTATGCGAGCCAGGCATCTTGGTAGAGCAAGGCCTGAACGTTGAGCGATAGGGCGCCGTGGTCTGCGAAACCGGACTGTCAAAAAAATCTCGACTCCTTCGGTTCCTCCCCTCCGGTTCTTCTGTCGTACAAACCATGACAATAGAATCGAACGGCGACCGATACAGTATTCATGTCTGGTGACGTACAAGTGACCAGCCAATTGATGGGCCGTAAGTAAGTCCTAATCATTAAAGGAGGAAATCCGATGGGTGTGAAGCTGTATGTCGGTGGGGTACCCTATTCGGCGACGGAGCAGGAGCTGAGTGACTTGTTTGCGCCACACGGCGTGGTCGCTTCAGTGCGGATCATCACGGATAAGTTCACCGGGCAGTCCAGGGGGTTCGGTTTTGTCGAAATGTCCTCCGACGCTGAGGCCCAAGCCGCGATTAGCGCCTTGAACGGCTCACAAATGGGCGGACGCACACTCACAGTGAACGAAGCTCGTCCTCAAGAGGCGCGCGCAGGAAGCGCCGGGCGCGGGGCGACCGGCGTCGGCGGCCAGCGCGATCGCTGGTAGGTAAAGAATTCTTGAGCGGCTGCCGCCGCGGTCGTCCTTCGAGCCCAGGCCGTTTGGCTTGGGCTGCTGCTCCCAGTGAAAGTATTCGAGAGCCGCGGCCTGCTTGGTCCTGAGTTTAAGGGGAAGGAGTCCAAAAGCCAATGATGGGGGCATGCTCTGGCTGAAGGAGCGATGCCCCCATCTTTAGCGCCAAACCCTCTCCATGGAGGCAACAACACCGCGACACGGTTTCATGGGTATGGCTAGGCGCAGATGACGGTGACGTTCTGAACGCAGACCCCGCTCTATTGGATGCCATTGCTCGCACCAGGCTGGTCCTACCCGTGCATCGCCCCACATCCGTCATGATCCTGCCCCGCCGCATGAAACGGGCCTGATCACAAACGAGTTCCGACCGCTTTGGTTCTCGCATGCCAAGTGTTCATTCCGGTCCATTACAGTATCGCGTACCATATTGGCCGCTCTGTCGGGTTCTCGATCCCTCTGCGAAGCATCTCGACTCGATAAGTGATGGAAATTAGGGCTCCGGTGCAAGGCGTTAGTCTTGCAGAGTTCGTCATCCGGCTTTGTATCCCGGGGCATGGTGCGAGAACACGGAGGCGTAGGCATGGACAAACAGATGTCGGCATTCGATCACTATGACCGTGGGCTGGTACTCAAGCGGGTACAGATGTTCCCTCAGGCGATCGACGATTTCAAAAAAGCCGCCCTCGATCCTCAATATGCTGGAAAAGCGCATGTGCAGATCGCCTTGTGCTTGAAGGCGGCGGGCCGCCATGAAGAAGCGGTCATGGCATTCCGGCAAGCGGTCGTGGCACCCACGGTGTCATCCGAAGAACAACGACACATTCTCTATCATATGGGGCAGACATTGGAATTGCTGGGCCGGCATGAGGAGAGCCTTGAGCTGTATGGGCGGATCAAAAGAGAGGACCCGGGGTTTCGTGAAGTGGCGCAACGGATCACGCGTCTGAACTCAGGCGGGCGAGGGCCGGTTCCTCAGTCCCAAGGTCCCTGGGATGTCTGGATGGAAGAGGTGAAGACGCGTGGCCGGCAATTGAAGCCTCATGTGGATGCATTCATGGAACAGGCCGGGCAATGGCTGAGCCGGAAGGCGGAAAGTCTGAGGGGCCATCATTTATTCGAGAGAGCGAGTGCGGGTTTCTCCGGCGTGGCCCATCGGCCTGTCCAGCCATCCCGGCTCTCGAACCGGCTCAGTCAGACGGCGGCACGGACTCGTACGGCAGAGAAGCGTCGGCATTCCCGTGCCCCGGTCTGTTTGCGGAGTCAGTTTTCCGCGAAAGATCGAGGGATGAGCGGGGAGGGCGTGTTGCGTGACCTCTCGCCGTGGGGCTGTCGCATCACGAGTTTTGCGGCTGTCCCGGTCGGGGAGAGCGTGGAATGTTGCATCTTCCCGCAGGATGCGGCCCACCCGTTCATCATCGACGGGGCGACGGTGCGCTGGATCAGTCCTCGTGAATTCGGCCTGTCGTTCACCAGCGTGCGTCCCGCGGTGCAGCGGCAAATCGCACAGTTGTGTCGAACAAGGGCCGCGTAACGGGGGAAGTTATCCAGGCTTTGTGATGTGTCACGCGAAATGGAGAGCGTTCGGTTTTGAGGCCCTTATTCTCGGGTCTTTCGTCGAATCCGCTCGGTCAGCTCCTCATACACATATCGACGGTGGCCAACGGCCATCAGGCGAATGACTCGTGCCTTCTGATCGATGGCATAGACGATGCGAAAGCGGCGAACGCGATACTTCCGTAACCCGTCGAGTTCCCGCTGGAGCGGCTCTCCACATTCGGGATTGGCGGCAATGGCGCGAATGGCTGACTTGATCAATCGCGTAAGGTCGAGATGGAGCGAGCGGATCACGTCCGCCACATGCGGAGGGATGTCCGGCCGGAAGGGGGTCACGCAGTTCGCCGCTTCTTGACGGGCGTCAGGGGCTCGCCGAACACGTCTTCAAACGAGAGTCCTTTGCGTTTCGTTTTGTAAAAGGCCCGGCTCTCGGCAATTTGACTCATGATGGCCGGATCGCTCAGGACATCCAAGGTCTCTTTAAGGCGGGTATATTCATCGACATTCATCAAGATGGCAGCCGGACGGCCATTCTTCGTGACGATGACTTCCTCCTCGCGCTCTTGTACCCCCGCCACGAGTTCAGGTAGGCGGGTTTTGACTTCCGATAAGGACAAAGTTTTAGCCATAGCGACCTCTCGTGATGATGACCACAATTCTGGTCGTCAGAATACAGTGGAAGATGGGGTGTCGTCAAATTGATGGGGCGGTGGCCGCTGTGCGCAACGTATGCGGGTAAGGGTGAATATCAGGCGTACGAGCTGAGGCCAAGAAGCAGGCTGTTGAATATCAAGAGGCCAGGTTGGTGGTGAGTTCATCAAGCCAAGCGATCAGAAAAGATTCCCGCCCCTTTGTTCATCTAAGCTTAATGGATTCCTACTTGTCTGAAGAAAGTACTTCCAGGCAGGGCGCTCGCACTGGTCGGCACCATCTTATCTGCGGAGGTGCAGTGATACCCGCTCAACATCTCCCATATTTCAGCCCCATAAGGTACAGAAACGTTACCGGCTGTTGCCGTGACTGACAGGATGTGATTTCTAAAGTCTCTTGGCTGCATCGGTGAAATAACGTGCAGTTGTAGACCCGTACTGGCCGCTTTAATTATTACTTCATTGATGTGGCGATCCATAAAACCATAGCCGGCAACAACGAGAGTTATGTTCGGCGTGCACAGAACTTCACGAAAGACGTCGAGATACCATTTCAAGAGTGGTTCTCTTGAGATGCTGCCAGCTTTGTCATGGCCAATGACCATACCGTTTCCGGTTCGTGAGGATTTCCAGCCATACGATCCATGGAGTTTTATGTATAGGAAATTCTGCAGTCCAGTTCCTTTCGACCAGAAATTATTCCTGAATTGTTCCAGATGGGGTTGGTTGGATATGTCGATTTCAGGGAAAGGCTGGTTCTCCAACCTGCCTGAAAACCAGTCGGGGTGGCCTAAAGACGGGATCTGAAATATCCCTGTTCCCAGAGACGCGAACCTTTCGAGCAGAGCATCCTGATTGAGGGTGAAAACAAATCCTCTCTCCTGTCCTTCGCCTGCAAATCGTTCGATAAAGTACCGAAGGCATTGAATCTGGGATCTGTTGTTTCCCAGATGAACACATATAGAACGGTCAAGTTCGCTATAAGCTTCTAAGAGGGCGTTTGAAAAAGCTGATTTTTCGGCAAGGCTAAAGTCGCTTCCAGACATGACGAGATCATAAGCGCGTTCATAGTTCATCTCACCACGTAGGATGGTTTTGAGTGCTTTGTAATTACCAGAGCTGAGTTGGTTAAATATGAGAGACCACATCTCACTCGCAAGGTAACCGCCAAACGGCTTAGAAAATCCCGCGCCAGTGAGGAGTATTGGACTCTTAATTCTGTAATAGCGGTCGGTCATCAAGCTAAATCCCAATCGGGGCTACATCAGGTCTTGCATTCACACATTTAAATAAGAGGGCTCACAATCCCCCAAATGTCTTCTCAGAAAACTCTCGTGTCAAGCTCCTGTGCCTTAAGATGTCCGCCTGCAAATGCCTGGTCCCTGCTTGCCAGTTGTCTGTGGTATGTCGGGCGCGTCGGTGTCGCATCGGGCGGATTAGACCAGATTTGCACGCCATGCGCTAGCCCTCTTGTGGTCTGGTTTGCGTACATATCGAAGATGGGCTGGGATCAAAACCGGAAGGCGAGGGAGGTAGTGACTTGTTCGCGTGGGCCGAGGCCTCCTTCCAACAGGTAGACGAAACGAGGAGAAATTTCCCACATGAATCCCAGCAGCGCATTCCACTGGTCGATCGATTGCTGCTTGAGTTCGAAGTTCAGCGGTAGGCCCGAGGGGAGTGCAGCGGTGCCGGTGAGCAGTTCCGTTTGATTCATATACATGGTGCCTGCCCACACGCCGCCCTTGAACCACCCGGCGGTGCCATGCCAGCCGAGGCGCGGGGCGAAGATGAAGGTTTTGATATCGGAGGTGAAGGCGTCGCGCAGGTCGGTCAAGGTAAAATTAACGTCCACGGTCGCGAAAAACCAGTCGTACCCGCCGGCGAGCGTCATGCCCCCTCCGTATGTGGGGCCCTCGTAATTGATGGTGAGGGGAACCCGCGATGGTTGCGTGGTGACGGTGGGGATGGCCGGAATCGTCACCGTGGTGTCGCCCTTCCCTGAGCTGTAGCCCGCCAGGCCATAGACGTTGAGAAACGGCAGGACCCAGGCGTCGAAGCGCATCATGGTGTTGTACGCCTTGACCCGGATGGGATCGAAGCCGAGAAAGGCAATGGGCGTGGTCGGCGGCGCGTTCCCGAGGCCGATTTTCAGGTCCCGGATGCTGAAGTCCTGCGCCGTGTAGGTGAAGGTGGGCGACAGGCCGTAGGTGAGAGGCAGTTCGTGGCCCCGCTTCCTGGCCTCTTCAGCCCAGAAGGGAAGCAGATGCGACGGGCGCTCGGCCTGGGGCGCTGTTGGCGCCGGGGTCGGTTCGGCAGGCACGACGGAGGCGTCGGGCCCTGATGTGCCGGGCTGTTCAGGTCCTATGGCGACCAGGAGATGACGCCCCTCGGTCTCAGCCCAAGTAACCGAGGCGGCGCACAGTACGAGGGATGACATGAGCACGAACGACCGGGTTGTTCGTTGCCATGGGCGTCGGGGGGTGAACCGATGAGTCATGAGGGTCTCATGAGTGGCAGGTCGCGTAGGCGCAGTATGACGGATTGTAACTCACAGGGCCCCGAACGTCCGTTCGAAGAAGGATTTGGTCAGCGTCATGTGCTGCTCGATGTCCGTCTGCAAGTGCTTCGCGCCTGCCTGCCAATCGTCCGTCGTGTAGCCGACGCGGCGGGAGGGCCAAGTTCCTCGTGTCGCCGCGGATGAATTGTTCTACAGATTGATCTTGTAATGGATACTGCGTCCGCCTCCGGCTGGCACAACGATACCTTTGTCCGCGAGATCCTGCAAATCACGCGTGGCCGTGGCTTTGGACGCTCCGGTGATGGTCATGTATTTCTTGGCGCTCATGCCGCCCTCGAAGCCGGCCGGGCCTTCGTCCAGCATGCGGCGAAGGATCTGCATCTGGCGGTCATTGAGCTGATCTCTCCACCGGTCGAACAGTTTCGTTTTCTTCAAGGTGAACTCGATCTGTTCTTCGGCCTGAATCTGCGCTTCGAGCACCATGGTGACGAACCAGGTCACCCAGGCGGTGATCTCGTTCGACCGTTGCCCCTCTTGCAGCGCCTCGTAATACTGTTTCCGGTTGGCTTCGATCGCCCGCGACAGGCTCAATGATGCGGGCCGTCCGAGCCCCTGCGAGAGCGCCTTTTCGGACAAGGCCCGTCCGATGCGGCCATTGCCGTCTTCAAAGGGATGGATTGATTCGAAGTAAAGATGCGCGACCGCCGAGCGTACGGCCGCCTTCCGAATCTCCTTTGTCCCGCCTGGAGCCGTGTCATTGAACCACTGGATGAAACGAGCCATCTTTTCCGGAATTTGTGAGGATGGCGGCGCTTCGAAATGAACCCGTTCATGTCCCACCGGCCCGGACACGACCTGCATCGGTTCGGCATGCGTCCGCCACTGGCCGGCCGCGATATGCCGGTGGCCCCGCATAATCATCCGGTGCCAGTCGAACAGCGTCTCTTCGGTCAGTGGGGCGGTAACAGTGTTTCGGACGTCGATCATGAGCGCGGCGGCGCCTTGGGCTCTCTTGTCTCCTGCGGGAGGGCCGGTCTCCATGCCGAGATTCCTCCGGATCGAGGACATGACATCTTTGCGGCTCAGCAGTTCGCCTTCGATGGCGGAGGTTGTCAGCGCCTCGACGACCATCATCTCGATGCTGGTTTCCACCTGCGCGTCGGCCGCCAGCCCCTTCAAGAGTCCGTTTGTGTGACCGGTCTTCTCGGCAAGGGTTAGCAAAACCTCTTCGATCCCGGAGAGATCATAGCGGAATTTGGGCCAGTCGCTTTGTTGCCAGTTGTACGGCATGAGCCGATTATATACCTATTCGGCTCATGTGGGAGTTGAAATGTGAGCCGAATGGAGGTTTTCATTAGCTCACGGATGGGTGGTAGGTATTGGTCTCAAGTCGATTACGAGGGAGGTTTGCTGCAGGGCGGAATGTTTTCCAGTCACACCTTCCCGAACATCTTCTCAAAGAACTCCCTTGCCAGCTTCATGTGCCCGTCAATATCCGTCTGCAAGTGTTTCGCTCCTGCCTGCCAATCGTCCGTCGTGTAGCCGACGCGGCGGGCGAGGAAGATGAACTCGTCTGAGTCGGGGGGCGGGAGGACGAGGTCTTTGGTGTTGCCCCGCACCATGCGGAGGCCGTCGATGAGCATGCGAATGAACAGGTAGGCTTTGCGGAGGCTCTCCCCGGTTGCGCGGGGGATGAGGCCCGCTTCGACGAGCGCGGCGAGGGCCTGAAGCGTGTTGGGCGTGCGCAGGCTCTGGTGCCGATGGCCGTGCATGACTTGCAGGTATTGCACGGCGTACTCGATGGTGACGATGCCGCCGTGGCTGTGTTTGAGGTTGAGCTTCCCCGGCTCGACGAGCTGGGCGATCTGCTGGCGTCGCAGGTCCAGCGCCAGGGCCAGATCCCAGGGCGCTCCGCTGTAGACGAACGTATCCCGATGGGCTTCGACCTGCTTGCCCAGCGAGGCGTCGCCCGCGATATGGCGGAGCTTGATCAACGCCTGTCGCTCGAACGGCGCGGCTTGTCCGCCGGCGCTGTAGTACTTGCACACTTCCTCGAACGCATTCGCCAGCGAGCCTTTCCCGCCGTGGGGACGCAGGCGGACGTCGATGTGGAAAATGCCTTCCTGTTTCGCCTCGATCCATTGCAACAGTTCCTGCGCGAGGCGCTCGAAGTATTCGCTGTTGTCGATGCCCTGCTTGCCGCTGGTCCGTCCCGCTCCGCCATAGACGAAGAGGACTTCGATGTCCGAGGCGTAGCCCATCTCCCGCCCGCCGAATTTGCCGGCGCCGAGGATGGCGAAGGGGCAGGGTTTTTTGTTCGCGAGGCGGGGCGCTCCATAGAGCTTGTTCAGCTTGGCTTGGCAATCGGCCAGGCTCCGCTCCACGATGACTTCCGCCAGCTGGGAAATGGCCAGCGAGAAGTCCGGGAGGCTGGTCGTCGGTTCCACGATGTGCTTCATGTCGATCCGGAACAATTCCCGATCCTTGAATTGGTTCAGGGCCTCTTTGCGCGCGTCGTCGGTCTTGGCCTTGGCGATCACCCGGTTCAATTCTTTGCGCAGGGTGGCCTGCGGCTTGATGAGCGGGGCGTCGCGGTATTCCGTGAGCATCGGCAGGAGGTTGTCGTGCTGGCGGCGGAGGAAGTCTTCCCACAGGAAGTCGCTCGCGCCGAGCAGCCGCGCCAGGATCGGAAACGTGCGCTTGTCGCTCAGAAAGTCGAGCGCCTGGCTCTTGGCCTTCTTGCCGGTGTCCTGCACGATGAGGTCGAGGAACTGGTCGAACGATTCGAGCGCCTTGGCCGGGTCGGGCGCCCAGGTGAGGGCGTGGGTGAATTGCTTGATCAGCACGGCGGTGAGGCGCAGTTGCTCCTGTTCGGCGGTGTCGAGCAACTTCTGCCCGTAGCGATTGCGGACGTGAAAGCGGTCGTGCAGCTTCGTGCCGTCGTTTTCGAACTGGGCCTTGGCAATATAGATGTTGCGCATCGCCAGGGCATTGGCGAAGGCGTAGAGGAAGGCCGGGGTGTCGTCCGAGCGGATGTCCATAATGGTGTCCGTCGGAGACTGGCTGTTGTCGAATGTGATGTGCACGGTGTGGAGGAGGCCGGTGAAGGCGCTCCGCTGTTTGCCCAATCGCTCGACCAGTCGGCGGTTCACGTGTTGCCGGGCCTCTTCGAACTGGCTGTTGTCCAGCAGGCGGATCATGCCGGTCAGCGCCTGGGTGAGCGCGGTCTGTTCGACGGCGGAGAAGCGTTCGCCGCTGACAGGATGCACCAGGAACACATCGACGATCTTCTTGCGGCTGAGGCCGGGGCGGCTTTGGGGGCGCCTGGACGGCCAGGTTGTCGCCCTCGCGGCCGGCGCGGCCGCCGCGTCGACGAAGGTGTAGATGCGTCCTTCTTCGATATTCAGGCCGAAGGCGGAGAGCAGGCCGCAGATGGTGGCGAACTCGGAGAAATAATCGTACGCGACGATGCTGAGTTCGATGTGCTGATTGCGCCCCGGCCGGACCGACAGTTCACAGGGATGGTCCGGTGTCAGCCTGCTGGCCAGCTGGACGTGGTGCGCAATGGTGACCGGCGGGAAGCGTTCAAAGTATTCGGCGTCCATCCGCGAGACGAAATCGCGGAGGACGTCGTCTTCGACGGCGGGACAGAGCGGATGCAGCGTGGAGAACAGCGATTCGCGTGACCGGTCGAGATCCGCCATGGGGCGCAGTATACCTGAACTCGGCTTCATTGTGTGAGCCGGAGCCGGTCAGTATAATGCCCGCGTATGACACGCGCCCGGAACGTCTCGTTTGTAAAACCCAGTGTCGGTCCTGCACTGGTGCGGCCAGTCGGACCTGATCCGACTCCGCTTATTCTCGCGTCCAGTCTGGAGCCGGGGCAGTTGGAGGCGACACTCCGTGCGTACAATATCCAGCGCGTCAAAGAAGCGGACGCCAATCTGCAAGCCATGGCGGGGGAGCCGCATCACCGGCGGCAGCTGGCCGCGATTCTGGCGCTCCTGCTGGACTCCGTCAGCCGGACCGCCGATCCCGATCAGGCCTTGAACCACTGGGAGCGGTTGCTCTCGAACGTGTCGCGCTCGTCCTTTCTCGAATATCTCCGCAGTTCTCCCCGCATGCTGGATCTGGTCTGCACCATCTTCGGCAACAGCGACTCGCTGGCCTTTACTCTCATCCGCGATCCGATGCTCATCTATTGGCTGGCGGAGCAGGAGGTGCTGTCGAAGCCGCCGACCAGGGCCGGTCTGGAAAGGGCCATTCAGCAGCAGTTGGGTCAGTTGACGGCCTCGGAGCTCAAGCTGGATGCGCTGCGGCGATTTCGCCGGCGTGAAATGCTGCGCATCGGCGTGCGCGATGTACTGAAGCTGGCCGATGTGCCGGAGACCACCGGCGCCTTGTCCGATCTGGCTTCCGTGTTGATCGATGCCGCTTATCGGGTGGTGGATGCCGATTTGCAGGTCGAGCATGGCACCCCCATGCATAAGAACCGGGAGGGGAAATGGGTGGAGACAGGTTTTACCGTCATCGGCATGGGTAAGCTCGGGGGGCACGAGCTGAACTACAGCTCCGACGTCGACGTGCTCTACATCTGCGAATCCCATGACGGGGAGACCAGAGCCCCGAAGCGAAAGGGCGCGCGAGCGGCCGGGAAACCGGTCACCCCCATCTCCAACGAAGAGTACTTCGAACATCTGGCCCGGCGCCTGACCAAAGCCATTTCCGAGCAGACGCACGAAGGCTATATTTTCCGGGTCGATCTGCGTCTGCGGGCCGAGGGGTCGGTCGGGCAGTTGACCCGCTCGCTGGAAGACTACGACAAATACTACCGGACCAGAGGGGTCGTGTGGGAACGGCTGGCGCTGTTGAAAGCCTGGCCGATCGCCGGTTCAACGGACGTCGGCAAAGCCTTTCTCCGCACGGTCAAGCCGTTCATCTTCGGTTCGGCCTCGGCCAAGCCGGATTTGGAAGGGGCGCTGGCGATTGTGCGCGATGTGCGGGCCGTGAAGGACATGATCGATGCGAAGATGGCCGATCGCGGCCACGAACGGCGGAACGTGAAGCTGGGCGTCGGCGGCATCCGCGAGATCGAGTTCTTCGTGCAAACGATTCAGGTATTGGCGGGCAAGCGGCTTCCGGCGCTGCTCGACCGCAGCACGCTGGGCGCGTTGAAGCGTTTCGTCCGGCTCAAGCTGATTTCCGCCAAGGACCGGGATGCCCTGACTGCAGCGTATGTTTTTCTCCGTGACGCGGAGCACAAACTGCAGATGGTCCACGATCTGCAAACCCATTCCCTCCCGGATCAGGAGGAGGAACTCGAACGCTGCGCCATCCGCATGGGCTACACAGGTATGGATCGCTCCGCCGCCCTCAAGCACTTCCAAGCCGACCACGCCGCCCATACCGCCGTGGTGCATGAGCTGTTCCGCGCTTTTTTTGAGAGTCCCAAGTCGTCCGCGGTTTTTAAGGCGACGCTCCGCGCGATGGGCCCAAGAAGCTAGGTTTCAAACAGTCCGCAGATTCAAGACCGGCGGGCCGCTCGTTGGCGTATTGCATGTCGCGTTCGCTGGCCAGCAAGAGGTAGGCTTCTCCCCATTGATTCGGGCTTGCGAGGGTCCACGCCTCGTCGGGTTGGATCGGCCTGAACCGGAGCCCGTAGAGCCCTCCGTAAATCAAGTAGGCCAATCTGCTCCAGAATCCTCCACGAGCTGCGCGTAGGTCGGACAGGCTGGTGCGGATGCATTGTCACTCCTGCCTGTGACCCAGTACCACTCGCCGGCGGGATTGCGGTCATAAGTCGAATTTAAAGAACCGGTCGCGTGTGCCCGGCTTCTTTGAATCGCGCAAAGATACTCGCCTCGCAATTTTCGTTGGATCCCACTTCGACGATCATGGGAGCTCCTCGCAGCCGTCGGGGGCGTCACAGATGCGGGTGCGCGCAGTGGTCACAAAACACGAAGGGCCCGACGGTTTCCCGCCGGGCCCTTCGCTGTTCACTCCGAGCTATCGGCTATTCGCCAGCAGCTCAGTGTGTCTTAGTACATCCCTTCCATGCCGTGGCTGTGGCCTGCGTGGCCGCCGGCGGCTTCCTTCTTCTCTTCGGGGATGTCGGTGATCATGACTTCGGTGGTGAGCATCAAGCCCGCCACGGAGGCCGCGTTCTGCAGGGCGCAACGCGACACCTTGGTCGGATCGATGATGCCGGCCTTGATCATGTCCACATATTCTTCCGTCGCCGCGTTGTAGCCTGAGCTGGTGTTCTTGTCATTGCGCACTTTCTCGACAATGACGGAACCTTCCATGCCGGCGTTGATCGCGATCTGGCGGATCGGCTCTTCGAGCGCGCGGCGGATGATGTTCACACCCACCTGCTGTTCGGGCAAGAGCTTGAGGGAATCCAGAGCGCTGATGCAGCGGAGGTAGGCCGTGCCGCCGCCGGGGACGATGCCTTCTTCCACGGCCGCCTTGGTCGCGTGGAGGGCGTCCTCGACGCGGGCTTTCTTTTCCTTCATTTCGGTCTCGGTCGCGGCGCCGACGTTGATGACGGCCACACCGCCGACGATCTTGGCGAGGCGCTCCTGGAGCTTCTCGCGATCGTAGTCGGAGGTCGTCTCTTCGATCTGGGCCTTGATCTGCTTCACGCGGGCTTCGATCTTCTTCGGGTCGCCGTAGCCTTCGACGATGGTGCTGTTGTCCTTGTCGATGGTCACGCGCTTGGCGCGGCCCAGGTCCGTGAGCTTCACGTTCTCGAGCTTAATGCCGATGTCTTCCGAGATCACCTGGCCGCCGGTGAGGATCGCGATGTCCTCCAGCATGGCCTTGCGGCGATCGCCGAAGCCCGGGGCCTTCACGGCCGCCACGTTCAGGGTGCCGCGCAACTTGTTGACCACGAGGGTCGCGAGGGCTTCGCCTTCCACTTCCTCGGCGATGATCACGAGGGGCTTGCCCATCTTCGCGACCTGCTCGAGGACCGGGAGGAGGTCCTTCATGCTGCTGATCTTCTTTTCATTGATGAGGATGAGCGGTTCTTCGACGGAACATTCCATCCGCTCGGCGTTGGTCACGAAGTAGGGGGAGATGTAGCCGCGATCGAACTGCATGCCTTCGACGACGTCCAGCGAGGTGGTCATCGACTTGGCTTCTTCGACCGTGATCACGCCATCCTTGCCGACCTTCTCCATCGCTTCCGCGATGAGGTCGCCGATGGTCTTGTCGTTGTTGGCTGAGATCGTCCCGACCTGGGAGATTTCGGTCTTGTTCTGGCAGGGCTTGCTGAGCTTCTTCAACTCGCCGATCACGACTTCCACGGCCTTGTTGATGCCCCGTTGAATTTCCATCGGGTTGGCGCCGGCGGTGATGTTCTTCACGCCCTCGCGGAAGATCGCCTGGGCCAGCACGGTGGCGGTGGTGGTGCCGTCACCCGCGGTGTCGCTGGTCTTGCTGGCGACTTCGCGGACGAGCTGGGCGCCCATGTTCTCGTACGGGTTCTTGAGTTCGATTTCCTTGGCAACGGTCACGCCGTCCTTGGTAATGGTCGGGGCGCCGAACTTCTTGTCGAGAATGGCGTTCCGGCCCTTGGGGCCGAGGGTCGCCTTGACGGCGTCCGCCAGCTGGTTGACGCCCTTGAGAATCGATGCGCGAGCCGCCTCGCTATACAGTAGTTGCTTGGCCATGTGGTTCCTCCGTTAGTTCAGTCGTCGTCTTGTGAGTCAATTAGCTGGTGAAGATGCCGAGGATATCTTCTTCCTTGAGGATCAAGCACTCTTCGTCCTCGATCCGGAGTTTGCTGCCGGAATACTTGTCGAACAGGACCTGGTCGCCGACCTTGACGTTTTCGACCTTCTTGCCCACGGCCTGGACCACGCCACGCTGCGGCTTTTCCTTCGCGGAATCCGGCACATAGATGCCTCCAGCGGTCCGCTCCAGTTCCTCGGTGTAGGTGACAAACACCCGGTCACCCAGGGGCTGGAAACCCTTGGCGACGTTCTTCTTGTCCTTCTCTGCAGTGCTCATAACAGACCCTCCTCGTGCGATGAATAAACTTGGTAAACGTTGAAACGATTGAAAAGCGAGTCACACTTGTCGGCTAGACTGTCGCCGTCCGCGCTCGCAGACGCACGCTCCCGTGCAACACAGAGGGAGAGATAGCCCGAGGCCGGTCCAAGTCAAGGGGGACGAAAAGAAATTCTTTCACCAACCAGAAGATTGGACAGAGGGAATCATAACTCGTTGAGTTTCCTGAACTCTAGTGGCCAGGGCCTGGCAGAGACGAAAAAGAACTAGGTTCTCAGACGGTCGAAATCCTTCACTTCCTGTTTGATGTATTCCCGTAACCGTTTGATGATACGGGCCTCGATCTGGCGGGTCCGTTCTTTTGTAATCCCGTATTTGTCCCCCAAATCGTCGAGCGTGAGCGGGGTTTCGGAGAGGAGCCGGTTACGGAGGATGTCTTCTTCCCGCTCATCGAGGGTTTTGGCGAATTCGGCCAGCTTCTTTCGGAAGAGGGTCCGCAGTTCATTATCCGCAATCAGTTCGTCCACCCCCGATTGTTGAGAAGGAATGACATCCAGCAGGGTGCCGTCCTGCTCCTCGCCGATCGGTTGATCCAGCGACAGCTCCCAGTTCCCCAGCCGCTGGTCCATCTCGATCACGTCGCGTTCGCGGACGTTGAGCCGGTCTGCCAGGAGCTTGGTATCCGGGGCGAACCCTTCCCGGGCGAGTTTCGCCTTCTCTTTCTTGAGATTGTAGAAGAGCTTCCGCTGGTCCTGCGTGGTCCCGATCTTTACGAGGCGGAAGTTATTCAAGAGGTAGCGGAGAATATAGGCGCGTGACCACCAGGCGGCATAGGCGTAAAAACGCACGTTCTTCTTGGGGTCGAATTTCTTGATGGCCTGCATCAGGCCGACGTTGCCCTCCTGGATCAGGTCCATGTGGTCGGCGCCGGTGTGGAGGTATTCGGAGGCGATGGCGACGGAGACCCGCAGATTGGCCATGATGAGTTTCACGGCGGCTTCGCGGCTGCCGTTCACCTGATATTCATGGAAGAGAAGGAGTTCTTCTTCTTTCGAGAGATAGGGATAGCGCCGGACTTCGGCCAGATACTGTTGCAGGGTGGTGACCGGGACGACGGCATGTTCGTCGGCCGGCTGGCGTCCGTCTGATGCCGGGATATCCAGCACGACCGGCGCCGCCTCGGCCTCCACAACCTCGTCGTCGGACGGTTCGAGGATTTCCGGTTCCAGCGCGTCGTCTGTCTCGTCCTGTGAAGGGTCGCGGCCACTCATATAGGAGTCTGACTATAGCAGAACCGCCCTGAGGGACAAAGGCTGTCTCTTGGCAAATACCTGGCCGCACTTCCCTTGCGCCCAAGAAAGCGGCTCCCCTATAGTGACCAGTTCAATCGGAGGCCGGTACGTGTACGATGTCTGGCAGATTCTGAGAAGCGGCCACTGGCCCACGCTCGTCGGCGCCTGGCTGCACCTGACCGTGAGTTTTATGGTGTGGCTCTTGATCGGCGCACTCAGCCTCTCAATGGGCCGTGCGCTGAACCTTGCCGAAACGGACTTGGGGGTTCTGGTCGCGTTGCCGCTGCTCGGCGGGGCGGTGTTGCGTGTGTGGGGTGGATGGAGTTGCGATTGGTTCGGAGCCAAAAAGACGGCGGTGATGATCCTGATCGGGGAGTGGGCGGTGCTGCTGTGGGGCTGGCTGGCCGATCCTTCATTGGCCGGTCTCTGGGGAATCGCTCTTGCGCTGGGCCTGGGTGGCGCCAGTTTCGCGGTTGCCTTGCCCTTAGCCGGGCAGGCCTACCCGCCATCCTCGCAGGGGTTAGTATTAGGGCTGGCGGCGTCCGGAAATATCGGCACGGTGCTGGTGTTCTTTTTCGCGCCGCGGTGGGCCGAGATGTTGGGGTGGCAGCAGGTCTTCGGGGTCATGGCTGGAATTGTGACGGCGACCCTCGTGTTGTTCGTGCTCCTGGTCCGTGACGGAAGGCTGGGAGACCGGCACCGTCGCGATGTTGAATGGTGGCATCATGCCGCCGGGCTCATCCGGGAACGGTCGGCCTATTGGCTCTGCTTTCTTTATGCCATTACGTTCGGCGGCTTTGTGGGGTTGTGCAGCCTCTTGCCGGTCCTGCTCCATGAGACCTACCAACTTGACGCGGTGGCAGCAGGATCGGTGGCGGCGCTTTGCGGCCTGGTCGGCAGCGTGATCCGTCCGCTCGGCGGTTATGTTGCCGACCGGCAAGGTGGGGCGCAGACGCTCTATGTTGTTTTTCCGGTCCTTATCGGGTCAGTTGTAGCCGTGACCAGCCCCTCGCAGACCATGGCGATGGCGATGATGATCGTCACGATCGGGGCCATGGGGTTTGGCAACGGGGTCGTATTTCAGATGGTGGCCGAGTGGTTTCCCAGGCAAATCGGGCTGGCGTCCGGCCTCATCGGGGCGGTCGGGGGGCTCGGCGGATTTCTCTTCCCCTTGGGGGTGGAGGGGCTGAAAAGCCTGACCGGCAGCTATGACTTAGGCCTCTGGTTCTTTGCCGGGCTGGGCGTCTGTGCCTGGGGAACTGTCTTCATCGGCCTGCGCACCGGGGGATTCACCCGCTCATCCTGATGCTATTTCCCCGGTTGAACATCGGGGGCAAAAAAGGGGGCAAAAAAACAATGTTAAATGGTCGATGTTAAATGATAAATTGACCGTTCATTGCATATTCACCATTGAACATTCGGCAGCGGAGTTATGGCCAGTCCATTCAATAGCATCCAAGACGCGCTCAAAGACATCCGGAAGGGCAAGTGCATCATTCTCGTCGATGACGAAGATCGAGAGAATGAAGGCGATCTTGTCATTGCTGCGGAAAAAGTCACCCCGCAAATGGTCAACTTCATGGCCAAACACGCGCGGGGGCTCATTTGTCTGGCACTGACGCCGGAACGGGTCGAAGAACTGCAGTTGCCGCCGCAGGCCATTGAGAATACGGCCACGTTCGGCACGGCCTTCACCGTCTCCGTCGATGCGCGGAAAGGGATCACCACGGGGATCTCCGCGGCGGACCGCGCGACGACTATTCAAGTGGCGGTCGATCCCAAGGCCAAGCCCAGCGACCTTGCGCGGCCGGGCCACATCTTCCCGCTGAAAGCGCAAAAGGGCGGGGTGCTCAAGCGGGCGGGACAGACGGAGGGATCCGTCGATCTGGCCCGGCTCGCGGGGCTGCAGCCGGCCGGCGTGATCTGCGAAATTATGAACGAAGACGGGACGATGGCGCGCGTGCCGGAGCTGGCCAAGTTCGCCAAGATCCACAAGTTGAAGATGGTGACGATCAAGGCGCTCATCGAATACCGGATGCAGCGCGAGACCTTCGTCAGGCGGGCGGCGCAGGCGCATCTGCCGACGATTTTCGGTGACTTCGAAGCCGTGGCCTTTGAAAACGAAGTGGACGGCGCCACGCATATCGCGCTGGTCAAAGGCAAGGTGGATACCGGTGAGCCGACGTTGGTGCGTGTCCATTCGGGGTGCCTCACGGCGGACGCGCTCGGTTCGCTCCGGTGCGATTGCCGGGATCAGCTCCATCGCGCCATGCAAATCATCGAGGCCGAAGGCCGCGGCGTGTTGCTCTATCTGAATCAAGAGGGCCGGGGCATCGGTCTCCTCAATAAACTGAAGGCCTACGGATTCCAGGATGAAGGCAGCGACACGGTCGAGGCCAATCTCAAGCTGGGGTTCAAAGCCGACTTGCGGGATTACGGCGTCGGGGCGCAGATCCTGGTGAATCTGGGCTTGCACGAGATCAAGCTCATCACCAACAATCCGCGGAAGATCGTGGGCATCGAAGGCTATGGGTTGAAGGTCGTCGAACGCGTGTCGATTGAGATCGCTCCCCGTGCCGCGAATGTGCGGTATCTCCGGACGAAGAAGCAAAAGCTCGGGCATCTTCTCAAGAAAGTGTGAGTGTGGGCCAACTGGGCAGCCCTCTTGCTCGCCCAACGCGCACGCACAATCCATAGGATGTCTATCGAGAAGGGCGGTGCTCGTTGGATGCGCGCAGTTGAGGGCAGCCCGGTTGGCCCAGTTGAAGTGATAAAGGGGATCGAAGGTAGGCATGAAACTCCGAAAAGGTTCTCAGGATGCGACGGGGCTGCGATTCGGGATCGTCGTCGCAAAGTTCAATAAATTTGTCACGAGCAAGCTGCTGTCGTCCTGCATCGAAGGGCTGACCAAGCACGGAGCAAAGGCCGAGGAAATCGATGTGGTGCGGGTGCCGGGGGCGTTCGAGATTCCGCTGGTCGCGCGGCTGCTCGCCAGGTCAGGCCGGTTCGACGCGGTGATTTGTCTGGGCGCGGTCATTCGCGGCGACACGCCGCACTTCGACTATATCAGCGCGGAAGCCAGCCGGGGTATCGGTCAGGCCATGCTCGATACGGATATTCCCCTCATCTTCGGCGTGCTCACGACGGATACGGTGGCGCAAGCGATCGAGCGCGCCGATCCGGTCAAGTTCAATCGGGGCGGCGAGGCGGCGAAGTCGGCCATCGAGATGGCGACGGTGGTGAGGCAGCTCAAGGCGCTGGCGCCGGAGGCGGCCCCGGTGAAGCCGGCGCCGCGCCCGAAACGCGCCGCGCGAAAGCGTGGGCAGTAGCGATGGGATCACGCCATGAGGCACGCGAGCGGGCGTTGCAGATTTTGTTTCAGTACGACATCCACGGCAAGAAGGGGCTCTGGCTCGATGAGTTCTGGAAGCCGCTCAATGTGGATGAGGAGACGAAGGCGTTTGCCGAGCGGCTGGTCTCAGGGGTGCTGGAGAAACAGCGTGACCTGGATGCGCTGATGGGGCGGTACGCGACGAACTGGAAGGTCAGCCGCATGCCGATCGTCGACCGCAACATTTTGCGCGCGGGGCTCTACGAGCTCTTCTGGATGGATGACGTGCCGGCGAAGGTGACGATGGACGAAGCCGTCGAGCTGGCCAAGAGTTTCGGCGACGAAGAAGCCTCGAAGTTCGTGAACGGGATTCTGGACAAGGTGTTGGCGACCGAGCCGAAGCTGGAGCTGAAGCGCGCGACGCCGGACAAGCCGGTTTGGAACAGGCGATGAAATTGGATTTAGCGGCTGCTCAAAAAGGCCTCCAGCGAGGCCGCAGGGAGTGTGGAGCCCGAGGCGTACCTGGAAGGTACGTTGAGGGATGCGCACGAGCGAGAACAAAGCTGCAGGGCTTTTTCAGCAGCCGACAGGAGGTATCGTGATCGAGCGGTATACGCGCCCGCAGATGAAAGCCATCTGGGACCTCAAGCATAAATACGAAATCTGGCTGGAAGTGGAGTTGCAGGCCTGCGCGGCATTCGAACAGGCCGGTCAGGCGCCTCGCGGCACCTCCGCGAAGATCCGCAAGAAGGCCAGGATCAATGTCGAGCGGATCGCCGAAATCGAGAAAGTCACGAAGCACGATGTGATCGCGTTTCTCGAGTCGCTGATGGACACGGTGGGGCCGGAGCATCGCTTTCTGCACATGGGGCTGACCTCGTCCGACATCGTCGATACCTCGCTGGCGGTGCAGATGACGGAGGCGCTCGATCTGATCCTCGAAGGACTCGAAGGACTTATCGATGTGCTCAAGAAGCAGGCGCTGCGCCACAAGATGACGGTGATGGTCGGCCGCTCGCACGGGATTCATGGCGAGCCGATCTCGTTCGGCTTCAAGCTGGCGATCTGGTACGAAGAGTTCTGCCGGCATCGGGAGCGGCTCAAGGCCGTCCGGCAGGAAATCGCCGTCGGCAAACTGTCCGGCGCGATGGGGACCTTCGCGCACCAGGGGCCGGAAGTCGAAGAATTCGTCTGTGCCAAGATGGGGCTGACGCCCGATCCGGTGTCCAATCAAGTGGTGCAGCGGGACCGGCATGCGGCCTATGCCGCGGCGCTGGCGCTGCTGGCCGCCAGCATCGAGAAGATCGCCGTCGAAGTCCGGCATCTCCAGCGGACCGAAGTGCTCGAAGCGGAGGAGTTTTTCTCCGAAGGGCAAAAGGGCTCGTCCGCCATGCCGCACAAGCGCAATCCGATCGTATCGGAGAACCTCTGCGGTCTCGCCCGCCTGGTGCGCGCGAACAGCCTGGCGGCGATGGAGAACGTCGCGCTCTGGCACGAGCGGGATATCAGCCATTCCTCGGTCGAGCGGGTCATCATGCCGGACAGTACGATCCTCATCGACTACATGCTGGCGAAGGTGACCGATCTGATGAAGGATCTGGTCGTCTATCCCGCGAACATGCAGCGCAACCTCGATCTGACCGGCGGCCTGGTCTATTCGCAGCGGCTCTTGCTCACCCTCGTCGAAAAGGGGGCGCAGCGCAAGGAGTCCTACGAAGCCGTGCAGCGGAATGCGATGGCTTCCTGGAAAGGGGCCGGCGATCTGCAGGAATTGGTGAGTCAGGACCCCTTCATTTCGCACCATCTGAAGAAGGGCGAAATTGCCGCCTGCTTCGATCCGAAATATTATCTGCGCCATCTCGACCAGATTTACCGCCGGGTGTTTTCCCGCCGGACGGCCAAGGCCGCCAGCGTTGGGAGACGAGGAGGACGACGATGATGGATGGTTGGCGAGGGGTTGTGACGGCCTGTGTCCTCTTCGCGCTCGGCTGTGTGACGGCGATGCCGGCTATTGCCGCTGATCGGGACAAGCTGCTGAATGAACCCGGCGTGTACGGCACCTTTGCCGCGTTCCGGTTCGACGCCGACTGGGGCAAGCTGGATCAGGCGACGAGAATCGCGCATCTGACCTCATTCAAAGGGGTGGTCGAGCAGCATCGGGAAAAGCTGGCCATCGACACGTACCTGCTTCGGGGATTGTCCGACCACGCCGATTTTCTTCTCCGGGTGCACGCGACGGAATTGAAAGACACGCAACAATTTCTGGTAGATCTCCAGAACAGCCCCTTCGGCAAGCATGTGACGAGCGTGGTGGTCTTCAACGGGCTGACGAAGAAGGCGAACTATGTGCCGGGCTTTTCCGAACAGCTGAAGTCGGATCTCAAAGCTCCCAGCGAGTCCGGCCCTTACGCCATCGTCATTCCGATCCGCAAGGATACGGAGTGGTGGTTGCTGCCTCAAGAGAAGCGCGCGGCGATGATGCAGGAACATACGGAAGCGGCCTTGCCCTACCACAAGACGGTCAAGCGGAAGCTCTACCATGCGACCGGTCTCGATGATTTCGATTTCATTACCTACTTTGAGACGGCCAAGCCGGAAGATTTTCATTCCCTCGTCTTGGCCTTAAATAAAGTCAAAGAAGCCAGGCACAACCGGCGGGTGGGCAATCCCACGTTGGTGGGGACGGTGTGGTCGCTGGATCAGTTGATCGAAGTGTTGGCGCAGTAGCGCTGGAATCGCGGGAGAGGCTCATGACGACAGGGACCCTGCTCTACGAAGGCAAAGCCAAGAAGATTTTTACCGCCGAACGGGCGGACGAGGTGGTGCAGTATTTCAAGGACGACGCGACGGCCTTCAACGCCCAGAAGCGCGGCACCATCGTCGAGAAGGGCATCATCAACAACAAGATCTCAGAACGGCTCTTCGCCCTGCTGGAAGAGGAAGGCATCCGGACGCACTTTGTGAAGCGGGTGAGCGACCGGGAAATGCTCACGAAGAAAGTGACCATTGTGCCGGTCGAGGTGGTGGTGCGGAACATTGTCGCCGGCAGCCTGGCGAAGCGGTTGGGGCTCAAAGAGGGCGACGCCATCGAGCCGGCCATCGTGGAGTTCTATTACAAAAACGACGCGCTGGGCGACCCGCTCGTGAACGACGACCATCTGCGACTGATGAATGTGGCCACGCCGGCGTTGCTGAAGGATTTACGCGAGTTGGCGCACAAGGTGAACGCGGTGTTGAAGCCGTTCTTCGCCGGCCGGAAAATGCAGTTGGTGGACTTCAAGCTGGAGTTCGGTGTCTTTCATAACAAGCTGGTGCTGGCCGACGAGATTTCCCCGGATACCTGTCGCCTCTGGGATATGTCCACCGGCGAGTCGATGGATAAGGACCGGTTCCGCAAAGACATGGGCAGGATCGAAGAAGCCTATCAGGAAGTGCTGAAGAGGGTATGCGGGTGAGACGGGCTTGCCGCGCTTCTTGCTCGCGCCCCGCGCATCCCGGACTCTATTAGAAACGAGATTGTGGGAGATGCTCGGTGCATGCGCGCAAGGAAGCGCATCAAGCCCGTCTCACCCGCGAAGGGTAAGGGGAGACAAAAGAGGAGAAGAGGGTGAAACGGTTCGTCATTTTTGTGCGCGACAACGGCCCCATTATATCCTTGGGGATCGGGACGACGTGCGTGGCGGCCTTTGCGGTGCTGACGGAGTCCATGCTGCATAGGTTGGGCTTCATTGCCTTGACCCTGTTGGGCGTGGGGCTGATGGTGGGCATCACCTGGGCCCGGAAGCACATGACCGAATTGTCGAAGCCGCCGGACACTGGAGCGTAGGGAGGGGCGAAGCGCGTGTGCATGGCCCTGTGCTCGCTGCCCGCGCACACAAGAATTGATGTGAGACGAAATTAGGGGCGGTGCTCGGTCAATGCGCGCAGCGGGACCATGCACACGCACTTCTCAGGAAAATAGGGATAAGAAGAGTAAGGGCAAGAAGCAGAGAGGGACGGTATGAAAGCCAAGATTCATGTGACGTTGAAGCAGGGCATTCTGGATCCGCAGGGGAAGGCGATCGAGCATGCGCTCGATTCGCTCGGGTTCAAGAACGCGGCGAATGTCCGGGTGGGCAAGTACATGGAAGTGGATGTGAATGAAACGGATAGAGCCAAAGCTGACGCGCAAGTGAAGCAAATGTGCGAGAAGCTCCTGGCGAACACGATCATCGAAGAATACCGGTATGAATTGCAGTGAGGAGTGACGGGTGATGAGGGACGAGTTGAAGATTGGCTCCGGGCCGGAACAATTCAATCTGAGTACTTCTCACGTGCGCATCACTGATCACCCATCACGCATCACGAGGATGTGGTCATGAACGTCGGCGTCATTGTTTTCCCGGGCAGCAATTGCGATCACGATTGCCAGCACGTGTTTCAGGAGGTGCTGGGGCAATCGGTGCAGATGATCTGGCACAAGGAGACTTCGCTCAAGGGGGTCGACCTGGTCGTGATCCCCGGCGGGTTCTCCTATGGCGACTATCTTCGTACCGGCGCGATCGCTCGATTCTCACCGGTGATGGGGGCGGTGCAGGAGTTTGCCAAGGATGGCGGCGCCGTCATCGGCATCTGCAACGGGTTTCAGATTCTGCTCGAGGCGGGGCTGCTCCCCGGCGCGATGCTCCGGAACAAGTCTCTCCATTTCATCTGCAAGGATGTCTACGTGAGGGTGGAGAATGCGGCCACGGCATTCACCGGTGCGTGCAATCCCGGCCAGGTGTTGAAGATTCCCGTGGCCCATGCGGACGGCAACTACTACACCGATCCGGTCACCCTGGCGGCCATGCAGGCCAATGCGCAAATTGTGCTGCGTTACTGCACCCCGGAAGGGAAAGTCACGCCGGGGGCGAACCCGAACGGTTCGCTCGACAACATTGCCGGGATCATCAATCCAGAGGGCAATGTGCTCGGGATGATGCCGCATCCGGAGCGTTGCGCGGAAGATGTGTTGGGAAATAGGGACGGGCGGCTGATTTTCGAATCGTTGTTTAAGGCTATGAAGGTTAAGGTGTGATCGAAGCGGGATCGTTTTATCTGGCGTCAATTGTTATGCGGAGGTCGGCATGATGCGGTTCGTTGTGGCGGGGCTTGTCGCGGTCATGATGTTGACGGGCCTGTCGGCTTGGGCGGCCGATGAGGATGGGACTCAGATCAAGATCGTGAGTCCTGAAAATGGGGCGGTCGTGAGGGGCGATGCACTTGAACTGAAATATGAACTGGCGAAAGGCCAGCATGCGACTCATGCCCACGTGTATCTCGACGGGCAATATCAGAAGGAATTCCCCGGGACGTTCAAGGGCCTGACGCCGGGCAAGCATGAAATTAAAGTCGTGGCCGCCAATCATGACCACAAGACCCTCGCCGCCGAAGCATCGGTGACGATCGAGGTGCAGTAATCATCTCGTGGTGTGATGGCCAATAGAGGAATTTGTCGATGTCGCTTGTTATCACGAAAGAGTTGATTGCCCAGCATAATCTCACCGACGACGAATACAAGAAGATCGTCGAGATCTTGGGGCGTGAGCCGAATTTGACCGAGCTGGGCATGTTCTCCGTCATGTGGTCGGAGCATTGCTCCTACAAGTCGTCGCGCGTGCATTTGAAGAAGCTGCCCACGACCGGGCCGCGCGTCATCCAGGGCCCCGGTGAGAATGCCGGCGTGGTGGATATCGGCGACGGGCTGTGCGTGGTCTTCAAGATGGAGTCGCACAATCATCCGTCGTTTATTGAACCCTATCAGGGGGCCGCGACGGGTGTGGGCGGGATTCTGCGCGATGTGTTTACGATGGGAGCGCGGCCGATTGCCTTGCTGGATTCGCTGCGGTTCGGCGGGCTGGACACGGCGAAGAACCGCCACATTGTGAAAGGCGTCGTGGCAGGGATTGCCGGTTACGGCAACTGCATGGGCGTGCCGACGGTGGGCGGCGAGATCGTCTTCAACGATATCTATTCCTTGAATCCGCTGGTGAACGTGTTCTGTCTGGGCATCGCGCGCAAAGACAAGATTTTCCTCGGCACGGCGGCCGGCGTCGGCAATCCGGTGATCTATTTCGGCTCGAAGACGGGCCGCGACGGGATTCACGGCGCGACGATGGCGTCCGATTCGTTCGACGACACGTCGGAGCAGAAGCGGCCGACGGTGCAGGTCGGCGATCCGTTCCAGGAAAAGCTGCTTCTGGAAGCCTGTCTCGAATTGATGGCGAACGATCTCCTCGTCGGGATTCAGGACATGGGGGCGGCCGGGCTGACCAGCTCGTCCTGCGAGATGGCTTCGCGGGCGGGGAACGGCATCGATCTGGATCTGACGCATGTGCCGCGCCGCGAGCCCGGCATGACCCCCTATGAACTGATGCTGTCAGAGTCGCAAGAGCGTATGTTGATGGTGGCGAAGGCCGGCAAGGAAGAGGACTGCATCCGGATCTGCAAGAAGTGGGATCTGGATGTGGCGGTGGTCGGCAAGGTGACGGGCGACGGCATCTTGCGCGTGCTGGACCAAGGCAAGGTGGTGGCGGAAATTCCGGCCAAGGCCCTGGCCGACGAGGGACCGCGCTATGAGCGGCCCTATTCACCCCCGGCCTATCAGGACATGCTGACCAACCTGAATTACGACGCCATGCCCGATGTGAAGGACGCGAACGCGGCGTTGCTGGCCTTGCTGGAGTCGCCGACGATCGCGAGCAAGCGCTGGGTGTACGAGCAGTACGATCACATGGTGCGGACCAATACGATGGTCCGTCCGGGGTCTGACGCGGCGGTCGTGCGGATCAAGGGGACGAACAAGGCGGTGGCGATGACGGTGGATTGCAACAGCCGCTATTGCCTGTTGCATCCCTATGAAGGGGCGCGGCTCGCGGTGGCGGAGGCGGCGAGGAATCTGGCCTGTTCCGGGGCCGAGCCGATCGGGCTCACGGACTGTCTGAACTTCGGCAATCCCGAGCGGCCGGACATTATGTGGCAGTTCGTGCTGGCGATCGAAGGGATGAAGGATGCCTGCGAGCATTTCAAGATTCCCATCGTGAGCGGCAACGTGAGTTTCTACAATGAGACGAACGGGCTGTCGATCTATCCGACGCCGATGCTGGGCATGGTCGGGCTGATCGAATCGGCCGATCAGACCATGACGCAATGGTTCCGGGAAGACGGCGACGACATCATTCTGCTCGGTGCGACGCGGGAGGATCTGGGCGGCTCTGAATATCTCAAGGTCATGCATGCCCGCGAGCAAGGGTCTCCGCCGTACCTGAATCTGGACACGGAGCAGGCCGTCCAATCCTGTGTGTTACAATTGATCCGTGCCGGGCTCGTACGATCCGCGCATGATTGCTCGGATGGGGGATTGGCTGTGGCGTTGGCGGAATGTTGCCTGTCAGGTCCTGACCGGCCGCGCGGCGCTGTGGTACGATTAACCTCCGGCAGCCTGAGAAAAGATGCGCTGCTGTTCGGGGAAAGTCAGTCGCGTGTCGTGGTGTCCGCCAAGCCGGCGCAGCGGCAGGCGATTCTGGATCATGCCAGGGGGCTGGGCGTCCCGGCGGCGGTGATTGGCGCGGTGGGCGGGGCGTCGCTGGTGATTCATCTGGGAGAGGGGCAGGCGGCGACGAACACGGTCGATGTGCCGGTGGAGACGCTCGCGGATCGCTGGGGTTTTTCACTGGAGCGGACGCTGAATCAAGCCTGATCTGGCTCGTAGGCTCATAGGACCATGACGAAAGAATTGCCTCTCATCACACCCGACAAATTTCACGACGAATGCGCCGTGTTCGGCATTTACGGCCATGAGGAAGCGGCAAACCTCACGTATCTGGGCCTGTATGCGCTTCAGCATCGCGGGCAGGAGGCCTCGGGCATCGTGTCCGGAGACGGAGAGCAGTTCCGGGTCCAAAAGGGGCTGGGGCTGGTCGCCGACATTTATCACAAGTCGGTGCTGGACAAGCTGCCCGGTCACATGGCCATCGGCCATAATCGCTACTCCACCTCGGGCGGCAACGATTTGAAGAATGTGCAGCCGCTGATCGTCAACTTCGCCTTCGGGAATCTCGCCCTCGCGCACAATGGGAATTTGATCAACGCGCAGTTCCTGCGCAACGAGTTGGAAGCCTACGGCGCGATCTTTCAATCCACGTCGGACACCGAAGTCATCATTCACCTGATCGCACATTCCCGCGCCAGCACGTTTCTGGCGCGTGTGATGGATGCGCTGAACCAGGTGAGGGGCGCCTTTTCGATCGTCCTGATGACCGACAACGGGTTGATCGCGGTCCGGGATCCGCACGGGTTGCGGCCGCTCTGCCTCGGGCGCGTGCGGGGAAGCTGGGTCGTTGCATCCGAGACCTGTGCCTTCGATTTGCTCGATGCCGAGTACGTGCGTGAAATCGATCCGGGGGAGTTGGTGGTGATCAGCGACCAGGGCATCGACAGCCACCGGCCCTTTCCCAAGGTCGATCCGGCCATGTGCGTGTTCGAGTATGTGTACTTTGCCAGGCCGGACAGCCGGATCTTCGGCGCGAACGCGGTGTACGCGACGCGCAAGGCGCTGGGGCGCCAGCTTGCGCAGGAGTCGTGGGTGCCGGCCGATCTCGTGATTCCGGTTCCGGACTCCGGCGTGCCGGCGGCTCTTGGGTATAGCGAGGGCGGCGGGGTTCCCTTCGAGACCGGGTTGATTCGCAATCACTACGTCGGGCGGACATTCATCGAGCCGGAGCAGTCGATCCGTCATTTCGGGGTGAAGGTGAAATTGAACGCGGTCCCCGAAGTGCTGTACGGGAAGCGCGTGGTGGTGGTGGACGATTCGCTGGTTCGGGGCACGACCAGCCGGAAGATTGTGAAGATGCTGCGGAACGCGGGCGCGAAAGAAGTGCATATGCGCATCAGCTCTCCTCCCATCGTGTCGCCCTGTTTTTACGGCATCGATACGCCGACGAAGAAAGAGCTCATCGCCTCCAACCATTCGATCGAAGAAATTCGCAAATACATTACGGCCGATTCGCTGGCCTATCTCAGTCTCGACGGCATGCTGAAGTCGGCCCCCGGTGTGCCGAGTCAGTATTGCAACGCCTGCTTCACGGAGAAGTACCCGATCGCCTTTACCAGGGCGGAAGAGCTGCAACTCGGTCTCTTTGAGCCGTCACGCTGAGCGGAGGGTGTGCGAGGGGGCCATTGCTCGCGGCCTCAAGGGAGGGACAGTCGAATGCAGTCAAGAGGTCGGGAGCGAATCGGCGTGGACTACCCCGTGACCATCTATGGGGAACAGGGGAGCGGGGACGGCATGCTCAGCAATCTGACGATTACCGGCGGGGAGATCGACGGCCCGCTTGATGTCGCCGTCGGCCAAACACTCCGGATTCACATCCGTCTGACTGGGGCGCGGAATCCTATCGACGTTGCCATGGCGACGGTCCGCTGGAAACAAGACTTCCGCTTCGGCGTCGAGTTCGTCCGGTTCGAGGGGAATGCCAAGGCTCAATTGCAAGACATGCTCAATCAGAGCGATGCGTCCCCGTCTTCCTGAAAACGTCCGCCCTCACGGTTGCCCCTGAAAATTTTCGCGTGCTAGGATGACGGCGGACGTGCTGACTGTCCGGTGCTGCGTTTGAGTTGCGAGCGCGTTCTCGGGGCTCAGGACTGAGTACGGCTCTGGAAGAAAGGAGGCTCTGATGAAACGGGTCCTATTCATACTTGGTGCACTGCTGGTCCCGGTGTTTGCCGCGCACCTCGTGCTGGCGGCCGGGTTCTTCAAGGTCGGTGAAAAGGCCCCCTCGTTTACGCTGACCGCGATCACCGGTGAAACGGTGTCGCTGGATGCCTACAAGGGAAAAGTCATCGTGCTCGGCCTGTTTCATATCTGTGATCCCTGCATGATGCAGGGCTCGACCCTTCAGAAAGTCTCGGAGATGACCAAGGGGAAAGAGGTGACGGTCATCGGCGTCAACTCATCAGGCAATTCCAAGAAGGATGTCGGAGAGTTTTTGTCGGCCTTTCCGGTGAAGGTGACCTATCCGTATCTGCTCGATCCCGGGAAGGTGACGGATAAGCTCTACGGCGGCGGCAAGTTCATTCCGAACGTGTATGTCATCGATCAGAACGGCATTATCCGCTGGCAACGGGTCGGGAATATGGATCTTGCCGGAGCGGACGTGATTACGGCGGAGGTTGAAAAGTTGTTGGCGGGCGGCGGGAATAAGATGTAAGAGGCGCGTCAGCCAGCGTCCCGCTGTGTGTGGAACGCGCACGATGACGCGGTGCTCGTTCGACGCGCGCATCCCGGGATGCCCTGGTCGCCACGCCGGGTGGGTGAGGGGAGAACAGAATGGATGAAATGGAAGCCGGCAAGCAGAAATTCCTGGATCTGGTGAAGGGGGTGGACGGGGCCGTACAGGTCGTGATTCCCGTCACGCCGTCGAACAGCATGTTTCTGATCTCGCTCACCAAGGGGCCGAACCGCAAATTTATTACCGTGCCGGAAGACGACATCCTGGACCTTCCCAACGAAGCCGGCATTCTCGCCAAAGTCACCAAGACCGTCAAAGACGCGGTCGCGGGTCTCTGAAACAGCGCGATGAGCGGGACAAGCGTGAAAGGCGGGAACGCGATGCGCATGAAGATGAACGAATGCTCTCGGGCGAGTCTCGTATGGCTTGCAGGACGATCGGTATGAAGCCCCTTCTACCCGGCGTCTGGCAGTGGTCCTGGTTTTCCGATGAGAAACAGCTCGACTTCAACGGTCTGTTTCTCACGGTGGGCGAGCATAAGATTCTCGTCGATCCGCCTCCCATGACCGCGGAGGCCGGCACCTTCATTCGCAGAAACGGGCCGGTGGATTATCTCATCGTGACCAACCGCGACCATGTGCGCGAGGCGGCGACGGTCCGGACGGAATTCAAGTGTCAGGTGTTTGTGCCGGAGGCCGACGCGGCGCAGATGGAATTACAGCCGACCAAAACGTTCAAGGATCAGGAACTGCTCCCCGGCGGCATTTGGGTGATCCATCTGAAGGATCAGAAGTCTCCCGGCGAGTCGGCGCTCTTCATCCCGCAGGGCAAGGGGGCGCTGATTCTCGGCGATGCGCTGATCGGCAAGCCGGCCGGCGCCTTGTCGATGTTGCCGGCGGAGAAATACGCGGATCGTGAGAAGGCGAAAGAGGGGTTGCGCCGGCTGCTCAAGTATCAGTTCGACGCGGTGATCGTCGGGGACGGCACGTCGATCATGAGCGGTGCGAAATCGGTCGTGGAACAGGCGCTTCAGTAAAGGGCTCGTCGCATGGCGTTACGAAACGGTCTCTCAGAAGAATTGAACCGCCAGGGGAACGAGCATTTTTCACGCGGGTTCTACACGGATGCGTACACCTGTTATGCCAAGGCGCTCGAATGCGACCGGCTGACCGGCGATCAGCGGGCGATGGCCGCGACGCTGGGCAATCTCGGCAATATCTGCGCGGTCAGCGGCCGGCGCGAATCGGCGCAAGCCTATTATCAGGAAGTGCTGGAATTGCAGAAGATCCTCGGGGATGAAAAGGGGATCGGGACCACGCTGGCGAATTTAGGCAATCTCCGGGCCGATGCCGGGGAGTGGGATCGCGCACGCGCCTACTACCTGGAAGCGTTGGATCTCATGACCAAGGCGCATGATGAAGCGGGGAAGGCGGTGCTGTTTTCCGACCTCGGGCTGGTCGCGCGGGAGACGGGGCAATTCGATCAGGCGATCCAGCATTACGAGCATTCGCTCGTGTTGATGAGACGTCTGGGCAATCAGGGCGGGGTGGCGGATGCCTGGCGCATGATCGGCCGGACCTTCCTGATTCAACAACGGTACGACGATGCCATTGCCTGTTGCCAGACAAGCCAGTCCATCGCCGAGCGATCGCGCGACGAACTGCGCGCCGGCGGCGCACGGTATGTGCTGGCGCAGTGTTATGAGGAGATGGGCCGCTTGCAGGAAGCCGCCGACCTGCTCGATCAGGTGGTCTATATGGACCGCAAGTATGAGCTTCCCAAGCTGGAAGAAAACACCAAACGCCTGGCGGCGCTGCGGGCCCGGTTAAATGGTTCGGCCACGCCTGCTTCCCGTCGAGAGACCCACGCATGACCGATCCAGTCTCGTCCTCATGGACGCCGCTCAAACAGTCGCTCTGTCAGGCCTTCCCCCAACTCGCTGAGTTGGAGCCGGGCGGACCGTTGACGATGGATCTCGGTTCCGACGGCTGGTTGTACGAATTGACGCCGGACGGGCGGGTGCTCTGCCAGTACGGGATCGCCATGGACGATGTCAAAAGCCTGATGTCGGACGGGACCACCGAGGATCTGGGGACAGACGAATTGGCCAAGCAGGCCAAGTACTTTATCCAGCCTGCCGTCTCGAAATACCGCCAACTACTCTTACAGTCAGGGTTTTCAGAGCAGACGGACATGAACGATGACTTTGTGGCCGTGACGTTCGAACGCACGGTCGATATCACAAACCCCGCCGCGGTGCATTCCCTCACCACATGGTGCGTGCGGACGATCGGACGATCAGGATGAGCGAACGTTCGAAGTTCACGCCTCTCACGACGTTCGAGGAATTTCGCGATGCGGTCTCGGCCTATCGGCTGCCGCGTATTCTCCTGGCAGCCCTGGATCTGGACCTGTGTACGGTCATCGGGGAGCGGCGCTGGACGATCCCGCAGTTGGCCAAAAAGCTTGCCGTGAGCGAGCGTGGGCTCTCCATCCTGTGCCGCAATCTGGCGATGGCCGGTGTCCTGGTCAAACAGGGCGAGTCATACCGGAACAGCCGGCTGGGCGCGACCGCCTTGAATGCCGGGCATGCGGCCTATCGGGGCGATTATCTCGATCTCATCAAGAGTCATTGGAAGGACTGGTGCCGCCTGGACGAGTCTGTGCGAACCGGGCGCCCGCTGGATCATGACGAGCCGGAAGAGCCGGATTACCGGAGGCGGTTTACCTGGGCGATGCATCATCGGACGCTTGAAACCGCGCCGAAGATTGCGGCGCAGATGGACTTACGCGGAGCCGCCACCCTTCTGGATCTCGGTGGCGGACCCGGCACCTACGCGCTGGCGTTTCTTGCTAAGAATCCTGGGTTGCGCGCAGCCGTGGGGGACCGTCCGGCCGCGCTGGAGGTTGCCAGGCAAATTGCCGCCACGCACAAAGCCGGAGCCCGGCTCAGCTATGTGCCGCTCGACTTCACTCATGAATCTATTACAGGCACCTACGATATCATCTGGTATTCGAACGTGCTGCACATCTATTCGCCGGAGATGAACCGGGCGATTTTCGGGCGGGCGTTGGCGGCGCTCAATCCCGGCGGCCGCCTCCTGATCCAGGATGCCTTTTTGCACGATCGCGAGGGACTCAATCCCCCCGACGCGAGTCTCTTTGCGGTCTCCATGCTGCTGTTCACGGAAGAAGGGAACACCTATTCGGCGGCGGACACGACGAACTGGCTGAAAGACGCCGGGTTTGGACGGGTCAAGGTGTTGCGTCTGAAGCGGGGGACGGAGGACTGGGAGGACGGGATCCTGGAGGCGGTGGCGCCAGGGAAACGTCCAGGAACGCGCGCCCGCCGAACGCGATCACGAGGAAGTTCAACAGCCCGCTGAATCCGCTCGTCGCCAGCATGGCCAGCGTCGGCTGGTCTTTGGTGATCACCTGCACCATCGTCGACAGGTCGAGCGCCAGCCCGACGGTGCTATAGATCACGCTTGCCATCAGGGCCCATCGAAATCCCAGCCGGACTGTCACCACCAGTCCAATCGGAATGCCGATCAGAAATCCGACCCAGAGGCCGCTTGGTTCCGGCTGTCCCGGCTGATTCTGCAAAACAAAGAGCGTCGCGACTCCGACGGCGATGAGACCGATCAGGCTGGCGAGCAATCCCCATGGGCGTGTCATGCCGGCACTATAGCCTGGTCCTGGGACATCGGCAATGGCTGCTTGAGCGGTCGATTTGCCGGATGGTAGCCTGCACTCATCATGACGGATCCTCCGCTTCCCTGCCCCTTGGACCCTCGGCATCCCAGTCTGCTCATTTACGATGGGCGTTGCCGGCTCTGTGTCACGGCCAAGCATGGACTGGATCGAGCCGGTCTGGGTGAGGCCGGGTCGGGCCTGCGCATGATTCCCTACGAGAGTGAAGAAGCAGCCGGAGTCCTGGGGGATCGGTATCGACCGGGGCCCCCCGCGATGGCTTTTCTGGTGCACCCGTCAGGGGAGGTGTCGCAAGGGCTCAATGCCTTCCTTCCGCTGCTTCCCGGGCTTCCCGGCGGGAGGGTTCTGCGGTGGATTCTGCGCTGGGCCTTCGTGAGGGCGTTGGCCGGACGGGTCTATGGGTGGGTCGCCAGGTACCGGTACCGGTTTTTCGGCTCGGTCGTACCGCCTGATTCACGCCTATAGACGTAGAATCTGAGCTGTCTTTCCTGCCTTCCCTGGTCGCCTCCGACCCTCCCCCCTCATTTCGGGGGGGCGTCTTCCCACAGTGGGGAATTTACCGCTGAGAGATCTCGCAGGCAGAATGCCTCAACATCACGGAGGGGCTCATGCCATTCTTTCCCTGGATCACCCGGTTCATTCAATCCTTGATCGGCGGGATGTCCCCCAAAGTGCAGGTCACGAGACGCCGCCACTCCTCGCGTCGACTGCGTTGTCCCATCAAGTCTCTGGCCTGGCTTCTTGGAGGGTGCCTGATATGGCCCGCCTTCGCCTGGGCCGGGAATGACGGAGGTAAAGGGGCGATTGTGGCGGCAGGGTTCGGCCATCAGATCGGTGACGTATCGACCATCACAGTAAAGACATACAATGCCGAGACCGGAGAGGTTTTGTCCGACGAGACCTATGAATTGGATGTGAAGGAGGAGGGCATCGCCAAGGGGCCGCGGCCGGACGAGCGGATTTTTGCCGGAGGCGTAGGACCGGGCGCGACGGACCTTTCAAATTTTGTCCTGCGTGTGTATGACGCCAAAACCGGGAAGTTTCAGTGGGAAGGTAATTTGAACCTCACACCGCGGGGCGCGGCGAGCCCGGGCCAATTTGTATCGACGGTTGTGCCCCGTCCGGCGAGGGTGACGAGGATCGCGGATTCGCCCTCCGACGCCTCCGTTCCCTTGTTCCTCCTGCGGGCCCTCGATCCGGTGACGGGCGGGTTGATGTGGCAGGACGAGTTCTCGACCGGCAGCCGCCCCCGCGCTGAGCGCATTGCCAACCGGTATGTGGCCACGGGGTGCGATGTGAGCGGGTCCCATCCGTCGTATGATTTCCGGATCCGCATGTTTGAGAGCGACGGCCGTCAGCTGCTGTGGGAGGACCTGCTTGCGCAGGAAGAAGACGAGGGATCCCAGCCGGAGGCTGTGGAGGACGAAGCGCGAGCGTTGCCCACCTGGCCGGGGATTCACGAACGGCAGGGGTTGGAAGAGCGAATCTAGTTGTTCGTCGATGGAACAGGCTAGCTGTGTTTGTGCAGAAACGTATCCAGCCACTGCTGATGGAACTGGTCGTAGGAGAGAAAGATTTTGTCTTGCAGGGCCGTCGCGACGGTGGCTTTGGCTTTGAAGGCGTTCAGCAATTCCGCCACACGGCTCATCCCGAATCGTTCGATCAGGTAATGCGTGGCGGAGTTTGCTTCCAGATAGGCGAGCGTCGCCGCGTTCTGTGGCAGCTGCCCCCATCCCCCTTCCAAGTATTTTAAGTGGATCACGGAGCCGCCGTTCGGCATGGCCTGGTCGAGGTCCGGCCAGGGATCGCCCGCCAGCTGCATGGCGAGTCCTTCATTGAGCCAGACAGGCAGGGAGGTGATCTGGCCTTCCAGACGATCATGAAGGAGCGCATGGACGTATTCATGGCGTAAGACATGGGTCAGCCATTGGGTATCGGTGGTCGCGCCCTGCGTGGGGATCTGGATGCGGCCGAGGACGGGGTCGTAAAGCCCGTCGGCCCAGGCCGGGCTGCCGGTGGCCGATTGGAACGTGTCTTTGGTGTGGAGCACCACGACGATGGGTTTGGCGGGAAAATGGCTGAACCGTTGGCCGATGTCGCGATAGGCTTCCTCCAGTATCTCCAGGACCGTGGTCCAGGTGCCGTGATCCTCCGCTCCGTCGTACTTCACCATGAAATGGGCGCTGTTACGCGCGTGCATGCGGGATTCCACCGCGTCCGTATGGCGCACCTTGGCGGTGACTGCCGCGAGGTAGGATTGCACACGGGGATCTTTCCCGGCCCGTTCCGTCGCCTCGGCCAGGTGCGCGGCCGCTTCGGTCAGGTGGTCCTGATCGTACAGAAGATCGGCCATCGCGAGATGGGGAAAGGGCTCGTTGGGGGCCAGGCTCGTCAAGGCCGTCAGGAAATCCTGATTGAGCGCGGGATCGCGTAATTCCCAGTAGGCGTGGGCAAGATTCAGCTGGATGACCGGATTGGCGCTGTCCAGCGCGGCGGCCTTCTTGAACGCCTTGACCGAGGCTTTTGTGCCGTCGATCCGCTCCTGTTCAAGGCCCAGGTTGTTCCAGAGAATGGCGATGTAGGGCTTTGCCTTGGCGTCGGACAAGAGCGACGGGGGCAGGTTGGCCAGCCTACGTTCCGCCACGGTGAAATTCTTTCTTTCGATCTCGTCGCGAACGGCTTCCAGGAGTTGGCTGGAAGGGGTATCGGGAATGACGGCGGGATCGATGGCTCTGGCCTGTTTGAGTTCTTCGTCGGTCGGGCGCGCCGGGGCTTGCGAGACTATCGGAATGGAGGGGGAGGGCGCGCTGTCCACCACCGGTGCCGGGGCCTCAGGCGTGGCAGGCGAGAGATCCTTGACGAAGAGATGGTAGGTGGTAAAGACGCCCAAGCAGAGGGCCAAGGGGAGAAGGATATGGAAAATGTTGCGGCGATACATGGTGACCTTGCCGCTGAGTGTATCACCCTAGGCAGGACTGACAAACAATTCGGTGCATTTGCACGGGGGAGGCGAGCTTGGAGAAAGGGCGTGATCGAGCGGCCGGCGCCGGGCTTCATTGAGTGCCGTGCGGGGGTGTGTTACGATCCGCGCCAGTTATGCAGACTCCTTCCGAGTCCACCGTGCCGGCGACGTTTCAGGAATGGCTCGACCGTCTTGCCAGGCCGATTGAGTTTGCGACCAAAGATGAATGCGCCCACGCGGGCGCGGTGAAAAATCTGAGCACCTTCGTGTCGGGCCAGGTGCAGTTGGCCCTGGCGCAGAAGGGGATCCCACCGGTCATCGAAACCCGCCTGCGGTTTCTCCGCGAATTGTTCATCGACTTTCAGTCCGCCCTTCCGCTTGCCGAGCAACGACGGCGACTCCAGGCTGCCTGCACTCTGTTGACGCTGCTTCGGGAGGCGGCGGCCGAGCCGCTGTCCGGCGTGGCAGAACCGGCCGGAACGATGCCGTCAGCTGCGCGCCATGAACGGCAGGATCTCTGGAATCAGCCGATCCAGTTTGTGAAAGGCGTGGGGCCGAAACGCACGAGCCTCCTCCAGCGGCTGGGGATCGCCACGGTCGAAGATGCCTTGTGGACGATTCCCTGGCGCTACGAAGACCGGTCGGTGATGACGCCGATCGGCAATCTGGTGCCGGGCATGGCCGCGTCGATTTGCGGGACGATCGCCAAGTGCGAGGCCAAACGGACCAGGAACCGCCGCCTCTCGGTGCTGGAGGTCGGCATCGAAGATGAGACGGGCCGGATGCAGGTCGTCTTTTTCAATCAACCGTACCTCGAAGATGTGCTGGCGGTGGGGAAGCGCGTCATGATGAGCGGGCGGGTGATCGCGGGGCGGCAGGGGTGGATGGTGCCCCGGATGGATGTCGCGCAGTACGAGGTGGTGGGGGAAGGCGCAGAGTCCGCGCTCCATGTCGGCCGCATCGTGCCGGTCTATCACGAGACCAAAGGCTGGACGTCCCGCCAGGCGCGGGTGCTGGTGAAGACGCTCTTGGACGAGCATGCGCGCGAGCTACGGGATCACCTGCCGGTCACGCTACGAGCCCGCCAGCGGCTCATTCCGATCCAAGAAGCCATCCAGGATGTGCATTTTCCCAAAGCGGGGACGGACGCCCGACTGCTGGAACAGGGCAAGACGCCCGCGCACCGGCGCCTCGCCTTCGAAGAGTTGTTTCTTCTCCAGATGGCCTTGGCGACCAGGCAGCGGTCGGTGCAGGAACAGCCCAAGGGGCTCACGTTCAATCCCCGGGCGCCGATCGTCGGGAAGCTGAGCCGCCTGCTGCCGTTTCAACTGACGGCTGCGCAGGATCAGGTCATCCGGGAGATCTATCGCGACATGATCTCGCAACGGCCGATGAACCGGCTGGTGCAGGGCGACGTCGGCTCCGGGAAGACCGTCGTGGCGTTGCACGCCATCGTCATGGCCTGCGGGTCAGGCTATCAGGCGGCCCTCATGGCGCCGACGGAAATTCTCGCCGAGCAGCACTATCGCAATCTCAAAGATACGTTGGCGTCGCTGGGGTTGAACGTGGCCTTGCTGCGCGGAAGCGATAAGGCAGTGGTGAAGAAAGCCCAGGCGGCGCAACTGGCCTCCGGTGAGGTGCAGGTGGCCATCGGGACGCATGCGCTGATCCAGAAAGGTGTAGGCTTCAAGAATCTGGGGTTGGCGGTCGTCGATGAACAGCACAAGTTCGGCGTGATGCAGCGGAAGACGCTCATCGACAAGGGCTACAAGCCGGACGTGCTGGTGCTCACGGCCACGCCGATCCCGCGCACGCTGGCGATGACGGTCTATGGCGATCTGGACGTGTCGGTGATCGACATGCTGCCGCCGGGGCGCCGGCCGGTGCGGACGTTTCTGTTCAGCGAATCGCAGCGCCGTCGGGCCTATCAGATTCTTAAAGATGAATTGCGGAACCAGCGTCAGGCCTATATCGTCTATCCTCTCGTGGAGGAATCGGAAAAAACGGACTTGCAGGCGGCGATTCAAGGGGCCGAGCAGTTGCAGAACGGCGAGTTTGCCGGGTTCACAGTCGGGTTGCTGCATGGGCGAATGAAACCAACTGAGAAAGAATCGGTCATGGCCGATTTTAAGGCCGGGAAGATTCATCTGCTCGTCGCCACGACGGTAATTGAAGTCGGGGTGGATGTGCCGAATGCCACGATCATGATGATCGAACACGCCGAGCGATTCGGCTTGGCGCAACTGCATCAACTGCGTGGAAGGGTGGGGCGCGGGGCCGAGCAATCCTACTGTCTGCTCATGGCGACCTGGCTGGCGCGCAGTCGTCCGAAGCTTGGACGTCATCCGCTCGGGGCAGAAGAGCCGGCGTCCAACGCGCGGGAGCGGCTGGATGCGCTGGTGCAGTCGAACGACGGGTTCGTGATCGCGGAGGAAGATCTGCGCATCAGGGGACCGGGGGAGTTTTTCGGGTTCCGGCAATGGGGCATGCCCGAGTTTCGCGTGGCCAACATCGTGAGAGACAGCGATCTCCTGCAGCAGGCGAGGCTGGAGGCCTTCTCCCTGTTGAAGCAGGACCCGCAACTGAGCGCGCCGGGGCATCAAGGCCTGAAAGAGGCCATGTTCAGAAAGTGGGAGAAGAAATTGGAGTTGGGGTCGGTCAGTTAACGTGAGTG
This sequence comes from Nitrospira sp. NS4, assembly GCF_049546785.1. Taxonomy (NCBI): domain Bacteria; kingdom Pseudomonadati; phylum Nitrospirota; class Nitrospiria; order Nitrospirales; family Nitrospiraceae; genus Nitrospira; species Nitrospira sp. NS4. The sequence continues at coordinate 315,071 of NZ_JBMWAN010000004.1, read as the reverse complement.
AGGGGTGATGCGTGATGAGTGATCGGTGGAAAGAAGGCCGGCGGAATGTTCCCACGTCACTGATCACACATCACTGATCACCGGGAGTTGTATGGGACTATTACAGCGCCTAAAAGATGATCTTCGTTCCGGCATCGCGACGCTGCGATTGGGGACGGCGCATGCCGCCACTCGAGCGCTGGAAGAGACGGAATTGCTCCGGATGCGGCTGGAGGTCCGGAAGATCGATCAGCAATTGTCGGATCTCTACAAGGACATCGGCGAGCGGGCGGTCGAGATGAAGGAGCGGGGCGAGACGGCGGAGCGGGTGATGTATGACGAAGACATTGGCCGGGTGGTGCGCGAGATTCAGGAACTGAAAGATGCCCGGAAGCAACTGGAATCAGAAATGGACGAGATTCGGAACGAGCAATGACCCAGCCAGCCCCACGTAGCCTTCGATTGGCCGGCATCGACATCGGCACCCTCACCTGTCGGCTGCTCATCGCCGATCTGCCTCCCGGCGCGTCCCTCAAAGAACTCCGGTCAGACCGGCGGATTCTTCGCCTGGGGGAAGGCGTCGATCAGAACAAGCGCTTGAGTCCGGACCCGATGGATCGGGTCATCCAGTGTTTGCGGGAGTGGAAGGAGGTTATCGACAGCTACGCCGTAGATGCTTGCACGGCGGTGGCCACGAGTGCCGTCCGCGATGCCGGCAATCGTGACGAGTTTCTCCGTCAGGTTAAGCAAGAAACCGGGTTCGATGTCGAAGTCATTACCGGTGACGAGGAAGCACGGCGCACGTTGCTCGGCATTCGCTCCGGCCTTCCTGCCGGCGTGACCGATATGCTGGCGCTGGACATCGGCGGCGGGAGTACGGAGTTTATTCTGGATCGGCCGGGCCAGCAGCCGGTTGTCCGCTCCATCGACATCGGCGTGGTGCGCCTGTGTGAACGATTGCTCCACCATGATCCTCCGACCATTGCGGAGGTTCAACAGGCGCGGGATTGGATTGCGCGGGAAACAAAGGCCGCCGTCGCCGATATGAAGGGCTACCAGACCGCCACCTTCGTCGGCACTGCCGGAACCATCACCGCCCTCGCGGCCATGGCGCAGAAGCTCCCCGCCTATGTGTCGGCCCGTATCCATAACTACAAGCTGACACTCGCCACCGTTCAGGAACTGGAGCAGACCCTGCTCAGCCGCAAGAGAGCCGACCGTATCGGCCTGCCAGGCTTAGAAAAGAACCGCGAAGAAGTCATCGCCGCCGGCGCGATCATCATCCGGACGGTGATGGAGACCTTGGGCATGTCGAGCGTGCTGGTGAGCGATTTGGGGTTGCGGGAAGGGGTGCTGATTGAATTAGTCGGGCGAGCGAGCGCTCCGGACGGGATGTGATCCCCTCAAAGAGATAGTGCTGGCTAATCCGAATAAGAAGCAGTGATAACTTGCTTGGCGGGGAGGAAGCCGTTGAATAGATAGGAGTCCACAGTTCATCGGCGAGAAACCTCGTGGTGTGGTACACGGACAGGAAACCGAAGATCCGTAGCATATCCGGATATTTCTAATTATCGCTAGAAGTCTCAAATGCCAGCATCTGAATTGTTTGATCTTCTCAAAGAAGCTCAACGTATAGCCCTGGAAAAGCACGGGGTGCCAAATATCCTTCAGCCTGGCGTAATCAAAGAGTTGATGATGGCCGAAATTCTTGGCCATGATTTGATACCGCAGAAAGACTCCGCTGATGCACAAGATAAAAGCGGAAACACCTATGAGTATCTGGCAAGTATCAGGCGCATCAAGGTCTCGACGAATAAAGGTTGCAGCTTCCAAATGGATCGGATTACTTCAAACAATCTGAATCGGGTAACAAGGAACAAGGCGTTTTACTTCGGAATATTCAAAGACCATCTGGAAGTGGACGAAATATGGAAAGTAGAAGTCCCCGTGGTTTTGGCTGAGGTTAAACGGCAGCTGGAAAAGTGCAAAAACGAAATTGCTCATGTCAATTTTTTGCTTAAGTGGCTTGAAGAAAATGGGGTTAAGGTGTTCCCATGAAGAGTTTCAACAACTCATTCCAGCGGACCGTCAAAAAGATTAGCTTTTGCTGTCCGCTGAATTCAAGCGTTAGAAGGCAGGATATATATCGGTATGACCTGGCTTGAACAGTGGCGAGACTTGGCTGGCCGAATCGACGGTCTTATCCGTTCAGGGGAGTTTCTTGTGTCAGCATTCAGGGTGAACAGTGCTGACGCGTTCAGTGTCGTTCGGAAATCGCTCCTCCCGGAACTGAAGGCAATCATCGCCGAAATTGACCACCTCGGCAAGACATATGCTAGCGAACTCCCTCAGCAAGCACTTGTGGCACTACAGCAGTATGTCGCGCAGGGTTGGGGTAAAAGCTTCAATGATGGTGCAGTCGACATTCAAACTCTTGCTCCCCTTGCCTCTTTTCGTTCGCAATTCGATTATCTCATTCGGGACACCGAGTCTGACGGCCGGAGCCTCACGGAATTGGCGTTTGAGCATCTTCGGCGACAGCTTGTGGTGGATGAGGACATCCGCAAGAAATGGCAACTCGCCTTCAAGAGGCACGAAACAGCCTGTGAACGGCTCGGAGCAGTCCATCTCTTGAGTCATGGGATTTGGGCGTTCAAAATCGTTGCCCCTGGAGGCGCCACGGACCTTGTATTTGGTGATCCTGTTAAGCAACATGCAGAGGTCATGACAAGGACTGCGCGTGCTTTGGTTCTTACCGAGTGGAAACTCATCAAGCGGCCAGATGAAATTGCGACGAAAGCTCAAGAAGCACGAGACCAGGCGGCAATTTACAGTGGAGGAATGCTTGGGGATGCCGAATTGAAGCGAACCAGGTATATAGTCCTTGTTTCCGAGGCGGATCTAGTACCTCCAGAGGACGTCAGCGTCGGAACCGTTACTCACCGCCATATCCTTCTTCCCACGAGTCCGAAGTCACCATCCAGGACCGCTCGGAGCCAAAGGAGCCGGAAGAAATCAAAAGATACCGGTTAACCTGCGCATACAACTGGCCTGCAACAAACCGCATACGGTTAATATGCCAGGCGTTAGCCAGTCATTCGTGATCGTTATGCGGGTGAGGGTATGAGGGGCGTTTCTTGACTTGACACCAGGGCGACCAGCTTATCCTGCACTGCGTTTGCTCAACGCGCCCCCGTTCACACGTTCTACTCAGCTGAGGGTGGCCTGGTTGGTTCCCCACTGCGCGCATTCTTTCACTCACCCAACCCTTGGCGCGCCGAGACGCGCCATTGACCCTGGCGAGCACCGCTCTTGATATGAGAGTTTGATAATTCTTGTGTGTGCGGTTGGTGAGCCCAGGGAACCATCAGGCTACCCTCAATCCCCCTACTTCTGCGAATTCCACCGATAGCCTTTGTTCTCGGTGAACCGGGCTTTCGGCACCCGCCTTATTTCCTCGCATAGAACCCCCGACCAAGGTTGCTCCCGGTTAGGGAGTCTTGTACAGTCCGAACCTGACCTCATTCACTCGTGGAGTGGCTGTGAGCGACGAGCCGACAGAAAGGCCCGCGGCTTTAGCGCAAGGGGCTGTCTCCAGTGCTGCAGGGACAGTTCGGGAGCAGGTGCTGGCCTTCTTCGGCCCGTCGAGCGTCGGCAGCGAGACGAGAAACGCGCTGGCGACCCACCTGCAGGATCTCGTCAGCGCCGGGTCTCTCGGCGATCGTCTGGAGGCCTGGCTCCGGCTGATTCACTGGACCCGCGTGGGCGCCAGCCCTTCTTTGCAGGTGCTCGGCGCGCGTATGCGCTGGCGCGAGGCCTATCTCTATTGGGAGCTGTTGCTCGATGTGCTGGAGCGGGTTCCGGCCGTCAGGCAGGATGTGCAGGCCGCCGTTGGCCGGATCATTCAGGAAACCGACGCGGTCAATCTGATTGGTTCGGCCGGTTTGCCCTGCGACCGCGGCTTGCTGGTCGAAGTGGGAAACCGGCTCGTCAATAAGGTGCTGCCCTCCGTCAGGAACGACCGGGATCTGACCCATCTTTTGCAGCGTCAGTATCGCAGTCACGTCGAGGTAAAGTGGTTTTCCGGGATCCCTCCGCGTCTGTTCGCGAGAATTCTCTCGGCCTTGATCCCTCTCCACATTCCCGAGCGGGCCAATCCGCTGGCCGCGGCCTTTGCCGACGGATTTCGTCTGCTGGCCATACGCGTGCAGGCGCAAGGCTTGTCCGACAAGCTTCGCGCGCGAAGCCGGCGTCCCTCGTCAATCATGGAGTCGCCCTTCTACCGGCTGGCGCGAACCAGCGAGCGGCTGGTTGAACTCTGGCAGGCCGGCGCGGACATCGGCGAAATCGGGGCGGTCTGGCGCGACACAGCCGCGGAGTGCCGGAACGAGATGCGGTGGATTCGGCGCCGGTTGGAAACGGCGGGTGTCAGCGTCGATATCGTCTACGGGCTGGAAGTCCTTCACCATTGCCTCGGGCGGATGGGGCCGATGGTCGAAGTGATGACCGCGCAGGACGACCTGCTGCATGCCCGGGCTGTGCATGCGTTTCTCTCAACCCTCGTCGAGTCCAGCCTTCATGAGGGCAGCGTCACGCATCTCCTCGAATCCAACACGCGCCTGCTGCACCGGAAGATCGTCGACCGGTCCGGGGTGACGGGGGAACATTATATTGCACAGAGCAGGCGTGAGTACCGGCAGATCTGGGCGGCGGCCGCGGGCGGCGGGATCCTCACGTCGTTCACCGCGGCGATCAAGATGGCGATATTCACACTGGGGCTCGCGCCGTTTTTGGCCGGCCTGGGGTACGGGCTCAACTATGCGGTCAGTTTTCTGCTGATGCAGACGTGTCATTTGATCCTTGCCACGAAGCAGCCGGCGATGACGGCGGCGACGCTGGCGACGATCCTGCGCGAGCAAGCCGGTGTCGCGCGTCTCGACGAGATCGTCACGTTCATCAAGCGGATTTCCTATTCCCAGATCGCGGCGGCCGTGAGCAATGTGCTGGTTGTGTCGGCGTCGGCCTACGTGCTCGATGCGGTCTGGCGTCTGCTCACCGGCGGGCCGCTGCTCGATCCGCACACTGCGGAGCATGTGTACGAGACGCTCAGCCCGGTGAATAGCGGGACGGTGATCTTCGCGGCGTTGACCGGGGTCATCCTGTGGCTGTCGACCCTGGCGGGAGGCTGGATCGAAAACTGGGCCGTCTATCACACGCTGCCGCAGGCGCTGGCGGAACATGCCTGGGGCAGTCGGGTCTTCGGGAGCGAGCGGATGGCGCGATGGGCGGACGGGGTTTCGCGCAACATTGCGGGATGGGGTACGAACGTGTCCCTCGGAATGATGCTGGGCATGACGCCGGCCCTCGGCATGTTTTTCGGGATTCCGTTGGATGTCCGGCACGTCACGCTCTCCAGCGGCATGCTGGCGCTGGCCAGCGCGTCGCTCCAGGCGGAATGGTATCGGGACGGGTGGTTTCTCTATGCCATCGCCGGCGTGGCCGTGATGTTCGTGTTGAACTTAGGCGTCAGTTTTTTTCTCTCGCTTCACACCGCATTGCGGGCCTACGATTTTCCCCGTTCAGATATGCTGGAACTCGCCAGGCGGCTGCTCAAAGAATTCGTCCGGGATCCGCTCGGATTTGTTCTGCCTCCGCGAGACGCGGCGGCTGTGGCGAATGGGCAGGCCGAAAGCAGAAACGCTGCCGGCGAGCAGCAACCGGGTGGATAGGGGAATAGGGCAAGAGCGGGTACTTCTGCGAATACCACCGATAGCCCTTGGTCCCGGTGAACTGGGCTTTCGGCGCACCGCCTGCTCTTTAGCATAGGAACCGCAACCGACGGTACCCTGGATTCAGGACTCTTGTACACTTCTTTTCAGGCTGCTCAATGGGAGTTCCTGGCCATGCAACCACAATCTGTTCATAGCGACGATGCGCGGATTGTCGCCAATCTTCGCCGAACGATTGAGCTGACCGAGCTTGGATTGGCGCTCCGACAATCAGTCTTGCAGCAGGAGCGGCCAACGGGCGATGCCATGGCGCAGGTGATGCATGAAATCCGGCGCGCGAAAGAGCAGGCATGGCAGCGGAATCTTTCCTAGTTCAGGCGCTCTCCACTCTTATTGCAGACTTTAATAACCGAGGGTTGTTGTATGCCTTAGCGGGAGGCTGGGCGTACAGTGCGCTCGTCGAGCCAAGGGCGACGACCGATATTGATCTCCTCTTGCTTGTCGATCAGCCGACTCGTGAGGAGCTGCGATCTCTGCTGTCGCCTCAGTTCGATTCCCTCATTGTGTATCCCGCTCCGATGGTGTTCCATGGGGTTTCAATCTGGCGCACGGTGGACATTTGTGGTGGACAGGAGGTGGTCGTCGATATCCTGTTGGCCGATTCGGAATATCTTCGGACCGCGCTTGCGCGTAGACGCATGGTGGAGTTTGGCTCTTTGCAAATACCCATTCTTGCCATCGAGGATTTGATTCTGCTCAAAACAATCGCGGGGCGGCTGCAGGATCAGGCTGATCTTGAAAAAATCAGGGCTCGCCAGGACGAACTCGGCATTGATTGGAGCTATGTCGAAGAATGGAAGGGTAAGCTAGGTATTGCCCGCTAGCGCGAGTTGCTACTTCTGTGAATACCACCGATAGCCCTTGGTCTCGGTGAACTGGGCTTTCGGTGCGCCGCCGGGCTTTTCCAGCAACAGCACTTTGAAGTCGATGAGGCCGAACCAGGCGGGATCGACCACGTCGTGGTAGTGGGCGCCGTGGATTTTGGGGAGCATGTCGCCGAGCGCCTGCTTCAGCTCGCTTTCGGTGTAGGCGCGGACGGTGAAGGGCTTGTTCATGGCCTGGCAGAACCGCTGGATGGTATAGGCCGCGCCGGTACAGAGTACCTTCGTATCCGGCTTGATCGCCAGGAGCTGCGGGAGCGAGAGGTAGCGCTCCTGGAAACCGAGCCAGCGCACGGCCTGCCGCAGATGGCTGTATTGCACTTCGTACTCGGTATGCCCCGGCAGCTTCACAGGCGCCGGCCAGCCTTCTTCTATCCCGAATTCGGTCAGAAATGCATGGCCCCCCGGTTTCAGCACGCGCCACAGTTCGGCGACGAAGCGGATCGGTCCTAAATTGAAAATCACGTCGTCGGGCGGATCGGCCTCAATCGGAAGCCGGAGCCGCCTGATCCAGTCGAGCGCTTCCTGATGCTGCTCGGTCTCGCCCTTGTTGGTCAGCAACTCTTGCCGGGTCAGTTTGACCGGCGTCATGTCGGCCATGTTTTCGTTGTCGATCACGAGATCGACGGAGTTGTCCGTGAACGGCAGCGCTTCGGCGTTGGCCCTCGTGCCGATACCGCCCCACCCGCCTTCCTTCGCTCGCTTGGTCTGGAGCTTCAGAAATGGACTGGTGATGTCGAGCGAGATGTACTTGATGGACTGGCGTTCGAACGGCAGCAGTTCCTTGCCCAGTTCGCGCGCCACGTAGCCGAGCCCGCCGCCGATTTCGAGGATGACTTTGGGCTTCGGGTTGAACCAGCCCAGCTTGCGCAGTTGCCGCATAAGGAGCCGGCCGTAGGTGAGTCCGCCCAACGCTTCGTTGGGTTCGCGGAAGAGATGCGAGACGGTGGTTTCGATCAGGTCGAAGTGGCCGTCGTCCTCAGTGCTGCTGTGGGTCAGTTCATGATGATGGAAATCTTCCAGGTGTCCTTCGCCCTCGAACCCTTCCTGTCCTGACCAGCCTTCGCGAATCTGCTGGAGCAGAATGTCCCACTTGGCCTTGTGCCGGTGGCCGCCCGGCGGCTCGGTGCCGAAGTAGCAGAGGGAGTAGTTCGGGGTGGCCCAGCGTTCCAGGTGCCATTGGCCCGGCTGGCCGTCCGGCCCGCAGACTTTGTTGCCGTACTTTTCGAGCAGCGCGCCGACGGTGATGTGGCCGTTCATCGATTTCAGCATTTCGACGCCGGTCTGGTTCAGCCGGATGAGCGGGAAATTGTCGTCGAGCGGCGCGAGCCAGTATTCGTCTTCGCGATGTTGATAGGCGACGAGGTCGGGGATGTGCCAGGCGAGAAGATTCAGCGTCTCGCCGGTCAGTTTGAGCGGTTCTTGGACTGCGGCTACGGGCTTCATGGCGTGCGACCCTCCCCCGTGGGAAGGCGCAGCCTACAGGAGCGAACGGTAATCTCGCAAGACCTAGGCACGGGTGACGCGTGATTCGTGAAGCGTATCTCGCGGGTTCTCTGCGAGGGATGAGATACGAGCGACGAACAACGTGTTAAAGCTGCGAGGAGCCGGAAGCCGAGTCGGTGACCGTGAGCACTCCCCGCATGATGGGGTGAATGCGGCAGTGGTAGGCATAGCGGCCGGGGGGAAGACCTTGAATATCGAACTGCTCACCCGGCGGGATGGTACCGGAATCAAAAAAACAGGGGCTGCCGTCTTCGACACAGCCGTTATGGGTTACGGTGTGGTGGGTCGGCGTGGGATTATCCCAGCGGATGGGGCTGCCGGTGGCGACAGTTGCCCGAACCGGCGCGAAATAGGGAGAACCGTCCTCGATCATAATCACGGTGTAGGGCGGTGTGGCGGTGGTTGGCCAGGCCAGCCCCGCGACCAGGAGACTGCTCATGACAACGCTCAGAGACCACTTCACGGTATACGCGCTCCTTTGCTTGCCTTATCCATATGCCTATAAGAGGCCCTACGGCTCCAAACGATTCATCGCTGTTGCCGGCTTATTTAGGATCTTACCACGGTCAAGGGCGTAGTCGGCTAGTCCGGGAGTCTCTTGATGTTCAGGGCGGTTGGGAGGGTGGTTCTTCCCCTAACCCGCCAGGGGAAAAGTCGCAGCCGGAGGCGTGAAAAGCGGCCGGTTGCAAGAACCTATAGGTTCATGCTAGATGGAGGCCGCAATGCGAGACGCCAGGCGTTGTGGACTCTAGAGGAGGAATACTGATGGCGAAGGTCAAGAAGAAAGCCGCAAAGAAGTCGTCGGGAAAGGCGAAGGCAAAGCAGCCGTCCAAGAAGGCGGCGGCGAAAAAGACGGTCAAGAAACGGGCCGCAGTCAAGCCCGCTAAGCCGGCAGCCAAGAAGCCTGCCGCGAAGCAGAAGCCAGTCGCGAAAAAGCCTGCGGCCAAGAAGAAACCGGCTGCGAAGAAAAAGACCCTGTCGCCTGCGAGCAAGCCTGCCGCTCCCGCCAAGAAGGTTGTCGCTCCTCCCGCTGAGGAAGCGCCACGGAAGATTGCTGCGGCGGTGCCCGCCTCCGTCGAGGCGCCCAAAGAGGCGGAGCTTGATGAAGACATCCTCGACGATGAACTGGAGCTGGAAGGTGAAGTCGAAGAGGATATGCAGGAAGATCTCGCCCTGGACGATGGTGAGGATGACGAGGATGTCGACTTTCTCGACAAGTCCGAAGACCTGCTCGACGACACCGACGATTTTCGGAACAGCTAACGGTTTCCTGGTCCGCCCTGGCGCTCTGCCTGCGGCGGGCCGGGGGCAGTGAAGGGGTTGTGTGCCTCTGTGCCCTTGCCTAAGATCTCTCTGCTAGCCGCATGAGCCATTTTCTTTTTGTGGCCGGCACGCTCCGTGAGCGGAGTTCGAGCGAGAGCGCGGAACTGCAACTGTCCCACGGCTTGTGGGGTTGTTGTACGGCCCTGATCCGGGACAATCTGACCAGGTTTCTGACGCCGGACTCCCATGCCCTGGTGTATGTCTTAAAGGTAGGGATCTGTGCGGATGTGCGCATCACCTCGCCTGTTTTGCCGCTTCAGGATATGGACGAGTTTCTGCGCGATGATTTCAAGACCGAAGCACGATTTGGTTTTGTCCGTGTCGCGTTGACGAAACAGTGGGCGTCTTCCCCACAGCACACCCATGCGCTCTTGCAGCGGGTCTTGCAGGTCCCGGATCAGGCGGAACTCAGCCGGCGGTTGAGCCTCGGCATGCACGGGTTGACCGAGGAGGAGTATCGGGCGATCGTCGAGGGCTTGGAGACGGGCTCGTAACGCACCCCATTATTGGCGGCGCATCTGTTCAAGTCGGATACTGCTATCATCCATCCCCCATTGCTCGCCTTGCCTTGTCGGAGGGCATTCCGTATAACGGCGGTCATGCACATGCTGAACATCCTGTCTCTCAAATCGCTGTGTTTCATCGTCATGGTCCTCACGGCGGGGAGTGCTCTCCTGATGCCGGGAAAGCCGGTTGAAGCTGCCTGTACCATCGAGTCTTCACCGGCCGGGAAACCGGGCCCGCTGATGAAACATCTGGGAGCCGACTGTACCGGCACCGAGCGGGAAGCGAATGCAGTCGGGGCGGCGGCGGTTATGAAGGCGATTACCCGGGGGGAAGCGGTCGACCTGATTGGAGTCGTGGTTCAGGGCGATCTCATCTTCGATCAACTGCCGTTGTACAAGTCGCAGATGCCCAAGGGGTTAACCCCTGAACAGCAGGCGGCCCTCAGCGCGCTCGACGCCGAAGAGTTGCGCATGGTTCCGGGGCCCATCACGATTCGCGACTCGATCATGCAGGGGGCTCTGCGCCACCGGTCTGTGAAGGGCACGCTGCAGTTTGCAGGACCGCTCGATTTGCGGGGCACCCAGTTCAAGGACGGGTTTGATCTGTCGCGGGCGGTGTTTCAGGGAGCGGTCACGATCGATCGGGCGAAATTCGAGCGGGAGGCCTATTTCATACAAGGGCAATTTGCGCAGTCGTTTCACTGTGCCGAGACGCGATTCGGTCCGCACACGCGGTTCCACCGGTCGGTCTTTCACGGGGTTGTCGATTGTCAGGGAAGCCTCTTCGATGGCATGACCGAATTTTTAGAAGTCGTCTTCGAGCAACCGGTCCAGTTCGACCGTGCCCGGTTCGGGTTGGGGACAGGATTTTCCGGGGCGCAATTCAAGAAGGGCGTGAGTTTTGCCGAGGCGATTTTCAGCCGGGAGGCGTTCTTCGCGTTCGCGGTGTTTGCCGGAAACACCCAGTTCGCGGGCGCGCAGTTTCTCCAGGCCGCCGATTTTTCCAACGCGGAGTTCAAGCGGGGCGAGGACCTTGCCAAGGCCCGGTTCGATCAGGCGCCGACGATGACTGGCGTGAAAGGCCTCTCACAAGAGGGGCAGGGGAAGGGGGGGAAATCCCAAGCGATGTCCTACGGCGTCACCCTCTTTTTTCTCCTGGTCGCGGCGGTGTTAGTCGCCTATGCGCTCAAGATGAAGTAAATCAGCATCTTAGGTTGACCCCCTATATATAGTTTCAGGCTTGCCCCACCCCCCTATAACTTGGTATAACGCCACCCGTGGAGCAACACACCGACGGGTTCGCACAGACCGAGCTTCCCTACCAGGTCCGCATCGAAAATTTCGAGGGGCCGCTGGATCTTCTGCTGCATCTCATCAAAAAAAGCGAAATCAATATCTACGACATTCCCATCGCCATGATTGCCCAGCAATATCTGGAGTATGTCGAGGCGATGAAGGAATTGAATCTGAACGTCGCCGGGGAATTCCTCGTCATGGCCGCGACGCTTCTGCAAATCAAATCGAAGATGCTGCTGCCGGCCGATGAGGCGGCCGAGGATGAAGAAGACGGACCCGATCCGCGCGAAGAATTGGTCCGGCGGCTGTTGGAGTACAAGACCTACAAGGAGGCGGCCCGCCAGCTCGACGGGCAGGAGAAAATGTGGCGTGACATTTTCAGCCGCGAGCCGGGCCCGCCCGTGGAAGTCGAGTCCGATGAAACCCTGCTGGACAATGTGAGCCTGTTCGATCTCGTGGATGCGCTCAACGGCATCATGCAGCGCAATCCCGGAAAGAAACTTATCGAGATCATTCCGGACAATCTGACCGTTCGCGAGCGGATGAATGTAATTCTGGAAACGCTCGAGGGCAAGGATTCAGTCGCCTTTGCCGCACTCTTTGAAGAATCCTGCCATCGGCTCGTAATCATCGTCACATTCCTGGCTTTGTTGGAGTTGATCCGGCTGCGTGTCGCGCGGGTCTTTCAAGGAGAGACGTTCGGGCCGATCCTGGTGTCGCGGGCGTTTTCGCTGGTGCCCGATCCTGCCGAGCTGGATGATTCGGATGCTGAATGGAGGGGGACATGACGCCCATGACCGACGAAATGACTGACGTGACCGCCGGGGCGGAAGCCGGCCCGGTTGTGGACGTTTCGGAGACACCCGAGTCCGGTGCCGTCGAAGTGCCTGTGGACCGCAGTGAGGATGTCCAGGCAATTGCTGAACGGGAGCTGAAAGGCATCCTGGAATCGCTTTTGTTTGTTTCGCCTGAGCCGCTGTCCGTCCAGCGCTTGCTGGCCGTGATCGGTGACGTCAGCAAGGCGGAGATTGTGCGCGCCCTGCAGGGGCTGGGGCAGGATTTAGAGCAAGAGGGCCGGGGCGTCCGGCTGGCCGAGATCGCCGGTGGCTATCGCCTGGTGACCAAGCAGGAGTATGCCTCCTGGATCAAGCGGTTGGACAAGGCCAAATCCGCCGCCAAACTGTCCCGGTCGGCGCTCGAATCGCTCGCGATCATCGCCTATAAGCAGCCGATCGTGAAATCGGAGATTGAGGAAATTCGCGGGGTGGAGACGTCCGGGGTCGTGCGGACTTTGCTGGAGCGGAAACTGGTGCGCATTGTGGGCCGCAAGGAAGTCCCAGGCCGCCCGATCATGTATGGCACCACGAAATTCTTCCTTGAGCATTTCGGACTGAACGATCTCTCGCAACTGCCGCCATTGCGCGAGTTCAAAGAGCTGGGCGAGTCGGAACAGTCGATGCTGCCGATGGGCGAGGCGGACGCGTTGGTGCTGACGGACGGTGTGCAATCGATCGAGGCGAACCTGCAGCAGGACGGGTTGATCGAACTGGATGCCGTCTCCATAGAAGTGGCTGAGGCGACCGATCCGCTGACGGCCGTAGATGACGGAGCCGGTGAGTCCGTCGAGCTGCTCGCAGAGACAGTCGCGATCGAGCAGGAAGACTCATCTGCTGAAGGCGCTGGGGGTGCGGATACACTCGAATCCGAAGAGGCTGCTGCGACGGAAGATTCCATTATGGCGGCTGCTCAAGAATCGGTGACCGGGGAGAACGGGTTGCCGGATGAAGCGGTCGAGCCAACCGATCCGTCGAAGATCGAAGGCGAATTAGTCGGCGAGCCGGTTGAGTAGAGGGACGCATGCGCATTGTACCGCGCATGCGTCCGGCCGGTTTTCGGTGATGGTGATGATGAGAGGGAGCGCGCAGATTCCACGGCAATGTCCTCGCCTTGACTCTGTTTCAAGCCCTTTGTTAGACTCGCCAGTCCAATCCTAAGTTATTGAAAGAACCATTGTTCTTGGCACGGGACCGCTTTAGCAACACGAGGCAACACCTATGATGAAGGCATGGCTTCTCGACGAGATGTTCCGGTTCGATCGGCTGGTTTTGTCCGCCGAAGGCACTCAGAGCGAATGGGGTGCCGGCGATTCGGTCGCTGCGGATGAAGAACTGCCGCCGCCCCCGCAGAACGTGCAGGCCAAACCGGGGAATGGTCGCGTCACGATCACCTGGGATCCGGTGCCTGATGCCATGTACTACAATCTCTACTTCCAAACCACGAAGGGCGTGCAGATCAAGTTCTCCGAACTCACGCGCCCGATCGCCAGCGCCGAGGATTTCAAGGCCGTCATTGGGGTGAAGAAGGAGAAGGCCAGCTGTCTTGAAGGAGCCACCTCGCCGTTCCTGCACGACGACCTGGCGAACGGGACCTGTTACCACTATGTGGTGACGGTGGTGACGCAAAAAGGCGAAAGCCCGGAGTCGCAGGAAGTCATGGCGATTCCGTCGCCCTATCTGCTGGCGATGAGCATCGGTCAGGAAGGTGTCGATGAGGGAGAGTTCAGCTCTCCCACGGGTATTACGCTCGACAAGGACGGCAACATCTACGTGGCCGATACCGATAATCATTCGATTCAAAAGTTCACGAAGGACGGAAAGTTCCTCGCCCGGTGGGGGGGGGAGCCCAGTTCGCAGGAAGGCCTCTTCTATTACCCGCGCGGGTTGGCGGTCGGGCCGGACGATGTGATCTACATCGCCGATAGCGGCAACAACCGCGTGCAGAAGTTCGATCTCGAAGGCAACGTGATGAAGGCCTGGGGCAAGTTCGGCTTCGCCTGGCGCGGCGCCGACATGGGCAAGTTCGATGTGCCCTGGGGGCTGACGACGGACCAAGAGGGCAACGTCTACGTCTCCGATACGAGCAATGCCCGCATTCAGAAGTTCCAGGCCGACGGCCAGCCGCTCTTGAAGTGGGGGCGCGACGGCAGCTTTGACGGGGCGTTCTTCTTCCCGCGCGGCGTGGCGGTGGATTTCGTCGGCAATATCTATGTGGCGGACGAGAGCAACAACCGGATCCAGAAATTCGATGCGCGCGGCAGCTTCCTCATGAAGTGGGGGCGTGAAGGCAACGGCCCAGGACAGTTCAAGTCGCCCTGGGGGATTGCCTGCGACTCGCTCGGCAATGTCTATGTGGTGGATAGCGGCAATCACCGGATCCAGAAGTTCGACGGCAACGGCACGTTCCTCTGTTCGTTCGGCAATCGCGGAAAAACAGAAGGACAGTTGAATTTCCCCTACGGCATTGCGGTGGATAAAGAAGGGGCGGTCTTTGTCGTCGATAGCGGCAATAACCGGGTCGTGAAGTACGTGCCGACCGAAGAAGAGATTTCGCGCGGGAAGGAGCAGTCCGCCAAGGCGCCTGCGACCGGGACGGTGCAGCCTCCGCGCAGCGTCGCGGTGAAGCCGGGCGATACGGAAATCTTCCTGAGCTGGATGGAAGTCCCGGGGGCGATCTCCTACAACCTGTATTTCGGGACCGTGCCGAATCTGACGCTGCAAAGCGGGACGAAGATCGAAGGGGTGACCAATCCCTACACCCACACCGGTCTGACCAACGACACGCCCTACTTCTATGCGATCAGCGCCGTCTTTGAGGACGGGGCGGAAAGCGAACTCTCCGAAGAAGTCACGGCCATGCCGGTGCTGATCGATATCACCGCGCCGCAGAATCCCTACGCCGTCATCAATCACGGCGCGTTCATGACGAATTCGCCGGAAGTGGTGGTGACCATTTCGGCGACCGATCTGGATACCGGCGTCGGCGCCTACTTCATCTCGGAAAGTCCGTTGACGCCGATGGCCGGCACGCCGGGCTGGGTCGATGTCACGCCGGCGGTCAAGTTCGGCGCGACGATCCCGTTCATTCTCTCGCCGGCTGACGGGCAGAAGACGATCTATGTGTGGTTCAAAGACGTCGGCAACAACGTATCGACGCCGGCCAGCGCCACGATCCTCGTCAATACCTCGGGCTACCTCTGCGTCTCCAAGTGGGGCAAGCCCGGCCGCGGCGCGTCGCTCCTGCACGGCGGCGAATTCATGGCCCCGATGTATGGATTGTGCGTGGACCAGCAGGGCTCCCTGTTCGTCGTCGATAACGGCAATAACCGCATTCAGAAGTTCGATAACGCCGGGAACTTCATCATCCTCTGGGGAAACTTCGGATCGGCCAACGCCAATTTCCACAACCCCACCGGAATCGCGTGCGACGGCAAGGGCGATGTGTGGGTGGTCGATACAAACAACCATCGCGTCCAGAAGTTCGACGGCAAGCTCGGCGGGTACCTGATGAAGTTCGGGTCGCGCGGAAACGGCGAAGGCCAGTTCAACGCGCCCTGGGGCATTGCGGTCGACCGCGTGCGCGGTTTTGTCTATGTGGTGGATAGCGCCAACTTCCGCGTGCAGAAGTTCGACATGGCCGGCGAATTCGTCATGGCCTGGGGTAGCTTCGGCAGCGGCGACGGCCAGTTCTATTTCCCGCGCGGCATTGCGGTCGACCAGAACGACGGAGCCGTCTATGTGGTGGACATGGGCAATCACCGCATCCAGAAGTTCGACACCAGCACGAACGTGCTGCCGCAGTTGCTGACCAAATGGGGCGGCAGCGCCGAAGCGGGCCATGCGAGCAGTCCGCTCGCGCAGGAGGCCGGACAGCTGCGGAATCCCTGGGGCGTCGCGGTAGACGGAGCCGGCGATGTGTACGTGACGGATGCCGGCAACCAGCGCATCCAGAAGTTCGACAAGGAAGGTAACTACATCACCCAATGGGGCGGCTACGGCAACGGCGACGGGCAGTTCAACTTCCCGTACGGCATTGCGGTCGATGCCAAGGGCAGTGTGTTCGTCGTCGACAGCGGAAATACCCGGGTGCAGCAATTCATGCCTGCCGACGAAGGCAGCGAGCGGCTCCAGGAAGACGCCGAAGCCATGGCGGAGCTCGATAAGGGACAAAATACGCAGCGGGCCTAACGAGCGTATAGCAGGGGTGGTGCAAGGAGAGCATGCTGGATAAAGAACCGCGATTGGGTCTCACCTACGACGACGTGATCCTCGTTCCGGCGAAGTCTCGGGTGTTGCCGAACGAAGCCGAGACGCACACCTTCGTCACGCGCAACATCCGGATCAATATCCCGCTGATCAGCGCGGCGATGGACACCGTAACCGAGTCGCGGCTGGCCATTGCCATGGCCCGTGAGGGTGGCATCGGCATCATTCATCGGGTGCTGGCTCCGGCGGATCAAGCCACGGAAGTCGATCGGGTCAAGAAATCCGAGAGCGGGATGATTCTCGATCCGATCACCATCTCGCCCGATGAAACGATTCGTGACGCTCATGCCCTGATGGCAAAATACCGGATTTCCGGCATTCCCGTGACGAAGCATGGAAAGCTGGTCGGGATTCTGACGAACCGCGACTTGCGGTTTGAGAACCGGATGGATCTCAAGGTGTCGCAGGTGATGCGGCGGGAAAAACTGGTGACGGCTCCCGAAGGCACCAGTCTGGAAAAGGCCCGTGAGATCCTCCATGAGCATCGGATTGAAAAGCTGCCGGTCGTGAACAAGCATTTCGAGCTCAAGGGGCTCATCACGATCAAGGACATCGAAAAGCGGATCAAGTATCCCAACGCCTGCAAGGATGCGCATGGGCGTCTGCGGGTCGGCGCGGCACTGGGCGTGGGGCCGGATACCGATGAGCGCGCGAGCCTGCTGAAGAAAGCCGGTGTGGATCTGGTGGTCGTGGACACGGCGCACGGCCATTCGCAGGCGGTGCTGGATACGGTCAAGCGGATCAAGAAGCAGCATCCGGATTTGGAGTTGGTCGCCGGCAATATCGCGACGGCGGAGGCGGCCAAGGATCTCCTCAAGATGGGCGTCGATGCGGTGAAAGTCGGCGTGGGCCCTGGGTCGATTTGCACCACGCGCATTGTGTCGGGGGCGGGGATGCCGCAGTTGACCGCGATTGCCGATTGTGCCAAGGCGCTGCGCGGAACCGGTGTGCCGATCATTGCCGACGGAGGGATCAAGTTCTCCGGCGACATCGTGAAGGCCTTGGCGGCCGGCGCCTCCTCCGTCATGCTGGGCGGATTGCTGGCAGGAACCGAAGAGTCGCCGGGTGAGACGGTGCTGTATCAAGCCAGAACCTATAAGGTCTACCGCGGCATGGGCTCGATCGGCGCCATGGAGCGGGGCGGCGGCGATCGCTACGGACAAGGCGGCCGTCCGGTGCAGAAGCTGGTTCCCGAGGGCATCGAAGGCCGCGTGCCGCACAAAGGCCCGTTGTCGGCGGTCGTCTATCAGTTGGTCGGCGGGGTCAGGTCCGGCATGGGCTATTGCGGGTGCAGGACGGTTGCGGATCTTCAGCAGAAGGCGACGTTTATTCGCCAGACGGTGGCCGGCCTGCGCGAAAGCCACGTGCATGACGTGATCATCACCAAAGAAGCACCGAACTACCGGATGGATTGGGAATAACCTCGCGTGAAACGTCTCTTGTGAACCGTATCTCGCAACCTAGATTCAGCTTCCCCCCTCTACACATACGACGCTTCACGCTTCACGAACGACGGTTACATGGAACTTTGGCACAATAGAATCCTGGTCCTCGACTTCGGTTCGCAGTATACCCAGCTGATCGCCCGGCGGATCCGTGAGGCGCAGGTCTACTCGCAGATCCTCCCCTGCACGGCGTCGCTCGCGACGATCCTGGCATATCGCCCGCAAGGCATCGTCCTCTCGGGCGGGCCGTCGAGCGTCTACGAAAAGAAAGCGCCCTCCGTCCCAAAAGAATTATTCGACCTGGGCATTCCCATTCTCGGTATCTGCTACGGCATGCAGCTGGTGACGCATCTATCCGGCGGAGATGTCGTGAAGGCGCCGCACCGGGAGTATGGCCGGGCGGATCTTGTCATCGACGACCGCAGCGATTTGTTCAAAGGCATCGGCCAGGGAAAAACGACGGTGGTCTGGATGTCGCACGGCGACCGGATCGAGCGCATGCCCGCGGGTTTCCGCTCGATCGCCCACACGAGCAATTCGCCGATTGCGGCGATGAAGCGAAACGATCACAAGCGCCGGATATACTGCCTCCAGTTCCATCCGGAAGTCGCGCATACGCCCGAAGGGGCCAAGATCCTCCAGAATTTTGTCTATGAGATTTGCGGGTGCAAACCGACCTGGACGATGCAGTCCTATGTCGACACCGCGGTGAAGCAGATTCAGGAGCAAGTCGGCAAGGAACGGGTGATCTGTGCCTTGAGCGGAGGGGTGGATTCCTCCGTGGCGGCCGCCTTGACCCATCGGGCCATCGGCGATCAGCTCACCTGCATCTTCGTCGATAACGGCGTGCTCCGGGCGGGTGAACGCGAGCAGGTGAAGAAGACGTTTGCGTCGCAGATGCACCTCAATATGCGGATCCTCGACCGGACCGATCAGTTTCTGGCCGCGCTCAAGGGCGTGTCGGATCCTGAACGGAAGCGGAAGATTATCGGCCGGCAGTTCATCAGGAATTTCGACGAAGAGTCCAAGAAACTCAAGGGCATCAAGTATCTGGTTCAAGGCACGTTGTATCCGGACGTGATCGAAAGCGTCAGTTTCAAAGGCCCCTCGGCGACGATCAAGACGCATCACAACGTGGGCGGATTGCCCGCCCGCATGAAGCTGAAGCTCATCGAGCCCTTGCGTGAATTGTTTAAGGATGAAGTCCGTGTGTTGGGAAAGGAATTGGGTCTGCCGGACGAGATTATCTGGCGGCAGCCGTTTCCCGGTCCGGGCTTGGCCATTCGGGTGCTCGGGTCCGTCACGAAAGAGCGGCTGGCGATTCTTCGGGCGGCGGAAACCATCGTCGATCAGGAAATCCGGAGCGCGGGACTCTATCGGGATATCTGGCAGGCCTTCGCGGTGCTCCTGCCGATCCGCACGGTCGGCGTCATGGGAGATCAGCGGACTTACGAGAACGTGATTGCGATTCGCGCGGTGACCAGCCTCGACGGAATGACCGCCGACTGGGCCAAGATTCCAAACGAGGTCCTGGGCAAGATGTCGAGCCGGATCATCAACGAAGTCAAAGGCGTGAATCGGGTCGTCTATGACATCAGCTCGAAACCACCCTCGACGATTGAGTGGGAGTAGCGTGAGATCGTGAATCGTCGCTCGTGAATCGTGAAACGAGATGAAGCTCGTCTGATTCAGCGAACGACGAGATACGACATACGCTTCACGGAAGGTACCTATGGAAGTGAGATTGCAGAAGATTATTGCCGGGACTGGCTTATCCTCGCGCCGGAAGGCGGAGCAGCTGATCGCGAGCGGCCACGTCACCGTCAACGGCAAGGTGGTCACCGAGCTCGGCACAAAGGTCGATCCGGAACGCGATCACGTGAAGGTAGACGGCAAGCATCTCACGAACATACAGCCCTTCGTCTATCTCATGCTGAACAAGCCGAAGAATGTCATGTCGACGCTGGACGACCCGGGAGGGCGGACGACGGTGAAGGATTTCTTGCACGGGGTCTCCGTGCGTGTGTTCCCGGTCGGCCGCCTGGACTTCGACAGCGAAGGGCTGATGCTCCTGACGAACAACGGCGATCTGGCGCAGGCGCTGCTCCATCCGCGCTATCACGTGCCCAAGACCTATCTCATCAAAGTGAAGGGCGTCCTGACGGACGATGAGATCGCGGACCTTCAGCGGGGCGTGAAACTCGAAGACGGCATGACCAGCCCGGCGACGGTCAAGAAAATCAAAAAGGCCGAAGCCAACTCCTGGGTGGAGATTACGATTCATGAAGGCCGGAAGCATCAGGTGAAGCGGATGCTTGAAACCGTCGGCCATCCGGTGATCAAACTCACGCGGGTAAAAATGGGACCGCTAACATTGGGCGGACTGACATCCGGCGAGTTCCGCTTCTTGACGGATCGTGAGGCCAATGCCTTGCGTGAAGTCGTCGAACAGCGGCGGACACTGGAGCAGGAAGGGAAAGATCCCGGCGTGCGGCCGCCTCGCCCTAAGCGGCGTGAGGGGTGGGCCAAGCCTGCGAAGACGAAACGGTATTCTCCGAAGAAAGCGAGACGAGTGGCATGAAGGCGAGAACGCATCGGTGCGGCGAATTGAACAAGACCCATGTCGGGCAGACGGTCGTGTTGAACGGGTGGGTTCAGCGCCGCCGTGACCACGGCACGGTGATGTTTGTCGATCTGCGCGACCGCACGGGGTTGACGCAGGTGGTCTTCAATGCCGAGCGCAATGCGGCCGTTCACGAAAGCGCGCACGTGCTGCGCAGCGAGTGTGTGGTGTCGGTGACCGGACAGGTGATGGCCAGACCGGATGAATCCAAAAACCCGAATCTGCCGACGGGCGAGATAGAAATTTTCGTCGATGCGGTCGAAGTGTTGAATGAAGCGAAGACCCCGCCGTTCCTGATCGAAGACGATGCCGAGGTCACGGAAGCGATTCGCTTGAAGTACCGGTTTCTGGACCTGCGGCGTCCCCGCATGCAGAAGCTGGTGAAGACCCGCCATGACATCGCGCAGGCGGTGCGGGGCTTCCTCAATAAGGAAGGCTTCCTTGAAATCGAAACCCCAATTCTGACGAAGAGTACGCCGGAAGGCGCGCGGGACTATCTTGTGCCCAGCCGCGTCAACCCCGGCACCTTTTTCGCGCTGCCGCAGTCGCCGCAGTTGTTCAAACAGGTCCTCATGGTCAGCGGGATGGACCGGTACTACCAGATCGCCCGCTGTTTCCGTGACGAAGACTTGCGGAACGATCGCCAGCCGGAATTTACCCAGATCGATCTGGAGATGTCGTTCGTCGATCGGCTGGACGTCATGAGCTTGATGGAGCAGATGATTGTCACCGTGTTCCGCGAGGCGGGCGGCGTGCAGTTGCCGACGCCCTTCCCGCGGATGACCTATGCCGACGCGATGGGCCGCTATGGATCGGACAAGCCCGATCTCCGCTTCGACATGCCGTTGCACGATGTCACGGCGTTCGGTGCGGCCTCCGAATTCAAAGTGTTTAAGGATGCTGCGACCAAGGGCGGCCTGGTGAAGGCCCTCATCGTGAAGGGCGGCGCGACGATGCCGCGCAGCCGCATCGATGCATTGGGCGAGACGGCCAAGAGTTTCGGCGCCAAGGGTCTTGCCTGGCTGAAGATCACAACCGAAGGCCAGTTGGAGTCGGTCATTGCAAAGTTCCTCGATGCCAAATCATTCTTTGCCTCATTGCCTGAGGCGAAACCAGGCGACCTGGTGCTGTTCGGGGCCGACAAGCCCTCGGTGGTGCACGATGTGCTGGGACGGATTCGTCTGCTGCTGGGCGAAGAGTTGAATCTGATCGATAAGAACGCGTGGAAGCCGCTCTGGGTGACGGAGTTCCCCTTGCTGGACTATTCACCGGAAGAGAAGCGCTATATCTTCATGCACAACCCCTTTGCAGCGCCGATGGACGAAGATTTGGCTCTGCTGGATTCCGATCCCTTGAAGGTGCGGGCGAAGGCCTATGACATGGTGCTGAACGGCAGCGAGATCGGCGGCGGAAGCATCCGCAACCACCGGAGCGACATTCAGTTGAAGATTCTCGATCTGCTGGGCATCAACAAGGATCAGGCTCAGGCCAAGTTCGGCTTTCTCCTGGAGGCATTGGAATATGGCGCGCCACCGCACGGAGGGATCGCCTTCGGGCTGGACCGGCTTATCATGCTGCTGGGCGGGGCGGATTCGATCCGCGATGTCATCGCCTTCCCGAAGACGCAGAAGGCCCAGTGCCCGCTGACGGATGCTCCGTCTGCCGTGAGTTCCGAGCAGTTGAAGGAACTGCGCATTAAGCTCGATCTCGTGGAGTAGAGGAGTCCTCTTCCCATGGCCGGTAATACCTTCGGGCGCCTGTTCACCGTCACCTCCTTTGGTGAAAGCCACGGGCCGGCGATCGGTTGTGTCGTCGACGGGTGCCCGCCTGGTTTGCCCCTCTTCGCGGAAGACATTCAACATGATCTCGATCGACGAAAACCCGGCACGTCCCGGCACGTCACTCAACGGCAGGAGTCGGACACCGTTGAGATTCTCTCCGGAGTGTTCGAAGGGAAGACGACCGGCACATCAATCGCCCTCTTAATTCGTAACGAAGACCAGCGCAGCCGGGACTATGGCAACCTCATCGATTCGTTTCGCCCCGGCCATGCCGACTATACCTATTGGCAGAAGTACGGCATTCGAGATTATCGCGGCGGTGGACGGTCCTCAGCGCGGGAAACGGCGGTGCGTGTGGCCGCTGCGGCGATTGCCAGGAAGTGGCTCTCGGAGATGTACGGAGTCGTCATCCGCGGCTATTTAAGCCAATTGGGACCGATAGAGCTGCCTTTCAAGACCTGGGACTCGGTTGGTAACAACGCGTTCTTTTCGGCCGATCCTGACGGTGTGGCCAAGTGTGAAGCCTACATGGATGAGCTGCGAAAGGCCGGTGATTCCGTCGGGGCCAAAATCACGACCGTGGCTGAACATGTGCCGGTCGGATGGGGCAGTCCGGTCTATGCGAAGCTGGATTCGGATCTCGCCGGCGCGATGATGAGCATCAACGCGGTCAAGGCGGTCGAGATCGGGTCTGGCTTTGCCTCGGTCACGCAACGCGGTTCCGAACATGGCGACGAGCTGACACCGGAAGGATTTCTCTCCAACAACGCGGGCGGCATCCTCGGCGGCATCTCGACCGGCCAGGATGTGGTCGTAACCATCGGCATCAAGCCGACCTCGAGCATTCGCATCCCGCGCCGTTCAATCGACAAAGGCGGCAATGCCGTCGTCGTGGAGACGAGCGGCCGTCATGATCCCTGTGTCGGCATCCGGGCCACGCCGATTGCCGAAGCCATGATGGCGCTGGTCCTCATGGATCACGCCTTGCTGCATCGCGCACAGAATGCCGACGTGAAGACGGCGACGCCGAAGATTCCAGCATCTCCGAATAAGTCCGCCAAGTCATCCAAGTCTGTCGGTTCCACA
The DNA here is from genome assembly GCF_049546785.1 of Nitrospira sp. NS4. Classification (NCBI taxonomy): domain Bacteria; kingdom Pseudomonadati; phylum Nitrospirota; class Nitrospiria; order Nitrospirales; family Nitrospiraceae; genus Nitrospira; species Nitrospira sp. NS4. Next base: position 291,754 of record NZ_JBMWAN010000004.1, on the reverse strand, counting down.
AAAACTCACTCCAATCCCCACGAAGCCTAGCGGGCTTCTATGTCCTCCATCATCGATATTCACAAAGCGACCGTCTATCGGGGAGATACCTGCGTCTTTTCAGACTTTTCTTTTGCCCTGCAGGAAGGCGAGCATGCGGCGATTTTGGGACCGAACGGCGCCGGGAAATCGACGTTGCTCAAGCTCCTGGCCGGCGGCGTGCATCCCGTGCCATTGGACGAGACCCGCGTCCGGCTTTTCGGTGAAGAATACAGCAATGTCTGGGAGGTACGGAGGCGGCTCGGTCTCGTCTCACACGATCTTCAGCGCGACTATCTGATCTGCGCGGAGGGGTTGAACGTCATCTTGTCCGGCTTCTATGCGAGCAATGACACGTACGAGTATCAGGAGTTCAGCGAGGCGCAGGTCGCGCGGGCGCGCGAGGTGATGAGGGAACTGGGGATCGAGTCTCTGGCCGGCCGCCGGTTCGGTCACCTCTCAACCGGCGAGCAACGCCGGTTTCTCCTCGGTCGCGCGCTGGTGCACGATCCGTCCGTGCTGGTCCTGGATGAACCGACGAGTGGACTCGATCTGAAAGCGTGCTTTCAATATCTGGATCTCTTGCGCGCCCAGATCCGCAAAGGAAAGACGGTGCTCCTGGTCACCCACCATCTGCACGAAATTCCGCCGGAGATCGAGCGGGTAGTTTTGCTCAAAGAAGGGCAGATTGTTGCGGATGGCAGTAAAGCCAACCTGCTCACCGACATACACCTCAGTCGCCTGTTTGACCAGCCGGTGACCCTTGTCCGGGCCAACAGCTGGTATCAGGCGCTCCCAGGGTCACCCGCCTGCTAGTGTCACCGTAAAGGTCAGATCTGTATCGATGCGCCGGACTTTGACACGGACCTGTTGGCCGGGGATCGTGCGTTCAATCAGATAATTTTTCAAATGTTTAGCATCATCGACCTCGGTCTCGTCTATGGCGATGATGATGTCGTGCTTTTGGATACCGGCTGACTTGGACGGCTCATTCACCTCTTTCACGGCCATGCGCCACTTGGTGCCGTCCTTTACGGCCATCATCTGAATACCCATTTTTGAGAAGGTCAGGGGCTTTCCTTCCAGGGCCGCGTTCACGATCCGTTCAGCTAAGATTGCCGGGATGGCAAAGGCCATGCGGCTGCAATGGGCGGTGGAGTCGTCGCGTTCGGTTTGAATGATGGCGTGCATGATCCCAACGACCTCGCCCTTGTCATTGAAGAGCCCGCCGCCGGAGTTGCCGCTGCAGGCGGCGACGTCGGCCTGGATCAACCGCGTGTCCACTGTTTGGAGAAACGTATTCGTATTGCCCAGGTGTCCGAAGGACATGGTGGGGCCCCAGCCCATCGGATAGCCGACGGTGAAGACTTCCTGGCCCGGCTGCACATCGCCGGAGGCAAAGGAGGCGGTGGCGCGCAGCTTGGGGCGATGTGCTTCGGCGACGCGATAGACGACGACATCCATGAAGGCGCTGTCTCCGACCAGGTCGGCTGGGAGTTCGTGGAGATCAGTCGTCAGGATGCGGATCTGTTTTTCAATGACGGTTCCGGTCGTGGCATCGTGCTTCTCTGCCGCGTGCCTGGCTGTGACGATGTAGCCGTCGCGCAGGTGAAAGCCGGTGCCACGAACAAGAAGCTTTCCCGGTTTGTCGGGGGTGCGTTGATCCTGCGTGTCCTCCAGCACTCCGATGGTCGCGAGTTTCGCCCGGTCGAGGGCCGAGGGCGTGATCTCCGCCTGGGCAGGCGCCGCCAGGCCGAGCAGCAGGACTATGGGGAGGGATAGGGCGGAACTACGGAAGCGTGAACCCATGGCATACGTCCAAGGCATGAGTAGTCCTTTCATGAAAGGAGGTGACATCTGACAGTATAATCTACAGGGTAGGGTGGGATGGAAGGGGGATGTGAAGGGACAAGTCCAGCCTTGCATGGTATGCTTTTACTCAGGAAGGAGTCTGCAATGGCTCGAGAGATATCTCGCTGGTGGGTTGTTTGTGTCTTGTCTTGTGTGGTCCTGGTGTTTCTAGCCGGCACCGGGGTGGCCGAGGAGTCAAAGGGGATTTTGGAGCGAATCGGAGACTCCGCGAAACGCGTCGGGCAGAAGATCGAAGAGAAGACGAAAGCGGTCGTCAAAAAAGTGGAAGACAAACACGTCGGCGATAAGATTGAACGGAAGCTGAAGAAAGCCGCGACAAAAACAGGCGAGGGCTTTGAAAAAGCTGGCAGGAAAATCAACGAGAAGCTGAATAATTAGACTCGCCTTTTTGCTCTCCGATCCTGTTCTCCTGTTTATGAAAATAAACCATAGAGGGTGTCTTGTTACGGTTCCCGCCAGGGAGCGAGTCATTGGTTTGTCTGCGCAAGCGTTGTCTGTGCTTGCGAGACGTCGGGGGAGGATTGTGCCGGTTGCGGCCGGCGTCAGGCTGGTGCATCCAGTGGCCGTAAGAAGGAAATGTTCCCTGAGAGCGTGAAGTCGTCAGGCAGGGTGGAGGCGGCGATCATGTCTCCATGATGGGCGCCCGAGTCAGCGGACGGGTTATTTGGAGGCCAACTGCCCTGAGATCTTCGAGAGGTCTTTGGGGTGGAGGACAATTTCAATGCGCCGGTTCGCACTCCGACCTTCCTCGGTTTCGTTCGGGCTCACGGGGCGTGTGTCGGCAGAGCCGACAGCCGAGAGGTACTGGCGGTCCACGCCGCTCTGATCAATCAGGTAGCGCACGACGGTGGTGGCCCTGGCCGTCGACAGCTCCCAGTTCGTTTAAAATTGTCCTGCAGCTTCAGGCTGATGGGGACGTTGTCCGTGTGCCCTTCGATCCGGATTTGCTTGTCGGTGATCTTGTTAAGCACGTCCCCCACCTGTTTTAAGACTTTCATGCCGGCCGGTTTGACCTGCGCCTGGCCTGAGTCGAACAGGACCCGATCTACCATGTTGATCGTGAGTTGGTCGCGGACCTGCTGGATCGTGATGTTGCCTTTCGCAATCTCATCTTGCAGCGATCTCAAGAGCTCTTCCTGCGTGCGCGTCAGCCGGGCGATCTCCGCTTCCTTGGCTGCCCGCTCTTGTTCGAGGCGGGCGTTCTCGGCTTCTTCCGCCTTCAGGCGTTGGCGTTCCAGTTCGAGGCTGGCGGTCATTTGGGTTTGTTCCTGTGTCAGGCGGGTTTTCTCCGCCTCTCCGGCTTTCAGCCGCGCGTGTTCCTGTTCGAGCGTGGCGGTGAGTTGCGACTGCTGCTGACGGAGTTGTTCCCGCTCTTTGGCAACTCGGGCTGCTTCCGCTTCCATGTCTGTCGCGCGCTGACGCAGTTTGGAGATTTCCGCTTGCGCGGTTGCCGTCTTCCCGGTTGGATTGCAACTCGCCGGAACGGGCTTCCAGGGCTTCGCGTTCTTTGGCGATAGCCGCAGCCGTGTCCTCGGCCGTTTTCCTCAGGGCCGCCTCTTGATCGAGGCGTTGCTGCAGGCCTGCGATTTGCTGTGTGAATTGATCGGCTTGCGCCTGAGACTGTTTCTTGAGCTGTTCCAGTTCCGTAGCCCGTTCGGCGGAGAGCTTCTTGGCCGCATTCATCTCGCCCAGAGCCTTGATATGGGCGTCCTTGGTCACACATCCTATCGGCGCGATGGCAAAGAGCAGTATCAGGGATGCGGTGCGGAAGGCGAGGGAAGGGAGCGGGGTCTGTCGGTACACTGTCTCCTCCTGTGAAGGAGGTGGACGAATAGGAGCTCTCTCCTTGAGCAAGCTCAATGCCCACGTAATGGATGGCGGGCAGTGCTGGAAATTCAGCCATTCTCAATGTGTTCTGAATGCGAAGGGGGGCCTGTGGATACTGCTGGCGTCGTCGGAGGTGAAGGGGTTGTAGGCAGCTACCTGCAAAGGGTGGCGTACTTGCCGGTGGCGTCTGCTTTTACGTCCGTTTTCTGATCGTCGGCTTTCGAGCCGATCCGGTCTTTCTTGTCAGTTTGGTCCGCCGGGGCCGGTTCCGCGGCGAAGACCATCCGTATGCCCAACCCGCCAGAGAAAAATGTAGCCAATACGAGCACCTGTGCAAACCGAAGCATCGTGAAACCACCTGGTTGAGAAATAGTGGGCGCTATCTTCGAGCTGCCGCCGGTGTGCCAGACCGTCGATGGGAAAGGGAGCAATTGGAGTGCCGCAGTGATACGGCGGGCCAAAGGCACGGGCGGGTTTCATCTTGGGCAACCCCAGCAATCCTTTGGCATTGTGAGACGACTGTGCGGTTTGTGGAGCGAATGAGGAAGATGTGTATCGGGAGAAGCTGGAAGATTGGTAGGCCTGTGCCTACGGATCTCCGCATCATATGGGTCGGGACAAGAGCTGATGGTGTGTTGCTGCCATTGGGCACGATTGTGGCGGAATCGGCAGCCGGCTGTGCGAGCCTGACAGATCGATCGCCGGAGCGTGTTGCCGTGTGGGCGGGCTTCCTGGAGTAGCCTCGCCGGCCTTGACCTTGTTGCCTGTGCCTGCCAATCTGTTTGCGAGACCATGCAGATGCGACAACCCCGGACAATTCTCTTCAATAAGCCCTATGAGGTGTTGCCGTGCTTTACAGATCCCGAGGGACGGCCGACATTGGCGGACTATATCGATCTGCCCGGTGTCTATGCAGCAGGGCGGCTCGATCATGACAGCGAAGGGTTAATGATCCTCACCTCCGATGGTGTGCTGGCACATCGCATTACGGATCCCCAGCACAAATTGAAGAAGGTTTATCTGGCGCAAGTGGAGCGGGTTCCCGACGAGGGAGCTTTGAAGCGGCTGCGGGATGGTGTGTTGTTGAGTGGAAAACGGACCAGGCCCGCCGAGGTCCGACTGCTTGAGCAGGAGCCATCGCTTCCCGATCGCCCCGTGCCCATCCGGTTTCGCAAAACCGTGCCGACCGCATGGGTGGAGATCTCCTTGCGTGAAGGGATGAACCGGCAAGTCCGGCGCATGACCGCTGCGGTCGGGCATCCGACGCTGCGGTTGGTGCGTGTGGCGATCGGGCCGATGGTGCTGGGGGACCTTCAGCCCGGCCAGTGGCGGGAACTCACGGAGCAGGAAGTGGCGCAGATTGCTCAAGGTGCGGAACCGGGAGGAAGGCCAAGGGGGATCGTGAGGCGTCGGTGAGTGTCGCACGGTTGTGGCTATAGGGCCGGGGTTGGAGAGAGGCAAGGTAAGGGATGGCCTGTTATCGGGGGAATCCACTACGGCATTGGTGTTGAATGTGGGCTTGTGTTGGAGAGGCGGCTGTATTAGGCTGTAGATCGTCAACGGCGAGGAGGGGAAGACACATTCCTCGCAAGCGTATCAACCTCTAATTCGGTAGCTGTCACGCCATATGAAACCTATTCGTCCTATAAAGCCCAAGACTAGAATCACGCTCTCGCTGCCGACGGTGCTGATTGAACGCATGCGCACCGTTGTCTATTGGACTCCCACGCTCACCCTCACCAGTATTGTTGAAGCAGGCATCGAGTCTCAGCTCAAGAAGCTTGAGAAGGGCCGGCGCTTCCGGGCAAGGAAGGGTAAGATCCGCGTGGGTCGACCGCCCAAGCATCTCGCGATACGCCGCAAGTAACGCACTCTATGGATGCACGTGGAGACCGAAATTTTGAACCCGTGCCTTTCGGATCCACCGCACCGGCCAGGGCAAGCCGTGGTCTTATGTGCCCGATTGACCCTGTGCAGCGCCGTTGCCGGGCCTTAGCCAGCCATCACACAAAGCCGGTGGCGATCGAGCCTATCTCTTGAGCGAGATCAGATACCGGCATGTTCCGTCTTCCCGAGCGGGCCTTGCGGACTGTCTCCCGGTCTGTCGAGGGACTGTTACCGCAATCTACGCGGGCCTCATGATGTTCAAGAAGCGGAATGTCTAGCTCTCGCCAGTTCGCAATCAGAGGGGTCTTGGCGTTGTGTGCCGGCGTGGTCTGTCTTGCAGGCACGCTGATGGGATGCCCTGCGACGGAAGTCCGAAAGCAAGCCGATCCGGTCTGCGGCGAGCTTGAGAAGAATCTCCAGGATGCTGAGCGAATCGAGGTGTTGAATCTGCTGTCGGCCGCATTCACGGCGCACTGCGATGACCTGGTGCTGACGTATGGAGCCCAAGCCCGATCAGAGTTCAGGCACAAATCATTCTCTGTCACAAGAGAGGCTGCCAATGTATTTGTTCCCGACGGCACCTTCATCGAGTATGTGATGGAAAGTTACGAGCGGGGCTATCTGAGCATCCTGCTGGCGTCCAGCTACCTCCGGGTGCATAAGGATCAAGAGGCCAAGGTTGAGCTGAGGACCCTGGATCATGAATTGTTTGCGCCGATCTACAATTACGGCGAAGATCCGGTCAACCTTCTGCTTTCCGCCATCCTGTGGGAACAGCTGGGAGAGATCGGTGAGGCTCGCGTCGATTGGTTGCGTCTCCGGGATCTGCCTCATCTGACTAAGAAGGAGGACGCGGCGCTGCGTCGTTTTGCCGGCGAACGGGTGCGCCGGATCGATAGCGGAGACGGCGCCGAGGCCTCATGGCGGGTGTATCGGGTCGGCACGTTCCCCCGGCTCGATTGGGACCTGGAATTCACCAACTCCACCAGCGGGTATTTTTCTGTCACGCCCACACAGCCGTTCATGAACACCTGCATTTCTGAAACCGGACTTCGATTGTCAACGGAAAGCTGGTTCGAGAAGGTGGCCATGCGCCATAGCGGGGCCTATCATCCGCTGCTGAACGTGCAAACCTGGATCCGGCTTCCGTTCGGCGTGGCGTACAGCCTTATTCCTCTGGCTGCAGGAGCCAGCGTCATGGTCGGTGGGTGTCTGCTCGATGCGGCAGGTGACGGCAAGGGGGCGCTCTGTCAGTTGTCGATCGTCGGGGGAGTGGCCATCATGAGCACCGCCCCGCAGGTTCTGGAAGGCGCGCTGAAACCGGATCTGCGGCATTGGGAGGATATCCCGGCCGCCATTGTCGTGACCACCGCGGCTGAGCCAGGCCTGGAGCCCTGTTTAGCGAAGCAGGGCGCTGATGTTCAGCGGGCTCTATAACGGGCCTCTGTCAGCACCCTCTTCGTCGGGTCGGTATGGCTCGATCGTGCGGGGATGAGATATGCCGGCTTGTTGCGGATGTCAACGGCTTCTAGCCGGGCGCCTTACGCGGTCAATTCGCTATCGCTTGATATCCCGCAGAAAATTCCCCAACACGGTGCGAAATCGTTCCGGGTCTTCGGCCATCATGAAATGACCGGTGTTGAACTCGACGAGTCGGGCGCCGGATATCTGTGATTGAATTCCACGCGCGATCGCCGGCGTTGCGACATCGTCTTTGGCGCCTACAACGATGAGCGTCGGCACGTCGATCTTCGTGATCTGCCCATGGACGTTGGCGCGGGCCATGTCCGTCAAGGCTTCACGCAGGACGGTGGCGTTCCATGTCGGAATGCGGTCGAGCAACGGCTGGTAGAGGGTAGGGGAAGTGCCGGGCGGAAAGCTCTCGACGATGATATTTTTAGAGACTTCACCAAAATCTCGCGGATTGCCGATGGTGGGCAGGTCTTTGTCGAGTACCATGGCCCCGTCCGTCGTCGAGACCAACACAAGCGCGCGGACCCGATCGGGATAATCCAAGGCCAGCTGTTGCAAAATCATCCCGCCCATCGACACGCCGACCCACACAGGTTTCTCGAAGCCGAGTTTGTCGGCCAGCGCAATGAGGTCTTTCGAGAATTGTGCGATCGTGAATCCTTCCGCCGGTTTCTCCGAATCGCCATAGCCGCGCAGATCCACTGCAATACCCCGGAAGTCCGGTGAGTACGCGCTGAGATATTTGGGGAAAATGTTGCTGGTGGTGACGACGCCGTGCACGAAGATGATTGGATCACCGGTGCCGGCTTCCAAGATGCTGAGTGTGACGCCATCTATCGCGATCGATCGCCGGTGAGGCTCCGATGCGGCCTGGGACGTCCATGAGGAAGACGATGCGGAGGGCACGGTGTTGCAGCCTGTCATGACAGTCAATGAGGTAAGAATCAAGACGATGATCAATGGCATGGGTTCCTCCAGTTGAGGTCGATGCATGAGCCGGTGGACATCGGGAGGATAGCGAATCCCGTGGGTGCGTGCTAGAGGGGCATTTCACCCGGTTGTCGGGTGGCTCTGGTTTAGTACGAAAGGGCGGTCTTTCCCAGAAGTAGGAGGCCGGAGGCGAAGAGAAAACCCGCGAGAATGGCGTGATACCGATCCCGGTCTAGCGCGGCATAGAGTGTTTGCTCCACCAGCGCGAAGGTGCCCAATCCGATAGCGGCCAACAGCAGGGGGTAGCCGATGGGCGTAGTGCCTGAAGGGGTGACGCTCAACAGTAAGAGCAGTTGGACGATCAGGGAAATTCCGTAGGTCGCCGCAGTCGTGGCTCGCGCGCGGTCCTTGTCGTACGCTTTTGAGTGGATGAGCGCGCTCAGCAACGATCCCCCTAAGCTGGTGAGACCTTGTACGGCTCCCATGACGACGCAGTAGAGCGCGGTGTGGCGCATGACGTGCGCAAGCGCTCGATCGGTCGAGGAGGACAGGCGTTGCACTGCTGCTAGGATCAGGAGGACCCCCACGATCGGTCTGATGGCCAGATCGAAGCGCGTCACGACCAGAGAGCAAGCGACTACGCCGGGAAGACTGAAGAGCACACAGGTGCGCACGAAGGCCCAGTCGACACGTGACGCATAAAACCAGACTTGGAGCAGATTGATCGCCAGGGCGATCGGGAGCAGCCAGCGCAGGATGGTCAGGTAGTCGTACCCGAGGATGAGCAGAAGCGGAGTGCCGAACAGCAGCAGCCCCACGCCAAACAGGGCGTGAATGGCGGCGGTGATGGCTACGATGAAGACAATGGTCAACGACATGGGTGATCCGGTGGACCGGCTTGTATCAAAACGGCAAAGAAGGAGCAAGGGGCGTGGGATGTTATGCCGGAGGCCTTGTGAGCGAGGAGAGTGGATGACTGGTGTCTATCCTGAGGATCGTGTCGAGATTGCCCGCATTGCCTACATGCGATCGGGGTGATGCCGAAGGATGGTTTCTCGATCAGCCCGGCGAGGGCAAAGGAGCGTTCTGAGGTCGGCGGCCGGATGGCCATGATGAGCACGGTTCCCTGCCTGCTGAAAGGCGCCCGAGGCCGGATCTCCGGCATTGGCAGGACGCCCGGCCGCCATTGTCCGTGACTACCGTTGCCGTGTCAGGACTCAAGTTGTGTGAGGTGAGCTCGAAGGTTGATGTTCGGCGGATCCTGTAAGCGTGGATCGCCAGCCGTGGCTTTGATGGATTATCCAGCACGTGCTTCAGAAATAAAGACTCAGAGAGGTGTTGGATCGGACATGCGAGGGCGGTAAACATTAAACCTTCGGGACAACGCCGGGCGGATCTTGTTGTCGGACTGATTCCATCCCGGGCACGATGGTGTGCCGTCCATTTGCGCCGGTCGGCTGCGGACGTATCATCATCCTCCACTCTCCCTCACCGGCAAAACACGGACTGCCTTTCGCACGCCATCCCTTTCCACGAGCGGCGTTACTGGAAGTGCGAGGCGCTGTGTCACGCTCACGTAAGGTTTGCCATCCGCTTCGATGACGAGGTCGCCTTGTCTGAGGTCGGCATAATGCCCAGGGCTACCGTGGAGCAGGCCCAGATGCCGGATTCCTCCTCCGCGAGTTGTCACATCCGGCACCAGCCCCAAGGGATTGTCGCCAAACGAAGCTGCCAATGCTGCCAGTACATGGGTGTAGGCGGCCCTGAGTGTTCTGCGCTGGGCGGTCTCCAGAACCTCATCCGGCCATATTCGATCTGATTCCGGAGCCGGAACCTGGATGGTGGCCACTGCCGTCTGCCGGAACAGGAGTAGGCCGCTTTCGACCTGAGCCAAGCGGATTTCAACCGCTTGAACCTCTTCGCCCCCGCGCTGTGCAATATTCTCAAGCCGGCCAGCCGGTGTTTGTTCAATCCTCACCATGAGGAGCGCGTCCGCCCCTTTCCATCCCCCGATTCGGGTCATCGTGTCGTCCTGCACTCTGCCTGTGTGCTGCAAGAGGAGTTCTTGTGTCATCGGTTCGAGACTTTCGCGTTCCACGATGGTCATCGACGGGTGGAATTATCGAAGGTAGGCCAATGTGAGATCGAGGCCGGAGGAGACGAACGACGAGGTCGGTCCCGCTTGCGGAAGAATCACCGCGAGTCTTTGAGGGTACGCGGTGATAAGCTGCGGCATGAGAACCGAAGTCATGGAAGGCGAAAGGGGAACTTCTGCCAGGGCAGGGGGAGTTTTTGAGGGTGCGGTAATAAGTAGCGCGTTCGCAGTGGAAAGGATGTCGAAGGTCTTCACGCGATCCTGCGCATCGTAGTGCACTCGCAACCTGACGTCTGTCCCGCTGGCCCAATGCTCAAAAAGAATCCCGAATGGTTCCCACATTCCGAGCGTAAACGCGTCTGCGGTGATATGAAAAGTGGCTCGGAGTACCTTCACTTCCCTGGCGTAGCCCTCTTTGAAGTGGAACAGGTCGATTCTTGTACCCTGGTCGATCTGTGCGCTCTCGGGCATGCCCAATGTTCCAATGACTGCGGCACGAGGTGTTCCCGGTTCAAGAGCGCTGAGGTGCCTTTGTTCGGGTTGCTGCATAGCCAGATAAGCTGAGCATCCCGGGAGGGAGATGACCACGAATATCAGTGAAATGATATGGACGGGCAGAAATGGTTGTCTTGGTCGAAAGGCTTGACTTCTCGGGTGTGAAGCCGAGCGACGACAGCTGCCCGCAGAGGGGGACTCACACATGGTCGACCTCCGCGATAATCGTGTGCAGCCCGCTTGCTCCCGCCGGCTGGGGTCTGACGATGTCTGCAATCTGTAGGTGCCCTTTCGTGTCCCACGCCCGTACGACCGTTTGGAATTTTCCGCGTTTCGGCGGCTTCCACGTGTAGTTCCAGATCACCCAGGAGTAGAGCGACATGGGTTTCTCGATCTCGCACTCGTTCCACGTGCGGCCGGCATCGAAGCTCAATTCCACCTTGCTGATGCTGTTCGGTCCCCCGAACGCGATGCCGCGGAATTTGTGTTCGGGGCCTCGCAATCCTTGGTAATGGCCGGGTGAATCGATGCGGGAGAAAATCTTGATGGTGCCGTCGTCCGTCCAGCCTTTGCGCTGCCAGTAGCCTTGATAATCTCCGGGGTACACTTCGATCTCGACGATCCATTTCACATTTTTAATGCCATACAGCCCCGGCACGATGAGGCGGATCGGGAAACCATGTTCTTTCGGCAGCTTTTCGCCGTTCATCAGAAAGGCGAGCATGACGTCGTCTTGCATGGCCCGCGTGAAGGGAATGCTGTCGTCGTAGCCGTCGATGCCGCGAAAGATGACATCGCGCGCGCTGTCTTCATCGGCCCCTGCCTCTTGCAGGAGTTTCTTGAGCGAAATGCCGCGCCATGTCGCGTTGCCCATGCTGTCGCCGCCGGGCAAGGTGTCGATGCACATCAATGTGGAGACTTGATCATAGGAATCGCGATTCAAAATATCGCGCCACCCCAGCGACAGCGGGTTCTTGACGACGCCTTTGATCTGAAGTTTCCACTGCTCAATATTGACTTCGCGCGACACGGAGACGGCGCTGTCGGCATAGTTCACTACGTAGAATTTCGCGTTCGGAGTAAAGTAGGTGGTTTCCCGCGGCGGAATCGCAAACATGCGTCCAAAAACAGAGCCGACGGCGTCGCAGCCGCCGGTT
>NZ_JBMWAN010000004.1:0-275000 GCF_049546785.1 Nitrospira sp. NS4 | reverse complement strand
TCTCCCCCAAGAGTTCACATCGACGGGGAGGTTTGGCACCTCGATGTCGACTCATCGCATCCTGGGGCTGAAGCTGGTCCCAAGGGTTAGGCTGTTCGCCTATTAAAGCGGTACGAGAGTTGGGTTCAGAACGTCGTGAGACAGTTCGGTCCCTATCTGTTGTGGGCGGAGGAGAGTTGAGAGGGGCTTTCACTAGTACGAGAGGACTGTGAAGGACGGACCTCTAGTGTGCCGGTTGTCGCGCCAGCGGCAGCGCCGGGTAGCTATGTCCGGTGTCGATAATCGCTGAAAGCATCTAAGCGAGAAGCGTGCCTCAAGATTAGCTCTCCCGTAGCAATATGCTACCTAAAGACCACTTGTAGACCACGAGTTTGATAGGCTGGGTGTGGAAGGCCAGTGATGGCTGTAGCTAACCAGTACTAATCGGTCGTGCGGTTTAACATCCTTTGCTCCTGATAGACATGGTCTTCGCGCATAGCACAGTGCGCATCGTGATACGAAAGTGTGAAACGTGAATGGTTATTACCTGCTCATCTTTTACGCCGATCGCATCGCGAGATATATCAAGACGTATTCAATATTCCCGGTGGCCTTGCCGGAGGGGCCACACCCGTTCCCATACCGAACACGGAAGTTAAGCCCTCCAAGGCCGATGATACTGCTGCCGTGAGGCAGTGGGAAAGTAGGACGCTGCCGGGTTTCAAAAGAGCCTGCTAGAGCAATCTAGCAGGCTTTTTTATTGCCATATGATAGTCATGAAGATCTCGTGGTGATCATGGGATCCAATGTAGGCATTAAGGTGAAGAGCCTGAGATATAGGCACAAGACGTGGATGATCCACTTTTTTCTTCCAAAAGCCAGCTGATCAAACGGTCAGTGGCCTTTTGCTGGCGTGATGATTGGCGAACGGTATTTTGTTGCGCCTAATTGACCCATGGGCGCAACAAGAAAACTCACCCGAGCTTCTGCAGGTATGATCAATGTTGTGCTGCTAGGTTCGCAGAATTGTCCAGTAAGTTTCTCCTGATCATTAAGGGAGTGAGCCTCTGCTTGGCAGTACTCCGGCCCAGCTTCTTCCGCCTAGCTTCTTTTAACTGATTTCGTTAACCTGTCGCATCATACGCTTTTGTAAACTCAGCGGCTCGGTGAGACACGTGTGACGGCGATCAAGCTTAGGCGCTCCATCTTTCCACTGAGAATTCGGCTGCCTCTTCGGATAAGGTTGTTCAACCCGGTGAATGTTTCTGCCAGGCCATCCACGTACTGCCAGTTTGGTGGGGGCGCTAGCGATCGGGTTTCGTTTTCGGAATATTCAGACGCAGGTGCCTGCTGGCAGAATCTGTAGCAACGACTTGTGTGGGCTGGTGTCGGGGGAATCCTTCAAATAAAAACGCAGTGTGTGTCAGTGAGGTGGCATTCATGATTCCAATTTTCGATGAGCTTCATGTGGTCTCCGATCTCCACCTTGGAGGAAGGACGGGTTTTCAGATTTGCAATAAGGGGCAGCGATTGGCGAATACCATCGAGAAGTTCTCCCAATCGGGGCCGCGCCGGGTTGGATTGGTGCTGAATGGAGACATCGTCGATTTTCTGGCGGAAGATGATGGGGCAGGGAGTTATCTCGACAGTGACGGCGCGATCGCCAAGTTGACGAGGATCTTTCACGAGGACGAGGCCTTTAAGCCCGTATGGGAAGCGCTGCAGAAATTTGTGCATACGCCCGATTGCCGATTGGTGCTGGTTCTGGGGAATCACGATGTGGAATTGGCGCTTCCCCATGTTCGGGAGTGGATACTCGATGAGCTGTCGGGCGGGAATGAGGCGGCGCGGGGTCGCGTGCTGTTTGCGGTCGACGGGGCCGGATTTGCCTGCACTGTGGGTGGGAAGCGCGTTTTGTGCGTCCATGGGAACGAAGTTGATACCTGGAATCTCGTGGACTATCGCGCGTTGTTAGAGGTGGCGAGATCGGTCAATCGAGGCCAGGCTCCGCAGGAGTGGGATGCGAATGCCGGCACTCGTCTGGTCGTCGACGTCATGAACAAGGTCAAAATGACGTATCCTCTGGTGGACCTGTTGAAGCCGGAAACGAAGGCCGTGTTGCCGGTGTTGGCGGCGTTGGATCCGAGCCAGCTGTCGGCGATCGGGAAATTGCTCCGTGTGGCCACGTTTCTTTCACGCGACAAGGTCCGGCATTGGACCGGATTTCTTTCGGCCGAGGAGGAACTCAACAAGGACGCAGATGCTCCAACGGACTCCGAAGTGCTCGCGCAATTTCTGCATACCCATTTTGCGGATTATTCCGGCGCGGAACGCGAGGACGTGGATGCCCTCCTGTTGGAGGCGTATCGGAGTGTGGAGGAGGGAAAAGATCCGAAGGACAGTGCCGAGGTCCAGAATGTCCAGTTTCTGCAGGCGAATGTGCTGGAGTCCTTCAAAGACTATATGGGCATGGGGCAAGGCAAGGAGGATTTCCTCCGCAAGTGGTTGCAGTTCCAGTTGGGGGCGGATCAATCATTCTCTGTGACCGATCGTGATGAGACCTTCGTTGAATTGGATAAGTTAATCGGGCCGGAGGTCGATTACCTGATTGCAGGGCATACCCATCTTCGCCGGGCCATTCAGCGAGCCGGGGGTAAATACTATTACAATACCGGCACCTGGATCCGGCTCATCGGGCTGCCGCCGGAATTGTTGACGGAGAAGGAGCAGTTTGAGGCGGTCTTTAAGGCGTTTCAGACGGGGACTATGGCAGCCCTCGACAATCTGAGGCTCGGATTGTCCGGCACTACGGAGCCGAGGCCGCTTGTCCTTACTCCCTCGACGGTCGTCACCATCGCCGTCGATTCAAAAACCAAGAAGACCTACGGGGTCATGAGGGAAGCGCAGGACAACGGGAATTTACAGGAAGTGCCGGGGACCCGTATGGGGGAGGGGGGCCAATGAGCACCGTTCGAACTGTCGCATTGGAGTTTTTGCGGAAGGGCCCGCCCCACAATCAACTGTTGTCGCCGTTGACAGACTATCTGGGGCTCTGCGGCAATCACGAAGCGGCCGTGATCAAAGTGCCCTACGAGCATCAGGACTTCTTGCCGCTGCTTGAAAACCTGCGCTATGTCGATCAGCGTATGGGCAGTGAGGAGTTGCATCGCCGGTATCGCGCGCTGGATGAGGTGGCCGGAAAAGTCACGGACATCCTCTCTTCTGTTCGCGGGCTTGTGGCTGAACTCAATCATCGCTCAGAGACGCGCGAAGTCATGACCCATCTTTCATTAGTGATCTCGGCCGCCGAACTGGCTTTGTTGCCGTTTGAGTTGTCGAAGGTGCCGAAAGGCTGTCCCGGTGGAGACGGTAACTGGTTTCTGCTCCAAACACTCGCTCCGATCAGTTTAACGAGGCAAGTGCGAACGGTTTCAAATCAGGCGGTGTCCTGGCCACAGAAGCCCAAAATCCTGTTCGTGGCCGCTGCCCCGAGAGGGATGAAGGTCCCGCTGAAGCAACATGTGCAGGCCCTGGTTCACGCGATCAATCCGTGGGCGGCCGCGGTGAACCCGGAAGACAGTGATGAGATCTTGAAAAACACCAAGGGGATGCTGACGGTGATCACCGGCGCCACGATCAGCGCAGTTGAAGAAGCCTGCGCCAAAGAGGTCTATACCCATGTGCATGTGCTTGCCCACGGTATGGAAGACAAAAATAGGCCTGGTAAGCCCTACGGCGTAGCCTTTCATAGCCAATATGGGCGCGACGCGATCGATGTCGTCGGGGGGGAGCGGTTTGCGATGGCACTCCGCGGATTGAGGACGCCCCCTGTTGTGGAAGGGAAGAATGTGACCCGCTTGCCGGCTGTCGTGACGATGGCCACTTGTGAAAGCGGCCATGTGAGTTCAGTGATCCAGCAAAATGGGGCCAGCTTTGCGCATGATCTCCATCAGTCCGGTGTGCCGTTTGTCGTGGCCTCTCAGTTTCCCTTGTCCATCCCCGGTTCCGTTCACATGGTCGAAGTCCTTTATAACGGTTTGCTCTGGGGAGAAGACCCCCGCATCGTGATCCATCGTCTGCGCAAGAAACTCTTCGCCCTCAGTTCGTCTGAAACCCACGATTGGGCCAGCGTCGTCTGTTATGCCGCGCTCCCTCAGGATCTGGAAGAGCAACTTGAAGATATGCGGTATGCGCAAGCCCGGCTGGCCATCAACTGTGCGATGAACCAGATCGATGTGTTCATCGATAATAACAAAGGAAGGCAGAACCAATTCGACGGGCGACGAATTGAGCGGCTCTTTGCCAAGGAGGAGGAGGCGAAGCGTTGGTTGCCGAGTAGCGGGCGATATGAATTGGAGGGGAAGGCGTTGCTGGCCAGTACGGAGAAGCGTAAATCTCAGGCTCAGTATCGTATCGCGGGTTTGTTGGCAGAGGAGGAAAGGGAGCGAGAACACAATCGCTATCTCGCCGAGTCCGTGAAGTCCCTCAGGCGGGCCGGTGATCAGTATGAGCAGGTGTACTGTCGGCTCCGGACTGATACGGCCATGGCCTCGGTGGGTGGGGCCCATACTCCGAAACGAAATATCCTTCACTGGGTGTTGTGCCAGTCCCTCTCCTTGAGCGTGGTCTTTGGAGAAAAGTTGAGGGTGGAGGAATGGCGTATGGCCGAGCAGTCCGCCCTGCTGGATTCGATGGTTGATAAGTCGGAGACGAAAGCCTGGGCTCACGCCACATTGGCGGAGTTGTATCTGCTTCTACTGGCTTATCCGAGAAGCCAACGGCCTCGGGGGGTCGCTACCGATCAAATTGTCCGGAACAGGACATTGGAGCACATCGAAGAGTTAGTCTTGGAAAAGGGAGTGGCTTCATTTGAGGTCTATTCGACAAAGCGGCAATTTGAGCGGTATCGGGATTGGTGGTGTGTTGCAGATTTCGTCAGGGAACTCCCTGGAGCGGAACGGCGAGAGACACAGGCCTGGGACACGACCGCCGGTTTCTTGGGACTAGTCGGAGAGATCGTGGCGAAGCTTGAAACCGGTCAGGATCCGGAATCGCGGGGCAAGAAGCAGCGGGGGTGGCAGGCATGAAGATACCGGTCTTCGTCTCTGCTCCAACGACGCTTTCGCCGGAGCAACAACTCGCAAAGCAGCTCATTCTTGATGAGTTGGATCGATTGGAGCTTGAGCCCCGTGCCATCGGGGTGTCTGACTTCGCCACTCAATTTCCTCTCCGGGAGGTGGTGGTGCTTGCCAGGCATTGCTCTGGAGGGGTGATCCTTGGGTTTGAACAATTTCGAGTGCTGAAGGGGATTCGGAAGCACGGGACGCCGAAACAGACTGAGGTCAATAACGTAATCATTTTCCCGACGGAGTGGAATCAGCTTGAGGCAGGCATTCTATTTTCGGCAGGCCTTCCGCTTCTCGTCTTCAAGGAGCCTGGTTTGGCAGGCGGAATTTTTGATCTGGGAGTATCTGACGTGTTTCTCTATGAGATGCCCAAGGCAACAGCGTCGGATGCCGAGAGAAAGGCGCTCGCATCCGTTTTCCTCAAGTGGCAGGCGAAAGTCCGCGAGCATTACTACAAATAAGGCGTGGTGAGAAGGGGAGATGTGAGGAGGCTGGTCGTGCCGGGTCTCTTCGCTTGGTGGTCGTGGGAGCGGGGTTATCCCGGTTTGTGGCGGTGCCGGGAAGACTTCTTCGATGAAGCCTACCAGTTGTTGGTATCGTTAGATCTCTGCCCGAGTCTCTTGGCGGTACTTGGAAATTTCGAAATAAGAGGTTGTTGATGCGGCTCACGCCGCATCGATCTTTCCCGCCGGCGGAACCGCTCGACGGAGTCTTCCGCTGCTTGACAGAGGTTCTGTGGCGGCGTAGGCTTGAGTTGTTCTTCTCGTAACCGCCTCACTCTGCAGGTGGTGATTATGGTCCTCCGTGGAACTCAGATTCAACGGTATGGACCTGCCGGGTGGAAACTCTTCACCAGACGGGCTCTTCTCTCCAGTACTGCAATAGAGCGGTCCTTTTCTGATCGTGCGTTGCGTCGGCCACGGTGTTCGATGCAGCATCGGTTTTGTCCAGCCGTTATTGAGAGGTCTAGAGCATGGTCATCGTTCCTCCTCATCCACCGTTTCAGCTGATCCGAGCAACCGATCGCCTGGCTGGCTTGCCTCGCGCCGCATTGCCCGATTCAGAAAGGAGGTTGTTATGTCTTATCGATACAACGGCATCGACATCGTGGTCGGCGTCGGCATGTGTGCCATCGTCTTTGGAGCGCTCCTGCTCGTGTTCGCAACCAGCGGGATGTTCCTGGTAGCTACTTCAGAGCCAATCGCATTTGAACAACCCTCAGTCATGACCGCCGGAATGACCTGGCTGCAGCCGGCCTTGGGGCAGGCCATCGTCGAGAGAACGCTTCTCCAGCACCAGAGCGATCGCATGATGGCATCGGCCCTCTCAGAGTGGAATCAGGCCATGCTGGCTCACCGCAGCCTGCAATCCGCCTCAGGCGATCCGTTCGCTATCATCAGACAACGCGCGGCGACCGTGCCCGATGACCATGCGGCTCGTGTCCAGGCCGTCATGGGACGGTCCATCGTGAATTTTACCCGGCGCGGCGTTCGCAGCGGCATCTTGTCGGCAGATCTGTATCTATCGGATTACAACCGCGGCATGATCGATGTGGCAGAAAGGATGGGGCAACGTCTTGATAGCGGATTCGCATCGACGTGGCAGGCCACCCTCGGCCAATGGATTGTCGATGCAAGCCGGGACTACGCCGGCCGGTATGCCATGGTTCAGGAGCGACTGGGAACGGCGATTATGCATATGAATATGGCGCAGGCTAAGACCGGCCTGGAAGACGCATGGGCGTCAAATCAATATCAATTGGCCAGTCTGCTTGCTGCGGTCGATCGCACGACAGCGACGGCGGACCGGTTCACGCAATTGGCGGCGGCCGAGGCCGAATTGACGTCCAAGCCGGCATCTGTGGTGATGGCAAGAACCGTGACGTGGCCGGAGATTCCGATGGGCTACATGATTGCCGCGGCCCTGATGCTAATGACCGTGTTTTTCGGAGGGATCAACTTCTCAGCGGCGAGAAGGGAGGCGAAAGCGTTGGCCGAGCGGAATCGTGATGCGGCCAAGTGGGTCTATCGCACGGCGGCATGAACCTGCCGAACACGTGGTGCGGAAGAGTGGCTCGTGTTGCTCGGGGCCAATCTGTTCCTGTGTTTGAGTCTGGTGTCCGGCGGGGCCAAAGAGCCTCGCCGGCATCAAGCCGGACTCCCGCGAGAGAGAAGCCGTGCCGGTCACGACCCGACGAGTCGCATAGATGCAGGAGCAAATTGGTCCGAAACTCACCGCAGAAGAATTGTGAGGTGTCTTATGGTCGAGATCATTGGGCTCACGACAATCAGCGCATTGGTCTGGCTCTTGGCCTGGTCCATGGCGGGGGAGAGCGATGCGGAGAGGAAAAGGTCATTGAACCTGCGCGATCAGTCCATCTCAGGCCTGGGTGGCGAGGGGCAGAAGGAGAAATCTTTCAAGGTTGCAGCTTGATGCGCCGTTTGCTTGGAACGTTGGATGGAATGGGCTTTCGAGCAGGCAGAGAGGGAGAAGGGGCTTGGGCGCGTTACACCGGGTCTGACTGTCTTAGGAGAGTGGTGAGTCTTGGACTGGATCAGGGGATGGCGATCGTGCCTTCGATGCTGAAGCCTGTCTTCGAGACCGTTACCGGCGAGGCGCCGGCTTCCTTTAACTTGTCTCCCAAGCCGGATGACAGGAGCGTCTGTTGCAGGCCTTCGGCGGTCTGATCGAGCAGAAAGTCGAGGCCCAAGACTGCGTAATGTAAGGGACGCCCCTGCGGCGCATCGACACGGAAGACCTGTGCGCGGCTGGTGCCTTCCTGAAAGTCGGCGATGTGATGCTTGGGAAACTGCTGGCGCAGATAGAGGCGGATCACATCAAATTTGGCTGAATTACTCATATATCTTCCCTGCCTTTCGCGGGAGATCTTTCCGCCGAGCCAATAGAGATCTTTCCCCTTGGGCTACAACCACGTTCATTATACCCCCGTGCGCACCTCAAAGTCAGGATGTCTTAGGCCGCACGTGCTTAGCTTTCCCAGATGTGGAGAAATGACTCCCAGCCCCGTCGTTTCCCTCACAACTCTGAGCAAGTTGGCGGGTGGATGGTTAGTGAATGTTCTGTAGCAGTTCGCTGCGGGCTTTTTCCTTTTGATTGCGCTAACCAGGCTAATCGTCGCCAAGGTCAACTTCCCGAATCGATTCCACAGCCCGACATAAGCCAAGCGCGTGGCGATGATCTTCTCTGTGGACAGGATCGAGATAGATACAGAGCAGGTGGCAGGGTAGACCAACAACACTTGTTGTCATGCAGGCACTCCCTTGACTCCCATTTCCACCGGCCCCTATAATCACCGGTCGGCGCAGTCGTAACCAGCTGATTCATCGAGGAAAATGGCTGAGTTCACCCATTTCAACGAGTCGGGCCGCGCGCGGATGGTCGACGTCAGCGCGAAGCATTCGACCGAACGGATTGCGACGGCGCAGGCGACGGTCTTCATGCTGCCGCTGACGCTGGAGAAGATCCAGCAGGGCAAGATCGCCAAGGGCGATGTGCTCGCCGTGGCTCAGGTGGCCGGGGTGATGGGGGCCAAGAGGACCCCGGATCTCATTCCCATGTGCCATCCCCTTCTTATTACCAGCGTCGATATCTCCTTCAAAGAAGAGTCTCAACCAAATCGTGATGGACTCTGTGCCGTCCAGATTTTTGCAACCGTAAAGACAACCGGGCAGACCGGTGTCGAGATGGAAGCAATGACGGCGGCAACCGTTGCGGCGCTCACGATCTATGATATGTGCAAGGCCGTCGATCGCGGGATGAGTTTCAGCGACGTGTGTTTGCTGTCGAAGTCCGGCGGAAAGTCTGGGACCTACACGCGAGAAGGCTCAGGCCGAGGTTAAGGCCAAGGTTGGGGATTAAATGGTGACAATCAAGCTGTTCGGCATGACCAAGTCGCTGGCCGGGAATCAAGGATCCCTCTCTCTGGCATTGCCGAATGGCGGCAGAGTGAAAGATTTGGTTGAGCTTCTCAACGCTCACTATCCGATGATCGGCGAGTTGATTCACAAGAAGAAGGTGCTGGTCTCGGTCAATCACGAGATTGCTCACGAAGAGACGAAAGTTGCAGACGGCGACGAAATTGCCTTACTCCCTCCATTCGCAGGTGGATCAGGTATGGATCAGATAGAAGATAGCCAACTCGTCAGGGTTCAGCGTGAGAACTTTTCCATCGATCAGGAACTCGACCGTGTCAAGAGCCGGTCGAAGCGGATCGGCGGGATTGCGACGTTTCTGGGTATTGCCCGGGACCGCTCGAAAGGGCGCGACGTGGACAGCATCACCTTCGAGCATTACGAGGGGATGGCGCAAAAGAAGCTGCGCGAAATACGCGAGCGGGCGCTGAAGGATTTCGACATTCTTGAGCTGCTGATCATCCATCGCTATGGCGAAATTACGATCGGCGAAAACATTGTGCTCATCATCGCGGGCGCCGAGCATCGCGCCGAGGCGTTCCGGGCCTGCAAGTGGGCCATCGACGAATTGAAGCAGATCACTCCGATTTGGAAGCTGGAACATACTCCCGAAGGGGAAGTCTGGGTGGAAGAGCATCCGTGACCTCCGTGAAGCGTTAGGCGTGAAACGTGAACCGTCTGGAAGATCGCCGGAAATTATCATGAGCGAATCAACAGTGGGTGCGTCTCTCCCTATGGTGGTCGATACCCATCACCGCCCGCTGCGGAGCTTGCGGTTGTCTGTGACGGATCGCTGCAATCTGCGCTGCCAGTACTGCATGCCGGAGGAGGAGTATGTCTGGTTGCCGCGCGAAAACGTGCTCAGCTTCGAGGAAATGCAGCAGCTGGCCGGCTACTTTGCTGATCTGGGCGTGGATAAGGTGCGGCTGACGGGCGGGGAGCCGTTGTTGCGGCGGGATCTGTCTCGGCTCGTGCGGCTGCTGCTGCAAGACCGGCGGATCACGGAAATCGCGCTCACGACCAACGGCATTCTGCTCGCCGATCAAATTCAGGATCTGTATGAAGCGGGGCTGCACCGGGTTACGGTCAGTCTCGATACGCTACGGCCCGAGCGGTTTCGCCAGTTGACCAGGCGCGATGAATTCGCCCGTGTCATTGAAGGAATTGAATCGGTCGGGAAAACCGGATTCACGGGCTTGAAGCTCGACACCGTGGCGATTCGCGGATTCAACGACGACGAATTGGTCGGGCTGATCGAGTTTGCCAAACACTATCGGGCCGAGGTGCGGTTCATCGAGTACATGGATGTCGGCGGGGCGAACGATTGGTCCCTGGCCAAGGTGCTGTCCAGGGCAGCGATTCTGGAGCAACTCACGCAGCACTATGGGCCGATCGTCGCCTTGCCGGCCCGCGACGCGGCTCCGGCCCAGCGGTTTCAACTGCCGGACGGGACGACCTTCGGCATTATTCCCTCCACGACGACGCCGTTCTGCGCAACCTGCGACCGCAGCCGGGTCACGGCCGATGGCATGTGGTATTTGTGCCTCTATGCGTCAAACGGGCAAGATCTGCGGCAGCCGTTGCGTGCCGGCGCCAGCCCCGACCACATGCGCGCGTTGATTCGCGCGGGGTGGGAGGCGCGGCGGGATCGTGGCGCCGAGGAGCGTAAGTCGCTGGAGCGATCGGGCTTGCGTAACGGGAAGCTGATCGGCATCGATCAACTGCGAGAAGATCCACACTTGGAAATGCATGCCCGTGGCGGGTGAGCAGGCGGTTGCCCAGGGAGATACACAGAGGTGTTTCTCCGTTCGCCAAGATCATTGCGATGGGCAAACGGATCGCACGAAGTGCGGTGTGTACCTCTTCGCCTCTTCTCTTGCTGCGGCGTTGCTGGCCGGTCTTTCTGAACAGCCTGCGGCGATGTCCTTTCTTCTCTGTGACGGGCCTCATGCTTGAGATGAATCTCCTGACATTTCTCGGCGTCGGTTTTGTGCTTGGACTGCGCCACGCCCTGGACGCCGACCATCTGGCTGCGGTCTCGACGGTGCTTGCGGAACGGCCGTCGATGCGCGCGTCGGGGCTTGTGGGGTTGTGGTGGGGGCTGGGGCATACGCTGACGCTCATGCTGATCGGGGCGGCGGTGTTGGTGTCGGGAGTGCAGGTTCCAGAACCGTTGGCGGTCTTGGCCGAATGCGGCGTCGGAGCGTTGCTGGTGTTTCTGGGCGGGACCTTGGCCGTCAAGCTATATCACGAGCGCTGGCACGTGCACAGTCATCTGCATGATGGCGAGCCGCATGTGCATTTGCACAGTCATCAGCGTCAAGACGATCACGTGCATGCGCATTGGACCGCCCGCTCGCTTCGGCCGCTGTTGATCGGCATGGCCCATGGCATCGCGGGATCGGCCGCCTTGATGCTGGTGATTCTGTCGAATACCAGCGGAATCGGGCAGGGGCTGCTCTATATTGCCGTGTTCGGCATCGGATCGATTTTCGGAATGATCGCGATCGGGGTGACGCTGAGTCTGCCGGTCTTGTGGTCGCTGGCGGCGGGCCGGCGCGCGTTCGTGGCTGTGCAAAGTTTGGCGAGTCTCGGAAGCGTTTGTCTCGGGCTCTGGATGCTGTATACGCTCATTCTCTCTCCCGGAAATTTTTGACAGCGCACGCGCCGGGATGCGGATAGCACGTGCGTCATTCTGATGGCTGTGTTATTCTGCGCTGTCGTCAACGGGCGGGCCTCCGATGGCCGGCATGCGATGTGACCGTCTGATCTAAAGGATACAATTATGGCCTGGTTCAAGAAACAGAAACCGACCGGCTCCGAGGTCCCGCCGCGTTCGAAATCCTCCGAGGGCATGTGGCTCAAGTGCAACCATTGCCGGGAGATCGTGTATCGCAAAGAGGTGGATCGGAATAACAAGGTGTGCCCGAAGTGTGATTACCACTTCCCGATTTCCGTGACGGAGCGGATTGCGTTGCTGGTGGATTTCGGCACGTTCAAGGAATGGGACGCGGAACTCTCGCCGCAGGATCCTCTGAATTTTCACGACACCAAGTCTTATAAGGACCGGGTGAAGGCGCAACAGGAAAAAACCGGCCGGAAGGACGCGCTTGTTATCGGCGAGGGCCTGCTGGAAGGCCGCCGGGTGATCTTCTGTCTCTTTGATTTCAGCTTTATGGGCGGGAGCATGGGCTCAGTAGTCGGGGAGAAGTTCTGCCGCGCGATCGATCGCGCGCTGGAGATGAAGCTGCCGGTGGTGCTCGTCACGGCGTCCGGCGGCGCGCGCATGCAGGAAGGCATTCTCTCGCTGATGCAGATGGCGAAAACCTCGACGGCGGTTGCCAAACTAGGCGAGGCCAAGCTGCCGTTCATCTCGATTCTGGCGGATCCCACGTTCGGCGGGGTGACGGCCAGCATTGCCATGCTCGGTGATGTGATTATCGCGGAGCCGAAGGCGCTCATCGGGTTTGCCGGCCCCCGCGTCATCGAGCAGACGATCAAGCAACAGTTGCCGGATCAGTTTCAGCGGGCGGAGTTCCTGCTGGAGCACGGCATGATCGACATGATCGTCGAGCGTAAGCAACTCAAGGATACGCTGAGCACCCTTGTCAATCATTTCTAGCAGGATGTTGAAATAGGCTGCCAGGGGCGTTCTCGCGACGCGAAGAGGCTCAATGTACGGCATAGAGTACGCTTCGCTTCTTCTCGTGCTGCGGCCTTGCTAGACAGCCTTTTTGAACATCCCGCGGGGTCTTTCCATCCCGGCTGTGGGTGTTCATCGCGTTGTGTTTCCAAGGTGCCATGATAGTTTTTCGACAACCTGCTAGTTCGGCGCACCCTCCCCGGTTCAGCGCATGACCTATTCGGCTGCCACTGCATACCTCTACGGTCTCCAGAAACACGGGATCAAGCTGGGGCTCGAGAACATGCGGGCGCTTATGGAGCGGCTCGGGCATCCGGAGCGCCGCGTCCGGAGCCTGCACATCGGCGGGACGAACGGCAAGGGCTCGACGGCCGCCATGACTGCGGCGATACTACAAGCGGCGGGATATCGCGTCGGCCTCTACACCTCGCCGCATCTCGTCGATTTTCGCGAGCGCATCCGTATCAATCAGGTCATGATTCCTGAGCAGCGGGTGGCCGAGCTGACCGGGCGACTTCAGGCCGTCCTGGCGTCCGATCTGGTCCCCACCTTCTTTGAGTTGACCACGGCCATGGCCTTCCTCTACTTTGCGGAAGCCGCCGTCGATGTGGCCGTGCTGGAGGTGGGACTCGGAGGCCGCTTCGATGCGACGAATGTGGTTGAGCCGCTGGCCTGCGCCGTCACGACGATCGCGCTGGATCATCAGGACTATCTCGGCAACACCGAGCGCTCGATCGGGTTTGAAAAGGCCGGCATCATCAAGCCGGGCGTACCGGTGGTGCTCGGGCGGATCGCGGGGGAGGCGTTGGCGGTGATTCGGGAGATCGCGCGGGAACGCGCCGCGCCCGTGATGGCACTGGAGCGGGATTTTTCCCTGGACAGGGCCGGGCCCGGGCAGTTCTCCTACCAGGGGCGGACCCGTGCGGTGCGGAATTTGAGCTGCGCGCTGGCTGGGCGCCATCAGTTGGACAATGCCGCCTGTGCTGTGGCGCTGATCGAGGCCGCCGAGGGGAAGGGGCTGGCGGTCAGCGATGACGCCGTGCGACGGGGATTGGCGTCGGTGCTGTGGGAAGGCCGTCTGGAGTGTGTGGAGCAGGATCCCGCTGTGTTCCTTGACGGGGCGCACAATCCGGCTGCGGCGCAGGTATTGGCGGCGTATCTTGGCGACTGGCTGGCCTCGCGACCGGGGGCTCGCCTGATTCTCGTATGGGGCATGATGCGTGACAAGGATCACCGCGGGTTTATCGAGCCGCTGCTCCCCCTCGTGTCCGAGGTTGTGCTGACACGGGCGGATATGGCCCGGTCTGCAACGGTTCAGGACCTGCGGGAGGCCATCGGAGGTCGTATCCCGCGGTGTCATGACTCGCCGGCGGCGGCCGAGGCTCTGGCGCTGGCGAAAACGAGGGCGGCCCGGCCCGATCTGATTTGTGTGGCCGGCTCGCTCATGCTCGTGGGTGAGGTGAAGGCTCTCATACGCGGCTGTGGGCTGTCACCGCTCCGAGGCTAGCATGGTGGGTGGCCTGTCGCGGATATCTCGGGGACTGCTTCTGCTGCTGAGTGCACTCATCTTCATCTCCCCGTTATTCCCGCTCCCCGCCTGGGGCAAGACGAAGCAACTTGGTCCTGGCGGATCGTCCTCAGGCTCGCTCCCGCTTGATGTGAACGCCGACCGGCTGGATTACCGCCAGGATCAAGATATCTACGAGGCCGACGGCTCCGTCGTCATTCAGCAGGGGACGATGCGGCTCACAGCGGATCATGTAACGATCGCGGTCTTGCCCGGCATCGTGACGGCCACGGGCCATGTGCGTCTGATCGACCGGCAGGCTGACGTCACGACGGAGCGGCTGGAATTTAACGTCAACACGGAAGCCGGTATCCTGACGCATGGCCAGCTCTATGTGTCCCGCACGAATTCGCTCGTGTCCGGCCGGCAGATGCAGCGGTTTTCCGAGTACCATTACCGGGTGAAGGAAGGTGACTTCACCAATTGCGATGCGCAAGAGGGAGAGGTGCCGGCCTGGCGGATTCGGTTCAAAGATCTCGATTTGAATGTGGGGGACAGTCTGGCCTTTAAGGGCGTGTGGCTGTGTGTGGCCGATGTGCCGGTGGTGCCGCTTCCCACCATGACCTACCCCCTTTCGAAGAGGCAAAGCGGGTTGTTGCTGCCGTCTGTGGGGTGGGACAATCGTTTCGGGACGCAGTTGCAAGAGAGTTTCTATTGGGCGATCAATCCCAGTCAGGATCTCACGATAACGCCTTCTTACCAAAGCAAGCTGGGGTACGGCAGCGATTTTGAGTATCGATATGTCCTGGACCGGCTGTCACGCGGCCAGTGGCATCTGAGTTATCTTCAGCAGACCCAATTGCCCAATGTGACGGGAGTGGATCAGACGAGCTCTGAGGTCAAACGGGCTCGGGCCCTTCTCGCCGGCACCCATACGCAGCAGTTTACGGAGGCCTTGCTGCTGCGAGCGAACGTGAATTATGTGACAGACCCCGACTATCTCCAGCAGTTGAGCAATTCGGGCGCGCAGCGCGCGCTTCCCAGCAACGAATCAAACCTGCTTGTGAATCAGCGCCTGGGCTACGGAAATCTCTATTTCCTGGGCCAATATCTTCAGCCGTTGCAGGCCGGCGGAACGGATACATTCCAGCGTCTTCCCGAGACGGGCTATACCCTGCCGAACACGTCGCTGTTCGCGTCGCCCTTGCTGTTCGGGATGGAGGGGGACTTCGTCAATTTTTACCGGGAGCAGGGGTTCACGTTGAATCGCGTCAACGTCGCACCGAGTCTTTCGACGGATGTGATCGATCTGGGTCATATGCTGGGGATCACCCCGCAAGCCAAGTTCCGGGAGGTTTATTACACGCGCGGGGTGCAATCGAATGACAGTGAGCATCGCGAAACATTCTGGGCCGGGGTTGACGCGACCTCGAAGCTCGCCCGGCGATTTGGATTGGATGGCGGGGGCACCCTGCTGCACACCCTTGAACCGTCGGTGATGTATGAATATGTCCCCGGGACGGATCAATCGCAGATTACCCAGATCGATCAGATCGACGACTTGCCCAAGAAGAATCTCTTGACCTATGCATTGCACAGTCGGGTGCTGGAGAATGACGGGAAGAAGACCTTCAATTGGTTGGATCTGACGTTGGCGCAGAGCTATCATGTCGGAGCCGTCCAAACACAGGCCCGGGATTTCACTCCCGGTGTCCTCCCGCCGTTCGGCTCGATCACGCAGCCGTTGCAGCCGGCGACGGTGGCCATCGACGGGAAGAAGTTCTCCGACCTGTGGATGCGGGCGGTCATCGGCAATACCGCTCCGGAGTTCACGCAGGCGCAGATGGGGGCGCAGGCCTTCGGTCGCGGTGCCGGCAATGTCGCTCTCCAGCGGCCGACAATCAATCAGTATTTGACGGTCGATGCGTTCTTCGATCCCTATAGCGGCGTATTGAGCCAGTGGAACACGGATCTGCGGGTTCAAGAAGAAACCAATTGGTATGTGGAAGTGGGGCAGCGGTATTCGCGTGAGGGCAATCGCGTGCGGCGGGGTGATTTGTGGAATCCGATTTCGTTCAACGAGGTGTATGCCCCCACGCAGGAAATCCAGTTCGTGACAGCCGGCGGCGGATTCCGGACGCCGTGGGGGTGGACGATCGGAGCAAAGAGCTACTATGACGTGAAAAACGGGAAGAGTTCTGAAACCGATGTGGTGGCGCTTTATCAGAACCCCTGCAAATGCTGGTCGCTCGGCCTCTTCTATCTCCAGTTCCCGGATCGGGCGCAATATAGCTTCATGTTTAATCTCACCGGCATTGGTTGGACGGAAAATCTCGGCACGCAAGTTATGCGGTCGATTCTCAGCCCATTGTTATGGGGGGAGCGCGGACTGCCCTGGGCCTCGCCGACTGGTCCCTACGGACGTCCGCAAGCCGGTGTCTCCACCGGTGGGATCGGCGGCCTGTAAAGGCCTGGACCCGTGTGATGGAAACGGGTTGGCTTGGGGAACACGGCGTTGCCGGCGGCGGTATCGTGACCGTATGCTTCCTGTGCCGGTTGCTCGGGTGCGCGGGGCCAGGCGTGCAGGGGCCTCATGCCGCTCTCTCGAACTTTCAACGGGCAAAGGGGTTTCCAGCGGCGGGAGATTTTCGCCGCGCCATGGAGGTCTGCCGGGCCGATGTGAGTGAACGGCCGTCGGCCTCCAGTTATGTCGCGCTCCCCTCTGTGTATCATGCGCTGGATGCCTGCCTCGATTCGCTGGCCGAGGCTGATCGATGGGTTGCCGTCGAATTACTCGCGCAGAGCCTCCCGGCCGGAGGGCCGAAGGAGTTGCTGGATTCTCCGGATATGCTCCCGAGGATCGCCAAGGCGTTGACCTCATCGTCGGTCAGGCTCGATGAGTAGGCGGTGGCTGTCTTATGGGGACAGCAAAAGGTCCGGCGGGAACATCGCCGAGAGGATTGGTGGTTCGGGGTGCCTGAGGAGTGGACGTGGTAGCACTTCATTTGACACCCTAAATGAGGGTGCGGTACGATGCAGCGTTCTGTGCGAGATGATTCAGTGTCTTTTTCTGAAGGAGGTTCCTGACGTGGCTGGTGATGCGTTGAAGGTCGAAGATTCGACGTGGGACTCGGAAGTGATGAAGGCGTCGGAGCTGGTGATGGTCGATTTCTGGGCTGTTTGGTGCGGCCCTTGTCAGATGGTGGCGCCGATCATCGACGAGCTTGCCAAGGAATATGCCGGGAAGGTGAAGGTCCGGAAGCTGAATACGGATGAAAACCCTGAAGTGGCGGGCCGTTACCAGGTGATGAGCATTCCCACGATCCTGTTTTTCAAGAACGGGCAACTGGTTGAAAAGCTCGTCGGGGCCAGACCGAAGCGGCAGTTTAAAGAAATGATCGATTCACTGCTGGCCCAGCACGCCGGTACTGCCTAGGGCGTCCCACTTCCGCAGCCATGCTCACTGAGCTGCGCATCCTCAATTTCGCCATACTCGAAGAACTCAGCCTCAGGTTCGAGGCTGGGTTCACGATTCTGACCGGCGAGACCGGCGCAGGCAAGTCACTGTTGATCGACGCGATCGCACTGCTTGTCGGGGGCCGGGCCTCAGCCGAACAGATTCGCCACGGCCAAGATGAGGCTTCCCTTGAAGCCGCTTTTCAGATTCCTGACCAGCATCCCCTCCTGAGCCGTCTCCGTGACCAGGGTATTCTCAGTGTCGACGACTCCCAACTCATTGTGCGACGGATCATTTCCCGATCAGGCCGGAACCGGGTCTATCTGAACGGATCGATGTGCTCTCTGCATGCGCTGGAAGAGCTCGGGGGAACGCTGGTCGATATTCACGGGCAGCACGATCAGCAGTCGCTGCTCTCTTCCGCGACGCAGCTGGATGTGGTCGACGCGTTCGGCGGTCTCCAGGAATTCCGGGCCCGATATCGACAGGTATACGGTGCCTGGAAGGCCCTCCGTGAAGAGCGGGATCGCCTGTCTGCCCGGATGCAGGATCGCACGAGCCGGGAGGAGCTACTCCGTTTTCAGCATACGGAACTGGAAGAGGCGGCGTTGCAGGCTGGGGAGGATGAGGCGCTCCAGAATGAGCGGCGTCGGCTGGGGGCATCGCAGCGAATCGGCGCTCTCACGGCCGAGGTGCTTGAGCGGTTGAATGCCGATGGCCAAGGTATCCTGGCGAATCTTGGTCCGATGGAACGGGCGTTGGGAGAATTGACGGAAATTGACTCCGGGATGGCTGAAGCCGGTCGATTGGCGGTCGAAGCCCGGGTGATTCTGAAAGAGGTGGCGGGCCAGGTGCGGGATTATGCCGAGCGCCTTGACGCGGATCCTGCGCGCCTGGCGGCTATCGAAGATCGTCTCAGCTCCATCCACAAACTCAAGAAAAAATATGGCGGGACCATTGACGCCGCCTTGGAGACGCACCGGCGGATCAAGGACGAGCTGGAGGGCCTGCAAAGCTCGGATGTGAAATGGGAGGAGCTCAGCCGGCAAATCGAGAAGCAGGATGTTGAGCTGCACGAGCTCGCGCAGCAGTTGTCTGAGAAGCGGGTCGACGCGGCCAGGCGGATGACGAAGATCGTCCGTCAGGAGCTTGGCGCGCTGCGGATGGCGCAGACGGTGTTCGATGTTCAGGTGCGTCCGCAAGCCGGCCAGGGGGAACCCGGCGCTGACGGAATCGATCAGGCGGAGTTTCTTTTGTCCACGAATGCCGGGGAGCCCCCTAAAGCGTTATCGAAAGTAGCCTCCGGAGGCGAGTTGTCGCGGGTGATGCTGGCGCTCAAGACGGTGCTGGCCGGGCGTGATCATGTTCCCGTGCTGATCTTCGATGAAATCGATACAGGAGTGGGCGGGGCCGTGGCAGCGGCCATCGGGAAACGATTGCGAGGCTTGGGGCGGTATCATCAGGTCTTTTGTATCACGCATTTGCCGCAGGTGGCAGCGCAGGCCCATCACCATCTCTGCGTTGAGAAATCCCGGAGCGGCGGCCGGACTGTGACGACTGTGAAGGATTTGAAGGGGGGGGGCAGAGAGGACGAAATCGCCCGGATGCTGGGGGGCGTAACGATTACGAAGAAGGTTCGCGAGACGGCGGCGGAGCTGATAGCCGGAGCGCTGGACGAAGCTTGAATCAGAGGAACAGCCCAATGAGTACGGCGGATACTGGGGAAGCTCTGTAGGGGCGGTCTGCTAATGTGTGTTGTTGGGTGTGCCGGCAACGGCCATGGCAGGGAGGGACGCCTTGCATTCTTCGGCAACGTGAGCAAAGAGCGCGGTGAGTCTTGGGTCAAAGTATGTATGGGCGTGGAGTGAGATCTGTCGGATCGCCTTGTCGATCGAAAGAGGCATGCGTCCAGGAGTTTCCGCCGTCAGTTCGTCGAACATCTGGGCGATACCGACGATTCGAGCTAGGAGGGGAATGCCTTCTCCCTGGAGCCCATAGGGGTAGCCCGTTCCATCCCAGTGCTCATGATGGCAGGAGATAATTTGGCCGACCTCCGCGGGAAGTCCCAGCGGAAGAATCATCCGGGCACCGTTTTCAGCATGGACATTCGAGTAAGGACTCTGGACGGCAGACAGGCTGCCGCTGCCGGGTTTGCGGTCCGGTAACGGTCCTATTTCGCCGATGTCATGGAGGAAGGCTCCCAGCGCGAGAGACTTCTGTTCTACCCCCGTCAGGTTCAGACGATTGGCCAGAAGGGTAGCGTAGAAGCTGACGCGGCTCGAATGGTTCAGGAGTTGTCGATCCTTGGCTTCCAAAAGGTCAGACAAGAGCGGGAGTATGTCCTGGGGCGAAGACCCGTCACAGGCCGTCTCGTCCTCTTTATTCCCGATTGCGAAGTATGCGGTCTTGAGAAATTTCCAGGCTCTGGCGCAGTCGCTCTCGGAGCCCCACAGAGATGACGAGGGGTCCTGAAGAATGGTCCGGATAAGGTCCAGGCGTTGTTTCTTTTCAATGGTCTGGTTGATGAGCGACACCAGTTCCGCCACGTTAAAGGGCTTCAGAAGATATCCCGCCGCTCCGTATTTCAGGCCTTCCATCGCCGACTTCAAGCTCCCGTATCCCGTTATGATAATGACTTCGATGTCGGCATGATCGTGCTTGATGTCCTGGAGCAGATCGATGCCGTGACGATCGGGCAGCTTCTGGTCGAGGGTGATCAGGTCGATCGGCTCTTCCTTGAGGATATTCATGGCTGTTCTGGCATTCTCGGCCAGGCGGATATTGAAGAACGGGCGGAGAATGACTTTGAGCGCATCGCGGGGGCCGGCTTCGTCGTCGACGACGAGGACCGTGGGCTTGGACTGGGGTGCATTGTAGGATGCCGATAGGGTCATGCGCACTATCTGTTCCTAATAATTGGATTTTTAAGCAAAAAATGTTCCTCATTGCTTGTATATAGCCAGGATGACAACAGGCAGTAGTAATTATGTAGTTTGGGTCTATATGTAGGTGCCTTGAAGGAAATACTTCTGAGAACCCTGACTCTCTTCGCCAAAAAGGTGTCGCTAAAATCCCTCAATTGACAGCAATACTGTGTCATTCATGCACGGCTGCGTCTGATTCCTGGGCGTCGGCCTGATCGTTTCGGCCGATTCCAAGGGTATCCATGCGGTATTTCAGCATGCGTCGACTGATCCCCAGCAGGTTGGCGGCATGGGTTTGCACGTAATTCGTTCGTTTGAGTGCGTCCAGAATAATTTCACGCTCGAATTCCATCACGGCTTTTTCGAGCGACATGCGGCCCGCCAGAGTGTCGTCGCGCAAAGAGGATGAGCGAGAATCGCTCTTGAGGATTGTCGGCAGGTGCTCCGGCATAATCTGCGGCGAGTTTTGGGACCAGATGAAGGCCTGCTCCACGATGTTTTCCATTTCGCGCACATTGCCCGGCCAGGGGTAACGGGTCAATAACTCAACCGCCTCTTTTCCGAACTCGATAGGCTGGCGCTTTTCCTCCTCTACCCGTTTGGCGAGGAAGTGCTTGGCGATTAGCGGAATATCTTCCCCCCGTTCACGCAACGGCGGCAGGTACAGTGAGATGACATTGATGCGGTAGTACAAATCTTCACGAAATTGGCCTTTGCGGACCATCTCATCGAGGTTTTTATTCGTCGCCGCCACGATCCGGACATCGACCTTGATCGGCTGCACGCCGCCGATCCGGGTAAATTCCCGTTCCTGAAGCACTCTGAGGAGCTTTGCTTGCGTCATGGCGCTGAGGTCGCCGATTTCGTCGAGGAAGAGCGTGCCGGTATTCGCGAGTTCGAATTGTCCGACACGCCTGGCCGTTGCATCGGTAAATGACCCTTTTTCGTGGCCGAACAGTTCACTCTCAATCAACGTTTCGGGGAGTGCGGCGCAATTCAAGGCGATGAACGGGCGGTCTCGTCTGCCGCTGTTGTAATGGAGGGCTTTGGCGACCAGTTCTTTTCCGGTGCCGCTTTCTCCGGTGATGAGGACGGTTGTGCGGCTGTCGGCGACTTGCTCGATCTTGGCGTAGATTTCCTGCATGCCGGGGCTCTTGCCGATCAGATTGTGGAATGCGTAGCGTTGGACCACCTGCGCCCGCAGTTGTTTGACTTCACGTTCGAGTTCCTGCGAGTTGATGGTGCGGTCCAGGACGATGCGGAGCTCATCCACGTCGAAGGGTTTCGAGAGATAGTCTGCTGCCCCGAGTTTCATGGCGTCGACGGCGGTCTTAACCGACTTGGTTCCTGTCAGCATGATGACCGGGGTCATGCGGCTCTCAGCGCGGAGGGTCTGCAGGACGGCCAGTCCATCCGTGCCGGGAAGGATCACGTCGAGCAAGACGAGATCCGGGCCTTCCTTGCGAAACGTGTCGAGGCCCTCCTGCGCGTCGGCCGCCTGGAGTATTTCATAATTCGGCTCAAGCACCACCTTGAGGGAGGCGCGTACGCGCGGTTCGTCGTCGATCAAGAGGACACGTTTTTTTATGAGTGAATGTTCCACAACGCTCCTACGTTATCGGGATGGCGGGCAAATTGACGAAAAATGTGGTGCCCACGCCTTCGGTGCTTTCAACCTGAATGTCGCCGTCATGCTCATGAACGATCTGGTGCACAATGGTCAGTCCCAGGCCGGTGCCGGCATGTTCTCCACTGGCATGCTTGGTCGTGAAGAACGGATCAAAGATATGGGCCAAGTTGTCCGCTGAAATCCCCGCACCGTTATCTTCAATCTCAATCTGAGCCCAGGTCTGATTGCCGGGTCTCGTCAGCCGGTGTGTGCGAACTGTGAGCCGGCCGTCCTGAATATTCATGGCATCGATTGCGTTCAGTAAGAGGTTTAGCAGCACCTGTTGCACCTGTTGACGATCAAGCATGACACGAGGCAGGTCAGGCGCCAACTCTTTTTCAATCTTGATCCGCTTGGTGGCGGTCTTCATCTCAACGAAATAGAGACACGATGAGACAACCTCGTTCAAATCTTCGTCGGTCAATGTCGGCTCCATGTATCGGGCGTAATCCAGAATTTCTTGAATCAGGCGTTCGATCCGATACACGTCTTCCAGGACAATGCGGCTGAAATCGCGGATGAATTCAGCATCTTCCCGGCGCTCCGGCGCGAGTTGGATGAAGGTTTTGATCGACGTCAGCGGGTTCCGGATCTCGTGGGCGAAGCCTCCGGCAATAATTTCGAGTGAGCGGAGCCGGTCGGTCCGGCGCATCAGCGTGTGCGATTGGCGAAGGTCGTCGTGGACCAGCATGGAATCCAGGGCGTTCGCAGCGTTTTGCGCCAGGACTATGAGCAGTTCCATTCCGTCCTGGGATGGCTGCGGGGAATCCGGCAACGGGCCGAGGAGGGCGAACGCGAGCAATCGTCCTTTGTTCAACAGGGGAATGGCGATAGATACTTGTAGTGCTTCCAAGACCGAAGGGACCGTGCCTTCGTCAGCGGGGGTTAAAGAGGATGGATCTGTCAGTGCAAGCACCGTCGTCCGGTGAGCCAGGCGGGTTACGAGAGGGTGTGTCGATGAAATGGCCGGTGCATTGGCTGCGGCACTCTCCTTGCCGAACGATGTCAGGCGTGTATAGCGCTCCCGCTCCTGGTCCAGCAGATAGAGAGTGCCGGTGGGACGAGCCGTGACCTCGCAGAGTTCCGTCAGGATTCGCCGGGCGATGAGTGAGCGGTCGGTGTGTGTGCCCAAATCCCGGGCGAAACGGGCCAGCCGCTGAAGCGGGGTGAGCGTTTCCGGTGATGTGTCAGGAGCCTGGGGCGAGGGGTCTGTCATGCGAGTCTCGATCGGTGGGGGGCCTCCGACCCCAAGGAAGGCGGCCAATCCCCAGGAAAACTACGGAAGAGAAGTGTGTGACCGCGCAGAGCCAGTATACATGCGGAAAGTGGTTTCAGCCAGCCGATTCCCCTTTGCGGGAGACGGCGAGCAGCAACTGGCCGTTGAGGACGGGTACGATCCGCAATGGTTTGGCCCCGGCATGCCGGAGCAACTCCGCAAGCCGGTCGCGATTGAAGGAGTGCAGAAGCCCGTGGCGCAGGGCTTCGTGCAGGCGTCCGAGATAGTGGAGCAGAATTTGCCCGGAAGGAGAGTCCCCGTCCTGACCGGTTGCGGCCAGGTGCTCACGATAGAGGCCGGTGAGATCGGTGTGCGGCTGGAAGCAGGTGAGGATCAGGAGGCCGTCGGGGCGTAAGACGGTGACGGCATGCCGCAAGGAGGCTTGCGGAGACGAGACGAATGAGAGCGACAAGTTATAGACAAGCCGGTCGACTGAATGATCGATGAAGGGCAGCCCGCTCTGCCAGTCAGCGAGAATCCAGCCGGCGGTCATGGCGGATGCTGCAGCGGCGAGCGGAGTGCCGGTGTTGTTCAGTTCCTGCCGGAAGGCCTCGAAGGAGCGCTCTGTGGATGAGACGGTATCGATGAGACGCTCGATGCCGATATAGCGCAGGGGCGGGCGGGGTGTGCCCGGCGCGTGTGCGAGGCGATACATGGAGTTCAGCCAGGCGATCCTGGCCAGGTCGCTGGATGCGCATCCGACCTCAAGAATCGTCGCGCGGGGAGGCAGGGGAAGGCATTGTTGATAGAGTTCCTGCAAGAGCCAGGAGTAGGCGGGGAGACGGCTGAGTTGAAGGAGTTGTGCGGACTGGGCAACCCATAGGGCGTCGCGCGTGGCTTGCGAGGCGCGGGTATGAATGCGAAGGCGCTCCTCCTCGAGGCGGCGCTGGCGCTCAACGTGGTGTTTGATTGGCGGCAGAATCTCACCTGGTGCCTCTCTCGGGAAGAGCGCCGTGGCAATGTGTCTGAGGATCGTGGTCCAGGCGGCCAGATGCCGGTCATCCAGCGGCATGGAGGGAACGGAAAGCGGGGCGGCAAGCGGCACAACCGCGGGAGGCGTGCCGAGTGCGCGCAACGAGGGGGCGAACGGGGGAAAAGGGTGCGCCGGCGTCCGACCCGTCTCGGGTGTGGTCAGCATGACGATCGGAGCCGTGAGGCCGGCGAGGTCGGTGACCGTCGTCGCGAGTGTGTCATATTGTCCCGCAATGAGGTCTCCGAGCAATTGATCGACATTGACATTGAGACCCCACACATTGGCCGTTCCTTTGCGGCGTCCTTTCCGATAGTCGGCGACCAGGTCGCGGTGGTGCTCGGCAGACAGGGCTGTCTGGACATCGACGACCGGATTGACAAGCAGCAATAAGTCCGCCGCAGGGCTCTGTGCGGCCGCTTTCAGCGCAACGCGCGCGGCGAGATCTTCTGCCAGAAGCGCGATAGGCGCGGTAGGCCAGGTGGTATGGGCAAATTCAAGGACAGCCTGAAGATCGGTTTGCATACTGCGCAGCGTTATCTGGAGGAGATCGCCGTCGCTATGTCCCACGTGATTGCTGTGGTCGTACCGCAGCACGCGCATACGATTAAGCGCGAGGAACTGAGCCAGGCCGACATAGTCTGTCTGGGTGCACCCAAACCCCGGTGACATAATGACAATGGGGGTGCTGGGAGACAGTTGGCGCCGGGCATGATCGTCTCTCATGACAATGACCTGACCGCGCGCATTCCGGCATTCCCGTTGCGTGCTGACGACGGGCGACGCTTCCGTAACGCCGTCCAGATCCATCGGTGAGTTGAGATGTTGCGCGACCACACGATTGATTTCCCGTTCCGCAAAAGGCGTCAGCCGGACAAAGCAGAGGCCGACGCGCTGTCCGGCATCCGTCGAGTCCGGTCGTAGTGTCGAGGGCGCGGCGGGTGGGGTCCAGACGATGCGGGCGGGGAGCACGGCCTCGGGCGCCGCCGGTTCGTGGATCCGTGGCTGCCCCAGGAGTCCGGTCTGAGGGAACTGCAGCAGGATGGTCTGACCGATCCGACCGGGCGCCTGTTTCATCTGCAGGCATGCGCCTCCGCGGCTCAAATTCGCCAGGGAGCCGAAGGCTCTTGCCACGGTAGTCCCCTCCGGTTCGACCTCGATGTGCACAGGGAGAGCCACGCGAACCCGGAGCGCTTCACGATGATCAAGCCCATGAGGGGCAGGTTCATTTGTCGGCGGAGGCAGCTCCTCGGCGTCTTCCGGAGGCACGAGCAAGGCTTCAAACGTGAA
This sequence comes from Nitrospira sp. NS4, assembly GCF_049546785.1. Lineage (NCBI taxonomy): Bacteria > Pseudomonadati > Nitrospirota > Nitrospiria > Nitrospirales > Nitrospiraceae > Nitrospira > Nitrospira sp. NS4. Next base: position 249,227 of record NZ_JBMWAN010000004.1, on the reverse strand, counting down.
GGAGACGGCTCGTTCGCTCGCGGCCTCGACGAAGGACGCCAGCACTCTGCTTTCGGTCGTTCCGGCGGGGGCAAAGTGGAAGGCCAGCAGTGAGCTGCCCGGCCGACCGGATTCCTGCCCGGAGGCGGTTCCCCGTGTGTGGACCCTGGCTTGAAGTTCCAGGATGCCTACCTCGGTCTTGAAAATGAGATAGGCGGGTTGATGGTCCAGGTGCGGGAGTAGTCCGGCCAGTACGACGGCTGCGCCCGTCGCGCTCAGGCTTGAGACGGTGCCTTCCCTGGTTATGTTGCCGACGGTGATCTGTGCGGGAAGATGGACGGTCGCGCGCGTCGCCGTTCGACGGTCTGGGAGCGCAGGGACAACGGGTGCGGGATGCTGAGGCTGTGACTCAGCGGGCGGAGCCGCGGGCGACGACAGTTTCTGCGCCGTCGAGGGTTGAGGCGCCGGGGGGGCGGCCGGTGTCGGAGTCGATGCCGGGGGCATCCGGTCAGGTAGGTGCAGCCGGAGACGAATGGACAACCTCCCTTCCGCCGGCGCCAGGAAATCAAGACGGGCTCCAAGAGGAGGGAGGAGTTCGTACACGCGGGCGAGGTCCGAGGACATAGTCAGGGCGTCGGTGTCGAAGGCCGCCGGGTGCTGGGTTTCTTGGAAGAGGATTTCCACGGCTGCCGTGGCCGGATCGACAGGGAGCGAAGGGGCCGGATCAAGGCGGGCTCCGGCGCGATCGAGCGCGCAGGTGGAGAGTTGCAGCCTATGGATCGACCCGACGGCCGCCATGTGGCGCAGAGCATGAGCGAGCAACAGCTCCACAAGGCGCACGCAGGTCTCGCGCGGCCCTGCAAACGCCGGAAGGGACGGGGTGTAGAGCCGCTCGACGAGGCCGGTCTCGAGCAAGGGCGGAGTGAAGGTGGCGAGCGCGTCGTCGAGGATCGTATTCACGGTATCTCGGCGCCGTGCGGCCTGCTGCACGGTTTGTGCGATCTCCTCTCCCCGTTGCGCGGCTTCGGTGGCGTGGAGCGCCAGAATTTCAAGGCGGGCGTCGAGTTGCGTCTCGCGGATGGTTTGCAGAAGCTGTTGCGATTGAGTCAGGACCGCCGTCAGGGGAGCCTGCAAGTGATGCGACAGACCGGTTACGTGATGGGCCATGTCCAACAGCTGGCCGGTCTCACGGAGGGCCGCCTCGAGCGACTGAATCCTTTGCGCTTGGATGGCCTGAGCCGAGACGTTGCGCAGGAGGCCCAAAGAGCCGACGAAGCGCCGCCCGGCGTCGTACAAGCCTGTGGCGCTGATCTCCGTGAGCACGCGCGAGCCCGGGGCCGATCCCGGCTGCGGTTTGGGAAGCAGTTCGAGGAGGACCCGGCGGGCCGCCCGCGGTCCCGAGCGACGGTCGTTGATGCGATGTTGTGCGCGGTCGAGTTGATCGGGCGGGATCAGTTTCGTGCAGAGTGTGCCAGTCAGTTCTTCCGGTCGATGGCCCAGGAGTTCTGTCACCGACGGGCTGACATACACGAACCGCCCATCCGCATCCAGTTCGTAGACCACATCGGTGAGTGTCTCCATGAGCCGTCCATGGCGGACTTGAATCCGCTCCAGGGCGGTCCGGAGGGCCCGTTTCTCAATGGCTTCCTTCGCGTAGAGCACGAACTCCGTCAGAAAGGCGGGAGACTGTCTGTGCAGCAGAAAGTCGGCACCGGCTTGAAGGGCGCTCACGGCGGCGCCTGAATCGGCCTTCTCTGTCTGGAGTACGAGGGCTGCCGCGGGAAGCCGGTGCTTCAGTTCCGATACGAGCGGGGGATGGCCTTGAAGGCCCAGGCGTTCCTCGATCAGCACCAGGTGCCAGTCGGCACGGCCGGCCCATTGCAGGGCTTCCTCAACGGAATAGACGGAGTCGACACGGCAATCAGGGAAGAATCCGCGCAGACTCATGGTGACGAGTTTGATGTCGTCCGCCTGCTCGTTGACAATCAGGATGGTGACGGGCTCGGGTTGCGGCATGTACTAATTCCGTGTTTCTGGGTAAGCCGAATCAGCCGAGTCCCAGAGGCATGCAGAGTCCTCCGACTCCTCTGCGCGCGGATGGCGGGTCTGCACGATCTCGCGCGCATGATCCATGACCGGCGCATACCCTTGTTCCGTGCCGGCCCAGGGTCCTAAATACCATACACATGCGTCAAAATCACAGCATCACTGCAGGGGAATCCGCTCTTCTTTCGTAGGGGGATGAGGGGGAAGTGGATGTTCCTGGACGAACAATTTTGGACGGTATGAGGGGAACGGGCAGGGACCCATGGGGGCCGGTACGCCATCTGGGGCCTTCCCCCTGAAACGATCCTCCCTACTGTGGAGACGGGGCGGTCTTCGGTGACGGACAGGCCCCCGGCGTCATGTAGAGGAGGTAGTTGCCCATGCCGTGCTGGAGTGCCGTACTCTGCAGGGGATGATGATGGACCATCACCATTTCATAGTCGTTCGCCTGCAGGACGGAGAAGCCGCTGCTGCTTGTATAGACCTGGTGCGGGTGAAACTCCCTGAAGGCGCCTGTGAGATCGACGTCGGGGACCGTTCGCAATAACGTCTGCTGGTTCGTTGTGTCTTCGAGCGCGATCATCAGGAGTTCGTCGTGGCCGTGCGGGTAGGCGAACTTCACGCAGCCGTCCATGAGGAACTTGAGCGGCGCGCGATGGACCTGCACGCCCGGCTTGATCTCGATCCCTTCGTCGGTTTGGTCGGCGCCGCGCTGGCCGAACTTGCTATAGCAGACGACATTGACGCCGACTTGATAGACGTCCATTTCCTTCACCGGCTTATCAGCCGGTGCCATGTACATGGTGAACGTGGCCATCACATCCTTGGTCGGCGGCGCCTTGTGGTAGAAGGCCACAATCGACATCAAGTGCTCGCCTTTGGCGAGTTTGACGCCATAGCCGTCTGGAAAGTGGGTCTCCGTCATTTCCAGCCCCGCGCCGGCAAAGAAGAGCGGCTCGCCCGGGCAGGACACGTTGGGCTTGTCGTTGTTGAGCATCAGAATATGGTGGAGGTAATTTCTCGGCAGTTCCCGGCCGTCCTTCGTGAACACGGCGGATTTGTACCCGATCATGTACATATCCTTCGGCAGTTGAAACTGATGCTTCGGCATGGAGGCCGCCAGTTCCCCATCGTGGCTTGTCGGGAGGTCGATCGGCCCGAAGGTCAACGTGACCGTGTTATCGGTGATAATCGCGCTGGTGGTCGTTTGGTTCTTGAGCGTGGGGACGGCTTGGGAATCATGCCCTCCATCGGCCAGCGCAGCCGGGCTAAACGCAAGGGAAACAAGTATGGTGAGAATCCAGAACATCATACCTCTAGCACAATGTGCCGGGTCGAGTTGAGAGCAGGGAACTGGAGCGGGGAAGGTCGAATCGAAAGGATGGAATGCCGGGTTCATTGAGCCGGCGGCACCGGAGTCAGCCGTTTCCACTGGTATGACCCTCCATGCTCACGAGGGGGAATGTTCTTGTGGGTGCCCACTCGGGTGTACCACCAGGCGCCTTTGGCCTGAGTCCCGTCTTCCGACAGCAGGAGTTCGAATCCGCCTTCACGATCATTGCCGGGCTGTTGCCACGTCCCTTGCCAGAGGCGATCCGCAATCTTCGTCGTCGTAAAGCGCCCGCCATGCTGGGTATAGGGGCCATTGCCGGCTTTGTCCAGCGTCGCCTTGTAGCGTTTGTCGTCTTCCACTTCGAGCACGTCCCATTCTCCGCTCAGGTCGGGGACGGTTGAGGCCGGAGCCGCGTTCGCCGGCGGGCGGACGGGCGGAGAAGACTGAGCCGTCGCGGAAGAAGGGACGACGATAGCGAGCATGCAGCACAGGAAGCCTGTACCGGCCACGATGGGCCAAGAGTTGTCCGGCATGAACGGCCTTCTACAGGAAAATGAGCGGGAATGTGTGCGTCACCAGCATCGTTGGAAGGCTACACGCGGGCTGTAACGTTGTCAACGGCGCTGGCCGACGACGATGACTGTCACATTGTCTTCGCCGCCGCGCGCGAGGGATTCCTCGATCAGCGCGTCGCAGGCCCGAACAGGATCGCCGCCGGATCGGGCCATGAGTGCGGCGATATCCTGGTCCTCAATCATCTTGGTCAATCCGTCGGAGCATAAGACCAAAAGGTCGTCAGGCTGAAGTGGATGTGAAGTAATGTCAGGCGTGGCCGTGGGCGAGATCCCGATGGCCTTGGTCAGGACATGACGGTCAGGATGAGTCCTGGCGGCGGCCGGTGTCAGAATCCCGCGGGCGAGATAGCGTTCGATCATCGTGTGATCGCGTGTCAGCGGAGTCAGGATCGTGTCGCGGTAGAGGTAGGCGCGGCTGTCCCCGAGGTGGGCGATGTGGGCGACCGCCGTCGGGTGGGGTGTGAGCAACAGGGCGACGAGCGTGGTCCCCATATGCTTGAGGGCCGGATCTCGTTGTGCCCGGTCCCGCACGGTCTGGTGGGCCGCGGTCATGAGATCCCTCAGTGTGTCCTGCGGCGAACCGAGGCCGTTGGCGGCAACCTGTTCGATGTGTGCGCTTGCGGTCGCAATCGCGGCCTGTGCCGCAATCTCTCCTCCGGCATGCCCGCCCATGCCGTCGGCAACGGCCCAGAAACCGAGCGGATCGATCGCGGCAAGACAATCTTGATTCATCCGGCGCACCAGGCCGATCTCGCTCCGTGCGGCTCCCACCCACGCGCTCATGCGGGTGATCCCTGCCGGAGGCTGGCGAGTGAAGTAAATCCGTCGGCTGAGGGTGGACCGAAACGCGTGAGCATTTCGTCATACAGCAGATGGGCCAGCGGGACGAGGTTCGCGGTGTCGGCGGCATTGTAGGCCCGCAGCAACTCAAGGGCTGCCGCATCCCCGGCGCACCAGCCGGCCCACAAGCGAACGGCGTCCCAGCCGTCGAGCCCGCGCAACGACGAGGCCCGCTCGATGCCGACCTCCTGCTCGATCTGTTTCAGCCCGCCTCGGCGTCCCACACGGCGGGCGGCAAAGCAAAGGTCGAAGTGGGGCAGGGGGAACCTGAGCCGGGGGAATTTCGCCCGCAGGTAGGGGACGTCGAAGCTGGATCCGAAAAATGTCACCAGCAGATCGCATTGGTCCAGTTCGGCTTGCAGCCGGTCCAAGGTCAGATTCTCTCCCCGGACCAGGCTGATCGTTTCTCCGTTGCGATGCAGGCCGACGACCGTGACCTCGCCGTCCTGGGGCGAGGTGCCGGTGGTTTCGATATCGAGGTACAGGGTTCGCGACGGATAGAGCGGAAAAAACCGCCAATGTTCCCGGCCGGGAAGGCGGGAGGCGAAATAGGGGAGATGGCCGGCATCAAACTGGGTCTGGGCCAGGGTGAGCTCGGCGTCGTACCACTGTTTACGGTGCGGAGAGAGACCGGCGATCCGGGGCTGCCGGAGGAAGTGTTCCCAGGTCAACAGGCCGTCCTGCCAGAAACGGCGTTCGGTCGCTGGTCCGACACCTGACAACAGGACAAAGGTAGAGGTCAACATCCGCCGGGATTCTAGCAGGATGCGCAATGGCGGTGCTACTCCGTCGCCTTGATTTCAGAAGAGGAGACCGGTTAGAGTCCGCTTTCGTCGGCGGTTTCCGCCGCGATTGCCTTATATCACATCGGGATCGGCGCACGTCATGACAGAACCAGCCAGGCGGATTCGCATCACGGTCGGGGGGATTCAACTCGAAGCGGAACTGAAGTCGTCCAAAACGGCCGGCGAGGTCTTTGCCGCGCTGCCGGTCGACGCGCCAATGAATACGTGGGGGGAAGAGTTCTATTTCAAGCTTCCCGGTGTGAAGGATTATCGGGAGACGGCGACGAATCAGGTCAAGATCGGCGATGTGGCCTTCTGGGGAGCGGGGCAGGTGCTGGCGATTTTCTTCGGCCGGACACCGATGAGCATGGGGCCGGACCCTGTGCCGGCTGATCGCGTCAATGTCATCGGGAAGATCGTCGGCGATGCGACGCAATTGCGCCGGGTCATGGAAGCGCCGACCATTCGTGTGGAGCGCGTGTAAACCGATGCGGCTCTCGAAAGAACGAGTCCGGCATATGGCCGAATCTCTCGCGACACGGTTGCAGCAGGACGGCCATCTGGAGATCGCGGGGGATCGCAAGGCCTTCGTCGACGCCCTTGATCAGGCGATTACCGGTGAGCTGTCGATTGAAGACAGGTTGAATGCGGAAGTGCGGCAGATGCTCAAGGCGTACGAAAAGCAAATCGAGCAGGGGCAGGTCGATTATCACAAGATGTTCACGATGATTAAGCAAAAGCTGGTTCGCGAGCGGGGCATTATCTTGTGAGGAGCGATAGGTGAACGGTGTTAAGTTGAGGCCGCCTCCTGAGTGCCTGCCACGGATTACCCATCACCCATCACGCGAGTTGCAGATATGTTGAGTGAAGATAAAGTCAGCCATCTCTCGCACATTATCCTTCAGGCGGTGAAGAAAAGCCCCCTGGTTAAGATGAACAGCACGGACGGGCCGGTGCTGAAGGACATCAAGAAGATTCTGGCGGCGGAGCTGGCGCAGGAAGAAGAGATCGACCGGAAGGTCAGAGCCAAGCTCTCCTCCTATTCGCGGGGGATTGTTGAAGGCAGTTCCGAGTGGGAGGTGCTGTATCGGAAAACCTTCGAAGAAGAGCTGCGGAAACACAGCAGGGGTTGAGGGCATGATGGTGCGGGGGCGGGTGACAAGCTATCTGGCTCTGTTGGGCGTCCTCGTGTTGCTGCTTGGGACGGGCGCCTGCACCAAGAGCAAAGTCAAGCAGCTGGTGCCCCTGCCTCTGGAGTCCGGCGCCCCTCAGCAGGCCATCAGCTTGAACGAGCAGGGAACTCACGCCTATCAGGCCGGCGAGTTCGACGAAGCCAAGAAGTATTTCGCGCAGACGGTGGCGGCGGCGCCTCAGTCGGGCCCGGCTCATTACAACTATGCCCTGGCCCTCAATGCGCTGGGCGAGACCGAGGCGGCGCGGAGGCAGTTTATCGAGGCGGCGAATTTCGCGCCGGGTGATAAGATCATCTGGGACTCACCGGCGCTGTCGCCGTATGGCAATCCCGAGTCGGAAGAGAAGAAAGTCGCCGCCCCTCAGAACCCCAATCGGCGTGGCGGAATGGGTGGAATGGGTGGGCGATAGCGCAAGGGTGGGTGGGTGGATTGTCGACACTTGGAGCGCGGAGCGGATTAGAGGAGCTCAGGATGAACAAGGAATTGGCGATCGGAGAGAAGGCCCCGGAGTTGTCATTGCCCGATCAGGACGGCAAGACGGTGTCCTTGAAGGACTTCAAGGGGAAGCAGGTGGTGCTGTATTTCTATCCGAAGGACGATACGCCAGGATGTACGCAGGAGTCCTGTGATTTCCGGGATTCGATGGCGCCGATCAAGAAGGCCGGGGCCGTTGTCGTGGGGGTAAGTTTTGACGGGCAGGCCTCTCACCAGAAGTTCATCAAGAAATTCAGCCTGCCGTTCACGCTGCTCAGCGACGAACAGAAGACCGTGGCGAACGCCTACGGGGTCTATAAAGAAAAAAGCATGTACGGCAAGAAGTATTGGGGCATCGAGCGCAGCACCTTTGTGATCGATCAAAAAGGTCTGCTCAAGGCGATTTTCCGGAAGGTAAAGGTTACGGGGCACGTCGATGAAGTCCTGGCCGCCTTGAAGGCGTGACCGGTTCTGGTTGGGCAATTCCTGTCCTTCTCACAGTCATGTCTATGGTAATGAGGCCCATGATGTCCCTCTTCCGCAGGGCCTCCCTTCTCTCATTCCTGATTCTCACATGGCCCGCGTATGACGGCGCCGCCGCGGAGAAGCTGGCTGCGACCGTGCTCGTGAAAGACGGTCTGGCCTCGCCCAATCAGCCTGTGACCATCGAAGCCAGGCTGGTTTCAAAGGGATTCGTGATGAATGCGGGAATGGGGGGAGAACCGCTCGAGCTGGTGGTCAACGGGCATGTGGCAGCCACGGGGATGACCGGCGGAGACGGGACGGCCTTCCTGTCCTACACCCCGAAGGCGCAGGGAGTTGTGGCCGTGCAGGTTCGAGTCGGCGACAGTCCGCGAGTCGGACCGGCGGAGGGCCGGGCGAACCTGGTGGTCTGGGAACGGCGGAATCCGATCATTGCCATTGAAATGTCGGCGCTGGTGGAAGAGCCGCAGGCGCCAAGTCCCTTGCCAGGTTTCGGCATCCAGGGGGAGTCCGACCGGACGCCGATGCCCGATGCGGCCGACGAGCTCGCCAAACTGACGCAGTTCTACTACCGCGTCATCTATGTGGTCCCTTCGGCGCCCGGGGAGGATGGATTTCAACAACAGACTGCAGCAAGAGAATGGCTGAAGACCCACAAGTTCCCGACCGGGTATGTCGTGGTGCTTCCTCCGGGCGAGCAGGCGCTGGGGGCGAAGATCGATGAGTGGCATGCCGCCGGGTGGAAAACCGTCAAGACAGGCATCGGCCGCACCAGAGCCTTTGCTGAAGCCTTTCTGCAGCGGCGGCTTGATGCGGTGATGGTGCCCGAGCCGGCAAAGGGCGACATTCCCCGCAAAGCGATGATTGCGAAAGAGTGGAAAGAGATTCGAAAGAAGCTGTAGCAGGCGGCCTATCGGCGGTCCGGTAGGGTATGTCTGGTGCCGTCATCTCTCATTCCGGATTCACTCCAATCTGTCGCGGCTATCCGGCCGGTGCAGGCTCGGACCGGTCGCTTCGTCGCCTTCCTTTTGTCCTCCCCTTTCGATTAGTATGAAGTCTGTCGTGTTTCTGTTGTGAGGCGCTGACACATGCGGGCCAAGACCAGTTTTTCCTGCCAGGCCTGCGGCCATCAATCGCCCAGGTGGATCGGTCGTTGTCCGGACTGCGGCGGCTGGAACACTATGAAGGAAGAGCGGCAGGCGCCGACCGGCAAGGGTCGTCCCGCTGCAATGAAGACCGCCCAGCCCAAGGCGACCCCGATCGCGGACATTGAAGTGGTCGGAGAAGACCGGCGGCTCACCGGCATCGGCGAATTCGACCGGGTGCTGGGCGGGGGCGTGATTCCCGGCGCCGTCATTCTGATCGGCGGCGATCCCGGCATCGGCAAGACCACGCTGCTCTTGCAGGCGTTACCGCGGCTGGCTTCGAAGGAGGGGCCGGTGCTCTATGTGTCCGGGGAGGAGTCTCCTCGCCAGATCAAGATGCGCGGACAACGTTTGGGGATCGAACATCCCAACCTCTTGATTCTTGCTGAAACTTCGCTCGAACAAATGCTCAAAGCCATCCAGGAGATCCAGCCGGCGGCTGTCGTCGTCGATTCGATCCAGACGGTCTATACCGAACAGATCACCTCGGCGCCCGGCAGCATCAGCCAGGTGCAGGAAGTGGCCGGGCAGTTGATGTGGTTTGCCAAGCGGGCGGGCGTGCCGGTGTTCATAATCGGCCACGTCACGAAGGAAGGCGCAATTGCGGGACCCCGGCTGCTGGAACATATCGTCGATACCGTGCTGTATTTCGAGGGCGACAAGGGGCACAGCTATCGCATTCTCCGGGCGGTGAAAAACCGCTTCGGCTCGACCAACGAAATCGGTGTCTTCGAGATGAAGGACGGCGGGCTGGAAGAAGTCAGCAATCCCTCCGAATTGTTTCTGGCCGAGCGGCCACAACGGAGCACCGGCTCGGTCGTGGTCTCGAGCCTCGAGGGGAGCAGGCCGATTCTCGTGGAACTGCAGGCGCTGGTGTCCTCTACCAGCTACGCCATGCCGAAACGGATGGCGAATGGCGTGGAGTTGAACCGGGTCTCGCTCTTGCTTGCGGTGATGGAGAAGCGGCTGGGTATGCACCTCTCCGGGCAGGACGTCTATGTGAACGTCGTCGGTGGGATGCATATCGATGAACCGGCCATCGATCTCGGCATCGTCGCCGCCGTGACATCCAGTCTTCGCGAGGTGCCGATCGAGCCGGGGTTGCTTGTTCTGGGCGAAGTGGGGCTGGGCGGAGAAGTCCGGGCGGTGAGCCAGGCCGAATTGCGCATTCGCGAAGCGGCGAAGATGGGATTCAAACGCTGCCTTCTGCCGGAGCGGAACATCGCCAAGATCGAGCCGGTGGACGGCATCGAATTGATCGGGATCAACGAAGTGGGAGACGCACTCGATGTCGTCTTGGCATAGTAAGCTCGGTCGCGCCGCTCGTTACGCGTCACTGATGACGCTCTTATGTTTCCTGGCTGCCGGTTGCGCCACGGTGCCTTCCCAGGAGGAGGTCACGCTGAAGCGGGCGACGGCTGAGGAATTGACGACTTTACTTCGCCAGCGCGAATCCGCGATCCACACGATGAAGGGGCTCTTCAGTGCCAAGGTGCGCGGCGGCCTCATTCCGATTACGACGCGCGTCGAAGGCGCCCTGTATTACCGGCGGCCCAACAACATGCGGTTGCGCGGGTTTACTCCGGTCGGAGGGGAGCTGTTTGAATTCGTGCAGGCGGACGATCTGTATATGCTGCGGCTCCCGACCATGGGCCGGGTCCTGACCGGCCGCCAGTCGGAGATGAGCGAGATGGGCAAGCTGGCCAGGCCGTTCCAGCTCAGTGTGTGGGCGATGGGCGGAGTCCTGGGCACGAGCGCGATTGGAACCGAGGAGTCCACGCAACTGGCCGAGGACGGCGACCGGTACCGGCTGGACGTATATGGCGCTCGTCAGGATGCCGGGCAGGCCGGGCCGCAGCTGCTTCGGCGGATGTGGTTCGACCGGCGGACGTTGCTGGTCGTGCAGGAAGACCGGCTCAACGGGAACGGCGAGATCGATGCCTCGATTCGGTACGAGGATTTCCGGCCCATCGGAGAGACGGGACTTCCGACAAACGGCGGGGCCGATGCGCGTTTGCTCCGGCCGTTCAAGATTTCTCTGGAGGATGGCCGTGGCCAGGGGAGTGTGCAGGTGACCTTTCATGAAATTCTGCCTAATCAGGAGTTGAAGAACGGAGATCTCGGTCAGGTGTCATTCAAACGTTCTCCGGATGGACCGGCCTCATGAGAGTCCTGGCGGTCGATACGGCGACCTCCTGGCAGAGCGTGGCCCTTCTTGATGACACGACGGTCCTGGCGCGGCGGGACCAAGAGGCTGCCGGCTCTCACGGGGCGTTGCTGCTGCCCGCGATCGAGGCGGTCCTGGCCGGGGCGGGACTCGGCTTGGCGCAGCTCGACGGGCTGGCCTGCTCCATCGGACCGGGCTCCTTCACCGGGCTACGGGTCGGCACCGCCACGCTGCTCGGTTTGCGGGCCGCCACGGATCTGCCGTTGGTGCTGGTGCCGACGCTGGAAGCCATGGCCTGGAATCTACAAGGCAACGAGTCTCCGCTGTGCCCTGTCCTGACGAGCCGCAAAGGGGAGGTGTACTGGGCGGTGTTTCGTTGGCGCAACGGTGCGACGCTTGAGCGAATCGTCCCCGATCAGGTCGGCCCCCCCCAGGCCTGTGCCCACAGTCTCACTGGCGCAACCATGATGTTCGGGGAAGGCTGGATTTCGATGGAGGCGGACATTCGTGCCGCGCTGTCTCCAACGGTAACGGTGATCACGGCGTCTCCGGACCGGTCAAAGGCTTCAGCTGTCAGCGTCGGCCTGGCGGGGATCGAACGCCTGCGGCGCGGGGAGATTGCCGGCGAGGAGGTGGCACCGGTGTATGTACAGCGGGCCGAGGCGGAAGTGAAATATGAGCAATCCGGCGGGCTCTCGCCGGTGGCCCGCCGGCAGGCCCGTGTGGCGCTGAAGACCACAGCCCGCGCGGCCCTCCAACGTCCAGGAGCCGGGAAGTCGCATGAGTAGCCCCCTCCAGATCATGCCCGCCACACTCGATGACCTGGCTGATCTGGTGCGGCTGGAAGAAGCTTGCTTCTCGGCCCCCTGGACGAGCAAAATGTTGGCAGCTGAATTGACAGGCAATCAATTCGCCCACTTTTTGGTCGCGCGCGATGCCGGAAACGGCGGGGCGATTGTGGGTTACCTCTGTTATTGGATCGTGTTTGAAGAAGTGCGCCTGATGAATCTGGCCGTGGTAGAAAGCATGCGCCGCCGGGGGATCGCAGCCCGCCTCGTCGAAGAGGCCCTGCGAACCGGTTGCGCGCAAACCGCGACCCGCGCGGTGCTGGAAGTCCGTGCGTCGAATCATGCCGCCCGCTCGCTCTATCGGCGGTTCGGGTTTGTGGACGTCTCGACGCGCCGCCATTATTACACCAACCCCATCGAAGATGCCGTGCTGATGGAACTGGAGCCGATGAGGGCCGAAACCGGTTCCCGGCACGACCGTGCGTCAGCCATTGACGGAGGATCTATTCCCGCTCACTAACCAAATCTGGAGGTGTGGCCATGCAGACGGAACAGGTCATTGCAGAGCAGTTGCGTCGATCCAGCCATGAGTTCCGGACGCTCGAGGAAACACATCATCGGTTGGACGGGGAACTCAATGATTTGCAGAGGCGCCACGTGCTCACGCCCCAGGAAGAACTCGTGAAGAAGCAGTTACAGAAAGAGAAACTGGCGATGAAAGACAAGATGGCGGAATTGATCCGCGTCTATCAGGCAGGACGTCAGCCGGTCTAAGACGAAGGAACCACCCGGGCCGCCGGCTCAGCCGGCGGCCGGTCTACGCACCATGGCCCAACTCATCAATCCGCTTGCCGCCCATATTCAGACCGTCAAGCGGCGATTGATCGTCGTCGGGGCCACGATCCTCACGGCCCTGATTGTCACGTTTTCATTTTCCGCCGATATGGTCGCCTGGCTCAACCGGCCGTTTCCGAATCAACTGGTGTTCTATGGACCTACCGAGGCGCTGTTTGCTTCGATTAAAGTTTCGTTTCTCTCGGCCATCATTCTGAGCCTGCCGGTCATTTTTTATCAGTGCTGGAAGTTCGTTGAGCCGGCGCTGCTTCCGAAGGAACAGCGGTGGGCCATCCCCTTGTTTCTGCTGGCCGGAGGCTTGTTCGGCCTCGGGCTCGTGTTCTGCAATCTCGTGATCCTGCCCCTGGTCATCGATTTCTTTGTGAGCTTCGGCATGGACCGGGATATCACTCCGCAGCTGAGCGTGGGGACCTATATCGATTTCAACGTGAAGTTTCTCCTGATCTTCGGCTGCGCGTTTGAGCTGCCGCTGGCGATGACGCTGCTGGCGCGCGCCGGTGTGGTGACCGGCAAGGTGTTCGCGCAATATCGCAAGCATGCGATTCTGACCACGCTGATCATTTCCGCGATCGTCACGCCGGATGCCACGCTCTTTACGATGCTCCTGATGGCGGTGCCGATGATGGTATTGTATGAGATCGGCATTCTGGGAGCCCGGCTCTTCGGAAGGGGACAGGACGGCGGCAGCATCGATTTGCCGTTGGATCCGGATGTGCCGATGGGGACTGCGGGAACCAGGGTCCGATAAGGATGGTACAGCTATGAATTCACACCTGCGACTCGTCCTGGCAGGATCCGTGTTGTGCGCGCTGCTGTTCGGCATGGCATGGGCCGAGACGCCTGCATCGCCGTCGGGCATGCCCTCGCCCCATGGAGAAGTTCCGGCGACCGGCGCTTTCGCCCCCGACGGTCCGTTCGGCCAGACTATTGCCAGCGTGCAGGCCCTGACCCTGTCCGGCAAGGAGATCGTCTATGCCGGATCGTTCGGGAACGGGATTTTTCGCAGCGGCGACAGGGGCGGCACCTGGGCGCCTGTGGGAGCAGGGGTGACCGACCCCTTCATCCTGAGTCTGGCGACCGGCCGTGACGGCGTCGTCTATGCCGGCACGTTTCGCGGCGGCGTCTTCCGTTCGAAGGATGAAGGCAAGACCTGGGAATCGATCAATGCCGGGTTCAAACGGTTGGAGATCAAAGCCATTCTCGCCACGGGCGAGGGGGTCTATGCGGGGACCAGCGACGGGGTCTACCGGCTGAATCAGGCCGGGGACCGCTGGACCGTCGTGACGACGGGGCTCACCGATATTCTGGTCCATGCGCTGGTACGGTCCGCCGACGGCACGCTCTACGCCGGTACGTCGGGGAAAGGGGTGCTCCGGTTCAAGCAGAACGCCACCGGCTGGGACCGCATGCGGCATGGCCTCAAAGACCATGAAGGCATGATTGAAAACTTTATCCGGGTCCTGGCCATCGATCGTGATCAGGGGCTTTATGCCGGTACGTTCGACGGTGGTGTGTTTCGGAGCGCGGACGGCGGGACGACCTGGCGCCCGATCAGCCGCGCCTTGCCCAACGATTCCATTCGCGGCATTGTGACCATCGAAGACGGTTTGATTGTGGCGACCGGAAACGGCATCTTCAAGACGATCGACAAGGGCCGCCAGTGGACCCCGGTCAACAAGGGGCTCACCAACCTGTCCATCCAGGCCATGATCGGCGGGAGCGACGGGGCTCTGTATGCCGGGACCAGTTCGGGCGTGTTTCGCAGCGATGACAGTGTGACGTGGGTGCCGGTCAATCAAGGGCTGGAGGCGGGCCTGGCGCCGCCTCCGTTCCGTTTCCGATAACGGCAGACTGTTGATAAAGTCCGCCAGCGGCGTTCTCACGGCGCTCAGAGGCTCAACGTAAAGCGGAACGTATGCGTCGCCTCCTCGTTTGTTGCGGCCTTGCTGGACGGCCGTTCTGAACAGCCCGCGAGGATTCTGAGCGAGTCCGTGAGTGTCCAGGCGATCGCGGTGGAGCATCTAAGCGGTTCAATAACCGGCAAACTAACCAATTGAAAGGATCTAGAGGCATGGCTGACGTCAGTGAGAAGACCAAGGCAACAATCGCGGTGGCGAGCAAGGGGCAACCGTTGGGCGAGATCGTGCTAAAATTCTTTCCCGATGTCGCGCCCGGACATGTCGAGAACTTCATGAAGCTGGCGAAGGACGGCTTCTACAACGGGACGACCTTCCATCGCGTGATTCCGGGATTCATGATTCAGGGCGGCGACCCCAACAGCAAGAGCCCCGATCGATCCACGCACGGCATGGGCGGGCCCGGCTACAAGATCAAGGCCGAGTTCAACAGCAAGCCCCACAAGCGGGGCATCGTCTCGATGGCGCGGGCCAACGACCCGAACAGCGCCGGGTCGCAGTTCTTCATCTGCGTTGCGGATGCCAACTTTCTCGACTGGCAATACACCGTGTTCGCCGAAGTCGTGAGCGGGATGGACGTGGCCGACAAAATTGTGAGCATGAAACGCGACGGCAACGACAATCCCTTCGAGCGCGTGGAGATGACGGTCACGGTTTCCGAATAGCCATGATGAGTGATGGGTGATGTGTGAAGAGGGGGGAGGCGTCAGAGACAAGAGCATGTTCGATGGCTTGCCGATCACTTTTCACGCATCACTGCCCACTGCTCGTTTTGCTCTTGCTTCTCGCCGGCTGCGCCATCCCGCATGTGCCGTCGCGGACGATCTACGAGGATCCCGTCAACTATGTGCGGCTGGAGCAGGAGGAGCATTTTCTGCCCGAGTGGCCGCCGACCCATCACAGTCATCCCGCGATCATCGGACCGGAGAAGCTGCGCCTGATTTTCCAGGGACTGATGATCCAGGAGCGGCGGATCTGGTTGCAGAACTGGCTCCAAGGCGAAGCGCCCTTTACCCCGGCCTTTCAGGATGAAGACATTGCCCTGTTGTCGGTGCATGTGGCCGACGCGCTATCGAGGGCTCAGCCCAACGAGCGGGTGACGTTTTACCTGAGTCTGCCGCAGACTTCTGTGAAGCGCGTGGTCACCTCCGGCGGGCTCTACATGAAAGATGACGAGCTGCACCTGATTCTGGGGAACTGGCAGATCGTCTATGGGATTCCCACCTACGGGATGATCTACGACCGCCGGTACCCCATGCGTCCCACCGCCGCCAAGGGATTCGATCTCTACTTCCAGCCGCATGAAGCGATGCGGCGAACGGAGAGCAGTTGGATCGACAGCGTGCTGGCCAACGGGGCCGATGAGGTGGTCATCAATCTCACGACGCTGGCTGCTCTGTCCGCAGGGGCTCCGCCCAAGCCTACCGAATAGTTGGATCGATCTCCAACCGGGCTTCCCCGCCGGATGCGTAGGCCAGCGTGACCTCGGCAATCTTGTAATCGTACTGGGCTTCGGCCAGTTTTGTCTGGGCGGCCGTGAGCCCCACTTCGGATTGCGTCACTTCCACGATTGATCCAAGCCCGAGCTTGTACCGCTGTTTCGCCAGATTTAAGGCTTCCTGCGCTGTCTTGACCAGCTCCTCCGCCAGCTTGATCTGCTGGGTGAAGGTCACCGTGTCGAGGTAGGCGTTGGTCACCTGTTGGGTGAGGGCCTGTTCGATGTTGGTGCTCTGGGCCTGAGCCGCCGCCTCTTGAGCCGCCGCCTCCTTCACCTGATTCTCGATCAAGCCGCCCGTGAAGATCGGCATGGAGACCATACCGCCGGCCGACCACCAGCCGCCCGTGGCGACGTTGCGGGTGGTGTCGAAGGTGTCGTAATAGCCGCCGCTGGCCACGGCCGAGACGGTCGGCAGATACTGGCTTTTCATCGCCCGTTTCTTGGCTCCGGCGGAGGCCGTTTGTTCCTTGGCGCGTTTGAGTTCCGGATGCGCGAGACTGTCGGCGATCAGGTCGCCCAATGCCCGCGGAGCCTTCACGTCCGTCATGACATCTTCCAGCGTATAGTCGTCCGGTCCCGCAATGCCCATCGCGCGGTTCAAATCGGCAAAGCTGGCTTTCAGGTCGTTCCGGCTGCGGACCAGCAGTGATTCCGCGTTAACCAGCTCGACCTTCACCAGGTCCAGGTCAAGTTTTGACTTCAACTGCTGCCGGTACAGCGTCTCGATCTGGCCGGTGATGATGCCGCGCTCCCGCACGGTTTCTTCCGCGATGCGGACGAGCCGTTGCCGCTTGAGGCTATTCAAATAACTCCGCTGGATGGAGACGATGACGAGCGCGCGGCGCGCGTTCACGTCCTGCTCCTGTGCCCGCTCGCCGTACTGCGAGGATTCGACCAGGTTCTTCGTGAAGCCGAAATCGTAGATCCGTTGGCTGGCGAGCACTCCGGCCGTATAGGTGCTCAAGTTGGGTTGGAGCAGGCCGCCGCCGATAAGGAAGCGGGGATTGATGCGGCCGGATCCTGCCGATCCGTCGGCATTCGCATAGACCTGCGGATAGTAGAGCGATTTGCTTTGATCGGTCCTGGCCGTCGATGCCAGAAGTCCGGCGTTGGCCTCCTGCACGATCGGATGGTTCTGCAATCCGGCTTCGATGGCCTGCTGCAAGCCGAGGAAACGCCCCACGCCCGGGGCCTCGGGGGATCCGGACGGTTGGGCTCCGGCGAGGGCAGGAAGGGCCAGGGCCGTGAGAAGGGCTAGCGACGTCAATGTCTGGGAGGTCATGGTTTCGTTCCTTCCTGGCTTGGCGGGGACGGCGGCGTGCCGGCGGACTTCCGCTCGAATTTTTGCTGCGAGGGCTTGGCTTCCGGCAGCTTGAAAGGAGACGCCTGAACGGGGCTTCCTTCCAGGAGTTTCCGTTTGCCGACTGCCACCACCTCCTCGTCGCCGCTCAGGCCGGCGGTGATTTCCATCCACTTGCCGTCCGTGATGCCGGTTTGCACGGGAACGGACTTCGCTTTGCCACGGTCCACGATGAAGACGGATTTCCCCTTGGGGCCGCTGACGATGGCCTGCGGCGGCAGCACCAGCGCATTCGGGATCTCGCGCAGACTCAGCGAGACTTCCGCAAAGGTGCCGGGGCGGAGGGCGTGGTCTGGATTCGGGAGGTCGATCTCCACCAGCAGACTGCGCGTGGAGGGATCGAGCGCCAGCGTCGATCGGGTGACGGTTCCCTTAAACGACCGGTCCGGCAATTCCTTCACCTTCACCACGGCCTTGGTTGTGCCCGGCGTGATCCAGGGTGAATCGTCCTGCGGCACGTTCGCATAGACGCGCACCGTGTCCAGGTCCATGATCGTGAAGAGGGGAATCGCATTGGTGGCAGAGGACGTCGCGACCTGGATCAAGGCGCCGGGGTCGGCGAACCGCGCCGTCACGATGCCGTCGTAGGGGGCGCGCACCTTCGTGTATTCGCGCATCGCCGCCCGCTGCTGCATGAGGTTCTTGGATCCCTGGTATGTCGCTTCGGCCACGTCCACGTCCTGCTTCGCGATCACGTCCGGCGATTCCTTCCATACCTTGTGCAGCCGCTCGAACGTGAGCTTCTTGATCCTGTAGTCGGAGACGGCCTGTTGGTACTGCTCTTCGACCTCGGGGGCGTCGATGATGGCGACGACTTGATTCTTCTTCACGTGGTCGCCCTTGTCCGGGCCGATCCATTTCAAATAGCCGGAGACTTTCGCGTAGAGCGTTGTCTGGTAGCGCGGCGAGATATTGGCCGGAAGGGCGATCGTGTAGACCAGCAGTTGTCTGGCCGGTTTCGTCACCTGCACATCCACCGGCCGGTCATCGACCGGGACAGGAACGGCCTGCTCGGAGCTTCCGGTCGGGGAAGGCGCCTCCGGCGCCGCTTCCTGCGGAGGGGTTTCCCGCTGGCATCCGGCGGCGGCCAGCAGGAGGGTGAGCAGGAGACTGACGGACGGTTTCAGCATCATCTTACAGTTCCTCTTGTGCGGCAGCCGGGGCCGCCTGATCGATGGTCCGCACCCGCCTGCCCAGCACCAGCGCGTGCATGACCGGCACGACCAGCAGGGTCATGACTGTGGAGACGGCCAGTCCGCCGACGACGGCGCGGGCCAGCGGCACCATCGTCTCGTTGCCTTCGCCGAATCCCAGGGCCAGGGGGAGGAGCCCGAGGATCGTCGCCAGGGCGGTCATGAGAATGGGCCGGATGCGGCGCTTGCCCGCTTCCAGCACAGCCTGTTCCGCCGAGGCGCCGGCGTCGACCATGCGATTGGCAAAATCCACGAGGAGAATGCTGTTGGACACCACGATGCCCATCATCATGAGCGTGCCGATCATCGATTCCACGTTCACCGAGGTATTGGTGACATGCAGCATGAGAATCGTGCCGATCCAGCCGAGCGGCACGGCGACGAGAATGATCAGCGGATCGATGAACGATCGGAACAGGCCGACCATGACAAGATAGATCAGGAGCACCGCCAGCGGCAGCGCGAGCGCGAAATTGCTGATGGCCCCGCGCATGTTGGCGACTTCGCCCTTGATGGCAATCGTCACGTCTTTCGGCAGGGCGACGGTCGAGAGCACCTGTTCGATGTCTTTGGCGACATGCCCCAGGTCGTTGCCAACCGGGGTCACCAGCACGTTGATCAAGCGGGACAGATCGTAGTGGTCCACGCTGTCCGGTCCGGTCGTCATGTCGAGCGTGGCCACGTCGCGGAGCAGGACGGGCGGCCCGCGCCGTTCGTCGCCGGAGGCGTAGAAGCCGTTGGAGAGGTCGAGGTTGCGCCCGGCGAAGGGCGTGTTCTGGAGGGCGAAGGTCGAGCCGGTCGTGCCGCCCGTCGTGAGGGAGGAGGTCGGTCCCAGGAACGTGCGCGCGCCGATGACCGGAATGTTCAGCAGGTCTTCCGTGGAGGTCAAGGACTGTTCGGGGTATTGGGCCAGCAGGAAGTAGCCGTTGGCCGTCTTGGGATCGAGCCAGAAGTTGGGGCTGAGCGCGATGTTCGAGCTGATGCCGGTGATCACATCGACGATCACGCGGTCTTGCGTAATGCCGTAGTAGGCCGCCTTCGTGCGATCCACGTTTACATGCAGTTCGGGATAGCTCTTGCCTTGCTTGATGCGGACATCCACCGTGTTGGCCACCTGCGCGACTTTGGTTCTGATCTCTTCCGCGACCGGGCGAATGAGATCCAGCCGGGGGCCTTTGACTTGAATGTCGATCGGGGCGCGCAGGCCGAAGTTCAGCACATCGCTGATGATGCCGCCGGTTTGGAACGAGACCTCCACGCCGGGCAGTTCGGTGCGCAGCCTCCCCCGCATCGTGTTGGCGTAGTCCTCGGTCTTGCCCTCGTGGCCGGTCACGAGATTCACCAGCACAAAGGCCGTGTGGTTGCCGGTGTTGGGGGCGAAGCGGGCGGCGTCTCCGAAGTAGAGGCCGGTGTTGGAGATCACTTCCTCCAGGTCCTGCTTCGGAATCGTCTCCTGCACCAGCTGTTCGATCTGCGCCACGATGGCCGCCGTTTTTTCGATGCGCGAGCCCTCCGGCGCGCTGACGATCATGGTGAAGTTGCCGGCATCGACCTTCGGGAAGAACTCGCTGTGGAGACGCGGCAGCAGCAACGTGCCGGTTCCGACGAGCGCCAGCAGGGCGAGGGCGATGACCACCGGCTTGAAGCGCACGCCCGCGCGAAGCACCGGCTCGTAGAGGGCCAGCACGAAGCGGAACCAGTCTTTCGCGTCGGCCTCCTCCTGAGAACCGTGGCCATGTCCGGCATGGTAGAGGCGCGAGAGGACGACCGGCGTGACCGTCATCGAGACGGCATAGTCCGCCAGCATCGCAAAGGCCACGGTCATGGCCAGGGGGACGAAGAGGTACTTGATGATGCCGGAGAAGAACATGATCGGCAGGTAGACGATCAGGATGCAGACGGTGGCGACGAGGATGGGGAGCGTCAGCTCGACGGCGCTGTCTTCCGCCGCCGTGCGGCCGTCCTTGCCCATTTCCAGGTGGCGGTGCAGGTTCTCCTGCACGACGATGTTGTTGTCCAGCAGTGTCCCGATCACCAGCGCGAGCCCGCCGAGGGTCATGATGTTCACCGACTGGCCGGTCATATAGAGCGCGACCAGCGCGGCGGTGAGCGAGAGGGGAATGGCCAGGCCGACGACGAGCGCGGCCTTGATGCTCCGCAAGAAGAGAAAGATCATCAATCCGGCCAGGCCCGCGCCGAGCAGCCCTTCCTTTTGCAGATTGGCGATGGCCTGTCTGATGTACAGCGATTGGTCGTAGAGGAATTTCACCGTCGTGCCGGCGGGAATTTCCGTGAGGTTCGGCAGCTTCGCGCGAATCCCGTCCGTCACTTCCAACGTATTCGCGCCTTCCTGCCGCGTGATGGGAATATAGGTCGCCTCGCGGCCATTCACCCGCACGATGGAGGTCTGAATCGCCGCGCTGTCCGCCGCCGTGCCGATATCGCGCACCAGAATCGGCGTGCCGTTCACCACTTTGATGGGGATGTCGTTGATCTTGTCCACCGCGTCGATGAGGCTGTTGGAATAGACGTAGTAGTCGAGATCGCCGATCTTGATGTCGCCCGCCGGGATGATGGCGCTTTGCGAATTGATCGCCTTCACGACCTCCGAAGGCGAAATGCCGCGCGCCAGCATGCGCGATTGATCCATGAACACGGTGATCTGCCGGACCTTGCCGCCCAGCGGAGGTCCGAACGAAATGCCGGGGATCGTGGCGATCTGCTGGCGGACATTGAAATAGGCCAGGTCGCGGATTTCCTTCGGCCCCAGTGTCTCGCTGCTCACCGAGAGAAAGCCCACCGGCAGACTCGACACGCCGAACTTATAGACCGAGGGCGGGTAGACGCCCGGCGGCAGCAGTCGGATGATGCTGTAGGCCAGGCTGGTCAGCTCCGATTGAGCCGAGTCGATACTGTATTCCGGCTGGAAGAACACTTTGATGTAGCTCATCCCGGCGAGGGACTGGGACTCGATGTGCTCCACGTAGCTCGCCTCGACGAAGCGCTGTTCCATCTTGAGCGTGATCGCGCCTTCCATCTCGCCGGGGCTCATGCCGCGGTAGAAGGTGGTGACGAGGATCGAGGGGAGTTTGATTTCCGGGAAGATGTCCACGCGCATCTTCTGGTACGACACCCCGCCCAGCACGAGGGCGATCATGCAGATGGCAAAAACGGCGTAGGGATTTTTCAGCGCGGCGCGGGTCAGCATGGGGTTCCTATCATTACAGGCACACGATTCCGGTCCAACCAAAAGCGGCAGAGATCGCCGGTACAGTGAATGAGCTCGGCAAAGGTGCCGGGTTTGACGACATAGCCATTGGCTCCGCTCGCATAACAGCGGGCGACATCCTGCTGGTCATCCGACGTGGTGAAGATCACGACGGGGATCGCGGCAAACCGCCCATCGGCTCTGAGCCGTTTCAAGAAGTCGCAGCCGTTCTCGCCGCGAAGGTGGAGATCCAAAAGAATAAGGGAAGGGAGAGAGGGAGGGTGGCCTGATTGGTCTCCCTTGCTCGCTGAGGCCGCACGATCAGAATGTGCTCCCTCAATGCGCGCAGTGGGAGACCAATTCAGGTCACCCTCCTGGAGGGAGATGGAGGACTGAGAGACGGCTGGCATGGTCTCTGTGCTCGCGGAACGCGTGGTCGCGGACTGCCCTCGCTCGGGGAAAAGCGCGTCTTGGCGCGCTGAGGGTTGGGCGGGTGGAATAGTGCGCGCAGTGGAGACCACGCCAGCCGCCTCGCTGGAAAGGGAGTGAAGAGCTTGTTCGGATCGGTGACGGGACCGGTCTTGTAAAAAATGGAATGCCGCCTCGGCGTCCTGCTCGGTAAAGAGGGCGACATCGAGGCCGGTCTGCTTCAGCGCCAGGCGAAACAGTTCGCATTCGCCTGGGCTATCGTCGATCAAGAGAATGGAGGAATGAGTCGACATCGGTGAAATGCTTGAGCAGGGACTGTGCCGGGGGAGAGGGAAGTGGCCGCAAGGGTAGAATGCTCTTTAAGAGCAATAGGTTAGCCAGTGAATCTCATGCGAACAACGAACGGAGGACGACGAGAGACGAGCCAAGAGTTGGGGAGAAATTCCAGAGGGGGAGGGAGAAATTCCAGAGGGATTGGAATGGCGGCCTGGCTGGTCCTATGTGCTCGCGGAACCCCCACGATGACACTATGGTCGTTCGATGTGCATAGTAGTGGATCAAGTCAGGCGATTCTCTTGGAGGGGCATGTATTTCCGAGGCTCGCATTGATTGACAGCCTATATAGGTCGGCGGTACGGTTATGGCCCTGGGAGCGGCATGGGACGAAATAAGAAGTTGCGAGCGAGGATCGAAGGGTTGCGGAGCGTGATTGCTGTCCACCTGAGGAAAATCGCCCGTGAACAGAACAGGTCATTCCCTGACGACACGCTGATCCGCCATTGGAAGACGGAAATTGCGGCGTGGCAGAGAACGGTGAGAAATCTAGAGCGACGATTGGGGAAAGGAAAGCGCCATGAAGGCTAAGCGGTCAACTCGCCCATCGTTCCCTGAACAAGACACGCTGGTGTCGCCGTCCACTCCCATGCTTGAACAGCATTTTGAGGAAATCTTAGAGGCCGTGGAGGAGATCCACAATTTGTCCGGCGCGCTGAGAGTGATTCCCTTAGACGATAAGAACAGGGATGAATACGAAGGCCGGCTCTATGCCGCCCTCACGCATCTCGATCACCATGTGAAGCCTGCCATCAAGGAATGGGATCGCGTTGTGGACCGGATGCCTGAAGATTGAACGAGTACCGCCCGCATCATGAGCAAGAGCAAAGCTTATCAAGCGGAGCTGATCGAGGGTTTGCGCGACTCTCAGGAGGTGGAAGCGTATCTCAATGCAGCGCTGGAAGGAGACGATCCCGAGCTCTTCTTGGTGGCCCTGAGAAACGTGGCTGAGGCTAAAGGGGGAGTGGCGCAGCTGGCTGGCAAAACGAAACTCAACCGCGAAAGCCTCTATAAGATGCTGTCCGCGCGTGGGAATCCTGAGTTCAAGAGCCTCGATGCGCTGCTGCACGCGCTTGGGGTTCGTCTCGCCGTCACAGTGGCACGTTGATCGTGAAGTCGAGGGGGCGAAATCAATAATCGCGCTTCCGCAGAGGGGCTTCTCAGTATTGCATTACGGCAGGCGTTCATGAAGTACTCCCGATGGTCGTCTTCTTATTCCTACAGCAAGATAAAACTCACGCCTGACAGCATTGCTCTTCAGTATCAAGCGGTCCTGTATTCGATTGTTCCGTCTGGATGGAGAAAAGTCGGCGAATTCCTGAGAATGTTTGAGACGGCGATGAATTCTTCCGCTGTGTTAACTGGAACTTGATAAGCTGTCCCGTCTTGGAGTTGAAGATGAATCGTTCCGGAATTCGTCGGTGCATTCCATCTAAGCACGTATCGCATGATTAATCGCATAGGGCCTCCGAAAACAATTAGTGTAGGTTGTAGAAATTTAGCCGTGAGTTACCTGCTCTTTAGAGGGGGGATTCCATTTACCATGGCATCAATTACTGCCGGGTTGTCTTGATGACGGGTGTGCGCAGCATGAGGATTCTTGAAGAGGAAGGGGATTGTTAACCCTGGATTGTCAACGGAAACGTTGATAAATGTCCCCATTGGGGTTTCTGCAAGATATGGAGGGAGTTCAAAACCTAGAAGGTCATTTACATCGTTGAAAGCAACATATTGCCTCATCTGGCCGTCTGCTGAGGAGTCATCGATTGAATTATCTTTGCCTCGAAGGAATCGGTTGGGGCATTCAACGCCTTCCTTGTCAGGTCTACATTCTTTTGGCGCGAAGCGGGCAAGTTGCAGAAGGGCAATTTGGTTAGCCATCATGTAAACAGTTGACCGGTCTGTTAAAAAGAATAACAAGGCATCGCGCAAGTCCTCCTCCGCCATAGGTTCGCCGGAAAGTGCCTTCCTGTTGGCTTGGCTATAGCGTTGCTGGGTGTCCATGTATAAGAAGCTACCAAGGCTTTGAGTCATTGCAAAGAATTTCGCTTTGTTCAAAGCTAGTCCTGCTTTCTGAGAAATATCCAAGTCATTTGTTATGGATTTGAGTGAGCATCTGGTTTTTTCCGGTATTGGAGTGGTCAATCCTTCGTGTTCAAGCAAGTCTGTCGCAATCATGCAGATCCCCAGGTCAATATCATCTCGAAGCACGTCACCGAGAGGACCAAGGACAATGATGGCATCACCAAAACCCTCAATAAGGATTCTGTCCTTCATGGCTCCATTCAAATACCGCAGCGAATCGGAATTTGGCTCCCCCGGGAAGCGAGAAGGGCACAAGGCTTCTCGGTCAATTGAGCGAGATTCAAAACATGAAAGGAAATGATTCTTGACCTGGTCTCTTAGAGGAGCCCAAAGTAATTCATAGAAGACAAGGCGTTCAGCTTTGGGATTGCCGGGTGTTGTCCACGCAGTTCTCCTCATTTCTGATCGGGCTAAGCGGTTTGGTCCATCGAATGGCTGCGAGCCAACAGTTGGAACAAAGTCGTATCCCCGATGGATTTCGATAGCCCCGCGGGAGCCGCCCGGCACTAATCCTAGAGATTCAGCAGTCTTTTTCTGCAAGTTCTCGCTGTAGTTTGCTTTGTTCGTAATCATTCCATGGATCACTAGCACTCTTACTGGGGTATCCGGTGAGTTGTCGATGGCTGCCCTGAGACCAGTAACGCCTCCGGAAGCCTGGCCGTTTGGATAGTGAACTGGTCTGATGTCGGATGCATCGAGTCTTTCCTTAGCTTTACAGGCGGAGACTACGAATAGGGAAGCTACTGTGCAAAATAACACCAGTGTTCTTGAGGCGCCTAGTTTGCTAAGTGGCTGTCTGTGAAGTCGAGTCATTACATTGCTCCCAGATCGAGGGGTAAACTGCTCTTACTAGATTGCCCTGTAAAAATGTTCATTGAGCTGGTGCCGAGTTAGTTAACACCAACCTACGCTAATTCGGCCTGCCGTTTGAGCTCCATCGGACAGAGATGCCCCAACGGGGAGTGCTGCCGCCGGGGATTGTAAAAGAGCTCGATGTAATCGAACATGTCGGCTCTTGCCTGGTCTCGTGTGCACTACGTGGTCCGCACGGCGCGCTCGGCCTTCAGCGAGGAGAAGAAGCTCTCCATCGCCGCGTTGTTCCAAACATGCCAGCTGGGCTCCTGCTACAGGTCACGCTGTGGTCGACCAGGAGCTGCTGGAAGGGCGCACCGGAGTACCGGCTACCATGATCGGAGTGACGCAACACGGCCTAGGAGATTGCCCCGCCGTCAGATCGCCATCACCGACGCATCGGTGAGCAATTGTGCCGTCATCGTCGCATTCATTGACCAGCCCACCACCCGTCGGGAGAAGAAATCCACGACGACAGCGACCTAGCGCCACCCTTCGGCAGTCCAGAGATAGGTGAAGTGGGCCACTCATTTTTGGTTCGGGGCCGGCGCGTCACACTGGCGATTGAGCGCATTCGCCGAGAATGTGCTCGGTGACCGCGTGCCGGTATCGGCTGGCACCCGCCGCCGTTTTGGCCTCGCCAGCAAGGCGTGTCGTCGCATCAGCGGCTCGATCCGATGCAGGCCTCGCTCTTGGCCAGCATGTCGCGCCAGACTCGCCTCGCGCCGATGGGCCTCTCACTCTGCAGGAAACTCGCCAGGATTTTGTCGCCCAACACCTCGTCGCTGCGAGAGCGATGGCTTTCGGGACGCGCCAGCCACGCATAGAATCCACCCCGCGAGATCGCGATTGCCTCGCACGCTCACGCCGTCGGCTAGATCCCCCAGTGCTTCACGATGGGGCCGAACTTCACACCGCCTTCTTCGCAAGGTAGGCCGCGGTTTGCTTTAGAATGTCCTGTTCGGCTTTGAGCTTGGTCACCTCACGTCGGAATCGCTTGATCTCAAACTGATCCGGCTTCATCTGCCCCTTAACTGGAGGGCCTATTGCGGGTCGGCTGTCCCTTCCCGCACCCATCGGCGCAACACCGTGTCATGCACACCCAAGTCCCGTGCGGCTTGCGCCACTCCATGATTCACCTCCGGTTTCCTTTCTACACCTAACTCGGTGTCTTTATGGCCGGCAGCAGCTCAGGGCCCGTCAGTAATTTCCTGGCATCGCTAACGATCTGTAGTGTTTGCGCAATCCCTGGTACAGGGGCGATGGACATTGTGAAGGGGCCGAGAAAGATGCAGATTCTGCAAGCGTTCCATAGGCGCGAAGAAAAAGACCATGCTGCGGTCCATCGAGGCTTGGGAAACTCACTCTCTTAGTTCGTAGGTCTAAAGTTGATACCAATGAAATAAGACACGCTTTCCCGATCGCGGCCTGTAGCGGTCCTGATGTCATGCAGGTTCTGCATCCAGGTAAGAGATAGGCCGAACCTATCGTCAGGAAGGTTAACATTCAAGGAAACACCGGCTGCAGCATAGTAACTGGTGTCCTGGATTGTAGTATTATTGGGGGCAGTATTTTTGATGCTTGAATACAACCCGCCAAGGCCAAGAAAAGGTTGGAAAGTGAGATGCTTGAGAGGCAACAAGTACCAGGTGTTGCAGTCGCAATACTTCTTTGGACTAAACCAATACCGGGTAACCATTGCTCCTGCGACCATTGTGTAGTCTCCAGGAGGTACTAATTGGATCATTGGGCCAATAGAGAATGTTTTGTCCTTATCCAAGTAGCGGTCTGCTGTAAATACTTCCGCAAAGGTGGTTCTTCCTGGTCCATTAGCATTGATTCCAACGCCTGTCCCAAAAGCCCATTTCCCGAGCCGGTCCCCAAATGAATCCGATTCCCACCGGTCGAAGCCTTGCCCATACGCAGAACTGTAACTTAGTAGACAGACTATGATTCCCATCGCAAGTAGGTAATTGTTTGGTCTCCCTGTCAGCATGCGGGTACCTTTCTTTGTTCTGCCAATCATGTAAACTTCACGGCATAGCATTTAGGCTAGGGCCCGATTGTGATTGTGCCCAGGACGGGAGGATTCTCCTTGTCACCACCAAACTGAAGCGTGTACACATGCTTTTGGCCAGTCGCACTGGTTCCCGACAGCTTGTAGGTGCACTTGTCCTGCCGATTGACCATTACGCATCCCACCGGATTTATAGTGATCTGGGGAGGTGACGGGGTGGTTCCTTTTGCAGTAAGCACGCCTTTCATTGCTGTGAATCCTGGATACGCATCCTCGAGGCCCAATGGGAAATGCACTGTAATTTCTGGAGTAGAGGATAGGTTTGGAAAGCTCACCGGGCCAATTGGCCCACCGGGAAGGCCTAGCTTGGCTTGAGAGTTGTCCGTGTTGTCATAGAAGATGGGTGTCTGTTTAATGGGAATGAGCAGTTGCTCGGCATTTGGAACTGGTTTGAGCCCAACTATGATATCGAGCTTGTCGCCGTTCTGGCAATTTGTGCAGGCGGTAGTGTGTTTGGCGATGATACGGCCGTCCTTTCCTATTGTGGGCTTAACAAATTCGAATGCATTCTGTGTCCCTTGTTCTTTGTGAAGGCGTATTCCAACTTGTAGATCTGAAAAACCTTGCCCCAGAACTTGT
Organism: Nitrospira sp. NS4; assembly: GCF_049546785.1. Classification (NCBI taxonomy): domain Bacteria; kingdom Pseudomonadati; phylum Nitrospirota; class Nitrospiria; order Nitrospirales; family Nitrospiraceae; genus Nitrospira; species Nitrospira sp. NS4. The sequence goes on along the minus strand of NZ_JBMWAN010000004.1, from coordinate 221,034 downwards.
GGGGGAATCTGGAGCGCAAGATCGGTTCCCAAAATGTAGTAATTCCCAGCAAATGAAAGCTCTTTTGGATGCTCTGAGGGGTTTGATGCCGGCCATACCCACGCATTACCGGCAAATTCCCATCCTTCGCTTGTCCAAACATTTATAGGGTACTTGCGCACTTCGGGTATATCCCATTGTTTTGTTGTGTCAGCTGTGAAAGTTGCTTGAATGCCTTCCATGTTAGGAAGGACTAGAATATTGTCGGCGGTCCAGTTCCCAACAGACACAACGGTGGCGCGCCAGAGGTTTGTTCCATGGATGATGATGCTGCCTGACTTTCCTGCGGTGAGTCTGTGGACTTCATGTTTGAGAACCGTTGGTGTTCTTAGGCGTAACTTGTTCCCCATCGCCGAATCCAATGCACGAATATCGCCGGGGAGCTTGATGGAATAAACACGAAGATCTTTTGTGGAGGGATCGTCTTTAGTGGAGGGATCGTCTTTAAAGGGATTGTCCTGGCAGGTGTTTACCGTTTCGCCTAGCCAGCACCTGGATACTCTTATCTTAAGGTTCCTCCACCAGCCAGGTACGGAAACGGATGTAGAAAGTGCGTTTTGAATGGGGACGTGGCGGAAATAGTGATACGACCCGTCCGGGGCCAATTCGAACTTTGGTCCAATGAGCCATCCGATTTCTCCCTCGCCGGGGGAATTGTTACCAGAGAGCTCTCTGCCCTCCGATCCAAACCCAACAATAAGTGGTTGCCGTCTGATGGCATGGGTCAGGGCTTCACGCTCTCTGTAGAGCTCAAGCGTGTTTTTTAAGTCCGTGGTTCCTACTAGGGCTTTCAGGCTAAGAAGGAATTGGGATACTTCCCTGTATGAGCCAACATCCGAAATGCGCTGGACGGATTCTTTCGGCGTCACATCGTAGCTGAAGATATGCCCATTCTGATACAGGTTATTAAGTTCACATTTGAATCGGGTTTTACCATCTGGCTTCTGGGAGCAGTCCTCCTGGGAGGAGGGCTCCTGGGAGGAGGGCTCCTGGGAGGAGGGCTCCTGGGAGGAGGGCTCCTGGGAGGAGGGCTCCTGGGAGGAGGGCTCCTGGGAGGAGGGCTCCTGGGAGGAGGACTTCTGGGAGCAGGACTTCTCCTTTGTTAGAGTGCAAAACAAGTATTTCGTGGTCGATTGTTTTGAGCAAGGCCGGCTCGATCGTTTTTCCTTTTGAAATACCTGTATCGAGTTGTCCCCCGGACAAATTTCGAAGTAATTTCCGTATCTCGAATCGTCACTATAAGTGGCTGTAATTTGTTGGAGGAGAAGCAATGGGGCTATGTCTTCTAGAGGAACGCCAAGTTTTTTGAATTTCTTTTCATGTAACGCAACGATCAAGCCGTTTAGACGTTTGTAGATATCTGAGTGGGAAGCAGTGGCATGTGATTCTCGCTCTAGCTCAATAAAGGTTCTTCCTTTATTTTGGGATATGGAGCTCTCAAAATAATTCTTTTCGTCATTTTGAGGAAGGTTCATTTCGGCGTAATACACAAGTTCATCGATGTCTCTGGCTGGAAGTGCAAAATTATTGAAAAGACTCACCTTATCCTTGTAAAGCTCATTCAAAAATCTTTCGATGTATTGGTTCCAACTGGAATAGAGCTGATCCGTTTCTTCATCACAAGTTTTAGACTCCTGGGTCGATTCCTTCACGGCATCGGCCGTGGGTTTTGCCGCGGTTTGAATTGCTTGATGCGTGCACTGCGGATGCTCCATCTGCATCCTGACAACTGCCCAGGCGCTTGTGTCGTGTTCCGGGATGACCGTAGAGTCAAACTTTAGTCTGTAAATCGTTTGACCATTGAGGTCGTGCCTGTCGTCAAGGCCGATCGCATTAAGCTCGCCACGTATTTTGTCCCTGCAGGCATCTTTGTCATTGAAGCTGTCGGTGGGGGAAGACTGCGCTCGGGATGGTACGATGGTATTGGGGTCACGTGAGATTCGGTCCTTGGATTCGAGCGTGTCTTTCAAGCCGGTCTCCCCGTTTGAGGTGCCGCTATTGTTTTTCCCTTGGGTGTCTCCTGTGCCGTCTTGAAGCCTCTTGGACATTTGTTGGGCGCGCAAAAATTCTGCGTTTGTGTTCACCAGAGTGCCATCTGTTCCTCTCGAATCTATGAGCCCCTGAACGCCATCCACTTGGTCGCACAGCTCAAGTTGTTTCTTAAGCCAAGCTTCCTGTAGTCGGCGGTCGTTAACCACTCGCTCGCGGGTAAACACCTCGGGGCTATCTACGACAATTACTCCCTTGGTTGTTCCGGGGGAGAAGTTGCGATTGGCGCAACCGACCCAAGTGCTGCTGAGAATGCATGAAGCTAGAACCATCTTTCCAAGTCTGCTAGTCAGTATTGGCATCTCTTTCCCCCGTCGACACTCTTGGTAGCGAGTAAATAGTTAGGGTTGAATCTTTTGCCTAATCGCGAATGGGATAGCTCTTCGTGAGGGATCCCCTCGTGGTGGTTCGGTATTCTGAAGCCGGGAAAAGCAAAGGGAGCGGGATTTATTTCTCTTCATTCTTTCGGCCGCCCGAAGGGCCGTGATTGAGGTGCCATTCAGAATGGCTCACAGTCTGACATGCCCCAGCATCCTCGAGGAAGAGGTGACCCTCACCAATCTTCTTCCTGTGTATCACGATCCGCGGCTGAGGTCGGATTGCGGTGGCATATTAGTATTCGGAAGTTCGGGTGTCAATAGACTAATTGTGGATATACATGTAATAAAGGATGTGTCGATGCGATGGGGGTGGTGGAACTGGGCCGATGGGAAAGGGTGAGAAGTCTAAAGACTGGAAAATGGTCAGGCATCTTTTCTTGACATGCGTGCTTCACGTTCGCAGAAGATTCCCTATGCCATGTCGTCCACTCCTTGTTGCTGGCGCCTCGCCAATCATGTGCTGAATCGTCGTGTCGGGCGACTCTCGCTGTCTGCGCGAGGCGGCAAGGTATTAGAAGTCATTTCGGTTTGACCTGTCGCCTGCGTTTTGTGTCAGCGGGTTTCGTAATAGTCGATCAGCCGCTCTTGCAGGAGCTGGCTCGGCGCCGTACCGCTCTCTGATGAACTGCCCGTTACCTGTCTTGTGAGCTCTTTGATCCAGTTACCTGCACCGTCGTATTCATAGGTGGAGATCCATCTGCTGGTCGCACCGTGCTGAATTGTCTCGGTCGTTGTCCGGATACGTTTCCCTGTATCGTCATACTCGTGCCGGACTTTCCCGGTGACGGCTCCGCCGGGACTGTAGCTGGTCAGCCCGATCAATCTTCCATTGTTGTCATAGGTCCAGGCTAACTCAGCAAGCAATAGCTGGTCCCTATATCGTCCGGAATAGAGGATGCGTCCGAGGACATCGAATAGATTTCTGCTCGTCATGGTGCCGTCGGTATAAATCTTCTCTGCTAGGTTTCCGTCTCCGTCGTAGATGGAGAGTTCGGCATGGTGAAATTCGCCCTCTTGCGAGGCGGCAACCACGGCTGTCGCCCGTCCGGATGGATCCTGCGCATAGGCAAACAGTCTCCGGTAAAGAGGCGTCCCGTCGGCCTCATAGGCGATCTCTTCCTGAAGCTCGCCCCGCTGGTCGTAGGTGAACACATAGCGGGTTGAGTGCTTCTCCTCCCGTTGATAGACGATCGCCTCGGTGAGATTGCCTGCGCGGTCATAGGTTTCAGACGAAGAAGCGTCCGCTGTCATCGTCACGACGGATCGAACCGGACCGATCAGCTCGTTCTTCTCTCTGGTCGTCTTGCCGGAGGCCGCAGCATCGGAAGCGCACAGTATGGAGGCCAGTAGCCCTATGGCGATACAACGTGGAAGCATCTCGTCCCTCTGTGCGTGGAAAACATTGTAGGTCTTCCCATGGAGATTGGGAAAGGGGAAATATTGGAAAGGCCGGAGGTGCAAGAGAAGCATCTTGTCCTTTTCCGGTTGCGTGGCTGCCATGAACCGGTGACGCGTTCATCAGGAGTCGAATGGGGTGAACCAGAGGTCGTGACAGTCGAGGGCACACCGGCAAATCGTGCCGGAGTCAGGCAGATGGGGCATTATTGGGGTGTTGGTACGTCTGCGATGGGATAGCGTGTTGCCATGTCGTCGAGCTGTTGCAGCACGGCGGGATTCTGCCCGTCGCGCAGCAGGTACTTCATTGTACTGTGCGGCTTCTTCAATTCGGTGCGAAGCGCGTCGATAATTTTCGGCGGGGTGGGGTCAGCGGGATCCAGCGTCAAGGCCTGTTCCAGGTCTCTGAGCGCGCTGCCTGCCTCCTTCTGTACTGCGATGGCCGAGAGGGCGCGCAGGGAGTAGGCGGCGGGATCATAGGGCGTGGCCTTTACCGCCTTCGAAAAATAATCCATCGCTGAGGGATCGGCCTGGAACACGGTCCCTTTGGTCAACAGCGTGCCGGCTCCCAGCAGTTGATAGGCTGAGGCCAGGCTGGGATTGTCGGCCCCGGAGTTCGGTGCGCTGACGTATTGGGCGAACTCCCGCCGCGCATCCTCATACCGCTTGAATTGATACCGGTACAGGCCGGCCACGAAATGCACAATCGGCAGCGAGAAGCGCGCGCGTACCAGGTGCGCCGGCACCCACCCGCGCGCATCGCCAACCGCCAGTTCGTACCACAGGCCCGTCTTGGCCAGGTAGCGCATGTCCAGCACGCGGTACGATCCGTTGAGCGTGACCTTTCGCACGGGCTGCCCGGCAGGCGCGGCTTTCAGCGTGATCGTCAGGTGTGCGGCCTCGATCGTGCCGGGAGGAACATCCACGACGGAGTTGTCGATGTAGGCGAATGTGCCGTTGGCCAGGCGCACCTTGAACCAGCCCTTGTCCATGTCGACGGCATCCAGGGCTGTGTTTTTGGAGATTTTCGCGACCGCCTTGGCGGAAGGATCGGCCGTGGCGCGCAGTGTCGCGGCCGCGCGCGTCACGATGCGGCGATCAAAGAGTTGCGCGCGGGTCGTCTCGACCGGCGGAAAATTGTAGTTGGTGCGCGTGATTTCGGCTTGGAGTCCCGGCGCCAGCGGGGGTTGGCCGAACAGCCCCAGCGTGAGCTGCACGTCCGCGGTTTCGGGTAAGAGGGAAAGGTACGTGCTCACGTAGAGGTCGTCGCCGGCGGCATTGACCGCGCCCCACACCGCCATGCCGGCTTCCTGTCCCTTGGCGAGGCCGATCGCGGCCTCATGGTAGGCTTGCTCCAGCATGTCGGTGATCCGCTCGTTGCCGGGAGCCCGGGCGAGAATGACGCCGGCCCCGGCTTGATCGCTGATGGCGGTGAGGATTTCCCGCCAGACCAGATAGCTGATCGACTTCCCCATGCCCGTGTCGCCCGGGTCGAGGAACTCCGCCACCAGCGCCTTGCGTGCGACGTGACTCAATACCACGTCTGTGCCGGTCTGCGGCCCCGCCTTAAATCCGATAATCTCGCCGGCGTCGGTGCAGGGTATCGGCGAGACCAACGCCAGCAGCAGGATCATGAGCAGACGCAGCATCATTTCGCCAATTCCCTGTCCACGGCGCCGATCAAGAGATTGAGTTGCGAGACCAGCGCCTCGTCGCCCGGGCCGGCGCCCGCTCGTTCGGCATGGAGATATTTGCGGATGCGCGCGAAGGCCTGCTTGTCATGCGTGGACAGGGCCTGGCGGTAGTCGTTGACGCCGAGCGCCAGCACCGTGCTGCGGCCCCACAGCTTGCTCAGATATTTATAGAGACGTGGCGAGGTGACGCTGTCCACCGGCACCTCATCGTCCACATAGAGCACGGGGGCGCCAACCGGTGGTTCCGCTTGCGGGACCACCAGAAAGGTTGAGGAGACGCCGAGTGAGCGCGAGCCACCGACGCCCGTCTCCACGGCTCCGTAGCCGGAGATCATCCCCAGGGCATTCAGATATGTCCCGTATGTCCGCAGGCGGTCGATGTCGTTGGCCTGCTCGAGGGGAAGCAGTTTCATGCTGACCGCCTGTGAGCCACTCACTCCGGCGGCCTGCAGGTGTGTGACGATGACGCGCTCAAGGTTTGCGCGCAGCCTCTCATTGACGTGCTTGGGATCTGACGCCTGGATACCGGTGAAGGTATAGGGAATGAGGAAGAGCGGCGTGCTCCCGGGCGCCGCGGTGAATTGCTTGAGGGCTTCCTTCTCCGTTGCCGGAATGGATCCGCTGCCGCTGATCGGGTCCAGTTGGATAGAGACGGGCGATGGTGACTGGCCTTCGGTGAACCGCACCTGCTTATTTACCGGGTGAAAGCCCGGTTTGGAGAATTTCAGCATCAGCCGTCCGCCCGCATCGCGCAATTCTCCGGCGGGGAATAGCGCCGCGGCGTCGAACTGGAAGTGTCCCTGGTTGTCACTCGGCGGCAGGGTCTGGACCGTGCGAATCTCCACCTGCACCTGCACGTCCGCCAGCGGTGTTCCGTTGCGCGCGGTCACTGTGCCGTTCAGGAGCGGGGCGGCAGCGGCGGCTCCCGCGCTGATCAAGGCACAGAGGATGGCGCCGATGAGGTGTTTCATGGCTTCTCGCAAGGAAACTCCCATGTGCTCTCGCTCCCGCGCGCGAGGCGGCCTGGCGCGATGGCCTGCTCCCGCGGTTTGCAGGAGGGAGAACTGATGCGCAACGTGCGCGCGCGCCCGTTCCATGCGGGGCTGTAGAAGGCGACGAATTCGCCTGTGTCGGTGTCGACGGCTCCTCCGGTCGATACGGCTTCGTGGCGAAGGTCGAGCAGGTCGACTCTGGCCCCGGTCAACTCCTGGCCCGCCACTCGTCCGATGAGCCGGTCCGGCAGGGCGGTTTGAGAGGCGATGCCGAATAAGATGCCGATGGCAATCAGCCCGAGGCCTCCTGCCCCGAGCAGGGGAAGCAGCTTCGCGTTCCGCCAGTCAGGCAGCAGCGGGCGCATGGTGATACTCAGCACGAGCAACACCAGCGCGAGGAGAAAGAGCTGCAGGATCAGCGCGGGAAGCTCAATGCCGGCTTTGGTCAGCACCTCGACCACTTTGTCGAGGACTTGGCCGGGCAGGTCGAGCAGTTTAATCGGATCCGTAGTCTCTTCCACGCGCCTTGCCCTTCCGGTCGCAGGAGACCCATGTCCATCGAGTTGCGGGGGGTGCCGGAAACTCCGGCAGGATGTTGAGACATTCTGCTCATACAGCAGCAAGAGGGGAACGGTTCGATGCCCTTTGGCTCTAACCACCCGACATGCCGGAATATACGCTTACGATGATGAGGGGTCAACGAAGTGCCGACCGGATCGCATCCGCAATGAGGGCCTTCTTGCGCGCGGATCAGTGTGGCCAAGCGTGCCGGCATGCATCATGGCGGTTCTCTTGCCGCGAGCGCGAATGCGCGCGTTTTTTAGTTGTGCGGGACAGTGTTCTACCGGTATAATTACCCGTTTGCCACCAGAAAGGATGCTGTCTACCAATGATTGAGCACATTGACCGGAACCTCGCTAGGCGGAGAGCGCACAGGGTGGCAGGAGCTTTCTTGACCTGGCTGGCGCTAGGCTGTCTGGTGCTCGACTTTCTTGCCCCCTCGCCAAGCTCTGCCGAGGGCGTGCGCTTATTTGACGGCGTGAGCTTATATAGTGTCAGTGTACGCGGAGGCTTCAGCGGCCATTCTCCAATCGGAAAAATAGAGTTAGAAGATTTTCAACAGTATGACGTCCTGGCGATGGCCCGGCTCCCCTGGGAATGGTATTCCGAGTCAGGCTGGGGGGTCGGCACAAGGTGGGGGTTGAGTGCGGGGGCAGTGAGAGCGGCGGGGGACACTGCGTTTATTACCACATTTTTCCCAGGGTTCTCATTCGGTAAGAAGGACGGACGGTTCTCACTCGACGCCGGAGGGGGATTTGCGCTCCTAAGCCAACATAGATACGGGACTCAGGACTTGGGGGGAGCGTTCCAGTTCACCTGGAACATAGCCCTCAGAGCTCAGGTCTATGGGCCGATTGGTCTGGGCTATTTCTTCCAACACCTATCCGACGCCACCATGTATGGCGACAACGGTCGAGGGGTCGATCAACACTTATTTGAACTCATCTATCGATTCTGAACGCCAACAAACTGGTGGCCAATCTCGAGGACTTCCTGTCGCAACAAAGGGGGTGGCCATCCTCTTCCCCCATGATTTCCACGCCTTGCCGCTGACGACCTCGCCCGTGATGTTCCGAATGGTTGCGTCGGCGAGTCTCGCTGTATGAGCCGCGGGCTGACTCCGCCGTGCTTGAGAAGCTTCTCGCCGACGGGCAGTGAAAAAAGCTCCCGACTCTGCTGAAGGGGTGCTCAATCAGTTGCGATCGAGAGACCTTCCGCGTGAATGACGCGCGGGTGACCGTCCTGCTTCCGGATCAGACTCCGGCGCAGCCGATCGACCTTGGAGTGATCAAATGGGTGCAGGGTCATTAGTTCGGAATGGAGTTGCTTCGCATGCTGTTTGAGGCTTGGTAACGGATCTGCGACAGGTCGCAACTCGAACTCATCCACTTGCTGAGGGCCCGGAAAGGTGAAAAGACCTGACCGGGGGCTTGCTCCGACAACCCCGCCCCTGCCGCTCCTGAACCTCTGCTCGTTTTTCGCTCATCGCCTGAAATGTTGTGCATGGGTCTTTGCGCCTGTCAGCTGCTAGGGCGTCCTGCGGGTTAAGTCGTCTCGTACCTGGCAGGATATTCCTCAGTAACTTTGTCATAATTGATAATACGTACACGCGAAGGTTTCCATTTCTTACTGTATGGTAACGGCTACAGTGATTGAAGCCTTGCAAAATCAACATGATATGGATGTACGATTCGAGCGTGTGAAGGCGATCGCCTTCATAGGGTCAGGCTTATTGACTGCGGAGACGGGGCTGAATGCTGAAATGGCTCATAAAAATCGTTTCGGCGTTTGCTGTTTCGCGGTACAGGGTTTGCTCTTTTGCCAAAATCGTAAGCGGGTACCACATCCGATGATTTTGGAGGCCTGATCATGGAGATGCGCACGCTGGAAAAAATGTTCTCTCAATACGCGTCGGTTGAACTGGAGGAAGAAAGCCCGGAAGAGGCGGATGTCGAGCAGTCGGCTGCCGTGATCTCCTGGGAGGCTGGTCCTCTGTGGCGTCGCTGTGAAGCGCGGGCTGCGATTCGGCAGGAGTGCTCGTATGAGGTGCTTGATGTTACGGGAGACGAGTCGTTCGTAATCGAGCAGGGAGAGGCCTTCGCACTCAACCGGAGTGCAGAAGGGATCCTTCTTTTCATGGGGCGCGCCTTTCGGGAAAAACAATTGATCGAAGTCCACATGTCCCGCTCCAGATGGGGCCGGATCGCGAACGTGTACGAAGCTCGATGGAGCAAGCCGATCCGGATTGAGTCAGGTGAGACGTTGTATCTGGTGGGAGGCCGGCGGATATTCGGCCCCTGCGACTACGTCTCATTCTAAATTTCTACTGCATCGTTGGCTGCAAGGGAGGGGTGGGGCCTGTTTTTGAGGCTCCCCCCTCCCGTCCGTTTTCCCCTCATGCCGTTCGTGAGCCATCGCTCAGTTCTCTCCGCTGAATCGACCCATTGCCGGCGGTCGTCACCTGTCAGGGTGCTATACTCGGGCCACGAAACAGCACTGAGGCCCGTATAGCGACAGGCCGCCATGGTGAACGAATTCACGCCGGATACAGAGATTTCACTGTCTTTCGAAAATCAACGCGCGGTGGTGTCGCCCTGGGGCGCCTCACTACGGAGGTATTTCGTCATAGACGCCAGCGGGGGCGAAACCGACATTCTATGGGGCTACTCGGGGGGCGGCAGCAAGAAGGGCGGTCAGGGAGATGTTCTCATTCCGTTTCCGGGACGCGTGGCGGAGGGCCGGTACTTGTTTGACGGCCGGGTACTGCAACTCGACCGGAATGACAAGGAAGGGCCGAACGCCATCCACGGCTTTGTCCGGTCGTTGCCGTGGAGCATGCAGCCTGCCGATTCGAATCGTGCGACGTTCGACGTCCGTCTCGATGCCGGGACCTACGGCCGCCGAGGCTATCCGTTTACGCTCGACGTTGGCGTCACGTACCTTCTGGATCACCGGGGATTGTGCTGCTCTTTCGAGGTGCGGAACGCGGGGCATGAGGCGGCGCCGGTCGGAGCGGGATTTCATCCCTACTTCACGGTCGGCACTGCGCTGGTCGATCAGGCCGAAGCGAAGATCCCCGGCGCGGGAATTGTGGCATTTAACGAACGGCTTCTGCCGACGGGCACGATTCTCTCTGCGGCTGGTTCAGAGTGGGATTATCGTGACTATCGCCTGATCGGCCATCGCCGGTTCAATCATTGCTATACCCGGCTCGAACGCGATCCGGACGGACTGGCCACGGCCGCCCTGCGTGATGTGAAGAGCGGGCGTCTGGTCGAGGTCGTGATGGATCGCTCGTTTTTCGCGGTGGTCGTGTACACGGGCGATGCGATTGCCGACGCCCCGCGCCGCGCGGTTGCCATCGAGCCGATGACCTGCGCGACGGATTCGTTCAATCATCCGGAGTGGGGCTTGAAGCGGCTGGTTCCGGGAGAAACATTTTCCGGCCGCTACTGGGTCAGGCACCGCCGGGAACCGGGCCTGCCTCAGAAATAGCACCCCGGATCCGCGCGACCTTTCGGCGTGCGGATGCTGTCCCGGCCTCCCTCAGCGATATGACTGCGGAGGTCCTACCGTTTCGCGGTTGCCGCCTTTCATGGCGGACGGATACAATCCGGTCATTTGCACGGGCCTTCTGCGCGGCTCAAGCGGCATGGAAGCCTTCAGGGAGGTCTATGACGGAAGATACACAGCAGGGGAATGCTTCTCAGCTGGCCGAACTGGTCGTGAGCGCCGGGCGGCATCAACAGCTTCAGGACATCGTGTCGTATGTGAAAGCCATTCATCACCATATCGATCCGGACATGTACCGCATCTCCATGCCGAAATTGGAGGAGTTGGAGTGGTGCGTCGAGGGCGTCGAGTTTGAGTCGGAAGGATTCAAAGAATGTCTCGGGTTCACCATGACGGTGTCCTGGGAGGACCTGATATTTTTACAGCTTGTCGTGGAGGCGGCGGACACGTATTCCCATAGAAGAACCACCGGCTGGCGGGTGGAGGGCATTACTGATCCGGGCTTTGATGATCTGATGAAGTGGCTGGCCCGGGAAGAAGACGAGCTGTTCCGCCAGAAGAACAATAGACCATCGGGCTGAAGCCGACACGAAGGCTTATGGAGTGGGCATCGGTTGCAGATCGCTCGAGAGGCGTGACGTGTTCGATCCCTGCATCGACGGATGAGCCGCCGCCACGATCCGGAAGCGGACTTCATCCACATGGTTATAGGCGGAGGTTTTCTCTCCGGCGAACAGGCCGCAACGATAGAGACCCGGTATCCACCCCGTGCCGGGCCTGGAGAGCATGAAATAGCCGGACTGGTCGTTCATGGTCGTCATGGCCTGGTCCTGTACAACGGGGCTTTGTCTGCCGGTTCCCTCCGAGGTCTCCAGAAAACATTGTGCTGTAAGGGGGACCGCATCATAGGAGGCCCCCACGAGTCCGAACACCAGGTAGATGTCCTGTTGGGTGGCGGGAAAGCTGTCTCCAGGGTTCAGCGGAATAAAGTCGTGCGCCCCGGTGGGAAAATCGTCCCGCATGACCTTGCCTGCGGGGATGACAAATCGAAACCAGCTGAAATCGGAATCTCTCCCCATCAGCGCGGCGCCTGTCTCCAGCGTCTTCTGCGGCTTGACTCGGTCGAGTGCCTTCGCGAAGAGGTCTTCGGCCGCTGCTTCTCCGGAATGAGCCGGATCGCCGGCCGGAGTCACGGCGACAGGAGTCTCGCGTTGGAGTTGCGCCAACTCGGGGACATGAGGGCGCACCTTGTCGAGCCACTTCTCCAGTTTGCCCTTATCCAGCACACGGGTTCCCGGCGGCAGGACCATACCCTTGTTCGCTTCTTCAAACTCGACGGCCGTCTCGTAGAGGATCTGAAAATGGACGAAGGCGTCTTCCCATCGTTCCAATTCAACCAGACACTGGCCCATGCGAAACACCGAATCCGTATAGTCTTCATCGGTCGTATCGAGATCGGAGAGTTTGCGGAAAATGGTCAGGGCTTCTTTGCATTGGCCCACTTGCATGAGCGTCAGTCCGAATTGGTAGGTTGCCGTGGGATCCATCGGGTTGAGCGCCAGCATCCTGCGGTAGATCGGCTCAGCCTCCTGATAGCGACCCGCCTCGAAGTGTCTCCAGGCTTCACCGCGCAGGAAGGCCCATTCTTTCAATTGGGCCTCTGTGGCGTCCGGAGTGAGGACGCGCGCGTAGCGCCGGCCTCGCTCCGTGGAGGTGCCCTCGATCAGGGACAGCAGCGTCCTGGCCGGGAGCTCCAACGGGGATCCGGGGGGCGCATTATTCAGGATCTCCTGCACGTCGCCGTTCGCCCCGTCGTAATCCAGCACATCGAACCGCGCCCGGGCCAGCGCGAGCCGCCAGCCGAGCAGATCCGGCCTGAGTGCGACAGCCTGCTTATACGATTCCAGCGAATCCTCCAGGCGGTCGAGCTTCCGGAGTTCCTGCGCGAGTCGCAGATGAGCTAAAGGGTTTTGTGCATCGATCTGGGCGATGTGTTGCAACTCGGCGAGGGATTCCTCCGCCTGTCCCCACCGGACCAGGACACTCCATTTCGCCCATCGGACATCGAGTGCGGTTGAGTTCCCGGCCAGGACGGCGTCATAGGCCTGGACTGCCAGTTGGGGGCCCCGGGATGTGGCCAGGATATCACCGCGTAGTTTGTGGAGGGCCAGGGCCTGCGGATGGTTGTGGAGGCTCTGATCCAGCAGATCGAGGGCGCTTAAAACCGCGCCGCTTTCCCACAGGGCTTTGGCCTGTTGGGCGACCTGCTCCGCTGAGGGAGCCGGACGTTCCTCCGCGAACGCGAGCGGACTCAGCAAAAAGAGCGCCGTCAGCGGCACACCCAGGAGTCCCGCAATTGAACGAGACCTCAGGCGGACGGCAGCAGGTTGCCTATGAGCTGGACAAGTTCTATGCATCAGCATGCGAGGCAGTATTCGCTGAACGTCACTTTACCAAGGGGAGGATGAAAGTGGTAGAGCCTGTGCCGGGTGGGTCGAGACGGGATAGGCAGGCGGCGGAAGGAGGTGCGAGAGTCTATTGTATGAGCCGTTCATGTCGGGAACGGACAGCCATAAGCCATCCCCCGTGGAAGGGCTGCCCTGCGGAGAGCCGCGGGGCAGTCCGAGGGGCGCGAGGCGGTTACTTCATTTTTCTGGGGTCCTGGTACACCATGAGGTGGGCGTAAGGAGTGCCCTCGAACATGATGTAGGTGCCGGAGGGATTCGGGCCGGTCGGGAGCTGTGTGGCTGCCGGGTCAAAGGGCCACATGACCATCCAGTGCGCGGGTTCTTTCACCACCTTGGCCCCGTCTCCGGACATGACCACTTTCCCGTCCTTTTCAAAATGGGATCCGCCGCGCGCCATGTAGGCGATGCCGGGCACGGTGTTCGTCGGTTTTGGCGCGTTGTTCATGATGTCGGTCAACCATTGGTGAGCGGCAGGGTCCATGCACATGGGGTCGGGATCCGGCAGATTCATCACGGTCGGGATGCAGGTAAAGCCGTTGGCGCTCTTCCTGGTTTCGGTCAGCTTGCCGTCGGCGCCGTAGATCATGATGCCGGCTTCTTTCGCGATGTGCGCCGGAGCTGCGCTCAATGCCAGCGCCGTCTGGTCCTGTTCGGACATCGCTTTGACCTCCTTGACGGTGGCCGCTTTCTTTGGGTGTTTGTCGCCCGCCGTGGTGATCGCCGGCATCAAGAGGGTACATGCGATCAGGACGGCAGAGAGGATGTGGTGAATCATGGCTTCCTCCTTGGTGTAGGTGGATGGAATAAGGGCTGGACTCAACGCTAGCGCGAACGGACGGAGATGTCCAGAGGATCAACCGTGACGCCGGCGCGGGGAGGGCGCCCGATCAGTCTCCCGTTCGGCAGGAGCGGATACCCGGCTGCGGGTTAGTGCATGACGGCGAACAGAACCGGTGCCAGCAGCCACAGGATGCCCTTGACCAGAAAGAAAGCGGCGCCTGCCATTCCGACCCGGGACCAGTTACTCGATGGTTGCTTCCTATGGGATGGCCTGGGACCGGTTAACATTCTCATGGTCCGACCTCCATGATGGGGGACGCGAGGCAGGCGTCCGTTTCAACCTGAACACCTGCCTCGACGGTTTAGGCGACTCTCGCGGGCCTTGTGCGGACCCCGGCCGGCGCATACGGGCTGACAGCCGGGATGAGCATCGGGACCTCCTTGCGGTACTGCCTGTACGAGTCTCCATGGATGTCGATCAAGTCCCGTTCTTCCCACCGGATGGCAATCAGAATATAGGCCGTCGTCGCCAGCGCGAAGACCAGATGGGCCGCCGTCATCGTCGGGGTAGCCCAGAAGGTGAACAGCCATCCGACATAGAGCGGATGGCGCACATAGCGGTAGAGACCGGGCGTGGCGAACTTCAAGGGCGTATAGGGCTGGCCCTTGAGATGGAGCCAGACCTGCCGCATGCCAAACAGATCGAAGTGATTGATCAGGAACGTCGTCACGAGGATCAGGAGCCAGCCCCCGGCATAGAGGCTGTAGATCGCCCCGCGGAGGATCGGATCGTTCACCTCCCAGACCGTGCCTCCCATCGGTTGCCAGGCATGGAAGAGCAGAAGCAGGGCCAGGCTTGAGAAGAGCACGTAGGTGCTCCGCTCAACCGGCTTTGGGACCAGGCGCGTCCACCATTGTTTGAACGCAGGTCTGGCCATCACGCTGTGTTGCACGGCGAACAAACCCAGCAACAGGGTATTGATCAGCAGAGCCTGTCCGAACGGGACCGTCGCCGTGCCGTCGATGGTCTTGCTCAGGCCGATGTTGCCGATGAAGGCAACGCCAAAGAGAAAAGTGGCGAGAAATATCAAATAGCAGACGGTGCCGTAGGTGAATGCGATGATGCGTGTCATGGTGAGGTCCTCCCTTCGTTATTTGAGTCGCGCATTGGGTGCTGGGGATGCGGAACGGACTGAGATTGTCTGTCGCATTCTCTATGGTGATCGACAGGGTCTCCGATGTATAGGAGCAGGGCTGAGATCGAGGCGCCGAGATCGCTGACGGCCCTCCCCATCAAGCCTTCCAGTGTTTGTTCATTGATAGCCACGGTCATTCTCCTCGTAGGCAAGGGCTGCTTGAGGCCCGGCCGTCCCGCAGGACGGCCGGGCCGATCCATCAGCGGGTTTGGATGTTGATTGACACTGGCACCGGGTTCGAGACGATGTCGTGGACCGGCGAGAATTTGGTGAGTTCCTTCAACTGCTCCGCCGTACCGTCGGTCTTGATCGTGAAGTTCACGCGGATTTCTTTGTAGCCCCGCCGGACCTGGTCGGGCAGACCCAGGAACCCCTGCAGATCCAGATCCCCCTCCAGCGTGGAGTCCACCGATTCGATCCGGATCCCCCGCGCCGCCGCATGGTACACGAGCGATGTGGTCAGGCAGGCAGCCAGGGCGTGGAGGACAAATTCCACGGGGTTCGCACCCTCGTCGTTTCCGAGCAGCACCGGGGGTTCGCCTGCGTCGACCACGAAGGGCGTCGTGCGGACGTTGTCTTCCTGCCCGGCACCGTAGAAGCTCTGAATGGTCGAGCGATTGTGCCCGCCCGTGATCCATCGATTCTTCGCGCGAAACTGGAACGTGGCGAGGCCTGGGTTTTTCTGCAGGGCTTCGATCGTCGTCCCCATGCGATCGGTATCGACCCCGTTGATGACTCCCTTCAAGATTGCCTGTGACAACGTGCATCCTCCTTGTTGATGATGGTGTTGGTTGGTGATGAGTTGCCGAAACAAGAGCCGGTCGGCATTCCGGCAGAAATCTTTCCAATTCATCTCGTCACCCGCTCGAGCGGCATCCGGTGAAACACTTCTCCGCAGGGCGGCACTCCCGTTTGAAGCGAGAGGAACGTCCGCTTGATCAATGCGAACGACAAGGGCTGCCAGCGATTCCATGGCGCCAGCGACAGGGTCTGTGCCAGCAGGCAATAGCCGATCAGCACCCGTGCCGTGGTTCCTACCAGTTGCAGCCAGTGGATCCACTGCAACGGTTCCCATAATCCGGCGATCAGCATCGCCAGGTAGGCGATCCGGAGCTGCACGGGAAAGGCGGCGGCGTCCCGCGTGAGCCGGATCACATGAGCGATCTGGACGGCACAGAGGACCATGGCCAGGAAGATTCCCGTCGGCCATCCGGAGAGGCCGGCTCCCAGCAGACCCACTGTCAGGAACCAGTACCACCAGCCGAGATCGTGAATCCTTCGCATCGCCTTGCTCCTTGCGGTGAGTGAATGACCCGATGCCGAGTCTCAATAGCAGCATCGATGCCAGAACAGGATGGAAAGAGAGATGATGGAAATTCAGTGAATTAGGTGCGAAAAGGCTGAAGCAGGCGGTAATGACATTTTGCGATTTACGAAATCTCATGAGGCGCCTCACGAAGTTTCGTGAGGGCAGAAGAGGTATGCGGATCGAACGATGAGGAATGAAAGGGGAGCGGGAATCCTGCCTGAATGGTCAACGCCGCCAAAGGCTGCGACAGGGGGAAGAATTGAAGTTGCCCCGCGCGGTGTTCGCGGCAGGCCCGACCACGTAGCGGAGTTCCGTACCTGGTCGGGCTAGTGAAACCGAGAAACGGGGGGTAGGTTGAAAGGCCTCGGGGTCGCAGGCGGGTGGATGTCTGATGAGGTCACTACCCACATTATTCATGACCGCGTCTACTGCACCTGCCGAGACGCCGCTGCGTGTCGCTCGTCGTTCGTGAAGCGTGCAGTGCAGGATTGAAAGAGCCTGCCTGCATCGCCGCTTGGGAAATACGAGATACGCTTCACGAGTTACAGGATCCCATGCGATTTCGCGATGAACCATCACGAATAATGTAGGCGAAGTAGATCGAACTTCGTCCGGGGCGTCAGGAAGGTGAAATCAGCGGCCCATGACTGAACCTCTCGGACATCCGATCCGTTGGACTCCCGTCGATTTGCCGGATGGCTTGGTCGCGGCCAACAGACAAGGGAGTCCGGCGGACCAGAGGCGAATAGGCTCAGAACCGTGAATCTGTAAGCCTGATGTCCGCCCGCGTCCAGGCCTGTATCAGTTGCCGGTCAATTTCGGCGGCTTCGGCGTCGCGCTGTTGCGCCTTCAAGCTTTGCTCCAGCCCGAACAGCGCCCAGCCATTGCGGGGA
The DNA here is from genome assembly GCF_049546785.1 of Nitrospira sp. NS4. Classification (NCBI taxonomy): domain Bacteria; kingdom Pseudomonadati; phylum Nitrospirota; class Nitrospiria; order Nitrospirales; family Nitrospiraceae; genus Nitrospira; species Nitrospira sp. NS4. The sequence continues at coordinate 203,765 of NZ_JBMWAN010000004.1, read as the reverse complement.
TGTTGCCGAAGATCCTCCCGGTACATCGTCTCCGCTTCAGCCGCGCGGCCTGCCTGCAGGAGCACGGAGCCCAATGAATGGCGGACCGGAATATGCCAGAGCGGCGGTTCGTAATACCGGACGGCGTCTTCGATCGCGGTCGCTTCCATCAGCGCCGCGACCGCAGAGTCGAGATTGCCCCGGCGCGCCTCAATTTCCCCGGCTAACACCCGTTCCGCGATTCTGGCCAGTTCGACGGCGGGGACCACGCCGACCGTGCGGTCTTCAGGAAGACGGCGCACGGTCTCCACGAGCGACCGGTGTTCCTGGCGGGCTTCCGTGAACCGGTGAGTCGCGGCCAGGGCGACCCCCCGGGCGTAGTGCCAGATCGCCGTCGTATAGAGCAACTCCTGCGGCGGTTTGGGCTGCGCCAGCATGTCGGTCCATTGCCCGAAGCGGACGAAAGCAAAAAGCAGCGTCGGCGTAAATTCCTCCAGCGCCGGCGCCTTCCGCGCGTGTTCCCACGAGGCCAGTTGATGGAGATTGCGCGCGGCCTGCAATGCCTCGCGGCTTCGGCCTTCCAGCGTCAGCGCGGCCCAGAGGAAATGCAGGTTGTGGGGATAGTAGCCGAGAGGGTAGATCCCGGAGAGTCGGCGTTGTGCCAGATACTCATGATCGACCGACACGGCATGGAGGTTGTGCTCGGCTGCTTTTTCGTAGAGCCCCAGCCGGAGATACAGGTGCGCCGGCATATGGACCAGATGACCTGCGCCGGGCGCAAGCCCAGCCAGCCGTTCCGCGCAGGGGAGCGCACGCTCGGGGCGAGACGAGGCCTCCACCGCATGAATATAGTAGTGACAGGCGCCGGGATGGTCCGGGTGGACCGCCAACACCTGCTCCAGAGCCGCCAGGATCTCGCCGGTCCGACCCTTGGGCCAGCCGTCGGGCGTCCAGTAATCCCAGGGCTGCTGATTCATGAGGGCTTCGGCGTAGAGTGTGCCGGCTGTCGCATCCCCGGGATCTCGTTGCCACAGGTCTTTCATGGCCCGGGCGTAGGCTTCATCCAGCTGTGTGCGTTCAGCGCCATCCTCGCCGGCATAGCGGGTAGCGAGTGACTCGATATACGATCGTTCCTGCGGGGTCGCGCGTCCCGCCAGTTTCAAAGCCGTCTGTATGGCCTCGAACGCCTGTTTCTCTTGGGGCCGATCCATGGGCAGGTTGATATTCGGTCCCAGCGCCAGGGCGATTCCCCAATGGGGCATCGCAGCCCGGGGATCCAGCCGCGCGGCTTCCCGGAATGAATTGATGGCTTCTTCGTGATTGAAGGCAAACACCAACCGCAGGCCCTGGTCGAAATATTGCTGGGCAAGGGCGGACGAGATCGTAACGGGATGATGGAGCGTGCCGAGATTCGAGAATAACGGCACCGGATCCGTCCCCTTCGCGGGCTGAGACGAAGATAGATCGGCAGACGCCGTCCATGCCGTGAGGCAGACCCCAGAAGCCAGGCCAATCCCAAGCCATGTCGATACTCGACTGCGGTGACGGTTGTTCTGTCGTTGGTGCGGCATCATGCGGACTCCTTTCTCGCCACGTCGGGTGCCTGCCAAATCAAAAAGGCCGCAGGCTGGATTCTGCCCGATCGTCCGGCCCTTTACGCTCATCCGAGCTGTCTCGACTCCAGTGATGACTTCCAGGGCCCGAGACTACGGGCCAGGAGCGTCAATTTTTATCATCGCGCTGTTCCCGGGTTTTTGTAAATTGTGCATAACTCGCTGCAGAGAGCTATAGCAGCATCGATGCCAGTCCGACGGAGTCGAACGAAGTTGCCAAGTTTCAGCGAGTTACGGGAATGGGGAGGAACAGAGCGGGTCATGACATTCTGCGCGTCGTGAGATCTCGCAAGAAGATTCGTGACATCTCGTGAGGCGATGGAACAGGGTCAACGTGAGTCGGGTTTCTGAATCTTCAGGGCTTTCATGCGTGAAGAGAGGGTGGAGGCATTGATTCCGAGGAGGTTCGCCGCGCCGTTGTCGCCGGAGACTTTCCAGTTCGCCGCGTCGAGCGCGCGCAGGATGTTTGTGCGTTCCAGTTCTTCCAGTTCCTTCGCAGTCCGGATCCGGTCTGGCGGATCGAGGGTCGTCTCAACAGAGGAGGTGCCGGTGGAGGATGCTTCCGGCAGGGCCCGATCCAGATTCAGCCTCCCGTCGGTGGCTGTGATCACGGCCCGCTCGATCACGTTCTGCAACTCCCGCACGTTGCCCGGCCAGCTGTAGCCCTTGAGCCGGCGCGCGCAGTCGGCCGTGAGCGGAGCGATGGGGCGCCCCATCTTGGCGGCGAACCGCTGGGCGAAGGCGGAGGCCAGACGCACCACGTCCTCGCCGCGTTCGCGCAGAGGCGGCAGCCGGAGCGGAAACACATTCAGCCGGTAGTAGAGATCCTCGCGGAATCTCCCCTCGCGGACGGACTGCTGGAGATCGCGATTCGTCGCCGCCAGCACGCGGACGTTGACCTTTTTTGTGTGCTGGCTGCCGACCGGGTCAAACTCGCCCTCCTGCAGCACGCGAAGCAGCTTGGACTGCAAGTCGAGCGGGAGTTCGCCGATTTCGTCCAGAAAAATCGTGCTCTTGTCGGCCAGGGCGAAGCGGCCCTCGCGTTTCTTGGTCGCGCCGGTAAAGGCCCCCGCTTCATGTCCGAACAATTCGCTCTCGATCAGCGTGGCGGGGATCGCCGCGCAATTCACGGTGATCAGCGAGCGTTCCCGCCGTTTGCCGGCCGCATGGATCGCCCGCGCCACCAGTTCCTTGCCGGTGCCGGTTTCGCCCAGGATGAGCACCGTCGCGTCCGTTTCCGCCACCTGGGCGATGTCACGCAAGACCTGCCGCAGCGCGGGGCTTTCGCCGAGCAGCCTATTGTCGTCATGCAGCGCCTGCAGCCTTTCCCGCAGCAGTTCGGTTTCAGCGGTGAGCGACTGGATTTTCTGCTCTGCCTGCACCCGATCGTTGACGTTCCGGAGGATCAACGTGGTGAATTTCCTCCGGTGCAGCTCAAATCGGGAGATGGTCGCCTCGGCCGGAAACGACTGACCTTCGGGGCATCGGGCGGTCAACCCGCCTGGAATCCAGCGCGAGCGCTCGCCTTCCGGACGGGCATCCAGTTCGTTGATCAGTCCGGCGAGCCGGGTGCCGTCCTCTTCGCTGACGAACCGGCGGAAATCCTGCCCCACCATCGATGTGCCCCGGCAGCGAAAGACTTTCTCTGTCGCAGGGTTGAGGCGGTTGACACAGAGCCGCTCGTCCAGCTCGATGATTGCGTCCATCGCGCTGCTGAGGAGCCGCCCGACTTTTTCCTCCCGTTCACGGACCTCCGCTTCCGCCCGCAGGCGCTGCAACTCCGCGGCTGCCCGGGCGGCAAAAATCTTGAAGATCGCATGGACGCGGGGCTCTTCCGGCAGGGGGCGCCGATCGATCACGGCCAGGTGTCCGAGGATGGTGCCGTCCGTGTCCTGCAGCGGCACGCCCATATAACTCACGGCGCCGATGGCCATCACGTCCGGTTCATTCGGATAGATCTCTAACAATCGATCGGGGAAATGGACGAGCCGTTGTTTGTCGATGACCTCCTCGCAGGGCGATCCGGCGATATCGACCTCATAATCCTGCAGCCATTGACCGTCCATCCAAAAGGCCAGGGCGCGGAGACGGCGCTTCTCCGGGAAATATTCCGTCACCCAGGCTCCGTGTGTGCGGAGCGCCTTGGCAAGATTTTTCACCAGTGAGGCAAAAAACTGTTGGCCGGTTTCCGTCGCGGTGCCTTCAAGGATGGCGCGCAGGGCTGAGTCCGTCTCCAGGTCCTGGAGCGGCTCGGAGCTATTGCCGGGCGGCGTGGTCATGGCCGGAAAGTATGGAGCGGGAGGAGATGAAGATTCAAGAGGGGAGGTCATCGCGCGGCCCGTGATGCTGGCTGGACGGGGGAATCTGCCCGCCGGCTTTCCTCCTCATCCGGGAGGAAGCGACGGGCGGATATAGGGGTGCGGTTGCTCTCGCTAGACGACTTTCTCGCAGGGAAGGGCAAAGACATGCAGCGGGAAGGTGTTGCCATGCACGAGCAGTCCATGTTCCTCCCTGAAGCGCGTGAATCCTTCGATGAGGCGGGCGGCTGCCGGTTCCGGCACTGCGGCGAGGATCATGCAGTTGGCGCCCGGTGAGAAGAACGCTTTCACGGCTGGTCCGGTCTCCCCCTGCCCTTCGACATTATGAATCTCGCTAAAAGACGTGACATCGTATTCTTTCAGCAGCGCATGGATGTGTTGAACGATCGATTCCCGAAACACGATCATCAGCATTTTCATAGCAGACACTCCTCTGGAGCCCTGTGTGTGCGGTCGTGGGTATGGACCGTTGTTGAGCCTGTAGCCCCGCCAATCTATAGGGGAGAGGAGGAAAAAAGACAAGGGGGAGCGAGGCCGGGATCGTGAAAGCCGGTGCGGTCGTGCTAGACTCCGCCCCCCATGTTCGACGTCATTCTCTACCAGCCCGAAATTCCTCCGAACACCGGCAACATCATCCGTCTCTGTGCGAATACGGGGGCGCGCCTGCATCTGGTCAAGCCGCTGGGGTTTGATCTGGAGGATCGGCAGATGCGGCGGGCCGGATTGGATTACCACGAATTCGCGACCCTCGCGGTCTATGAGAGCTGGGCCGACTGTGCGGAGCGTTTCAAAGACCGCCGCCTCTTCGCGGTTTCCACCAAGGGGACCCAGCGGTATGATTCGGCTCGCTATGCCGAGGGTGATGCCTTTGTCTTCGGTCCGGAAAGTCGTGGCTTGCCGCCGGACATTTTAGCATCGGTCGCCAGGGAGCAGTGTATTCGGTTGCCGATGAAACCCGAGAGCCGGAGCCTGAATCTCTCCAACACCGTAGCGGTGGTGCTCTATGAGGCGCTCCGGCAGGTCGGGTTCGGGCCCTGCCGGTGAGGCGTGAAGAGGAGCATCCTGACGGTCATCGGCTATCAGCCATCAGCTCCTTGGCCCCGCCAGATCTATGAGCCCTGCTACAGGTCGTCCTCTTTCAGGTAGTGGCCCAGTCCCTGTCGTTCCGCAAAGTAGTAGGCATAGTGGATGGCGGCGAGGTTGGCGATGCGCTCTTCTGCTTCTTCCCGGCTGTCCGTATAGATGATGTGAACGCCGAACCGCCCCGTGATGGCGTCCAGGAAATCCATCAAGCCGTTCTTGTGGTACTGGCCGAGCCGTCCGCTGGCGAGACGCGCCTGGATGGCCCCTTCGATGACCAGGAACCGGTGCGGCACGGCGAGCAGCGGTTCGAGTTCACGCAGAAAGGGCAGCCGGTTGTCGGAGGGGTTTGAGAAGATGGTGTTGAATTCCTCCACGCGCTTCCGGATGACGCAGAACAGTTCCGGCGCTTCGGCAATCACGTAATCACCGGCCACAAGCCTCTGCGACATCGTGCCGGCGATTCGAATCAATCCACGAAACTCATAGGGCATCTGTTGACGGCTGTCGACGAGGATGTGAATGGCCGGCACCGGGATCTTCGGTTGTCCCTCGCGGAAGAGCGTCACCGGCAACTGGGGGCCTCGCGGTTCCTGCCGGGCTCCTCTGTGAGGGGCCGGCTGCGGGCGCGCCGGCGAGGGCTGGGGAGGGGGCTGTGCCGGAGAGGCGCCGGGGCGCGGGCGAGCGGAAGCGGGTTGCGTATTGGCGTCATAGCGTTGGCGCAAGACCGGATCGCTCAGGGTCTGATAGGCCTGGTTAATGAGTTGCGTGCGGGCTTCGGCTTTCCGGTGCAGCGCGGGGGCGTGGGTGAACCGGTCCGGATGCCACACCTGCAGCTGTTCGTGCCAGGCCTTTTTGATCTCTGTCGCGCTGGCCAACGGCGTTAACTCAAGCACCTGGTAATAGGTCACTGTACGAGGCTCCAAGGTCGCATGCGTCCTGGTGGAGTGTAACGGACTCGCCGGAGGAGTGCCAGGGTGAAAGGACGGATTCGCTGAGTTGAGGGTGACGGATGTGTTCTGCCTTCGTGCTGGAAGTCGCGGGGGGCTTCTGGTAGATTCCCAGCCGCGAATTGTTCAGGAGTCTGCAGGACTGGTCTCGCAAGCGGTCATAGCCCAATTAATTGAATCCCGCAAATCATCATTGTTCATCCTAGTTCATCCTATTATCAGAGAGCGCGGACCGGCCGCGCTTTCGGAAAGATCGGTTACCGATACAGATGACAGCTCCAACGACTCAGCCCCTCCCAGACGCGGCTCAGCTCAAGATCGGTCCCCTCATCGCCAAGGAACTCGGCGTCGGCCCCCATCAGGTCGCAGCGGCGGTGGCCCTGCTCGACGAAGGGTCGACCGTTCCGTTCATCGCCCGCTATCGTAAGGAAGCGACCGGGAATTTGGACGACACCCAGTTGCGCACGCTGGAAGAACGGCTGCTCTATCTGCGCGAACTGGAAGTGCGGCGTGCCGCGATTCTGGCGTCAATCGAGGAACAGGGGAAACTGACCGACGTCCTGCGCGCGAGCATCGAAGCAGCCACGACCAAACAGGCCGTGGAAGATCTCTATCTGCCCTTCAAGCCCAAACGCCGCACGCGGGCGCAGATTGCGCGCGAGGCCGGACTGGAGCCCTTGGCCGATGGCCTGTTGGCCGATCCGACGCTCAACCCTGATGAAGAGGCGCTCAAATACATCCGCGTGGTGCCTGCCGCCGAGGGTGTCGAGGCGATCAACGTGCCCGATGCCAAGACCGCGCTCGAGGGGGCGCGCGACATTCTGATGGAGCGGTTTGCCGAAACGGCCGATCTGCTGGCCGCGCTGCGGACGCGCCTGTGGGAGCAGGGCGTCCTGACCTCGACGGTGATGAAAGACAAGGAGATGGCCGAAGAGGAAAAGTTCCGCGATTACTACGCCTATTCGGAGTCCATCAAGACCATTCCCTCTCATCGGGCGCTGGCCCTCTTCCGGGGCCGCTCGCTCGGGGTGTTGAAACTGGAGCTGGGCTTGGGAGAGGCGCTCGACCAGGTCGTCCCGCATCCCTGTGTGTCCATGATCGCGGCTCATGCCGGGATCGCAGATCGCGGCCGCCCCGCCGACAAGTGGCTGGCCGGCGTGTGCGACTGGACCTGGCGGATGAAGATCCATCTGCAGCTCAGCGTGGAATTGCTGGTGCAGTTGCGCGAAGCGGCGGAAGCCGAGGCGATCAAGATTTTCGCCCGTAATCTCCATGAGCTGCTGCTGGCGGCGCCGGCCGGTCCCAAGGCCGTGCTCGGGCTGGATCCAGGCATTCGCACCGGCTGCAAAGTCGCGGTGGTCGATGCGACGGGCAAGTTGCTGGAGACGGCAACGATTTATCCGCACCAGCCGCGCAACGACTGGCAGGGATCGCTGGAGACGCTCGTGCGTCTCGTGATTCAGCATGGCGTGGAATTGATCTCGATCGGGAACGGGACGGCGAGCCGGGAGACCGACAAGCTGGCAATCGAGGTGATCAAACTGGTCGCGACTCACAAGCCGGAGCAACAGGTGGCCAAAATTGTGGTGAGCGAGGCGGGGGCGTCGGTCTATTCGGCCTCGGCCTTTGCCGCGGCGGAATTTCCCGAGTTGGATGTGAGCTTGCGCGGTGCCGTATCCATCGCCCGGCGCTTGCAGGATCCGCTGGCCGAGCTGGTCAAGATCGAGCCGAAGGCGATCGGGGTCGGCCAATATCAGCATGACGTCAATCAGCGGGCGTTGGCGCGGTCGCTCGATGCCACGGTCGAAGATTGCGTGAACGCGGTTGGCGTCAACGTCAATACGGCCTCTATTCCTTTGCTGGAGCGGGTGTCGGGGCTGAACAAGGCGCTGGCCAAGAACATCGTCGATTATCGGGATGCCAACGGTCCCTTTCCGAACCGGACGACGATCCGCAAGGTGCCGCGTCTCGGCGAGAAGACCTTCGAGCAGGCGGCCGGTTTTCTGCGCATCCCGGATGGAGACAATCCGCTGGATCGTTCCGCCGTTCACCCGGAGGCCTATCCGGTGGTCGAACGCATTCTGACGCGGCTGGGGACGGGGATTGCCGAGGTCATGCGCCAGCCCGCCGTCCTGAAAGGGTTGTCGCCGACCGACTTTACCGATGACAAATTCGGCGTGCCCACGGTGCGCGACATTCTCACCGAGTTGGAAAAGCCGGGCCGCGATCCTCGTCCGGAATTCAAGACGGCTACGTTCCGGGAGGGCGTGGAATCCGTGGGTGATTTGCAGCCCGGCATGGTGTTGGAGGGAGTGGTGACGAATGTCGCGGCGTTCGGCGCGTTTGTCGATATCGGCGTGCACCAGGACGGGCTCGTGCATGTCTCGGCGCTGGCCAATAAATTTGTCAAAGATCCGCACGAAGTGGTCAAGCCCGGTCAGGTCGTCAAGGTGAAGGTCATTGACGTTGATCTGAAGCGCCAGCGCATCGCGTTGACCATGCGGCTCGAGGATGCGGCCAGCCGTCCCGGCCAGTCGGGGAGCGACGCTGCCTCCGGTGGAACCCGCGATCAGCGCGGCCGTGGACCGTCCGCATCCGGCCAGGCACCGGCGCGAGCGCCGCAGCCGATCAGCGCGATGGCGCTGGCCTTGGCGAAGGCCAGGCAGAAGCAGTAGTCTCTCGATGGTCCATAGTCCTTAACGGTCCGGGGGCTCAGGCGCACCGGTCGATGAGCAGGGGTTGCTATCGCCGGTTTTGCGGGATAGATTGCCGATAAGCCATGTGCACATTCTGTGATGAGGCTCGTGGATGGAGACCGCATCGTCACTGAAGAACATCGGTCTGGCCGCGCTGCTCGCATTGCTCGCGGCTTGCGGTGATGAATCCGGATCGGCGCCGGCTGTCTCCACGCCGTCGTTGGCGGGGGCGGATGCCAACAATGACGGAGTTCGCGACGACATTGAGGCCTACATCGATGCGACGTATCCGCTGTCGTCGGATGCAGAGACGAATAGGGCCTTGCGGCAGTATGCAAGGGCCGCGCAGGCATCGATTCTCGATGCCGCCGATGCCGGGAGATCCGTCATCCATGTAGGGGAGCGGTTTAGAGCGTTGGAATGCCTGATGGCCAGGCGACCGTCAGAGTTCCATCCGATCTTTGTCGAACTGCGTGCCAGGATTCTTGATACGAATCCACGATCCGAGGCCTATCTCAGGGCCGATAGCCATGCCGCCACCGCGGACCTGACGTTGATGCCCGCCAGCCAATGGGCAGGAGCCTGCCTATGAAAGGTGCTCCTCTTGGATATGGATTGTGTGCCGCCTTGGCCATGATACTGGCTTCGACGCCGGCCGGGGCTCAATCTGCACCGCAGCCGGCTTGTCAGGATGCCAATAGCCCCCGCACCGCGATCTACTACGTCAACGGGGTGACCACCACATTGGACGAGGCCCGGCTGAATGGAGGGAAGCTGGAGCTGGAGTTCTTGAATCGATTGCCCGCCTTGCCGCCTCCATTGCAGTCAACCTGCTATCTCTTTTTTCTGAACTACAATCCGACCTCAGGGTCGGTGAAAGATTTTACGGAAGCCGGCCAGCAGCGGCTCGGGTTGAATCCCTCCGACATGTGGCGCAGCCTGGAAACGCTCGCAGTGTTTGTCCCGGGTATGGTCACGCTCTTACAGGGGCCGATGACGAGCGCGAATCAGATCGATCAAGCCTCGGTTCAGCGGCATGCGGCGGCCTATCGTACCCAAATGACACCGCCGCTCTGCCGCCGCGTCGTCGTCGTGCCGCATTCGCAGGGGAATCTCTATACCAACGAGGCCTATGATGCGGCTGTCGCGCCGTCGCCGCTCCCCGCACCGGCACCGGGCACACTCAAGATCGCTGGTGTGGCCACGCCGGGCACGTTGGTGAAAGGGAACGGACGGTATCGAACGTCATCCGGCGATCTCTTGATCGGCGCGATTGATCTGATCCTGCCTCCGACTCTGGACGCCAATACCGATTGGGGACCGAATCCCATTTTATCGTTCGCTCCGCTCTACTCCGGCGGCCACAGCTATATGGGCTATCTTTCCTTCGATCCCAGCCGGAACGATATTTTGAATGATATTCAAGCCTCGCTGGTCGAGGTTCATGCGGTCGCGATCTGTCCGTAGAATGCCGCTGAGCATGCGGTCGGCTCATCCCCTCAGGCCCCCGGTTCTCGCTTTACTTTGAAAAAGTCGCCGCCCTTGGCATGCTCATCATCCGTCCCCCAGAGGATTCCTTTGTCGAGCAGTTTGAGCAGCGGCACGTGTTTCGAACAGTGGATGTAGGCTTCCTCGACGTCGATCAGGATCCAGGCATCTGCCCGCCGCTCATCGCTCAGGTGTCCGGATTCCCTGAGCCGGGCTGAGAGGTGCGGGAGGGCCTGGGCCTGCTCCCGTGTGCAGACCCGTGCGGCGCCATTCACGTGTAGTCCTACCGTACTGCGAAAGAAATCCAGGAAGATGAGGCCGATGTGCGGGTTTTCCAGGATATTGCCGAGGCTGGCGAGGACGCCGTTGCCGCGATATTCCGGATAGGCAAGCGTCTTTCCGTCTAATACCTGCACGAAACCGGGTGCGCCGGCTCGGAAAGAACAGTCGCAGTCACCGCTTGCGCTTGACGTGGCGACGAAGAGCATCTCTTGCCTGGCGATGAACTCCTGCATCGGCTGGTTGAGGTGATCCAGCATTTGATTGGCGTAGAAGGCAGCGGCGCGGGCGCCGGTCCCGAACTGTCGCTGTGCCTGCTGTTCCCCTGATGATGCCGGCCGTTTCATAGGGTGCGCTCCTTCTATTGTCTGGCCTGCGGTCCTACCCCGGATTAGGACTGCGGGGCAGTGTACAGGAGTCTTCGATCGTTTGCCCCCGTCTGCCCATGATTCCTCCGTCTTGCAGGGGCGGGGGCATGCCGCGCGCGAAAATTGCCCGGGCGGACGTCAATCCGGACGGCGTTGCCGCCGGTTTGTCCCCCGGTTTCCAGATATTGACGCAGGCAACGCACTCTTCGATACTAGAGTCGTCCGATATCCTACAAAATACCCTGCCTTGGACTGGTGATGTACGAAAGGAGTTGCTTATGAAGCGAGTCCTCCGTCGTAATCCCGCCCCCGTGCTTGTCTTCATTGTTTTGATCGCAACACCTTCGGGAACGCCCGCGGGAGATGATCTCCTGGACTAGTTCCAAAAAGAGGGTGCGCATAAGAACCGACCGGCTCTCTGATCGAACCTTGACTGGGATTGACCAGCGATGAACGGGACCGGCAACGACGCAACGAGGAGGTCATCATGATGAGAGTGCGGTTCGTGCTCTTGAGAAGCCTGCTGATGCTTGTAACGATGTCGTCCCATGTTTGGGCTGACGGGCTGCCCGATATTCTCGGCATCCAGCTCGGCATGCCGGCGCGGGAGGCCCATGCCAAGCTTCAAGCGCAGATTCCAAAGAACCACATTCAGGTCACATCAATCAACCTGCCGACGATCGAGAAGCCGGTTATCTCATCGTTTCAGTCTCTTCCGAAGCAAACCATCGCGATGGGCGACGAGGCCGATATTGTGACCGTGGACGTCACGTTGCCGCCGAACAAACAAGTGGTCTGGCGGGTCGCTCGCGAGCATTTCTTCCCCAATAAAGGCATTCCCAAGAAGACACTGCTGGCCTCGTTGCGCGAGAAATATGGGAAAGAGAGCCGCGCGATCGCGTCGGGTGGGAAAGCGACCATCGATGAGAGCCACATCGTGGGCCTCTTGTGGCTGATGGATGAGCAGGGCCGTCCAGCCACCCTCCCTCCTCTTGTTGGGATGACCGATCCCTTATCGTCATGCAAGGCCAGCGCGGAGGGCAACGGCGCGATGCTCGTCGAGTCCCCGCCGCCCACTACTTTTGCTTCCGCCGATTATAAGTGGTGTCTGTCGAACTACACTGCTGTGAACGTCACATTTATGGATGGCGAGTTGCCGGAACTGTACAGCCGCATGCAGGTCGGCATCGTCAGTCTTCCCTTCGCCGCACGCGCGGGGGAGGTCACGATGAAGTGGAAGCAAGACATTGCCGAAGGCCAGCACAAACAGGAACTTGAGAAGGCCAAGCAGCAGGAGAAACCGAAACTGTAAGGATAGTAAGCGCAGTGGTCCGGAGATCCGGAGGGAATCAGGTCTGGCTGACACTCCCCAGACGATGCGATGGGCCTCTGATGAACAGGTCCGGCGCTGTGAGCATGGGTGTTCCCGGATGGCGCGATGATTGCGAAGGACGGATTGAGGGGGGAAGTTAGGGGCAGGAGGGGCAGCCGGTTGGGCTGCCCCCTGGCCTCACCGGTTACTTCGGCGTCTGAAGGGCTTCCTGTTCTTTGCCTTCCACAACCGGCTTGAGATAAATTTCGACGCGGCGGTTCTGGCTGCGTCCTTCCGCCGTGACATTGCTCGCTTCCGGTTGCGCTTCGCCGCGCCCTTCGCTGCGGACTCTGCTTGGATCGACGCCGGCACTCGTTAATGAGTTGGCCACGGCGGTGGCGCGACGCTCGGAGAGTTGCTGGTTGAAGCTGTCGCTGCCCTGGGAGTCGGTATGTCCGATGACGTGGACCATGGTGCTGTCGTATTGCTTCACGACTCCGCCCAGTTTGGCCAGTGCATTGCTGAACGACGGCTTCACGTCGGAGTTGCCGCTGGCAAACGAGGCTTCGCTCTTCAGGTCGACTTCAATCGAGTTGTCCGGAAGTTTTCTCAACTCCACATCATGGTTGGCGAGTTCCTTCGAGAGCTGTTCCTCGATGGCTTTTTTCTGCTTGTCCATGTAGAGCCCGACTCCCCCTCCTGCCAGGACGCCGACGGCTGCGCCGATCGCGGCCCCTCGCCCCCGGTTCTTGCTGTCGATGGCCGCTCCGGTTCCCGCACCGATTAAGCCTCCCAAGGCGGCGCCGATCTTCGTCTTCTGGTATGGATCGTCGGCGCAGCCGCTCAGGAATGCCAGCCCGCACAGGACGAGGATGCTGTGACGACAAGCACGATTCATGTAGTACCTCCTCTAAGCAGTCAGACATAAGACGCGCAGGATCGAGCCCTTGCGCAGTAAAACAATCAATAGGGGAGAGTATACGATTCTCTCGACCGGAGGCCAAGAAATCGCGTTCTTTGAGGTTGGGCGTTTTCGGGCCAGTGTCCCGGGGATTTCTCTGTCGAGCCGTTTGAGCAGCGGGGCGAGTTCGAGCACCTATCCGGCATCTGATCGGCATACACGGGGGCGCCGCGGCCCGGTGTTCTCGCTGCCGGTAGATAACAGGTCGCTAACGGTGGTAGTTCGGATCCATCGCGCGGCGTCTCACCGCTCGTAGCAACGCCGGCACACTTTCGATATTGGCCCGGTCGGCAAGCCATTTCGGCAGCATTCCGCCGGGGTCGGTGTGGAGCTGGTAGGTGAGCCGGGTGCGTGCGCCTTCAGCAATGCTCTCTACAACGTACGCGCCCGTACAGATCTCGACGCGAACGACCCCGTTGCGCACCTTCGGACCGCGTTCGTTCGCGGCTTCCCATCGGAGTTCATACCGGCCGTGCTGCGGCTCTTCTACACTCTGATGCCGCAGCGTGTAGTCGCGGTCGCTCACCAGCGGCGGCGAAATGCGCTGGTAGAGATACCAGATCGATGGGCTGTCCCGCTCGACCGTCCGGACTTCGACGATGTAGGGCATGAATTCGATGAAACGGTCCGAGTCGAGCAACACTGCGAACACCCGGTCGGGCCTCGCCGGGATCTCCGTGATGGCACGCACTTCCCGGACGGGCGAATCGGCCAGCGAACGGGCAAACACTTCGATGCCGTCGTCGTCGGCAACGAGTTCCCATCCCGCATCTTCCGATGCCGATACGGATCCGGGGTAGGCCAGTGCCGGCAGGGAGAAGAGGACCACGGCTGCCAGAAACACGTTCAGCAGAGGGCGCAACATCAGAGGGGCTCCCTCATTGCTTCGCCGGACAGAGCAGCGTTCCGAGCACTGTCAGCTTCACTTTCATCGCCTGGCTGGACGACGCATCCTTGGTCAGCTGATCGACCGCATGTGCGAGGGAGCCGTCCCAGCGGGTCAGAAAGAGCACCAGTTCGTCGCGGCTGGTGATACCCGTGTGCTGGACAAACTTCGGGTAATCCTCCCGCAGGTGCGTGACGAGCCAGGCTATGCTGATCCATTGCGCCAACTGAGGGTAGGTAAAACCGGTGGACACGGCGAGGCTCACCGGATCTGCTGTGCTGAAGTTCTCGATGTTGTCAAAACCCTCCCGCTCCAGCCTCGCCTCGTGCATATAGCTCATCCCTGCCAGCAGGGAAAGCGGCAATGCACGGTACTGGTCCGTGGTGTTTTGCTCGGGGATAAATCTCCGCAATACCTTCAACGTTGTGTACTGAAGCCCCAACATGGCCCACTTCGGGAAAAATCCGAAGACGAAACTTACAATGGGTAGCAGACTCACGCTCCATGTGGCTTGCGTGGGAGGCTGATTGCCGCTCTCGGAGCGTTCCGGCTCCGATGAGGAGGCATTTTCTGAGGGTTTATCTTGACTTGTCGTCGCCGGAGTGGCTCTGTCAGATACGGCCAATTGACTATCGGCTAGGCGAGCGGACTGAATAGCCGCGGTCGACGCAGATGTCGATGAAATGTCCACGGTTCCATGAATCCACGGGACAAAGGAGATGATGAGCGCCAACACGCTCGAGCTGATCATTCTGAACGACCCATCCACGAATGTTTGAGGTGTGAGATCGAGCGTGAAGTACGCACGAACAAGCATTCCGATGAAGTAGATATAGGCACCGAGAAAGCCGAACTGGAACGCGGTCAGACTGCGCATCAGATGGACATAGTATGCGTGCGGCTCGGTCTGGAGCAGGTCGATAAACGGGCCCACCATCAGGAAGTTTGCCCCAAGACTGAAATCCACGCCGCGTTGATCTGGTGAAGGCACGGGCTTAAAGAGCAGAATGATCGCCGCGCCGAGTAGCACGATCAGCATGGTCAGACTGACACTTCCCAGATAGGAACTGAAAGCAATGCGGCTCCTCAGTCGTTCGCCAATCTCGCCGCGACGGTGCTCCGGGAGCTCGCGGTGCAAGCGACGCTCCTTACGGCGCATCATGGTGTGCACATAGGAGAGCGCGACGAAAGGCACGACCAATACTGTGACCGCGAGCAACACCAGGTTGTACTGGAAGAAAATCGGATCGAACCAGTGCGAGACGGCAAGAAGGTGGCGTTGAGGGGTCGATGGAGCAGATTGGGTGCTTTCCCATCCCAGGGCCCCGACCAGACCCACGACGACCCCGACCAGCACAGCCAGCGCCAGCCATTCATGCCATATCACTTGCCCCGCCACTCGGTGTGTCTCGCCTCGGACTTGATTCATGATTTCCCCCTCAGTCGGTATGGCCCTGCGCAGCCTCTATCCCATCCGACATAGCCGCTTTCAGAAGACCAGATGGTCATAGGGCCGCGCCCCAAATCCCACGACACGCAATCTCGTCGTGTCACTCCCGGTGGTCTGTGGCGATCCCATATGTCTTCAGTTTCGCGAGCAATGTCTTGTCGTCGATGTCGAGCGTCTTGGCGGTCTGGGTCTTGTCGTCGTTGCAGGCGTCGAGGACGCGCTGCCATCTCGAAAAATGTGGGCATACATCTGCACCACTTCAGGACAGCCGACTGTTCTGAAGTGGTGCAGATGGTGTTATGACGGGCAGGTCGTAGTCTGGCTGTGGCCCGTAAGGAACAGGGGATCGAACCGTCAGCCTGAGCGCCAGCTCTGCCTCATCACGGGCAGTCTTATAGATAGAGCGGGTATCGAAAAGCTAGAAGCCCAGCTCTTTTTCGAGATCCGCCTGGCCTTTCTTAAACTTCTTTTTCTCCTGCTCGTCTTTTTTCTTCTCCAGACCCTGCAACTCCTCTGCGCGCTTTCTCAGGGCCTCGTCTTCCTTCTTACGGGCCATCTCCTGTTTTTCTGTTACGAGGGAAACAGCTTGCGCAGTCTTGATGGCGTCGTCGGGCACCGTCATCCATGAGAAGCGATAGCCGGGTCGGTTGAGTGCCTGGTCTTGATAGAGCACAACGTACCGGGTCGGGTAGCTGCGCTGGCCGATCTGCCGTTCTTCCAGGATGTAGACGGTTGGCGCTCCGAAGAGTTTTGGGTCATACGAGTCGAGGAGCGTCATCGTGCTCCGGTCGGCCTGTACGGATTGAATCTTTTCCATATACTCCATGAACGATTTCGTGTTCGTGGGATCGGGCTTGACCTTCTCCAATTGCTTCGATTGTTCTTCTCGGGCCTGCTCGCGGGCCTGATCTTCGTCTTGTAACTGGTAGCGGTACTTCTCCTGGAACTCCTCCAGTTTGAACGGTCCCTTCTTGGCCTTTCCCTGGAAGAACGCCATCGTCCCGTCCATGCCTTTGCTTATATAGGAGAGACGACCGGAAGCCGCCGCGCTGGCGTAATACAGATAGGTGCTCTCCGGAGCGACCGGCATGGAGTATTTCGCCGGGTCCGCCGGCGTATCCGGCGTGAGCCCCGCTCGCATCGACAGGGTGCGCTGTCCCAGCAAGGTGATGGCGCTTCCCTTCCCATGAGAAATCATTTGCGAGACGGCCCGCCTGACGTCCGGAACCGGATCGTTGGCGACCGGAGCGAGCAGATCTGTATCGCTGTCCTGTGGACCGATCATGCCGATTGCGTCTGCCGCGGCAATCCGCAACTCGGCCTCCTCAATTTTGAAGACCGGCAGAATGCTGAGCAGGAAGCTGCGATTCGCCGACGATCCCAGAGTCAGCAAGTCCTCTTTTAAGATTTCGACGGCGGCTTTTCTGAGTTTCTCGCAGTCGGCTTCTTTTTCCGGCTTGCTCTGGCAGCCGTCGACGTATTTTCTGACGGTCTCATCTTTAGGGGACGGGGCCGGAGTGGCCGCCTGAGCCGGTAGGGGTATGAACTCGATACCTGCTAGAATGAGCGCGGCACCCAGTGCCGCCATGGATCCCCACGAATTCTTCATGGTGTGTCCTCCCGAAACGTGCCTGGATTCGAAGTGCCGTATCATTTTCCGGTTTGTACTCCCCCGAGCATGCGGATTCTGATTTCTGCCTGATTGAGCCGCTCCCGTTGAGCAGCCTCTCCCTGCAAAAGCAGTCTGCGGCTCTTGTCGAGGGTCTGACATTTCAGCTTCAACTCAGCAATTTTCTTCTCCAAGAAACTCTTCTGCGCTCGATAGGATTCGACCTCTGATTCAGCCCGCAGTCTGAGCAATCGTGAGCTCATGACGACATCAAAGATTTGGGGAAAGCCGAGATAAAACTCCTTATGTTTTCGCTCGTGTTCTTTCTCGGCCTCAATGACGTCATCGCAGTTGTTCTTCTGAAAATCGTCGTCTACGACCGGTTCTCCTTTCTCGTTCAGCCCGGCGACTTTCTTCAACGCCTTCTTTTCTTTTGCGGGCCCTTCCTTGATGACATCCCGCCATTGAGACTTAGGGGTATTTTTCAATTGGACAAACTTTTGGTTCAGATCGTCATTCGATTTTGGCAAATCCACGTCCTGATACAGCTCTCGGGCCCAAGCGAAGATCTCTTTCCAGGCCTCTTCGGAGGTGGCGGCTCTGTCAAGATTCTCTGTCATCTTGTCCAGATCCTTGCACGTACAGGGACCGGCCGCGCGAGCCGGATCGTTGAGCAGGGTCAGAAGGAACGTGAGACTCAGGAGACTGATGACGAAGAACTGGAACCTCATTCGGCATCGTAACCTAGGCCATAGGCCTGTGAATAATGCGGGAGCACCCCACATGCTGTCGCGTGTTAATGACATTGGCGTCTCCTCTCTCTGTGTACTCGGACGCTGCAAAAGAGTAATCTTGCTCCCACCGTGAGTGTTGCGACTCTTCTGAATGGCAAACTGCTTGGTATCGTCGGGCTCATCACCTGCCTGGTGTATGCAAACGCTTTCTCCGGCGACTTTCAATTCGACGACATTTCCACGATCTTTGAGAATCCGCACCTCGAGCGTTGGGAAAGGTTTATCGCTCATCTCGATCACATGGTCAGGCCACTGTTGTACGCCACGCTCCTTCTCGACCGGTCGCTCTATGGGACCAGCGCAAGCGGCTATCATCTGCTGAATCTGCTACTGCACCTCGGCTCCGGACTCCTCGTCTACCGGATTCTTACTCGTGCCGTGACGGAAGAAATGAGGCACATTCCATTCTGGACGGCGCTGCTGTTCCTCATCCATCCGATCCAAACCGAAACCATTACTTATATTTCAGGGCGCGCGTCCGGTCTCATGGCCTTTTGGTATCTGGCGGCGCTTTCCCTCTACCTCAAAGCATCGGAAGACACAAGTGGTCGCGCGATCCGCCGTCTGTATCGGGCTGGCGCGCTCATCTGTTTCATGCTGTCCGTGGCCTCGAAGGAACCGGCCGTCACGTTTCCGCTGGCCTTGCTGCTATGGGATGTCGTCATACGCCGGCTTCGGGGAGCTCCCCTGCGCGCGGCGATTATATCCGATCACACGCCATTCTGGCTCGGCGTTCTTGCTGCCTGCGTTCTGGCCTGGCAGCATCCGCGTTATGCTGATCTGGCACACTTCAGCTTCACCCTGCGCCCCATTTGGGACAACCTCCTGAGCGAACTCCACGCCGCCAGTTACGCCCTGCTGTTGTTCATGTGCCCCTGGAAGCAGAATTTCGACCACGATCTCCCCTTGCTGCACTCGTTGTTCGAGTGGCCTCTGCCTCTTGATCTGTTGGTGTGGTGCGGATTGACCGTCGCTGCGTCCATCTCGATTCGACGTCTCCCGCTCCTTTCATTCGGCATAGGGTGGTTTGTTCTCCAGATCCTCCCTACAACCGTTATTCCGCGCAATGACTTACTGAGCGAGCGCAATCTTTACCTGGCTTCGATCGGCATACTGCTTGCGGCCGTCGTCTTTGCCTCACGCCTGGCACATTGGCTTGACACAGTGTTGGAAAGACCCAGGTTCGTTGAGGTCGGAGCCGGAGCCATAGGGTGCGCCGTAGTCTTGGGGCTCTGTGTTTCGACAGTCGAACGAAACGCCCTCTATCGCGATCCGGTCTTACTCTGGTCCGATTCGGTGGAGAAATCGCCGCAGAAGGCGAGGCCGCATAACAACCTTGGCCATGGCTACTTGCTCCGGGACGACTGGGACCGAGCCATCGAAGAATTCCGCATCGCCGCCCAGCTGAATCCCGACTATGCCCTTGCGCAGAAAAATCTTCGTGACGTCTATCTGCACCAGGTCGGGCGGCAATAAGACACGCTACTCGCTCACACCCAGCAACATCGTTTGTCCGTACCGCAACAGTTTCGGTGCCTGTTCCCACCGATCCATCACGTTCAATCCCACCAGCAACAAGCGGTGCCCGTCTTTGAACATGCTGGCGATGAGACAGCGTCCGGCGTTGCTTGTGTAACCGGTTTTTACACCGGTGACGTCCGGATCGAGCAGCAACTCGTTGGTGGTATGGAGTGAAATCTGTCTTGTGCCGTCCACGGTCGCGATGTCTCGCGTGACGGTCCGAACCATCATGGAGATTGCGGGCACGCCCAGGGCATGCTCAGTGAGTTTGGCCAGATCGGTCGCCGTCGAATAGTGGTCCGGCGCGTCGAATCCGCAGGCGTTGGTGAAATGTGTATTCTCCAATCCCAACACGCGGGCCCGCTCATTCATCATCGAGACGAACCGGCCGGGACCGCCGCCGACATGCCAGGCGATGACCTCGCAGGCATCGTTTGCGCTCGTCACCAGCATGGCTGTGAGCAGGTCGCGCAATAGGAATTGCTCGCCATGATGTAATTTGAGCGAGGATCGATGAACGAGCGCCCGTCGATCGACTTGCACGACTTGTTGCGGAGAGGTTGCTTCCAGCGCGACGAGCGCCGTCATGATTTTCGTCAGACTGGCAGGGGGAAGCCTACGGGCCGCGTTTTGTTCCAGCAGGACACGGCCCGATTTGAGATCGACCAGGTACAGCGCGGCGGCGTGAATGGACGGTCTGGCCGGAATGTCTCCGGCATGGACGTCCCCGACGCACAGCGCGACCGTCATGGTCAGGCTGATGGCGAGTGACACCCCGCGCCAGACTGCATGCATGCTGGTCCCTATCGCCCGAACAGTTTCTTCATCATGTCGCCGGCCTTCTGCATATCGGAACGATCGTCGGCAGGCGTCTCCGGGGCCGTGGGAAGATCATCTTGCGGTACCGTAACGGCCGGCTGCTGCACCGTGGGTCTATTTCTTGAGCTGGGTTGTTCTGCCGGGGGCATACCCATGCCTTCCCGACCCATCATGCCGCCCATCATTCCGGCCATGTCGAATTTCGTGAATCCTTCCGGCACCTCGAACAACTTCGGATCCTGTTTGCCGACCTTCAGGTTCTTCAGCTCCGTCGTCATCCGCCTCTTCTCGTTGCCCTCCTTGTAGAGCAGATCTTGTTTGACGGCAATTCCGTCCTTCGTTCGCCAGGAGAATCCGCCATATTTTTTCCCGTCCGTGCTGGTGGCGATCGTCTTGTATTTGGTTACCTTAACCCCGTCCAGTGTTTCCTCTCCAACCACGGTCTCCTCGAAATCCCATTTCGAGATGTCTTTACCCTTGTTTTGAGCTGCAGCCTTCTCCATGGAATGCTCCATGTACATGTGTTCGGATGGCATCAGTTGCCACATCACTTTGGTATCGTACCGGAAGATCATGACCACTCCGTCGCCGCTCCCGGTCAGCAGTTCCTGGCGTTCCTTGGTAGGGGTGACGAAGACATGCTGTTCGATCGTCCCGTCCTCAGTTTGCATCACCGAGTCAGCGGAATATTCCGCCTGTGGCCGGCTGAGTTGAGCCGCCCAGAGTGGGGTGGAAACGAACATGCCGGCGAGCACGATCACTGCGCACAATCGTCGTGTCATGGCAGACTCCTTCATGTTGTGAAATGGGTTCTCGTGTTTGGAACAATTGACATCCCGTAAGACTGCCAAGAGTTGCAACAGGATGCCATGTTGAAAGCGTAGTCCGTTGCCTCATGAGAAGTAAAGTGCTACGGAGGGGGTATGCTCAGTCGAGGCGGAACGATGAGGCTAGGAGGGGACTCCGAATTTCTTGAGCTTGGTCAGCAGTGTTTTGTAGTCGATGTCCAATGTCTTCGCGGCCTGGGTCTTATTGCCGTCGCAGGCATCGAGCACCCGTTGGATGTGGCGCCGTTCGATCTCATCAAGCGAAAGACCCGACAGGTCTTCGGCCCGCTGTGTGCCCGTTGACGGCGGGAGGACTTGCGCCACGTCATCCCGGCTGATCGGGTCTGTGCCGGGGGTCATCAAGACGATTCGCTCGATCACGTTCCGCAATTCCCGCACATTGCCTGGCCAGCGGTAGGCGGTCAGTTGTTGGAGGGCTTCCGAGGACAGAGTTCGCCCGGCTGCGCCGGGAACAGGCCGCGTGCGGAGGATGTGCTCGACTAGTGCGGGGATGTCCTCTTTCCGCTCACGAAGAGGCGGGACGCGCAGGGTTATGGTGTTGATGCGGTACAGGAGGTCGTCCCGGAAACGGCCTTGATGGACAAGTTCCTGAATGTCCTGATTGGTGGCGCCGACGATGCGCACGTCCGCGTGCAGGGTGCGGGTGCTGCCGACGGGGCGGTACTCATTGCGGTCGAGAAACCGCAAGAGGCTCACCTGCATCGGTCCCGGCATCTCGCCCAGTTCATCCAGAAAGAGCGTGCCTCCTTCGGCGGCCGCGATGAGGCCGGTCCTGGCGGCGCTGGCACCGGTAAACGAGCCTTTTTCATGGCCGAAGAGTTCGCTTTCGAGCAGTTCCCGGCTGACGGATCCGCAGTTGATGGCAAGGAACGGCCCGGCTGCCCGGCGGCTCAGATCGTGGAGCAGACGTGCCGCCACTTCCTTGCCCGCCCCGGTTTCCCCCTGAATGAGGACCGGCGCGTTGGAGGGAGCCACTTGCGTGATCTGGGCCTTGAGTGTGCGCCAGGCCTGACTCGGACCTTCCACAATCACGTCGCGTGTGAAGCCTCCATGCCGGGCCGCCAGGTTTTCTTTCCGGAGCGCACGGACGGTCTTGAGCTTGGTCAGCGCCGCTTTCACCACGCCGGCATCGAACGGCGTGTCTTTCACGAGAAAATCCCAGGCGCCCTGTTTGATGGCATCGACGGCGTCTTTCACGTCGCCATGCCCGGTGAGCATGAGCACATCGACATCGGGCTGATGTGCGACAATCCATTTCAGCACGGCGCGGCCATCCATGCCGGGCATCCGCAGGTCCGTAATCACACAATCATACGGAGCCGCTTGCAACGCCTCGATGCCGGTCTGCCCTTGTGTCACGGCGGTGACCTGGCATCCCTCTTCGCGCAGGGCCTGCTCCAGGACCAGGCGGACATAGGATTCGTCGTCGATAATAAGTGTGCGCATACTCTGTGTTTTGAGCTTTCAGCAATCAGCGTGGTCTCGTCTCCGAAGCGGAACGCTGACGGCTGAGCGTCTCCTGGCTGTCCGGAAACGCGAGATAAAACGTGCTGCCCTGGCCGGGCGTGGATTCAGCCCAGACTCTTCCGCCGTGCTTGTCCATCACCAGTTTGACGATCGCGAGGCCGACGCCGGTGCCTTCGTACTCACCGGGGCTGTGAAGGCGTTCGAAGAGCCCGAACAGCTTGTCGGCCTGGTGGGCGTCGAAACCGATGCCGTTATCGCGAATCCAGAAGATCCGTTCAGTCGGTGTCTGCTGTCCTCCGATCGTCACGGCCGGTGTGGGGGTGCGGGCGGAAAACTTGAGCGCGTTGTCGAGCAGGTTGGTAATGGCCTGCCGGACGCTGACCGGTTCGCCATACAAATCAGAAAAAGGCAGACTCACCGTGATCTTCGGTTTTGCGCCCGAGAGCTGATGCTGCCGGTCGACTAACAGACCCGTGACCATCTCCATCACGTTGAAGCGGATGCAGGGCAATTCCTGCTGCTCCAGTCGGGAATACTTCAAGAGGGCGTCGATCATGTGGGTGAGGCGCAAGGCGGAGGAGCGGATGACGCCGATGTGATGGATCAACTGCGGGTCATTCGATTCGGCGAACTGCTTTTCCAGGAGGGATGAAAAGCCTTCGATCTCGCGCAGGGGGCCTTTCAGATCGTGTGCGATGGAATAGGTGAAGGCTTCCAGTTCTTTGGTCTTGCGGATCAGCGCGGTGCCGTGGTCCCGCAGGCTTGTCAACATGGTGGTCAGCGAGCCGGCGAGGGCCCCGACTTCGTCGCGGCTGGGCCAGGGCTCGAATTGCGCCGCGAGGTCATGGTGGGCCACACGG
The DNA here is from genome assembly GCF_049546785.1 of Nitrospira sp. NS4. Taxonomy (NCBI): domain Bacteria; kingdom Pseudomonadati; phylum Nitrospirota; class Nitrospiria; order Nitrospirales; family Nitrospiraceae; genus Nitrospira; species Nitrospira sp. NS4. The sequence goes on along the minus strand of NZ_JBMWAN010000004.1, from coordinate 180,467 downwards.
TCGGCGGTGGCCGCCAGGCGCGTGAGCGGGTTGGCCACGTGCCGTTTCATCATCCAATAGACCGAGACGATCAGCAGGGCAAGGACGCTCAGAATCCCCATCACCATCGTGCGGGCTTGATCGACCAGGCGGTCCCCCTCGATCTTCATTTCCACGTCGATCTTCCGATGGACTTCGATCAAGGAGGCCAGGGCTTCTTTGGTGCGGGTCGCCGCTTGTTCGTACGTGGATTCCGTGGCGGCGGGATCCGGGCGGTGTTTGGCGAGTGAGGCTGCCAGATCCTCCCGTTGCGCGCGCAATGAGGTCAGCCCATCGGCGATGGCGACGATGGCCAGATCTTCCTGCTCGGCCAGATCGATCCGGCCGTGCTGTTCCAACATGCCATAGAGAATCGGGTGGGTGCGGGCGGCGTGGGTGGCTTGATAGGTGTCGAGCGCGGCAAGGGTGCGGCGCTCAAGGCCGTTGATTGCGGCAAAGCCGGCGGCACGGTCTGCGCCGGTGTGATGGTCCCGGACATGGTGCATCAGCGTTTCGATGTCACTGATATTGCGGAGCATCTCCGAGGCCGTCACGACGCCGGGGATGGTAATGCGCTGGTGCCGATCGACGTAGCTATTGACGCGGGACAGATAGACGAGTGTGGCGGAGAAGCTGCCGACGAGCAGCAGCAGGATCAGGCCGAAGGCAACGGCGAGTTTTTTGCCTATCGAGAGACGGGCGATCCAACCGACGGGTGTCTGAGGCATGGGCTAAGGTAGCACAGCGAAAGAGTGCGCACCAGGGTTCTGCGCGGGGGATGTTTCTCCTTCGGCTTGGCATCAAACTGAGGGGAACTGGTCCCTGGGGCGTGTTGGATGCACCTCAGTGAGCCCGCGCCAATTCTTCGACGGCTTTGGTCCAGCTGCCTTCCTGGCCGAACAACGTGCTGAACACCTTGTCCCATCCTCCCAATTCGGCGATGGTGAAGAGGGCCGGCGGCTGCACGAATGTTGTGGCAAAGGATTTGGCCGTGGACTCGTTGGTCGGACGAAAGGCGAATTCCGCGAAGGCGCGTTGGGCGTCGTCGCCGTAGAGATAGGAGACGAACGCTTCGGCGAGATCCCGCACCCGGTGCCGGTCGGCATTCCGGTCGACGACGGCGATCGGGTTTTCGATCAGCACGGTTTCGGCGGGAATGATGAGTTCATAGGGTCGCCCCTGTGTGATTCGGGGCGCCAGCTCATTTTCGTAGGTGACGATCACGTCTCCCACGCCCCGCTCGAACGTCGTGACCGACTCGCGGCCGCTCTTGTCCATCACTTTTACGTTGCGTTGTATGCGTTTCAGTAGATCGCTGGCATACTGCTCCGCTGCGGAGTCCGGGAGCCCGCGCTGCTTACCAAGCTTCAGTCCCGCTCCGTAGATGGCGATGACGTCCCACATGGCTCCGCCTGAGGTCTTCGGACTCGGATAAAGGACTTCGACGCCGGGTTTGGCGAGATCCTCCCAGTTCTTGATGCCTTTGGGGTTGCCCTTGCGCACGCCCAGCGCGACGACTGATGTGGTCACCACGCCCTTCCGGGGCCCTTGTTTCCAATCGTGCGTGACGAGGTTTCCTTTCACTAATTGTTGCAGGTCGCTTTCCAGCGACAGGGCCGCGACATCCGCCTCGAGCCCTCCGATGATGGCCCGTGCTTGGGCTCCGGATGCAGCGAATGATGTGTGGATGCGAATGGTTTCGCCGGTTTTCTGTTTCCACTGTTGTTCGAACGCGGGAATGATCCGCTTCTCGTAGGCTTCTTTCGGAACGCTGTAGGCGGCGAGCAGCAGTTCGCGTGTCTCTGCAACGGCGGGAACCGCCTGACTGGAGATGAACAAGGATGCTGCCGTGAGTAGGTGGACTATTGTGCGTCGCATGGTGCCAGTGCTCCTTCGGTCTCTATGGCTTGGGCACAGTAAATAATTGCGTCAGGTCTGTAGGATGGCCTTCGTTGTCGCGGATCTGACGGCCCCGCTTTTGGAAAAAGACGGGAAGGCCGCGGCGTGTGGCCTCGGTCCTGACTTTTCTTGCCAGGGCGTGGCTGATCCGATCCAGCACGACCACCACGGCTTCCGTGTCTTTGGGAATCGCCTTTCCTGTATCCCGTGTTTTTCTCCCGCTCCAGTGCAGGACCTTTCCCTGTCTGCGACCGGCACGGTGCCGGAACGTCTCTGCTGAATCACCGCCGACAACGAGAATGGTCATGGCTGCCTCCCTGGATAACTCGATGGATGGCAGCAGGAGAGTCCTGCTGCCATCCGCTCGGTGCATGCCACTCAAGGCTGTGGCGCGACTCTCTGCTGGCGAGGCTCCAGACCCGGATAGACGGGGAGGGTCGCCAGGGCCTCTTGATAGCGAATATGAAGTTCTTCACGCTGATCGGGTGCGAAGAGCCGTCCGCCTGAAATGACCTTGGCCAGATAGTCTTCCGGCTCAAAGGTGGCATCGAAGGCGGCAGATCGTTCCGGGACATTCGGCATCTGCCGGTCGTACTTGCCGATGTCGGGGCCCGGACTGTGCCGATCGTGCACTTCACTCAAGGCCAGGACGAGGATGGTGCCGCGAAGGGAGAGCCATCCTGCGGTTGTTTCTTCTTCCCCCTGGTCTGTGGCATGACTCAGTTGAAAGCGCACCCGCTGGGCCGGCGTGGCTTGTGCCAGCCCTTTCGAGAGCTGCGGCGCCAGCAGTACGATTTCCTCATCCCGGAACGCACGGGTCCGGTCGGCTTGCCCGCTGAACAATTGGTGGATCGCGTTTCGCCGTTCCCAGACCCGCACATTGCGGAGCAGGGTGCCGATTTCGGTCGCGGTGAGCGTCGCCGGGTGTGTGTTCGCAGATGAATCAGGGTCTCCTTCCACCCGGATCGTGTTGAAACCGGACTCATAAATCGTCTTCTGTGGCACGGCGGGCTGCGTTGCGCAACCGGTGATGAAGAGCAGCCCAGTCAGGAGGAACAGTCCTCTTGATGACCACGTATGGGTCTGTGGTGTTAAATGTGTTTCGCGGTTCATGGTTTCACCTCCTGCTGTTGAGTCACGCCGGTATCTTGTGATGCTTGATCGAATCCATGTTCCTTGAGCTGGTCTTGAGTCTGGGGTGTCAACAGAAACTCGATAAAGTCTCCGGATCCTGAAAGATTCTTGGCGGTCCAGACGATGGCGACTCCGTAACGGATCGGAGTATGCGAGTCAGCCGGGGCTGTATCCAGAATACGGATGTGTTCGTCCGAAGCGGCATCCGTCCGATAGACGATGCCGACTTCGGCCTCGCCTTTGGCCACCAGATCCAGGACGGCTCGGGAATGTTCGCCGTACACGTGCTTGGCTTTCAGTTGGGGTTCGAGCTTGCTGTATTTGATGAATTGAAGTGCCACTTTTCCTACGGATGAGGTTTTCGGATCGCCGATCGCGATGCGCCGGATAGGAACCGTGTGCAGGTCCTGAATCGAGCCGATCGGGGCTGGAAGGGTAGTGCCGGTGATCAGTACCAGTGAGGTGCCGGCATAGACACGCTTACTGCCTTGAATGACGAGGCCCTTCTTTTCGAGCTGGTGGATTTCTTCGAAGAGCGATGGCAGGAAGACATCGACCGGCGCGCCCTCTTCAATTTGCTTCCGGAGAGTTTGCGACGGGCCATAGATGACCCGGACATTGATCTCAGGATGCTGGGCCTCGAACAGCGGTAAGACTTTCCGGAAGGCATCCTTCAGGCTGTTGGCCGCGGCGATGGTGAGGGTCTCGGGCTGTGCATGCACGGGTGGCGCTGTCCACAACGTGGAGGCAAGGACGCCTAGGGACAACAAAATCCTCGACAGGTATGTGTGGTATTTCATGGGAGTCCTCATGATGAGATGTGTGGTGTGACTCACGTCGCCTTAGAAGTAGAACTGATACTGCACATTGATGCGGTTTTCGATGAGCTTCGCTCCCCATCCAGGTAGAACCTCGAACGGATAGCGGTCCGGTGCACGCCCGCCGCTCGACATTTGGATATTGGAATAATCGATCACGAGCCGGTTGTTGTAGGTGCCGTCGAAGCTGTAGTTGATGGCGGCGCCAAACTCGTGGGTCAGGTCATTTCCTTGCTTTGTTGATGGATCCATGAATCCATATCGGGCCGCAACCTCCAGCTTGCGGGGGATGATGTACTTTCCCACCTGCGCGTACCAACCCCAGGCCTGACCGAGGTCGACCGGGGGGCCTGGCACGATGGCGGTATTGGGTGCAAACGGAACGGTTCCGCTATCGCTGTTCCGGACCCGCTGGTGCCGATAATACGCTTCGCCTTGGAAGGACCACCCTTGATACTTCGCAATGAAGTCGACTTCAGAGGTTTGGAAATCGTAGATGCCTCCAGCGAGGAGCCGGCCGTTGAAGCTATTGGCGATGGCCTGGCGATAGGCCCGGTCAACAATGTCGGACCGAATGGAACTCAGGTAGTTTTGTGCCGGGTTATAGGCATATCCGAAGGCGATGGCTGCCTGCGGTGTGCGTGAGTTGAGAATGTCTCCCTGGCCATAGCCGGGATTGCCCGCGATTTTGTACAGGAGCCGGGCCGTGTACATCATCTCCCCGGTCATAAAGCGGGTGTCATAGTTGTAGGTTCGCGCATTACCGTTGTAGGCGTTGGTGGGGGTATTGGGGAGGTACTGACTGACGGCAGTGCCTTCCCTGGTCAGGTTTGGTCCGGTTCCATTCCAGATGCCGATGGCATAGTTGAATTTATATTGATCCTCGTCGCTGAGGATGCTGATGCCGAGGTCACGACTGTTGACTTGATTGGCGGCAAAGGCTCTCTGGACAATCAGGTTATCCGCGTACGTTGACGTGGCGATCGAGCTGATGAGGGCGCGATTGAACCAGACCCGCTGTTGTCCGGCCTGAACTGTCAACCAGGGGATATGCCAGGACGCGATATAGGCGTCCTGGAGGGCGACTCTGCCGTTGCCGCCTTCTTGATTAAATGGCGCCTGATCCATCGCCAGGGAGATGTTGTAGCGTATGTCGGGATCGAAGGCATATCCCATGAATTGCAGACGAGCCCTGGGAACCGTAAAGGTGCTCGAGTTGCTTTGGTTTTTGACGGCTCGAAACTCCACCTGGCCGCCCAGAATTTCCGGATTCCGTGAGTCACCGACCGTTCCCCAGGCGTTATTGTATGTACTGTAGCTGTAGCGGGCCTGGGTGAGCAGCCGAATCTTCAGGAAGAACTTTTCTCCGACGCGGATGTTGAGGCCATTGTTCACGTCGATGCCGAAATTCAGCCGCGAGACGCGTTCTTTGGTCTCAATCTGCTTGAGGCCTTTCTCATACTCCTCTTGCGTGATGAGTCCCTTGAGATAGAGATACTTCAATCCCGGGTCTTCGCCGGAATAATACTCCCACTTGCCGTCCTTCTTGACGAGTTGGCCTTCCTCGACCGCCAGCGCACGCGTGGTGCCTGTCAGCACTGCGAAGCCGGTCATGATGAGCAGAAACACACCGGGCAATTTCATGTCGCCTCCCCTTTGTCTTGCCGAACTTCCGATGGCGCGGTCAGTTCGTGGTGCCAGTAAACAGATGTGTGTATGAAGCGCCTCCAGTTGTCTGGACGGCTGGTGGTTAGCGTGAGCGTCGACAGCGATGGGGGTTGGTCATGGGCGTCTCACTGGTGAAATCGGGTGGTGGTGGGGTCCAAACGGAATTTTTCCCTCCGTTCGATCTGAACAATTTTCGAGTCGTGGATGACGATTTCGATGGATCCATAGCGAATCTCCTTCAGTGCGTATCGAAGGATGTCATCTGCGCCCTTGGGGAGATTTCCTTTGATTTCCATGTGCCTAGGACCAACGCTCATCAAAGTACATAAACCCGATCAAGAATCATATTTATTTAAATATAGTAAATGAACTCACATTGTCAACAATTAATTTATCGAATGATTAAATTTGTAAAAGACGACAAAATGAGGCGCTCACCTACTGGCAAATGAATTTTTCTTGATGCAAACATGATTGACAATTGTAAAGTGCATTTGCTATTTGATTCCGCATGCCGCAGCGAAAGCCAGTTCCCAGAGTTCCCTCTACCTTTCTGAATCGCCTCAAGGAAATCCGTGTCGCCAAGGGGCTTTCGCAGGCAGAGTTGGCGACACGCGCCGACATTACACGGCAGGCCATTTCATCCATCGAAGCCAATCGCTATCTCCCGACTACAGTTGTGGCTCTTCAGCTTGCGCGTGTGCTGGGTACCTCCGTTGAAGACCTCTTCTCTCTGCAATCCCCTGGTGAAGTAATCGAGGCGCGTCTCATCGATGTGCCCGGGCAGGGGAGCGCTGAACGTCCGCTGTCTCGGGTGAAGGTCGTGAAGGTGAGCGGGCGATTTTTCGCTCGACCCGTGACCGGTCTCGGCGAAGTGTTGAGCTATACTGTGGCGGCTGACGGATATCTTATGTCGCAGGGGGCGGCGGGGCGGGGACGGTCGGATGCTCCTGTCGCTCAGGTGCGGCTCTCGCGGGATCGTCAGGCGATTGAGCAGGAGATTGCGGTGGCGGGATGCGATCCGGCGATCTTCCTGGCCGGCGAGCATCTTCGTCGCCTGAAGGACCAGACCAGTGTGGTGGGCTGGACGATGGGGAGCACCGCTGCGCTCCAGGCCTTGCAGCGGGGCGAGGTGCACGTGGCCGGCATCCATCTTACCGATGCCTCGACCGGCGAGTGCAATCTGCCGTTCCTCCGTCGTCAATTGAAGGCGAGCGCCTATGAGGTGATTACCTTTGCCGCCTGGGAAGAAGGATTGCTGGTGCGGCAGGGCAATCCCAAGCAGATTCACGCCGTGGCCGACCTGGTGCGTGATGACGTGACGTTGATCAATCGGGAGGAAGGGGCCGGGGTCAGGCTGCTGCTCGATCAGCGGTTGCGCGCCGCGGGTTTGGTCGGTTCACAGGTGAAGGGCTATGATCGCACCGCAGCGTCTCACCTGCAAGTCGCCCGGCTGGTCGCGGAGGGCCAGGCGGATGTGGGGGTGGGGATCCGGTCTGCCGCCCAAAGCTATGGGCTCGATTTCATTCCGCTCCAGTCGGCCCGCTACGATCTGGTTGTGCCGAAAGCCTATCTCTCCAGTCATCCGTCTCTGAATCATCTCTTCGACACGCTGGCCAGCCGTCCCTTCCGAAATGAAATCGCCTCCATCGGTGGGTACGACACGAGAGAAACCGGTAAGCTGCAATCGCTGTAGTACGCCGCTGAATAATTAATTGGTGGGGACCAGACCATGCGAATAGCGACAACGTATCTCGCGACAAGAATAGCCCTTCTCGTTATGGGGGTGACGCTCGGACTCATAGGCCCGGTTTTCGGGGGCGAAACGCTGGTCATTGCGGGATCGCCAAGCCTGGCTGCTCCATTGGAAGCACTCGGCCGCGCATTTGAGACGACACATCCTGACGTGAAAGTCCAACTCCATTATGGATCCGGCCTGGATTTGCGACAGATGATTGCCACGATGCAGAACAGAGACGGAACCAAATATTTTATCGGCTCCGGTCCGATCCATGTCATAGCTCCAGGCGGCGAGGAACTGATCACGCGACTTGAGTATAGGAACTACGTCCTGCCTGAGTCCCGCACGCCGTATGCCACCGCCTCGTTGGTCCTAGTCGTGCCTGAATCGTTGGTCGATGCACCTTCCTCCTTTGAGGCACTCGCGCAAGATGTTCGCATTCGAATCGCGGTAGCCGATCCGAAATTAACCGTCCTGGGACAAAAGACAGACGAGCTTCTTCGTGCAGTCGGAGGGGCGGAGACATGGAAGGGTCGTCTGGATGTCGCGACGGATGCGAGAGGAGTGCTCGATCATCTGATGAACGGCAAAGCCGATGCAGCCATCGTCTTTGGGCCTGACGCAATTCGAGAAGCGAACCGTGTTCGCGTGGTCGCGGCGGCGTCAGGAAAGCTAGACCGTCCGGTCACGTATTCGATGGCGATGGAACGATTCTGTCCGAATCGCGCTCTCTGTGAAGAATTCCTGAGCTACGTCCGGGGTGCTGACGCGGAAGCGATCATCAAACAGCTGGGGTATGGAGTGCCGGCCAACGGAAAAAAGGAAGTCAACAAAGACCACCTGCGCGCTGAACGTGAGTGAAAAAACCTGAGAATGATCAGCGCGAATATTTAAAAATAGGGCATAGGCAATTTTTTTTGCCCTGTGATGCAACTATACAGGTCATATGGAAATCATAGTGGACAATAGTAATTTGAGCTGCACCATGAAGGAGGGTTTCGATGGTCACGGTTAAAAGCGGATGGAGGTTCCAGTTTGCAGTATGTGCCCTGGTGATGTTGAGCGTGGGCGGCATCGTGCTCGCGGGTTGTGCGCGACTCCCTTATACGACCAAAGTGGTGCATGAGGGGCCGCAGGTCAAGGTCGCTTTGCAAAAGGAAGTGAAGCCTGCGGGATATTCTCATCCGGCTCAGCTGACGGCCGAAGAAGTGACCGCGATCTTGCGCGGGTTCTCGCTTCGGGAGGAGCAGCAGTTGCCGCTGCGATGGTTTGCAGAAGAGGTTCCTCCTAAGCAGTTATTCCGGGAAGATGAACTCGGGCACCTGGCCGTTCACCTGGTCGATGGGCTGCGTGCGGCTGGACCGGAAGAGCGGGTGCATTTCGCGTTGTTCGCACCAGGCATGAATCCGGCCGACTCGCGCAGCGTCACAGCAGGCTGGATTGCGATCAGAGAAGCAAATCTCTATCTCGGCATTGAATACTTCCATACAGAGGTTCCGATCCGGCACATCGATAACTACTACCAACACTACCCGTTACTTCCGCCTCAACCCAAAACGTATCTCCTGCTCTTCGAGCCCGGGCGATTCTGGATTACGGATCAAGCTGGGACTCGTGGCCTGGAATACCGGCAGTTCCTGAAAAACGTTCCCACCATTGGAACTCCCGGTACGGGTATGCAGTAACCCACTCTTTCACCGTCATCATTTAAATCGTCGTCATGGAGCTTCTTGCTGAATTGATCAAGGAGATTGGTGTTATGAACATTCGTTTGCGGGAAACGGGACTGCGGATGTCTGAACCACAACACAGGATGTGCCGTTGGGCGCTCTGCCTCACAATACTGGTGATGGCGGTGATAGGGATTTCCAATCCGCGCCCGGCTCATGCGGCCGAGGCTGGAAAGCTCGTAGAGAAAGAAGGGCAGTATGTCTTTGTCGAGAACATGGACCCGGCCACGCGGCTTCTGTTGGAGCGTGCGGTCAAGCAGGGCACGATCACACAGGAAGAATACAACAAGGTCATCGGGGAATCGGAACGAAGGACGCAATTGCTCCAGCCAAGTTTTCGGGCCTGGTACGACCGTGGATTTAACTTTTCGATGAACGACAATGCGTTCTTGCTGAAGATCCGAGGATTCGTGCAGATGCGGTTTACCCAGCGCTACCGCAACGATGGCTGGCGGGATCCCGGCGATGCCAAAAATTATCCCGAATTGCTCGGGGTGTTCGGCGACTATCGAGCGCAGCGCTCGACGAACGACGCGAGTACATTCAACATCAGGCGAGCCCGGCTCATGTTTATGGGACACCTGTTTACCCCCGATCTCAAATACTTTGTGCAGTTGGCCGGCGAGACCGCCGAGAATGCCCAAAATCCTGGGTCCGTACAGTTGATGGACGCGGCGGTGACGAGCACTCATGTGCCCTGGTTCAATGTCATGGCAGGTCAATATAAGGTATTTTTTAACCGTTCCCAGATCAACAATGCGACCTCGATGCAGTTCGCGGAACGATCAGGTGTGATGGATGCGTTTACTGCGAGCGGGTTGAACCGGCGCGATATCGGTATCACCATCATGAACGATGAAGAAATTTATCCCGTCAACTATTATTTCGGGGTGTTTAACGGTTTAGGGCCAGGGTTCAACCGCTTTGGCACGTACGAGAGTGAACAGCCGACAGCGGATTGTCCGGGAGGCCAGACCGGCGGCACATCCCCTGGTTGCTCCACGAATCAGCGGAACCTGAACGCAAACTTTCGATCAAGCGTCAGCCAGCTCATGTATTCCGCTCGATTGAACTTCAATATTCTGGGACGCCCCGGCTATGGAGAAGGGGACATGGCTTACTCGGAAACCCCCCAGTTAGCGGTCGGCGGCGGCTATGCTTACAATCCTGGAATCAATACGTCGACGAATAATGCATTCGTCGGCATTGACCTCGCCAACCTGAACGTCAGGCGCCAGCTGGCAACTTTCGGAAACGGTCGTCAACTCGGCTGGGGAACGTTGGATTATTCCACCTATGCGTTTGACACGGTGTTTAAGTACCGGGGGTTTTCGCTGCAGGGGGAATGGTATTGGAAAAACATCGACCGTCATCAAAAAAGCGCGCCCTGCATGCAGACCGCGAGTCAAACCAGTACCGCCTGTACGGCGTTCGCGCCCGGTTTGCTCGGCAATGCGACGGGCTGGTACGTGCAGACCGGCTATTTCTTGATCCCTCGGAAGCTGCAAGCGGCGGCCCGCTATTCCTATTGGGATCCGGACACCAATGCAGCAGGTGATCTCATTAAGCAGGCGGATTTTGCGCTCTCGTATTATTTTAGCGGCACCTACGATCACCAGATTCAGATTCAATACACCAACGCGTTTATGGGGACGGGTGGGTTTGCGATCGGCAGAAGTGCGCCACTGCCTAGTGGAGCCGGTGTTTTTCCTACCGGTACTTCTTCCGGGACTGTTCCCTTGGATGCGGTGCAGAAAAGCTTGATCGAAAATGCCATACGGATACAATACTCTATTTTCTTCTAAAGGGAGTGTGCTGTGATGACACGACTGGTTCTTATACTGGCCACGATATTGGTGCTGGGAATTACCGCTGTCCATGCAGAGGCTGGCGAGATCACTATCGCCGCGGCGTCGGATCTGAATTTTGCGTTTAAGGAGCTCGTCGCCGAGTATGAAAAGACCACTGGGGACCATGTGAAGCTGTCATTGGGGTCGTCGGGAAACTTTTACGCGCAGATTCAGAACGGCGCGCCGTTCGATCTGTACTTTTCAGCCGATATCGGGTATCCCAGGAAACTGGAAGAGGCCGGATTGACCGTGCCCGGGTCGCTCTATCGCTATGCGGTGGGGCGGATCGTCATCTGGACCGGGAACGAATCGAAGATTAGCGTGGGCAAAGGGTTCGATTCGTTGCGCGAGCCGACCATCAAGAAGATCGCCATCGCCAACCCGAAACATGCGCCGTACGGCCGCGCCGCGGTGGCCGCATTGGAATATGCCAAGGTCTATGAGCAGGTGAAGGACAAGCTGGTGATGGGGGAGAATATCTCCCAGGCCGCGCAATTCATCGAATCCGGCGCCTGCGACATCGGGGTTATCGCCTTGTCTCTGGCCATGGCGCCCGCCATGAAAACCAAGGGGACCTATTGGGAGATTCCCGCGGAGGCCCATCCGCCGCTTGAGCAGGGCGCGGTGATTTTGAAATCGTCAAAACAACAGGAGTCCGCGAAGCAGTTCCTCGACTTTATCAAAGGGCCTCAAGGACAGGAGATCATGACCCGCTATGGCTTCACCTTGCCGAACTAATCAGTTCAAGGCAATCTTGTCCGCCGCGATGGCGCTCCTTTGTTCGGCCTGTTCCGAAGCGGTGTCGCTCACGCATGAAAGCGAGACGGGCGGGGTTGTGACCTATTTATTCAAAGAGGAGCGAGGCGGTCCGATGGGATCGCCGCATCGAAAGGATGCACTGAAGCGTATGGACCAGAAATGCCCTGCTGGGTACGCGGTGGTTCGAGAGGGTGAAGTCAAAGGCTACGGCAGCATGTCGAGTGTGGAAGGGGGGGAAGGAGAAGCCACGGGCCGGCGGTGGGGGATTCAGTTTCACTGCAAGTAGCGGGAGAAGCGCGAGGTATCAATCACCTAACAAAAGGAGTATGCGATGAAGCTCAGCGCGCGGAATCAGTTCCAGGGGACGGTGACGAGCATCAAGGAAGGGCAGGCGATGGCTGAAGTAGTCGTAAAGGTAGGCAACTTGGAATTTGTAGCGGCGATTACAGATGGGTCGGTCAAGGGGATGGGGCTGAAGGTCAACGACTCTGTACTGGTCGCTGTGAAGGCGACGGAAGTCATGATCGGCAAATAGCGTGCGTTGACTGTCGAGGTCGCGGCTTCCTACCATTGCGCCGGTTTCGGCAGGGTAGATCGTGACGAAGGCGAAATTGTGAATTGGACCGCGATCTGGGTCACCTTCAAATTGGCGAGTCTGACGTCACTTGCGCTCCTGGCCATCGGTCTGCCGATCGCCTATTGGGTCACGTTTTCAAAGTGGCGCTGGAAGTTTCTGGTTGAGTCGATTGTCGCGTTGCCTCTGGTGCTCCCGCCGACGGTGCTCGGGTTCTACATCCTCGTCGCCATCGGGCCGCATAGTCCCCTCGGTCGTTTCTATGCGGACCTGGTCGGCCATCCGCTTCCCTTTACCTTCGAAGGGCTCTTGCTGGCCTCCATTCTGTATAGTCTGCCCTTTGCCGTGCAGCCGTTTGCCTCGTCGTTCGAGCAGGTCGATCGTCGCTTGATCGAGGCCTCCTGGACGCTGGGCCGGTCCAAGGTGCAGACCTTCTTCCGGCTAATCGTGCCGCTCTCGACCGCCGGCCTCATCACGGGCGTGGTGCTGAGCTTTGCCCATACGCTGGGGGAGTTCGGGGTGGTGTTGATGGTGGGCGGCAATATCGCCGGGGAAACGAGGACAGTGTCGATCGACATTTATGATGAAGTCCAGGCGCTGAATTATGGGGGCGCGGCCAAGACGGCGTTTTTTCTCCTGGTCGTGTCGTATGTCGTGCTGCTGGCGGTGTATGCGATGAACCGAAAGGTCTGGTCGGCATGGCCGCAGAAGTAGCGATCGACATCACCAAGACGTATCCGGGCCGCCCGCCGATCCATGCGGCGATCCGGTACGCCCTCGATCAGGCGACCTCCCTGGTGCTGTTCGGCCCATCCGGGTCCGGTAAAACCACTGTGCTCCGCTCGATCGCGGGCCTGGAGTGGCCGGAGCGGGGGACCATCCGGTTTATCTCGCGTACGTGGCTCGATACCTCGGCGCGGGTGCGTGTGTCGCCGCAGCAGCGCCGGATCGGCTATATGCCCCAGGACTATGCGTTGTTTCCCAACTACACCGTGGCGGGAAACATCGGGTACGGACTCGCAGAGTTGTCGCCCGTCGAACGGACGAAACGGGTGGCGGAGATGCTGACGCTGTTCCAGTTAGAGGGCCTGGAGTCGGCCAAGCCGCGCGAATTGTCCGGCGGACAGCAGCAGCGGGTGGCGCTGGCGCGGGCCGTCGCGCCGCGGCCGCAGTTGCTGTTGCTCGATGAGCCCCTTTCCGCCCTCGACGCACCCACACGGGCACAGGTGCGGGGCGATTTGCGGCACGTGCTGACGCAGTTGGCCCTGCCCTCCATCATTGTTACGCACGATTGGACCGAAGCCCTGACCTTCGGCGACGTCATTGCCGTGATGGGCACAGGGAACGTGCTGCACGTCGGTTCGCCGCAAGACGTGTTCTCCCGCCCGAAGAATGCCGAAGTGGCCCAGATCGTCGGCGTCGAAACGGTGGTTGAGGGGAGTGTGAGCGAACAACGCAATGGTCTGGCCACGGTGCGGGTGAACGGCACGACGCTCAGAGGACTGGGGACGGATCCGGTCGGTGCGCCGGTGCTGGTCTGTATCCGGGCCGAGGATGTGGTGTTGGAGCAAGCGGGCAGCGGGATGACGAGCGCGCGCAATCATCTCGTCGGAACCGTGACCGCCGTGACGCCCCAGGGTGTGATGGTGCAGGTCACGATCGACTGCGGGTTTCCGCTTGCCGCGCTGGTGACGCGGGGGGCGTTGGAGGAACTCGCGTTGCGTGTCGGCAGTCCGGTGACGGCGGCAATGAAGGCCGGCGCCGTGCATCTGATCTCACGATGAAAAGGCGGGAAAGCCGCCGGCCTTATCAGCCTACACCATGGAGCTGAGAGTCCCATTCTTAATCAATATCTCGCTGTCGCCTCTTCCCCCGGCTTCTGTTGAAAAGTCCGTGCGTGGCAACAGGCTCACTCCCCGGTTGACGTGAATCCGCCAGCCGCTGGACAAGCTGTCTGGGTCTTGGCCAAAGCTTCCCTTTGGTTGTCTGCCACCTAGGGTGGGTGTTCCGGCGCATGGCGTGAATTACTTGCCATCGATGATGGGAGAAGAGATTCAGCAAGAAGTCCCGCTGCCGAGGAGCGATTTACGGGTCACTATTCACAGCGGCCCTTCATTTCAGTGAAAAGATGCTGATTTCTTCGCTTGACAAGGGGGATCTTGTCATGTAACCATTGGTTACATGATGACGGCGAATGATCTAAAGCGGATTCGAGAGGGCTTGGGGCTCACGCAACAGCAGCTGGCCGATGCATTGCAGACGACGCGAGTGTCGGTTGCCCGCTACGAGGCCGGGATGCGACGCATTCCCGGAATGGTGCTGGTGGCGCTCGAACAGCTCCAACGGCGGGCAGAGGTTCCGATGGCCGGGCTGGTCGCAGCCGGGTCACCCATTGAGCCGGTCCTGCAATCCGATCTCGTCGATATTCCGCCGAGCATGCTGCGCGGAGGAGAAACTTTCGCATTACGCGTGAAAGGCGAATCGATGAAAGACGACGGCATCCTGCCCGGTGATCTCGTCATCGTGCGGCGGCAGGAACATGCCCGCAACGGGCAAACGGTCGTCGCCTTAGTGAACCAGGAAGCGACGATTAAAACTTATTTCAGGAAGGACACGCATATCGAACTGCACCCCGCCAATGCGGCCATGCAGCCGATCATCGTGACCCCGAACGATCAGTTCCATATCGAAGGGCTCCTTATCGGTGTAATCCGCCATTGTGCCATCTAATCTTGGGAAGGAGGACAAGATGCTTACCGTAGGACAGACCCGTATGACGGACCGGTTGGTCAGCCTCGAACGAACCATCGATTCTTTGAACGGACAACTCCAGGAAGTCCGCTGTGAGCTGCATCAATCGAAGATTCAGCCGCTGCCGGTCCGGTTCTGGCGCAATCTGGTGGGATTCAAATCCGGTCAGGAATATATGTCGGCAGTGTGCAATCGGAAGGTCCGTCCGAACAGGAAGGTGGTCTCCCATGACGGTTCAAGAGCATAACGTCGAGTGCGCAGTGAGTGGACCCTGCGCCGAGTGCGGCATGGTGGTGGAGGGACGAATGGCCTCGGTGGATTGCGTCACACGCTCAAGAGTCGATCTGTGCCCGTTCTGCTGGCTGGTCAATCGTCAGAGACAGGTCTACTCAGGCGGGTGCTGCGGATAGGTGAGCGGGAAGGGCGGGCTTCGCCCGTGCAGGGCAAGCGTCCTGGTTCACGCCGGAAGGAGACTCATCGCGAGAGGGCAACCGGTTGCCTGGCATAGGGGCTTCCCGCTCATTTCTCCTGCCGGTCTCGATTATGATCGCACGGTTCTTCAGGTTTTCTATCCGTATGATGGCGAGGGCATCTCGCCAGGAAGTTTCATAAGTATATGATAGTAAAGAGTAAATTATAACTGATTTCGACTGGTTTTTCGTGATATGATCCCGTTGCTGCTTTCTTGGTGCCAAGGGGACTCCCCCGGCCAGAGAAAGTCGGGGAGGTGATGTGGCCATCACCTCCCCATTTTTTTGTCTCATTGCGATCTTCTCATTCTGCCATCCGCCCCTCGGACTCTCTGGCCGGATTCCATATCTCAGCCGTGACCCACGGGCCCTCGCTCTGACCAAGTCCCCCTTCCCGGTGGCGGTAGGATGACGTCTTGTCCGTCAGGGGTGACTCCAATCGGATGGAAGCACACCCGTTTTTCTCTTCTTCATGAAGCTCCGGTGTCGGATGATGAGCCGTCGCGGGAGTGGGTGCGATCAGGCGGACAAGCCGACAGGAAGTGCTGCGGGAAAAATTCTAACTGTGGTTGGTGCGTTCGAGATGCGGTTTCATCGAGCAGGAGTAAAGGTGAGGAGGCGACGTGGCCGCCGCCTCCTCATGGGCGCCTACTACTTCTTCTTTTTCGCGGCGGCCTTCTTAGCCGGCTTCTTCGCTGCGGCTTTCTTCGTTGCTGCTTTCTTCGTTGCCATGAGAACCCCACCCCCCTTCGGTGTCTGAATGTGAATTGCTGTGTCATGTATATCAGAGATTGTGCGGCGAGTAAAATTTTGTCTTCAGGAACTGTTGCGGCATGGTGCATGAGGCCGTCGGGCAGGGGCTGGTTCTGCCATCGCACGGGTGGGATCGCACCGGAGTGAATGCTGCTCTGGCACTGTGGCCACGCCGATGACCGATGTCGGGCAAGAAGAGGGCGGGAGTTGTTTCTCGTGCCTCCGTTCTGGGGTGAGGTCTCGGGCTGGGTGGACGAAGCTGAACAGGCGCCGGGAATGGTTGCCGGTTTATTCCGAGCGCGTCGACCACGATGCAGCGACGAAGGGTGGCTGGGCTGTTGAATGGAACGGTCATACCAATCAGGCGATGGGTTCCCTCCAGCGGTCATGACGATGAGGCCGGTAATGGCCGGAGCACGAGCGGTCTTGGTTTGGGAGCGGCATAGCAGTGAAGGTCTGTATCAGCGCGCGTCAGAAACGACCGACACCCAGCGACAGGTATGAGGATTTGCTTGGACAAAAGCGGATACCCCGGGATTCTTTATTCCGCCGCCGGAACAAGACGAAGGGCTCAGGGTTGAGCAAGCTTGGTGTGGCTGTAGCCGGGGGAACCTGCAGGTGTTTCTCCGCCGACGTCAGGATACGGGTTCGAAAGAGAACCTGCTCGCCTGGTATGAGATTGTCATCGATATCGCCCATGGTGCCGTTCTTCAGAGAGAATCGTGATGTTTCCTACGCGGCTTCCATTTTGTGTCTGGGCACTGCCGGAAGGCTCGGCTCCTGGTGGGAAGAGAATCCTGAACCCGTCCCTGCCGAGTTCGAGGTGATGGCCCCTTAGCCTAGTATCCAAGAAATCAGGAAAAGATCCGTTCAGGGATTGCTTCGATTACTTCAACACCGCGGCCGACAATTGCTTGGCCGGCCCGCCACCTGTCTTCCCGACATAGTCCGGGAGCACGCCTGAGAACTTCCCGACCATTTCGGACCCCATACCTGATCGGGAAAGGGCGGACTGCAATCCCGCGGTATCGCCAATCGGTCCGGTGACGGCTCCCCAAATCCTTCGCGGTCTCCATGTCCGTCTCTGATCCGCGGATCATCCTGGCGAGCGCGTTGAAGTCCCTACTGAGCAGTTTCTCCCCGTCAAAGGTCAGCATCGACCTGATTCCCCTATGGCCTGATTAGCGGTCACACCCGGTCGGCCGGTGAGCATCGTAACGAGAGGGTCGGTGAGTCCCGACGAGTGCATTTCTGCACAGTCGGAGACAGCGCTTAGAGCTCACATGAAGGCTGCCGCGAGAATCGACGTAGGGGACCTGCGAGGACTTCCTTTGGTTACGGGACGTGATGCGTCTCTTAGAATTACTTCACTACCGTGCTTAGTGCGCACCGCGGAAGTCTTCTGCCGATGCCAACCCGTCGGCGCGTCGTCACTGAGTTGAACGCCGTGTCGAGCCACCCGATGGAGGAGGTTGGGGCATGGTCATACTCGCGGCTGTCAATGGCGGCAGGCGCTGTGCATCTAAACGAGACGCCTACAAGGAAGTAGCAAGGCGACATTGGGCAGGCGATGGCCTAGAGCACGGGGACGCGAAGGGTCTTGCGATTACAAGCGTGGTGCTCCGGTCCGGCGTGTCTGTGCGGCTGAGGGGTTCTTTTGCCTGATGGGTGAAAAGGACAGGACCGGTGTTGGACCTATATCGAGCCTGATTCCGATCAACAGTCGGCCAAGAACCACCGTCGCCGCGATGAAGGCACTACTCCTCACCCAGTCGCTCAAGGACTGTGTGCCAAGTAAGACACTGGTCGAACTGAGAAGCCAGACTCCCGCTCCAATCGCCACAAGATACAAAGGCCGTGTTGTGTCAGCGACACTAAGGGCGACCGCTACTCCGACCGCACCTGTCAGCAGTGCGAGTAGCAGATACATCATATGATCTTTCTGTGCGGTGATCCCGTTGAAGGCGAAGACCAGTCCGGCAGCAAAGGTGATGCCGTAGACAATGGCCACTCCTTGGACAATCGCTCGCCACTGGATGGGTGGATGCCTGTCCTTCATACGGCTCAGGGTACGAGTATGACCTAGAGAATCGCTATCCTACGGAGGAGGGGCGTTGTCCGGGGGTAGTCAGGTCCCCGTTGGGCCGACGGGGGCATAGCGGCTCACAGCCGAGGTCGTCTTGTCATGTTATCCTCCCGTTGGTATCCGCAGCGGCCCGGCCAGTTCGGCACTGACCATTCTTAACAGTCGATCGATGTTGACCGGCTTCTGAACTGCCTCACGCGCCCCGAGTAGTGTGGCGATGGATAAGTTCTCGGCGAGACCGGACATCGCAATCACTTTGGCGTCGGGAAACCTTCGGGTTAATACCTCAATCAACTCGAAGCCGTTCATTTCCGGCATGGCAATGTCGGTGATGACCAAGTCCACTGGTTGCTCTTCATACAGGGCCAGGGCCTGACGGCCATTGACCGCCTCTTCCACGTCATAGCCGTCACGTTCCAGGGTCATACGCAGCAGCCTTCGTACCGGCTCCTCATCATCGACAAGCAGTATTGTGGCCATAACGATGTTCCTTTTTTTCTCATGCCGTCGGTGAACCTACGGTCCGGTCTACCCCCCTCACTCGTGCGCTGCACCGGATGGGGGGCTACCTCTTCCAGGATTAGACGATGGGTCACAGAGGTGCGGTACTCAATCCCTCCGCAGTCCGGACAGTGCCATGCGGAAATCCCCTTGGTGTTGACGGTTCCTCCGGAAACGACCACTTGTTCTTCCCGCATCAAGCCCTCGCAGCGTTCGCATCGCATGTGGCTCCCATTTCGTTTGCTGCGACTGGGTGCCTACCCACTACGAACAAGCATAGGCGTCGTTCTGTGAAGCCGATAGACCCAAAAGGAACTACGGACAACCTCAAAAGAGGGGCAGGTGTCAGAGGTGCCCTGCGAGGTGAGCGACATGAGCTGATGAGCTGGTAGGTATTTCTATTCGTAGAAACGCGGTATCTCTCAAGAGGTGAAAGTACGGTCACCCCAGTCACTTCTTCGAGGCGGGTAGTGGATGGATAGATCTCCTCATGAAGCGACGGTGGAAGGAATGAAAGAAGACTAGCGAGACGGTGCGCGAGTAACAATGCATCTGACGCGGCCTCCGCGTCTCTGAGGCAAACAGAGTTTTGCCCTTGCTGATTGATCGGGGCTGGCCGGCGGATGAACAGCAGCGAGGACCAGGAGTAATGCCGGCCGGCGCGCAGACCGGAGGGCGGGGCCTTTTCGGAGCCCGCTGGTCATTAGGGGAATTCAACCGTGACTAAATTCGGCAGGGGGTAGTTTATAACCGCAGGGTGTCTTCGGAACCGCACGAAAGATCAAGTCTGGTCGAAACCGTTGGACCGGTGACCCGTGGCTCGGTCGGACTCGTCTTAGGATCTAGAATAAAATTGGTGGCGGTGACCCGGATTGAACGGGTGGCCCGCGGCTTGGCTGGACTATTGGGCATATTTTGAGATCACGGTGTCGTACAGCCTGACCCGTTACGCTACCACTATAATTGTGTTTTACCGTGAGGCTAATTGTGTATCGCGCTCATCAAGCAAATGTTTGGACCTTGTTGTTCGTTTTGCTTTCTCTGCAACCTAGTCCTTTATGAACGATGAGGCCACCAAGGCAAGAATTGCAGAACAAATGAACAGGATGCCGTCTGTTCAGGGTGCAACGCAAGACCGATGTCGACGGTGAGAGACCGATCTTATTATGCAGGACGACAGGGAGGCCCCGCCGCAAGTCCAGCATCTCTGGTGCGGCTTGGGCTAGTTTAGTGGGGCTGGCTTAGGGGGAATCCTCATCCCTCGGTGCGGCGCAGCCGGTTCAGAAATGGTAGGCCAGTCCGGCGACTACATTGAACGCGCTGTATTCACCGCTGAGGCCATACTCCGGATCGAAGTTGGTCAGCGTGGCGCGGTTATACTTTCCTTCGAGAAAGAGTCCCCATTCCTCGGTCGCCAGGATTTTCACGCCTGCCTGGAGGTTGAGGCCGGGAACAACTTGGCGACCGTCGAACTGGGGGCTGCCCTTGAAATAGAACGCGCCGACACCCACACCCACATAGGGTTGAAAGACATCTCCCGGATAGCGGGCCACCAGGTTAAAGGCCACCGTGAACAATCGCAGAGCGGATTCCTGGACCTGCAATGTGCTGTTGATGCTTCGCTGGACCTGACAGGTCGCCCCCGGAATACAGGCCGGGGTAAAGTCCGGATTGTTGGGCAGGTACGTGACATCGTGAGTCGTGGACACGGTCTGCTGTTTAATCGTGGGTTGAGAGGTAAAGGCCTCCAACTCCACGCCGAGCCAGCGGAATCCTTCATCAGTGAAGAAATAGCCCGTCTTCGCACCGAAGATCGGAGATTGCTTGAGGGCCAGGTCCGACGTGCGAAAGGATTGTGTCACGGATCCCTGGGGCGGGTTGTCGAACGCGCCTGAAAACAGGTTGCGATCTTGCGTCAGCCCATACGTATCCATCTTCACATTCTTCAGCGATTGTGGGGCGCTCAAGCCCCCGTACCCGGCGACATACCATTCGGCCGTGACGGTCTCGACCGCCCCGATCGACACCAGCATGATGGTGAGAAGGCGAAGTGCGAGGATTATGGAGAAATTGCGGCTGCGGCCGGCACCAGTCATAAAAACTCCTACGCTGAACGTTCGAGAATGAATTCGGGGGCACAATAATCTGCAACCGGTGACGATGCCATTACGCCGAGATTAAGTTCCCGTTAAATTGAACCGGAGAGGCGGCACGTTATCGACAGAGTAGGCGGGAAAGAGGTGTGAGCCGCGCAGGGTGCTCAGCGGATATCGTAGGTCAACGTTTGCCGGTGCGTATTGCGGACGAGATCCACACGAATGGTTCGCTCACGCCGCAGTTGCTGAAAGAGTGACAGCAGCATCCCTGGGTCGCGCAGCTCTACGCCGTTGATGCGCTGCAGCACATCGTTCGTTTGCAGACCGATCTTGTCGAAGAATCCCAGCGGCATCACACTATAGAGACGAAATCCGTCCAGCTTGCCGTCCGTGAGGTAGGGCACGGCCTGCGCCTGCGTGAGCAGGCGCGTCGTGTCGGCGAGCGCGGCGTCGATCTCACGGCGGTCGAGGGTGCGCCGATGAGGACCTGTGGGGGGCGCGACGGCGAGAGGAACGACGGAGGCCGGCACTCTCCCGCGCAGGGTATGGACTGTGACCAACTCCAGCCATTCTTCACGGGTACCCTCGCGAAACAGGACCCGATCCTTCTCAATGGCCGCGAGCGCACCCACATTGGGAACGGCCTGGCCCAACCGATACAGGCTTTGCTGTTTGGAGGCCAGGTCTTCGAGGACAGCCATGACGCCGCCCTGTTTACCCAGCACGGTGCCGGACAGCGACACTTTCTTGGCGGCGTCGAGCGGTGGCGGCGGGGGGGGCGGCGGGGCGGTTGCAGTTAACTCGGTGCTTGCGCCGGGCGGAAGGATGAACAACCCGCTCTGGAGAATCACTTTGGCCGATTGCTGAGGCGTGTCCGGCGGCTCAGCCAGTTCCGGCGAGCCCGTCGGTATCGATGGGGATCGATCGGGCGGCAGATACAAGGTATCGGCCATCAGCGCGTTCGCCGAGTGCGCGACGACGAACGCCAGCAGGCAGAGGTAGGCTGCGAGAGCGACTCGTTTGGAGGCCGGAGACCATTTCTTAGACATTGTGTTCTCTCACATGTACAGATTCAGACAGGCGCATCCTAGTCCGGGTAAGTCACGCTCACAAGGGGGGAAACCCTTTTGCGAGACAAATTAACAGCCCACCAATTCCTCGATAACAATTCCGTAACACCCTATCGGTACCTCTTAGCTCGTTACGATCACGTTAAGGCGATCCGTATTCTGAACCGGGAGACACAGGAGAGGTGTGGGTGAACTGACGGGGCGAGATACTGGGATTGTCAGGCAGGCGGTCGGGTCTCGGGGAAAGCGATGGGGCATGAACAGGGCATGGCGGGCGATGATCTGGGCATTGGTGTGGTGGAGCATGGACTGCCTCAGTGGAGGAGCCTGCGACGCGCGTGAATCCCGCGGGACGGCAAACGGGCGCCCGCTCGCGGCCTCGGCGCAGGAGTCGCCGGGGATGGTGCGCCAGGATAACCCGAAGCCGGCGACCGGCGCACCGGCGCGCCGCGAGGCGGAGGCCGGTCGTGCAGAGACGCAGCCGGAGATGACCCCTGCTCCGGACCAGCAAGCGGTGCGCTTCGCCGTCACCACGTTCATCGTCGAGGGCAATACGATTCTAGATGAGGCCAAGATTGAGACCCTGCTGGATCGTTTCAAAGGGAGTGAGAAGCAGATCGCAGATGTGGAGGCCTCGCGTCTCGAGTTGGAAAAGCTGTACCACGCGGCCGGCTATCCGACGGTGCTGGTCAATCTTCCGGAGCAGACGATCGAGGGAGGCGTGGTCAGGCTTCAGGTCATCGAAAGCCGGCTCATGGAGATCACGGTGACGGGCAACCGGTATTACAGGTGGTCAAACATTCGCGGCAAACTTCCGTCCGTCCAGGTCGGAGCGCTGTTGTATGAGCCGACGTTTGTGAAAGAGCTGGCCACGCTGAACGGGAATCCCGATCTGAAAGTCGCGCCGATCCTCAAACCGGGGACGGAACCGGGGACCGTGAATCTTGAGCTGAGGACCACGGATCGTCTGCCGGTGCACGGAAAGCTTGAGGCCGACAACAAGGGCCCCATCACCACCCCGTCGAACCGCCTCACCGCGGAAATCCAGCATACGAACGTCTTCGGCGGAGACGAAATTCTGACGGTGAATACGGTCCAGACACCGACCGACTGGGGCGCGGTCCAGAACTATGGGATGAGTTTCGTGTATCCCGTGAAATGGCCCGACCATCTCCTGGCGGTCTATGCCTCTAAATCGCAAAGCAACTCCGTGCTGGCCGGATCGGGGATTGCGCTCGGAGGAGGAGGCGACGTCTCTTTCGCCGGTAACGCGACCATTGGCGGTGCCCGCTACATCATGCCTCTGTTTTCCGGAGGGAAGAACACCCATCAACTGTCAGTAGGAATGGATTACAAACGTTTGGAGAGAACGACCGCGTCGTTTCCGGACGGGGGGACGGCCACGGTGCTTGGTCCGCTCCAGTACACCCCCGCGTTTCTCGGGTACACCGGTTTCTATCCGGATCAATACGGGCTCACGAAGGCAGCCTTGTCCGGAAAGGGGTATGTAGCGGGGATGATATCGGGCGGGAGTAAAGAGGATTTCGCCGGAGACCCGAACGATCCCTACAACCAGCCCGGGCACCGCAAGGGATCAAGCGGCACGTTCGGGGTGGTGCAGGGCGCGCTCGATCGCATCCAGGCCCTGCCGGGAGACTTCTCGCTCGCCCTGCACGTTGACGGGCAGTGGGCGACCGAGCCGCTGATTCCCGCGGAACAATATTTCGCCGGCGGCATGGACACGGTGCGCGGCTATCTCACCTATGAAGCCATCGGTGATTACGCCGTGCGCGGCCGCGCCGAACTGACGACCCCTGAACTCATCGCAATCCCGATCGATCGCCTCTGGCAACGGCGCAAGAGTTCCGACTACACGATCAGGGTGAAGGCGGTCGCCTTTTACGATGTGGCACAGCTGTGGATCGCGGAAGCGCCGGCCGGCCAAACCTCGCAGTTCAGGCTCGAAGGCGTCGGCGGCGGGTTGCGGATCAAGTTTCCCAAAGATGTGGGCCAGCTCATCATTGATGATGGATTTGCGCTGAAGCAGACGCTCAACACGAAGCGCGGCGATACCTTCATACATTTTTCCGTCGGATTGGCGTTTTAGCACTCGTGAGGTCGCAAAGATGAAGACTCTGAAGCAACATTCGTTCATCGCCATGCTGGTCGTCATCGCCTACGGCGTGCAGATGCTCGTCGTGCCCGTGTTGCTGGCCAATCCCACCGGGCCGGCCGTCGTGGCCGGAGAAGCGGCGGTGTCGGGCCTGGGCACCTCGCAGGTGACGATTACCCAAGCCTCGCAGCGGGCGGTCATCAACTGGCAGCAATTCAACATCGCCCCCAACGAGTTGACCCGGTTCATTCAGCCGAATGTCAACGCCGTCGCGTTGAACCGGATCTTCGATCACAATCCCAGCCAGATTTTCGGATCGCTGAGCGCGAACGGCACCGTCATTCTGCTGAACCAGAACGGCATCGTCTTCGGGCCCAATGCGCAAGTGAATGTCGGAGGACTCATCGCCTCGTCGCTCAACCTGACAACTGAAAACTTCATGCGGGGCTTCTACTCATTCGAGGGGGCCGGCATCGAGGGGCTCGTCAAGAACATGGGCGCCATTCACGGCGCTCACGAAGGAGTGTATCTACTCGCGCCCAACGTCGAAAACAGCGGCATCATTACCACGGCCGGCGGGTCGATCGTGCTGGCGGCCGGAGCCAAGGCGTATCTATCCAATCGGCCGGACGGGCAGGGATTCCTCGCCGAAATCTCCGCGCCAGTCGGCCATGCCGTCAATCTTAAAGACTTGATCGCGGACGGCGGCAACATCACGATGGCCGGTCGCGTCGTGAATCAGGAGGGCCTGGTGCAGGCGAACAGTGTGCGGGAACGCAATGGCAAGATCGAGCTCTATGCGAGCGAGACTCTCACCCTCAAATCCGGCAGCCAGACCATCGCGAAGGGAGGCAGCGAGGGACTCTCCGACGGGGGAACGATTCTCGCGGTCGCCGACAAGTTGACGGGATCGGCCACGTTCGAAAAGGGAGCCACGCTGGATGTTTCCGGTGGAACCGCCGGCGGGCATGCCGGGTTTGTCGAACTCAGCGGGAGCCGCGTGGCGCTCGGGGGGCGCTTTGTCGGCACGGCGCAAGCGGGTTTTCGCGCCGGGCGGCTGCTCATCGATCCGACCCAGGATCTCGACCTCACCGGATTTACTGCGACGGATTTTTCGAACATCACGTTCGAGACACCGCGGGATGCGTTCGGAAATTTTCTGCCTGATTGGGATCTGCGGGTGACCGGATATTTTGACTTGAATGCCCTCCAGCCGCCCCCTGGAGGGGGCACCATCAGATTCGAAGCGAGCCGGGATCTGATCTTCAACGACCTGCTTCTGTGGAATAACCCGTTCGGCGCAGCCGCCAGGTGGGATATCGTCGGAGTCGCCGAGCGCAGCATCCTGTTTACCGGATTTACCGGGACGACTCTTCAGACGGCCCATGGCGGGGGGATCAATCTTTTGGCCAGAACAGGAAGCGTCAACTTGATCGATTCGGCAACCGGAGCCCTTTCAACCGTTCATACCAATGGGAGCGGAGGTATTTCCATTACGGCAGGTCAGGACTTGGTGGCAAGCACCGGATTCGATGAGTCCGGCGGGCCGCTGGGGCTTTTCAATATCCAAGGTCTCAGCATCGAAGGACCGGGCCGGCTCAATCTGAATGTCGGAGGCAATTTCATCGGCGGCCTCGCAAACGGAGTGCGGACAGGGCCGGGGTTCGTGTTGCGCAATCCCGACACGACGGTTCCGCTGCCGCAACATACGGTGAATGTGGCGGGCCGTATCGGGGACACCAACCTTACGCTGGGGGCGAACGGCCTGCCCCTCACCGCAGCAGAACTGCGGGCGCAGGGGTTAGCTTCGGAAACCGAGTCGTCCGCACGTTATGCGGATTTTGCCCTGTCCAACGGCGATCTCAGTGTCACCGCCGGGGGAAATATTTATCTCAGCCGCATCCGGGATGCGGGCCTTGTAGGCGGGCTCGATCCGGCCACCGGCGTTCCGCGTGAGCCGGCGTTTGCGGCCGGATTGGAACACAACAGAGCGAGCATCGTCTCGAATGACGGACATATCCTGATCAACACCAACCCGCGTGACGCCGGGCGGCAGTCGACTAATATAGAGACGCTGAGTTCCCTGCTGCCCGCATCGTTCGAAGCGAGGGCTGATCATGGCACCATCCAGATCCGCTCGAATCTAACCTTCCTTCCGTCCCCGACGGGATCGGTGCGGATCTTCGCGCGCCAGGATATCCAGGGCGTTCCCAAGCTTCTGCGGGCGGATGATCCCAATTTCATCTGGCTCTATGTGGGCTATGGAGGGTTGGCCGGAGGACAATGGGTGGCGGTCGATCAACGCACGCTGCCGCAGCGGCCCGATCTGTGGCCGTTCCTGGCGAATAGGCCGGGTAGCGCCACTCTGCCTCCCAGGCCGGCCCAGGATCAGGCCCCCCCATCACTGTTTCCTGAGTCCGCTAAGATCGATGTGGACGGGAATCCTCCCACAGTCAAGCTGCTGGAGGTCGATCCTGCGGCATTGGCCGGTAATATCGATCTCGCCGGCGTGTCGGCCTTGGTCAGCAATAACCGGCCCGTGGCGGCAGAGAACACCTCCGCGCTGGCGCCGGTGAGTTTCATCGCCGAATTAGGAAATATCAGCAAGCTGGCACTGAATCTTGTCAGCCGACCGTTCCATAAGGACATCACAATCCAGGCCGGGAATCGCATCGAACAATTCAATGCCCAGATGTATCTGCCCGATCTGGGCACTCAAACCCACACGGTCACCGAACGGGTTCCGTTCTTTCTCGATCCGGTCACGAACCAGCCGCGCCCGATCAGGAACGCTGATGTGATTCTGATCCGCGATCCGATCACCAACGCCGTCAGGCCGTGGGACAGAACGGAATCAGTCGATCCGGCCAACCTGGTGAACGTCCTACTGCGCGACGCCGTGGTCACGGTTCCGACTCCGAGACCGGCCGCGACCATCGCCGCGCGCGAGATCGTATTGAACCGGAGTTCGTCGGCTGACGGCGGACTGCAGTTCTTCGGACCGGGCACCGCCAGGGTTGTTGCAAGGGAGAACCTGGATCTAGCGAACGGACGAGGCATCAACCTGGACCGCATCCAGGCCGGCGATCAGGGGGGGCTCCTCGACATCGCGGTCGGCAACAATCTCGACATGGTGACCTCCGGAATCTTCAGCCGCAGCGGAGCCGGCATTTCGATTCACGGGTACGACGAAGCCAGACCGTACCTCCTGGGTTATGACAACAGCGCCCTCTATCCCCTGCAGTTTCCAGACTCAGTCCGTGGAGGCATCAATCTCCCGGCCGTCGGCGGCCGGGTGAACGTGGGCGAAAACAGCCCGCGGTCCTCCGGAGGGAACAATGCGCCCACCGGCATTCAGGTGGTCGAAGGGGGGTCCGTCGGGTACATGGCGAGAACGGCGACCGCCAACGCGGACGGCACAGTCACGGTGCCGATCGTGAGGGATCCGGCGGCGATTCTGATCAGAGCCAGGGGCGATATCGATGTGAACAAATCGCGCATCGCCACCTTCGGCGGCGGCGATATCCGGCTCACGTCGCTTGAGGGCAACATCAATGCGGGGAGCGGCAGCAAGAACGAACGGGCGCTGTTCAGAGTCTATGTCCCTGACCTGGACAGCGCGGGAAACCCGCGATTCAATCCCGACGGGACTCCTGTCCTTCTAGAAAGGGTCTTCGAAGTGCCGGGCAGCGGGATCTTTACCTTCCATCCCCAGGATCCGCAGCCGCTGGTGTTCCCGTCATTCAACGATCCGGAGATCAACGCGCTGATCGCGCAGGCCAACCGCGAGGGATTCCTCGGCCGCGATGTGTCGGCTCTCAACGAACGGGCGAACCAGTTGCGGGCGGAGCGTTTGCCGATTTTCAACGAAACGGTGCTGAGGCCTTTTATCGCCAACTCGAGGCTCGGCGACATCGTGTTAACGGCCGAGCGGGGCAGCATCATCATTCCTCCAGCCGGCATTCGCGGGCGCACGGTGACCTTGAATGCGCGGGTCATCGATTTCCAGGGGGGTTCGGTGGAGGGGATCGTGGAGTTTCCCCGTCCGCCCATCCTTCCGCAGCCTCCGGTCATCGGCGGCGTGGGGCCGGCCGGTGCGGCGGCGCCTCCGGTCGCATTGGGCGGCGGAGGGACTGCCGGCGCCGCTTCCACGACGGCGGCGGCAAGTGCGACGGGCGTGAAGCAGTCGGATGCGGTGCAAGAAAGTGCGGTGGAAGCGTCGACCCAATCCAGAGAAACCAAAGAAGCGAAGAAAACCGATGGCAAGTCGATCGCGACGCAAGTGGCCAAGTCCGTACGCGTAAAGCGGGGCGTGGTCATTCAGGTCGATGTGAAACCGCAGGCCCAATAAGGCGGTCAACCAGAAAGGACGGCGCACATGGATATGAGTTCAGGGGGCGTAGCGTTCGCGCTCAACCACGCAACGCTCGAAGGAAAAATCACCATCTCGACGTTGCTGTTATTTTCGCTCGTCAGCTGGACGGTGATCATCAACAAGTTTCGCCAGTTGAGCAAGGCCAAGAAGCGGAACGGACTCTTTCTCGGCTACTACTCGAAGTCCAAAGGCCCTCTGGTCATTTTCGGCAAGGGCCCGGTCAAGCAACTCCAGGGCTCGCCGATGTACGACGTGTATTACGGCGGGTGCGAAGAGTTGAAGGCGCAGCAGGAGAAATACGGGACGGAGAAAATTCCGCATCACGGCATGAGTGCCGTGCGGATCGCGCTGGAGCGGGTCCTCGGCGAGGCGGCGGTCGGGCTGGAGTCAGGGATGATCGTGCTGGCCACGGCGATCAGCGGCGGGCCCTTCATCGGCCTCCTCGGCACGGTGTGGGGCGTCATGGATACTTTCGCCGGCATCGGGCGAGCCCAGTCGGCTACCCTCGCGACCATGGCGCCGGGCGTCGCCTCGGCCCTCATCGCGACGGTGGCGGGCCTCATGGTCGCGATCCCCTCGCTGTTTTGTTACAACTTCCTCGTGACGAAGACCAAAACGCTCACGATGGAACTCGACAATTTCGCGGCCCATCTCGAAACCGTGTTCATGACGGACTATCTCCAGGAGAGGAAAGGGGCGGCAGCCGAGACGGAAGATCTCGAGGACTATCGTCCCGGCGGACATCGCCAGGAATCCGAACCGTCCTCAGCGGCGACAGGACACTAGAGTGGGATAAGGCGAGAGGCCAGGGGCGAGCGGCAAGGGGCCTGGAGCATATTCCGACCCATTACCTCTCGCCTCGCACCCCTCGCCTTTTCCTGAAAGGAAAAGATGAGACGTTTTTCAAGAAAGAGTCACGGCGCGGTTTCCGATATCAACATGACCCCGCTGCTCGATCTGGCCTGGGTGCTGCTCGTGATCTTTATCATCACGACGACGGCGGCGGTGCAGGGGATTGAGCTTAAGTTGCCGGAATCCACTCCGCACGAAACGGAAATGGAGACCACCACGCCGACGCTGTCGGTGAAGAAGAACGGCGATGTCTATATGGACGAGGAGCGCGTCAAGCTCGACGAACTGGAAAAACTGATTCGCGATTTGAAGGCGGCGAAGGGCGGAAAGCTGCCGTTGGTGCTCCGTGGCGACTCCGGCGTGGAGTACAAGCATATAGTCGCGGTGCTGGACATTCTGCAGCGCATTCCGGTCGAGGATCTGGCTATAGCGACGAAACCGTTCAATGAACCGTAACAGGATGTTGAAACTGCCTGCCTGCTTCGTTCTCGCATCGCTCAACCCCTCAACGTACCGCAAGGGTACGCCTCGGGGCATCGCTCGCTGCGGCCTTGCAGGACAGACAGTGTGAACATCCTGTGGAGTCATGCGAAGCGTTTCTCGCCCAGATCAGAGCTGATGGCTGCCGGCGAATAGTTTCCCGAGATTGGACGTTTCACGAGTGACGAACCATGGCTGGCTACAAGGGGTTTGAAAAGAAGAAGAGCAAGCTCGGCACGACACTGATGATCGTGGGGCTGGTGCATCTTGGCATCGGGGGCGGGCTCTATTGGGTGGCCCAAACCCAATGGGGCCAGGACCTCATCAAGGTCTACAAGCTCAACGCGTTCAAAAAAGAGGAGCCGCCTCCTCCGCCGGAAAAGGAACCGGAGCCGGAGCCCGAGCCGGAGCCGCCCAAGCCGGAACCGAAGCCGCAGGAGGTGCCCCCGCCCCCGCCGCCCCCTCAGTCCGCTGAGGCCCCGCTCCCGCCGAAAGCCTCGGACGCGCCCGCTGGTCCCCCGCCGGTGTCCTCCGATCCCTTCGCCATCGGCAAGAGCCGGGGCCGGTTCGCCGGCTATGCCGACATCGTGACAGCCTCGATCCAGGCCAAGTACCAGCAGCCGCCCTCGCTGCCGGAAGAACTGGAATATGCGGTGCTCTGCGAACTCGTGATCGACGACCAGGGACGTGTCTTACAGTATCGGCTGGTGAATTCTTCGGGAAGCCTCCTGTTCGATCAATCGGCGCTGGAGGCATTGGCGAAAGTGACGGAAGTTCGTCCGCCTCCGCCGGGGATGGACCATACCATCGTCGTCAAATTCTTTCCGCCCACGTAAGGATGCGCGTTCTTGCATGCCGCTGGTCTTCTTGTCCAGGCGGCCAGTCGCAGCGCTCAGCACTTTCCTTCTCCCTTCCCCCTGTGGCCGGTTCTTAATCGACAATTTACGCCGTTGAGAGGCGGGCCTAACTCTCTCGTAATCCGCTCCAGGTACAAGGAACGCGGAGACAGGGGGAAGCGGAGCGCTCCGGTCTTGTGCGAGGCGTCCCCGCATTCACAGAAGCCGGTAACCGGAGATTTCACAATGTTAACGGGCCTCGAATCGAGGCCTGATGTCCCTGTAACACGGGACTGAGACAAGAGTGCCGCGACCCTCGATAGAAGGTCGCGCCTCTTCTCTCCAACGCCGGAGGGAGGTGAATCGAGATCATCGCAGGGCGACGGGACAAGGTCAGTATCATCAACCATCTGAGGAGGAGTGAAGCATGAGACTCACGGCATTCAAACGAACGATCATGGCGTCGGTCCTGGCGGTCGCCACGGCGGTGGCGGGACAGGCGCAGGCGTTTACCTTTGGAGACGGCGACCTGGTGCTGGCGATTTACGGGAACAGCACCGAGGCCCTCTACAATCTGGGCAACTTCAACACCAGATTGAACTCGGGCGCGACGTTCAGCCTTGACGTGTCCGCAGGGTTGGCGGCGGCACAAGTGGGGACTACACCGGTGAAGTACACCATTCTCGGTTGGGATACGACTCTGGCCAACGGACAGATCCATGCGGCCACGACCTTTGACGCGGCGCAACTGACAGGAACAAAGGATTTCGGAACGCAGTTCATTGCGTCTGCGGTGTGGTCGTCACAGCCGTTGTTCGCAGGAGATACGATCAGCCGGACCGATTCCTTGAATCGTTCCTTCACTCAGAATTTGAACACCTCCGGATCGGGACAGTTTGAAGGCGCCTGGCCGCTGGCCATGCAGGGCAATCTCGATCAGGTTCTGAACATCATGCGTGGCAATGTGGAAACCAGCGCGTTTACGCAGGTCGGTCGGGTGCTGCTCACCAGCAGCGGCCTGTTGACGATCGGCAACCCGGGCCCCACTCCCGTGCCGCTCCCGGCCGGCGTGGTGTTGTTCGGCAGCGGTTTGATCGGGCTCATCGGGATCGCCCGGCGCTCCTTCAACCGGATGGCCGCCTAGTGAACGGGGCGAATTGACGGGATTAACTACTTTCTTCTGAAGGAGATCAGCTATGAAGTGCACGACCCAGTACATGTCGATTCTGGCCGGCGCGCTGGCGCTGGCCGGCCTGGCCGGGACGGCCGAGGCCCAGACCGCCCTCAATGCCGGCGGCTCATCGGCCGGGCGCAATTTTGCGACGGACGTGCCCTTGAATCTGTGCGACGCCGCGCCGCTTCCCAGCCGGTTTGCCAGCGCGGACAACAACAAGATCACCTGGGTGTGCAACCGCGGGGGGCTGCCGGTGATCATGCGCTATTCGGCGACCGGCTCCAGCGACGGCGTCAACAAGCTGCTTCAGCCGGCCAGCAATCCGGCCTCCAACATGCTGTTCCTGGACCACACCCTGACGACCGGCTGCACGGGTCCAACGTTGGTGACCAGGCCTGCGGATGGCAAGCAGTACAACAACACGACCGGCTGCAATAACGCCAATACGATCAGCCTCCCGGTTCATCTGGGCGCGTCCGATGTCCAAGGGGCCTCGTTTCACCAGAGCGGTCCGTTGGGGACGACGGTGAGCCCGCTGGACGACAGCACCCTCACCAGCGTCACGACGGCGATCGTGCCGTTTTCAATTTTTGTGGGCAAGGGCGTGGTGAAGTTGGATGCGGCGGGCACGGGCCCGGCAGGAGCAATCAGCGGGCTCTCTCGCTTGGAGATTGAGCGTATCTTCTCGAAGCAGGTCACGGACTGGAGGCAGTTGGGATACGGCACGGTGACCGATGCGGCGCCCGGTGTCCTGGAAGCCACGTCGCCGATCACTCTCTGCATGCGCAGCGCCGGATCAGGCACGAAGGCGGCCTTCGATGAAACCGTCATGATCAATGCGACGGAAACCCTGCTGGCCAATACCACGTCGGTGTTCAGCTCAAGTTCGTCGGGCGTGTTGACCTGCCTGGCCGGGAATCGCCGGTCGGTCGGCTACATGGATGCCGATGCCGTCGTATCGTTTAATCCGGGCGGCGCCAACAATGGCCTTGCCTATGTGGTCCGGCTGGATGGCGGCTTGGCCCACGATCCGTCCCTCACCGATCCGAAGCGCGACCTCAAGTGCGGCAAGTATGCCTATTGGGCAGGTTGGCGCTTGAATCGCCGGACGGCTTCCGAAGGCGCCGCCATTGACGCCTTGGCCCAGGCCTATGTGGACAATGCCTCGGCGCAAACCACGATCGCGATCATCCCCACCGGCGCCTACTGGGCGTCCGATGAGGAAATGGCAGTGAGCAAGAATGTGGACAAGGGTCCGCTCATTTGGAAAGCGGGCGCTCACCCCGAGTGCCGCTAACTCACCTCGGTAGGTCACAGGTGTGCGGCCCGGCGGGCATCCGTCCGGGCCGCACCCAGGGGAAAGTGTTCGTTGTCCTGGATCGAGGTCATGGGTTTGCGCATGACCCAGCCGCCTTTCTGATCTCTCAGGCCTGAGTGGCTCGTCTTTCCCGGCCCCCGTTGCAGCATCGCTGCGGCTGGGGCCGTGTCTTTTTCTGTCTTTCAATTACACGTGGGCCGGGATACTGATAAAGGTGACGGGGATCTGGCCCTGTGCGCAGCGGGTCTGCCGGCACGCCAGGGAGAGCGGTTTCCGCAGGACCGGCTAAATCTTGATCGAAACTTAATCGAGCCAGAACGAAAATGTTACACAGGTGTTACCCACGGCTTCTATAAACGATTTGCAGGAATGAATTGCGTACCCTTGTGTTACAGAGCGGGGTAAAGGTTCCGATTACCCTGAAGACAGGAATTTGTTTCTTCAGTGGGCTGACTGTGAGAATTGGCTCCGAATAAAAGGAGGGCGTTATGAACGCGTTGTTCACGCTGGGGGTTGGATTTGTGCTGGCAATGGTGTCGTTAGGGGCTTTTGGAACCCGCGCGGAGGCCTTTGCGATCGGCCAATTGGAATTGACGTCGGGGGCCGTGAATTGGGACGGGCGGCAGGGCCGCATCCTCGACCGGCTGTTCGATCGTGACGGCATCATCACCCCGGGATCCTATCAATCGATGACCGAGATCGTGGATCCACTCGCGCGCGGGCAGAAAACCTATTCGCTCTTCACGAGCGGCTTGAACGGGGCCTCTGCGCCCTCGGCGACGATCAGCGGCTCATCGATCACGGTCGATCTCTCTTCCCTGTTCTTCGGCTGGATGCGCGGCAGCGAGCTGCAGGCGTTGAACATCGGTGGCGTTGCGCAAGGAT
Source organism: Nitrospira sp. NS4 (assembly GCF_049546785.1). NCBI lineage: Bacteria > Pseudomonadati > Nitrospirota > Nitrospiria > Nitrospirales > Nitrospiraceae > Nitrospira > Nitrospira sp. NS4. The sequence continues at coordinate 146,516 of NZ_JBMWAN010000004.1, read as the reverse complement.
CGTTCAACCCCGAGACCTCTGAGTTCAGCCTTTCCTGGAATCATCTTTTCGGCGGCCACGCATTCGAAGGAAGCTCAAAGCGGTCGGATGAAGGGGGCCATCACCGGGTTGCCACGTTCTTCCTGCAGGGAACGGCAGTCGGGCTCCCTCCCACTCCGGTGGCCATTCCTGCCGGCCTTGTGCTGTTTGCCAGCGGTTTTGCGGGGATCGGCGGGTTGGCATGGCGGAACCGGCGCGCTCAGAGGGCCGGTGCGGCAGCCCGTGTCCTCCAAGGCGTTCCATGTAGTCTCAATGACTTATGCCTCACCGGTCGAGGGGTACCGCGGTCTTTCCGACCATCATTCCGCCTCAGAATTAACACGTCGTTAACTGAACCTTGAATCCCTTGTGGCCACGGCTCCGGGGAACCCCGTTACACTCCCGTTCACTATCGGTATCGGAACGTGATGATTCCGGCGACGTGAGGCAGGGGTCGTTGGTCATGGCCAGGATCGTATGCAGGGAGCGAGGATGAAGAAGGCTTTGATTACGGGAATCACGGGGCAGGATGGGTCGTATCTTGCTGAATTTCTCCTGGCGAAGGGGTATGAGGTGTACGGGATCATTCGCCGCTCCAGTTCGTTCAATACGGGGCGGATCGACCAGATCTACGAAGACCCGCACCTTCCCGAGGCGCGGTTGCGCCTGGTCTACGGAGACCTCAACGACGCCAGTTCGTTGAATAAAGTCCTTCGCCGGGTGCAGCCCGATGAAATTTACAATCTGGGCGCGCAGAGTCATGTGCGCGTGAGCTTCGACATTCCTGAATATACGGCGGAAGTGACGGGTCTGGGGACCTTGCGGCTGTTGGAGGCGATTCGCGAGACCGGACTCCGTCCGAAATTTTACCAGGCCTCCTCCAGCGAGATGTTCGGCAAGGTGCAGGAAATCCCGCAGCGTGAATCGACGCCGTTCTATCCCCGGAGCCCCTACGGGGCCGCGAAGCTCTATGCCTATTGGATGACGGTGAATTACCGGGAGGCCTACGGGTTGTTTGCCTGTAACGGGATCCTGTTCAACCATGAGTCGCCGCGTCGCGGGGAAACATTCGTCAGCCGGAAAATCACCAAAGCGGCGGCCCGCATCAAGCTCGGCCTGCAACGCGAACTCTTTCTGGGGAACCTGGACGCCAAGCGCGATTGGGGATTCGCCGGCGATTACGTGCAGGCGATGTGGATGATGCTGCAGGCGGCGGAGCCGGATGATTTTGTGATCGCCACCGGCGAAACCCATTCCGTGCGGGAGCTTCTGGATCTCGCCTTCGGCGCGCTCGAACTCGATTGGACGCAGTACGTGAAGATCGATCCGCGCTACTACCGCCCGACCGAAGTCGATCTCCTGATCGGTGATGCAGGTAAGGCGGCGCGTGTGCTGGAATGGCGGCCCAGGGTGTCCTTTCCCGACCTGGTCCGGATGATGGTGCGGGCTGACATGGAGGCGGAACAGCAGCGGATCACGGGTGTCCAAGCGAAGGCGGAGCTATGTACTTCTGGCGAGATCAAAGGGTTGTGGTAACAGGAGGCGCCGGCTTTCTGGGCGCCTGTGTCGTCGAAAAACTGAAAGAGCGCGGATGTGGCGAGATCGTGGTCCCGCGGAGTCGGGACTACAATCTGGTGACGATGGGGGCCGTGCAACGGCTCTATGACGAGGCCCAGCCTGATCTGGTGATCCATCTGGCCGCCAGGGTCGGAGGGATCGGCGCCAACCAGGCCCACGCCGGGGACTTTTTCTATGACAATCTGATGATGGGCGCGCAACTCATGGAAGCGGGCCGGCGCCGTGGCCTCAAGAAGTTTGTGGCGCTCGGCACCATTTGCGCCTATCCGAAATATGCGCCGGTTCCGTTTCGGGAAGAGTCGTTGTGGGACGGCTATCCCGAAGAAACCAATGCTCCGTACGGGCTCGCGAAAAAGATGATGCTGGTGCAATCGCAGGCTTATCGGGCGCAATACGGGTTCAACTCGATCGTGCTGTTTCCGGTCAATCTGTACGGCCCCCGGGATAACTTTCACCTCGATACTTCCCATGTCATTCCCGCGCTCATTCGCAAGTGTGCGGAAGCCAAAGAGCGTGGTGACGCCTCCGTGACTCTCTGGGGAGATGGCTCTCCCACCAGGGAGTTCCTGTATGTGGACGACGCGGCGGAAGGCATCCTTGAAGCGGCGGAGCATTACGACTCAAGCGAGCCGGTGAATCTGGGAACCGGCCAAGAAATCTCGATACGGGCCCTCGCGACCCTCATTGCCGGGGAAGTCGGCTTTACCGGCGACTTTGTGTGGGATGCCCACAAGCCCAACGGACAGCCTCGCCGCTGCGTCGATGCGACGAAAGCCGCCGAGCTGTTCCACTTTCGCGCCAAATATGGCCTGTCGGAAGGCATCCGGAAGACCGTGTCATGGTTCCTCGCCCACCGGGACAAGCTTCGGGAAGTCTCGTTCTGACCGGAACCTCTCCATTCCTCCAAGCCTGCTGATCGCGCGGCGAATGATGGCCTTCTGGAGGCGCCCTCTCGCCAATAGGTGCAGTACGTTTTAACGATTTGTTAACACAAACTTGAGGCTCGCGTGGTCCCCCGCGGGACCGCCCGCAGTAGACTGAATCTCTCAAAATAGGAACAGGTAGTCGCCAGGCGGGCCAGCCGGATTCATCCGGGATCGTGCCATAGGTGAGATGACTCCCGGGTTCCTCGCCGTCTTAGACCATCGTGAGGGGAGTGGGTGCCATAACAGTATGAAGATCTGTTGTCTGGAGCCGGTTCTTGCTCCCTACAGTATTCCTCGTTTCAAAGTGTTTCAGTCCATGAGACAGGAGGATCATGTGTCGGTCATGGCGCTGGGCGCCACTGAGAGTATTCGCGAGTGGCAGGTCGAGAAAGCCAATCTCGTCTTCGATTTTTCCGAAGCGTTTCCGGGAGAGACCCTTGAACGGATTGACGCGACGGCCCTCGCCGCACGTGTCACCCGTTGGCTCAACGACTCTGATCCGCAGGCGGTGGTGATCACCGGCTATTACTACCCTGCTATGCGGGCGGCTGCGCGCTGGGCGAAGAAGCATGGGCGGGCCAGCATTTTCATGGGAGATTCGCAGTGGGTGGATCGTCGGCGCAACCTGCTCAAGGAACGGCTCAAAGGGTGGTGGGTTCAACGGCACTATGACGCGGCGTTTGCGGCCGGAGAACGAACAGTGGCGTATCTCATGCGGATGGGTTTTCCCCGGGAACGGATCTGGACGGGCTATGACGTCGTGGCGAATCAGGACTTTGCGGACGGGGCAGCGGCGGCGCGGTTGCAGGCCGATACGATCCGACGGCGTCTTGGCCTGCCGGAACAGTATTTTCTCTTTGTGGGACGGTTTGCACCGGAGAAAAATCTGCCGCGCTTGCTGGAGGCCTATGCCGGATATCGAGCGGCAGCCGGACATCGAGGGCGGGCGTGGGGTCTGGTCCTGGTCGGCAGTGGACCGCAAGAACCGATGTTGCGGGAGCAGGCCAGGAATCTGCCGGATGTGGTGTTCTCAGGCTTCCAGCAAGGGGATACGGTGTCGGCCTACTACGGACTGGCCTCTTGTCTGGTTCTTCCGAGCGTCAGCGAAACGTGGGGGCTGGTGGTCAACGAAGCGATGGCGGCGGGGTTGCCGGTGCTTGTGTCGCACCGTTGCGGATGTGTGCCCGAGCTCGTACGGCCCGGGGTAAATGGGTATGTGTGTGATCCGTTGGATACCGGAGGCATGACATGGCTCATGGCAGTGATGTCCTCGGATGTTGCCGATCTAAGGGCAATGGGCGAGGCCTCCAGGCAGATCGTGGCGTTGTATACCCCGGAGACCTGGGCCCGGACCCTCGCAGACTGCATCGAGCGGACCGTCGCCGGTCAGCGGGAAAACGTGGAGACGGGGGCCTTCAGGTGGTGGAATCCGGTGGGCTGGCTCCAGAGACAGCGGGCCGGTTCCTATTTAAAGGGCTGAGCTTTGCGCCCGCTCGCTTCGGAGGAGTAGGGCGTGTCTGTTCGAATGGTGGCGTCGCCAATGTCTTCATCGCTCCGCTCCGTTGTCTCGCCGAACAGGACGGTCGTTCCGGACCAGGGTGGGGCCCCTGTCGAGAGACTGCGGCGCGCCGTTGCCGACGGCGTGCGCCCTCTTTGTCAGCTGTCCGGGTATTCCCTGCTGACAGCCTTTGGCCTTGCGGTCGGCTTTGCGCGTGAACTCACGATCGCTTCCACGTTCGGTGTGAGCCCGCAGCTGGACGTTTTTGTCGCCGTCATGACTCTGCATCTGTTCTTTGGCGCGCAGATCGGCAATGCGCTGGAGACGGCGTTCATTTCCAGGGGGAGGCGCGATGGCACCGCCGCCGCTGTCAGCCGGTCGTTGAAGCCGGCCCTGTGCGGCTTGTGTCTCGTGAATCTCGCGGTGGTGGCGTTTCTGTTGGGGAGCGGAGGGTTCTTGTTGCGCAGCCTCTTTCCGCATTTCGATGCCGTGCAAGCGACGTCTGGCGTGCGGATGCTCCATTGGCTGACGGCGCCGATCGTGTTTGCCAGCACCGCTGGCCTGCTTCGCGGTGCGCTTGCGGTGCTGGGCGTGTTCGCTCCAGGGTTTGCGGCCGGATCCATCATCTCGGTCTGTTCGATCGCATCGATCACGTTTCTGTCTGAGAGGCTGGGGATCGATGCGCTGATCCTGGGCGTAGCTGCGGGAAATCTGCTCGTGATGCTTCTCTTCGCCGTTCAGCTTGTCAGATTGACGTCGTGTACATCGTCGGGGGCAATGGCCACTGCCCGTGACGGGTGGTTCGTGCTTTGGGCGGCGGCAGGCACGATTCTGTTGGGCGAGGTGGTGTATGCGGCGGTGGCGGTAACAGAGCGAAGCCTGGCCTCTTCGCTTCCGGGAGGCTCGATCGCCGGGTTCTTCTATGCGAGCACGATCGTCTCTGTGCCGCTGTCGCTGCTGGTGATCCCGATGACGACGATGACATTTCCCCGGATGGTGGACGCTTTTAGGGAAGACCGGAGGACCGGCCTGGCGATCCTCCGGAAGCAGGGACTGCTGTTGCTGGGGATCAGCGTCTCGGTGGTAGCCATCGTGACGGTGTGCGCGGAGTCGATCGTGGAGCTGGTCTTTATGCGCGGCAAGTTTTCGCTTGAGCATGCCCGCTTCACCGCCTCCATTCTGTCGATTACCGTGTGGGCGCTGCCCTTCATGAGCCTTAGTCGGGTGTTCCGCAATTCCTGTTACGCGCTGGCGGATTATCGCACGCCCATTGTGGGGCTCAGTCTGCAGTGGCTAGTGCTGGCCGGGCTCGGAGCGGTGCTCGTGCCCAGTATCGGGGTGCAAGGGCTGGCCCTCGCGATCGTGGCGGGTGAGGTAGCGACCAGTGTGACGATGGGGAGTCGATTGGCGATGCACATGAGGTCCGCATGAGCATTCACCCGGAAGATGACTTCAGCGAAACCGCTCCACGGGGGACTCAGGTGGGCCTGGTGTTGGGGCTCTGGCTCAGCGGGGTCTTTGCGGCCTCACTCGGAGGGCGGCTGGAGAGAGCCCATGAAGGGACGGCCTCCATGGTGCTGCTCGGCGCCGCTGTGCTATGGCCGGTTCTGTACTTTGCGATGGGGGGGTGCCGTTTCGTTCCGCGATCGATGCCGTTTGCGGCGACCGGCGGTCTGATTCTCTTCGGGGCGGCCTCGGCCCTCTCCAGTTTCATGAGTCCGGTTGCCCTGCTCTCGACCGGCTACGTCGTGCTGACTCTGGCGGGCATCTGGCTGGCGTTGCAATTCAACTCGAATCTGGATGCCGATCAATATGAATGGGGATTGAAAGTGTTCGCCGTTCTCATGACCGGTTTACTGGCCGGGTTTGCCTGGTACGACTATGTGCCGGGGACGCGCCTGGGCAACGGCAAGGATGTGCTGAATCCCAATACGGTCGCGCTCGTGTCCACGTCGGTCCTGCTTGCGTCGATGTCGATCAGGACCTTGGTGCTCCGTCTCGCGGTGATGGGACCGGTTGCCGGGATCATTGTCCTGACCAGCTCGCGGGCGGCGGCGGGGGCTGCGGTGGTGGGGCTGGTGTTGGTGCTGTGGCGTCGCCTCCGGGCCCGCCGTCGGCCGGTGCTGTTGTTCGCCGGGATGGCGCTCCTGTTGGCGGTCGGCGTGACGATCGCATACGGCGATCTGCTCTACAAGACCGCAGATCGTTTCTATGCGCTGAGCAGCGCCGATCGCGGCATCAGTTCGGGGGCGTCGGGGCGGGTGACGGCCTGGAAGGGGACGTGGGAGTTATTTGTGCGCAATCCCGTGCTCGGAGTGGGGTTCCGCGCCCATGAACATCTTCTGAAGGCCGACACCTCGGCGCACAACGGGTATCTCGCGACGCTGGCGGAAGTCGGGGTGCTCGGATTTCTCGGCGTGCTGTATCTGGTTGTGCGGGGGCTGCATCTGTTATGGGCCGACTCACGTGACCCGGGCCGGGCGTTCGTCCAAAGCATTTTATTGGGGCTCTGTGTCGGGTATATCCTGCTTGCGATCTTCGAGCGGTATCTGATCAATGTCGGCAATCCGACCTCGCTCCTGTTTCTCGTGAGCGTGATGAGGCCTGGGGCAATGGAAGGGCCTGAAGCCGAATCGGATGAGTGGGTGCCCGAGCCTCTGGATGACGTGGCTGTCGGTGAACCATGGGAGGAGGGTTACGGACATGGGTAATCGCGGATCCGATATGCCCTGTGAAACGCGGGAAGGTCTCATGCCGGGGATCGGACGGGATTCTGTCGCGGAGCGGCCCGGTTCTCTCGTGGAGAAGGGCAAAGAAGTTCTCAAGCGGGTCCGGGCGTGGCTGCTGGTTCGTCTGCGATACCGGGGGGCGCTCGTCGGCAGAGGATTCCACGTAGGCAAGGCGGTGAGTATCGGTTCGGGTTTCGTCGCCGGGGATTATGTCTACATCGGCCCGTACTGCCAGCTGCCGCCGCGCGTGCACGTCGGACATTACTCCTCGCTGTCGGCCTATGTCTCAATTGTCGGGGCCGATCACAATTACGATATTCCCGGGACGCCGATCGTCTTTTCCGGCCGTCCGCCGTCCTGTGTCACGAGGATCGGCCTGGATGTGCTGATCGGCCATGGAGCGATTGTGCTCCGGGGGATTGCGATCGGCAACGGGGCGGTGGTCGGCGCCGGGGCCGTGGTGACGAAGGATGTCCCGCCCTATGCGGTGGTCGCCGGGGTCCCGGCCCGGGTGCTCCGCTACCGGTTCGATGAGCGGGAACGAGCCATCCATGAGGCCATGCTGACGCGGCCGACCAAACGGGGCCCACATCCGGGGCCATTGAGGTAACAGGATGCAGAGGGAGTTGCCGGTTCAATCGTTTCCCAGTCCGCACTCGTACCAGAATCGCATCGGCCGGGTATTGTGGACGGCCGTCTGGCTCGTGTTCTTCCGTCCCAGCCCACGGCCGTTCCACGCCTGGCGGCGCTGGCTGCTTCGGCTGTTTGGAGCGCGCATTGAGCGGGGCGCGCATCCGTATCCATCGGCCAGGATCTGGGCCCCATGGAATCTCTCGATGGAGGAAGGGAGTTGTCTCGGGGATCATGTCGATTGTTATGCCGTCGATCGGATCACGCTCGAACCCTATGCCACGGTCAGTCAATACGCCTTTCTCTGTACTGCCGGCCATGACTATACGGTGAAGGCCATGCCGGTCATCACGGCTCCGATCAGAATCGGGCGGCGGGCGTGGGTGGCTGCCGATGCGTTCGTCGGGCCCGGGGTGATGATCGGCGAAGGGGCGGTGGTCGGGGCGCGCGCGAGTGTGTTTCGCCACGTCGATCCCTGGACGGTGGTCGGCGGGAATCCCGCCCGCATCATCAAGAAATATGCGCCGCCGAAGGAGTCAGCATGAGCCCCGTCGCGAACGAGGCAGCATCATGAGCGTATCGATTCTCATCCTGACGCTGAACGAGGAGGCCAACCTGCCTGAGTGTCTCGGGTCGGTGCAATGGTCCGACGACATTGTGGTGCTGGACTCGTTCAGCAGCGACGGGACGGTGAAGATTGCGGAGGGAATGGGTGCGCGAGTCGTGCAGCGCCGCTTCGACAATTGGTCCGCCCATCAGAATTGGGCACTCGAGCAGATTCCGTTCAAACACCCCTGGGTGTTTTATCTCGATGCGGACGAACGGATGACGGAGGAGTTGAAGGACGAACTGGCCTCGATCGCGCGGGACCCGGGCCTGAGCGCCGTGGCCTACTACTGCGGTCGCCGGAACATGTTTATGGGCCGCTGGATCAGGCATGCGATGCCGCCCGGCATGATTATGCGGCTGTTTCGTCCTTCTCATGTCCGATTCGAGCGGCTGGTCAACCCGGTTCCCGTCATCGACGGCCCGCACGGGTATTTGCGCGGGATGCTGGTGCATTACAACTTCAGCAAGGGCATTTCGGAGTGGATCGATAAGCATAACCGCTATTCGCAACTGGAGGCGCACGAGGGGATGAAGCTGCTCGGTCAGCCCTCGCAGTCCTCGGAGGCGCAGCCCGGGCTCTTCAGCCGCGACCGTGCGCTGCGCCGCCGGGCACTCAAGAACCTGTCGTTCCGGCTGCCCTGGCGCCCCTTCATCAAGTTTGTCTACTTGTTCGTGTGGCAGAGGGGATTCATGGATGGCCGGGCCGGGTTCACCTATTGCGTGCTGCAATCCTTTTACGAATATCTGATCGTGCTGAAGATGCGGGAACTCGAGCGGCGGGCGCGCGGGCTGCCGATCTGAGAGGAGCCGGGGCGGCAGACTCTGCCCCTCCGGATACGTATGGGCAAGACCATTTTTGTCAATCGCTACTTTTATCCCGATCACTCGGCGACAAGTCAATTGCTGAGCGACCTGGCGTTCGACCTGGCATCCCGCGGGCAGGACATTCATGTGATCACCGGCGGGCAGCTCTATACCGATCCCCGGGCGTCGCTCCTCTCCGAGGAAGTGATTCGGGGCGTGCATGTCCACAGGGTGCGTACCTCGCGCTTCGGCCGTGGCAGCCTCTGGGGACGGATGCTGGACTATCTGACCTTTTACGCCGGCGCGACATGGCGGTTGCTGCGATCGATCCGGCCGAGCGATGTGGTGGTGGCCAAGACCGACCCTCCCATGATGTCGGTCTGTGCCGCATGGGCGGTCGCGCTCAAGCGGGGGCTGCTGGTGAATTGGGTTCAGGATCTGTTCCCGGAGGTGGCCGGGGTGCTGGATGTGTCCGGCGTGCGGTATGTGGCCCCGCTGTTGAGACGCGTGCGTAACGGCTCCTTACGGAAAGCTCAGGCGAATGTTGTGCTTGGCACGATCATGGCGCAACGTCTCCGTGACGAAGGGGTTCCGTCAGACCGCATCACAGTCATCGAGAACTGGGCGGATGGGGATCTCATCCGGCCGGTTCTTAAGGAAGACAATCCGCTGGTGCGCGAGTGGCAACTGGAGGGCAAGTTCGTATTGGGGTATTCCGGCAACATGGGCCAGGTCCACGAGTTTCAGACCATGGTCGAAGCCGCCGATCTGCTCAAAGCGGCGGAAGAGGTCGTCTTCCTGTTCATCGGCGACGGAGCCGGTCGTTGCTGGCTCGAAGCCGAAGTGGCGGCGCGCGGCCTGACCAACGTGCAGTTCCGTCCCTATCAGCCCGCCGATCGTTTGCGGTGGAGCCTGAGCCTGCCGGATGTCCATCTGATTTCGCTGCGGCCGGCTTTGGAAGGCCTGATCGTGCCCAGCAAGTTCTACGGGATCGCCGCAGCGGGCCGTCCGGTTATCTATGTCGGCGATCCCGATGGAGAGATCTCCCGCATTCTGCAGCGCGAACAATGCGGGTGGAGCTTCTCTATCGGCAATGCGGAGGGGCTGGCCGGAAGGATCCTGTCCCTTTCTGACGAGCGGCATCAGGTGATCGAAGCAGGGCTGCGCGCGCGGCGCGCATTCGACCGGCAGTATGCACGCGCGCATGCCTTGCAGACCTGGCGGGCGCTTCTGGAGGCCGTCCTCGCTGCCGCACTCAGGAGCGATGAGGGGGTAGCGCAAAAGATTCCGGTTGCAGTCGGGGACAAGTAATGGCTTGGGATCGGCTGAGACCGGTGCTGTGTGTTTTCGTCGCCGCGGCCGTGGCGGGCATCTTGTTGCCCCGCCATCCTGCAGCGAGCGATCCGCCGGTGACGGCCGCCGACAAGCGGCCGTTCGTGGTTTTCGATGCCACGCTCTACAAGGACAAGCCCGCGCTCGGGACTTATCACATTCGGCCTATCACGGTGTTATATGAGTCGCGTCTCTTCGTCGCCAACCAGTCGCCTGCTGCCATGCCGCCCGAGGTCATGGTGCGGTCTCTCGCGAACGAACTGCGCGCCTCACGGGAGCCGGTGGTCATCGATATCGAACGATGGCCGCTCAAGGGAGAGGGGGCCGCGGTGCAATCGGCGGTCGCCAAGTTTCTCTCCGTGCTGTCGTGGGCCAAGGAGGAGGCGCCCGGCGTGTCATTCGGCGTCTACGGCACGGTACCGCTACCGGACTACTGGCGCGCCATTCGCGATCCTGCGGGCGCGGAGTTTCGATCCTGGCAGCAGGACAACGATCGGTTGGAGGGGATCAGTCAGCGGGTCGACGCGTTATTTCCCTCTCTGTATACCTTCTATCCTGACCGGCAGGGGTGGGTGACCTATGCGGTCGCCCAGATCACGGAAGCCAGACGGAAAGCGCATGGGAAGCCGGTCTATGCGTTTCTCTGGCCGCAGTACCATGAATCCAATCGATTGCTCGGCCATCGTCCGCTCGATCCGGACTACTGGGAGCTGCAGTTGAATACGGTTTACCAGCATGCGGATGGCGTCGTGATCTGGGGAGGCTGGGGAGAGAACGGGCCGGATTCCTGGAACGACGAGGCCCCCTGGTGGCAAGTGACGAAACGGTTTCTCAAGCGACTGGAGCCACCTGCCCCCGGTCCGTCCGCAGATCGCACGGTTCATTAGCTGAGTGAAGGGTTTGATTTTGCAGGACTCTGTCCTTCCGATGCAGATCTTGAGGCATGGCAGAGTCATACCCGAGATCCTCTGACTCATCCTTCCCTCCCTTTGTTTTAACATTTCGTTAACACAAACTTGATATTCGCGATGCCATCGCTCGACCGGTGAGCGATAGACTGACAAGCCTGATGATCGGCCAAAGTCGATGTGTACTTCCCCGAGGAAGACGAGACGGGATGAGGGGCTCGCGATGAGCGTTCAATCGAGAACAGAGGGGACTCCGCTGTCTCCGCCTTCCGGCATTGCCCCGGTTGCGCTTCCGATGGGCAAGGGGAGCTGGGCGTCGTGGGGCTTCCTGGCTGTCGCCGTAATGCTCCTGGGCTATCTCTACGCAGACAGTCTGCGATTCCTCGGGCAGGCCTGGCTGGAAAATGACAACTACAGCCATGGGCCGTTTATTCCGTTGATTTCGCTTTATCTGGTCTGGCTTCGCTGGACTCAGCTGCAGGCTATTGAGCGGCGTGGCTTCTGGTGGGGGATTCCGATCGTCTTCGTCGGGCTGCTCCTCTATGCGGTCGGCGAGTTTGCCGCCATGTATGCGGTCGTGCATGGCTCGCTGTGGCTGGTGCTTGTCGGACTGATCACGTGTGTGGTGGGAACATCGGGGGTCGCCCTGATCGCGTTTCCACTCTTCTATCTTCTTACAGCGATTCCCTTGCCGGAATTTCTTCATCAGGAATTATCAAGCCGTCTCCAGCTGCTGTCCTCTGCGCTGGGCGTCGGTTGTCTCCAGCTCATCGGCGTGGTGGCCTATCGGGAAGGCAACGTGATCGATCTGGGGCCGATCCAGTTACAGGTGGTCGAGGCCTGCAGCGGACTCCGGTATCTGTTCCCGCTCACGGCCCTCACGCTGCTCTGCGCTTATCTCTACCGTGAATCTCTCTGGAAGCGGGTGCTGCTGTTCTTGTCCAGTATTCCGATCTCAATTCTTCTGAACGGCTTCCGGATCGGGGCGATCGGAGTGTTGGTTGAGATTTACGGGCAGGGTGCGGCTGAAGGCTTCAGCCACTTCTTCGAGGGATGGATTTTCTTCGTGGCGAGTTTGGGCCTGCTCTGGGTTGAGATGTGGTGCCTGGCACGAGTCGGTTCTTCCGCTTCTCGCCGTCCCTTCGGGGAATTGATCGGTTCCCCGCCGGTTGAGACAGGCGGATCGTTTTCGCGACGTTCCGTTCACCCGTCCGCCGTTCGCGTGGCGTCGGGTCCCGTGCTGGCGGGAGGAATTCTGCTCGTACTGGCGGCTGTTGCCGCGCCGTCGTTCGCTCCGCAGGATTTTCCGCCTCCTGCGCGGCAGTCGTTGCTGGACTTTCCGTCGCAGCTGGGCGAATGGCAGGGCGTCTCTTCCGCCATGGAGCGGCAGTACCTCGAGGCCTTGCAAGTGGACGATTACGTGCTGGCGGACTACAGCGCGGTCGGGAAGCTTCCGGTCAATGTGTACGTGGCCTATTACCAGTCTCCGAAGAAAGGCCGGTCGTCGCACTCGCCGAGACAATGCATTCCGGGCGGAGGTTGGGAGATTACGTCGTTCGACACGGTACGGGTGGACCATCATGCCGGAACCGCTCAGACCCTGGACGTCAACCGGGTCGCGATTCAGAAGGGCGGCCAGAAACAGATCGTGTACTACTGGTTCAAGCAGCGCGATCGCTGGGTTACCAGCGAGTATCTCGTGAAGTGGTTTCTCTTTTGGGACTCCTTGACGCGGCATCGGGCCGACGGCGCACTGGTGCGTCTCGTGTCGGCGGTCCATGCCGGCGAATCCGAGGCGATCGCCGACGGGCGTTTGCAGACGATGGCCGGTTTCGTGACGCCGTTGTTGGGCCGCTATGTTCCGGACTGAGGTGTAAGGCGCGATGGGGACGGCGGTATTTTTGAGCTTCATGGGCTCGTTGATCATCTGCATGGCGCTGATCCCGGCGTTGACCGCGTCGGCCTGGCGCTTCCAGTTCATCGACGTGCCGCGCGAGCGCCGGATGCACGCGGCCCCGATCGCCAAGGTCGGGGGGATTGCCTTCGCGGTCGCCACCATTGCCGCCGTCCTGGTGTGGGCGCCGAAGGATCAGCTCGTTCTCGCCAGTCTGCTCGGCGGAGGCATCATCCTATTGTTCGGGGTGTGGGACGACCGGGTCGGTCTCAATTACCGGATGAAATTCGGCGGGCAGGCGCTGGCGGCTGCCACCGTCATTTGGTTCGCTGGTGTCAGGCTGTCCACCATCCCGTTCATGGACGATGTCCTGCTTCCCGGGTGGGTGGCCGTTCCGCTCACCCTGTTGGTGATTCTGGGGGTGACGAACGCCGTCAATCTGGCCGATGGGCTCGACGGATTAGCCGGCGGGTTGTCGCTCATGAGTTTCGCCGGCATTGCGTACCTGGCCTATCAAGCTAACGAGCCGCTCCTGGTGCTGCTGATGGTATCGGTCCTGGGAGGGCTGTTGGGGTTTCTGCGATTCAATACCTACCCGGCCAGGATTTTCATGGGTGATGCGGGCAGCCAGTTCCTCGGCCACTATCTGGCCGTGGCCGCGATTCTGCTGACCGATTCGACGAGGACGGTCTACAGCCCGTTGCTGGCGCTGTTTATTTGGGGAGTCCCTCTCTTGGACACGGTCGGGGTGATGGGACAACGCCTCTTGGAAGGCCGGTCCCCGTTCGTCGGCGATCGCAACCACATTCACCACAAGCTGCTGGCCAGGGGATTGACGCATGGCCAGGCCGTCACCGCGATCTACCTTGTTCATGGCGTGATGGTGAGTTGCGCCTATGTCTTGCGGTGGCAGTCCGATGTCGTGCTGCTGGGGGTGTATCTGTTATGCGCCGCCGCGATTCTCTCGATGTTCATTCGGAAACCGGATCAGGTTGTGCCGGTCACGGCTCCCGCGGAAAGAGTCCGCTCCATGCAAACGGGGAGTCGTTCGTTGCAACTGCCGATCGGGGTATGGGCGCTCACGGCGCTGCGAGTGGCGGTGCCCGCCTATCTCATCCTGTCGGTGGCGATGCCCAAGGCAATTCCCTGGGATGCCGGATTCGTCGCGGCGGGGCTGCTGGCGGCGGTGGTGGGGGCGATGGTTGCGGGCCGCGGAACAGTGTGGGTGGTGCGGGCGGGCCTGTATGTCGGGAGCACCTGTCTGATGTACTACGGTGAAGTCTCTCCGCGTCTTTCCGGAACCGATATGATGGCCCCCCTCAACATCGGGTTCATCCTCCTGGCAGGACTGGTCGTGTTGACCATCCGGTTCGCCCATGCGGACCGGTTTCAGACGACGCCGTTGGACTACTTGATTGTCGCGCTGGCCCTGGTCATGCCGTTTTTGCCGGACATGACGGTAGGTGAGGTGCCGGTGAGCTTTCTTGCCGCAAGACTGGTCGTGTTGTTCTTTTCGTTCGAACTGCTGCTCCACATCTACGCGTCTGCGGCAAGCCGGTTGGGCTGGGTGTCGGCCTGGATGTTGGGCGGGTTGGTGTGGCTGGCATGGTGGTCGTGATCCGATCGCGGAAGGGGAGGCAGGCGTCATGAAACAGAGTGTGGCCCTCGTGCTGGCGGTAGTGGTGATGGCCGGGTCGTTCGGCTGCGGCGGCCCGGAAGAGCGCAAAGCCAAGTATCGCCTCCGCGCGCAGGAATACTTCCAACAGGGGAACTATCCGAAGGCCCGTGTGGCCCTGCGGAATGTCCTCAAGATCGACCCGAAGGATGCCGAGGCCTACTTCCTCTATGCCCAAGTCGAAGAAAAGGAGCGCAACTGGCGAAATGCGGTGGCGGATTACCAGCAGGTCGTCGAGCTGAATCCCGACCATGATCGGGCCTGGATCAAGCTGGGAAAGTATTACCTCGAAGCGCGGGCGCTGGACATGGTCGGCCAAGCGGCTGATCGCGTGCTCGCCGGCCATCCAGGCCACGTCGGCGCGCGCTCTCTCAAGATTGCCGCCATGGCGGTGGGGGGGCGGGTCGAGGAGGCCATCACGCTAGCGGAACAGTTGCAGGCCGAGGTGCCGGCCGATATGGATCCCGTGTTGTTGCTGGCGTCGCTGTACACGGCTCGTGAACGGACGGCGGACGCGGTCCCGGTGCTCCGGCAGGCCCTGGATCTGCATCCCGAGAGCATCGAATTGCTGGACGCGCTGGCCATGACCTATATGCGGGGCGGCAAGCCCGCTGAGGCGGATGCCACGTTGCAGCGCATCATTGCGCTGGAACCCAAGATCCTCGATCACCGGCTCCGGCACGCGGCGTTCTATGATCAGCAACAGCAATACGACAAGGCCGAGGCGGTGCTCAAGGAGGCGATCCGGCTCGACCCGGAGAACGAAACGCGCCGGCTGGCGCTGGTCGAGTATGTGGCCAAGCGGCGCGGGTTGGAGCAGGCGGAAGCTTCGCTGTTGGAGGCCCGCAAAGAACTGCCGCGAGCCGTCAAGCTGTGGTTCGCGCTCGGGGGGTTGTACGAATCAACTCAGCGGGCGGACAAGGCGCGCGAGACGTACCAGGCGATTCAGGAGCAGTATCAGAAGAAGCCGGAAGGACTCGAGGCTCAGGTGAAGCTCGCGGGCCTCGATTGGGCCGCCGGCAAGACCGAGGACGCGGAGCGCCGGCTGCAGGACGTGCTGAAGGAAAACTCCCGATCAGCGGAGGCGCTGCTTCTGCGGGGCAGGATCGCCCTCCAGCGCGGCAACGGCAAGGATGCCACACAGGACTTTCGGTCCGTGTTGAAAGACCAGCCGGAATCGGCTGACGGGTATCTGTTGCTCGGCCGGGCCTACCTGATGACCGGTGAAACCACGCTCGCGCGTGAAAGCCTGGATAAAGCCGTGGGGCTCAATCCCGGCTTGACTGACGCCCAGACATTGCTGGCCAGACTCGATGCGTCCGCCGGGCGGATCAAGGAAGCCCGTCAGCGGATCGATGCGCTCGCCGCCAAGGATCCGGGCAACGTCGCCCTGCTGGGTCTGATGTTTCAACTGCAAGCGCAGGAGAAGGAGTGGGGCCAGAGCCGGGAGACATTGACGAAGCTGCGGGCAGCCGGCGCAGACCAGGCCGCTGCGGATTTGGCGGAGGGACACCTGGCGGTGGCTCAACAGCAATGGGAGCGGGCGGAGGCGGCCTATGTCCGGGCCGCCGAGCAGCGTCCCCTGGCCCCGGAGCCGCTCCTGGCCCTGGTGCAGCTGGGGATGAATCGCGGCCAGGCTGCTCAAACCCAGGCCCGGCTTGAAGCCCTCTTGGCGGCACATCCGGGGCATCCCTATGCCGACGGGTTTCTCGGCGAGGTGCTGCTGGTGAAAGGGGATCCCTCCGCGGCGATGTCGCACTTCGAAGCGGCCGCGCGGCTCAATCCGACATGGGCGACTCCGTGGGTCCATCTGGCGCGTTCACACTATGCGGCTAAACGCATGGCGGAAGGCGATACCGTTCTGCTGAAAGGGGTTGAGGCCGGTGCCGAGAACGAACAGCTCCGGTTGTTGCTCGCGACGAGCCTGGGCGCCCAGCGACGGTATGAGGAGGCGATCGGGCAGTACGAGGCGGTGCTGCAACGGAATCCGAAGTCGTTGCTGGCGGCGAATAATCTTGCGGCGCTGCTGATCGACCAGAAGGGCGATCCCAAGAGTCTGGAACGGGCGTTGGAGCTGAGCCGGCCGTTTGAATCGGCGGCGCCCAGCCCCTATCTGCTCGATACGCTCGGCTGGGCCCATCTCAAGCTGGGCCACGGGCCGGATGCGGTGCGGGTGTTGAAGCAGGCGGCGGCCCTGGTGCCGGACCATCCCGTGCTGAACTACCATCTCGGCGCCGCCTATTCAAAGACCGGGCAGCGCGCCGACGCGATTGCGCATCTCAAGAAAGCCGTGGCGTCCGGGAAGCCGTTCGACGGACTGGATGATGCCAGGGCGCTCCTGGCGGAGGTTGCAGGATGACCTTGTCGCTACGCATCGGCTTACTGTGTCTCTTCGCCTGTCTGATGCTCGGTCTGGAAAGCGGCTGTCTGGGCACGACCCCGGTGCAGGGGGCTGTGGAGACGGGGGCGGAACCCACCTACCTGCTGGGTCCCGAGGATGTGTTGAAAATCTCGGTCTGGAAAGATGAGCAGCTGACGCAGGAAACGGTGGTGCGCCCGGACGGGATGATTACGTTCCCGCTCATCGGGGAGGTCACGGCGGCGGGCCGGACGGTGGAGGAGGTCCGGAGCGACATCGCGAAGCGCCTGGTGAAGTTTATCCCGACTCCCAATGTGACGGTCACGGTGCTCAAGGTGCTGAGCTACCGTATCTATGTCCTCGGGCGTGTCAACAAGCCGGGAGAGTTTCTGGTCGGCCACCACACGGATGTGCTCCAGGCGCTGAGTCTGGCAGGAGGCCTCACGCCCTATGCGTCCGAGAACGACATCAAGATCATGCGCCGTGGCGGAGGCGATCAGCAGGTCTTCCGCTTCCGGTACGGAGATGTGCAGAAAGGCAAGGACCTGAAGCAGAACCTCCTGTTGCAGCGCGGCGACGTGGTGATGGTGCCGTGACCGAATGGGACTCCCGGCTGTCGACTTCAAGCCTGTGCGTATCGGGATCCGGCTGTGTCTGCATATATTGGCCGGATTGTGCGGCGTGGTGATGCTGCTGTCGAGCGCGTTCAGAGGAGCGGCGGACGCGGCTGAATGGTCGATGGAGCCGTCGTTGAGCGTGAAAGGCGAGTACAACAGTAATTTATTGTTGTTCGAGGGCGATAACGAAGTGTGGGGGCACTGGGTCAGTCCGGCCTTGAAGTTCAAGGGCAGTACTGAATCGTTGGAGGTCGAAGGGAGCATCAAAAGCGATTTTGTCCAATACTACGGCGTCGAGGATAGAAGCCTGACGAATCTGTATTTCCCGCTTCGGACGGCGTACCGCTCGGACCGGCATACATTGGGGTTTGAGGGTGGTTTTACGCGGGATAACACGTTGATGAGCGAGTTGAAGCAGACGGGATTCGTGTTGGGCTTTACCCAACGAAGCCTGTGGACGGCGATGCCCAGCTGGACCGTCGGCATCACGGAGCGGCTGTCCTGGAAAAGCACATATCAGTTCATGGATGCGCAATATCAAGATGGATTGAAATTCGGCCTCGTGGATTATCAGGTTCACGGCGGCACAACGGGAGTGACCTATAACATCGGGTCGTTGGACCAAGTCCAACTGACCGGCGAGTATACGCTGGCCCGCATGCCCTCCATCAATCAAGACTCGACCTATTACGGCGCGCAGGCCGGATGGACACATGACTTCGGCCACGAGATCACCGGTTCCCTCTCCGGAGGAATCCGGTTCGTGAGCGCGACGCAGGAGATTCCAGGCGGGGCATTGACCGACCATGAGACCGTCTGGGTCTACAGGGCCAGTCTGCAGAAGAGGTTTGAGCGGTCCGTGATTCAGCTGGAGGCCGGCCGCGACATCAATCCCAGCGGGTACGGTCTTCTGCTGCGGACCGACCGTGTTGGCGGAGTGCTGTCTCACAACCTGACCGAGACCCTGACGGTGTCTCTCGCGGGAAACTTATATTTTGTGGGAGGCATTGTGACGAATGCATCAAGCCGCTCCGTGCCGGAGTCGAAGTTCCTCTATGTGAACCCGAGCCTGTCGTGGAAGATCAGTCCATGGTGGACGGTCGATGTCGCCTACACGTATTCGGAGCGCGCCGTCGACAGTCTGAATCAGTGGAATTTTTCCAATGCGACCTTTGTGATGCTGACGTACGGAGGGCAGAAGTGGGCGGTGTCGAGATGACCGGCGGACGGGCGCCACAGGGAGCAAGAACCGTGGATGCTCCCGGCAAAGATGTGCATGACTATCTGGCCCAGCTGCGCCGTCGCAAGACCCTCATTCTCACGGTCGCCGCGGCGCTGTTCGCGGCCAGCGCCGCGCTGGCATTTCTGCTGCCGGCGGTGTATCGCTCGACGGCGACTATTCTCATCGAGGAACAGGAAATTCCGCCGGACCTCGTCCGTTCGGCCATCGCGACCTATGCCGATCAGCGGATCGAGACCATCAAGCAGCAAGTCTTGAGCCGGTCGACATTGTGGAAGATCGTCGAACAATACGATCTCTACAAAGATCTTCGCAAAAGGAATCCGACCGAAGAGGTGCTGGGCCGGTTCGTCAAGGACATCCAAATCGACGTGATGAATGTGAAGGTCATCGACCGGCGGACGCAGAATCCCACCCAGGCCACGATTGCCTTTACGCTGGCCTACGACGGCGAGAGCCCAGAGCTGGCGCAGAAGGTGGCGAACGAGTTGACCAGCCTGTTCCTGGGCGAAAACCTCAAGACCCGCGAGCGGCATGCACAGGAAACCACGTCGTTCCTGAAACGGGAGTCTGAAAACCTGTCGCATCACATTCAGGAGGTGGAGCAGAAGCTCGCCGAGGTGAAGCAGCGGGCCGAGGGCGCACTGCCGGAGCTGGTCCAACTGAACATGCAGCTGATGAGCCAGGTGCAACGGGAAGTCATCGACACCGATCGGGACATCAGAAGTTTGAAGGAGCGGAAAACCTATCTGGAAGGGGAGTTGGCCTCGCTGAAGCCGCATACGCCGATCATCAGCGCGAGCGGGGAACGATTGCTGGATACGGGCGAGCGGTTGAAGGCGCTCCGCGCCCAATATGCCAGCATGTCGGCGTATCTCTCGCCCGAGCATCCCGATATCATCAAGATGAAACAGGAACTCTCCTCGCTGGAGAAGGAACCGGGCGCGACCGACGGGCGGGACGAACTGTCGAAGCGTCTCATGGCGGAACGGGCGTCACTCGCCGATTTGCTGGAACGGCTGGGGGAGGCGCATCCCGATGTGGTGCGCTCTCAGGGCGTAGTGGCCTCGCTCGAACGCGAACTGCAGGCTGCGACGGCCAAGCCCCAGAAACTCTCCTCCGTTAAGCCGGAGAATCCCGCTTATATCAATATTCAGTCGCAGCTGGCGTCAACGACGGCCTCGCTGCAGTCGCTGGAAGCCGCACGGGGAGATCTGAAGCGGCGCATGGCCGAATACGCCAAGCGTGTGGAGACGACACCGACGGTCGAGCCCGAGTATCTGGATCTGGTCCGGGATCGGGATAATTCTGTCCGTAAGTATCAGGAGATCACGTCCCGGCTGATGGAGGCGCAGGTCTCCGGTGAGCTGGAAGTGCAGCGGAAGGGCGAGCGGTTCTCGCTGATCAATCCGCCTGAGCTGCCGGAGAAGCCCGATCGGCCCAACCGCCTGGCGATTGTGCTGCTGGGCGCGTTTCTCGCGGTCGCCGGAGGGGTGGGAACCGGCATGGCGGCGGACAATGTGGATCGGACCATCCATACGGCCGAACAGCTGGCTCGCGCCATGGGGACGGCCCCGCTGGCGGTGATTCCCTATCTGCCGTCGGAGGACGAAGTGGCGCATCTCGTGCGCCGCCGTGCGGCGTTCGGTCTCGCCGGTCTCGGGGTCCTGGTGGTCGGTGCGGTTATCCTGCACCTGGCCTGGATGCCGCTGGATGTGCTGTGGTACTCGATCTGGCGAAAGCTTGGCTGAGCCGGGAAGAAGAGGAGAGGGTCGATGGAATATCTGCAACAGGCGCTGGAGCGGTTCAAGCAGCAGCAAGGATCAGAGGAGGCACCTCCCCGGCGTCCCGCCGGATTCCCTTCGCCGGTGCCACCGGCCATCGTCTATACGGCGACGAAAACCGTCGAACTCACCGACCACACCGTGCGTGCCCAGCGTCTCATCACCGGCTGTGAGGGAGGCCCCTTTCTCGATGCGTACAAGCTGTTGCGGACGCAGGTCGTGCAACAGTGCCGTCAGAAAGGGTGGAATGTCGTCGGCGTCACGAGTCCGACGTCTCACGAAGGGAAAACGCTCACGGCGGTCAATCTGTCTGTCGCCCTGGCGATGGATCTAACCCACACGGTGCTGCTCGTCGATGCGGACATGCGCCGGCCCGGCGTCCACCAGGCCTTCGGCATGGACAGCGCTCCGGGCTTGGCCGAGCATCTCTTTGACAACGTTCCGCTGGAGCGGCTGTTAGTGCATCCGGGGATCGGCCGGTTTGTCTTTCTTCCCGGGGGACGAGGGATCAGGAATTCCGCCGAGGCCCTGGCTTCGCCCAGGATGGCGGGGCTGGTTGAGGAACTGAGGCACCGGTATCCGGCCAGGCTGCTGGTGTTTGATTTGCCTCCCCTGTTGTCGCGGGCCGATGTGCTCGGATTCGTCCCGCACATCGATGCGCTCCTCCTGGTCGTCGAGGAAGGCCGCACGGCGTCGACGGATGTGAAACGCGCCATGGGGCTGCTGAAGGGGAGCGTGCCGATTCTCGGGGGGGTCTTGAACAAATCCGGTCGGGCCGACATGACGCCGGGCCGGGCGAAAGACCTGCTCCTGTCCTATTCGGGGTGACGGACAGATGTACGAATCCTATTATCGACTCGACGCGAAGCCCTTCACGCTGCTGCCGGACCCGGGATATCTCTTCCTGGGAACCAGGCACAAACTGGCGCTGAATCTGTTGGAATACGGGCTGACGAACGGAGCCGCCTTTATCGTCATTACCGGCGGGCCCGGGACTGGGAAGACCACCCTCCTGAACCGTGTGCTGGAACAATCGCGCCATCAATGGACCATCGGCGTTCTGTCGAACACCCATGGCGGGTTGGGCGGGCTCATGCCCTGGATCACGGCTTCCTTCGGGCTGGAGACCAAAGGGAAGAGTGAAGTGGAGCTGTTTCACGAGTTCGGAAGATTTCTGGAAGGGGAACAGGCCGCCGGCCGGCGCGTGCTCCTGGTCCTCGACGAGGCGCAGAACATCGGCGCGACGATGCTGGAGGAACTCCGCCTGTTATCGAACCTCAACGACGGGCGGAGGCGTTCGTTGCAGATCCTGTTGTCGGGACAGCCGGCGCTTCGGGAACTCTTGGAGGGGCCGGCGATGGAACAGGTCGCCCAGCGGATCTCGGTGGACTATGCGCTGGAGCCGTTGGCCGAAGAGGAGGCCGTCTCGTACATCGGCCATCGCGTGCGTGTGGCCGGAGGGCAGAGGCCCCTGTTCTCCACGCTGGCCTGCAGAAAGGTCCATGCGTTAACCGGCGGGGTTCCGCGATTGATCAACCAGCTCTGCGACCATGCCCTGGTGTACGGGTATGCCGCGCAGGTGGAGATGATTACGGCACAGATCGTCCTCGATGCCGCGCGCGTCCGGGACAGGAACGGGCTGCTTCCCTTCCGGGCGGTTCCGGATGAGATTGCGCCGAGCCGGAGCGACCTTGATGTGGAGGCGGCCGAGGTGGCCGAGAATGCTGCGGCTGTGAGGGATGCGCCGGCGTCATCGACGAAGACTGAGCCGGCGGCTGAGACCGACCCGGAAAGACTTTACCGTCAGGCCCTCGCGTTGAAACAGGCGGGAGACTGTTCCCGGGCGATCGCCCTGTTTGACCGGCTGACTGCGGACATGGTGTGGGGCGTCAAGGCCCTCGCGCAGAAAGGCCTCTGCTTGAATGAGATCGGCCGGTCCCAGGACGCGGTACGGCAGTTCGAGCGCCTGCTGGGTTCCGGCCGGGGGACCGCCTCAGAACAACTCAATGTCCGGTATCTTCTCGCCCGGACGCTGGAATCCCTTTGCCAGCCGCAGGCTGCGCGCGATCACTATTGCGCCATTCACGCGGAAGAGCCGGGATTCCGGGATGTCGAGGCCCGTCTCCGCCGTCTCCCTCCGGCATGGAGCCTGGTCTCATTCCGTTCGCCGGAAGCGATCAAAGACCTCGCAAAACACTACTCGCAGCGCCTGCGCGCCTGCTTTTAAGCCCGACGGCCTGTCGTTCTAGTCTACTTCGCGGCGCGCGACTCTCCACAGAAACTCCATTCCCTCATGAGTTAACCGAGATCGGAACCAACCGTAACCTGGCCGTAATCATCTCTTCATATTCTGCGTCTCGCTTGTGTGGCCATGAGGGAAGGGACGCTGATGAAGACGACGGTGTATGGACGGGTGTGGACGTGTCTGTGGGTGTTCGCATGTGTCGGTTTGTCCGGCGCTCCTGCCATGGCAGGACAGCTGGAGGATCTGCTGCTCGAAAACAAGCAGATTTCGATCGACCAGTGGGTGAAGCTGAAAGCCGAGGAAGAAAAACGGGAGGCGAAAGCGCTGGAAGAGAGCCGCGGGGTAGGCGACGTGCCGGTGCGGGAACGCTGGTACGAAAAGATCAGTATCCGTGGCTACGCGCAACTCCGCTATAACCACACGATCAATAACGAACTCCTCCAAAGCAATCAGGGCGATCGTTCCATCTCCGGGAACAACGAGTTCTTTCTCCGGCGGGCCCGCGTCATCATTAGCGGACAGCCGCATGAACGGGTGTTTGTCTACATTCAGCCGGAATTCGCCGGGCTCGTGAACGGCGTGGAGCAGGTGGCTACATTGCGGGATTTCTACAGCGACCTCTTTCTGACCGAGAACAAGGAATGGCGCATCCGGGCCGGTCTCTCAAAGGTGCCCTATGGCTTCGAAAATATTCAGTCCAGCCAGAATCGACTGGCACTCGATCGTAACGATGCGCTGAACAGCGGGGTGCTGAACGAACGGGATTTGGGTTTCTTTTTATACTATGCACCGACTTCAGTTCGGGAACGGTTCCGCCGCTTGGTGGACAGCGGGTTGAAAGGGTCGGGCGACTACGGGATGCTGGGCATCGGTGTGTACAACGGCCAGGGGGTGAACGTTCGCGAACAGAACAAGAATAAGCACATGGTCTTCCATTCGGCCTATCCCTTCGAGTTTCCCAATGGCCAGATTGTCCAAGTGGGGATGGATGCCTATACGGGGCAATTCAATGTCTCAACCACCCCGGTTGTGCCGGCTTCGACGCTCAACGGGGATCCGGTCACGCCACGTGTGACGAACGGCGGTAACTATCTCGATGAACGGGTGGCGTGGCACGCGGTGTTGTTTCCCCAGCCCTTCGGCCTTCAAGCGGAGTATACGTTGGGCCGTGGCCCGGAGCTGAACGAGGCGCGCACCGACGTCGTGTTGGGCACCATTCGCGGCGGCTATGTGCAGGCCTTCTACAAATACCAGTGCGATCTCTATTGTCAGAGCATTATCCCTTTTATACGCTGGCAGGAATATTACGGAGGCAGGAAGTTTGAGGCCAATGCGCCGCGCAACACTGTGCGTGAGCTCGAATTTGGCCTCGAATATCAGTTCAACCGCGCGCTGGAGTTGACGGTGATGTATACGTGGACCCAGCGGACCTCGTCGGATGCCACGCAGCTTCCGGTGAACTCCTGTTCCGCCCCCGGATCGCCGGTCGGCTGTACCCAGACTCCCTATCAACTTCAAACCGGCAATCTCCTCCGGTTCCAGCTGCAGTGGAATTTCTAATCCGGCCGGTGTCAGCAGCCGCGCAGGGCCTGTTGCACCGGCTCGCTGAGCGGTGGTCGTAAGCTACGGAACGGGCGGTGAAGCGCCTTGCGGAAGCGGCGCAGGCTGGGGAGGAAGAAGCGAGTAGCGCACGATCACTTCCCGCCGGTCCGGCTGGAACCAGCGTGCCGGCCAGGATCTTGAGGCGGGTCGTTCAGCCGAACGCGGTTCGAAGTAGAGATGTCCCCGCTGGGGCGCGAGCGCCCGCAAGGGGGTCAGGCGGTCATCGGTGGTGTCGGCGACCCCGGCGTCAGCCATGTAATGGGTGCGCGACCGGTAGTTGGCCACGATCACATGCAGATCTTCCCCCTGTACGAAGAGTCCTCCCGATGTGACGTCCCGGCTGATGGCGCGTGCGTCGGATGATTCATAAAACGTTACGATTTCTTCCGGCGTGGCCTTACCGAGCGCGATGGCCAATAAGGGCGCAAAGAACGCCACCTCACGTTCGGTAAAGGCTTGATGCCGGCGCGGCTGGGAGGTTTCGTCGTAGAGGGGAAGTTTTGCCAGCGGTTCTTCGAACATGACCCCTCTCAAAACCGCGGCCATCTGCTGTGCGGTGAGCGTCAAAGGATGCGAATGACCGGCATCCTTTTCCACTGTGGGGTCGGTTTCCAGCCTCACATACGCCGCGGGAGTTTCAAGAATCGTGACGGTCGTGAATTGACTGGTTCCGCAGCCTCCCAACAGGGCGGTCGTGAGCAGAACGGCCAGGCAGGAAGTCCGGGTGAGAAAGCAGGGCATGTGAGCAGTCATAGCCGGGTCTGCACCCTCAAGGCAATGGGTGAGAAGACGGGAGCGATATGGGCTAATCACGAAGTTTCGGCGATTCTTGCGCCGATGCCGCACGTACCGGAGCGTTCCACATCATCGTCAGGCGGTTTAACTCCGCCGTCGCGAGCGGGTAGTAGCCTTGTGCAATGACGGTTTGCTGCCCTTGCTGGCTCAAGGCGAATTTCACATATTCGACCAGCGAGGGAGAGGCGACCGTCTTGGGGATCTTATTGACGTAGAGATACAGGTTGCGTCTGAGGGGGTAGGATCCGTCCATGGCCGACTGGAAGCTGGGCGCAACGTAGCGTCCGCCCTGCACCGAGGCCAGCGGAACAGCCCTGACGCCTGACGTCTGATAGCCGATGCCGCTGAATCCGATCCCGAACCGGTCCTTCATCAATTCAATCACGACCGAGGCCGATCCGGGCGCCGGTGTCATGGTCTTTTTCAACGCCGCTCCGTTCAGCACGTGCTCCCGAAAGAAGGTGGTGGTTCCTGATTGGACGTTTCTTCCATAAAGATGGATCGGGGCCTCCTTCCATTCTCCATCCAGGAGCAGATCGCCCCAGATCAGCAGCGGATATTTGAGTCCACGCCGGCGCTCGTTGGAGAATATCGCGTCGACTTCGGCCAGGGTCAACCCTTCGATGGCATTGTCTTTGTGCACAAATACCGCCAGCGCATCGACGGCGACCGGAACCTCCGTCGGTTCGTACCCGAACTCTCGAATGAACTCGGCGATTTCCTCCTTGTTGATCCGGCGGGACATGGCCGCGATCTGTGCCTTCCCTTCCAGGAGTTTCGCGAGCCCCGCTTCGGATCCCTCGCTTGTTACGGAAATTTTGAGCCCGGGATAGAGCTGCCTCAGGTCGGCAGCCCAGGATTCAGTCAACGGACGCATGGTTTCAGATCCCGAGATGGACAAGGACCCGCTCAGGCTTCCCGAAGTCTGGTAGGGGACGATCTTCTGGTCTAGCTCGGGTCTGACCTGTCCTGCGGCGGGACTTAACCCAATCCAGAGGGGCGCGATCACGCCGACAAACAGATTTAAGGCCACTTGGCTGAAGGAGACGATACCAGCGCGGTCCCGCATATGTGTCCTCTCCGAAAAGGGGTGAATGCCATTTGACAACCGCTCTACGGTACGGGAGCGTGATTGCGGCCAGGTCAATGAATTGTTAACTCGGCGTTAACTCGGTTTCGCTGAATGGCCCGGTCGTTTTTACCAGAGTAAATTTACTGACTGTTAACATGGTTCTAACGGCGGTGTTTACATTACGGGGTAGTGTGGCGACCCATGAGTACGCCAATCACGACGATGAGCACTGTTTGCGAATCCATTCTCATATTCATGAAGGAGGATTCGCTCGCACAATCCCTGAAGAAGACGTTTGAGTCGAACGGCTATCGCAGTATTGCGGTCACCGCCGAACCCGCCGCCTATGCTGAGGCGAAGGCGGCCGTTCCCGCGCTGATTCTCATCGATCGTCGGCACAGTACACCGGCCGCTCTCAGACAGTTTCGCGCCATAAAACACGTGCCGATTATCGCTGTGGACGGAAGCACCAGGTCATGCAGCGATGAGGAGTGTATTGACGATTACAACAACGATATCGATCTGGTGGTGTGTAGTCAGAACCCAAGGGAATTACTCGCCAGGGTCCGTGCCATTCTCCGGCGGCGCGATCTCCCCAAAGAATCCACCACTCACTATGGCGCCGGCAATCTTCGAATGGATCTTGACCGGCATGAAGTGACGATCGACGGGCGCCATGTCGAATTGACGCCGAAAGAGTTCCAAATCCTCCGACAGTTTCTCGAGGCTCCCAGCCGGGTGTTCTCCCGCCAGGACATGCTGAATCGCGTCTGGGGGGAGGGGTATGCCCTTGAGGAGCATGCGCTGGACGTTCATATCCACTCTCTCCGCCAAAAAATCGAAGCTGATCCGACGCATCCCCGGCTCATTGTGACGGTACGGGGAGTCGGGTACAAGCTGCGGGCATAGCCACGTCTTCGTTGTCTCCGTTTCTGCAGCCCACGGCCCCCCCCCAAAAGGAACACCCCGCCCTTCCGCATGCTGTGCGGCAGAGGGGGAAGTAGCAGGAAATGGGAATAGGACTCGAACGGTTAGAATTCGTCGACAGACACGGGATGGAGCAGGTCGCGGACGGAAAGAATGCCGACGACCGCCCCGCCGTTGGTCACACCCAAGTGGCGCGTCTGATGCTTGTTCATGAGGTCCGCCGCTTCGGTCAGCGGGCGGCGTTCCTCAATCCCGACGATCGGGCTGCTCATGATGTCTTCGACCGGGACGAAGTACGGACCCCGATCTGCGCCGACGACTTTCTTGACGATATCGGATTCCGTGACGATGCCGACGACGTGTCCGTTCTCGGCGATCAGCACGCTCCCGACGTTCCAGGTTTTCATCAGCCTGGCGGCGTCCACCACCGACGTGCCTGCATCGACGGTGACAAGGTCTTTCTTCATCAATTGTCCGACTGTAACCATCTGTTCCTCCTTGTAATTATTGTATTGATCGGATTCTACCCACCAGGCATTGCGCCTGTGTTAGATGTGCATTACCGGCGGGTAAATTTCAGGACAGTTGCCCGGATTCGAGGATGGTGCCGGGTGTCTGTTGTAGTTGCGGCGAAATGACAGCGTGAGTGTGAAACGGACCTCAGAGGTCAATCTGTCCCCAGACTTCACGGGGCAGCGGTGTCGGCCGGCGCCGTAGCGTCTCCTGAAATGAACGATAGACGTGCGCCGCTATGTGCTCAGCGGAATCAAAAGAGATCACACTGCAGAGTGGAGGACGGAGGGCTTTCGCCGGCGGCATTATAGGCGATGACGGTGAAGGAGTATCGCTCCCCGGTCGGTAACGCCATGCGCAGGTGTGTGTCTGGTCCTGAATCAAAGGCATAGTCGGCCCCGGTGGATTCCCCTCTGACGTAGACCCTGTATCCGTTCGTATTGCCGGAGGGGTCAGGGTCCCAGGTCAGCGCAATCGACCTCGTGACGGGCCGGCTGTCGGCTCCCTCCGATTGCGGTTGAGTGTTGTTAAGGGACGTTCCCGGATACGGGCCGGTTCCATCATCCGTCGGCAGATGAGTCTGATCTGTCGTATCTCCGGACGGCCCGGGAGCGGACGGACCGGCCGCTTCGCCGTTTTCTTCCATCGGGGCCTGTGACAAGGAGGGAGGTGAGTCGGACGACCCTTGTGAGCCGGCGCCGGGCGCTTGAAGGTCGCCACAAGAGGTGAGCAGGGCCCCTGAGAGCATCAGGCACAGTATGGATAGGACCAACGATCTCTGGTGCATGCTGTACCCCATTAACTGGATCAGGCGGCCGGTGTCGTCGTCCTCGCAGTTCTACGTATATTGAAAAAACGCTGTTACGCGGCTATCGGGATTCGTGTAACAGGCCCGTTAATTGTGCGCGGGAGTTTCCGCCTGCGTCCTAATAGGTGGCAGCGGCAGTTATCGCGGTGGGAAGCGCGTGTATGTTCTTCCCGTCGGATTTACCGGATCTTAAGAAAGCTGCAACGCATCGGTGATCAGCCTTGAGTAGAAGAGAGGGAGTATGTTCGGAACTTTGATCGGAATCTTTCTCACCTCCGCCGGGATCGTCATCGGCGCCGACACGGTGTTGTGGGGGGTGGGGGTACCCGGGCCTGTGCGGGGAGAGAAGCATTGCATCCCCGGTGAGCGAAGCGTGGCGGTGTTCGAGGGATGGTTCGGTGAAGACCGTGCGCTGTACCGGCAGTTCCACGATCAGTGTCACGTACTGGCGCGATCGAAGAAGCCGCTTCATCTCGAGGTGCAGGCGGACCGGCTGATTCAGCGGTTGGAACAGACCTATCGGGAGCGGACCGGCCCGTTCCCACCGCAGGCCGCCAGTCTGCCTCCTCCGGTCAGCAAGCATGTGGCCTCGGTGGCAGTGGCAGGATTCGACGGAATCACCCCCGTGGTGACCGTTCGGGAGCTCCGTTGGGAAAAGACGCGCAAAGGGCGGTGGCGCCTCATTACCGAACGTATCGGGAAGCTGAGCATGGACGGCTGCGGGGCGAAGTTCCTTGGTGAAGACGGCATTGCCTCGTTGTTGCTGGACAGCAGCGCACAGTTCGGCCGTGAGAAGCAGCGCTCCGACGTGCGCGACGCGGCCCGGGCGAACCGGCTGCGTGCCGAGGAGCAGTGTTTCCTGTCGACATTCACGGTCGAGGAGGCGAAGTCGCTCTACAAGCTGGCTGTGAGGTTGACAATCGATCATGGAGACATGGTGCATATTGATCCCGGAGCGGTCGGCGGCAGACTGCACCTCGTGACGATTCCCAACGAAGGGTCCCTCGATGAGGAGCGAATCGATCCGGAAGCGTACCTGGAATAGCAGGGAGAAAACCGTTGGACGCACGGACATGCGGCGGCTTGAATGAAGGAGGTCGGTATGATCGCTGGAATGAAGAGCGCGGGAGTTCTCGTTCTTTCACTCGTACTGTTTGGGGTCATCGTCGGCCTCCTGGCCATCGGGACAGTCATGAAACCGGGCCGTTGGAGCGACCGGCCGAGGGGCGCCTGCTAAGGCGGTAGATAAGAGAGGTTCAGGGATTCTCTCGACCTTTGCCCGATCCGGAAAAAGGCTTTCAGAGTGAACGGGAAAGGCCACAGCAATTGATCGATTGTGTACGTATAACGGCGATGTTGGACGATAATAAAATGGTCGTATGAGAAGACGAGCCAGAGGGTTAGCTGGCGATTCTGATGGCAGTGAGGAACGTCATCCGTCACGTTAGGGCCTGGTGCTGAGAGCGAAGGCCAGCGTGGTTGAGGCATGTGTCTTTCGAAAGGAGCTCCGTATGCAACGGTTCCGCAGCAACCTCTTATCCCGTATTCACATCCTGCTGATCTCAGCAGTTGTGCTCGTTCTTGTCGGCGCTTGTGCGGGAGTTCCTGAGCCGCAGGATTGGATTAAGGTCGGCGAAACGACGAGAGAAGACGTGGTCAAGCGATACGGCCAGCCGGATCTTGTCATGGCTTCCGAAGAGGGGGAAACGGCCATCTATCGCGCAAGGGATTCGAGGGGATCCACCCCCCCGATGGAAATTCCGACCGTGCAAGCGGGCCCTTTCGGGACGGCGACCACCAGGATGGAGCCGGTCAAGCCGGGAATGCGCAATGGATCGGGAAACGGCAGACAGCAGGAAAGACCTGAGCAGGAGCTGCAGATCCGTTACAACGCGCAAGGTATTGTGCAGGAAATCATTCGATAGTGTTCACCTCAGCCATCGCTGATCGAAGGCCGGAATCCGCCTGCCTGTCATCTCTGTACGACTTGTCTCGTAGAGCAAAGAATGGAAGCGAGTGAAGGAGGAGGCGCCCATGCAACACAACACGGTCACGATGGCCGACAAGAAAACGATTGCGATCGTGGCGCACGACAATAAGAAACAGGACTTGCTGGCCTGGGCCAAGTACAATCGCGAGGCCCTTGGCGGCCACCAGCTCATTGCGACCGGAACGACCGGCAAGTTGCTCCAGACGGAGCTCGGTTTGCCTGTGACGCGGCTGCAAAGCGGTCCCCTGGGAGGAGATCAGCAGATCGGCGCGAAGATCAGCGAGGGCGCGGTCGACGTCCTGATTTTCTTTTGGGACCCGCTGGAGCCGCACCCCCACGATCCGGATGTGAAGGCGCTGCTTCGTATTGCGGTGGTCTGGAACATTCCGATCGCCTGCAACCGGGCGTCCGCAGATTTTCTCATCTCATCCTCGCTCATGCCGCAGGAGTATGAGCGGCTGGTGCCGGATTATGAAGAGCATCGTAATCGCCCTGTTCGGATGGATGGGGCGTAGCGGCTGCCGGCAGATAGTTCATTGAGATCGTCAGTCGAGCACTTCCTGTACGATGCCGCGAGCGTCGTAACGAATGCGGATCTCCCTGCCAGGGCGGTCTTGTGTCCCTGCTGCGACGTGTCGAGCGCCCAATCCCCGAATGACGGGTCGGGATGTGAAGGTCATTTTGCCCTCCGGGCCGGCCTCAACTACTTGGGCTACCGGCGGGGGAGGCGAGGCGGGCAGAGAGGCGACCGGGCGATAGGTCGCGGTTTCGCCCTCCGATGAGAGGCGGACCATGTCCGGCTGGCCGTATCGTTCGATGACCTCGTCCTTTGTCGTCACGCCGATCTGGATCCAGGACGACCGGTCGGCATCGGTCGCGCAGGACGACAGCCCCATTAGGCAGCCAATTCCGATACAGCACACAATGAGCGAGAAAGGCCATCGGGCTTTTGTGACGGTCATTGCATGTCTCCCTTCACTCAAAAGGTCTGTTTAGTATCCGCTGGCCGGAAGGACCGAGACCGCATGCCAGGTTCCTTTGGCGACGAGGGGCGATGGTCATATAGGAGCAGTCATGCGAACCTTCTTTGAGGCCTCATCTTACCATTTTTCACGGAATCTAAACCTTCCTCTTTTCTGATTCTTCCCTTGTCAGACGGACATCATTTCTTAACGCCCCCGTTATGAGTTGTTGAGAATGGACAGATCGATCCGTAACGGACTTCTGTGAGAGTGCCGCCGTGTGTGAACGCAGAAACGGGGCGGCCAAAAGAAGACTGCAGCTTCTCTTATGCCGCTTCGGAACCTCGGCATCGCACACGCAGCCACCCGTTTCGCGGCCGTTCACGCATGCACCAGGCGGAAGGGCGCGATGGCACAGCCGCTAGGATGAGGTGTATCCGGTCAATTCGAGAGAACAAGGTTCGTAACAGCAGGCTCGCTGCTCCTGGTCTCATCCGGGGCAGTGAGGAAATCCAACGAGGAGACATTTATGACGCGAATCAGAAAGTCGATGACGAAATGGGGGCTTTCGGTAGCGCAGGTCGGCCTGGCGGTTTCCATTGCGGCGGCACCTGCGGTGCCGACTCAGGCGAGTGATTTCGACGGGTTTGATGGACTGGATTTCGGGACGATTGTCCAGCGGGGAATGGAGCGGTCATCTCTGACATGGTTTGGCGTCGGCAAGCCGCTCAAGGAATCTGCATCGCCGACGACTGGAAATTACCGGACGCCGGCGCAACAAGCCTCGGAGCAGGTGCTTCTCGCCGAAGGCCTCAGGGCGGAATATGTCACACGCAATGCCGCGAATGCCGCCGACATGTTTGCGTTCTGGCCGAGCGATGATAATCCGTCCCACCTCATTTTCTGCATTGAGGGGGGCCGTCAAGATCTCGGAACCTTCTTGCCCGGTGGATTTCTGAGGAAGTTCAATCCTGCCGTGCAGCGTATCAAGCTGTCGGACGGGTCGGTGGAGACCATCCTCCGCGGGACTTCGTCCTGCGATGGTATTCGCCGAACACCCTGGCAGACGATCCTGGCGACCGAAGAAGCCAGCGACGGCGGTGCGTATGAGATCATCAATCCACTGGCCGTGACGAACCAGACGATTACAGACCGTGCGTTGGGCAGCATCGTCGACCAGAACGGGCTGCCGTCTACCTCAATTGTTAAACGGACCGCATTACCCAGGATGGCATGGGAAGGGATCGGTATCACGCCCGAAGGGGTGGTGTATGCGGGGGACGAGCTTCGTCCCGGAAGCCCGGCCAACGCCGATGGGGGTGCTATGTTTAAGTTCGTTCCTGTTGTCCCGAGAACAGCCACTGGTCCAATCGCCTCGCTGGCCGATTCTCCGCTGGTTGCCGGCAATGTCTATGCGTTGCAGGTATCCTGTCAGAGCTCCTCCCAGCAATTTGGGCAGGGGTGCGAAATCGGCAATGGTGCCTGGATCAATGTGAGCGCGGCGAACGCCCGTACGGATGCCAATAGCCTGGGCGCTACCGGTTTCTATCGTCCGGAAGATCTCGAAGTCGATGAAATGTATCAGGGACCGGGAATTCGCTTTTGCTGGACGAATACCGGCTTGGCTGAGGGAGGGAACTATGGGGAAGTCCTGTGCGGTGTCGATTCCGCACCTCTGACAGGGAGCGCGACCCAGCGTACCGTTGTCGTAAATCGGTTTGTTGAGGGCGATGCCGATTTCAATCAGCCGGACAACTTCGCGTTTCAACCGAAGACCGGCAATCACTACGTCATCGAGGATAATCCAAACGGCGATATCTTTGCCTGCCTGCCGGATGGCACCGACCGCGATATCAAGACCGACGGTTGTGTAAAGATTCTTTCGGTCAAGGATTTCTCCGCGGAGCCGACCGGCTTTAAGTTTACGGCGGATGGCAGAACTGCCTATCTCTCGATTCAGCACAGCAACGACGGGTCGATGGCGAAGGTCGACGACTACGCAACCGACGATATCATCAAGATCACCGGATTTCGTATTCCGTTCCGATTTGAACGATAGGTGCGTGAGAATTACGCATCTCCTGTTTGTGTGAAGCGATGCGCGCGCCGGTCAGTCCGGCGCGCGCATCGCCGAACGAGGACGCTCCATCCGCATCAGGTGCCTGTCACTCCATCCTTCGAGTCGACCGCCGAGTCGAGATGCTGGAGGGGATGCACGCTTTCAGAAAGCGCCTGCTGCGAGCCGGAAGCTCCGGCGGATGTGATCAGTTTGAGGCTCTCTGAACGCAAGGGAGGCTGTGGTCACCGTCTGTGATCGGGCAGCCGGTCAAAGCTGCCCGAATTTTCCAGGCCGGCCGCGAAAAAGTGATTGGAGCAGGCCCGATCCTGCAAGAGTCCGGGGAACTGAGCGTGAAATTGAAGCGGCCTTCGATCAGAGGTTGTTTATGCTCAAGGAGCGGATAGTGAAGTTGGTCGAGCCCGCGGATCCCACAGGTGCTGCCGACAGCAATCGATGAACACGAAGTTCGAGACGGGGAGTCAAGATGGGACGATCTTGCTCTTTCTCCAGCGGTCGCTGCCATAGATCGGGGTGCGGGCCCGGCTGGGTTGTGGAGAGCGGCGGCGGTGGCGATTATGAGCAATCACCCGGTCGACGACATCTCCGCAGTGGAGACAGCGAAGGGCGGTGAGTCGCAATCCTCCCTCGCAGATGAGTTCTGGCACACTCAAACCGGCACAGCGGGCGCACTGCATGACTGCTCCTTGGTTACGCGGTGGTCAGTACCGGAGAGCCCACGTGGGGGGCTCTCCCGGCTGAATCGGACAGGACAGGCACGGTTGCGCTCCCGACCTGTTCACGAATCGGGAGGATTCCCTCGCAGACCGGCCCGAACTGAAAATCCGCCAGCAGCTGCTGAAGCCGGCCCGCCGTTTTATCGAGATTCAAGTAATGACGGAATTCGGAGAGTAGGGTGCCCTGCATGCGCGGTTGCCCGGCATCAAGCTCCCAGGATCGCATGTAGATGACGATCGGTTGGTTGAGGGCTTCGATGCGGGACAAGAGGGATTTTGTCAGCGGGTAGCTGAACGCCCGGATACACCCGCCTCCTCCGATGGCGATGCGAAATCCTCCGACATTGATGGTGGAAGGGGGAATTTCCCAGAGGCGGTGTCCATTCCACTCCTGTGAGTGGATCCATTCGCTGGCGCCGGAAACCCCCGCCAGGTCATGCACGATGGGAAGCACGCTGCTGTCGTACAGAAAGCCTTCTTCGGCCACGATCGGCAGAGCCCACGGCGTGTGGGTGGTGATGCTCAGGCTGGGGGCACGGAATCCGACGACCGGGCGTCCGGTGACATCCTCCAGGATGCGTTTGGCCTGACGAACGTCCTGCCGGAAACTGTCCGGTGTTTGAGCGGCGACCAACTGGTGTCCATAGCCGAGGCAGGCGATCTCGTGGCCGGCCTCCGAAACCCTGTGGATCAGCGACGGGTGCTGCTCGGCCAGCCACCCGAGCGCAAAAAACGTGGCTCTGGTTGACCGGAGCGCCAGTATGTCAAGGAGCCGTTCAACGCTTGCCCGGATCCGGCTCCGATACGACGACCAACCGCGCCGCCGCATGGGCGAGTCGAACCGCGAGGCGTGAAAATGCTCCTCAAGATCGAAGGTCAGAATGTGGCGGGGTTGATGGTTGGTACCTGGCATCGTGGTCTCCTCGGTAAAGTCGCCGCCCGGGGCTTACCCCTTCTCCTGGCAGGAAGGGGCAAGCGCGGGGAGCCAGGTGCGCGAAGGACGGGCGGCTGGACTCCAATCGACGGGCATGGCGGTGGCAGTGTCCAACATAGGTTTGAATTTCCTGCGGTCTCCTGCTCGACGCCGGTGAGGCAGGACAGACAGGAGAACGCGTTTGGCTGCGGGGATGAGTGGCTGTCGTGGCGATGGTTCGGTATGAGCCATGCGGCGCTCCTTGTTGTGGAGGAACATACCGCATGACTGTGCACAGGATGGTCAGGGCTTGATCAAGTTTCTGTAACAGGTGCGCAGGCGTTGTGTCGCGAGACGGCGCGTTACAAGGACGGGCCGACAGGCATGGCGGGTGCGCGATGACTGCAAGAGGATCGTCAGGAAACGTCGATTCGGTCTTCTCCGGGCGATTAAATGACTGCCTGCCTGTTAGCGGTCTGGCCGGCAGGCGAGCGGTTCCCACTTCGTGGAGCGCCGGTCCTCATCGAAAAAGACGCGGTACCCCACACAGCGAGAGTTTCCCGAAAGGAATTCGTACTCCCAGACCTCGGTGCCGCTCGGTAGCTGTTTGAGCCGCTGGGGGTAGCCGAATTGACGGATCATGTCGTCCTGTGTGAGCCGTCCGACGCCGGCTTCGAAGGCCTCAACCCGGGGATGGCCGCAAGACAGAAGGAGAGGCAGAAAACAGAATGGGACGAAGAAGCAGAGTCTACGGATGAAGGTCATCGTCATGGCGGAAGACTGCGACCCGGTGATCTTGCGTTCGAATCATGCAGTGTCGGGGCAAGGAAATCAAGCAGCCGTCAAGGGCGGAACGTATTCGTCCGGCGGAAATTTCACCGGAGATTGGCCAGGAATGCTGAGCTGCGGGTGGCTGACCAGACTCCGTTCAATGGCCCGTTGACACCATACAGTCAATTCGCGGCAATTGCTGGTCGAGCTTTCGACCGGAGCCGAAAATGATAGCTGTACCTGTGTTGCCGGCCGAGCCAGGACATTCATGATTGACGACAGCAGCGACTGGTTGCCGGCAACGACGTTGTCGGCGTCGCGCGAGCCATCCGGCCGCTTGTATGTGATGGCCAGGGGCCAGACCAACGCTTCGGCCTCGATGGCCGATGCAAGCAACTCAGAATGAAAGGCTTGGCGCGATGTGTCATCGTTCGTCGTTCCTTCACGGAGTAGTGCGACGCAATGGCCGCGCCGGAGGGATGCACTCACTCCTTTCGCCACCCGCGCCACGTCGCGCGGGCTGGTTCGTGTCACGAACAGTGTACCGGTCCTGGCGGCCATCCAGCCT
The DNA here is from genome assembly GCF_049546785.1 of Nitrospira sp. NS4. NCBI lineage: Bacteria > Pseudomonadati > Nitrospirota > Nitrospiria > Nitrospirales > Nitrospiraceae > Nitrospira > Nitrospira sp. NS4. The sequence goes on along the minus strand of NZ_JBMWAN010000004.1, from coordinate 109,956 downwards.
AGCAGCGGGTATTGCCTCACCTCCGCCCTGGCGACAAAACGCACGCGGCGACAGGTGTTGATGACGAGGATGTCGACCCACGACACATGATTGGCCACAAACAATACGGATGACACTCGGCCGGGGGGTGTTTCCCCGCGCAGCTTGAGACGAATTGCCAGGATGTCCAGGGTCTCGAGGCACCAGCGCTGGATGATCATGTCCCGATCGGCAGAGCGGAGGTGAGGCAAGACGGCTCCAATGAGGAACAGTCCTTCCAGCAGCTTCATGACGAGGCGGCAGCCTCGTGTCAGCCGGGTCAGGCGACTCGTGCGTGATTGTGGCATGGTGTTCCCCTGAAATGCCGGACGTACCGTGGATCCATTCCAGACAGAGGCAAGAGCAGCAACAAATCCGCTGTGTTGAGCCGCTCATTCCAGCTTGGTTCGCCGCAGATATAGGCCCCGAGGCGCAGATACTCCTTTGCCGACGGAGCAAGGCCCGGCTTGCCGTCGTGCTGATGGGAAGCGATCGGGTAGCGGCGATGCGGGACGACCCTCCAGTAGTCGGGACTCGGGCGGGTATTACGGAGGCTGAGGTAGGTCCCAGCCGCCAGGCTTCCTCCGTCAACAAGGCTGATGCTTGCGCAGCCCATCAGGTACTCGTACCCTCCGGTCAGCAGGTACTGAACCAGTCCGGCCCAAAGCCGCAGGATGGTCCCGCCCCTGCGATAGTTGCGATGGATACAGAGCCGGCCGGTTTCGACCATGCGGGGGACAAGCGGTTTCAAATTGATGAGGTCGAATGCTGTTTCTGCATAAAATTGGCCGGCCTCTCTGGCTTGCGAGGGGGAAAGAACACGGCAGGTGCCCACCACGTCATCAGAGTCGATGTCACGGACAATCAGGTGATCGCAATAGGGGTCGAATATATCCGCATCGATGCCCGCCGAACGATTGGGGAGCGCGATGCCGCACTCATCGGCGAAGACTCGATATCGGAGCCGCTGCGCCTCGCGCAGTTCCCATGCGGACTTGGCCAGAGTCACGACCAACTGCGGTGGCTCGGTGCCGTCCCTCATGAGCGGGCCCACAATGCCTTCTCCTGTACGTGTGTGATGGCCTGTCGTAAGCCTGGCGGGGCGGTGTAACAAAGACGTTAACTCACGGTGAGTCCTCCGTAAATTCGAGAGGAGGAAGGTGGAGCTGGAGGAAGCGCCTTCTAAAGGCATTGGGCCAAGGGGGCAGGATTAGGGATGGAGCGGGTGAAAGCTACTTGTTGGGGATGAGGTCAGACAGCTTATACCCGAGCGATTTCACGGACACGATCGCCTCATTCAGTAATGGAAGTTTCTGTTTGAGGCGACGGATGTGGACATCCACGGTTCGCGTGGTGCCAAAGTAGTCATAGCCCCACACGGCATTGAGGAGGACATCGCGTGTCAGCACCCGTCCGGGATTCCGCAGCAGGTGTTCGAGGAGGCCGAACTCCTTGGCCGTCAGAGTGACTTCTTTTCCCTCGACAATCACCTCGTGGCGTGAGAGGTCCATGATCAATGGGCCGTAACTGTACGACGTGTGTTTGGTGTCGTTCGCCCGTTCGAGGCGGCGAAACAGAGCTTTGACCCTCGCGACCAACCCCTTGGGGCTGAACGGTTTGGAGATGTAGTCGTCGGCTCCAAGCTCGAGGCCGACGATCGTGTCGGACTCTTCGGATTTGGCCGTCAGCATGATGATGGGCAAGAGGGCGGTCTCCGGTGCGCTCCGGACTTTTTTGCACAGCTCCAACCCGTCCATTTCAGGGAGCATCAAATCCAAAACGATCATGTCGGGATGTTCGCTCCTGGTGAGCCTCAGTCCCTCGCCTCCGGTGTTGGCATGGAGGGTCCGAAACCCCTCCTTCTCCAGATAGATCTTCACTAACCGGGCAATATCGGCCTCATCTTCGACGATGAGAACTTTTTTGGGGTTGGAAGTGGTCATAGGGTGACAGGGTTCCAGAGGTGGGCCAATCAGCCTGCCTCAGCCTAGTGGGGGAACTATACTTCGGCAATGTTACGGGCGTATTAACGAAGAGAATGGTCTAAAAGTGTCGGGTTGGGTTTGATGGCGATGACCAGGGGAATTTGATGGAATGCCGATCCTGTCCAGCACAAGCTAAAAAGCGGAATTAACGGGATGAACGTAACGCTTTCAAGCCATTGACACACAAAGATAAATCGGGAAAGCGGAGTTAAGACAGTGGATGCAACAATACGCAGGAGTCAGCCGTAACGCATCTGGTGCGACGTTACACGCATCTGAGCCCTCATATCTGCAAGAGGCGGTCGAAAGAGTTTCTGCGTTTGGGAAGGCTCAGGCGAAAGAGCTGGCGAAGCCCGAGGGGAAGCAGGAACCGGAACGGGTGGAAATGGCGGAGCCGGAGGAAGTCCTCAGTTCTGCTGCAACCGGACCTGGAACCGGAAAGACGGTCCAGGGGCTATAAGCAGCCGAGTTATAAGTTGCGGGATTTATTGGTGGCGGTGACCCGGATTGAACGGGTGACCCGCGGCTTATGAGTCCGCTGCTCTACCAACTGAGCTACACCGCCATACCGATGAGGAGATCCGCAATCGAGGGGGAATGATATCCGAAGAGCTGTCGGGGTGTCTACTGGAGACTTGCGCAATTTTTCCACCGTCATTCGTCTGCGTCGGAAGCGGAAGGCGGTTGAGGGGGGCGTCCGGGGATCTGTTTCTGTCGAAGCAGTTTGGTGAAGTAGGTGCGTTGAAGCTTCAGCGCTTCCGCGGCTCTGGTCTGGTTCCATCCGTTCTGCTGGAGCGCGCTTTCCAGCACTTTCCTGCTGTAGGCCTCCATGATCTCGTGATAGGCCCGGTTCGACGTGTCCATCGAGGAATCCTGCGAAGGCGCGGAGGGGAAGGCCGTCAGCGACAGATGGTCCGGCTCAATCGTGGTCCCCTCGCAAAGAATGACGGCGCGGGTGAGCACATTCTCCAGCTCGCGGATATTTCCCGGCCACTGGTATCGGCGCATCAGTCCCAGGGCCCGCTCGCTCAGCTGATACCGGCGGTGGGAGCTGAGCGCGGCGGCGCGTCGCAGAAAATGACCGGCCAGGGCGGGCAGATCATCCAGCCGTTCCCGCAAGGGCGGCAGGGTGCTGGTGATGACCGCCAGTCGATAGTAAAGGTCCTCCCGGAACGTGCCGTGGCGGATCGCCTGATGCAGGTCTTTGTTGGTGGCGGCGATGAAGCGCACATTGGCCCGGATGAGCTGGGTACCTCCGACCCGGTAAAAGGTCTGATCCTGAAGCACGCGCAGGAGATGGCTCTGCATGAGGAGCGGCATATCGCCGATTTCGTCCAGAAACAATGTCCCGCCTTCGGCGATTTCGATCTTGCCCGGTTCCCGTTTCAGCGCGCCGGTATAGGCCCCGCGTTCATGTCCGAACAGCTCGTTCTCCAGCAGGTTGTCGGGCAGGGCGGCGCAGTTCACCGCCACGAAGGGCTTGGCATGTCGCGGGCTCCAGCGGTGAATGGCGCGCGCGATCACTTCCTTGCCGGTGCCGGTTTCGCCGAGCAGGAGGACGGTCACCGGGGAGGCCGCCGCTTGCTTGGCAATGGCCAGTTGCGCCGCCATTTTTGGGTTCGTGCTCACGACGGGGTCGTAATGGCCCTCGACTTCTTTCCGCAGGACGTCGACGTGGCGGTCGAGCGCCAGGGTGTCGAGCGCTTTCTTAATGACAACGGTCAGGTGGTCGGCGGTAAAGGGTTTCGTGAGAAAGTCGAACGCGCCCAACTGCATGGCCTGCACCGCTCGTTCAATCGTCCCGAACGCGGTCAGGATGATGACCAGCGGCGTCGTGTAGAGGGGGGAGGGGGGATCTGAATCGGATCCGGCCGGGCCGGCGCTCGCGTTCCGGACCTGCTGCAACACCTCGAGGCCTGAACGACGGGGAAGTTCCAGATCGAGGAGGACGAGGTCCGGGGATTCCTGTTCGATGAGCCGCAACGCCTCCTCGCCGTCCCCGGCCGTCAGGGGTTCGTGCCCCATCCAGGTGATGCGGTTTTCCAGGCCGAGCAGGATATCCCGGTCATCATCGACGAGAAGAATTTTGGCGCGCATACGGTGCTTGTCCCCTCTCTCTCTTGCGGGAGTCTAGCGACGTGGTGCGCGAAAATATACGCCCCGCTCCCGGATGGCATGACCACGGCGATTTCTCTAGCATTCGGTCCGGTCTCCACTGTGCGACTGCCCGTCGTTCCGGGGAATGGGGGCGATCGGCAGCGTGAAACAGACGCAGGTTCCGCGGCCGGGCGCGCTCTCCACCCAAATGTCCCCCTGATGCATCGCGACCAGGGTCTTGGTGATACAGAGGCCTAATTGGGCGCCCTGCGAGGTCGGCATCGAGGACGGCACTTTTGAAAACTCATTGAACACGTGCGGCAGGTGTTGGGCGTCGATCCCGCACCCGGTATCGGCCACGCAGGTCCGGACCATGCCCGCAGGATCGAGGGCGAATGAGACGGTCACGGTTCCGCCGGGCGGGGTGAACTTGATCGCATTGCCGATAAGATTCCAGAGAATCTGTTCCAGCTTGTCGCGGTCTCCGTGAATCTTCGGCAGGGACTCGCAGGCGTCGATGGTAAGGGTGACCTGTTTGTCCGCCGCCAGGGTCTGCAGGCTTTCGCCGGCGGTCACGGCGACTCCCGCAATGCAGACAGGCTCCGGCCGCAGGATGTCTTTCTGGGTATCCAGGCGGGACCAGTCGATGAGCTGGTTGATGATGCGGGCCAGGCGCGCCACATTGTGTTCGATCCGCGTCAGATAGGTGGTTTGCTGGCTGGTCAGGGGACCCGTCACGCCGTCGAGCATATTCTCGGCGAAACTGCGGATCGCCGTCATGGGAGTGCGCAATTCGTGGGAGACGACCGACAGGAAGGTCGAGCGCCGCCGGTCGTGTTCCTGGAGCTGGTTGTTGGCGCGCGACAGTTCCTCCGTGCGCTCGCGAATGCGCTCTTCGAGATGCTGGGTCATTTCCGAGAGGTGGGCATAGGCGCGGGCGTTGTCGATCGCGGCGGCCACATGGCTGGCGATGGTCAGGAGGATATGGAGATCGGCGTCGGTGCAGGCCTGGGCGCCACGGTCCCCGGCTAAGTACCCGAGCGTGTGATGGTGACTTTGAAGCGGGACGGCAATGAATGACGAGACGCCGATGCGTCGCAGGAGTTCCAGAACGGGCGGATGTATCCGGTCGACGGCTTCGTCGAGATGCTGGATGAGCACCGGTTCGCGGTGCAGAAAGAGGTCGGCGGTCACGCTGCCGTCCTCCTGAATGGGGATTTCGACGCGCGTGGCCATCTCGGCGATGTCAGGCGCGATCCCGGTGACGCGGGCGACGTAGGAGACATCCCGATCCTCATGGCGCAGCACCAGCACCATCCGCACGAAGCCGAGATTACCGACCAGAAGCTGCAGCACAGAGTCCAGGAGCTCGTTCATGTTCAGGGTGCTCGCAATGGCGGCGCTGGCCTGGTGGAGGGTGGTGAGCTGGCTGACCTGGATCCGGATTGTGTGGAGGCTCTCGGTAATGGCTTCGTTCCGCTCCTGGATGGACCGGGTCATGACATTGAAGAGGCCGGTCAGCTGGCCGACTTCGTCGTTCGTCGAGTACGGCAGTTGGACGGGTTCGGTTCCCTCGGCGACCTGGCGGGCCACGCCGGCCAGACTCCGCAGCGGCGTGGTAATGCGCAAGGTCAGCAGATGGGCGCCGAGGATGCCGGCACCGATAATGAGCGCGGTCAGGAGGGAGACCTTCTGGATCATGGTGAGCACGGAGGCGAGCACGAAGGCGTCGGTGAGGCCGATTTGAACGATGCCATAGACGGCCGGTCTGTCCATGCCGCCGAGTCCGGCGAGCGGATCGTCGGGGGCGAGGGCAGGGAACAGGTTGAGCGGGGTGACCGACTTCCGGAGCACCGGCAACGCGAAATCGTACAGCGTTTCGGAGAGCGTGGGGAAGGGGAAAAACCAGGAGTCGTCCGGTTCCCGGGGTTCGAGCGTGAGCCGGTCCGAGACGACGAGGGGGGTAATCTGCGGGACCGTGGCCGGCGCGCGCGCCACCCGGCGGGAGATCCCGACGTCGGGGTACAAGGGATCGGTGGAGGACCGTTCTGAGTCGGTCGCAGACCGGCGAGCGCCCTTGCTGTACTGAGCGAGGATCCGTCCGTCTGAGCCGGTGACGATCACATAGACCACTTCATCGATGGAGGCGAGCCCTTCGATGTACCGGTGGAGCGTCGTCTGGTCTTCCGCAAGCAGGCCCGCAAACCGGAAATGATCGTTGTGCGCGATATTGGTCAGGAGGATCGTGCCGAGCCGATGCAGATTGTCCACCATCACGTCGCGACGCGCAGTGACAAAGAACCAGCTCAACGTCGAACAGGCGAGGACCAGAATGAGACTGAAGAAGATCACAAATTTCGTGCGCAGGCTGACGAAGGGCCTCATCGGTGTGCCGGATGGCAGAAGCCGGGCTCCGGATGAGGCGGACTCGAGTGACATGGCGGTTAGCTCCTAATACTTCTCATCGATCATGCGTTCGAGGTCGTCGGGAAAGACAATGCTCAGAAAGTTGGCTGTCTTCTGATTCACGGTGATGTTCAGGCGCTCGATCGGCACCGGTCGTATCGGAAGCTTCTTCTCTCCGTTGAGCAGCCGTTTCACCAGCAGGCCGGTTTCCCGGCCGACATCGCTGTAGGAGACCGAAATGCTGAGGAGGGCCCCCAGCCTGGTCAGCTCCGGTGAAAATCCGATCACGGGGATATGGCGCGCCAGAGCTGATTCAAGGATGAAACGAACGGATTCTTCGGTCAAGACCGTTGAATCGGGAGCCAGCCACAGGGCCTCGGTGCTGGCGAGCAGGGCGCGCAGCTGCTGCGGCACGTCCTTCTCGCTCTCGACGGGAAATCCCTCCAGATGGATTCCGTTGGCGGCGGCCTGGGGAATGGCCTCCTTGAGGCGGGAGGGGGTCTTCCCGGGATCGTAGAGGACGCCGACTCGACGGAGGGACGGCAGAAACGAGCGGAGAATCTTGAACTGTCGTTCGCCGGGAATTTCCAGCAATGTGCCGGTCATGTTGGGGGCGGCGAGGCGATGTTTCGCAGGGTCCAGGATCATCATATAGACGATGGGGGTGTCCGGAATTTCCACCTGAGCGGCCAGAGCGGCTTTGAGCCCCACGGCCAGCACGAGGGATGCGTCGGAAGCCCTGATCCGGCGGGCCAGCTTCTTGCCGAGTTCGGGATCGCCGCGCAAATCGTATTCGACATAATTTGTGGCAGGGGGCGCGGTGACTTTGAATCCCTCGATGGCCTGGGTATAGGCCGGCAGGTCGGAGGACTTCAGGATGGCAATCTCCCCGGCCTGGGCGGTGGCGGTCGCAAGCAGGCCCAGCAGGACGAGCCACACTAGTCCCGGCCGCCATCTGATAGACGGGGGCCCGCCGCTGAGGGGGGCGCGCGCTGTGCGGGGTTTCTTTGGCATCATTGCGCAGCTGAGGCGTCGGGCCGCTCTCCCTCCCTCGTGTCCCTGCCCGTCGGCGAGGGGGATGCCATCGCGTCATGAGCGGGTGGTCGTGGCTGGACGGTGCCCAGGATGCGGACGGCGGCACCGGTGGCATCACGGAACACTTGGCCGGACCATGTGAGCCACTGGAGGGCGCCGCCGGTCCCGCACAGGCGATGGGTCAAGGTCAGGTCTGTTTGGGAGGATTGTCCCGCCGCGCGCAGCGTCGCAAGCGTCGCAGCCCGGTCGTCCTGATGGACCATGCTGAGGAATTCCTCGCGGGTCACGAGCGTGGTCCCTATGGGCCTGCCAAGCAGCTGATAGACGGTCGGGGACCAGTAGCAGCGGTCGGTGAGGAGGTCCCAATCCCAAATGCCGATTCGGGCGCTCATGAGCGCGAGCTGGATCCGTTCCTCGCTGGCCCGGAGATAGTTCCCGATCCGCTTGCGCTCCGTGATGTCGGTGGAGATGCCGCAGACGGCGTAGGGCCTGCCGGTCTCGTCACAGAGCGGAAACTTGATGGAGAGATAGTCGTGGAGCCCGTCCTGATGGGGGGCGACTTCATCGTATTCAATGGGCGCGTTGCGTTCCAACACCTGGCGATCGTTGGCGCTGAAGGCCTCGGCAATCTCCGGGGGAAAGATATCATGGTTGGTGCGGCCGACGATGCGATCGGCGGGGAGATTGAATAGCTGCTGGAATCGCCGGTTCGTGAGCAGGAATCGTCCGTCCGCCTGCTTCACGTAAATGACCGCCGTGGTATTGTCGATCACATCTTTCAAGAGGCGTTCGCTGCGGCGGAGCGCTTCTTCCATCTGTTTGCGGTCGGTAATGCTCTGCAGGGAACCGGCCATGCGGGTGGGGCGGCCCTGTTCATCCCAGACGGCCAGGCCGCGCGCGCGGAACCAGTGATACTCGCCGTGTTTTGCGAGCAGCCGATACTCCACGTCGTAGGGGTCCCGCCGTTCCAGGTGCGCGGCCAATGCGGTCAGCACGCGCTCGCGATCGTCGGGATGCAACCGGGAGGTCCAGCTCTCCAGGATGTCCGGAAATTCCTCCTCGCTATAGCCCAACATCTCGCGGACCCGGGCAGACCACCAGACCGGGGTGTCGGGATGATGCCACGGCTGGTCGGGCAGGATCTGTCCATCCCAGAATCCGTCGCTCGATCCGCGGATCACATAGGCCAGGCGGTCTTCCCGTTTCCGCAATCCCGATTCAATACGCCACCGTTTGGTCGTATCGTGAAAGACGACGACCGCTCCGGTGACGGTGTCGTCCTCCCACAGCGGGGAGCTGACATATTCGACGGGGAAGCTGGTGCCATCGCGTTTCCAAAATACTTCATGCGTGACGCGATGGATTTCGCCGTCGTGCAGGGCGGCATAGATCGGGCAGGATTCGTCAGGGTACGGGGTCCCGTCCATTCTGGTGTGGTGCAGGAGCGCATGCATGGGGCGTCCGATCAAGTCTTCTACCGAATACCCGACCATCGCGGCCGCGCGGGGGTTCACGAACGTGGCGAGCCCCTGACGGTCGATGCCGTAGATCCCTTCACCGGCCTGCGTCAGGATGAGCGAGTGGCGGCGGCGCAGCGCGTCCAGCGCCCGCTCCGTCTCCCTGCGGCGGGACACGTCGCGGATGATGCCGCTATAAAAATGGCCGGTCGCGGTTTTCCAGGTGGCCAGCGAGAGCTCGATCGGAAATTCGGTGCCGTCCTGCCTGAGTCCCTGCAACTCGACGAGCGACCCGATGAGACGGCTGGCTCCGCCCGCTTCCATACGGGCGAGGCCGGCGTTGTGCCGCGCATGATAGCGCGCCGGCATCAGCCTGGTGAGCGGTTGTCCGATCAGATCGTGGTTGTGATAGCCGAACAGCCTCGCCGCCGAATGGTTGTGCGAGAGGATGGTCCCGCGGCCGTCGGCGACCACGATCGCGTCCGTGGCCGATTCCACCAGGGAGCGGAAGCGGTCCTCGCTTTCCGTCAGCAGATGCTCGGCGCGCTGCGCTTTCACCGCCAATTCCTTCACGCCGATGGCGCGGCGGAGTGTCTGCCGCAGTTCCTCCCGATGGTACGGTTTGGTCAAATAGGCGAAGGCGCCTCGTGTCAACGATCCTACGGTCTTGTCCGTCGCGGTGCTGGCGGTGACGATGATCACGGGCAGCTGCGGGTCCAGTTGTTGGATCGTGTTGAGCAGGTCAAGGCCGTCGCCGTCCGGCAACGTCACATCGAGTAGGACGGCATTGAAATGGCTGGAGCGGAGATGGGCGAGGGCGCTGGCGCAGGAATCCGCGGTGTGGACCGCATAGCCGTCGTGGGTGAGCAGGTCGTGCAGGCCCACGACTATATCCGGATTGTCTTCTACGACGAGGACCGCATAGGATCGGGATTCACCGGCCATGGCTCCCTCAGTCAGTCCCGGCTCCGGAATAAAAAGCAGCGTGACTCACCGTTGCACGATGCGAAGGTCTTGTGCGCCACAGCACGGGATCACGAGCAGGGCGCACACCTGATGGACATACACCACCTAAGCCAACCACCCGGCTGCCGCATCGGGCATGGCGTCGGGAATGACTCCGGCCAGCGTGCCTTGTACGGTCGAGGACAGGGCATTGCGGAGGTCCAGGTTCAGTGGCGCCGGCAGGAGGGTCGTGACGCGGTCATTGGGTGAGGCTCCGGCGCGGGCGAGAGAGGCGCCCGGCTCGCGGAGGGCGAGCCCCCTGGCCGAACTCGATAGGGGTACGAGGCCGCAGGACAGACGATCAGGCGGCCATTCCTCGTTGCGAGGGTCTGTGGCGGGGAGTGGCCCCGTCATCTTGGACATTTGATGTGTCATCAGCATGATCCTTTCCGCGGGCGCGGCGATCGTCGGTGGTGACTGCCAGGACCATAAGCCACGAGAGTGCTACCAGTCCTGCCAGCAATACCCAGATGATCAGTTCCTGTGTCATGGTCTGCCCTCCTGAGTATCCGCTCTGTTCCGGAAGCAGCCGGTGGAGTCGAGGGAATAACTTCGCAAACCACATGCCATTGGTGAGGAGGCCGGTACAGAGGCGACAACCGGAGAAGGCTGAGGAAATCACAGCAGGCGGACCAGGGGCGGCCTTGATGGATCGCGAAAAGGGAACGGGCTGAATCGGAAGTGATTCGGTGCTGAATCGAAAAAGATTCGTAGGCCTGAATAGAAAGAGGCTTGGAGTTCAGCGGCTCGCTTTTGAGAGCGATTGGAGATCCCATTCGGCTACTCCATGAAGCCCGACTTGTTTCAGCAGCGCGGCGCGCATGCGCCGGAGCGGAGCGTCTGTGGGGCTGGCATCGATGAGGGTGCAGAGGCAAGCCATGGCATCGTACCAGAAACCCTTCACGGCGTTCCGCTGGACACTCTGCCTGTCACAGGTCAGGTTCACGGATGTTTCCACGAGGCAGGCGCTGAACTCGCATCGCTCAATGACCCCGCCGGCCACGATATCATTGGACGGCGAATCCGCGTTGCGAATGGCGGAGATGTACCAGCGGTATTGAATATCGGGCTCCAGGGTCAGTCCCAATTTTTTGAGGTCGAGCGACTGAATTCCTGGCTGGGTCGGGGCGGGAACCGGGCCTTCGTAAATCGGCTTGACCGCGCGGGTATCGCTGAGGGTGAACCGGAGCGGGTAGGTGGTCGGCTTCGAGAGAAACCAGTTGAGCACGGGGTTCTGTTTCACGGTGAGACCGACGTGGTCGGGAACCAGGGCGACAATTTCCGGGTCGCTCCCTTCCGTCCCGCGCAAACTGCCGCCTACCCGGGCCCGCGGCGTGAATTTCTTGGGCGGGGTGTAGATAGGGATGTCGTCGGAGGAGGCGGCCTGCTCCAGGACCGGCATGTTGGATTCGGCATGAGCAGCGGGCATCATGCCGAGAGGCACGACCGCAAGCAGTCCGCTCAATACCTGCCAGGTCATCTTGGGCACGATCCACCTTCGCGTACGGAGCAGGAGGTATGGAAGCATGTGCATCGCCTCTACTGTATCACAGGACGGCTCGGCGATTACAACCAGTTGTTCAGCAGCAGGAACGGCGACCAATAGGCCGGATGCTCATAGACCCGATCGCTCAGAAGTTTCTGCTGCGCATGCTGCAGCGCGACCGCTTTCGACCGCGACGGGTCGCGCAGCTCACGGTAGAACTCGGCCATCAGGGCGGCCGACGCTTCGTCGTTGATGAACCACAGGGTGGCCAGCGCGCTGCGGGCTCCGGCCTTGATCGCGACCCCGGCCAGTCCGAGGGCGGCGCGATCATCCCCGATCCCGGTTTGACAGGCGCTCAACGTCAGGAGTTCAAGCGGGTCATCCCGGAAGCGGAAGAGGCCGATGAGTTGGTCCAGTTTGTTCATGGTCAGCCGGCCATCGAAGGTCAGGAGAAAGGAATCGTTGGCGTCGGTCGAGAACTTCCCATGGGTGGCGATGTGCAAGATCCCATATCGTCCCGCACGCAACTCCTGTTCCAGTTTGGCGGTGAGAAAGTCCTGGTTGAGGAGTTGATCGCTGGCGTAGAGCGTATGAATCGAATCCATTTCCTCCGCCACGTAGGGGAGAGGGGGGAAACCCTGGACCCCTTTGGTGAGTCCGGTGGCCAGGAAGCGAATCTTCTCCCGATTCAACGGGTGGGGATCCGTCAGCGTAATACCGGGGGTCAGGGCCACCGCAAACTTTTGAATGAGGAATTCGCTTCCGTCGTGCAGGGCTGCCAGGGGAATGGTGCGAAGCGCCCCGTCCGGGACAAAGACCAGCGTGTGAATCTGCAAGCGGGTCAGCTCGGCCTCGATCGGGCGCACAAGCCAGTCATAGAGCCGTTGGGCATGAGGGAGATATTCCCTGGTCGTCCGCTTCTCGACTGTGCGGCGGAAGGCGCGCACTTCCTGCGACAATGTCACGGCAGGCACTGGGACGGAGATCCGCGTCATGCCGGTCGGCAGGCTGACGAGCATGTCCAGGCGGTCCGCGAACAGGATCGGATAGATCACCGCCGTGGTCGGCGAGAGGGTGTCCAGCCTGGCGATGCGGGCCTGGAGCGCATCGACGCAATCGTCCCTGAAGTACTCCCGCAGCTCGACCGCCTTGAAGGCCTCGATAGCGTCGCGCGCGGCCAGGAGATCGGTCTGCGCAGCCGGGGGATCCTTGGTCAATCCGGCGCGCTGGAGCAGCAGATCCGCGAGTTCAACAAACAGGGGGCGCACTGACTCCTGGTCCTGGCTCGAGGCGTTATAGGAGGCGCGGGCCACCTCCGGTCTGATGGGTTGCAAGGTGGCCGCGGCCTGCCGGTAGGACGCGATGGCCTCGTCGAGGTGACGGCTCGACGCCTGCAGGCGGCCCAGCTGCCATTGCCAACGATAGAGAGATTCCGGCGCGCCGGCGGATTGGGCCGCAAACACCGCGCGGCGGGTCAACCGCAGAGCCTCGTCCGTCCGATATTCCGTTTCATACAGATGCCCGAGATAGCCGAGCCCGTAGGACAAGCTCCGCATATCGCCCAATTGCTCGGACAGCGCCACCGATTCCTGCAGGACTCCGGCGGCGCGGAGCAGCAACGGGGCGCTGATGGCAGGCAGGAGCGCGGGGAGTTGCCCGTACCCCAAGCCGATATTGATCAAGCCGACAGCCTTGTCGTGGGAAGGAGGCAGCTCCCATATCTGCTCGAACGCGTGATCCAGGAAGAGGCGGCTGCCCTGCGGCTTTCCGAGGCGCAGTTCCGCGCGCGCCGCGTTGATCTGCGCGGTGATCGCGACCAGAGGCAGCCGGGCATCCTGCGCGATCGTCGCGCTTTCCTGAAAGGACGCGAGGGCCTCCCGGTCCTGGCGCCGGATGGCCTGAAGCACGCCCAGGTCGTTCAACGTGGCGGCGGCAAGCGAAGGGGAGTTATGGCGGCGGGCCAGCTCCAGCGCCTCATTCAATCGTTCAGCGGCCTCGGCGAGTTGCCGGGCGGCGAGGTAGGTGCGTCCGAGATGAGCCAGGACGCCTGCCATCACCAGCGGGTCGCCGTGCTTCTGTGAGAGGACGAGCGCCAGATCGAGCTGGAGCAGCGCCTGTGAGGTTTGGCCGAGGGTCTGCGCGGCCCGGGCGGACAACGTGAGCGCCTCGATCTGGTCCCCGGTCTTCCCGTCACGCTCATAGAGCCGGGCGGCCTCTTTCCATGCGGCGAGGGCCTGCTCAAACGCCCCGCGTTGATAGGCTTGCGCTCCCTGCTGCATCAGGGCCTCAGGAGAAGGGGCGACCGCGGCAAACGTGCCGGAGGTCCGGGTCAGTATCAGACTGGTCAGGGCGAGGAGGACGAGGAGGAGCCTGGATAATGTCGAGGTCATCGCATGAAACTGACGCATGGGGTGTGCCTCGATTCCCGTTAGAAAACGTTGACCACCAGGCCCAGGTGTACGCCCTGATCCTGAATGCTGTTCCCGACCTTCGGCACATGATTGAGTTGCTGGCCCCAATAGACTTCGAAGCTCGCCCGATCCTTCGGCAGGATGTTCCACCGGAGCCCGACGCCCGCGCTGGCGAGGGTGTCGGGCAGGTTGGGGTTCGGGGTAATCGGGGACGGGCGGTTCTCGCCGAGGCTCCATCCGTGCCCGACGTCCACGAAGGGCGCCAATTGCACCAGCGGTTCGCCGCTGGCCCAACGGAGCAATGGAAAGCGCGCCTCGACCGACGCGATGAACATGTTATCCCGCAGGATCGTCACCTCGCGGTAGCCCCGCACCGAATACCGTCCGCCCAGCGCGACCTGCTCGAGCGGAAACAGCGGCGAGTTGGTCAGCTGCAGATCCATGCGGCCGAGGAGCTGCATGCCGAGGAGGTCCTCGCCGAATTGCTTGATCCCCTGAAACTGCCCCAACCAGGAGAAGAATTGCCCGTCCGGCGTGTCGGAGTCGGAATTGATCGTCGCCCCAAGGACGTTCAGGCCGAAGCTGAATCGTGAGCGGAGCGCCAGCACCGTGTCGACCGTGCGGTGGGTCCAGTCCTGCGCGAAGCGGAGAGCGGACACCGTGGCGGCGCCGTTCTGAAATCCGGGGAAACTATTGAGCGGCATCTCGTCCGGGGTGCCGTGAAAGAGAAAGGATTGCGTAAACAGGTGCTCGCCGATGATCGAGAGCGCGATCTCATCGGTGACGGTCCGATAGATCGGGTGGCGTAGGGTCATCCCGATGATTTCCGTGTTGGTTTTAATGTTCAGCGGATCCCACGGCGACTCGACCAGTTTGAAGTCGTAGCGTCGGTAGTAGGGCGAAAAGCTGGTCCCGTAGCGGTTCAACGGGAGTTCGTAGGATCCATACACGATCGGAAGCGCGCCGCTCGACTGGCCATAACTCAGGCTGAGCGGGTCGCCGTGCCCGGTCAGGTTGTCGTGGGTCAACGTGCCGATTCCGCGTATCTCGCCGACGAGGGGTGTCTGGTAGTTGCTCACTTCCAGGGAGGCATGGAACGGCTGGCGATCCGTCACGCGCACATTCAGCACGCTCTCGCCGCGTTCGTCGCCGGGGCGCAGTTCCGCGTTGACGCGCTCGATCCGGCGATCCTGCTGCAAGAGCTGCAGCTGTTCCTGCAAGGGTGCAAGGGTAACCGGGGTCTGCACGCCGAGTTCCAGACGATCGTGGAGGTAGGAAGACCTGAACCAGCGGTTGCCCTCGACGTTGATCTGCGTCAGCTTGCCTTCGATGATCTGGATCGTGATGACGCCTGCGACCACGTCCTGATCGGGGATGATCGCGCCGGATGTCAGGTAGCCGTTGTTGACGTAGAGGAGGGTCAGCGCCAAGCGGAGCCGTTCAAGATCCTCCGTCACCAGCGTCCGGTTCTTATAGGGGTCGGTGATTGCGGCGATCTCGGCCTCCGGGAAGACCGTGTTGCCGACGACCCGCACATCGCGCACGAAGACCCTGGCGGCGCCGGGCTGTCTCTGTATCTCGCCCTCCGGGGGGACGGGGACAATCGGAAGGACGGGACGCGGAGGCGGCTGCGGACGTACATACTCTTCCTCTAACGGGCCCAGCGGTTGACCTGATCGGCCTGTCGGATCGAACGGAGGAATCGGATCGATCGGAGGAAGTTGTGCAAAGGTTGGAGGATCTGCCAGTACCGTACACATTATTAAACCAATCGCACTCAAGTGGTGTCGTCCGAATCGTAGGAAATGTCCCTCCCCAGGATCCTCCTTGTCATTAATCATGATGAACAGCCCACCGACCCTTCTACGGCAAAGGACCGAATCAGGAAGCCCGGTGGGGCGATCTGCCGCAAGGAGAGGTGGGGAGTCTTCCCTGGCTGGTTGTTCATGCGTGCTCCTGTGCCGCTTTCTCGCTATGCACCGTCTCTTTACACCACGCAGGTGCCTGAGTCGCATCCGGGCAAATCCACTGGACAAGCGCCGTCACCCTACTTTCAGGCCGCGAGGCGGAGGTGGCGCCTGAGTCGCATCTGGACAAATCCACTGGACAATGTTTGAAACCACGCGTTCTTCTATGTCTTCGGGTGGTTTCCCGGGTTCTGGTCTCGATTTCCCATCGTAGGTTCCTCTAACCTGAGCAAACAATCGACCGCCGAGCGGCAAATCATGGGGATCAAGGTCGATCTGTTTCACGGCACCTTGTTCGCACATAAGAAGGTCCCATCGTCCATCCTCAGTCCCGAGATACAACTTCCAGCTCTTGACCGCCCCTTTGGGATCACTGTCCCACCGAACCGTCAGTTTCTTTGAATAATCCAGTACGGTTCCATTAGGTGGATCACTAATGAATACAGCTGGCATCTCACACCTCCTGGTCAGCCTAGTTGGGAAAAGCCCCTGTATTGATGAACCATTGCCATAGTGATTCAGAAGCCCGCAGGTCATCGATTGGATCGTGGGTCCTCATGAAGTACCACTAGGCCACAACTGTAAATTGTGTCGATGTGCCATCATTCCATGAGCCATCAGCTTTCTGATACTTTGGTGTAACCCACAAAGTTGCCCCAATCGGCAGGGCGGCATCCGGGATATTTGTATCAGTGATGATGTTGCTGCCGGTGTCTTGAATGGGGTTCTGTGTTTTGTATTTCTCTCCCCCACCTGCGTTTTGGCCAATCCAAATGACCCACTTCGTGGCATTGACTGCCGCGTGCAATCCATGAGAATTTTGCCATTTGAAGGTATAAAGTGGCCCGCCCCCATGACCGCCTTTACTATAGTTTTGCTTCTCTGCCGGATCGCTTGAAGGGCTCGTTGCAAACTTTGGTGCCATAGTTGTTCCCCCTTTTTTATTATGCCCACGTATTGAATGACCGTGGTTTGCGTTAAGGCTATGAGTCACACCCATTGGCTTCACTCTGGGCAAACGCTCGGGTCAAAAACCCCGGCGGGGCGATCTGCCGCAGGGAGAGGAGGGGCCTTTCCTCCTGTGGGTCGTTCAGGCTCGTGTGCGTGCCTCCTTGGGTTAACGTGCCGTCGCCAAACTCGCTCGACAGGGCCAAGGGGGTCGAGAGCCAGCTGCCAGGCTCGGCCGGCAGGCTGTCCCGTCCCGCCACGGTGAGGCTGCTGAGCTCGCCGCTGGCCAGGGCCGCACAGCGCTGACTCAGGAGCGATGTGACGATCAAGGGCTTTTGCGAGAGCGGGTTGATCTTGCCGCTGGCCGGGGAGTTTGGCGACTGAATCGTTACGGTGCCGTTCACGCCGAATTGCGAGGAGGCGCTGACAGTGCTGATTGCATCGGGCAGATAGAGCCCTCCGTTGGTGATGTTGATGGAGATCACGCCACCCTGGCCCTGGCTGGCTCGAGCGAGGATCTGGCTGTTCGTCAGAATTACGTATTGAGGATCGATCGTGATGTTGCCGCCAACCGTCGTCAAGGATCCCTGCACCGAGGCGTCGAGTTGGCTGTTGGTGAGCTGCACCATATCGGTCGCCAGTACCGTGATGTTTCCTCCACTGGCATCAGTGTCCGGTGCCGTGGCTCGCGTGGTCACTGCACTGTTCGTGCTTGTATAGTTGTGTCCCGCGTTGATGAGGATGTTCCCGGCATCGCCGGGTCCGCTGCTGCTGGCCGTGATGAGCGAGCCGTTGTCCAGCGTGACCGATTGCCCGGCGGTAATGGTGATGTCGCCGCCTGTGGCTTGCGTGGCCGTACTGCTCACCGTGCCGGCGTTGCTTGCGAAGGTGCTGTCAGCACCGATCGTGATCGAGCCGCCGGCTCCAGCTCCAGTGCTCGCGGCAGTGATGAGCGCGCCGTTGTTCAGCCGGACTTGATTTGCGTGCACCGTGATCGTGCCGCCGGTGGCTTCTGGAACGCTGCCGGAGGTCGTCGCCGACAGCATTCCTCCGTTCTGGAGGGTGACCGAGTTGGCCGCGATGTTGATGTTGCCGCCTGCGCCGGTGCCTTGCGTCTCCGTCAATATGCCGCTGTTGATTCCGTCAATTGTGACCGTATTTGCTTTGGTGCCTGCTCCGGCCTGCCCTTCAATCGTCACACTGCCGGCATTGCCGACCGGGGACTGACCTGAATCACCGATAATGCTGCTACTTGTCAGCTGGCTACCTTCACTGAGATTCAGATTGGCCGTGCGGATTGTAACTGATCCAGCATTGCCCTTCGATGGATCGCCCGGATAGCGCGAGTCTGTAGTAGAGGAAATCTTACTGTGGTTCATCAGGGTCACTGTAGGCGCGGAGACAATAACGGATCCGGCATTGCCAATGGCGTAGTCCGTGACGAACTCATCAGGAATGTTGCTCTCACTACGGCTTGTGAGAATGCCCTGCGAGAGGATGACCTCTTTCCCCGCATTGATCGTGATGGTGCCCGCATCGCCCGGACTAAAGAGGGATGAGGTTGTGATCTGACTGCCTCCGGAAAGGCTGAGCGTTTGAGTTTCTACTAGGATATTGCCTGCGGCTCCGCCTTCCCCCTCATCATTGCCGTTCGACGTACTTGAGAGTGCGCTTCCTCCAGCTAATGAGACGGTTTGGGCCTTGGTCCCGCTTCCTCCAAGCCCTTGCACGGTAATGCTGCCTGCGGGGCCGGGACCTTGGGTTGATGTCTGGATCACACTCATGTCGGTGAGGCTCAAGGTGTTTGTATTCAGTTCGATAGTGCCGGCGTGGCCAGGGCCATTAGTTGTGGCAAGGAGAGCGCTCCCTTGTGTGAGGGTGATCAGTGGTGCCGTGAGATTAAGTTGGCCCCCATTACCGAGACTTGGTGTTCCCAGTGATGATTGGCTATTGCTGTAGATGGTGGAATTCGAGAGAGCAATCGAGTCGGTTGCGTAGAGTGTCACTGTGCCGCCGTCGCCTGGACTTCCTGACGTGCTGCTGTTGATCGTTGCGCCACTCTGAAGCACAATCTGATCCGCCTGCACTGTGATAGTGCCGCCGGTGGCGGAGGGGGCTGTGCCGGCCGTGGCAGCCGAAAGGGTGCCGCCGTTCTGGAGCGTGACCGAGTTGGCGTTGATGTTGATGTTGCCACCTGCGCCGGTGCCCGAGGTGGTCGTGAAGATGCCGCTTCCCGAGCCGTCGATCAGGATGGATTGCGCTGGGCTCGCCGTGCCTTGCAAGGTGATGTTCCCCGCCGCACCGGAGCCGAAGGTGCTGCTGTTGATCTGCGCGCCACCGGAAATCTCCACCGTGCCCGCGTATACCGACACGGTACCTGCATCTCCTGTAGCAAAGGGACTGCTAAATGTGAAGATGCCGCTTGAGATGGTACTGCCGTTCTGATCAACACCCTGTCCCGAGAGGCTAAGTCGATCCGTCGCTACGATTGTCACATCGCCGCCTCGGCCCGCGTCTTGTTCGGTGGAGCTCACGACTTGGCTGCCGCCGCTGATTGAAATAGTGTCGGCGGTTAATGTGATTGGTCCCCCTGCACCTGGCCCGATAGTTCGTGTGGAAATGACGCTGACGTCAGAAAGTGAGATCGAGTGTGCGGTGATCGCGAGCGAGCCGACGTCGCCAAAATTGGTGTCAACTATGATCCCGCTTCCTCCTGAGAGTGTCACATTATTGCTAGCCGCAATGGAAATTTTTGGTGCCTCGGTGCCACCAAGGTCGAAAAAAGCATCATTTCTGATTCTTGCTCCCTGCTCCATAAGCAAGTTGTTCGTTGTGATGGAAATGCTTCCCGTGCCGTTGAATCCATTGTTTACGTTGAATATGCCGCTTGACGACGATGGGTCTGAAGGATTAGGCCGACCTGTGAGCCAAATGAGGTCCGAAGCGTTGACAGTGATTGAACCGGAGGGAGCTGCGTCACTTCCACTCGTAAGGATCTGCCCCCCTGCTCGGGCTGTGAGATTGCGAACATTCAGGTTGATATCGCCAGCCAAACCGTCGGAGTTCGTAGAGGTCCTAATTAGTCCTCCATCAAGCAATACTGAACCCGAGGGAGCTTGAATGTTTATGGCTCCGCTATTGCCGCTCGAATTGCTATCGCTCAAAAGGCGGCTTGGATTTCCTGAGGAATCAACTCCCTGGAGAGTTAGTGATTGCGACACGGTGAGATTGATATTCCCGGCAGCGCCGCCACCCTGGCTGGTCGTTGCGATTAAGGAGCCATCATTCAGTTGCACAGTATTTGCGTTGAGCGTTATGTCTCCAGATGATGTAGCACCACTCGTTTCCGCTGCGATCACACTCCCGTTATTGAGGATGACACTGTCAGCTTGCGCAGGGGTTGCAGCAGTTGTGAGCACGGCATTGTCCACTGAAATGACAAATTGTCCGCCGCGAATGGAGACCGTGTTCGCGCCGCTGACATTGATAGTTGAGCCTGGCGCCAGCGTGACCGATCCAAAGGAGGTAAAGGATGACCCATTCACGTTTGGCAGCGGCTGGAGTGTCGCGGCATCGAACTCTCCGGGCGATGCGGCACTGGCCAGTTGAATCTTGCCGTTCGGTGCGGAGAGTCGAGCGGGTTGAACCGTTCCATTTTCCGGTGTGCCGGATTGAATCGAGACGTTCCCGCCGACCAGGGAAATGCCTGTTCCTTCCGTTACCGTGAACTGGCTGCCTTGAACGGTAATCGCACCTGGATTTGATCCCAAGAAGCCGAACGCGGCGACGGGGGAGGGAGTTAACAACGCATCGGCGGTCGCGTTAGGGGTTGCATTGAATCGCACCCCATCGGCCAGTCGGAGATAATCAGCACTCGTGAAGGCGACCATCCCGCCGACGTTCACTGTGGCATTGGGGCCGAACAAAAAGCCGGCCGGATTCATTAAGAAGAGATTCGCGCTGCCGAAGCCGGTGGTTTGGATGGTCCCAAAGATGTTCGAGATATTGCCGCCCGTGACGCGACCAAGAATATTGGATGTGGCAAGGCCGGAGTCATTAAGGAAGTTGGCGATGTTGTTATTCGGAACGTTGAAGTTGCCGAAGCTGTGAAACAGATTGGCCCCACCTCCGGGTCTCGTGCCACCGGTGATGTTGTATTGGGTTTGTCCAGAGGGAAGCGTGACTGGCGCGCTGACCTGGGTGTTCAGACCTGAGGAGGTGATGGGAGGTGCCACCTGTCCGAACGCAACTACTGAGGGCAGCAGCAAAAGCAGCAACTGCGCTGCCATCAGACTACGCATCAGCACAATTAAAGGTTTCATGTGGCGCCCTTCTGGAGCCTCAAGGACTCGAACAGCACTGGTTCTGTTGAGTAGGGGAAAGGTGTCAGGACATTTTTCCCGCGTTATGGGACTGGCAGCTAAGGAAGTGGTCAGATTCTGAGAAGGGAGAAGAAGGGGGGGTATCATGCGAACCTGAGAGCCCATCCGTGGCATCTCCTTGTCTCGCATTCGACCGATCCGGTCGTGGACTGCGTGCCACCTACCACTCAGTATCTTGTAGCTAGGCTTTTGCTGGCAATTTGGCAATAACCCTTTTGGGTAGGGTCGATCTGCCCTAGTAGAACACAGCCAGAGCGCAGCCCTCCCCCAAGATATTCCGGTTGGGCACCATTGCTTGCATTCCCATGTCCTTCAGGTCTCCCCGGCGTTTCCATTACAGAAACGCTGACTGCTGACGGAGGAGGCCTGGTGGAGTCCTGTGGGCATCGCCCGTTTTGCTGCTGTCTGTTTAGGCTCTCACTGGTTGTCTGAGCCCAGGCAAATGAGCGATGGCCTCGTTTTGATATGTCCTTACTCTAGGGTCCTCATGTCCCCCTGAAGGGTATTGAAGGGGCCGCGGCTCCATGAAGGTTGGACCCGCGGCTCCCGTGCCCTCGGTGTGGGGGCGACACTGCGGTCTGGATTGGGCACAATCCAGACGATGTGGAGCGATGCGACCCGGCTTGTGAGCCGGGTGACGCCTGGTCGGCTCCACGCCGAGGCTGTGCAGGCTCTTCTGTGTCTGCCCGTCTGTCGCACGGTCCGGTTGATGAAGCAGACGGGCCCTCTCCGCTCTCTCCTGTGGCGGCCGGTCAGTCCTGCCAGATCCAGCGTATGACGATGTATAGGAAGAGCGCCAAGAGGACGTTCGAGATAAATATGATCAGTGAGAGATCCATGATGGCCTCCTTCCCATTCCGGCCAGTCTCTTGGCGAAGTTTCTGTCGAGTCGTCCATCGTCATGTCCTAGCCATTGTGCAAAACACAGGCCTGTACCAGGCAGTGGGGCTTTCCCTGGTTGGAATACCTGGAATTGCCCGATTGGCGTGGGTACTGAGAAGATCTGCTTCACTTGGCATTGAGATCGTCGGACGGATCTGACCTCGTCAGGAGAACCGGAAAGCATCCATGTTGGATCAAAAGGGATTCATGGCGGGAGAAATGCCCTGCTTTCCCCTGTAGGATGCTTTCCGGACTCGCCGAAACGTGACGCAGACGGTTGGTGGATACTGATTCGCCAGGGGAAAGCTGCTACTCTTCGAACCGGTTCATTCAGGTCTGTGGAGGGTGGAGATGGAACGAGCGCGGACGGTGGTGATTTCAGGCGCGTCGACCGGGATCGGGGCGGCCTGTGCCCTGCATCTTGATCGCCTGGGTTTTACGGTCTTTGCAGGGGTGCGGAGAGAGGCGGACGGAGAGTTATTGAAGGCTGAGGCGTCGCCGCGGTTGCAGCCGGTCCTGTTGGATGTGACGGATACGGCGTCGATCGACCGGGCGCGGCAACTGATTGCGAGCCTGCTCAGGGAGGCGGGCCTGGCCGGGCTGGTGAATAATGCAGGAATTGCTGTGGCCGGCCCGCTGGAAGCGGTGCCGATTCCGGACCTTCGGCGGCAGTTTGAGGTGAATGTAATCGGCCAGGTGGCGGTGATTCAGGCCTTTCTTCCCCTGTTGCGAAAGGGG
Organism: Nitrospira sp. NS4; assembly: GCF_049546785.1. Taxonomy (NCBI): domain Bacteria; kingdom Pseudomonadati; phylum Nitrospirota; class Nitrospiria; order Nitrospirales; family Nitrospiraceae; genus Nitrospira; species Nitrospira sp. NS4. The sequence continues at coordinate 87,139 of NZ_JBMWAN010000004.1, read as the reverse complement.
CGAGGGCGTATCGTGAATATGGGGTCGATTGCGGGCCGCGCCGCGATGCCGCTGATGGGGCCCTATTCCGCGTCGAAGTTCGCGCTGGAGGCGCTCACGGATGCGCTGCGGCTGGAGGTGCAGCAGTGGGGGATTCAGGTCTCGATTGTGGAGCCGGGGGCGATTGCGACGCCGATCTGGGAGAAGTCGGGCGCGAAGGCCGACGAGTTGGAAGCCACGACCTCGGGTGAATTGAAAGATCTGTATGCGGGCGTGGTGGCAGGGGTGCGGGCCCGGGTGGCTGAAGCGGCGGCGCGGGCGATTCCCGCGGAGGCGGTGGCCCAAGTGGTGGAGCATGCCCTGACGGCGGATCATCCGAAGACCCGGTATCTGGTCGGACGTGATGCGAAGTTGCGCGCGATCATGGTCAAACTGCTTCCCGATCGCCTGTCGGACCGGCTGATGACCAGGATCTTGAACCTGCCTCATTGAGCCGGCGCGCCGCCAGCCGATTTCCCGATGCCCAGATCCTGCTTTGAGACGTCGAAGGAAAAGCGGAGCTGGACCGCGAGATATTTCTGGACCAGGCCCGCTCGATCCAGAGGTTGATCCTGCTCATGGTAGATGGCTAATTCCGTTTGGCGCCACCGCAGGGCAAGCCCGACGATCCAATCCAGTTCTGTCGGCCGTGCCTGATTGCCGGCTTCCCGGTCGGTGAACATGTTCACATCGCCGTAGAGCACGACCTTGTTCTTGTAGAGGTCGAGGTCGGCGTGGGCGACGTATCGAAAGAGCGCCCGACCGCTGTTGTCCGGTCTGGCGAAATAATTGCTGTTGTGAAAGAGCCAGCCGGCTCCTCCATACATGGTGAGGCTCTGGTTCGGGAAAATGCGGCGCCACCAGGCCATGTCCTGGGCTGACTGAAGTTTGGCCGTCACGAGCCCGTCGGCGTAGGCCTGGATGAGGCCGGTGCGGTCGAGCGGCGCATCCCGCTCATATTGCAGCCGCCAGGCGAAATGATCGAGGACGCCGGTAAAGGCGTAAGTGCCGTCCCACTCGCTCAGCTCGATCCAACCGTTCGTGCGGTCCGAAAAGAAGTTCTGGTCGGTGTAGAAGGTCAGATACTGTTTGTACAGGTCGGTTTCAAGGTGGAGCATGTGGCGCAGGCCGACCAGGCCCGTGTTGTCCGGTCTGGCGGCGAACGAGGGATTCTTCGCGAATACGCCGGTGAGGAGGTAGCCGCCGAAGAGGGTTTCCTCCGCTTCATGGCCGTTCTCATCCGCTCCCTCCATCGACGGCAGGGGACGGCCGTATTTTTCCAGCGCCTGCGCCTCGAACGGCCACAGGAACAGGAGCATGAGGAGGAATCCTCGCGCGATCGGACGGAGTGGGTGAAACCGTGTCATAGCGGCTAGCAGTACCACGATTTGTGTCTATCGGCCAGGCCGAAAAAAACAACGGGCTGTGGCGGCCGGGCAGCTCGAACTACTATTGGCAGGGCTCGAAAATTTCTTCGCAGTCGTTGGAGGCGTCGAAGGTGGGGGGGGCGAAGCGGTAGCGCACTTCAGTGACGCGGTCCTCGGCGATAATCACGGTGGCCCAGCAGCCATGGTGGATGGTGGGAAAGCTGCCCTTCCCGACCGCTGCCGATTCTTCAAGCATCGGCGCTTCACGATAATACTGCAGGAGCGTCACGTCGTTCCTGGTCTGTTCCTTGACCGGTTTCCCGGCACAGGCCAGGATCGCGGCCTTTGACTTACCGACCATGCGCTGTTGATTGGGGTACTCGCCGACCTGGGCGGCGGTGGCGCAACCGCTGAACCATGCGAGGGCGATCACGCCGAGGCTCAGGGTGAAGATGCCGTTGATATGGGTCCGTAGTGGGGAGTGCATGGATCGGATGGTTGTCTGTTCAGATGGGAACAGGAACGGTCACAGTCGGCCTCGTCCGGGCGTTGACGGGGCGGCTGTTCAACTCCCTAGCCGACGAGGTCGGGATTCAGCCGGTTCATCGGTTTCACGGAGAGCGCTTTGATTTCGTTGTAGACAATGGTCCGGCCCGCCTGACGCAACCGGCTGAAGACCCCTTCGACAATCACCTGGTCGCCCTCGCGGACTTCCACCTGGCCAAGGCTGACGACTTTGAGGGTGCCGGCCTGGTCCTGCAGGAGAAAGCCATAAGCCGGTTGTCCCTGCCGGTTGGTGGCGAGCTGAATGTTGGTGACTTTTCCGCTCACGACCACATCCTGATGGTCGTACTGCTCCGGGTGCGCGATCAATTCGGCAATTTCCAGCAGACCGGCTGCCGATACGCCGCAGGGGAGTCCGAGAGCGACGATCAGGCTGATGAACAGGCCTGTCAGGATCGATGCGGAAGCGGCCGGCTGGTTGATGGCTGGTCTGAGCATAGCGTGATCCGATTATACCGCAACAAATGTGATTGGCAATGCGCCGCGCGTCTTACCACTTGTCCGATGCCCGGCCGCTGACGTCCTCTCCGATAAAGTTGTGCAGAATCTGTTTCTGCATATCGGTGATTTCCGGTTTGGCCTCTTCGCCCGGACCTTCGAGCGCTTCCGCTTTGGCGCGTGGCGCGGTGCGTTTCATGAGCTCTTCATCGAGGGCCTCGGGGCTGGTGTCGGTATCGTTCTGAAGGGAGACGAGCCGCTGCAGGCCGAACAGGGTCCGTGTGATTTCAGTATGCACGGCTTGGGAACTGGCGCCATAGACGAGCGAGTTCCAGAACTTTACTTCGGTTTCTTCGGGGAGCGCGCCGACCACATAGAGCGACAGTTTGTCGATCAAGGCGGTCTCGGTCTTTTCCAGCCCGTCGTAGGTCGCGATGGACCGCTCGATAGGGGTGCGGGAGAGGACGGCCAGCGTCTCCTTCCAGAGGTCGAGCGGCGGCGCGGTATTCGGCTGCACGGGCGCGCCGGTCAGTTTGGCCTGCAAGGCCATCAGATATTGCGAGAGAAACTTCACTTTTCTGGCAGCCAGGGTGCCGGCCGGAATGCCCCAGATGTGTCCGATCTCATGGTCCTGGAGCGTGTTGCCGTCCGCGGTCTGCTGTTCCCGTTCCGCCAGGGCGAGGCGTTTCCGGAACCGTTCGGCCATGCGGACTTGGAGCTGCAATTCAACCGCGAGCCGCTGCTTTTGATATTCCTCGGCGGAAATTTCGTCGGCATCCCAGCGCTCTTCCAGCATCCGCAAGAGGGGCCGTGGCACGGCGACCCGGGCTTTTGCTTCGAGGTCGGCGATCGTTTCGGCGGAGACGCCATAGGTGGTGCGCAACAAGGTCGCGGCGCGGTCGGCCAGCAATTCCGACGTGGCGGCCAGTTTGCGCAGCGCCGTGCATTGGAGCCAGGTCCGTTCCCGCTTCAGGCGCGCCCGCTTGCGATATTCATCCCGCCGGTTCTTCATGGCCGTAATGGCTTCCTGGGTCATTGTGGTAATGGGTTTGGTGCCGGAGACGCAGCGGGGATCGGGCCGGTCCGAAACCATAAACAGAATTTCGTCCTGCGTGACGTCGAAATGCTGGAGCAGCATGAGCCGCAGCATGATCCGGCCTTGAATCGGCATGCCGGCAATGACGTCTTGGATCAGTTCCGCGGTGAGGGGGGAGGTCATGGTGGACGGCATAGTTGTGGGTGAATCCTGTCTGCCCCGATTAGGCGTTCCCGGTTTGCTGTTGATGGGTTTCCAGGTAGAGGGCGACGTATTCGCGGACTTCCTGGACGCTTCCACTGATGAACATTTCGCGGGGGATTTCAATGCGCACGAGTTTGGACGGGTCCACGCCGCGTTCCTGGGCATAGACTTCGTCGATATACAGACTGACGGAACCATCCGGAAACCGGAGGGCATAGAGGGCGGTGGTATCAGCCATCGATAGACCAGGTTGGTTAGTGAAAGGTGACCCAGTAGAGGTAACACATGCGCGATTTGGCTGTCAAAGCCATGGCAGGCTGCTGAAACCGGCCTCCAGCAGCGTTCTCGCGCTACGGGCATGCTGGACGTACCACATCCAGTACGCCTCGTATCCCTGCAGCACTGCGGCCTTGCTGGACGGCCGGTTTGACCAGCCTGCCGGATGATTATCCACCAGGGGATTTCTCGAGCAGGACGTGCCGCCGCCGGAGAATGTAGAGCGTGGAGAGAACGATGGCCGCCAAGAGGGTATTCCGGATGCGTCCGGGGCCGAAGCAGGTCAGGTTGACCATGCCGTTGGTGAACCCGTATGCCGCATAGACCAGATAGACGAAGAGGGCCCACCGGCGCAGGCGGATAAAGCCATAGCCGACGGCGAGATGCAGCGCGGGCGAGATGGCCTTGGTGGCGAAACCGGCGACTCCGTCCAGCCTGGTGCAGTAGAAGGGGAGGAGATAGTCCAGATTCTTGAGGATGATCCAGGTGTCGTTCAGCGCACTGATGAGCAGGAGGAGTCCGAGGAACCGGATGTCGTGTCCCCGTTGCCACACGAGACTCCAGGTCCGGAGCATATCGGATCGGCCATTGCCCGGTCCGAGGTAGGCATCGTAACTCTGGAGGACCCAGCAGGGCAGCGCCAGGACCATGAAGACGAGGACTTCGACGGCCCGGTCGGTGATCCGTCCGAGCCAGGCGCTGAGTACAAGGAGGAGCAGCGTTACGATGAACGCCGCGAGGGCCTGGAGACGCCGTCCCTGGGACAGTTGTCCCAGCCCGGGGATCAGGACCGACAGCAGCGCGGCGCGTGGGTCAACCGGTGGGCTCATCGTCGGGAAAAACAAACGGCCTTCGATCGGACGATCGAAGGCCGTTCATGCTCCATCTTATCTCACGCCCTAGCCGCCGAGCGTATCGAGGGTTTCTTTCAGGCTGCGGCGAATGCAGGTGAAGATCGGAGTGTCGCGCAACGTGTAGCGCGACCCTTCCGTTTCACGCAGGGCCATGACCAGGTCGAGGAAATCTTCCGGCTTATCGCTCTCGAACGCCACGACCCATTCCTGATCGTCGAGGCCGAATGAGTAGGTCGTGTTCAGCTTCACGGACGGGAAGCGGTGGCCGACTTCAATGTGTTCGTCCATCATCCCCTGCCGGGCGGCTTTGGTCAGCAGGAACCACTCGCGGGTCTTCAGGAAGGGGTAGACGAAAATGTACTTCCCCTTGCCCGGCACAACGGTCAGGCGCTTGCTCTCCTGCCCTTCGTGCGTGTGGTTGTCCACATAAATGGACCGCTTGGTCATGGAGAGGTAGGAATACGGGGTCGTGATGTACTTGCCCAGCCCCGAGGCCAGGATCTTGGTGCTCATTTCCTGGAAGAGCTCTAACTCATAGCTGATGCGCCAGAGCATAATGTCGCAATCGCCGCGGATACCGACCGCCGAATAGGCGATGACCATCACCTTGCCGGCGTAGTCTTCCACGGCGCGCAGGAACTCCTGCTTCCCCTTGGTGCGCTCATCCTCCGGGAGGCGGCGCCAGGCCGGGTCGATTTTATAGAACACGAAATTCACGTACTGACGCTTTGGCGCCTGGGCTGGCTGTGTTTGTTCAGGGCTGGACATGGAAACTCCTCCGTGTAACTTCTTGAAAATGCACGGTAGTAAAGGCTGGTTTCTTTAGCACTTCATCTTCGGTCTTGTCAACGGGCTGGCGACCCGGCGGGCCTTCGTTGACAGGCGAAAATCGATCTGGTACGGCTTCACAGCATGCGGAGCTCGATGGGTCATTGGCTCGTCCGTTGCGCCGTTGCGGCGCTCGCGTTGAACGCGCCTGCGGCTTTTGCGATCGAGGTTCAACCGGGGGCTGAAGAGATCCGGGCCGCGCTCGAGGCGGGCAAGGCGATGGCCCGACAGGGAGGGCCGCCGGACAGCTTCTATGTCCGCTTCGGGGCCGGGGATGATCTGCATCCGGGCGGATTTCTCATTACGAAGCTGGGGGCGCTCTCGGTCATGGCGACGCACATGGCGCTGAGAGGTCTCCAACCGGGCGAGGCGGATGTCGCGCAGGTGATCGAGGCGAAGACGATGCTCATCAGCACGGTGATCTTCGGGAATCTGCCGAACTTCGCCGTGGATAGTTATATGGTGCTCGATCAGGGAGGCCGGACGGTCAAGCCTGTCACGGTGCGTTTCGACGGACAGGCCAACCGGAGCGCGGCCTGGCCGGACAGTCCTCGCTTCAAGGCCAAAGTCGTGGCTTCGTTCGACTACAGCGACTTCGATCCCACAGCCAGGACAACCATCACGGTCTTTCCGGCCAACGGCGGCGAGACGTCATTCATGCTGGACTTCTCCGGCATCCGCTAGTCCGGACAGGCTCACGTATCATGCTCAAGAAACCCCGTCGGTCGCCGTTCACCGCTGAAACCATCGCCATCGGTTCCGAACTGCTCGTCGGCGGGCGATCCGACAGCAACTCGCTGTTCATTGCGGAGTTGCTGGGCACCCTGGGCATCGAAGTGCGTTTTAAATCGGTGGTGGGGGACGACCAGGCGGACATGGTCCAGGTCTTGAAGACTGCGGCAAGCCGCGCCGGTGTCGTCGTGATGACCGGCGGCCTGGGGCCGACGGTGGATGACCTCACGAGAGAGGCGATCGCTGAGGCGACGGGACGTCGGCTGGCGCGCCGCAAGGAAGCGCTCGATGGGATGACCGCGCGTCTGGCCCAATGGGGCAGGACGCCGAACAAAGGGCAGCTGCGCCAGGCGATGATTCCCTCCCGCGCCACGGTAATTCCCAATCCTGTCGGCTCCGCGCCGGGGTTCTGGGTGTCGTGGAAAGGGGCTACGGTCGTCTCGCTTCCCGGCGTGCCGCGCGAGATGGAAGCGATGATGACGCAATCGGTCCTCCCCCTGTTGACCGCTCAACTCGCTCAGTCCAAAGGACGGCGCCCGCAACCGATCACCCGCCTGGTCTTTCACACGTGGGGACTGCCGGAGGCGGAGGTCGATGCCAGACTATCCGGATTGATGCCGAAGGGAGCGCCCATCGATCTCGGTCTGCTCGCCTCGCCCATGGGGGTGCTCGTCTCGTTGACGACCAGGCCGGGTGGAAAGAGGGTGAAGGCCGATCCGTTGCCACGGCTCGCCGGGCAGGTCCGTTCCCGATTGGGCGAGTGGCTCTTTGCCGAGGGACGGGAGACCATGGAAGACGTGGTCGGGCGGCTCCTGGCGGAGCGGAAACTCACGGTGGCCGTGGCGGAGTCCTGCACCGGCGGACTGATCGGTCATCGGCTCACACAGGTGCCGGGCTCGTCCGCCTATGTCGATCGGGGCGCGATCTGTTACAGCAACCAGTCAAAGAGCGATATGCTGGGTGTGCCGGCGGAGCTGATTGCGAAACATGGGGCGGTCAGCCGGGAAGTCGCAGCTTCCATGGCGAAGGGGATTCGCGAGCGGGCCGGTGTGTCGGTGGGACTGAGCGTGACCGGCATCGCCGGGCCGGGCGGGGCGACGGAGACGAAGCCGGTCGGATTGGTCTATGTCGGACTGGATGGCGGGGCAGGGGATGTCATCACGAGGGAGTTTCGCTTTCACGGGGATCGCCAGGTCATCAAACAGCGGTCTTCCCAGGCGGCGCTGGATCTTCTGCGGCGCTGGGTGCTGGATAGAGGTGGTCTATGATCAGAGCCTTTCTTGCCGTCGAACTCAGCGAAGATCTCAGGAAACAACTCGGGCAGGTTCAGCAGGATCTCAAACAACGGCTCGGCCGCGATTTGAGCAAGGACGTTCGCATTTCCTGGGTGCAGCCTGCTTCCATCCATCTCACCATCAAATTTCTCGGCGACACCGATGAAGCGCTGGTCGAGCCCATGCGCGAGGCCATTAATCAGGCGGTGAAGGGCCATCGAGCGATACAGATCCCGATCGAACGACTCGGGGCCTTCCCCCATGTTCAACAGCCGCGGGTTTTGTGGGTGGGCGCGTCGGAACAGTGGGAGAAAGGCGAGGAGGCAAAGCGGCTGGCCGCGCTGCATCGAGCGGTTGAAGACTGTGGCGAGTTGCTGGATTTCGCGCCGGAATCCAGGCCCTTGAGCCCGCATCTCACCCTGGCGCGGATCAAAGCAGGAGAGCGTCACCTGGGGCAGGCCCTGGCCAAGAGCGGCGTGATGGATCAACCGCTTTCGTTGGGCACGCTGCCAGTGGAATCACTGGTCCTGATGAAAAGCGAATTGCGCCCCGCCGGGCCGGTCTATACGAAGCTGTGGGAAGTGCGCTTTCCCTAGCCGATTTTCCAAGTCTCTGACTGAGACCATTAGGGCCGCGAGAGGCTAGGTTTCCCCCTCCTGCTTTGGGTATAATCCCCACCGCTCGTTTGTCGTTCGTGAAGTGTTGTTCGTATCTCGCAAAATCTGAGGTCTTCAGTTCTCCCGGGATACGCTTCACGAGCGGACGTTTCACGGTTGTAGATTTAGAGGAGTGCACTGATGTCTGAGAAAGAGGACAAGAAGCGCGCGTTGGATTTGGCCCTGTCCCAGATCGAAAAACAGTACGGGAAGGGTGCCATCATGAAGCTCGGAGCCGAGGACCGGGCGGCCGATGTCCCGGCGATTTCGACCGGGTCGCTGGGCCTGGATATCGCCCTCGGGGTCGGTGGCTTGCCGCGCGGCCGGGTGATCGAAATTTTCGGTCCGGAAGCCTCGGGCAAGACGACGATGACGCTCCATTGTATCGCCGAAGTGCAGAAGACCGGCGGGGTGGCGGCGTTCATCGACGCGGAACATGCGCTGGACCTGACCTATGCCAAGAAGCTGGGTGTGCAGGCGGACGATCTGCTGGTGTCGCAGCCGGATACCGGCGAACAGGCGCTCGAAATCGCCGAAACGCTGGTGCGCAGCGGGGCGATCGACCTGATCGTCGTGGACTCGGTGGCGGCGCTTACGCCGCGGGCCGAGATCGAAGGCGAGATGGGCGACTCCCATATGGGCTTGCAGGCGCGGCTCATGTCGCAGGCGTTGCGCAAACTCACGGCGGCGATCTCCAAGTCGCAGACGACGCTGATTTTCATCAACCAGATCCGCATGAAGATCGGCGTGATGTTCGGCAACCCGGAAACGACGACCGGCGGCAACGCGCTGAAGTTCTATTCATCGGTGCGGCTGGATATCCGCCGGATCGAGTCCATTAAAGAAGGCCAGGATGTGATGGGCAGCCGGGTCCGCGTGAAGGTGGTGAAGAACAAGATGGCCCCGCCGTTCCGGCAGGCGGAGTTCGACATCATGTTCGCGGAAGGCATTTCCAAGGTGGGCGAGCTGGTCGATATCGGCGTCGAAAAGAAGGTGATCGATAAGTCCGGCGCCTGGTACTCCTATAAAGGTGAGCGGATCGGCCAGGGCCGCGAGGCGGCCTGTTCCTTCCTCAAGAATAATCCGGCGGCGGCGCTTGAGGTGGAAGCGAAGCTGCGCGAGCTGGCCGGGGTGCCGGCGCGGAGCGAAAAGAAGGCTGAAGCCAAGGACGAGAAAGAGAAGTCGGCGAGCAAGGCCGACGAGAAGAAGGCTCATAAGTAGGTAGCGTGAGCATGGGTGCCCAGAGACGGACCGGCCCGTCGTCTCCCGACGAGTGGATGCATCTGGCTGTCCGGTACCTGGCGCGCTGGGATCGGACGGTCGCTCAGGTCGAGCAGTTTCTCAGGAGCAAAGGGGCCTCTCCCGCCCAGGCCAGGCAGATCATTGGCCGCTTGTCCGACCTCCGCTATCTCAACGATCGCGCCTATGCCGAGCGGTGGGTCGAGAGCCGTCTCACCCGCCGGCCCATGGGGCGTGAACGGCTGAAAGCGGAACTGCAGGCCAAGGGAATCGGGGAGGCGGTCGCCGACGAGGCGATTGGCACGTCCCTGCAAGAGGTGGACGAAGAGGCCCTGGCGCGAAGGGCGCTCAAGGCCAGGCAGCGCAACGGGCGTCGAGTGACGCCGGTCCAGGCGGTGCGTCTCCTACGTCAGTGGGGTTTCGAGGAAGAGACGATTGACCGTATTATCGGGGCTCGTTCAGAGCGTGAAGGATCTGATTGATGAAGCATAGCGCAGACGAACTTCGGCAGGCGTTTATCCGGTACTTTGAACAGCAGGGGCACCAGGCGGTGCCGAGCTCGGCGCTGATTCCCCAGGCCGATCCGACCCTGCTGTTTACCAACGCCGGGATGAACCAGTTCAAGCGGGTCTTTCTCGGCGAGGAGACGCGGGCCTACAAGCGTGCCGTGACCGTGCAGAAATGCCTGCGCGCGGGGGGCAAACATAACGATCTTGAAAACGTCGGGTACACGAGACGGCACCACACCTTCTTCGAGATGCTCGGGAACTTCTCCTTCGGCGACTATTTCAAGGAGGACGCCATCAAGTTCGGCTGGGAGTTTCTGACGCAGACGGTCGGGCTCGACAAGAGCCGTCTGTGGGTGACGGTTTTCAGGGAGGACGACGAGGCCGATCAGCTCTGGCGGAAGATCGGGGTGTCGCCGTCGCGCATCGTCCGTTGCGGCGAGAAGGATAACTTCTGGCAGATGGCCGATACCGGTCCCTGCGGCCCCTGCTCGGAAATTCACTTCGATCAGGGTCCCTCCGTGCCCGGCGACGACATGCCGAACGGCGAGGGCGATCGCGTCATCGAGATCTGGAATCTCGTGTTCATGCAGTACAACCGGGACGCGTCCGGGAAGTTGAATCCCCTGCCCAAGCCCAGCATCGACACCGGCATGGGGCTGGAGCGGCTGACGGCGGTGGCGCAGGGGGTGTTTAGCAACTACGACAGCGATCTCTTCAGGCCGTTGCTCACGGCCATCGCGAAGCGGGCGGGGACGCAGTACGGACACACAGACACGGCCGATCGTTCGATGCGCGTCGTGGCCGATCATTTGCGCGCGATCAGCTTCCTGATGACCGACGGCGTGCTGCCGTCCAATGAAGGTCGCGGCTACGTCCTGCGGCGCATTCTCCGGCGTGCGGCGCGCCATGGCCGTCTGCTCGGCATCGTCGAACCGTTTCTGCATGAGCTGAGTTCGGTGGTGGTGGAGCAGATGGCGGGCGTCTATTCCGAAGTGAAGGCGGCGGCAGGGACGATCGCCGAAGCGACGCGTGGCGAGGAAGAACGGTTCATCGCCACCCTCGATCAGGGATTGCCGATCCTCAACGAGATGATCGCCAAGACGCGGTCGGCCGGGCAGACGGTCCTGTCCGGTCCGGATGTCTTCAAGCTCTACGATACGTACGGGTTCCCGATGGACCTCATCGGCGAGTCCTGCCGCGAGCAGGGGATGACGGTCGATGAGAAGGGCTTCGATCAGGCGATCGAGGAGCAGCGCACTCGCGCCCGCAAGACCGGCGGCTTCGAGCAGGAGACCGCCAGGCCGGTGGTGTCGGAGCTGGCCGGACGATTGGGCGCGACGAAGTTCGTCGGCTATGACCGGCTCGAAACCGACGCGGTGCTGCAGGCGATCCTCAAGGGCGAACGGATGGTCAAGGAAGCGGTCGAAGGCGATGACGTGGAAGTCGCGCTCGACGTAACCCCGTTCTATGCCGAAGGCGGCGGCCAGGTCGGCGATCAGGGCGTGCTCGTCGGACCGGAAGGGCGGCTCGACATCAAGGAAACCACCAGGCCCGTGCCGACGCTGATTCTGCACAAGGGGACGGTGAGCAAGGGGCGCATCAGGGAAGGCGAACAGCTGCGCATGTCCGTCAACGCGACGACCCGGCAGGATGCCGCGCGCAATCACACGGCCACGCATCTCGTGCATGCGGCCTTGCGGGATATGCTCGGCCCGCACGTGAAGCAATATGGATCGCTGGTGGGGCCCAATCGCCTGCGGTTCGACTTCGCGCATTTCAGGCCCTTGTCATCCCGCGATATCGATGAGATCGAAACGACCGTCAACAACGAGATCCGGAAGAACGAAGCGGTGACGACGGAAGTGATGAGCATTCAAGACGCGGTGGCCAAAGGAGCGCTGGCGTTCTTCGGCGATAAGTACGGCGAGCAGGTGCGCGTGGTGACGGTCGAAGCCTTCAGCAAGGAACTCTGCGGCGGGACTCACTGCCGGCACACGGGGGAGATCGGTTTGTTCCGGATCGTCTCGGAAACCGGCGTGGCGGCCGGCGTGCGCCGGATCGAGGCGCAGACCGGGAGCGGGGCCTTCGCGCTGGTGAAGGAGCTGGAAGCCGAGGTGCGGGAGATGTCCGAGCTGTTGAAGGTCGGGCAGCCTGAGCTGGTGTCCAAGACACGCAAGGTGCTCGCGCAGCTCAAGGACAAAGAGCGGGAACTGGAAGAGTTGAAATTGAAGATGGCGAGCGGCTCCGCGGTCGCGTCGACGGCCAGGACGGTCGCCGGCGTGCCGGTGCACGTGCAGCGGACCGACGGGTTGGACGTGAACGGCATGCGGGCGCTGGCCGATCAATTGCGCGATAAGCTCAAGAGCGGCGTCGTGGCGCTCGGCGCGGCGACGGATGACGGCAAGGTGGTGCTGCTGGTCGTCGTCACGAAGGATCTCATCGGGAAGCTCAAGGCCGGGGAGCTCATCAAGGCGATGGCGGCGGAGGTCGGCGGCACCGGAGGCGGACGCCCCGAGATGGCGCAAGCCGGCGGCAAGGACCCCGCCCGTCTGGATGCCGCGCTTGAAAAGGTCTTTGGTCTGGTCGAATCCTCCCTTCAGCGGTAAACTGATGCCACGCCGCATTCTGGCACTGGATTACGGCACCAAACGGATCGGCGTGGCGTTGAGCGATGAAATGGGCTGGACCGCGCAGCCGCTGGAAACCTACGAGCGGCGCACGCTGGATCAGGACATTGCCCACATTCAGGATCTGGTGCGGACGCACGAGGTGGGACGGGTGGTGCTCGGGCTCCCCCTGCGGTTAGGCGGCGAAGAAGGGCCGGCGGTGCAGGCGGTCCATCAGTTTCTGGCCCCCCTGGCCGAGGCGCTCCCGGTTCCGGTGGTGACCTGGGACGAACGGCTGACGACGGTGGAGGCGGAAGAGCTGCTCATCGCCGCCGATGTCAGCCGCAAGAAGCGCAAAGGCACCGTCGATCGCATTGCCGCCGCGTTCCTCTTGCAGAGTTATCTGGAGGCCCAGGCGCCGCCGGTTCAGAACAGGGCTGCCGAGACCGGAGAAGGCAATGAGCCCGGTGATCCACACCACGAACCAGTCGATCGCTCCTATGACCTTTCGCGCGACTCTGATCGTACTCGTCCTCGCCGTCGCACTCGCCGGCCTGGTCGGGTATCGGATGATGATGAAATGGGCTGAGGCCCCGGTCGTTTCCGAAGCCGAACATCCCCCCTCGCAAGTCGTCGTGATTCCAGAAGGCGCGACCTTCCAGAAGGTGGCAGCCCTGTTGGAACGGGAGCGGCTCATCAAGAGCCGGGCGGCCTTCGTGCTGCTCGGCAAGGCCCAGGAGGCGGATCGCAAGATCCGTCCGGGCGAATATGAGTTGAACCCGGCGATGGCGCCGGCGGATATTCTGGCCAAGCTCATTGCCGGTCGCGTTGTGCTCCATTCCGTGACGATTCCCGAGGGCTACACGATGGCGCAGATTGCCGACGTGCTGGCCCGGCAACAGATCACGGATCGGGCGGAGTTTCTTCGGCTGGCGCAAGAGAAGGCGTTCGTCAAGACTCTGGGTATTGCGGCCGAGACGCTGGAAGGGTATCTGTATCCGGATACCTACCGGTTTCCCAGACCCGCGGCGGCCAGGGATGTGATCCGGACGATGGTTGAGCAGCTCAACCAGGTCTTTAACGCGGAATGGCAGGCCCGGGCGAATGATATTCATCTGACGAAGCACGAGGTGCTCACGCTTGCCTCGGTGATCGAGAAGGAGACGGGGGCGGGCGACGAACGGCCGCAGATCTCGTCGGTCTTTCACAACCGGCTGAAGAAACGGATTCCCTTGCAGAGCGATCCCACGGTTATCTATGGTTTGCCGAATTTCGACGGCAATCTGCATAAGAAGGATCTGTCGAATCCCAGTCCCTATAACACCTATCGCTGGGCCGGGCTTCCGCCCGGTCCGATCGCCAGTCCCGGCGCGGAGTCGATCAGGGCCACGCTCTACCCGGCGGCGTCCCGGTATCTGTATTTCGTGTCCAGGAATGACGGCACCCATCAGTTCTCCGCGACGCTGGACGAGCATAACAAAGCGGTCGAGAAGTACCAGAAGCAGTTTTTCTCCCGCCCGCACCGAACGCGAACCTAGAAGGAGTGTTCTCGATCATGGCTGAATGGAATTTGCCTGTCTTGCTGGATCACACCGTGTTGAAGCCGGATGCGACGAAGGCCGATGTGCTTCGCTTGTGCCGTGAAGCGAAAGAGTACGGATTCATCGTGATCTTTGTGCCGCCCTGTTATGTGGATGAAGCGGTGGCGGCGGTGGCCGGCACGGCGATCCGGGTCGGCATCCCGATCGGCTTTCCGCTCGGAGGGCATACGACCAAGGCCAAGGTGGCGGAAGCGGTTGAGGCGGTGGCGCGGGGCGCTCAGGTCCTGGACATGGTCATCAACGTCAGCCGGTTGAAATCGGGCGACCAGGCGTACGTTCGCCAGGACATCGCGGAAGTGGTGCAGGCGACGCCGCACGTCGAGCACAAGGTCATTCTCGAAACCTGCTATCTGACGCAAGAGGAAAAGGTGACGGCCTGCCGCCTGGTCGTCGAAGCCGGGGCGGATTACGTGAAGACGTCGACCGGATTCGGCGCCGCCGGCGCCACGGTAGAGGATGTGCGGTTGATGAAGCAGGCCGTGGCCGGCAGGGCCAGGGTGAAAGCGTCGGGGGGCATCCGGGATTGGAAGACGACGCTGGCGCTGCTCGAAGCGGGAGCGGACCGCATCGGCACCAGCGCGAGCCTCAAGATCGTCGGGGAGTGGAAGGACCGGGGAATGAAATAAGGGGTGGATGTATGCAGGACGCACGACAGTCTCCACGGCTATCAGTGAATTGTCCGGTGTCTTTTGTCATCGAGAACGTGGCGGGAACCGGAACGATCTACAACCTGTCAGAACGGGGTTGTGCGATTGAAAGCGATGTGGCGGTGCCGCAGGAAGGGTATGCGTCGCTCACCATCACGATTCCCGGTATGCCCGATCAGCTGGTCGTGGAGCTGGCGCGTGTGTGCTGGATGACCAGGCGTGAGTTCGGCCTCGAGTTCCGCGTGATCACACGGTCCGCGAGAAAACGCATCGAGCGCTATCTGTTCCGCTCTCAGGCTGCGTAGCAGGGACCTGTCTCAACCCTCTTCTTGCTCATACGTGGAATGATCTTTGTCCTCCCGGGCCTTTTTGCTATAGTGCGCGCATGATTAATCGAGTCATCCTGCTGGTCATTGACGGGTTCGGCATCGGCGCATTGCCCGATGCCGCCGACTATGGCGACGCCGACGCCAACACGCTGGCGCATCTGTCGGAGGCCGCCGGCGGCATGAGTCTGCCGAATCTGGAGACCCTGGGCATCGGCCACCTGGCGCAGATCGCGGGTGTCCGCCCGATGACGCAGATGAACGGCTGCTTCGGGCGGATGGGGTTTGCCTCGCAGGGCGCCGATTCGGTCACCGGATATTGGGAGACCTGCGGCGTGATCCAATCGCGCGCGGCGTCTCCGTTTCGATGCGGGTTTCCACTCAACGTCATCCAGCAGCTCGAACAGGCGTTCGGGCGCAAGGTAATCGGCAACCGGGCCGGGTCCTTGAAGGGGCTGGTCGAGGAACATGGGGCCGAGCATCTGTCGCACGGCGCTCCCATCGTCTGGACCGACGGCGGATGGACCTGCCATGTGGCGGCTCATCCATCGATGCTGCCGGTCGTCGAGCTGCAACAACGCTGTCGTGAAATCAGAAAGTTGTTCAAAGACACCGCGGGACCGCAGCGGATTGTCGCGCACTCGTTTACCGGCGAGGCCGGGGCGTTTCAGCTCGACGCGAGCCGGCAGGACTTTATCGCCGAGCCGCCGGTCGTCACGATGCTCGATGTGTTGAATCGATCCGGGCAGATTGTGATGGGCGTCGGGAAAGCGCATGATTTGTTTGCCGGACGAGGATTCACGAGGGCAATTCCGGCGCTCACGGCGGCGGCGGCGTTCGAGGAAACCGTCAAGATGCTGAAGAAGATGCCGCGCGGTCTGTTGTATGTGAGCATGAATTTGTTCCCGGAGGAGCCGGCCGCTGCGGCGCGCGCGCTCGAGGAGTTCGACCGTCGCCTGCCGGAGTTATTCGAGGACCTGCGGGTGGGGGATTTGCTGGTGCTGACGAGCGACCATGGACGGGATTTAACCCGTGGCGCCAGGACGCCGACGCGTGAATATGTGCCGATATTGACCACGGGCCCCAAGCTGGCTCAGGGCGTGAATCTTGGCACCAGGGCCACGGCCGCCGACCTGGGCCAGACGATCGTCGAGGCGTTGCGCGCGGAGCGCTTTCCTATCGGCGAGAGCTTTTTCGACGCGCTGCGTGTGGGATGAGGAGTACGGGATGTCGATTGATGCGAAGTTGAAAGCGCTGAACCTTGAATTGCCGGCGGCACCGAAGCCGGTGGCCAATTATGTGCCGGTCGTCCGGGCGGGGGACCTCTTGTTTTTGTCCGGGGTGCTGCCGTCGCGCGACGGGCAGCTCGTCATGACCGGCAAGCTGGGACAGGGGTTGTCGATTGAGCAGGGGATGGAAGCGGCCAAAGTCGCGGCACTGAACGCGCTGGCGATCATTCAAGGTGAAATCGGATCGCTGGATAACGTGAAGCGGATCGTGAAGATGGTCGGCCACATCGCCTCGGCGCCCGGCTTTACCGACCAGCCGCAAGTCCTCAACGGCGCGTCCGATCTGTTCGTGGCGCTTTTCGGCGAAGCAGGCAAGCACGCCCGCGTGGCCGTCGGCGCCGCCGAACTTCCCCGTCAAGCCCCGGTCGAAATCGAATTGATCGTGCAGGTGATGTCCTAGCCCGGATTGCCGGGGGTATCGACCATCAGCGGCTGCGAGATTTGAAGCCCCACCGGCCTCAGAGACCATAGGTCCTGATCGTATCCCATCGTTTCGTTCTCGATCACTTACAGATGAGCCAGAGCTAGGGGAGGAGCCGATCCAAACTGATTGAACAGGATAGTTCTGCCACAGCAGCGCCTGAAGAAGGGTGGGCAAAAACTCTGGAATCGACCCCTGGTGCCGCCGCAATTTTAAAGGGAGAAACCCTCCTCCTTCCGATGGTTCAAAAATAAGGTGCGTCAGGATTTCGTGCGGGTCTGTGAGCAGGGTGCCCGTTTGGATTGGCGCGAGTATTCCCGGGAGGCCCCTCCTCTACCCCCACCTTCCCTGCCCTTACAACGGGGAGGGAGAGAAATAGGCACCGGCTATAAGAGGCTGATCAGCGGGATGCCTGACCCGCTTCGATATCCGGAAGCGCCAAAAAGAAATCATAGAGAGACAGCGTGACCGCTCCTTGCATCGCCAGCCTCCCTTGTTACTGAGACGGGTATCCTTCCCCTCCGTCCGGCTGTCGCCGGATCGCACTGTCTGTGCCCAGGCCGAGGCACATCGAATTGACAGGATTGTGGGACGAGTATAGATTCGCCCCGTTACAGGGAGGAAGACGAAGAAGACGTCCGTTCGGGCTCGACATCCCATGAAGACGACAATGGATGTCACCCGCACACAACGCCCCCGCGCCGCCGGACTCATTCGTGCGCAGGATGAGCCGGGATGCAGGATATGGTTCAAGAAGGTTTTCACCTTCAGACCTAAACAGAGATGAAGCAATGAGGAGGCGTATGGCAAACGGAGAAGGGCACCTGATCAACGGTGGCATACCACGCCGGGTGAAGAATTGGGTTGCGGTGGGGCTTTTCCTGGCCTGGCTTCCCGGGTGCGTGACCTCCCCGGTCTATACGCTTCCCCGTCCAAAACCGGACCAGCCTACCTGTGTCCGTCCCGTGAAACCGGCAGAGATGCTGATCGGGGTTGCGATATCGGGAGGGGGCAGTCGAGCCGCCCTGTTCGGGGCGGCCGGCCTGGAAGCGTTGGCAAAGCTACCGGTCGGGCCACCGGCACATTCATTGATAGAAGACGTGTCCATGATTTCCAGTGTGTCGGGGGGCAGCATGGCGACCTCCTATTTTGCCTCTCAGAAGCCGCCACGGGAGGTGCCGGTCTTAACTCCCGCGGGCGACCTCAGCGAAGACTACCGCACGTTTTTTGCGGCCTACAAAACCACCATGGACAACGATTATGAAAACCCCCTGTTGTGGCGCAATATCCTGCGCTTGCGCTGGTTCAATCCGGCCTGGACGGCCAGATCCCTTGCTGAATACTTGAATGCAGAGTTCTTGAAGGACATGAGCTTTAAGGACGTGATGGAGCGGGAAGCACGCGGGGACATTCCCCGGCTTCTCATCAATACCACGTTGTATAACGATGGGCGTCGCCTGCTCATGACGACATTGCCGCAGGAGGAGGCCCAGTACGATTTGCTGGAGGACGTCCATCGAGCGGGCAGCGGGAGCGGGCGGACGAAAGCAGTCGAAGACCTGATAAGGACGAAATGGACGTCCTTGCAGTCCGTGACCCCGCAGGCGCTGGACCTGGATTTGTGCCCCATTAAATTGGCAGCAGCGGTGGCCACGTCCATGTCGTTCCCACCGATCATCGGCCCCAATACCTTCAAGGTTGAAGGAGAGGAACAATATTATCACGCGGGGGACGGTGGCTTGTCCGACAATATGGGGATCGAGTCGCTCTTTATGGCTGTGATGAAACAACTGCAGGAGAACCCTACCCGTCGAGCGCTCGTCATCGCATTTGACAGTTCATTCCCATTTTCGGTGGGAAACGAACGACTGAATCACTTTCCGGAAGGATTTACGCTGTTCAACTATGATTATGGCCGGATACCCGGGATCATGGAGGAACGGGCGTTGGCCTACCGTCTGATTCTGGCCCGCATCATGGTGGAGCAGGGGGTGTTCCCTGACGAGAAACGATTCAAATTCCTCCACTTGAGGCACATTGATGCGGAGTGGAAGGAGGATTTGAGCGATCTGCCGGAATCCTGCCGGAAAGAGGGTGTTGAACTCGTCTCCCCACCGATGGTCAAACAACGGCTCTCAAGCATCGTCACCAGGCTGTGGATCGAGTCCCATTGCGATCGTGATTTGGTGACCACCGCGGCGGCGAAGCTGGTCGAGGCAAAGAAAGCAGAAATTCAGAAGTTTTTGGAGCAGCCGCTTCAGTAGACTGTGTGTCTCATGCATGGGGCCGGTTTCCTGAAACGGTCGGAGAGGCCGCTGGTCATCGGCGGCATGGTCGCGGGGTTCGTGAAGCAACCAGCTCTATAAGGAGTCTGAACCGATGGAGATGAAGCAGGTCAGCGACCACTGCTTTGCGGTCCTGAACGAGAAGAACCGCGTGTGCGACGCCAACTCCGGCCTCATCAACCTGGCCGGGGGTGTTCTGATCGACACGCAGTCGGACTTGGCTCATGCACGGCAGATGATCGAACTCTTCAGCCGGGTGTGGCCCGCCATGCCGCGGCGCGTGATCAACACGCATGAAGATGCGGACCATGTCTGGGGCAATCAGCTCTTCCAGGGCGCGGAGATCATCGCCCACCGGTCGGTTCCGGAGCGGATGAAGCATGTCGCCGATCCGAAGGAGAGTCAGAAACTGCTGCACGGCGTCGGGCATTTCCTCACACGCCTCGTCCTCAAGACCCTCCACCCCGGCATCGTGGCCGCGGGGCGGCAATTGCTGGAGGATTATAACTTTGACGGGATTGAACTCGTGCTCCCGACGACCTTGTTCGACACCGGCTACGAGCTGAACCTCGACGGCACAGAGGTCCATGTAATCTACGTCGGGCCGTGTCATCAGGTCGGGGACACGATCATCCATGTACCCAAGGAGCGCGTGGTGTTCGCCGGCGACGTGCTGTTCCGGCAATGTGCGCCGATCGGCTGGACGGGATCATACGAGAAGTGGTTCCAGTGCCTCGACCTGATCGTGCAACTGAACCCGAAAGTCATCGTCCCCGGTCACGGTCCGCTCTGCGGAGTCGAGGGGGCCATTGAGATGAAAGCGTACCTCCAGTACATTCGTGATGAGTCGAAGAAATGCTTCGATGCCGGACTCACTTCGCTGGATGCCGCCAAGCGGATCGAGCTTGGTCCTTCCAGTGAGTGGCGTGCCCCGGCGCGGCTGTTCATGAACGTCGAACGGGCGTATCGTGAATTCCGCAACGAACCTCCTGACGCGCCCTGGGACCAGGCCGCCACCTTCGATGCTATCTACCAAGTGGCGAAGGCGCGAGGAATCGAGGCAGAGTTCTGATGAGCCGCGGGAGAAGGGAGCCAACAATGGAGAACGTGCTGCAAGGTTTGAAGTCCACGATCGTCTGGAAGCCGGGCAACCTGAGCCGGTTGGTGAGCATGCTGGGCATCGCCGGCATGGTGGCGTCGCTTGCCGCGCCCGCCATCGCGTCCGCCGCGGACGCACCCCGCCGGCCGAACATAGTCATCATCCTCGGCGATGATATGGGCTTCGCCGACATGGGCTCGTTCGGCGGCGAGATCAGGACCCCGAACATGGATTCGCTCGCCAAAGAAGGGGTTCGCTTTACCCAGTTCTACACGCATGCCAGTTGTTCGCCGACGCGCTCGATGTTGCTGAGCGGCACGGCCACGCATATCAACGGTCTGGGCAGCATGGATGAATGGACGGCCCCGAACCAGATGGACAAGCCGGGCTATGAAGGCCACTTGAACCATCGCGTGACCACGCTTCCTCAATTACTCAAGGATAGCGGCTATCACACCTATATGGTCGGCAAATGGCATCTGGGCAAGGCGCCGGATCTTATTCCCGCCGCGCGCGGTTTCGAGCGTGACTTCTCCCTGCTCGACGGCGGGGGCAGTTATTGGGATATGTGGAGTTTTACCGCCGACACGCCCAAATCCACGTACACGGAAGACGGAAAATACCTGACCAGACTTCCCGAGGACTATTACGCCACGAAGACCTACACGGACAAGCTTATCAATTTCATCGACGCCAACCGTGGCGACGGCAAACCGTTCTTTGCCTACGTGGCGCACCAGGCGCCCCACGATCCGTATCACCTGCCACGCGACTGGCGCAACCGGCACGACAGAGAATACGACAAGGGATGGGACGCCGTGCGCAACGAGCGGCTCAATCGCCAAAAGGAAATGGGCATCATGCCGCCGGATACCGAACTCTCTGAACGCATGTGGTTTCTGCCCGATCCGATCGTGCTGGCGCCGGCCGCGCAATACGTACTGGGCAAGAAAATGGAACTCTATGCCGGTATGGTGGAAAACATGGACCACCATGTGGGGCGGTTGATCGATCATTTGAAGAAAATCGGCGAATACGACAATACGATCTTTATTGTATTTGGCGATAACGGCGCGGAGGGAACCGATCTGTTCGCCATGATCGCGGGCACCCCCGGCACCAAGAACTTCCTCTGGGCATCGGTGATGTGGTCGCAAAATCATCCCAATGCCTGGGGCGATCCGCACTCGTATGTCGGTTACGGCCCGATGTGGGCCCAGGTTTCCATGACGCCCTTCAGCCAGTACAAGGGCCTCGCCGCCGAGGGCGGCATCCGCAACGCGCTGATCGTCAGCGGCCCCATTGTCCAACGTCCCCGAGGCAGCATCAACACCGCCGGCTACCTGCATGTGGCCGATATCATGCCGACCCTGCTGGAGGTGGCCGGCGCCCACTACCCCGCAACCATCAACGGCGAAAAGGCGCCTCCGCTGATTGGCAAGTCCTGGGCCGACGTTCTTGCCGGCAAGCAGGACTCGCCCCGCTCGGACAGGGATTACATGGCCTGGGAAGTGTTCGGCAACCGCGCCGTTCGCCAGGGCGACTGGAAATTGCGTTGGGAATACAAGCCCTACGGCACAGAAGAGTGGGAACTGTTCAACCTGGCCGAGGACGTGGCGGAACGCCATGACCTTGCCGCCAAGCATCCGGACAAGGTCAAGGAGTTGCTGGCGCACTGGGACGAATACGTCAGGGAATACGATGTTATCCTGCCCAATCGCGTTCTTTGGGAAGGTATGACGAAGAAATTGCCGGACCGTTACCCGGTGGAGGCTGGATACCCGCCGCTGCTCTACAAGCGCCAGTTCGTGCCGCCCAAGGAGATGATGGCAGATCCCAAACCGTGAGCGGTGGGCCATCCGGGCATTCATCAAGAGGGACGGCAGTCTCTTACAACACGAAGGGGGTCCGATGAAACCGGTATTGTGCTTGGCGTTGGTCGTGACCACGATGCTCATCATGAGCGCACTATGCCCGCCGCAGACTCTCGCCCAGGTCCCGCCGCGCTTCTATTGGAAGACGCTGTCGGATGCGGATGCGGTGCCGCTCATTGTCACATCGATGAGCGGCAACTCGAACCCGTTCGACCGCGCGCATACTGTGACGCCGGGAGGGAAAGTCGACGGATTGATGGCCCTGACGGGGTATGCGCATACCTTTTCTCTGTTCGATCGCTCGGCCATGGCCGCGATCATCCTGCCCATGGGACGGATCTCGGGCGATGTCACCGTAGCCGGCAGGACGTACAGTCAGTCAACGAACGGGTTCGGCGACCCGATGCTCGAATTCGATATCAATCTGTTCGGTCCGCGGGCGCAGAAGAACATCCCCGACATGCTGCGCTATGAGCCGGGATTGTCCATCGATCTGCTTGCCGACCTGGCGGTGCCGATCGGTGAGTACAACAGCAGCCAGCCTTTGAATCTCGGGCAGAATCGCTGGTACGGGCGCGTGGGCATGCCCGTCATCTGGCAGATCGGCCCGTGGGTGCCTGGCCGACGCACGACCGTGGAACTTCTGCCTGCCGTCTGGATCTTGGGAACGAACAACAATTATGTCGGGCAGACCTTGAAGAGCGAGCCGATGTTCCAGCTGGACGCGCACCTGACGCGCGACTTCACCGAGCGCTTCTGGGGATCGCTCGATGCGGCCTATTACAGCGGCGGCCAGGCCAGCATCAACGGCGTCCAGGGAAAGACGCTCAACAACTTCGGTGCCGGAATTACGCTCGGATATCATCTTAACGATAACCTCAACCTCACCTTCGGCTATAAGTCAACGATTAATGACAATGCTCCCGGGGACCTTCGCATGGACAGCTTCATGGTCTCACTCGTGTACGGGTGGCACAAAATCCTTGAAGGCTCGCGACGGTTGAAGGGCGAGGGGTAGGGCGGTTTTTTCAAGACCGGACAGATGTGAGGCGTTCAGATGGCGGGCTGTCGCCGAAGTCGATATTCACCTATTGACCTGATGGGAGAACGCCACTGTGGTCCAGAGACAGCGTCCGGCAACGAACACGCCGCGTGCGGTCGTCATCATACTCGGATCGGCGTTATGCGCCGGTCTCCTGCTGGGTGCCTGGTGGTACAGCTCCGGTAAGACCTCCCCGTTGGTCACCCCATCGCCAGTGTCCGGAATGACCTGCGACATGGGCGTATCTGCTGCGAAGGCCGGTCGAGGCGCCGTAGCCCCTGCCACCGTCCAACCGGTTGCGGCAACTGTCCACACAGCCCAATCTGTCAGCAACTCGCCAGGCACGAAGGTTCAGCCTCCACCCGGGCCTGCACCGGAAGGCATGGTCTGGATTCCCGGCGGGGAGTTCTGGATGGGGGCGGAGGAGTTTCCGGACGCGCAGCCGTGGCATCGGATATCCCTGGACGGATTCTGGATGGACAAGACGGAAGTCACGAATGACGAGTTCGAGAAGTTCGTGACGGCCACCAAGTATGTGACGGTCGCCGAGCGGACGCCGCGAGCGGAGGATTTTCCCGGCGCGCCGCCGGACAATCTCGTGGCCGGGTCCGTCGTCTTCTCGCCGCCCGATCATCCGGTGAAATTGAACGATTACTTCCAATGGTGGTCCTACGTCGACGGGGCAAATTGGCGACGCCCGGAAGGCCACAAGAGCACGATCAAGGACCGTGGGAACTATCCTGTGGTCCACATCGCGTATGAAGATGCGCAGGCCGAACGCTGCGAGATTTTCGCCCTCCAGATGGAGCGCTGTCGCTTCTTGCAGGTACTTGACGGTTTCATCCAGCGGCCGTCCCTGTGTGACAACCGCAATTTCAAGACATTCAGCCACGTACCCGGACTCCTCCCCGGGTCGAATCACTGCCGTGATGGTTTGCTGCAAGTAACTCATCCTACCTTCCCAGCTGCTCCAACTGAGTCTGGGAATACCCCCTTGATAGTATGAGGCAAGAGGGAGGTAGTAATAGACACGAGTTCCGCGGAAGCAGCCGTCGTTCGCCTTGACACTCGAAAAATCTGCTTGTTATAGTCCGACCGTCCCTCGCTTCACGTTGTACCCCGGTTGCTCCCTCCTGAATCCGGTGCGTGGGGTTCTCGTGCCACGTGCAGGGAAGTTTCTTTAGAAGACCATTCTTTGCCGACTCTGAACCTGATCGCGTGATTCATCACGCAGGCCTTGAGGAGAGGTGCCATGACGCTTCTACGAGTCATCATCGCGGCGGCGGCTTTCGGAGCCCTGCTTCCTAATCCATCATATGCCGGCCAATCTGCCATTGAGGTCACTCCCACGACGGCGACGCCGGGAGCGACCGTGGTGTTGAGCGGCAAGGGCCTCGGGAGTTTTAAGTCCGTCCAGTTCAATAAGGTGACCTTCGCAGGCCTGCCCGCGTTGATTCAGCGGTGGGAGTCCGACTTGGTCGAGGTCAAGGTGCCGATGAAAGCGACGACCGGGCCGGTGGAGGTGTTCGTCGGGAAGAAAAAACTGGCAGCCGGTACTTTTACGGTGGTGGCTCCGAAGATCGATGCGATCACCCCGACAGAGGCGGAGCGCGGGACGTTGCTCACCATTACCGGTCAGCACTTCGGCGCCACGGCCGGCGCGCGCGATCCGAACACCATGTTCGGGGTGAACGACGTGGTGATCGGTGGAGTGGTCGTGCGGCCCCGGCGCTGGAAAGACGACAAGATCGAAGTGGAGATTCCGACCAATGCCGTTTCCGGCGATGTGGTGGTGCGACTGGCTTCTTCCGATCCCCTGCCGGACGGGTCCTGCTGCGCGCCGGTGGAATATGTGAAGAGCAATGCGGTGTCGCTGGCGTTGGTTCCGAGTGTGCGCGTCGATCCGATGAGCGGCCCGGCCGGGACGAAAGTCGTGCTGTTCGGCCAGGGCTTCGGCGCCACGAAGGGCCCGGACGATGCGGTGTTGATCGGCGGCAGTCCGGCGACCGTGGCGCAATGGAAAGACGATGTGATCGTGGTGCACGTGCCGCTCGGGGCCGAGACGGGGCCGCTGGTGCTCAAGAATCAAGGCCGGCAGCGCGCGCTCGGCACCTTTACCGTCCATGTCCCGAAAGCCGCGTCGATCACTCCGACGAGCGCGCCGATCGGGACGTTGTTGAAGATTCACGGCGAACATTTCGGGTTCTACTCTGAAAGCGGGGCGACGCCCTACAGCTTCATGGATTTCAATAAAGGGGACAACCGCGTCGAAATCGGCGGGGTGCAGGCGGTGATCTACCGCTGGCACGACGACCGGATCGATGTCTGGGTGCCGTTCAGCGCGAAGAGCGGACCGGTGCGGATCTATCGGAGCGCCTCGAAGCCCAAGGCGGACGGGTCTTGTTGTGAGGAACGCGGTGAGGTGATGACGGAAGCCGGTGAGTTTACGCTGGTGACGCCGGTGATTGAGTCCTACGATCCGAAGTCGGCGGGCCTGGATGCGCTCGTGACGATCAAAGGTAAAGGGTTCGGGACATTCCTGAAGACGGCGGAACATACGGAGTTGGGTTTGAGCCAGAAGGCCTACAAGCGACGGCTGGATGTGGAGATCAACGAGCCGGATTCCGGCAGCACCGTGGTCTCCAATGTGTCGCGCACGGAAGTCTTGTTCAATGGCGCGGCGGCGCTGGTGCAATCCTGGACCGATACCGAGATCGTCGTGAAAGTGCCCCATCGCAACCTCTACGGCATCGGCAAACGCGGGGCGTTTTTCGACGACCTGGCGACCGGGCCGCTCGTGGTTCGGCGAGGCTCGTGGGATGTGTTGCCCGACGGCACCTGCTGTTCGCCCAAGCAGTGGCTGACGCTGGAAGCGGGGCAATTCACTATCGAGGCGAAGGGACTGCCGGACGACAGCTACTGGAAGAATAATCGGCCTGATGCCAGCACGAGCCAATAGTAGGATGCTGAAAACGTCCGCCAGCGGCGTTCTCGCATCGCTTAGAGGCTCAACGTACGGGCTTAGTACGCCTCGCCTCTTCACTCGCTGCGGCCTTGCTGAACGGACGTTTTGAGCATCCTGTGAGCTGTTCTGGCATGGCTGCAGGTACACAGTGATTGCAGCGTATTGAGAGAAATTCGATTCTCGCAGCCTACTAAAGGAACGCATGACACGGTCTCCCCACTCAACTAGAGCCGCCCTTCGGTTGGTCCTCATTCTCTCGGTGCTGGCCGCCTGTGGCTCTCTGTCGGCGCGCGCTGCCGATCCGGCTCTGGTCATCAGTCAGCAGAAGACCAATACACCCACGACCCTGATGGCGGTGCAGTTTAAGGACGCCAAGACCGGGTGGGCGGTTGGGTCAGGCGGGGCTATGTTCAGCACGGCCGATGGCGGGAAGAAGTGGAAGAAGCAGGCGAGCGGGACGACGGCGCTGCTCACCGGAGTGTTTTTCATCGATCAAAAGACCGGATGGGTGACGGGGGCCGGGGGCACGCTCCGCCGGTCGGTGAACGGCGGGGAAAGTTGGACTGGTCATCCGCTGGAAACGCAGCAGCCCCTCTACGGACTCTACTTCGCGTCTCCAACGGTGGGATGGGCGGTCGGGGGAGGGGGGACGATCCTGCACACCACCGACGGCGGGGCCCATTGGGTAGAGCAGGCCAGCGGGACGAGCGCGGCTCTCTATGCGGTTCATTTTCTCGATGACCGCCGGGGAACCGTCGTCGGCGCGTTGGGCACCGTGTTGTCCACACAGGATGGGGGAAGCACCTGGGTTCCGCAGGTGACGCAGGGGGCGGTCACGCTGTTCGATGTCTACTTTACTGATGCGTCGACGGGATGGGCGGTTGGAAATGCCGGCGCTCTGTTTCAGACGAATGACGGCGGGGCCAAGTGGATCGACCGGACATTGCCCTGCGGCAAGACCTGCACAAAGGTCATCGATCTCTTGAAGGTTCGCTTCACAAGTCCTCAAGAAGGCTGGATTGTTGGCGAGCGCGGCATGTTGTATCGGACGACTGATGCCGGCTTCACCTGGAGTGAAGGCAAGCCGGTGACGACAGCCTCTTTATTCGGGCTGACGTTCGCTGATGCCAACCACGGCTGGGCAAGCGGCGAAGGCGGAACGATCGTGCACCTCGAAGCCAGCCGCTAGGAAAGAGTTATCCCAGTTCTCCTACCCGGTGCTGCAGAATTCCCACTGTGACAATCGCAGCGGTTTCGGCTCTGAGAATTTTTTGACCAAGTGTGACCGCCAGCCAGCCGGATCGTTCTGCAAGTCCCATTTCTTCGGCTGTCCATCCACCCTCGGGACCTACCAGCGCCACGATCGAGGCATTCGCTGACGTAGGCAGCGGTACGGTACGCAAACTCTGACCGTCACGCCGTTCGGCCAGCAGGAGACGGACGGATTCAGCGGATGGGCCTGTGCAGAATTCCATCATCGGTTGCGGGTGAGCAATTGCCGGCACCCGCCATTGTTCTGATTGCTGCGCCGCTTCGAGCGCGATGCGCTGCCAGCGGGCCAGTTGTGCCTCGACGCGTTCCGGTCTGAGCTGGACGATCGTATTTCTGCTCTGGAGCGGGACGATCCGGCTCACGCCCAGTTCGGTAGCTTTCTGAATCACCCAATCCATCTTTTCGCCCTTGAGGAGGGCTTGTCCAAGAATCACGGCTGGAGCCTGCCCGGCTGGTTCATGGAAAGTGTCAAGAATCCGCCCGGTGAGGCCCTGTTTGGAACTGTGTGTGATCTCTGTGCGATAGCGCGTACCCTGGCCGTCGGCGAAGATGATTTCATCACCCGCTTCGACGCGCAGGCTGTCGCGCAGATGCGCCAACAGGTCCCGGGGCACGGTGATCGACGGCGGGGTGATGGCGTGAGCGGGGAGAAAGAAGATCGGCATGGGAGCGTAGCCGCCTGGAGACAGGGTTTGGCGAGGGAGGCTATTCGAAAAAGGTCTTCATCTTATCGAAGAATCCATCCCCGTCGGCCTCCATGACCATGCCGCTTTCCTTCGCAAATTCTGTCAGGAGCTCTTTCTGGCGCGCCGTGAGCTTGGTCGGGATCTGGACCTTGATGACATAGAGCTGATCGCCGGTCTGGTTTCCTTTGAGGCTGGGTATTCCGAGCCCCTTCAGGCGCATGATCTTATCGTGCTGGGTTCCAGGCGGAATCTTGATGACGGTATCGCCCTTGAGTGTGGGAACTTCGATCTTTCCCCCCAGCGTGGCGGTAATGAAATTGACCGGGACATCGCAGAGGATATCCACGCCTTTGCGCTGGAAAACGGGATGGGGTTTTACCGTGATCGCGACGTAGAGATCTCCCGGGGGACCGTTGTTGGCGCCATGCTCGCCTTCATTGGAAAGGCGGAGCCGCATGCCGGTCTCGATCCCGGCGGGAATATGAACGGCAATCGTCCGTTCTTTATACACCCGTTGCCGGCCCTGACAGGCGGGGCAGGGCTCTGTGACGACCTGGCCGGCGCCGTCGCACTGGCCGCAGGGGCGGCTGACACTGAAAAATCCTTGTTGGAACCGGAGTTGGCCGGCGCCTTTGCAGCTCGGGCAGGTCTTGATCGAGGCCGCGGACTTGGCGCCCGTTCCTTTGCAGTCGCCGCAGGTTTCCCAGCGGGGAATCTTCAGCTTGGCTTCTTTCCCGTAGACCGCCTCTTCAAAGCTCAGCTCGAGATTATATTGCAGGTCGTTCCCGCGTTCGGCCCGTCCTCCGCCACGCTGGCCGCCGAAGAAGTCTTCGAAGATGTCGTTGAAGACATCGCCGAATCCTCCGCCTTGCCCTCCGAACCCGCCGAAGCCCTCGAATCCCGCGCCTTGCTGCGCGCCGGCATGGCCGAACATGTCGTAGCGTTTGCGCTTTTCCTGGTCGCTGAGGGTTTCGTAAGCCTCGTTGATCTCTTTGAATTTCTCTTCGGCGGTTTTTTTCTGGTGATCGCCGGTGTGCAGGTCAGGATGGTGCTGGCGGGCCAGTTTCCGATAGGCCTTCTTCAGTTCCTCGTCGGAAACGGTCTTTTCGACGCCGAGAATATCGTAGTAGTCTCGTTTTGCCACGGATGCCTGTGCTCTCAGGAAAGTACAGAAAGACCGAGTTCCCTTGTGTTAGGAAACTCGGTCAGCCTGATGGATATTCTAAACTACTTCTTCTCTTTATCTACTTCTTCGAACTCTGCATCCACGACTTTTTCGTCTGTCTTCGTCTCACCGCCGGCATGGGCATTTGTGGCATCAGCTCCGGCCCCCGGGGTCGCACTGGCCGCCGCCTTCTTATACATCTCTTCGGCCAGCTTGTGCGAGGCGGTCATCAGGGTTTGGGTGGCCGATTCAATCGCGTCGGCATCGGTGCCCTCAAGGGCCTTCTTTACCGCCGCCACCGCGTCCTGAATCTTTGTCTTTTCGTCCGGATCGACCTTGTCGCCATACTCAGTCAGATTTTTCTCGGTCTGGTACACCAAGTTATCCGCCTGGTTCTTGGCTTCGGCCAGCTTGCGCCGCTTCTTGTCCTCTTCCGTGTGCGACTGGGCGTCCCGGACCAGTTTTTCGACTTCTTCCTTGCTGAGACCGCTGGAGGCGGTGATCTTGATCGACTGCTCTTTCTGCGTCGCCAGATCCTTGGCCGAGACATGCACGATGCCGTTGGCGTCGATATCGAACGTCACTTCGACCTGGGGCATCCCGCGCGGTGCCGGAGGAATGCCGACGAGATCGAACTGGCCGAGGAGCTTGTTGTCGTTGGCCATTTCCCGTTCGCCCTGGAAGACCCGGATCGTCACGGCGGTCTGGTTATCGGCCGCTGTGGAGAACACCTGGCTCTTCTTGGTCGGGACGGTCGTGTTGCGCTCGATCAGCTTCGTGAAGACGCCGCCGAGGGTTTCGATACCCAGCGAGAGCGGGGTAACGTCCAGCAGGAGCACGTCCTTCACTTCACCCTTGAGCACGCCGCCCTGAATGCCTGCGCCGATGGCGACGACTTCGTCCGGGTTCACGCCCCGATGCGGTTCCTTCCCGAAGAACTCCTTCACAACCTGGATCACCTTCGGCATACGGGTCATGCCGCCGACGAGCACGACCTCCTGGATGTCTTTGGCGGTGACGCCGGCATCGGCCAAGGCCTTCCGGCAGGGCTCGATGGTGCGTTGGATCAAGTCGTCCACCAATTGTTCCAGCTTCGCCCTGGTCAGCTTGGTGACCAGGTGTTTCGGGCCGCTGGCATCGGCCGTGATGAACGGCAGATTGATTTCAGTTTCCTGCGAGGAGGACAGTTCGATCTTGGCGCGTTCCGCCGCTTCCTTGAGCCGCTGCAAGGCCATCCGGTCTTTCTTGAGGTCGATGCCCTGATCTTTCTTGAATTCATCGACGAGCCAGTCCATCACGCGGAGATCGAAGTCGTCGCCGCCGAGATAGGTATCGCCGTTGGTCGATTTCACTTCGAAGACGCCTTCGCCGATTTCGAGAATGGAAACGTCGAAGGTACCGCCGCCAAGGTCATACACGACGATCCGCTCGTCTTTTTTCTTGTCGAGTCCATAGGCCAGTGAGGCCGCCGTGGGCTCGTTGATGATGCGCAGGACGTTCAGTCCCGCGATCTGGCCCGCATCTTTCGTCGCCTGGCGCTGGCTGTCGTCGAAATAGGCCGGGACGGTAATGACCGCTTCCGTGACCTTTTCGCCCAGATAATCTTCCGCGGTCTGCCGCATCTTCTGCAAGATCATGGCGGAGACTTCCGGCGGACTGTAGCTCTTCCCGCGGATCTGGACGTGTGCATCGCCGTTGTCGGCTTCCACGACCTTGTATGGGAGGCGCTTCATGGCTTCCTGCACTTGCGGGCTTTTGAACTTGCGGCCCATGAGACGCTTGACTGAGAAAATCGTATTTTCAGGGTTGGTGATGGCCTGACGCTTCGCGATCTGGCCGACGAGGCGCTCCGCTTTCTCCGTGATGCCGACGATGGAAGGGGTGGTGCGGCTGCCTTCCGCGTTGGCGATGACCACAGGATCGCCGCCGCTCATAATGGCGACGCATGAATTGGTGGTTCCAAGATCGATGCCGATGACTTTACCCATGGATAGACTCCTTCCTTCCCGATATCAGCGACTGACTGAGATCAATCTGTTAGTTCGTGGCGGAACTCTGTTCGTCCGTATTCGCCGGACCTGACGACACGCTGACCATGGCGGCACGCAGAATTCTGTCGTGCAGGCGATAGCCTTTCTGGAACTCGTCCACCACGTGATCGGGGGGGACGCTGTCGGACGGGACATGCGAAACCGCTTGATGCGTATTCGGATCGAAGGCTTGCCCGACGGTCTCGACGGCTTGCACGCCAAACTTCGTGAGAGCGCCGGCCAATTGCTTCAGGGTGAGATCCACGCCCTGGACCAATGCGGCACTCCCGCCACTGTCGCGGGCGGCTTTGATCGCCCGTTCCATGTTGTCGACCACCGGCAACAGTTCCTTCAGCAGCTGTTCGTTGCCGAATTTGATCTGCTCCCGCTGATCGCGCTGCGCCAGCCGCTTATAGTTTTCAAACTCGGCGGCCAGCCGGAGATACTTTTCATTGAGCGCCTGACATTCTTCTATTTTGGCAGCCAGGGAATCCTGCGTTGCAGTGCCTGATTCACCTGACGTTGAAGAACCTTTGTCTAAGTCCTCGATTGTATTAGTGTTGTCTTGTTCTTGGCTCATCATTACTCCTCTACAGCCCT
Organism: Nitrospira sp. NS4; assembly: GCF_049546785.1. Classification (NCBI taxonomy): domain Bacteria; kingdom Pseudomonadati; phylum Nitrospirota; class Nitrospiria; order Nitrospirales; family Nitrospiraceae; genus Nitrospira; species Nitrospira sp. NS4. Next base: position 55,236 of record NZ_JBMWAN010000004.1, on the reverse strand, counting down.
GGAGATATCCATAGAGGGATGGAAGTCAACGGGGGCAAAACAAATTTCTGAGAAAAATGAGAGGGATAAGAATTGGCTGGTCAGGTCCAGGTAGTCGGAATGTTTCCGTGGGCCCGCCGGTACAAGAGTTCAAGCCCTTCAAGGGTCAAGAGGGGTTCGATTTTCTGGATCGACGTCGTCTCCGGAGCGATCACAGAAGCGAGACCGCCTGTGGCGATGACGTAGGATGGTCGGCCCAGTTCCTGCTCCATCCGCCGGACGAGTGCATCGACCAATCCGGCATAACCGAAGAGGAGTCCGGATTGAATGCTGCCGGCAGTATCGGTCCCGATGACGGTTTTGGGTCTGGCGAGTTCGACTTTGCTCAATTTGGCGGCGCGCGCAAAGAGGGCTTCGGCTGAGATGCCCAGGCCCGGGGCAATCACTCCACCGAGATAGGCCCCGTCCTTTGTGACGGCGCAAAAGGTCGTGGCTGTGCCGAAATCGACAATGATCAGGTCGCGGCGATATTTGTGAAAGGCCGCGGCGGCGTTCACGATGCGGTCGCTGCCGATTTCTTTTGGATTCGTGTATTTGAGCGTGAGGCCCATATCCATGTCGGCTGAGACGACCAGCGGCGTGCGGTGGAAATAGGTCTCGACCATGGTCTCGAAGGTGCCGGTCAGCGCAGGCACGACACTGGAAATGATGGCGCCGGTGATCTGTTCGGGGACCCGTCCGCTTCGTGTCAGCAGGTTCAGGCAGAGGACTCCGTACTCATCCGCCGTGGTCTTGGGGTCCGTCGCCAGCCGCCAATGGGCCAGGAGGCTTGAGCCTTCAAAAATCCCCAAGACGACGTTGGTATTGCCGATGTCGATGGTCAGTAACATGAGGCTTATTGTACCCGGCAGGCTACCGTTTCGCTACTCACCGGAGATGAATCACGTCGGCGGCCCGCACCTCGATGAGCGGGGAGGGCGACGATGAATCAGGTGAGGCCGGCACGGGGCGCACTTGCAGCGCGCCATCGGATCCGATCGCTTCCACGGTGCCAAGCAGTTCCTGTCCGGCTCCCAAAATGGCGCGCACATGCCTGCCCAGAGTTCCACAGCGAGTCTGGTAGGCCTGTCGTAATCGAGTCGGACCATGGGATCGCAGTTCGTCGAGGCTCTGCTCGAGTTCAAGCAACAGTTGCGCAAGGAGCCGGTTCCGGTCTATGGGCCGGTGCGTTGCTTCACAGAGTGATGTGGCGATCGGGCGCAACTCTTCGGGGAAGGATTCACGAGGCACGTTCACATTGAGACCGATTCCTATCACGACAATCGGATCATTGGCCGCTGATAGTGAGCTTTCGCAGAGAATACCGCCCACTTTTGATTCGTTTAGCAGGAGGTCGTTCGGCCATTTGAGCGCGAGGGAGAGGCCCGCGACTGCTTGCACGGTTTCGGCTATCGCAAGGGCGGCGGTGAGGGGCACCCAGGAGAGCCATTCTGAAAGTGAAAGCCCAGGTCCTGCCTCTCTCACGATGATTGAACAATAGAGATTCACAGCGGGAGGGGAAAACCAGACGCGGGCATGACGGCCCCGCCCGGCGGTTTGGCTCTCTGTCACCACGACGGTTCCGTGCGCGGCGCCTGCTTGGGCCAGCGACATGGCCTCAGAGTTTGTTGATGCCAGTTCCCGGTACAGATGGATCTGTTGTCCGAGAGCCCTTGTGGCGAGGGTGCTGCGAATGTTTTCAACTGTGAGCGGGGCAGAGGGTGACACGGATCAGGCCCGCCGCCTGCGCGCAGGAGGCAATGGGGTCAGCACGAGACTCAGGTCGGCGGCCGGCGCCGAATGGGTCAAGGCTCCGATCGAAATGCGATCGGGGCCGGCTGCCGCCATCGCGCGGATATTCTGTAGGGTGATCCCGCCGGAGACTTCGACGAGGGCGCGATGGCCGATGAGCTTGACCGCCTGCCGGACCATGGCCGGGGTCATATTGTCCAGGAGGATCACGTCGGCGTTGCCCGCGAGGGCGTGCCGGACCTCCGCCAGGGTTTCGACCTCGACGATGAGCGACATCGCCTGCGGGGCTTTGCGATGCGCCAGCTGGCAGGCTCTGCGGACTGAGGTCTTGCCGCCTTGCAATAGGGCGAGATGGTTGTCTTTGATCAGTACGCCGTCACCGAGCGAGTACCGGTGATTGGTTCCTCCGCCGAGCGCCACGGCCCATTTCTGCAACGATCGCCAGCCGGGGAGCGTCTTTCTGGTATCCAGAATGATGACCGGATAGTCTTTGACAGCCTGGCAGAATCTGTGCGTCAGGGTGGCGATGCCGGACAGGTGTTGCAGAAAGTTCAGCGCGACCCGCTCGGCTTGGAGGATGGACCGGCCATCGCCTTCGATGGTGAGAATGACCTCTCCATCCTCCGCCGGTTCGCCGTCGTGCCGGAGGACCGTCAGCGTGAGAGCGGGATCGACCGCCAGAAAGGTTTGCACGGCCGCCGAAAGACCGGCGACGATCAGCGAGTGCTGCGCCACGATGGAGGCATGGGCCGGGACCCGTTTGGAGAAGAGCGCGGAGGTGGTGACATCGCCATCGCCGAGATCTTCGTGCAACCCGATTCGGACGGCTCGCCGGATTTCGGCGGCAGGGAGGGGCATCATCGATCAGGCTCCCAGCATGGCGCGCAATTGTTGCTCGCTGTTGGCCAGCATCGCCCGGTCGCGGGAGAGGCTGCGCACCCGTTCTTGATGTTCGGCAATGACCTCGGGCGGAGCCTTGGAGACAAAATCGGCGCTCTTCAATTTTCCCTCAACCCGCTGCGACTCTTTGTCGGCTTCGGCAATCTGTTTGAGCAGGCGGTCCAGCGCTTTCTTGAGATCGACATCCCCTTCGACCGCAATGCCCACCGTGAGCCCTTCCGTCACCAGACGCAGCACGTTGGTCGTCGGCCAATGAGAGAGAGGTGCCGGACTCAGGGTGCCTTTTCCGAGGTGAGCCAGATCCCCTCTCAGCGTATCGAGGGGCCGGGATTTACCCTCATCGTCGTGCGCCACAAAAAACCCGATCTGCTTGCCGGGAGGATAATTCAGCAGCACGCGCCCGGTTCTCAACAGCCCGATGCTCTGTTCGAGGAGGCGGAAGGCGTCTTCGGCTGCTCCGTCATGCCAATCTTCCCGGGCGGCGGGGTAGGGCCGGAGGACGATGGTCTCTCCCTCATGTGGCAGGGTCTGCCAGATTTCTTCGGACAGGAACGGCATAAAGGGATGCAACAGGCGCAGCCACACTTCCAACGTTTCTGAAAGCGTGTGTCTAGTGGATGGTCCCTGGGGATGGGCCGGGTCCTGTAAGACCGGCTTGATGAGTTCCAGATACCAGTCACAGTACTCGTGCCAGAAGAACTGATAGAGGGCGTTGGCGGCCCGATCGAATCGGTAGGCTTCCAACTCGGCGCCCACCACTCGGATGGTGTCGTTCAAACGGCTCATGATCCAGCGGTCGGGGAAAGATCGCTCGGACGGGCGGCGCGCTTCTTTCGTGCCGTCAAGGTACATGTGGGCGAAGCGGGCGGCGTTCCAGATCTTGTTGGCGAAGTTACGATAGCCTTCGATCCGTTCTTCGGCCAGCTTGATGTCCCGTCCCGGCGAGGCCATCGAGGCGAGCGTGAAGCGCAGCGCGTCGGTGCCGAACTGTTCCATGACGTGCAACGGATCGATGACGTTGCCTTTGGACTTGCTCATCTTCTGCCCTTCCGCGTCGCGGACCAGGGCGTGGATGTAAACCTCGCGGAAGGGCACGTCGCCCATGAATTTCAGGCCGAGCATGATCATGCGCGCGACCCAGAAAAAGAGAATGTCCAGGCCGGTCACGAGCGTCGCGGTCGGATAATAGGTCTTGAGGTCGGCAGTCTGTTCCGGCCAGCCGAGCGTGGAGAAGGGCCAGAGGCCTGAAGAGAACCAGGTATCCAGAACGTCGGGATCGCGCAGGAAATCCTCGCCACCACAGTCCGGACACTTGGTGGGAGCCGACTTGGCGACGATCGGTTTGGCTTCTTGTGTGACCGTAAAATTCCACTTTGATATTTCGTGTAGTGTCCCGTGTTCTTCCGTTGCACCTGCTGAATGTCCGGTTTTCAGGATATGTTCGCGGTTACAGTTTGTGCAGTACCAGGCGGGAATCTGGTGGCCCCACCAGATCTGGCGTGAGATGCACCAGTCTTTGATGTCCCGCATCCAGCCGAGATAGTTGTTGGTCCAGCCTTCCGGAATGATGCGGATGCGGCCCTCTTCAACGGCCTTGATCGCCGGTTCCGCCAGCGGCTTGATGTTGACGAACCATTGCGGGGACAGATAGGGCTCGACCACGGTCTTGCAGCGGTAGCATTTACCAATGGCCATTTTATGGTCTTCGGTCTTCACCAGGTAGCCACGCTCGGTTAGAGCTTCGACTACGATGGTTCTGGCTTTTTGAACTGGTTTGAGCGCGAGGTTCAGAGAGGCATCTGCTTGTGCTTCGTGTAGACCAAACCCATCCATCTCTGCGCGCGCTGTAAGAATGGAAATTCTGGGCAGTTTGTGCCGCTCGCCTGCTTCGTAGTCATTGAAGTCGTGTGCCGGGGTAATTTTCACGGCCCCGGTCCCGAATTCCCGGTCCACGAGGATGGCGTCGCCGACGATGGGAATCGTCCGGCCCGTGAGCGGCAGGCGAACCTGTTTGCCGATGAGGCGGTTGTAGCGCTCGTCCTCCGGATGGACAGCAACCGCCGTGTCGCCGAGCAGGGTTTCCGGCCGTGTGGTGGCGACAGTTAGTCGAACATTGGGATCGTCAGCGAGGGGGTATTCGATCGAATAGAGCTTGCCCTTGATGTCTTCGTGCTCAACCTCGATGTCGGAGAGGGCGGTCAGGCAGCGCGGGCACCAGTTGATGAGCCGTTCGCCTCGATAGATCAGGCCATCCTCATACAGCCTGACGAAGACTTCCAGGACGGCTTTCGAGAGGCCTTCGTCCATCGTGAATCGTTCGCGGCTCCAATCGCAGGAGGCGCCGAGCCGTTTCAACTGTTGGATGATGGTTCCGCCGGATTGGGCTTTCCACTTCCAGACCCGTTCAAGAAAGGCCTCGCGTCCCAGGGATTCGCGCGACGCGCCTTCCTGCATGAGCTGCTTTTCAACGACGTTTTGCGTGGCGATGCCGGCATGATCGGTGCCCGGCATCCAGAGCACGTTGCGGCCTTGCATGCGCCGCCAGCGGATCAGAATATCTTGCAGGGAATTATTGAGGGCATGGCCGACGTGCAGCGATCCCGTCACGTTCGGGGGCGGGATCACGATGCAATAGGGTGCGCCGGGTTTGTCGGGCGCGGCCTGAAAATAGCCGCGCCGGATCCATTCCTGGTACCAGCGGTCTTCGACGGCTTTCGGCTCGTAGGTCTTGTCCAGTTGGGAAGCCATGTGATTCCTTCGTCCAAAAAAGAGCGCGCATCTTAACATGTCTGCCGGCGGCGGGAAACCGCTTCACTCGGCTTGTGGCGACGCATGGCTTGTGCTATACAGTCGCCCGCAGTCTATTCTTTCACCCCAAGGGAGCGATCATGGCGAGAGGACGCGAGAAAGATCGGAAAACGAGAAAGAAACATCAGAAGAACGTGAAGCGGGTCAAGGCGCTGGCCAAGGCACGGCGCGGCGGCAAGCGCACCACGAAAAAGAGCTAAACGCGGAGTAGGGTAAGGGCTTACTCGGCCGCCGTGAGGCGGTTGAGTTCCGCCCTGATGTGTTGTTCGGCGAGTTCGGGAACGATTCGTTGTATAGCCTGTTCAACCGCCTGCTCCGCGGTCGTCCTTACGATGTCGTCGGCGATGAGCGGAGTCTGCTTGAGCGTTGCCTGCCTGATTTCTTCCTTCACCAGTTGATCGATCGTCCCCAGGTGTTCCCGCATCGCCCCGGGAAGCTGCTGTTTCACGCTGGCGTCAACCTGCTCGCGGATGGAGTCATCAAGGCGCTTCTTGATCGAGGCGGCGGCGAGTTCGGAAACGGTTTCGCGGATCAGCGGTTCGCTGGCGGTCAGCTCGTTCTTCAGCAGGGGGGGGAGTTCCCGGCCCAGCAACGGTTGGATGATGGATGTCAGTTGCTCCCTGGAGAGGATATCCCCCAGCTGTCCGTCGAGTTCCGTCTTGACGACGGAGTGAATCCGGGCGGTCAGCTCCCGTTCAATAGCTTGCGGGAGGAGAGCGGCGATCCGCTTCTCCGTGCGCTCGGTCATGGAGGTCAGGATCTGGCTGAAGAGGCCGGACATGGCGTCTTCCGGAGCGGGCGATGATTTCGTGACGGTCGGCGCGCTCATCGAGTCGGCTGGATGATCCATGGCAAGGGTCTCCTCCCCGTTGGGGATGTCAATCAGATCCATCACCGCATCCTCCTCGGTCAGGTCCGTCGAGGTGGAATCCGGCGGCCAGACGCGGCGCTTGAGGCCACGGCGGTTGGTCTGTCTCTGTTGCGTCTGCTGGATGAGCGCGATGATGGCGAGCAGGTCTTCAGCCTGGAACGGCTTTTTCAAAAAGGTCTTCACGCCCAGGGAGCGAAGGTGGCTCTCGTCAGGCCGGTCGGCGGAGTTGATGAGCGACACCAGATAGGTGTCGGTCAGGTTATCCAGCTTGTGGATTTCTTTGCAAAATCCTGAAAAGGTCATGCTGTCGAGATGGTAGTCGGCGATGATGAGGGAAGGATTGTTCCGTCGGGCGGCTTCAAGAGCCGCAGGGCCGTCTTGAAACCCCTGGACATCGAAGCCCTCCGGAGCTGAGATCTCTTCGACCATCCGCCTGACGGCAGGACTGCTATCGACGACAAAAATGGAAGAAGCCACGAAACCCTCCAATTTTATTGAAGTATCGCGAACCTATCATCGACGGTGCTCCTTGTCCAAAAAAAACCGGATTTGTGCTTCTTTTGACTAGGCTGTTCCCGGGCCGTACAATCCGGCGCGAACGATGATGGTACAAGGGAGAGGTGACGGTGCAGACTCATCAGGTCATTTTTTTCGATGCGGCGGACACCCTATTCCATATCAGGGGATCGGTTGCGGAGATCTATCAGCACTATGCCGTTCAGCACGGGTTCAAGCAGACGCCAAATTCGCTGCTGGCGATCAAGCAGGCGTTCAGCCGGGCCTTTAAGGACGCGCCGCCTGCGATCTTTGCGACCACGGAACCGACGGCGCTTAAACAAAGCGAGCGGCTCTGGTGGTTCGATATCGTCCACAATGTGTTTTATCGGGTCGGGATGTTCGAGGGATTCGATGAGTTTTTTGAGGAGGTCTTTGAGGTCTTTGCAGATCCTGCGACCTGGACGCTGTATCCGGAGACCGAGCATGTCCTGGGCACACTGAAAGCACGGGGGATGGAGCTGGGCATCATCTCGAATTTCGACTCGCGGTTATTTCCCGTGCTGCGCGGACTGGGCATCGAACGGTATTTCGATACCGTGACGATTTCGAGCCTGTCGCAGGCGGCCAAGCCGGCGCCGAAGATTTTTCAGCTCGCGTTGGAGAAGCACGCCGTCGATCCCGAAGAAGCCGTCCATGTCGGCGACAGTTTGAGAGAAGATGTGGAAGGGGCCGCGAAGGCGGGCCTGACGAGCGTGCTGATCGATCGTTCGCCGGCCGAAGCAGCGCCGGGCATTCACCGCATCAGCTCGCTGGATCAGCTCCTGCCGCTACTCGCCCGTCTCTAACAAATTCGGCACCAGGTCTTTGGCGTGCCCGCGCAAGGCGATGTCCACGAGATCCGATTGCGGCGTCGGGTCCGGATTCACTTCAATGACGAACGCCCCGGCCTCTTTCGCGACCGAAGCAAACCCGGCTGCGGGATAGACCACGCCCGACGTCCCGATCACAATCAGAACATCACAGTCCTGCAACGCTTTGGCGCAGCGGGCCAAGTCCTCCTGGTCTAACGATTCGCCGAACCAGACGATGTGCGGACGCAGAAGTCCCCGGCAGCGATCACAGGACGGTAGAAGCGGCAGAGGGATCTGGTGGTTCTCCGCTACGGTGCCGCATGCCGTGCAGCGTACCATCCAGATGTTGCCGTGAATCTCCGACAGCTTGTGCGACCCCGCTGCGCGGTGCAGCCCGTCCACGTTCTGCGTGATGAGCCAGAAATCGGGAAGGCGGGCCTCCAATGCCGCAACGGCATGATGAGCAGGATTGGGCCGTTTCGTCGCGATCAATTCCCGCCGCCAGTTGTACCATTCCCAGACGAGTCGCGGGTCCCGCTGAAACGCTTCCGGCGTCGCCAGGTCTTCCGCTCGATAATTCCGCCACAAGCCGTCGGCCCCGCGAAAGGTCGGCACGCCACTGTCGGCAGAGATGCCGGCGCCGGTCAGGATTGTGATGGCTTGTGCGGTAGCCACGCGCGATCGGGCTTCTGATAATTCTTCCGGGCTCATGGCGAGGTATTTTATCCTACTTCAGCGGCCTGCTATAGTACGGCCTCATTTACAGTACAGGATGCTGAAAAGGTCCGCCAGCGGCGTTCTCGCATCGTTCAGACCCTCAACGTACCCCAGAAGGTACGCCTCGGTCCTTCACTTGCGACGGCCTTGCTGGACGGCCATTGTGAGCATCCTGTGAGGTGGTTCGGGGGCATTTTAGTTGTAGATATCCGTGAATGCTTCAGAGATCAACCGGGTTTTCCCGTGGGCTGTTCAAGAGGAGTAAGGCGATGGAAAACATTCTGATGGTCGGGGCCGGGTCGGTAGGCGGGTTTTTCGGGGCGCACCTGGCGAAGAATAATCCCAATGTGTCGTTCCTGCTGCGGCCCAAGACGCTGGCCGCGGTGAAGCAGAACGGATTGACGATTCGCAGCGCGAGCGGCACCTTTACTGTTCATCCGCCGGCTGCGTCCGATCCTCGCGAATTGCCCAAGCCCGATCTCATCATTCTCTCGGTGAAGGCCTACGATCTGGACGAGGTCATGGGGCAACTTGATCCGGTGCTCACGGACCAGACTGTGATTCTGACCTTGCAAAACGGAGTCGATACGGAAGATCGTCTGATCGCCAGACTGCAGCGGGATTGTGTCGTCGGCGGCGTGGCCTTCATCTATTCCAAGATTGCCGCACCCGGCGTGATCGATCACTACAAAAAAGGTGCGGTCGCCATCGGCGAATTGATGGGACACAAGAGCCCCCGCCTCCTCGCGATCGCGGAGATTTTTAAACAGGCGGGGATTCCCTGCCAGCTCACGGACGACGTGCGGAAAAGCAAATGGGAGAAGATGTGCTGGAACTGCGTCTTCAACCCCCTCACCGTGATCGTCGACGACAAGGTGGCGAAGACGCTGGAGCATCCGGAGATGCTGCGCGTCATTCATCAGATCGTCCAGGAAGTCGCGGCGGTCGCGGCATCGGTCAAGGTGCCGCTGTCGCCGGACATGGCGGAGAAGGTCGTGCGCTGGACGCAGGAGATCCGCGACATCCATACCTCCATGTACGACGATTGGAAGGCGGGCCGCCCGACCGAGATCGACTACTTGAACGGGTACATTGTCCGCCTGGGGCGTGAGTTGGGAGTGCCGACACCGGTGAATGAGGCATTGACGGCGATGATCAAGACGATTACGGAAAAGGAAAAGACGGGCCCCGGTGTCGTGCGAATCGACGGATCGGTCGTGCAGCCCGTCGCATTCGATCGTGCGGCGATGCAGCAGTTGCCCGGCGAGTATCATGTGCAGGATGTGAGCACCGTCATGCCGGGGATGATGGGGAAGGCGATCAAGGTGAAGGGCTTGCTCGATGTGCCGGCCCTGGGCATCAAGGCCGATCATGTCACGTTTCATTCGTTGGACGGCAAATATGCGGCGACCCTCACCTTGCAGCAGGCCCGCGACTTCGGGCTGCTGCTCTACGAACTCAACGGCGAGCCGCTGCCGGAAGGAAGGGGCGGTCCCTATCGGCTTATCACGCCGGGACTGGGCGATCACTGCGCCAACGTGAAGGGCGTGGGACGGATTGAAGTGCGTGTCGGGTCAGGCAAAGATACCCGGCCGCCGGCTGAAGAAAGAACCAATTGCTAGCAGGATGTTGAAAAGGTCCGCCAGCGGCGTTCTCGCATCGTTGAAACCCTCAACGTGCCCCAGAAGGTACGCCTCGGCCCATCACTCGCTGCGGCCTTGCTGGGCGGCGATTTTGAACATCCTGCCGTGATTTGTCGGGTCGGCTCCATCTGTCTGGCTTGTTGAGCCGAGGCCTCGTAGCGTTTTCTTCATCCAGTTAGCCTCATGCCGTGTGCGCTTCTCTGATGACGCGAATGGCCTTCCACCGTTCCGATCGATAGCGCCAGAGCAGCAACCCCATCCGTACCGTCCAGTCCGCGATCATCGCGCTCCACACAAATAGGATATCGAGCGACAGCCAGAGGCCTGTGATGAGCGCCAGGGGCACGCGCACGCCCCACATGCCGACTGTCGTGGCCCACATGATGAAACGGGTGTCTCCGGCCCCGCGCAAAGATCCGGCGAGGACCATCGTGAGTGCGAGCGGAATCTGGAGGACGGCGACGATGCGCAGAAAGACCGTTCCCAGTTCAATGACGGCCCCGTCGCTGGTAAAGGCGCGGAGCAGCGCGTAGGGAAAGAAAAAGAACAGCACGCCCATCGAGGCCATCGCGCCGGCCGCCAGCCGGTTCGCTTCCCAATTCTCCAGTTTTGCGCGCACGTATTTTCCAGCCCCGATGCTTTGCCCCACCATGGTGGAAGCGGCGATGGCGAAGCCATAGCCCGGCAGGAACGATAAAGACTCGATTGAGAGACCGACCTGGTGTGCCGCATAGCTCACCGTGCCGTAGAATAAGACGATCTTCGTGTAGACGATGATGCCGGCCTGCTGGAACATGCGTTCCCCGGATACCGGCGCGCCGATGTGCCAGGCCGATCGCAAGAGATCGCGGCGCAACCGCCGCTTCCTGCTCAGGAGATGGCGGCAGTGCCAAAGGAGAAAGGAGGCGCCAGCTCCCTCCGCGAGACCGACGGCGATGCCCGCGCCGGTGATTCCCATGTGGGGAAGCCCCCACCGTCCGTAGATCAAGGGATAGGCGACGAGTAGATAGAGGAGATTGACGCCGATCAACGCGTACATCGGAGTTTTGGTATCGCCGGTGCCCTGTAAGATTGAGGAGAGGACCTGGAGAAAGATGGTGCAGGGAATGACGAGAAAAATCAGATTGGAATAGGGGAGGGCACGTGTCATGACCTCCTGTTCGGCGCCCAGGAGTTCCATGGCCGGACCATTCAACAAGAGTCCGAAGGCGGCGAGGCCACAGGAGACGATGCCGGCCAGACCGAGCAGGTGGGTGGCGGCTTCCTCGACATCGTTGGTGCGGCGCGCACCCCAGAGTTGGGCGATCAGCACATTCGCTCCGACGGAGAGCCCTGAGACCAGCGTGGTGGCGATGAAGGCCAGCAATTGACCGAGCCCCACCGCGGCGATCGAGGTCGCGCCGAGGCCGCCGACGAGGAACACGGCGAGGATTCCTTCCGTGCGCTGGAGCAGACTGCTTACGGTCACCGGCAGGGCGAGGGTCAACACCGATTTTCTGATCTGTGCAATGCCGGAGGCCATGGGCCTGTATCCTAACAGAAGGGGGGCTGCGCTAGACAAATGTATCTTTCTTCGCATAGGGTCTTGGTATGACACAGGAGTCTTCCGAGCCCTCTTCGATCGTCCTTCAGAAGCCGCCGCGACTGTCCAAGTCCAAATTTCTGTCCGGCCTGCAATGCCATAAGCGCCTGCACCTTGAAATCTATCAGCCGCAGCTTGCGACGCCGCCGGATGCGGGAACGCAGGCGATTCTGGATATGGGAACAGAGGTCGGAGAGTTAGCGCGAAAGCGCTTCCCCGGCGGCAGGCTGGTGACGGCGGGATACAGGCAGACCGAGGCCGCTCTCAAACAGACTGCGGAGTTTCTCGCAGATCCCGCGGTGCCGGCGATCTTTGAAGCGGCCGTCATGGGCGACGGCGTTCTGATTCGCGCGGATATTCTGGAGCGGGTCTGTGCCTCTGACGGTGAGACCTTGGGCTGGCGGTTGATTGAAGTGAAGTCCTCGACCAGGGTGAAAGAGGTCCATCTGGACGATCTGGCGCTGCAACACCATGTGCTGGTCAGCGCGGGGTTATCCGTGATCGGCAGCCACCTGATGCACATCAACACCGGCTACACCTATCCCGGCGGCGAGATCGATCTGGCTCAGCTGTTTGCCATTCAAGACTTGTCCGCGGCGGTGCTTGAACGCCGGGAAGCTGTGGTCGAGCGGTTGGTCGCGATGAAAGCCATGGTGCTCATACCGGAGCCGCCGGCGATCGAACCGGATCAACATTGCCTCGCCCCCTACGAGTGTCCCTTCTGGGCTTACTGTACGAAACAGAAGCCGGAACGGTGGATTTTTCATCTGCCTGGAACCAAGCATGTGGTGAATCAGCTGGCCGGGCAGGGGGTGACGACGATCGATGAGATTCCCGATGGGGCGAGGCTGTCGCCGGTCCAGCGCCTGGTCAAAGACAATGCGGAGTGGGTGTCGGAGAAGTTGGGCGCCGCGCTGCAGACGGTGCGGTTTCCCGTCCACCATCTGGATTTCGAAACGGTGATGATGGCGGTGCCCCGTTTTGCCGGGACGCGGCCGTATCAAGCGCTTCCGGTGCAATGGTCGAACCACATCGAGCAGGAATCCGGTGAGCTGGTGCATCATGAATTTCTGCACGCAGAGGGGACTGATCCCCGCAAGTCGTTAGCCGGAGCCCTCCTGGACTCATTGGGGAGCCAGGGGAGTATCTGTGTCTACTCGCCCTACGAGAAGTCGGTGATCGAGCAACTGGCCGAGGCCCTGCCGGAACGGAGAGCCGCGCTGCGGGCCCTCGTGAAGCGCCTTTGGGATCTGCACCCGGTCGTGCGCGATCACTATTACCATCCGGAGTTTGACGGTTCGTATTCGCTCAAGGAAGTGCTGCCGGCTCTCGTCCCGTCGCTGGGGTATGGCGATCTTGGGATTCGGGAAGGCGGCCATGCCGCGAGCGAATATTACCGGATGGTATTCGTCGAAACGGATTGGATCGAGCGCGCGAGAATTCAGGAGGCCCTCCTGGCCTATTGCAAGCGGGATACGCTGGCGCTGGTCGAGTTGAGACGGGCGTTGAAGGAGAAGGCGGGGAGCCGGTGAGGATTGGAGAAACACTGGAGGCGTTTCTCCCGTCGCCAAGTACAATTATAGGGGCTCCGGGTCGAGCAAGCTCTGTTTGGCGGAGAGGGTGGGATTTGAACCCACGGTCCCCTTGCGAGGACGCCCGCTTTCGAGGCGAGTCCATTCGGCCACTCTGGCACCTCTCCGTTCAGCTGCTGTGACTGGGAAGCAAGACCCGGGGGAATTGCAACAGTGGGGGGAGCTTAACGTGGGGGCGGAGATTTTTCAATCGGTTTTCTTTCGACGGCAGAAGCGATGAGGACGCGGTGGAAGGTCCGTGGCCGGATATGATGTGAGGGGCTTGGTGGATCCGCAGGGAGTCGAACCAATCGTGTTTGTGTCGAGCGATCACATCAATGACTCCTGTTGGCGTATTCCGGTTCAGCTCGAGGAGCGGGTGGTTCACATATGGGGATTTTCTCTGGAGGGGGCATCCTCCACGATCGCACTATGCCGTCTATGGATGAGCGTGGAGGAGCAGGCCCGGGCCGGCCGGTTTGTACGTCCTGAGGACGGCACCGGCTATATCCTTGCGCGAGGTTGTCTGAGGGCCGTCCTTGCCCGGTATACGGGGCTCGATCCGTCGGCTCTGACATTTCAACCGGGTGCGACGGGAAAACCCGAGCTTGCCGCCATGCCTGATGGCCGGAATCGCATCCGTTTCAATCTGTCCCATTCCTACGGACGGATGCTGATTGCAGTGGCCAGGCGGCAGGAGGTGGGGGTCGACCTTGAGCGGATTCGAGAGCAGGTCGAAGCGGCCAGGCTGGCGCGGCGGTTTTATTCGCCGACGGAGTGCGCGAACGTGACCGGTTTATCGGGCCCTGCACAAGCCGCACAGTTTTTCCGCTATTGGGCCGCTAAAGAGGCGTTCTTGAAATGCAAGGGAGTCGGTCTTCAGTTCCCCCTGGATCGCTGCGAGATCACGCTGTCGGCCGACGGGCCGACTGCGGCGGTAAGCTGGAAGGTTACTTCCGGTTCCATCGAACAGGGGCGGGTACGGTTTCTCCCTCTTGAAGACGGGTGGATCGGCGCGGTGACGGCCGGCGAAGATGAGTGGCGAATGGATATCCGCCGATGGCCTTTAGGTTGATCGCGGCGCGACATGGATCCCGTCGGACTTAGTCGGGTTTCGGCGGCTCCGGAAAAACTCCTGCAAGAGCGTTTGGCTCTCCCCTTCCAGCAGCCCTCCTTCGACCCGCACGCGGTGGTTGAGGCGGGGCTCCGCCGGAATGTCCATGAGCGAGCCGCAGGCGCCGGCCTTCGGGTCCCAGGCGCCGAATACCAATCGGGCGATTCTCGATTGCACGATGGCTCCCGCGCACATCGGACAGGGTTCGAGGGTGACATAGAGCGTGCACTCGGTGAGCCGCCAGCTCCCCAGCTTGGCCGCCGCTTCTCGAATCACAATCATTTCAGCATGGGCGGTGGGATCCTGGCTGGCCTCGCGGAGGTTGTGGGCCCTGGCAAGGATCTCGCCCTTGCGGACGAGGAGCGTGCCGATGGGGACCTCCCCCAAGGCCGGGGCTTGTCCGGCCTGTTCCAGCGCCAGGCGCATGAAGGCTATGTCTTCTGTCCGTAGGGTGGTCATGAGATGCGCGCGGCTTATCGGGCTCCGGTTAGACGAATTATCGTAGCACAGGAAGATGGTTTGCCCAAAGAGACCCGAGGAGGAGACGGGAACTAGGACTGGCTGGCCAGATAGATCGGGCCTTTGGGAGCGGAACGCTCTCCCGATGGTTCGAGGCTGATGGCGAACTGATTCGCGGTGGAGAGGTTGGGCAGGCGAGTGATGAAGTGATGCGCGGTTTCCCCGCCGTGGTTATGAAACGTGCCCAGGCTGACCGGTGTGTCATGCATTGCCCAGAGCTGGTAATTCATGCCTTTGGGGCATTTCGGAAGATTGAGGGAGTAGAGCCACACCTTTTGGGTGCGGGCATCGTACAACAGAAAACCTGCGGCCTGTCTGGCCATGTCCGATCCGCTCAACGAGATGGCCTGCACGTTGCCCTGTCGAAGCAGTGCGGCGAGTTCGACTTCCGGCGCGCGGGCGGCCTGCGGTGCCCTCCCGCGAGCCACCATTTGGAGTCGAAGGTCCTCGAGTTCAATCTCTCGCTGGGTCAATTGCTCATTCAATTCTTCCGTCTCGGCACGGCGCTGCTGCACCTCTTCGGTCAAGCGGGCGATGGTCTGCTCACGCTCCCGCAGGTGTTGTTCAACGGAGGTCAGTTGTGCGGCCTGTTCCTGTGAAGTTCGTTGCAGGGCTTGGAGCCTGGCGGTTCCGTCTGTCATGGCGGCGTACGAGTTCCAGGCGATGTAGGCGCCGGTGGCCAGAATGCCAAGAGCCGCCACGCCGAGCCCCCATTGCAGGGACCGGGAAGAGGCGGAGGATTCCGGCGGGAAAAGATGGTTCATCCATTCGCCCGGTTCAAGGCTCGGCCTGAGGGCCTGTTTGTCGGCCGGTTCCTCCGGCATGACGGACGAGGCCCGGGCCGCCATGATTCTGGCTTTCAGCGTGCGAGGGGGCGGTGTGGTGTGCAAGCCGAAGGGGAGCACGGCCGCCACGGTCTGATATTCCTTGAGCGCGCCGTGGCAGGCCACGCACCCTGAGAGGAGATGCGCTTCAAGCGCCTGGCGTTCCGGCCGCTCAAGAGCCCCGGCGGCGTACAGCGGAACGGCTTCTTCAAGTTCTTCGTGCGTCATACGCGCTCACCGTGATCCCAGCAATGCCGCAATGATTCCCGGAGTTTGGACATGGCCAGCTTGATGCGGGTCTTGACCGTGCCGAGCGGCTGATTGAGCCTGGCGGCGATTTCTGCGTGAGACAGGCCCTCGTAGTAGGCCAGCTCCAGGGCCTGTTGTTGAGCCGAGGGTAAAGCCGAGAGCGCTCCAAGAACCAGCATGCGGATTTCCTGGTCCGCCTGGGCGTCAAAGGGACTGGGGCTGTGATCCGGGACCTGGCTCGCGCTGTCCAGCGAGTCGGCCAACCTCTGCTGCGCCCGAGAATTGCGGGCGCGGAGCCGGTCGATTGCCCGGCTTCTGGTCAATGTCACCAGCCAGGCGAGAGGTGTGCCGCGTCCCACATCGTACCGGGACACTTTCCGCCAGACTTCCAGATAGACGTCCTGAAGGAGTTCGTTCGCGTCGTCTTTATTGCCGAGCATACGGAGGGCCATGGTGTACAAGAGCGTGCTTGATTGATCGTAGAGCTGACTAAAGGCCTGCACGTCGCCTTTGACCACACGGGCAAGAAGCGCAGGGTCGATCGTCGACGCGGCTGGTTGTGACGGTGTGTCCATAACGGATTCGGTAGAGGATGATACCCCGGCTTACGCGTGAAATCCGTCACAACTATAACACTCTACGGACGAATCCGGCAAAAAGATGTGTATTGAACTCCGCGGGAACTCAGATAAATGTCGGGCAGGGACGAAGCTTATCCGGCACGGACGGGGAGGAACGATTCCAGGATCGCGGCCGCTTCGATCGAGCCGGTGGGCGTCGGCGGTTGGCCTGCCGGTTCAGGCAGCGCCAGAGCCTGGCGCAGGACCGGCTCCCATCGGGCTTCTTCGAAGTCTTCCCTGGTCAGCTCTACTCCGCGTCCATAGCGATGCAGATAATCGACAATCGGCTGCTCATCGGCAAAGTTGTAGCGCCGCACATAGACGACGGGTGTGTGCACCGCCACGGCTTCGATGACGGTTCCGTAGCCGGGTTTCGTCATGATGGTGTCGACGGAAGAGAGGAGCGTGCTGAACCGCAGCGGCAGCCCGGCGATCGAATGTACCCGTCTTGATCCGGAAGGCACCGGGCCATCAATCAGGAATTGCAGGCCGGTCATCGCCTCCATCTCCGCAAAGGGCAGCGCTTCGAGGCGGATGCCTCCGAACGCCACCAGAATGAGCGCGTCTGGTGGCCCGATCTGCAGCAGCTCGCGCAGCCTCGTCCGTTCCGCGGCGAGGGGGGCCGCAATCGGGTTGACGTCTTTCACTGTTGGAAAAGCGCGCATCGGCAGGCCCGGCGCGATCCTCAAGAGCAGGGTGGCTTGCGCGTAGGCCCGGCCGATCTCTTCCAGGATCGACTGCTGCCAGGGTTCGCGCGGGGACAGGTGTTCCCGCAGGACCTCGTCCCAGCTCAAGCTTGCCACGGCCACGGTGGGCAGGCCGGCTGCCGCTCCTGCCGCCATCGCGAGATAGGGGATATTGCCGATCACGAGGTCCGCGCGGGCCTGCCGGATCGCTTCAACTTCCCCACGCAGCCGGCTGTCCCATGCCGCGTGAAAGGCCCGGTGGGCCTGCCACGTGGCCGGCCAATCCATCGTGATCGGGCCATGTTGGATGCATCCGACATCCAGCTGGGAGGGACTGAGTTCCCACGTGAGGTTCAGCCGGGATTCAAAAAACGAGCGCGGCACGTTTGTGCGCAGGACGACTGCAAGGTCGGGTCTGCGCCGGCCCAGCTCGTTCAAGACCGGGATGATCTGCGCGGCATGACCGTATCCGTGGGATGAGATGGCGGACCAGATCAGTGGCACGGAGCGATGACTCGCCGGAGGGTTAGCTGTTCGAGTAGTCGGATTCCAACGGGGCGATGTTGTATTCGAGTTCCAGGTCGAATTCTTCGACGAGTTGATTAAACGCGTTCGCGCCCATATCCGAACGGACTTCGTTCATGACCAGATCGATGGCCGCCGCCGCGTGTGCGCCGTATTGCGTGATGGCCGATTCGATCCGCTGTTTCGCCACGTCGAGTGTCATGATGCGGTCTCCCTGGTTAGTGCAAGCCCTGCAGCATCATCTGCATTTCAGGGACGAGATCGCGTCCGCCGTTGGCGCGGCCGGATGTGGAGGCGTCGATGCCGGCTTTCAGCACCGGTCTGGCTTCTTCGGGCCTTCCCAGGCCGATAAGGGCCCGGCCCAGCGCCAGATGCGATGCCACATGCACGGGATCGAGTTGCACGGCCACGCGCAGGTGTTCGACGGCTTCTTCGAGGTTCCCGCCTTCTTGAATGATTTTATTGCCCAGTCCATAGCGGCCGAGGAATCCTTTCGGGTTCTTGGCCACCATCTGGCGAAATGCGTCGATGTCCATAGGGTACTCCTCTTCTGAGGAGCGCATCATAGCATTAGAGCGATGAGACAGGCCAGACTATGGCCGGTCGGGAGGAGAGAGCGATGAGGGCTGGTGGCGGGACGTGGTTAAGGCGCGGCCGTCGTGGCGGACGTCGAGATGGAACGCGCAGCCGGTCTTGCAGAACGCCCGATCCTTGCCGGGTCAGCCTATCAGCTCCGCGGGATGTGCTGACGGAGTTCGGCGAGCAGGGCCGTATCCTGGGCCAGTTCGGGAAGCCGGTGGTGACTGTCCAGGGAGACGATGCGCTCAAGACACCGGAGGGCCGGGACGGAATTCTTCTCGCGCACATAGGTGGCGGCCAGTAAGCGCAGCACCGCCGCCTCGCCGGCCGCATTCCCGAGCTTGATGAAGTGCTCGGACGCGTTGTTGAAACAGGCTTCGGCTTTGCGGAGGGCACCGGAGTCGAGGAACGCCTTGCCGAGCTGGCTGTAGGTGACGGCCAGCCCTTCTTCGTTTCCGACGACGCGATGACAGTCCAGTGCCTGGTTGAAGTGCGCGGTCGCCTCGTCCCAATGGGCCTGGCGAGCTTCTTCCATTCCCAGATTGTGATACAGAATGCCCAGCGCGCGATGGTCGTTCAGGGGTTTGAGCAGATCGAGCGCTTCGAGATAGTAGGGGCGGGCTTTCTCCGGCCGGCCCGCGCCGATGTGGAGATTGCCGAGGTTCACCAGCGTGTGGGCGATGGCATGTTGATTCTGCTCAGTCCGCTGGATGGCAAGCACTTCCCGATAGCAGGTTTCCGCCTGCTCAAGATTACCCGAGAGCGCGCAGACGTTGCCGAGATTGCCGAGCGATGACGACAGCTCAGTCTGGTTGCCGGACAGCCGGTCGTCCGCCACGGCCTGTTCGTAGGCCGCCTTGGCTTGGGCGAGCTGGCCTCGATGGAGAAAAATGCGGGCGCGGTGTTTGTCGTCGTCTGACATGGTGCGGTATCTCGTCGCTTGTGAAGCGTATCTCGCTTGAACGGATGTACGAGCGACGAACGAGGCTTCACGAGATATGGGCTGTGCTAGTCTCCGCCTTTCGGCGTGTCTTTTCTGAATTCGACCTGGATCTCGTCTTCCTCCTCCAGCCCCAATCCGGCCCGGAACGATTCGTACAGTTCCGTGACATAGTTGATATCCAGCTGGTCTTTTGCTTCACGAGAGACGAGGTACGCTTCACAGAGTTTCAGGCCGGTTTCAAAATGACGGGCGATGGTCTCTTCCGTCACCTGTTGCCAGGTGATGTAGATGCAGAAGGCCTGAAAGGAATGGGCGTCGGGATGGCGGGTGGCGAGAGACAGCAGCCTCTCATAAGCCTCCCGCGCCGTCGCTCCGGCGTTGGAAGAAAAGGTGTCTTCCAGCTCGACAGCCGTATCCCAGTCGGAACCCAGCTCAGCTTCGGCTCGTCGGAATGTATCTTGTGCGGCCAGGGCAGCGTCGAATTGCATGGAGGGCCTCAAGTTGTGTTGGGGAAGGATACGTGGGGAGAGAAAGGGAGGTCAATGGTCTGGTGGGCGGTACGAAAAGGGAAGGAGGTTTCGTTTACTTTCCTTCCTCCCGCTCTGTAGACTGCCTGGAATCAAGCAATGAGCACCGAACAGCCATCCCCAGCCACCGAGACAGATTCCGCCTCAACCGACCCAATCGATCGGGTCATCCGCTATCACATCCAGACGAAGCATCATTTCAATCGCTATGCCCGGTCGCTCGGGTTTCTGGACTGGGCGAATCAGCCTGATCCCTTTCGCCGCTTTGTCGGCGCGCCGCTCGCATCGCTCCCGCTTCTGAAGGCGGATGAGGAGCCGCTGTCGCCATCATACGATGCGATCTATCGGCATGACGCTGTCGCTTGTCAGCCCGTCAGCCTGCGGACGCTCTCGCGCTTCTTTGAATATGCGCTCGCGCTCTCGGCCTGGAAGAAGGCGGGGGAGTCGGAATGGGCGCTGCGAAGCAATCCGTCCTCCGGCAATCTGCATCCGACCGAAGGCTACCTCGTCCTGCCGCAGCTCGATGGGCTCGATCTGAAGCCGGGGCTCTATCACTACGCGCCGAAGGAACATGGTCTGGAGTTGCGCGCTGAATTTTTGCCTGAACAAGCGGCTCGTCTTCTGGCGCCCTTTCCTCCCGGCGCGTTTCTCTTCGGGCTCACGTCTGTCCACTGGCGGGAAGCCTGGAAATACGGCGAGCGGGCGTTCCGCTACTGCAATCACGACGTCGGTCATGCGATCGGCACGGCACGGATTGCCGCAGCCACGTTGGGCTGGCACATGTCGCTGCTGGACGGGGTGGCGCAGAATACCGTGGCGTTGCTGCTGGGCACCAATCGCGTCGACGATTTTGCCGATGTCGAGACGGAACATCCTGACTGTCTGTGCGTGCTCTGGCCGGGGGCGAGCGGAAAGGATGATGAGATCCCATTGTGTGTCGATGCAACTCTGGTGAAGGAGATCGCGAACGGAGCGTGGCATGGGAAAGCCAATCGATTAAGCCGCGAGCATGGAGTCCATTGGGACGCGATCGATCAGGCCGCCGATGCCTCATGGAAACTATCCACAGAGCAATCACTGTTGTCGTGTGCTCCTCCTGTAACGAGTGACGCGTCACGATTGACGAGTGACGCCGGGACTCTGGCCGGCCGGGTCATCCGCCAGCGGCGGAGCGCGGTGTCATTCGACGGACGCACGTCGATGGCGGCCGCGACGTTCTTTCGGATCCTGCGGCGCATGATGCCGGACGCTGATCGAAGTCAATTGGAACGGCCGGTGCCCTGGGATGCATGGCCCTATGATCCGGCGGTTCATCTGATGATCTTCGTGCATCGGGTGGATGGTCTCACCCCGGGCTTGTACTTTCTGGTCCGCGATCCGGCCAAGCTGCCGCTGATCCAGCAATCATTGAATCACGAACTGACCTGGACCGGGCCTGACGGCTGTCCGGAAGATCTGCCGCTCTATTGGCTGCTGGAGGGGGACGCGCGGCGCGCTGCGATCCAGGTGAGTTGCGATCAGGCGATTGCGGGGGACAGTGCCTTCTCGTTGGGAATGCTGGCCGAGTTCGAAGGGCGCTTGCGTCAGGCCGGGTCGTGGTTTTATCCTCGGCTCTTCTGGGAGGCCGGGCTGCTCGGGCAGGTGTTGTATCTGGAAGCGGAGGCGGCCGGGCTCCGGGGAACGGGGATCGGCTGTTTCTTCGACGACCCGGTTCATGAGATGGTGGGGGTGAAGGGGCTCTCATTCCAGTCGCTCTACCATTTTACGGTGGGCGGCCCGGTCGAAGACCGGCGATTGATGACCCTGCCGCCGTACGGAAAACGTGATATGTGATCAGTGAAGGGTGATCAGCACAGTGGCTGCGTGGCTCCAACCCATCACGCATCACTCTTCACGAGAAGGAAAGCATGTTTAAGATCAAGAAGAAAATCGACAAGCCGAAGGCGCCGGTTCTGTACAACGTGATCGAGGACTATTCGGAGTTCGATGCGCCGGGGAACGTCACGGTCTGCGCCATGACCCACCAGGAAGATCTGCCGGGGCACGCGAAGATTCTCTCAGAAAGCTACGACGTTCCGCTCGACACGATGACGCAGTTGCTGACCGAAGGGGGCACGTATGTCTACCCGCAAATCGGCGGCTTGCTCACGCGGGGGCTGTTTGCCTGTGTGGCGGAGGCCGCCGGCGCGCAGCCGAAGCGGACCTTTGTCCTGGACCTGATGCAGTTTGCCGAGGCGGAGCAGCTTGCCAGGGCGCGCGCCATTCCTCTTGCCCAGGCTGCCTACGAGGTCTTTCATCGGACCTTGCCGGATGAACTGAAGGAGAAGTTGGACCAGAAAAATCTGGGGATCGACTATCGCACGCTGGATCGGGCCGTGGCCAAGGGCGGCGACATCAAGTACATCGATTTCCGCAAGGATTGGTCGCCGCATTTCAAGCGGCTCTGCATCATGCCGGACGGGCGGCTGGTCGAAACGGGCGGGTTGGAAGAGTTTGCCCAACTGCATGGCATCAGCACGGCACAGGCGAAGACGCTGGTCGAGCAGGGGGGCACGCTGGAGGTGAATGGAGAAGTGCTGGCCTGCCAGATCGTGAACGGACAGCCGGCGGTGGCCAGGTTCAGCGCCAAGAACTCCGCGAAGGCGAAGGAACTGGCCGCGGCGAAAGGGATGCACCTCATGGATGCCTTAAGCGAGGTCGCCTACAACGACCCCGTGATGATGCGGGCGCTGGTGCGGAAAGAATTGTCCGGTGGCCGGTAGTCTGGCGGTCGATGGATGGTGCGGGCAATCGTTGACGTTCGTGTGATGATTCGATCACCACAAGCCTACTCCCTGCTCGTTGTGTCGCTCTTCGTTGCCGGCTGTGCGGCGCCCAAGCCGATTCTCTATCCCAACGCCCATTACAAGCAAGTCGGCGAGGCCGCCGCGCAGCGGGATATGGAAGAGTGTTTCGAGATAGCGAAAGAGGCCGGAGCCAGGCCGAGCCAGGGCAAGGGCGGGCAAGTGGCCGGGAGCACGGCGGCGGGGGGAGCGATCGGATCTGCCGCCGGGGCGGTCGGCGGCGCGGTGGTCGGCCATCCGGGCCGGGGGGCGATGATCGGCGCGGCGAGCGGCGCGACGGGCGGATTCCTGCGCGGCCTGTTTCGCAAGTCGCCGCCGAGCCAGGCCTATAAGCAATTCGTGAATCGCTGCCTTCAGGAACGCGGCTACGAGCCGGTGGGATGGGAGTGAGGGGAGGGCGGAAGCGTCTGCGTGATGGCGCAGGTATACCGGTGGAACAGGCCGCGAACGCCGGCTATTTCGCGGCCAGCTCTTCTTTCACGGCTTGCAGCAACTGGGTCATGTCGAACGGCTTATGAAAAGTCCGGCGCGCGCCGAAAAGGTTGGCCACATCGAGAAAATTGCGGTCGCCTTGTGCCCCGGTCATGGCGATGACTTTGGCATCGACATATTCTCGCGTGAGTTGGAGGGTTGCCTCAAGCCCGTCGGTGTTCGGCATCAGGAGATCCATGATGACGAGGTCGACGGGTTCTTTCTGGTAGGCGGCGAGGCCTTCCCGGCCGTCGCTCGCTTCCAGCACGCGATACCCCGCTTTGCTCAGAATATCCCGGAGCAGGCCCCGGATGGATTCTTCGTCGTCGATAACCAGGATGGTAGCCATGAATAATCTCAGCCCTTCGTGATGATAACCGGGTCGTATTATGACCCGTCATTTCTCAACCTGTCTAGAAAGAAATTGATTAGCGCCTTTCTCTCCGAGGGCCGCGTGGTCCGCCGGACGACGAAGGTTCCGAGGGTGCGAGGGAACAGGCGCGGGATATTCTGATTGACCGGACCTGCACATTTTGGTACAAACGCTATCGTTTGCTGCCGGTCTTCTGCACGGTGCATTCTTCTGGAGAGCACTTCCGATGAGAGTCGAATCCGAATGGGCCTGGACCCGACGTACGCTCTTGCGCACCGCTGTGGCCGGCCTCATGGCGGGGGCTGTTCATGCGCTGAGTTCCGCCCGCGCCCGAGCCGGTCAGTTGCCTGAAGGGCGGTTGACCTTTCTCAATGTCTGGACGGATGAGCGGCTGACCGTGACCTACCGCAACGAGGCGGGGGAGTACGATCTTGATGCGTTGGATGATGTGAACCACATTTTTCGCTGCCATGCGACCGGGGAAGTCTCGGTCATCGATGTGCGGGTGCTGGAGCATGTGAACCTCGTGCAGAAAAAATTGGGCGGCGATCGGGAAATTCACATCATTTCCGGGTATCGCTCTCCCGAGTACAACGCGAAGCTGGTTCGGACCGGCCGGCGTGCGGCCAGAAACAGCCTGCACATGCAGGGACAAGCCGTCGATCTGCGGATCCCCGGCATGCATCCGAAAGTCATCCGGCAGGCCGCCCTGGAGCTGGGCTTCGGCGGGGTCGGGTACTATCCGCGCTCCAGGTTCGTGCATCTCGACTCCGGTCCCTTCCGGCACTGGTAGTGATCAGGCCTTCGGTCTCATGGCGCGCGCCTCTTCGAGACGGGGCTCGTCTCGTGCCGCGCGTCTGTGGTAACGTGAACAAAGCAGGTTCACGATAGCCTGGACTCAATCGCCTTCCGGATTGTTCTGCGCGACTTCTCCAGCCTATTTCAATCGATTCTGAGGAGGGTTTTATGATGGTTCGTCGGTATTCCCGGATGGCGTTATGCGTGGTGGCGTTGGTGGCCGGCGTGAGTATGGCGGGGGCTCCGGTCCAGGCCGAGACCCACAAGGGGGCGTCCACCCAGGTCGTGTCGAAGGGCAAGCAGGTGTCCCTGGAGTACACATTGAAGCTGGACGACAAAAACGTGTTGGAGACGAACGTGGGGCGCGAGCCGATGACCTACACCCACGGGGCGCAGGAAATCGTGCCCGGCCTGGAGAAAGCGCTCGAAGGGTTGGCGGTCGGCGACAAGAAACATGTGACGGTCAAGCCGGCGGACGGCTATGGCGAGGTCGATCCCAAGGCGTTTCAGGAAGTGAAGAAAAGCCAGGTGCCGGAAAAGGCCTGGAAGGTGGGCGCTGAGCTGGAAGCCAAAGGCCCCGATGGACAGTCGATGCTCCTGCGTGTCACGGAGGTCAAAGCCGACTCGGTGGTCCTTGACTTCAATCATCCGCTGGCCGGGAAGACCCTGTACTTCGATGTGAAGGTCCTGGAGATCCGCGCGGCTGCCCCGCCGTCGAAGTAGACCGTCCCCCTGATCAGGGGGACGGTTTGAAGAACAGCATCGAGAGCGGGGGAAGCGTCAGGCTGAGGGAATAGGGGAGGCCGTGGCAGGGGATGGCCGTGGCCTGCACGCCGCCGGAATTTCCCCTGTTGCTTCCCCCGTAGACGGCGGCATCGCTGTTCAAAATTTCACGATACCATCCTTCTGCGGGGACGCCGATGCGGTAGTGCTCACGGGGGATCGGCGTGAAATTGCCCACGCAGACCAGGTGCTCGGCCAAGTCCCGCCGTCTGCGTAAGAACGAGATCACCGAGTTGTCCCCGTCGCTGAAATCGATCCACTGAAACCCCGCCCAGTCGTTGTCCGCTTCATACAGAGCCGGCTCCCGCTGATAGAGCCGGTTGAGGTCCTGCAGATACCGCTGCAACCCCCGATGCGACGGATCCTCGCACAGGTGCCAGTCCAGGCTGGTGTCGTGGTTCCATTCCCGCCACTGGCCGAATTCGCCGCCCATGAACAGCATCTTTTTTCCCGGGTGTCCGTACAGATAACCGTAGAGGCTGCGAAGGTTGGCAAACTGCTGCCATCGATCCCCGGGCATCTTGCTCAGGAGCGTGCCCTTGCCGTGAACGGTTTCATCATGGGACAGCACGAGGACGAAGTTTTCGGTGAAGGCGTAGAGCAGTCCGAAGGTGAGCTGACTGTGATGAAAGCGCCGGTGGACCGGGTCGTGTTTGAAATAATCCAGCGAGTCGTGCATCCACCCCATGTTCCACTTGAAGGTGAAGCCGAGGCCGCCCGTATAGGTCGGGCGTGAGACGCCGGGCCAGGAGGTGGATTCTTCCGCAATGGTGACGGCGCCGGGAAAGTCGCGGTGGACCAGGATGTTCATTTCCTTCAGAAAAGTCACGGCGCCCAGGTTCTCATGTCCGCCGAACGCATTCGGAATCCACTCGCCCGCTTTCCGCCCGTAGTCGAGGTAGAGCATGGAGGCCACGGCGTCCACGCGCAATCCGTCGATGTGGTACTTGTCCAGCCAGAACAACGCGCTGTTCAGCAGAAAATTGCGGACCTCCGCCCGGTCGTAATTGAAAATGCGGCTGTGCCAATCCGGGTGATAGCCGAGACGGGGGTCGGCATGGTCATACAAATGCGTGCCGTCGAACTCGTTGAGGCCGTGCGGGTCGTCGGGAAAATGCGCGGGGGCCCAATCCATGATGACCCCGATGCCGGCCTGATGCGCGGCGTCCACGAAGGCCATGAAGTCTTCGGGAGTGCCGTACCGGCTGGTGGCGGCGAAGTAGCCGGTGGTCTGGTAGCCCCAGGATCCGTCGAAAGGATGTTCCGTGACCGGCAGCAGCTCAAGATGGGTGAATCCGAGGTCTTTCACATAGGGGATGAGTTTGCCGGCCAGTTCGGCGTAGGTGAGCCAGCGATTCCCTTCCTCCGGCACCCGCATCCAGGACCCGAGATGGACTTCGTAGATGGCGAAGGGGCCGGTCAGGGGATCCCGCGCGGCGCGGGCGGTCATCCAGTCGCTGTCGTGCCAGCGGTAGCCGGAGAGATCCCGAACCCTGGAGGCGGTGCGGGGGCGCAGCTCAGCGGCCTGCGCGTAGGGGTCGGCCTTCACGAGCAGCGCGTCCCGATCCCTCGGACGGATTTCGTACTTGTACAGCGTGCCTTCAGGCAGGTCGGGAAGAAAGAGTTCCCACAACCCGGTTGCGCCTCGATTGGTCATCGGATGACAGCGTCCGTCCCAGCGATTGAAATCGCCGATCACGCTCACCCGCGCGGCATTCGGAGCCCACAGCACGAAGTGGACGCCGGTGATGCCTTCGATGGTCCGGACATGAGCGCCGAGTGTGTCGTAGGCGCGGTAGAACGTGCCTTCCGCAAAGAGGTGCAATTCAAAATCAGTCAGCAGCGGTGAAACGGCATAGGGGTCATACCCCTCGGTCACGATGCCGTCGGCGCCACTGGTTCTGACGCGGTAGCGAAGAGGCTGATGTCCTTGAGGGACGACGGCCTCGAAGAGACCTCCATCATGGATGCGCAGCGCGGGGATGGCGAGCGCCGGACGCTCCTCCAGCACGACGTGAGCCGTCTCGGCAAAGGGGTGCCAGATACGAATGGCTACGCCGTCCGCGGTGGGATGCGGTCCCAGGACCGAACGCGGGTTCCAGTGGGTTCCCGAGACGATGCGTTGAATATCTTCGTGCGCGAGGTGTGCGGGTGTCTTCATGGGCCTATCCTAAATTGTCGCGAGGGGATAAGGAAGGGGAAAACGAGACCGGGGGAGACCCTGTCCTTCTCGCAGCCGGCCGGGGGCGTCGGTCAGTCCCAGGCCTTTCTGCCCTGCTTCAGTAAATTCTTCAGCGGCCCGGTCATGCTCTTCCGGACCTGATCCCGGCGCTGGCGCTGGCGCTCGACCATGCGGCCGGCGACAAATGCCGCGCGCACGCCGGTCGACTGCTTGAGGAAGCGGCGAATGTAGGTTTCCGCCTGGAGAGCATCCTGATTGATTCCGAGGAGATCCTGGACCGTTTCAGCCTGTTTCATGAAGCGGACGGCGGGCTTGCCGGTCGACCAGACCGCCAGTTCAGCGGCGTAGCGCGCCCGTTTCGTCTTGATGCGGAGTCTGTGGAGCGCGACATGACTTGGCGAGGGGCTCAGGCGGCGGATGGCTTTCCGGAGTTTTTTGAACGCTCCCCTCGCCAGTTCATGCAACGTCACCGGGGATTCCAGGACGGCCGGATCCCGGACGGCGTGCTTGAGCCGCCGGATGAGTTCGAGGTAGCGCGCGCTCCTCAGCTCACCGAGCAGGACCTGCTGCGCGTGCTCCCGCCGGCCTTGCAGATGGGCGACGAATTGCGCCAGCGGCTTGCGGTCGCGGGCATCCAGGCCCTCAGCCTCCTTCGTGAAATACTCAATCTGGACGTCCAGATCGCGGGCCGGTCCCAACAACCGGCCGAGCCAGGACAATTCGCTTTGCAGCGAACCTGCCCAGTCCGGCACGAGGACCGGGCGGGCTGCGCGCAGGACCGCGCGCAAACGCCTCGTGGCGACCCGCATCTGATGCAGGCTTTCGCATTCCGTCCCGAGCCTGGTGCCGGGGTCATGCGCCAGGAGCCAACAGACATGTTGCGCCAGGGCCCACCGGATGTGGGCGGCCACCGGCGCGTCACGGGCCGGCGGAGGATCGGGGGAGGGAGCCGGCAGAGAGAGGGCGTGAAACAACTTGGGCCGGCCGTCGTGCTCGCCGGCGCCCGCACGATGCAGCAGGTATTCAATCTCTTTCAGGACGCCGTCATCGGCCCCGAGCTGCTCGACTTCGACTTCGCGGAACCGCCGGATTGCACGGTGGTCTTTCATCACGGACACGCGGTCGAGCACAATCTCGGCGGCGGGCCGGCGGCGGCGCAGGACGCGCAGGCCCGTCCGCGAGACCCGCAACGTGGCGACCGGGGCCAGTTTCCGTGGTCCCAGATGGAGCAGGAGCAACTCGCGAAACGCTGCCGGGGGCTGGGTCTGCCGATCGACGAGTTCGACCTCCTGCCGGTCGTTGTTCAAGGGAATCTTGAGTTGCCAGGCCTGCTTTCCCCGCTCGATCCGGCGGCGGAGGGTGATCCGCGCATGGGCGAGGTCGTGCGCCGCGGTGTCGTAGTAGACGGAAGTCAGCAGGCGCGGGGGCAGCGGCAGGCCGGGAATCGGCGGCAGGCGGAAATCGGGGCCCACAGCCAGCTTGATCTCGCGCTCGACGGTCGAGGAGAGGGCGCGAGCGGGGCGGCGAGCGGGAATCCGGGTATCGGATCGAGTCATCGTGAGATCCCTCCGTCCGACCGGGGCCGGCCAGGGGATGATAACCGATCTCCAGGGGGATGTCTTGCCCGGAAGGGCTGACGGCACCAGGAGACAGCGGCGGGCGGTCAGGAGGCCTCGTGATTCCAGGTCCCGGCCAGCTGGAGCATCCGCTGTTGCGAGTTGAAGGGCAGTTCGCCGGGAGGGGGGAGGACGCGCTCGTAGATTCCCTTCTCGTTCATCCGGCGCAGCTGGGCCGTGTCTCGCAGGTGGGCGAAGAGAATGTCGTCGCGAACGGCCCGGCGGAGATGGGGCGCCTCGACGGGAAAGAGGATTTCGATCCGGCCGTCCAGATTGCGCGGCATGAGGTCGGCGCTCCCGAGCCACAACTCCTCCTCCAGGCCGGACCGGAAAAAGAAGATGCGGCTGTGTTCCAGGAAGCGACCGACCAGCGAGGTGACGGTGATCCGTTCGCTGACGCCGCCGACCCCCGGCCGCAGGCTGCAGATACCCCGGACTTGCAGATCGACGGTCACACCGGCCTGCGAGGCCCGGTAGAGGGCCTGAATGCAGGCCGGGTCCGTGAGCGAGTTCAGCTTCAAGGCGATGTAGCCCTCTCCTCCATCGCGGTGGCGCGCGATGACGCGCTCGATCCGGTCGAGGATGCGGGCGCGGAGTTCATCCGGAGCGACGAGCAGGCATCGGTACCGGGTCTGTCCGGCATAGCCGGTCAGGGCGTTGAAGAGCGTCGCCACGTCGGAGGCGATGGCGGGGTTGCTGGTCATGAGCGCCAGATCGGTGTAGACCCGCGCGGTGGCGGGATTGTAATTGCCCGTGCTGAGATGCACGTAGCGGGCGAGACGGTCTCCCTCGCGCCGGACCACCTGGCACATTTTGGCGTGCGTCTTGAGCCCGACGAGCCCGTACACCACGTGGACGCCGGCCCGTTCGAGCTCCCGGGACCAGAGAATGTTGTTCTCTTCGTCGAACCGCGCCTTGAGTTCGACCAGCGCGGCGACCTCCTTGCCGTTGGCGCGCGCCTCCATGAGGGCTTCGACCACGGGAGAGTCCTGGCCGACGCGGTACAACGTTTGTTTGATTGCCAGGACGTCAGGGTCCCTCGCGGCGGCGCGCAGGAATTCCACGACCGGCAGGAAACTGTCATAGGGATGATAGAGCAGGACATCGCGCTGGCGAAGGACGGAGAAGATGTCGGATTGGGTCAGGACCGGCCAGATCTTCTGTGGCACCGGCGGATCTTTCAGGTCGGGCCGGTCGAGTTTGGTCAGCTGGATCAGATCGGAGAGGCCGAGGGGTCCGGTGACCGTGACGAGCTGATTGGCCGAGAGGCGGAGATTCTGCCCGAGTATCTCGCGAATCCGGTCGGGCATGTGCGCGCTGACTTCCAGCCGCACGGCCGATCCGAAGTCCCGCTGTCGCAGGCTTTCCTGAACGGCCAGCAGGAGATCGGCGGCTTCGTCCACTTCGATATCCGGATCCGCGTCGCGCGTGACCCGGAACGGATAGGCGGCGGCCACCTCGCAGCCAGGAAACAGGAGATCCAGGTTGGCGGCGATCACCTCTTCGATCCAGACAAAACCGGAGGGAATCCTCTCGACGCCGGACGGATCCAGCTGCGGGACGCGGAGGAGGCGCGGGAACAGGCGCGGCACCTTGAGGCGCGCGAATCGTTCCCCGCGGTCCGGCTGTGTCACGACGATGGCGAGGTTCATGCTCAAGTTGGAGATGTGGGGAAACGGATGCGCGGCATCGAAGGCCAGCGGGGTCAGCGTGGGGAGGATGGCCTCCTGGAAGTACTCGCGGAGCTGTCGGGCGGCCGCGTCCGGGATGTCCGCATGAGGCAGGACCTGAATCCCGGCCTCGCGCAGCGCGGGCCGGAGCTCTTCTTCCCAACAGGCCGTTTGCCGGGCCAGAAGCGGGGCGAGGGCCTGCTGGATCGCCACAATCTGTTCCTCCGGCGTGCGCCCGTCCGGCGGCGCTTCGACCGAGCCGGTCTGCAACTGCCAGTACAAGCCGGACATGCGGATCATGAAGAACTCGTCCAGGTTGCTGCTGAAGATGGAGAGGAATTTCAGCCGTTCGAGCAGGGGATGGCGGCGGTCGAGCGCTTCGTCGAGGACGCGCTCGTCGAAGCGCACCCAGCTCAGCTCCCGGTTGATATACAGAGACGGGTCGGTCAGATCCATCGTGTATCGTCCTTTCCTCTGATGGGCTGGGACCGGCACATGCTACAGGGAACAGTGCGGCGTCTCAACAGGGTATGCGAGAAAGGCCGCTCGCCCCAAAAAGAGCCAGGGGGCAGCCGGGCGGATTGTGCCGGACCAAGAGGGCGAGCAGCGGGACGAGCTGCGACGGCATCGGCAAGACGTGCGGCTTGCCGTTCTTGGTCGTGGTCTTCATCCAGAGGGACGGCCTGGTTTGTCAGGATGCCAGGGGTGCAGGCATCTGCGGGATAGCCATGGCGCCGGGCCGATCGACTGCTAGGGTTCTGCTACTGTTTCGCTCTCTTTTTGACGAAGAACCGGCATCAAACACCTATTTAAACCGGTAAACCGGTTTCAGCCCATCGGATGGTCGACGCCTCTCTCGCATGAATCGCGGCGTCTGTGTTGTAGTTGCGGTGCTTTGGAGTGGTGCGCCCGACAGGACTTGAACCTGTAACCTTCTGATCCGTAGTCAGATGCTCTATCCATTGAGCTACGGGCGCATGGGAGCCGTTGCTTCGCGGGGACCCGGACGCCGAATCCATGAGGGAGTGAGCGGAGGGGTATGCGAGGCGTTGTAGTGCAGGGGAGGTTATACAGTCCCCGGGGAGACAGGGTCAAGTGAGAGATTGCCTCTTGGTTCAGGTCCATCGAGGTTCGGAGGCACGGTGATGCCACGGTTCATCCCATCTCTCCCCGCGTCAGAGTGGAGTGGGAAATTGCTATTCAGGATCTACGTACTCGGGTATGATTCCCGCATGACTGATCGGTTTTAGAATCGCAGGAGTGGCACACCAGATGCAAGGTTCAGAGGGAGCGCAGGATGCGATCGAGAGTGGCCCGGCTCACCGGAAGCCGGCGCGGATATGGCGGCCTTGGGCGCTGCTGGTTGCCGGTGGGGTGCTGGCGGCCGCGATCGGGACCTGGCTCGTATGGTTTTCGGTGGTTGTCCAACGGAACTTCAACGAAGCGGATATACGCGCGGCCTGCCAGCGGATGATGCCGGACACGGCCGACCGGTGCTATGACACGGTGGTGATTCAACGCGGAGGGGTGAGACGGTGATTCTATTGTGGCGGAAGCGGGTGCTCGTTGCGGCGGTGGCTTTGTGCCTGGTGGCGGCCTCGGGCGTCTCGCGGGCTGAGGAATTGGATTCACAAGCGAAGCCGCGCTGGGAGCTGTCCATGCGGTCCTGGATGTTCACGAACGGGGAAACCACGTGGGGCCACAATGCGTCCGGGTCCTATCCTTTTTTGGGGAACCCCACCTCGAAGTTAACGTACAAGGACAACAATACCCACATCCTGGAATTCGGAGCGAAATTCAATATCTCGAAACGCTGGTTTCTGCGGGGCGAAGGCGGATTCTCGGTCGCGCTTGATCGGGGGAGCTTCGTTGATCAGGATTATTTGGCCGGGCAGTATCTGTATTTACAAACGAAGAGCGATATTTCCGGGAGCGGCACCTGGTATGTGAACGGGGACCTGGGCTTTCGGGCGGTGGAATTTCGGAATGGACGCGGCTACCTGGATGTCTTCGGAGGCCTCCAGTATTGGCGGACCAAATATGAAGCGACCGGGTTGGATGTCCAGGTGTGTGATTCAGGCATCGTCACACCATGTCCTGCGTCGCACTCCGGTGGCCTGATGATTACCAACACCACGCAATGGATTACTCCGCTGCGTATCGGCATCGACACCGAGTATCGGTTCACCCGCTGGTTCAGCGTGGACGGTAAGGTGGCAGTGAGTCCTATCAGTGTGTTGTATAACGAAGACCGGCATGAACAGCGCAGCGATCTGCAGAAGCCCAGCTTCACGATGTGGGGGGCGGGGGCGAGTGTCGATGCCGATGTGGGCGTGAAGGTCATGCTGACCAAAAACCTCGCGCTGACCGGCGGCTATCGGGTCTGGTGGAACGTCATCTACTCTGGCACGATGGAAAACCACCCGGTCGGGTATGCCTCACAGAGTTTTCCCCTCACCGAGTTTCAGACCCTCCGCCACGGACCGACCGTCGGTCTGACCGCGTCATTTTAAGCACGGCAGGGACCGCGTCGTTATCGCCTCGACCGTCCGGAGGGGAGCGTCTCTTCTTCATACTGGAGGAAGAGGCGTTTGGCTTCGGGATGGAGTTGTCCCGGATGGCCGTAGGGAATCCCGGCCGTGCGGAAAAGGGGCGTGAGCTTGCCGTTCGGGTGCAGATAGCCGGCGCGCAAGGGCACGGTCCGTTTGCTGTGGCGCACCAGGCGGCAGGGCGAGGGGCGGATCGAGGTCAGCCAGTCGGCGATGTCCTGCGGGTTGCCGATGGAGGCGGAGAGCAGCAGCAGCTTCGCCTGCGAGGGGCAGAAAATGATCGTTTCCTCCCAGACCACGCCGCGCTCCGGGTCAGCGATGTATTGGGATTCATCCAGAATCACCAGGCCGAGGGTATCGAGCCGCACGTCGATTTCGCCGCTGGCCGCGTCGTAGAGCAGGTTGCGCAGAATCTCCGTCGTCATGATCAGGATGGGCGCCTGGCTGTTGTCCTGGCGGTCGCCCGTCAGGATACCCACCTGGTCGCTGCCGAAAATTTTCGAAAACTCGGTGAACTTGGTGTTGGACAGGGCCTTCAGCGGGGACGTGTAAATCACGGTCCGGTTCTCGCTCATCGCCCGTCTGGCCGCTTCCACGGCGACGTAGGTCTTGCCGCTTCCCGTCGGGACGCTCACGACGACATCCGTTTCCGCCAGGCCCGCCAGGGCTTCTTCCTGCCAGGGGTCCGCGACGAAGGGCTGCGGGGCCGGCACGCCGAGCCCTTCCAGCCAGGCGGCCAGCGTGACGCAGGGCTCGGTTGATTCCGGCTCCTGGGCGCGCGGCGGTCTCCGGCTGGTGTGCTGCGCCGCCTGGCGCGGGGGCGCCTGTGTGGCCGGCGGGGGCGCCGCCTGGGCTCGCGCCTGGCGTTCTCCGATGAGGGCCTGCAAGTCTGATTCAAGCCCGGCGAGATTGTTCCCCGAATGTTGGAGGATCATCTCGACGAGGCGGCGCTTGCCAGCCCGGAAATGCCGCTGGACGCGGCCGCGCGCCAGCCGATGCAGGATGGCCACCGGTTGCTGAGCCAGAAGTTGTGCCAGTTCGTCAGTTGTCATCAATGCCTCGTGAAGCGTGAAACGTGAAACGCGAGAAAACGGCCATCGATCTTTGCTGCATTGCGAACGACGATTCACGAACGACGAGAGACCGTATCATGGCAGTTCCTCCAGTACGCCCCGCCGGATGAGGGCGAGGGCTTTCGAGGCCGAATCGGCGAGACCCGGATGGGTGGCCTTGAGCGTGTGGAGCTGTGACAGAAACTCAAGCGTCCGCGCGAGCAGGCGATAGATGTCCCCTTCGGCCATGGTGGTCGAGCGGCAGAGTCCGATCCAGGTCAGGTTCGGGTCGGACACCCAGCGCTCCGCCACGGCGGCAATGTCGGCCCGGAGCAGGGGCGGATCTTCATAAGGGGAGAGGCTCTCGGCCAGCTTCCGGACCTGGCCCAGCAGCGAACTCAGCCCGGAGCTGATGCGGGGAAAGGCGCCGGGGCGGTCGTCATCGTGGGCAATGCTGGCCATGATGCCGGTGAGCACCGCCGGGTCGGCTCCGGTGAAGGCCTCGGCCCGGATCAGCTCGGTGATGAGCAGGGAATGATCGATGCGGATGAGCCGCGCCCATTCCCCGTCGTCGGTGAGCTGCGATGCGGGCGTGAGATAACCGAATTGCTGGAGCACGTCGATGCGCTCCTGGAACCGGTGCCACAGACTGGTCCGGAGGGCCTGAATGGATCGCATATGCCGCTGCTGCTCCTGGCGCATCCGGGAGGCGACCAGATAGTCCTTCTGGCAGGCCGACCGTGAGGAACAGGTCGGACAGGGAAAATCGCCCAGGCTCTGGACGATGGAGTCGGGCAGCGGTTCCGATTCTTTGGAGACGAGGATCGGCAGGACCGGGAGGCGTGTGGGCAGCTCGGTCAGCTGATAGAGCAGTTCATCCAGGGAGTCGGCGGTGCACCAGGGATAGGCCGGTTGTTCCTGGCATTCGAAGGTGCGGTCGAAGATTTCCGTGACGATGCCGGCCGGACATTCGGTGACCGCGCCGCCGGGGCGCAGGATGGTGACCATGGGGCTCTTCTGGCCCTTGCTCCGGTACTGGCGCAGGACGATGCCGCGTCCCCGGTTCAGTCCCACGACCCGGCCGGGGGTGAGGAAGTGAAACCGCGCGGTGACCTCGGGGGCTTCGTGGCGAGCGACCTGGTGCCGGTGCGATTTCTGCCGCCTGGCCTGATCGAACGTGTGCCATTGGGTGATCCAGTCGGTGCAGACGCGCGGTCCGAAGGGTTCCATCTGCACATGGAGGGTATCCAGTTTGCGCTCCAGCAGTTCCGCGCGCTGGTTGAGCTGGAACTGGGCAAAGCTCTTGGCCAGGATCGCCTGGATCTGATTGTGCGGATGGGCTTTCAGGAGATTCAGCACCATCGGGTAGGTGATGTTGAACTGGCTGTCGATGGCTTCCGGATTTCCCGTAAGCCCTTTGGTCAGGACGCCGAGGTCGATGTAGGGCGAGGGGGCCACGACGGCGAAGCCGACGAAGTCTTTGCCGCGCCGGCCGGCCCGCCCGGCGATCTGCTGCACTTCGCCGATCGTGAGATCCATGAAGTCGCGCGCCTTGCGGATGCTCGATTGCGTGATGACGACGGTGCGGGCCGGAAAGTCCACGCCGGCGGCCAGCGTCGTGGTGGCGAAGACGGCATCGAGGCAGCCCTGCCGCATGAGTTCTTCGATCGCGATTTTCCAGGACGGGAGATGCCCCGCGTGATGGGCGGCGACGCCGATACGCTGGACGGTGGGGATCAACGGATGTTCGGCGATGCTGGGATATTGGGCGATGACCCGCTCGAGCGCGGCGGCGATCGCCTCCTGCCTGGCGGGAGGCAGCACCGTCTTCGCATGGTCGAACGCTTCCATCGCTTCGTCGCAGGCGCGGCGGGAGGTCAAAAAGACGATCGCGGGGGTGAGCGACTTGTCCCGCAGGGCGGCGATGAGATCAACCGGATGAATCGAGGGAGGCATGCAGTTTCATTCCCTTTGAAATGACCACCAGACCGGACTCGGTGACTTTGAATCGCTGGGCGTCGGCCTCGCGATCATAGCCGATCTCGGTCTTGGGCGGAATGATGACGTCTTTGTCGATGATCGCCCGCCGGATGCGGCTCTGCTCCCCGATGACCACATTTTCCATGACGATCGATTCGCGCACGTCGGCGTGGTCCTGGACCCGCACGTTCGGCGAGAGGATCGAGTTCTGCACGCGGCCGCCGGAGATGATGCAGCCGCCGCAGATGATGGAATCCAGTGCGACGCCCATGCGGCCCCCCTGGAAATCCTGGGCGAAGACGAATTTCGCCGGAGGAAACTGCCCTTGATAGGTCCGGATCGGCCAGTTCGGATCGTAGAGGTTGAAGAGGGGATCGACGGCGATGAGATCCATGTTGGCTTCCCAGTAGGCGTCGAGCGTGCCGATGTCCCGCCAGTATTTGACGGCTTTCTTGTTCTCATCCTGGAATTTGAAGGCGTACACGCGGCCTTCTTCTATCATGCGCGGAATGATGTTCTTGCCGAAATCGTGGGCGGTGCCTTCCTGGGCGTCCGCGGTCAGGTACCGGCGGATGGCCTCGGTCTTGAAGAGGTATATCCCCATCGAGGCAAAGGCATGGGTGGGATCGCCGGGAATCGGGGTGGGGGCGGCCGGTTTTTCGTCGAACCGTTTGATCCGGAGCTCTTCATCCACGCTGATGACCCCGAAGCGCGTGGCATCCTGGATCGGAATGTCCAGGGCGCCGACGACGGCATCGGCGTTCTTAGCGATCAGCCAGTGATACATCTCGGCGTAATTCATCTTGTAGATGTGGTCGCCGGCCAGGATGAGCAGGTAGTCGGCGTGTTCGCTGTCCAGAAGGAACAGGTTTTGGTACACCGCGTCGGCCGTGCCTTTGTACCATTCCTCGCTGATGCGCTGCTGCGGGGGGACGGAGGCGATGTATTCGCCGAGTTCGGAGTTGAGAATGTTCCAGCCGCTGCGGATGTGCTTGTCGAGCGAGTGCGATTTGTATTGGATCAGAACCGCGATTCTCCGCAGGCCGGAGTTCAGGCAGTTGCTGAGCGTGAAATCAATGATGCGATACTTGCCGCCGAAGGGCACGGCCGGTTTCGCCCGCTGTTCGGTGAGCGGGTTGAGGCGTTCGCCTTTGCCCCCGGCGAGGATCATCGTGAATACATTGTGCATGGCCGCGAATTGTAACAGGACCGTCCGGAAATGGAAAGGAAGCTGAACGATTGACTTCAGGGAGAACGCGGATAATACTAGCCCAGGTCTTGGGGTGAGACAGGGCGACCGGGCGTATAAAAGGAGTGTCTATGAAACGCGATTTGATTGTATCGGCTCTTCCTCGCAGCAACGGCAAAGTGGCCCGCAAGCCGGTTGAGCCGGTGAAGGATGCCCTGTGGCGGATCGAGCGGCTGGAGGCGCAGCTTCAGAAACTCACCGAGCTGGTCCGCGACCATGCCGAAGATGTGGATCGTCTCGTGCGGATCGTGGCCGAGGACCGGAATGTGATCCGCCAGCAGCTCCTGCGGAAGCATCACGAAAAGGTGCGTGTGCGGAAACATCTGCGCGACCACCATGCCAAGAGCAGGCTGGATAGTTGAGCGTCCGCCGCTGTCGCGATCTGCCCTCCCGCCCCCTTGTCCGGCCCTGTAGGACGTCCATTCCGTGGCCGATCTGAGTATCGACATCCGTTCATTGGTTAAACGCCACGGGGCCACGCTGGCCGTCGACCGGGTCACGCTCGACGTGCGCCGGGGCGAATTCTTTTCCATTCTGGGGCCCAGCGGAGCCGGCAAGACCTCCCTCTTGCGGATGCTGGCCGGATTTGAAACGCCGGACTCCGGCGAGATCCTCATCGACGGGCGGTCGATGGCCGGTGTGCCTCCCAACCGGAGGCCGGTCAATCTGGTCTTCCAATCCTACGCGCTCTTTCCACACCTGTCGGTGGCCGACAATGTCGCCTTCGGCCTGGAAATGAAGCGGGTGCCCCGCCGTGACATCGACGCGCGCGTCGCATCGAGCCTGGAACTGGTGCGGCTCGGAGAAAAGCGGGATCGCATGCCGGGCCAGCTGTCGGGAGGGGAGCAGCAGCGCGTCGCGCTGGCGCGCGCGCTGGTGAACCGGCCGGCCGTGGTCCTGCTCGACGAACCGCTGGCGGCGCTCGACCAGCAGCTCCGTCAGCAGATGCACGTGGAGCTGAAGTCGATTCAGTCGCAGGTGGGGATCACGTTCGTCTGCGTGACGCACCATCAGGAGGACGCGCTGGCGCTCTCGGACCGGCTGGCGGTGATGCATCAGGGGCGTGTCGCGCAGATCGGCCGGCCCCAGGAGATCTATGAGTCGCCGGCCACGCATTTCGTCGCGCAATTCATCGGCACCTCCAACGAACTGCGCGGCACCCTCAGCGACCATCATGCCGGACGGGCCACCCTGGTCTGTTCCGATCCCGGGCTGTCGCGAACCATCCGGGTGGCGGTCTCCGACGCTCTCCGGCCCGGCGAGCCCGTGGCCCTGATTCTCAGACCTGAACGTGTGCGTGTGGCGCCGGACGGCGGCGGGGCCGGGTTCGACAACGAGCTGCCCGGCAGGGTTGAGACCCTGCGGTATCTCGGCAGCGAGTGGCATTGTGTCGTTCGGATGAACGACCGGCAATCCTGGACCATCCATATGCCCAACCATGCGGGCGGATCACCGCCCTGGAGGGCCGGCGATCAGGTGTCGGTCCAATGGAATGTGTCGGACGGGGTGGTGCTTCCGCTCTCATGATGCCTGCATCGCCTGCACAGAGCCATAACCGGAAGGGTGACGCGCGCGGCGCTCTCTGCTGGTTGCTGGCGCCGGGCGTGCTGTGGACCGCCTTCTTCTGTCTCCTGCCGTTGGCCGTCATCCTCGCGGTCAGTTTCGCCACCCGCGGAACCTACGGGGGTATCCTGTGGGAACTGAGTCTGGAGAATTACCGGGACCTGCTGCACCTGCTCTATGGCCGGATCTTCGGGCAATCCCTCCTGCTGGCGGCGCTGACCACGATCATTTGTCTCGGGATGGGCTTCCCCCTGGCCTATTACATCGCCCGCCTGCCTCCACGGCGGCAGGCGCTCTGGCTGGTGCTGATCATGGTGCCGTTCTGGACCAACTTTCTCGTCCGGACCTATGCCTGGATTTTCATTCTGAGGACCGAGGGCCTCATGAACACGGTTCTGCTGAAGCTGGGATTGATCTCGACTCCCGTCGAGATCCTCTACTCGAACAGCGCGGTGGTGCTCGGCCTGGTCTATGGCTATCTTCCGTTCATGGTCCTGCCGCTCTATGCGGCGATCGAACGAGTCGATCGTTCGCTCATCGAGGCGGCCTGGGACCTCTACGCGGACCGCTGGTCGGTCTTCCGCCTGGTGCTGGTTCCTCTCACGAAGCCCGGCATCGTGGCCGGCTGCGTGCTGGTGTTTATTCCCTCGCTCGGGGCCTTCATCACGCCGGATCTGCTGGGCGGCGCCCGGAGCATGATGGTGGGCAATCTGATTCAGCACGAATACCTGATCGCACGGGATTGGCCGCTGGGGTCGGCGATTTCCATCGTCCTGATGGCCCTTGTGACCGGAGCGATGATCTGGTACTTGCGGGCGCAATCGGTCGTGGATGACAAACGAGGGGCCTCATGAGGGCGCCGGGAGTCTGGCTGAGGACGCTGAGCGCGCTCGGCCTGGCCTTTCTCTACCTGCCGATTGCCGTGCTCGTGGTGTTCTCGTTCAATGCCTCCCGTCTGTCGGCGACCTGGCAGGGGCTGTCCTGGCAGTGGTACGAAGTCTTGTGGCGGGACGAGGCCTTGCGTGCCGCGACGGGGAACAGCCTGCTGGTGGCGGGGCTCTCCACGGTCATTGTGCTGTTGCTGGGAGTGCCGGCGGCGATGGGACTGGAGCTCGTCCGGGCACGCTGGCGCCGGGTATTGGAGCCGATGTTCCTCCTGCCGCTGGTGATTCCCGAAGTCATGATGGGCGTGGCGCTCCTCTTGTTGTTTGTTGTTCTGCGGATGCCGCTGAGCCTGACGACGGTGATCATCGGCCATGTCGCGTTCAATCTCCCCGTGGCGATCGTCGTCCTTCGCGCGCGGCTGCAGAAGCTGGATTCCCGGCTGCTCGATGCGGCCTATGATCTTGGCGCCACTCCGTGGCAGGCATTCAGACGGATCACGTTGCCGTTGCTGTTCCCGGCCATCCTCGGGGCCATGCTGCTGGCCTTCACGATTTCTCTCGACGACTTCATCGTCACCTTCTTTGTCGCCGGACCAGGCGCGACCACGTTGCCGCTGAAGGTTTACTCGATGATCAAGTCCGGCCTCTCACCGGAGATCAACGCGCTTTCGGCTGTGCTAGTGACGGTCTCCATGGGGCTGGTGGGGCTTTCCCTTATTTTCCAACGTCGGTAGCCATGCGCCGTATGAACGTACCGCTCGTGCTGCTCTCAGTGTTCAGCCTCATGGCCCTGATCGGCTGCGATCGCTCGCTTGAGCCGGGGCAGGACGGCAAGAGCGGCTCCGTCCGGACGCTGCATTATCTCACCTGGTCGGATTATGTCAGCCCGGAGCTGATCGGGGAGTTCGAACGGATGCATGGAGCGAAGGTGGTGGTCGATACCTTCAGCAGCAACGAAGAGCTGCTGGCGAAGCTCCAAGGCGGGGCCTCCGGCTACGATGTGACTGTGCCGTCCGATTTCATGGTGTCCATCATGGCCGCCCAGGGGCTCCTGGCCGAGCTGGATCCGGCTGCCGTGCCCAACATGGCCTTGCTGGAAGCCCATCTGGAACATCTCGCGTTCGACCCGTCGCACCGCTATTCCGTTCCCTATTTCTGGGGCACGGTGGGGATCGGCTACGACAGCGCCGTGGTCTCGCCGCCGCCTGACAGTTGGGAGGCGCTGTGGGATGAGCGGTATCGAGGAAGGATCAGCATGTTGAACGACCAGCGGGAAGTCTTCGGCGCGGTGTTGCGGTTGTTGGGGCAATCCATGAATACGACCGATCCGCTCGTGATCGAGGCGGCGAAACAGAAGCTGATCGCCCAAAAACCGCTGGTGAAGACGTATGCCAGCGAGCATTACGATCAACTGCTGGCCTCGGGGGATGTCGTCCTGGCGCAAGGGTGGGGAGGTCCCGTCGCGCGGGCCATGGCCGACCGGCCGTCGATCCGTTATGTCGTGCCGAAGGAAGGGGGGACGATCTGGGCGGACTGTCTGGTGGTGCTCCGGTCGTCGAGGCAGAAAGCCCTGGCCCTGACCTTTGTCAATTTTCTGATCGACGCGCGGGTGGCGGCAACGACCTCCGAACGGCTCTTGTTTGCGGCCTCCAACCGGGAAGCCCGGGCGCTCGTCAACCAAGAGGTGCGGGACAATCCCGCCGTCTATCCGCCGGCCGAGTTGATTCCGCGACTGGAATGGATGACGGATGTGGGCAAAGCGATGCGCCTCTACGACCGGGCCTGGACGGAACTGAAGATGCGGTAGCACGATTCCGCTATGCCTTTGCAAGTACTCGTGAAATCAGTATAAAATGCGAACACTTTACTCCTGCATTCAGCCCTCTGCCGCGGTCTACCGGAAATGTGTGGGGGAGTGCGTATTACGAATTCAGGGCGATATCTTCGCAGTGACCTGGGCAGTCGCATCGTGGTCGGGGCTCTGCTCCTGGCTGCGGGCGCTTTCGCTGCTCCTTTTCTCGTACCGGCGCTTGCGGCTCCGGCCGAGTCTTCGGGAAAGACCCCGGTATCTCCCGCCGTCTCTTCAACGCTCCGCCTGAGTCTGGATGACGCGGTCGCCTTGTTCCTGCGCCAGAATCTCGATCTGCTGATCGCGAAATTCGGGATCGAGACGGCCAGGGGGCAGCAGATCACGGCGAGGCTCTTTCCTAATCCGGTCGCCTCGATGGGGACGCTCGCCTCTTTTACTCAGGGGCGCACACCCAGTAATAGCGGGGGCGTCTTTGGCCAGATTCAGCAGCTCTTTGAATTGGCCGGGAAGCGCGGCTATCGCATCGAAAGCGCCGGCTTCGGGACCCAATCGGCTGAGGCCGGTTTTGAGGATGCGGTCCGTCAACTGAGCTTCACGGTCAAGGACGCCTATTACCGCATCCAGTTGGCCCAGCGTCGCCTCGCCCTGGCAGAAGAGAACCGGGACCGGTTCTCCAGAATTCTTGAGATCAACACCATCCGCTTCAAGAAGGGCTATATCGCGGAAGTGGATCTGATTCGCATCCGGCTCCAGTTTATCGACTTCCAGTCGCAGGTCATTCAATCGCTTCAGGAGGGCGAGGTTGCTCGCGCGGATCTTCGCCAACTGTTGCGAGTCTCTCCTGTGACGCAACTGGAGTTGCTGACCGACCTCGAATACAAGCGGATCGATCCCGATATCGGGAAACTCCGCACGGTGGCGATCGAGGTGCGACCGGATGTCCGGGCCAAACGGCTCCTCTTTTCCCAGCGGGAAGCCGATCTGAAACTCGCCAAGGCCTATCGGGTTCCCGATTTAACCGTCGGCGCCGGGTACGCCGTGCAGGGACCGCAGGGGCCTGATAATCCCGGACAGGCGCAGTTGAACCTGAGCGTGCCGTTGCCGTTGTTCAATCGGAATCAGGGCGGTATCATGCAGGCAGAGGTGGGGGTGCAGACCGCCGAGGCCGATCTGAACAAGACGCTGAATCAGGTGGAAAACGAGGTGGATGTGGCCTACAAGAACCTGATGCAAAGCCGGCGCTTGGTGGAGGCCTACCTGGGAGGCGTTCTGGACGACGCACGGTCGACCTTGACCATTGTGGAGCGCGCCTACGAGCGGGGCGGAGCCACGATCCTCGATCTGCTGGATGCGGCGAGAACATCGCGGACGATTCAGCAGAATTATTTTGAGGCGCTCTTCACCTATCAGCGAAATGTGATTCAACTGCAGAGCGCCGCGGGGCAGGAGATCCAATGATGCACGGACGAGCGGCCTCTCTGACCATGGCGGTCATGCTCCTGACGCTCTCGGCCTGCGGACGGGCGGACCAGCCGTCCCCCTCTGAGGCGGCCACCCTGCCGGCGCCCCCGCCGGCAGCGCCTCAGCGCGAATCGCAAGCGCGGGTTGAAACGGCCATCGTCGATTTCAGCCCCTCGCATCAG
Organism: Nitrospira sp. NS4; assembly: GCF_049546785.1. Lineage (NCBI taxonomy): Bacteria > Pseudomonadati > Nitrospirota > Nitrospiria > Nitrospirales > Nitrospiraceae > Nitrospira > Nitrospira sp. NS4. Next base: position 11,973 of record NZ_JBMWAN010000004.1, on the reverse strand, counting down.
GCGCTCACCTTGTCCGGCAAGGTGGCCTACGGAGAGGACCGGTATTCCAAAATTTCCTCCCCGCTCCAGGGCCGCGTCGTCGAAGTGCGGGTGCATCTCGGCGATCGTGTGAAGACGGGAGACGTGCTGCTGATCGTCGATAGTCCCGATATCGCGCAGGCCTATTCGGAATACGTGAAGGAGGACTCCGAGCTGCACTACGCCACCAGGTCGTACGAGCTGGCCAAGGATTTGTACGAAAACAAAGCGATGCCGCTCAAGGACCTGAAGCTGGCGGAGAATGAATTGGTGAAAGCCCGGGCGGAGTATCGCCGGGCGAAGGAACGCCTCCTCTCGCTCCGGGTGCCGGCCGAGGAGTTGAGCAAACCGCTCGATAAACAAAAAATCACCTCTCGATTTGAAATGAAGAGCCCGCTGACTGGGACTGTCGTCGAGCGGGCGGTGACGCCGGGTCAGTCCGTCGGGGGCGATCCGACCCAGGTGCTCTTCACCGTGGCGGATCTGGATATGCTGCAGGTCCTGGCCGACCTCTACGAACGGGATCTGGCGCTAGTCAGAGAGGGCCAGTTTGCGCGCGTGAGCGTGGAGGCCTATCCCGGAGTCGATTTTCCGGCAACGCTGGCGGCGATCGGCGATGTGGTCGATCCTGTGACCCGGACCATCAAGGTCCGGGCCTGGGTCAATAATGAGGCCCATAAGCTGAAGCCGGAAATGTTCGCCCGACTGCACCTGGATGTGGGAGAAGCCTCGCAATTCATCGTGGTGCCGAGGGAAGCGGTGTTGGAAGCGGACGGCAAGCAGTTCGTGTACGTGGTGGAGGATCAGAACCGGTACGTGAAACGCGAAGTCAAAGTCGCCAATATTTCCCCTGAGCAAGTCCGGGTGCTCGAAGGCCTCGCCCGCGGCCAGCGGATCGTCACCAAAGGGGCGGTGCTCATCAAGGGCCAAGAAGTGAAGGGATTTTGATTCCTGTGAACCGTCTCCCGGCAGCCTTCCCGGATGCTGAACCACGATGATTACACGCCTCGTTGAGATCTCGCTGGTTCAGCGGTTCCTCTTGTGCGCGTTGGGGCTGCTGCTCCTCTTCGGCGGGCTCTACGCCTTCCATCTTCTGGACATTGTCGCCTATCCCGATCCCTCGCCTCCCATGGTGGAGCTGATCACGCAGTATCCCGGCTGGTCGGCGGAGGAGATGGAACGCCAGATCACGATTCCCCTCGAAGTGGCCCTGAACGGCATGCCGGGACTCACGGATATCCGGTCCCTGTCGATTTTCGGTCTGAGCGACATCAAAGTGTACTTCGATTTCGACACGGACATGTTCCGTGATCGCCAGGAGGTGCTCAACCGGATCGCCACCGTCCAACTGCCCTCAGGGGCTGACCCGGCGCTGTCCCCCTGGTGGGCAATCGCGGAAATCTTCCGCTACGAACTCACGGGCGAGGGGACCGATCTGACGACGCTCAAGACGATTCAGGACTGGCAGGTGAGGCGGGAATTCAAACGGATTCCCGGGGTCATCGATGTCACGGCCTTCGGCGGAACGACGAAGGAATACCACGTCGAAATCGATCCGGGAAAACTGATCAGCTACGGCGTCAGCCTCTCGCAGGTGATGACAGCCCTGACGAACAGCAATGCCAACGTGGGCGGCAACTATCTGACAATCGGGGCGCAGAATTACAACATCCGCGGGCTCGGCCTCATCAACCGCCTGGAAGACATCGAAAACGTGGTGGTGGCGGAAAAAGACGGGACGCCGATCTATATCAATACGCTGGGGAGGGTGGCGGTCGGCCACCAGGTGCGTCTGGGGAAAGTCGGGATCGACGACCGTGACGATGTGGTCGAAGGCGTCGTCCTGCTGCAGCGAGGCTATAAGGCCCTGTCCGTGCTGGATAAAGTGCGCGCCAAAGTAGAGGACTTGAATGCCTGGAAACTGCCGGACGGCGTGAAGGTCAAGACCTTCTACGATCGCACGAAGCTGATCCATACCACCGTGGAAACGGTGACGGATATCCTGATCAGCGGCATGGTGCTGGTGTTCGTCATTCTCGTGGTGTTCCTGGGGCACTTCCGCGCCGCGTTGATCGTGGCGCTCACGATTCCGCTTTCGCTCCTGTTCACCTTTACCGCGATGATTCTGATTGGGCAGTCGGCCAATCTGATCTCGCTCGGCGCCATCGACTTCGGCATCATCGTTGATGCCACGCTGGTCATGGTGGAAAGCATCTTCTTCCACCTGGCGCACGGCAAGGTCCATGGCCTGACCACTCACCAGCAGATCGTACGCGCGGCGAGGCAGGTGGGGCGGCCGATCTTCTTTTCGACCGCGATCATTGTGGTGGCGTTTATCCCGCTCTTCACGATGACCGGCGTGCCGGGAAAAATCTTCGCGCCCATGTCGATCACCTACGGCTTTGCGTTGCTCGGGGCGCTGTTGATGGCCTTCACTCTTGCGCCCGTGCTGTGCTCCTTTCTGCTGAAAGGCCAGATCAGCGAGGCCGACACGGTGGTGGTGCGGGGGGTGCGCCGTGTGTATCTGGGGACGCTCGACTGGGCGCTGAACCATCGCACGATCGTGCTGGGGTTTGCCGGAGGCTCCTTGCTCCTGACCGGGGCGGCCCTGCAGTTTCTCGGCGGAGAATTCATGCCGGCCCTTGAAGAGGGCAATTTGTGGGTGCGTGCCACGATGCCGGTGGACATCTCGTTCGATCAGGCCGCCCGGTTGACCGGGGAGATCCGCCGCCTGTTTAAAGAGTCGCCGGAAATCACGACGATCGTCTCCCAGCTCGGCCGTCCGGATGACGGAACCGACCCGACGAGTTTTTTCAATGCCGAGTTTCTGGCCAACCTGAAGCCCCAGCAGGAATGGCGGCCTGATTTGAGCAAGGACGCGTTGATTGAAGAAATCGAAGGCCGGTTGAAGGATATTCCCGGTGTGATCTTCAATTTTTCGCAGGTCATTCAGGACAACGTTGAAGAAGCAATGTCCGGGGTCAAAGGCGAAAACTCGATCAAGTTGTTCGGTGCCGACCTCAAGACGATGGAGGCGAAGGCGGTCGAAGTCGAGCGGGTCATGCGGCAGATTCGCGGGGTGAAAGATCTCGGAATTTTCCGGTTACTGGGCCAGCCGAACTTGCTGATCCAGGTGGATCGCGAAGCCAGCGCCCGGTACGGGTTGCAGGTCGCCGATGTCAACGCCGTGGTGCAAGCGGCGGTGGGGGGCCAGGCCGTTACGCAGGTCTATGAGGGAGAGCGGCGGTTCGATCTTGTGGTGCGCTTCTTTCCGGAATTCCGCCAGGATGTGGAGTCCATCGGGAATATTCTCGTGAGCACGCCGGCCGGCGCCCGTATCCCGCTCAAGCAGGTCGCCAACATCACGACGCAGACCGGAGCCTTCATCATTTATCGGGAAAACAACGAGCGGTATATCCCCATCAAATTCAGTGTGCGGGACCGCGATCTCCAGAGCACGGTCGAAGAGGCGCAGGCCCGGATGGCCAAAGAGGTGAGTCTGCCGGAACGGTACCGGATGGAATGGGCCGGCCAGTACGATCAGTTGAAGGAGGAGCAGCAGCGCCTGGCCAAAATCGTTCCGGTTAGTCTGGTCATCATTCTCTTTCTGCTCTATACGACCTTCGATTCTCTCAAGAATGCGCTGCTGGTCTTATCGACGGTTCCCTTTGCGCTTGTCGGCGGGGTGCTGGCGCTGGTGATGACAAATACCAATTTCAGCATCTCGGCGGCGGTGGGAGTCATTTCCACGCTGGGGGTGGCGATTCTGGGCGGGGTGCTCCTCATCTCGCGTATCGAAGAGTTCCGCCGGACAGGGGAAAGCCTTCGCGAGTCCGTGCGCAAAGGGGCGGATTCGCAGATGCGTCCGATCTTGATGGCGACGTTGGGGGCGGCCATCGGCCTCTTGCCGGCTGCCTTGGCGACGGGCATCGGGTCTCAGGCGCAAAAACCGTTGGCGCGTGTGGTGGTGGGAGGCATGTTGACGGCCGCATTCTTGATTTTGGTGGTGCTGCCGGTGTTGTATGAGTTGGTGCATCGGAACGAGTCGGATGAACCTGTGCGTGAGCCGGTCTGAAAGGAGTGGAAGCCTGTGAAAAGTCGTAACCTAGTCAGTGGAGTGCTGAGCCTGGTGGTCCTGTGCGCGGGAGGAGCGGCCTGGGGAGAGCCGTATCAGAACGCTCCCATGATCCTGGCGCAAATTCCCTATGAAGCGCCGCCGAAGGGCCAGGATATTCCGGACGTCTCGGTTCCACCCAATACGAAGCCGCTCAGTCCGGAGGAGATCAAGCGGGCTGAAGCGCTGTTGCCGCTGTTGGAAGGCAAGCAGGAGTTCTGGGCCATGGGTGAGTTCGTCCATCTCGGCGAGCCGGCGATTCCGGTCCTGGTCAAGGGGCTGACGATGCCCAGCCCCAGAATTCGCTACAACACGATTGAAACGCTGTCGATGATGAAGGGGGTGTCGGGGGTGCCGGCGCTGCTGGTCGCCGCGCAGGAGCCGAACGAGCTTCCCCGCGTCCGCGAGCATGCGCTACGCGTGGCCATCCGGCTCGATTCGGCCAAGACGCCGGACACGATCGCCGTCATGGCCAAGGATCTCAACCCCTCGGTGCGCAAGGCGGCGGCCTTTGAAGCGCGGTATGTGCGGGAAAAGGCGGTGATTCCGACGCTGATTCCCATGGTGACGGACGAGGAGCGGTTTGTGGCGATGTCGGCGTTGCACTCGCTGTGGATTCTTACCAGGCATGAAACCGAGTTTCACGATTGGGATACTTCGACCAGGCAGGACCGGCAGGCCTGGGTTTCGGAATGGGTGGAATGGTGGGATGCGAACAAGGAGATCTTTGAAATTCCGGAGCCCCGCCGGTCAGGTCAAAAATCGCAAGGATAGATCATGGGGCCGGTTGCGCGTAAAAAGATCGGTGTGTTAGTTTTTAAGACCTTCGGTGATCTGTTCTTCTAACCAGTGAGTCCGCAATCGATGGCGATTTTGAGCATTGCGAAACTTGGAAACCCGGTCCTCCGGCGGCAGGCGGAGGCGCTTACGCCGCGCCAGATCGCGTCCGCCGACATCCAGCGTCTGATCGACGACATGTTCGAAACGATGTACGACGAGCCGGGTATCGGTTTGGCCGCCCCTCAGGTGTCCCGCTCGATCCAGCTCGTGGTCATGGGCTGCGAAGGGGAGGGAGGATTTCCGGAGACTGTGCTGATCAACCCCTCCATCGCGTTCTACGGGCCGCAGCAGGTTGAGAACTGGGAGGGCTGCCTGAGCGTGGACGGCTTGCGCGGGAAAGTGACGCGGCCGTCCGTGATCCGGGTTCAAGCGTTGGATCGAAAAGGGAAGCCGCTGGATATCGAAGCGACCGGCCTCTACGCCGTCTGCATTCAGCATGAGATGGACCACCTCATCGGGAAGGTGTTTCTCGACCGGATGACGGATCTCTCGACGCTCACCCAGCTGGCCGAGTTCGATCACTATTGGAAGAAAGATCCCGCCGCGGTCATCTGACGCAACGGGACTGATCCTGCCCTGTGAACACCCTGCTCCGTGTGCTCCAGTACCTTCGCCCCTATCGTCTGATGGTGATCGGAACGTTTCTGTTCGCCGGCCTGACGACAGGCTTTGAACTGGTTCCGGCCTGGCTGATCAAAATCCTGATCGACGATGTGATTCAAGGCCGGCGATTGGACCTGCTCGGCTGGGTCTTCGCCGGATTGGTCGGGGCCTATCTCCTCAGAAATCTCTCCAGCTCACTGCGCATTCGCCTCAACAACACGCTCGAACAGCAGGTGGTGCACGATCTCCACGTGCAGGTGTTTGGGGCGCTGCAACGGCTCTCTATCAGCTTTTTCGAGAACCGCCCGACGGGCGAAATCATGTCGCGGGTGCTCAACGACACCGAGCACATGCAGCGCATCTTCGTCGATGGCCTGGAAGGCGTCATTACCGCCGGGCTGACGTTGATCGGCATCATGGGGGTGCTCTTCTGGCTGAACTGGAAGCTGGCCCTGCTGGCGCTGGTGCCGATTCCGCTGCTGATCCTGGGCGCGATGGGCTTCACGAAGCGGGTGCACGCCTACTATCGGGATATTCGCAAAGGATCGGCCGAGCTCAATGCCCTTCTTCAAGATTCGCTGGCGGGAATCCGCGAGACCATGGGATTCAACCGGCAGCCCTATGAACAGGACCGGTTCGGCCGCAAGAGCGACCGCTGTCGTCAGGATACCTTGAAAGCCATGTATCTCTGGTCCTTCTATTCGCCGGGGATGACCCTGCTCGGCAGTCTCGGCGGGGCATTGGTGCTGTGGTTCGGGGTCGGCGAAGTGCTGGCGACGCATCTCTCGGTCGGCGAGCTGGTGATGTTCGTGTCGTACCTGGCGCTGTTTTATGTGCCGATCAATCAGATCCATTCCGTTAATCACATGCTGCAACATGCGCTGGCCGCGAGCGAGCGGGTCTTCGATATTCTCGACACGGTGCCCGAGGTGCATGACCGGCCCGGAACCTTGGCGCCGGTGAAACGCTTGAAGGGCGAAGTATTGTTCGACCATGTGCAGTTTCACTATCGGGCGGACGTGCCGATTCTAATGGACGTCACGATCGCCGTGCGGGCCGGGGAGCGGGTCGCGCTGGTCGGACCCAGCGGGGCGGGGAAGAGCACGACGCTCAAGCTGATTCCGCGGTTTTACGACGTGACGGGGGGAGCTGTCACGATTGACGGGTACGATATCCGCGAGCTGCCCTTGAGCTTTCTCCGCAGCCAGATCGGGCTGGTGCAGCAGGAGCCGTTTTTGTTCAACGGCACCGTCCGCGAGAACATTCTGTACGGGAACCTGTTGGCGGGACAGGAGGCGGTTGAGACTGCCGCCAAAGCGGCACGCGCTCATGAGTTCATCATGGCTCTGCCCGATGGCTACGACACCTGGATCGGGGAACGGGGCGTGAAGTTGTCCGTGGGACAGCGGCAGCGGGTGTCGATCGCGCGGGTACTGCTGAAAGATCCGCCGATCGTTCTGTTCGACGAGGCGACCTCGAATATCGACACCGAAACGGAGGTGAAGATCCGGGAAGCCCTCAACGAACTGACCAAGGGGCGGACCACGATCATCATCGCCCATCGGCTCTCGACGATTCAGGATGTGGACCGCATTGTGGTCGTGGATCATGGAAAGGTGGTCGAAGACGGGACTCATGACGCGCTGCTCGCCAAGAGCGGCGTGTATGCCGGTTTGTATGAAGCGCAGTTTCAGGTGTAACAGGATGCTGAAAAAGTCCGCCAGCGGCGTTCTCGCTGCGCTCAGAGACTCAACGTACCGAAGCGTACGCCTCGCCTCTTCACTTGCTGCGGCCTTGCTGGACGACCTTTTTGAGCATCCTGTGAGGGTAGGTAGATAGCGGGGCGGTTGCGAATCCGCAAAGCCCGTCGTTATACTTTTGGCCGGAGAGGAATGAAACGACTATGGTGTTGATATACGAAAGCGATCCCCTGGACGACGAGCATGCGCGGGGGAGTTTCTACCATGTCTGTCGGGGACGGATCGACCGGACTCCCTTGAACGTACCGGAGCCCGATAAACCCTATGAGTGCGCGGATTGTGGCATCGACCTCGAATCGGAAGACTTCTTCATGGCCCTTCAAAAAGGATCGGTATAAATCATGGCGGGAAGTGCAGGACGGAAAACAGTCTCCGTCTCGCGGGGGCTGATGATGTTGTGCGAGACCTGCTATGACCAGGTCATGGCGGAGAAATTAACCGACGCCAGGAATTTTGTGGCAGACCACGAAGCTCTGTTCGATACGATCTGCCTGGGCTGCACCGACATCAATCGTCCGCTGATCGACGACATGCTGGGCAGTTCGGAGTAACCTCTCTCATTTCCGTCCACTCTCGCATCGTCCTCATCTGATGGTGATATCGCCAGGGGATCATCACGACGTCGAACGACTGCTCTTGTCTGAATGGAACCATTCGCACCGATGGCTACATTGGTGCGCTTGACGGAATCCTCGATTCGGCAGAAAATGTGCCCGCTCGAAGATACCTAGGGGATTGCCATCTCAAGTCTGACCGGTAGAGTCGCTGGCTGTTATACGGATAGAAATTCGCCGATTATCATCTTGCGCGGTATTGCGAGTCATGGGGAGACAACTATGCAAAAAATCGTTCTCGTTCTTTTCTATTTGTTGGGTCTAGCGTGGCTGGATCAAGCAGCCGCAAGGCCCGGCATCTTCGGTGGACCCGACGTCACCCCCATTGTGCAATCAGAGGAAGCCACAAGAAAGGAGATCGAGAGAATTCAGAAACTAGCGCCATCGAAAAGCCCTGCTCTAAATCAAGAGTCCCTCGGTGAGGCCCGTTCCTCCATCGATGCCTACTCTGGTTATTCTGAGCATATCGCTGCACTTGAAAAAATCTCAATTGAAGCTACTAAGAACAGAGTAACGGAAGCTGCTGGACGATTGGCGTTAGCTATAAAAGGATGTCAGCGAAAGTCGATTGCGGAAAATCTTCTTATTATAAGGAGGCAGCTTGGCCAATTTCAGGGACTTGGGTTTGATGGCTTTCCTTTAATGGTGTCCCTTCCTGAAAGTGAGGAAGCCACAGTTAGTGAGGTGACTCAGTTCTTACAGCTAGATCCAGAAAAGCTCTGTAATCAATACCCGGACAAGCAGAGCATGGAAGCAATGCGCCTTCAACTCGACACAGCGATGGCCATTGCATCCAAGCAACTGACCTCGAATATATCGGCTTTCAAAGAGCAGGCACCAAGAGCTAAGCGGCTTAGTGAGGCGTGGGAGAAATATCGAGACTTGCTACTTAAATCTATCGAGGATCAAAGTGCGCCAGCGACGAAAGTAGCAGATCAATTAGGGCTTATAATTGGGGTGTTCTGCGCATTTGGCATATTGATGTTTCTCTCAGTCCGAGTCTTCTCTCCTGATGTGCAGGTTGAATTGATAGCGTCGGGTCAAGTTATTCAATTTGCAACCGTTATGGTGCTATTGATTGTTGTATGCGTCCTCGGAATGTCAAAGTTTCTAACCGAAAATACTCTCGGGACACTCCTTGGTGGAATAGGTGGCTATGTTTTGTCGCAAGGTGTAGGAAGAGCGGTGAGTCGAGCAGCAACTCGGGATTCACAATCGCGTCAGCAGCAATCAGGCACGAATGGATAACTCTTTGTTCCTGTAGATTGTCTTCGGAGCCCACTAAACTTCAACACTTTTCGCTTGCGGGGGAATAAAGGGGGGCTGAGCTAGCCCGGGTTTTACGGACACCTCAAAATAAGGCGACGATAAGATTTGGCAAGATTGGACAGACACTTTTGAAGGAGGCCAGCGCATTCTGTGACGGCATACTACGCAGATCTCTAGGTGGCGTTGCATTAGAGGGAGTAGGGAGGAATTTGGTGCGGGTACTATGAGGCATGGTTAGACAGCAGACTTGGTGAATCGGTTTCTAAGGGAGAATTAGCATGGAATCGAGGCAATCGCGCCTGGGCCTTTTCGTTTCTTACAATGAGAAAAAGAACGGGAAGTTTCAAGAAGCCGTGGATGTTTGTGATGACCATGGCTATGTTATCTGGCTTGAGAATTCAGTCGTTAGAAAAGAAAGGTTTGTGCTCCCTACGACGATTCTGATCAAAATCACGGGGGAGGATCGGTATTATCGAGGCGAACTAAGGGAAATTAAGCGAGCTGAAGAATTCGATCGGAATGCATTGCTTGCTGAGGCATCCCACAGGCCTGCGAAATGGCGACAAGGTGATAAGGGTGACTATGCTGGATTCAAGAGTGTTCTGTACATTGCAGATTTGAAGCAAGTACCACGCCCTGCTGGAATTGATAAAGGCAGGGGCCCGCGGCGCCCGATTTACACGGAAGAGAGCATCCTCCGAGGGTAGAAAAAGCCAGTGATTCGACTTGTCGAAGAAATACCCTCGAGTGAGAAGTGAAAGAGGCGAGGAGCGCCAATCAATTCTCCGCTACTTACACTCTTTCCCATTGAAATACATGAATGGGGCAAGCAGGGTCACATCTTGTAATGTGATCTTGTAGTGAGAAGCCTCGTGGCTCGTCCGGTGCGTATCGAATTCCCCCGATGCCTTCAACCACCTCAACCGCGCGTTTGAATGTTTGTACTCGATCTGGCAAGGTGGGTCGCAGCAATCACTGCTTATGCGCCTTGCGCGAGCAGTGCCTGAGCGGTGTCTTGGTGCTGTGCCTTGGGCAACGGGAAATAACTGAAGAGTCGGGTCGAAACGTCAGCGGAGAAGGGGATTTCGGATGGGCGGGATTTTCATCAGTTATCGGCGGGAGGACAGCGCAGGATATACGGGACGGCTCTACGATCACCTGAGCAGGCACTTCGGGCCGGAGCGCGTGTTTATGGATATTGATGCCATTGCGCCGGGGGAGGACTTTGTCGAGGTGCTTCAACGGAACGTCACGTCCTGTGACGCGCTGGTTGTCGTCATCGGGAAATCGTGGCTGGCCTGTGTCGATCAGCAAGGTCATCGTCGCCTGGATGATCCGCATGATTTTGTTCGACTCGAAATTGCCACCGCGCTCGACCGGCGGATTCCGGTGATACCTACATTGGTCGGCGGTGCGGTCATGCCTCGCGAGCAGGATTTGCCGGATGCCCTCATCCTGCTGGCTCGCCGGCAGGCCATGGAGATCAGCGACATGCGGTTTCAACAGGATTGCCTGCGGCTGATCGATGTGTTGGCCGGTATGGTGAATGGGGCCGAGGGGTGGATTCACCCAGCTGCAGCGGCTCAAGCTGCGGTTCGTAAAGTTGCCGATATCAGTGGGGCATGGGTCGCCGATAATCCCGGTCTTTCATTCGACGGCCAGTGCTACCCCATGCGCTTCATGTTTAAGGTGATGGGTGATAGGGTGCTCGGAACGATGGCCTACCACATTACAGGTGAAACCAAGATCGTTGATGGAAAAATCGACGGTGAGAGTCTCGCTTTCACCACAAAGCACGCCTATGTATTAGGCACCGACTCCGAGAAACATCCGTACTCGTTCGAATTCCTGGGACGGATCTCGGGAGACGAGATTGCGTTCGTGCGCCAGGGCGACCGGCCGGGCTGTGTATTCAAAAGCGCGCTGGATGAATTCACAGCCAGGAGAATCGGTCCATAAAGAAGGGCGTTGATGCAGGTGGCACCTGGCATCAGGCGAGTTTTGAACAGCCTGCCCTGAAATTTCAGGTGGCATCCAAGCAAGGACAGATCTCATCAAAAGATGCAGTTGGGAGAAAAGGAAATTGGCTTTTTGGAAAGCCACCTGTGAGTAGTAGCTTGGGGGCTACTTACACTCTTTCCCGTTGAAGAACATGCAGGTGGACTCGCCGGATTTGACCTTCCAGGTCTTGATCACGGGCATCTGATCCTCGCCCTTCCATTCGACCACGAAATCCACCAATCCTGAAATGGGCAGCTTTTCCATGTGAGGGCGTCCTGCTTCAGGCACGTCGATGTAGAACACGCCTCCGAGCTTGGAAATGAGAATGCGGTGGTTTTCAGTATCGATCTGGATGACCGGGCTGTAGTAGCTCTTGTCCTCTGCGAGGCTTGGGCCGGAGATGAGGAGAGTGAGGGAGACGGCGAGAAGTATCGTACGGATGAGGGCCATGACGATCGCTCCTTGGAAAGAGGTCGATGATGGCTGGCATTATCGCATTCACACCGACAGAAGGAAATATGAATTTGTCGGCTATGCTGAGGCGATGGTGGCCGGTGAAACGGCGCCGCCCTTGATCCAGTAGGCTTTGATTTCAGGCGTGCTGTGCATGAGTGAGAGGATGATGTAGGTGGGGGTGGGCAGGTTGATTTTCGGCCAAATCTCTTCGTAGTCGGTGGCGATCTTGATGTCGGTCATAGACGGACGGGCAGGGTCGTGCGGATGGGAATGATAGACGACCTGCAGGTCGAGCCCC
>NZ_JBMWAN010000003.1:0-675069 GCF_049546785.1 Nitrospira sp. NS4 | reverse complement strand
TGAACCCGCAGCATCCGCGCAACTTCAAGGATCGCACCGAGGCCGGGATGTACCACAAACACATGGCCGGTCCGCCGATGAAGCAGTTGGTCAATCTCAGCAAGAACCGGCGGATTTTCGTCATGCAATGCGGCTTCCACGCCTACATGGAGAGCTGGGGCGTGGCCGTTACCAATCCGTACTACGCCAAGACGGACGAGCAGGGCCGGTTCACCATCACTGATGTGCCGCCCGGCACCTACAAGCTGGTCGTCTGGCATCCCTATGTCCGCACCGCGACCGAGCAAACCGTCACTATCGGCCCGAAGGGGACCGTGGAAGCGAACATCGCGGTCCCGGCGCCGACGGGGCGGCTCTACGCCAACGAAGTGCTGGATCATGCCTACGTTCGCTACAATGTGACCGAGGAAGTGCAGAAAGAAATCGATCCGTTGGTTGAGAAGCAGGATCACCCGGCCGGGCATAACTAGACCGGCTCGCTCAATGCCAGGTCATTGAGCCTGAACGAGAGTGTCCCTCGCGCTGAGGCCGCCGGTTTAACCGGCGGCCTCATTGTTTATCGCCCCATGTTTTCCGCCACAGACCAAGCCTCAAGGCGCCACAAGTCCGGCGGCCATTGCCTCCCGCCAACCGCCGACACTCCACGTTGGGCTTAGGATTGAGTCCGTCCGGCGTAGCGACCAAGCGCGGCGACGAAGGGGAACCGCAGCATCATGAACAGATTCAAGCAGACCGGGGGGCCAAGATGTTCAAGGCCGATCTTCATCCCCAATTGCCCTAAGGCCGGTTCCGCACAATAGGTCCCGAAGAGCCGGTCCCACCAGGGCACATTAAATCCATAGTTGCTGTTGGTCTCGCGGGGGTCCACCGAATGGTGGATACGATGCATGTCCGGCGTGACAATAAACCAGCGGAGCACACGGTCGAGCCCCAAAGGCATCTTCACATTGCTGTGGTTGAACAGGGCCGTGGCATTGAGCACGATCTCAAACGCGACCACCGCCAGGGGAGCCACGCCCAGGGCCATCACCGCCGCACTCTTCACCAGCAGCGAAATGACCATCTCTACCGGATGAAACCGCACCCCGCTGGACACATCCAGATCCAGGTCGGAGTGATGCATCATGTGAAACCGCCAGAGGATCGGAACCAGATGGAACACCTGATGCTGGCAGTAGATGACCAGATCGAGCGCCACCACCGCCAGGCCCATTTCGAGCCAGCCCTGCCAGTCGACCCAGTTCAAGAGCCCCCAGCCCCGCTCCTGCGCCATCACTGCCGTCGCCACAACGCCGCCCGCAAACAATAACCGGGCGATCACCGTATTCAAGACCACAATCGTCAGATTGCCTCCCCACCGGCAGAGCTTCGAGGCTGTCAGCTTTCGGCGCGGCGCGATGAGTTCCCACGTCGCCATGATGACGAGCACTGATAGGTATGACCCGACCCTGATCAGATCTTGAGACGCCACGTCTTTTCCCTCCTCGACGATCTGAGCCCCCTGCACAGCGTAAGAGACAATGTCTATTGAATGGATTCAGGCAGGCAGCAAGCGCCCCCGACCGATCAAGGGTTCCTGGAACCCCTGATTTCCTCCGTTACGGTGAAACGTGGCGTGGCGCAAACATAATAATCGCCATGCCGAAGAGACAGACCGCGACGCCGAACCAATCCCATAGGGAGGGACGCACCCCGTCGACGAGCCAGAGCCAGACGATGGCGACCGACACATAGACCCCGCCATAGGCAGCATAGACACGCCCGGCGGCGAGCGGATGCAGCGTGAGCAGCCAGGCAAACACGGCCAGACTCGCCGCAGCGGGAAGCAGCACCCAGACCGGAGCATCCTTCTTCAGCCACAAATAGGGAAGATAGCACCCGACAATCTCAGCGACCGCCGTGGCCACAAACAGCAAGACGGTTTTCAGTTCCAACATCGGCAGATTGTCCTTTGCAAAGACCCGGTGAAGAACATGACCAGACCAGCAACCGGGCGCTACTGCCAGGCTCCGTCCTGACGCCCCCGCTGCGCAAGCAATTCCCGCTCAACAGATAACGCCGTGCGCCAATGCTCATCCGAATCGCACAAGATGGCGATGGAGAAATTCCGGCAGAGCTGCTCCTTGCTCCGCCGGTCCATCTGCTCGTAGATAAAAGCGTGCGTATCGGCCGGGCGATACATGGTGAAATGCTGCTTAAAATTCTCTCGCGCCTCCCGCAATGAATAGTCGCCGTTCGGACCGCCGCGCACCACGTCGGCATCGTCGGAATCCTGCCCGTCGTCCTCCCAGTCACAGATTTCGCAGGCGTCATACGCCGCCCACGCCTGCAACGTGGGCATAAAGCAACAGGGACAGTTGTACCGGTCGCGATACATGGCCCACGACTTCTGCTTTTCAGCCTGCTGCACGTACCACTCAAACCAGTCATGCATCGCGGTTCCGACAGTTCTTGAATGTAGGCTGTGGCTGCCCGGGAGCAGATCGTTGCAGGCACGATGAATCCGGGAAAGACTCCCGGTACATTTTCATCTTTCTCAGACTCTGACCAAGTACCGGCTCCCGGAGCCCGCTTCTAGTTTCTATCGTTTCTCCGGAGAAATCGTCTTGATCTTGCCCGAGAACCGCTCATGCGCCGCCGGGTCCACCGGTCGGTGCTTAACCGTCGTACTAGCCGGGTCTTTCCCCAGGAAGTTGTCGCCCTTCCAATTCGTCGAAGGCCTGATCGGTCGCGAAGCGAACCCGCCGCCGCAGTTGGGACAAACATTACCAAGCACAGATTCGACACAAGCTACGCAAAAAGTGCATTCATAAGAACAGATGCGCGCCTCAAGCGACTCAGGCGGCAGCGGCTTGTTGCAGTGCTCGCACGTCGGTCTGAGTTCGAGCATGGCACTCCCCATGTGGACCTACCGATAGAGGGTAATCAAGGGTTCCTGGAGCCTTTTTAGCTCAATTGGTCTGGACATCTTATTCAGCTCGCTCAGCCTGCAGGATGGTGTCTCGAATAAACTTGGAAGGGACAACCGCGGCAAGTTTCCCTCCAGTATCATCGCTAATAGTGCCATGAACAAGACCAACCACAGTAGTCGGCGCCGACTTATCCGGGAACACAAGACCTCCACTGGAAGCGAATGGCTCGGGCATTTGAAAAACAGGTCCACCACTGAACCCACCAATGCTTGGTTTGTCGAGGACGAAGAACGTAGCTTCTTTCTTAATGTCGGGACTGAATAGTCGAAGCAAACCACTTGCTGGCTTCGCTTCACTTGTAATCGGTGAGAAGCGGCCGGCCGTACCGAGCGCCAAAGGAAATCCCATTACCGTTACTGGTCGCTCTCGTTGTGGCGCACCCTCCTCTGGTGCGAGCAAAGCAACACTCAGAAAGCGACCTTGCATTAGCGGAAGGGTCTTGCTATCAAGCTTCAGTCTGAGAACCGCCACATCAGACTCACTATGAACCTGCCAGGCCAACTTCCCGCCATCGGAAAGTAGCTCTTTCAGTAAGATCGAAACTGGAATGTCCTTTGCGGCCCGTACCGTAACAGTCGAATTACCCGTCAGGAAGCGAGCTACGTGGGCTGCAGTCACCAGGTACGGCTGCTCGGCAATGCCCAAGCCTGGCGATTCTGCAGCAACAAAGAACCCTGTACCAATTTGCTTGCCTTCTTTGAGGTAAGCAACCGTGACCGAGAGATCATCCAGAGTCATCGCCTGTACTCCACTATATTCACTCAGACCCAATGCGCTTGTAGTAAGAAACACTATAAGAAGTAGAGAATATTTCACGATACCCCCCAGGGCAACATACTGACGAAGATACTAAGCAAGACGGTTTCCGGGAGAAATTTAAGGGGTCAGGCCCACTCTTGTCCATAATAACTTCTCCGAGAATTGGATCTTGAACAGCATCTAACCACAACGCCTGGTCCCTATGGGATTGATGGAGACCCCAAAGGGCTCTGGAAGCCATGAATTCACGCCCTTCTCGCCAGCGCTGCCCTATGCGGCAACTCCTCAGGGTTTTGGACAACATCTGCGCGCCCAAGGGACCTCGATTCACAGTCAGAGTGTGGCGCCTAAAGTTTCAACGAGTTGGAGGCGAGAAAGCGCGGGTTATATCCTGTCTTGGACAGCAGTGGGTCAGGCCCCTTTGTTCTTGTATTCGGCTTCAGACACCTGTCTCCTTCTGAACTTCCGGAAACCACTCCGTGTGCTGATCGCCCTGTCTGCCCAGATAGGTCACACGCTTGCCGCGAAGAAATGCAAAATAGCCCTGTACTCCGGCTTGCATGGCACGTCGCGAGAACTCATGGAACTTTTGTCCATTGACCTGACTATCGTGAATGGCCCGTCGTAAGTCTGCTGCATCAAAATCACAGGAGACGGGTGATAAGCCTTCGAGGGGAATCGGTGCGACGATTGCGTCGCCATTCGCGCCATAAAACGTGAAGCGTAGGGACACATAGTCGACGTGGTAATACTCCACTCCGGCGCTAAGAAGATTCTGGACGATCCGCGGTAAAGGGAGCGAGCCGGAAAGGGAGGTTTGGGCAGATTCTAAAACTAGGTTCGAGTCCATGGTGATCCCTTTGACAAGGAGCCAATCATTCAGGTTTGACGATATCCGTTCCTCGGCTCACTGGCTTGTCGGTCTGGTCATCGCCCACACACCGACGGATCCACAAACTAACCTGACCGGTCCGGTGAGAAACACTCCATAGAGCCGCACAGATTGCTGGAGGGGGAGAGCCAGTCGCAACCTGCAAAGGCTCCGATGAAATATCCGGCGACAAACTCTGCTACCCCACCGACGAGGATGCTGACGATTCTCACCGCTCGAATACTCCGTCGTCACCCGCGACCTTAAAGGCCAAGCTCAGAAAGCCCCGGATGCTCATCCGGGCGGCGCCCCAGCGGCCAGTGATACTTGCGGTCCGCCTCCTTGATCGGCAGGTCGTTGATGCTGGCAATGCGACACCGCATGTAGCCCTGCTCGTCGAATTCCCAGTTTTCGTTGCCATACGCCCGGAACCAATTACCGGCATCGTCATGCCATTCGTAGGCGAACCGGACGGCAATCCGGTTTTCATGAAACGCCCACAGTTCCTTGATGAGGCGATAGTCCAACTCTCTGTTCCATTTGCGGGTCAGGAACTGCACGATGGCTTCGCGCCCGGCAAAGAATTCCGCGCGGTTACGCCAGACACTGTCCGGGGTATAGGCCAGTGCGACCCGCTGGGGATCACGGGTGTTCCAGGCGTCTTCGGCCATACGGACTTTCTGGGCGGCGGTCTTCGCATCGAATGGCGGCAGCGGGGGTCTTGGTGCTTCCATGTGGTTGCTCCTGCAATCGCTTCGTGAAACTCTGTAACCTGGCGGGTGATTCTTACGCGCGGCCGATCACTTGTCAACGCTCCCCCCTGGACTAACCACGACTCCCGGCTCATTACATTCCCCCTGAAAGGATTCTCCTCCTGGCGCCATTACGTGGGTAAGACCGCATGTCCACCGACTCACGAGGTGCCTGATGAGACTAGATCGACTCAAGACACAGATTGCTGCCCTCGATCCCCGCCTCTACCAAATAGCCAGCCTTGGCACACTGCTCCTGTATGGCTTGCTTTCGCTACACTTCGATGTGTCCGTGCTACAACTCGCCATCACGATTGGGACGGCACTGCTGACGCAGTATGCGGGGACGCGGTTCCACCACCTGCCCTCTTTTGATCCCCGCAGCCCGCTGATTTCCGCTCTGTCCCTCTGCCTGCTGCTACGGACCGATGACGTCGCTGTAGCAGCATTAGCTTCATTCATCGCCATCGGTAGCAAGTTCGTCATCCGCTGGAAGGACAAGCACGTCTTCAATCCGACCAACCTGGCCCTGGTCGTCATGATCGGGAGCGGAGTCGGTTGGATCTCGCCGGGACAATGGGGGCAGGTCGCCTGGTTCGGGTTTCTGGTCGCCTGCCTGGGTTCGCTCGTCATCACGCGCGCGGCGCGGGCGGATGTGACGCTTACGTTTCTCGCATTCTATATCGGACTCCTTTTCGCACGGGCGCTCTGGCTTGGCGATCCGCTCACGATCCCGCTGCATCAGATCGAAAGCGGCGCGCTGCTCATCTTTGCCTTCTTCATGATCTCGGACCCGAAGACGACACCGGACTCGCGAGCAGGCCGGATCGTCTTTGCCTTACTCACCTCGCTGGTTGCACTCTACGTCCAGTTCGGCCTGTTCCGTCCCAACGGCCCGCTCTGGGGCCTCATTGTTTGTTCACCACTGGTGCCAATCCTCGACCATCTGTTTCACGGCATCCGTTATCAATGGACTGAGCCATCGAGCGGTTCATTGCCTGCTCCTACCCTGTGCACTGCAACCTGTCGCCTATCACTTTCACAACCAAGGAGGTTCTCATGAGACGTCTCGTCCTTCCCACACTCGCACTCCTCATCGGCCTATTCGCCTGGAGCGGGTCGGCCCACGCCTTTTGCGGCTTCTACGTCGGCAAG
Organism: Nitrospira sp. NS4; assembly: GCF_049546785.1. NCBI lineage: Bacteria > Pseudomonadati > Nitrospirota > Nitrospiria > Nitrospirales > Nitrospiraceae > Nitrospira > Nitrospira sp. NS4. The sequence goes on along the minus strand of NZ_JBMWAN010000003.1, from coordinate 668,560 downwards.
GCCGACACGAAGCTCTTCAATAAGGCATCGGAGGTGGCCATCGCCCGGCACGACAAGAAGACCGTCATCACGATGGCCAACGACTTCAAAGGCGACGTGAAGGAGTTCGCGATGGTCGTGCCTGTGCCGACGATCCTGGAGAAGGACCAGATCCATGTCGGCGAGCCGGCTGTCTTGAAACATCTGGCCGATTACTCCGCGCCCCGCCTGGTCGAATACTTCGATGAAAATCCCTGCCGGAGATACGAGATGATGGAGGACAGGATGGGCGCCTTGAAAAGCATGGCGCCCGCCTCGGCACCGGCCCGCGAGCGCGACCGCGCCTTGGGCGTGACGATCGAGGCGCAATACCTCGTCGGCGAGTACGACATCCTGATCCTCTCGGCCAAAGAAAGCGCCGGGCTGGAAATGTGGCTGACGGAGAATGGCTACCGGATTCCTTCGGGGGCTTCCCCCGTGCTCCTCAGCTACTTGAAACAGGGCATGAAGTTCTTCGTCGCCAAGGTGAACCTGGAGGAACAGAGCAGGCTGGGGGGCACGCACCTGCGCCCGCTGCAGATTGCCTTCGAGTCGCCGAAATTCATGTTGCCGATCCGGCTCGGCACGGTGAATGCGGACGGGGCACAGGAACTCTTCATCTACTTCCTGACGAAACAGGGCCGCGTCGAAACGACGAACTACCGCACCGTGCGCCTGCCGGAAGCGCAGGAGATCCCCCTCTACGTGAAAGACAAATTCGGCGACTTCTACCGCGACCTCTTCACGCAGCAGGTGAAACGGGGGAACGAGCGCGGCGTGTTTCTGGAATATGCCTGGGACATGAACTGGTGCGATCCCTGTGCGACCAATCCCCTCTCCGCCGAGGAACTGCGCGGCCTGGGCGTCTTCTGGCAGGATCAGAACGGACGGACAGGCAAGGGCCAGGCGCAGAACGTCTTTCTGACCCGCCTGCACGTGCGCTACGATGCCGCCCGTTTTCCCGAAGATCTGATGTTCCAGGAGACGTCGGATCGGGGAAACTTCCAGGCCCGCTATATTCTCCGCCACCCCTGGACGGGCCAGGATGACTGCCCCGCTGCGGCCGCCTATCGGCAGCAACTGCGGGACCGCTACGAGCGGGAAGCCCAGACGCTGGCCAACCTGACCGGCTGGAATATCGGGGAGATCCGCAAGACGATGAATATCGCCTCAGCGCCGGTCGCCGAGGAGAAAAAGTGGTATCAACGCCTGTGGGCCAACTGACCGTAATCACCTTGACTGAAATGACCACGGCGAGGCCCGGGAAGGCCAAGCCTCGCCGTGCCTTGCTTCACACTCGCCATGGGGCTGACGCTGTTGCCCTAACAGGCTGTTGACGAAAGCCGCCAGCGACGTGCCGCTTATGCACTCTATCGGTTCCCCTGGCTAAACTTAAGCGGAGCTATGGTATAGTGAGCCGGTAACCAGGCCATGAGACATCCCCTAACCAAAGGAGACTCCCATGCGCGGTCGATTAGCCTCCACAATCCTCGTGCCCGCCGGTCTGGCAATCGCCGTTGCGGCGACCGGCTGTTCCATCAAAGCGACCGTCAAGCAAACCACCGATACCACATCGAACATCACGGGTACCACATCGGGTCATGCCTGGTGGAATGAGGATGGTCTGCTCAACCCGGAACACAAAGCTATCGCCTTTGTCACCCTGAACCAGACGAACTTAGAACAGGATATGGCGAAGGGAGAAGGGGAATACCTGCGGTCCCTCGGCACCCTGCTGGGCGTGCCCGCTCATGAGCACCCCGCCTATGGCGCCGCCGTGCAAACCCGCTACGCCCTGACACAGGAGACGTCACTGGACAACCCCGCCGCCCGGCTGTCCCTGCTTCAAGACACCGCACAACCCTATCGTCAGAAAACGGCCGCCCTCCACCCGGACCGACCATGACCACACCCGTTAACCCTGCAATGACGCTCCCGTACGGCCGGATCATCCACCCCTCGGATTTCACCGAGGACAGCCATACCGGCCTGGTCCATGCCATCAAACTCGCGCTCGCGACAGGGGGAGAATTGTCCGTCATGCACGTAGATGCCGATGTCTCTCGTGCACATTTCGAAGATTTTCCCAAAGTCCGTCCGATCCTCGAGCAATGGGGCATGCTCCCGAAAGGGAGCCGGCGTGAGCAAGTTCGGGACCTGGGGATCACGATCAAGAAAACCAGAACCGCGGCGAAGAACCCGACCGAAGGCATTCTCCGGTACCTCAGCACACACCCGGCCGACTTGCTGGTGATGTCGACCAATCAGTATGAAGGGCTCGCGCGCTGGCAGCATTCCCCCGTCGCCGAACCGGTGGCCCGCGAAAGCCAGACCGCCACGCTCTTCGTCCCGGCCAACGTGGAGGGATTTGTGGTGAAGGAATCGGGACAGCCGAAACTGCGCCGCGTGCTCGTCCCGGTCAGCGCCGACTCTCAGCCTCAACTGGCGATCGATACCACCGCCCAACTGGCGACCGCCTTAGGATGCGACAACCTCACCGTCGTGGTCGTTCACGTCGGAGATGACGAGACGCTCCAATCCATCCGCTATCCCAGCCGGACAGGATGGCTCTGGCACACGATGACCTGCCGTGGAAATGTCGTCGAGGTGATCCTCGGGATGGGCGCGGACTTCGACGTTGACCTGATCGTGATGACGACAGCCAAGCAGCAGTCGCTGCTGGACATGATGCGCGGCAGCGTGACCGAGCGCGTCTTGCGGGGCGCACGGTGCCCCCTCCTGGCCCTACCGGTCTAACGCATCGCGCACGGCCCCGGCCTCATCGTCCCGGCGATCCTCTTCCTGCTTTCCCATCACCGTGCGGACAATGCGTCCCTCTTTGATGATCAGGAAGTTCGTCGGTACCGCGGGAATTCTCGGCCCCGGCAGGATAAGGCCGGCAAGATTCAGGGGGTCCACCGCGGACAGCTTGATCTCCTGCGGGAGTCCGAACCCGCTCTTGCGCAACGCCCGCAGCGACTCGAGGGCTTCCGGCAACGCAAACTGTTCCCCCACGAAACCCGTCACGAAACGCCCTCCGCGCACCTCTCCCTTGAGCTCCATCTTCCGGTACGCCACCAACAGATCGCGCCACGACTGCGCCAGCGTCTCCCGCGCCAGCAGATCGCGAAACACGACACCATAGCGCCGCAGCAACTGACGGGCAACCTGGTCGGTGACGGGAGACGGGTTGACAGGCGAGGGGCGAGAGGCAAGGGGCCAGGGGTTGGCATGCGATGCTCCTCTAGCCTCGTGCCCCGGACCTCGTCCCTCCGGGCTGCGGAGCAGCGACCACCGCCCGGCTGCATGGCGTGGACGGCGCTGCCGCGCTCGCCCCTCCGCACGACGCCGATGCGGATCCATCAAAGCCCGCAGATTATCAAACCCGTCGGCCGTCACGAGGCCAGCAGCCACGAGTTCCCACAATCCCTCTTCCACTTCCGTCGGAAGGTGGCCAGTCAGCCGCACCAGATCGGCGAAGAAGCTGGCGCCTCGTTCGCGCAAGGCGCGAAGCAGATCCTGTCCCACGGCGCTCACATGCGCGTACGGATCCGGGCCATCGGACGCAGCCCGATCACGCACCGCCTCCATCAACCACTCACCCTCTTCGCGCGGGAAGAGCGCAATCGGAGCCACGCTGCTGGGAATGATCCGCCGTGCCCGCGCCCCATCACCCGATGGCATCAACCGCGGATGAGGAGACAACCGGCCCCAACTGATGGCCCCGCTTAAACAGAGCCGGTCCAACAGCTCCGGCTCGAACTTCGCGAGCCGGCTGCGCAGGAGCTGTGGCTCCCAGGCCGAGGCCGCCGCCTCGAATCCCGCCAACTGCGCGATGACCTCGGCGAGACCGGCCTCCCCGTGCATCCGCGCTCCCGGCGCGGTATGCTGCCATCGCAACAGGAACGACATGAAGTCGGCCGCCGTCACCGGCTCAATCTCCTTGCGCAGGCGGCCTAGCGTGAGCCGGTGAATGCGCGCGAGCAGGCGGCGGTGGCACCATTCGGGAGCGGACGAGTCCGCTTCAGGCAAGAGGCCAGGGGCAAGCGGCAAGGGGGAAGACTCTTCCTTCTTCCCTCCAGCCTCAGGCCTCTCGTCTCTCGCCTGGCTGACAGGTCGGAATCGGCCGCGGAGGACTTGGCCCTGCGTTTCGAGCCGTATCATGGCCCTGTTTACCGCGTCGAAGGGAAGGGACAGCTTGGCGGCCAGTTCCGAGACCGTCGTCGGCCCGATGCTTTCCATCCAGCCCAGAACAATCGCGTCGAACGTCGCGTCGTCCTGCATCGCCAGTGCAGCCTCAACCTCAGTCCGCCGCTCCGTCGCGACCCATCCCCTCGCCTCTCGCCCCTCGCTTCTTGCCGTCAAATCAACCGCGCGCCCGGATTCGATCAACACCGGGAGGAACATCGCCCATTGCCGCATCCGATCATCGGGCAGCCACACCAGGGTAAGCAGGGCATCATGCAACTCATCGGCATCCCGCACCACCGGCCAGGATTCCCGCTCTACTTCTTCGATGGCCTCGGGATCGAGCCCGCCGACCTGGCCGAGCAATTCCGGCGGCAGCGTCCGCCGCATCTCCACTGCGCGCGCCCGCCGTTCTTCCAGCGGCGCATCGTCGAGAAAGGCATAGGGATTCGCGTTCAGGATCTCGTGCGAGAAGAGCGAGGGCGTCGGCGTGTCGACCGCCACGCATTGGATGCGGCCGGACTCGATGCCTTGCAACACATGCGTGAGCCCCTCCAGATCCATCGCCTCTGTCAGGCAATCTCGCAAGGTCTCCTTGACCAGGGGATGATCGGGAATCTGCCGCGCCGCCCGCTCTCCAGTCAGATTTTCCTGGCAGGCAATGGCGTCAGGAAAGACAGCGGCCAGCAGATCCTCGGCTTTCATGCGCTGAATCTGCGGCGGAACCTTTTTCCCGTTCGAAAATCGCAGCAGCGCGAGCGCCCGCGAGACATTCCATCGCCAGCGCGTCGCAAACATCGGGGCGAGCAGGACGGCCTGGATCAGCACGTCCCGCACAGAATTCGAATGGAGGTACCCGAAGACCGACTCCAGCGGAAAGCTGTGCTTCTCGCCCAGCGAGATGACCAGTCCGTTATCCGTCGCCGCCGCTTGCAGCTCGAAATCGAAGGTGACGCAGAAGCGTTTCCGAAGGGCGAGCCCCCAGGCCCGGTTGATCCGCCCGCCGAACGGCGCGTGGATCACCAGCTGCATCCCGCCGCTTTCGTCGAAAAACCGCTCGGCGATGATCGTCTGTTGCGTCGGCACGGTCCCCAGAATCGACTTGCCGGCCAGCACATATTCGATGGCTTGTTGCGCGCCACGCTGATCGAGCGCGCATTCGTGGCAAAGCCAGGCTATGGGCGAGAGGCGAGGGCCGAGGGTCCGGGCAGGAACATTCTCTCCGCCTCGTGCCTCTTCCCTGGCACCACTAGCCCGCTGCGCAATCTCTTGCCGCAGAGAAGCCACCTCGGCTGAGAGTTCGGCCGTCCGGGACGGCGCTTCGCCTCGCCAGAAGGGAATATTCGGCGGCGCCCCCTGCGCATCTTCCACGCGCACTTTCCCCGCCTCCACCCGCTTGATCCGCCACGAGGTGTTGCCGAGCAGCATGATGTCGCCGGCCAGGCTTTCCACCGCAAAATCCTCGTCCACCGACCCCACGACCGTGCCGTCCGGTTCCGCCACCACCGCATAGTTCGCTGTGTCGGGGATCGCCCCGCCGGAGGTAATCGCCGCGAGCCGGGCCCCGCGCCGCCCCTTGATCCGGCGATTGATCCGGTCATGATAGAGATAGGCAAGGCCTCGGCCCCGCTGCGTCGCAATGCCGTCAGACAACATCCGCACCACCTGATCGAATTCTTCACGCGTCAGATCCCGGTATGGATAGGCCCGCCGACAAAGGTAGAATAACTCGTCCTCCGTCCATGCCTGGCTCGCCGCAGCCGCCACGATCTGTTGCGACAGAATATCAAGCGGAGCGATCGGCACCTCGATGCGATCCAAGGTTCCCGCCCGGATGGCGCGAACGAGGGCGGCGCATTCCAGCAGCTCGTCCCGCGTCATGGCAAAGAGGCGGCCTTTCGGAACGGCCTTGATCCAGTGGCCCGCGCGACCGATCCGCTGCAATGCCGTGGCGATGGCCCTCGGGGAGCCGATCTGACAGACCAGATCGACCGTCCCGACGTCGATGCCCAGTTCCAGAGACGCGGTGGCAATGACGACGCGGGTCTGGCCGGTCTTGAGCCGCTCTTCCGCATGGAGCCGAATCTGCCGCGAGAGGCTGCCGTGATGCGCGGCGACCACATCGGGCCCCAAATCTTGGAGGCGTTCTTCGAGATAGTGAGACACGCGCTCAACCAACCGGCGCGTGTTCACAAACACCAGCGTCGAGCGATGCTGCCGGACCAATTCGGCCACACGGTCATACACATCGGACCAGACCGTATTCGTGGCGATCGCGCTCAGTTCGTCTTTCGGCACCTCCACGGCCAGATCAAGTTCGCGGCGGTGGCCGACATCAATAATGGTGCAGTGAACCTGTGATGCGTGACGGGTGACGAGTGACGCGCGGGGAGGCTTAGAGCTGGTGGCTGATGGCTGATGGCCACCGGAAAGCGTTGAGTCCTGAGTGCTGAGTGCTGAATCTTCGTAGTTTGAAGAGTGACCATTGGCGACCGGCGCGTTGCGATTCCCGACGAGAAACTCTGCGACAAGCTCAATCGGCCGTTGCGTCGCCGAGAGCCCGATGCGCTGCGGCTTGGTCAGCGTGAGCGCTTCGAGCCGCTCCAGCGAGAGCGCCACATGCGCCCCCCGCTTATTGGGCGCCAGCGCATGGATTTCGTCCACAATCACCGTCCGCACGGTCTGCAGCATGCGGCGGCTTTTGTCGGCGGTGATGAGAATAAAGAGCGACTCCGGCGTCGTCACCAGAATGTGCGGCGGCCGCTTGAGCATCTGCTGCCGATCAGCCATGGGCGTATCCCCGGTCCGGACCAGCACGCGCAGCTCGGGCATGAGCAGCCCGGCCTGCATGGCGGCCTGGCCGATCTCCGCCAACGGCTTCTGAAGATTCTTCTGGATGTCGTTGCTCAACGCCTTCAGCGGTGAGACGTACAGCACCTGCGTGTGGTCGCCGAGTTCGCGGGCCAGGGCCTGCTTGAACAGGCTATCGATGCAGGACAGAAACGCCGCGAGCGTTTTCCCCGATCCGGTCGGCGCGGCAATCAGCGCATCCGCGCCGGATTGAATGGCAGGCCAGGCCTGAACCTGGACGTCGGTCGGCTCACCGACCTGCAACCGGAACCAGTCGGCAATGAGGGGATGGAATGATGTGAGCGGCATCCTGTGATGCTAGGATGCCGCCCCTGTCGAGTCAAGGACCTTGTCCCGGGCCCAGGTGCGAGTCCCGATCCAAACCGCCCGCCGGGAGTGAGAACTATCGCAGGGCAAAACCTGCGACATCCTCTCCGACCACGAGCGGACTATTCAACTTGACGGACAAGCCCATGGACACGAAGCGGGTCCGGAACAGCTCCACGATATTCACATTATCCTGATTGGCGCGATAGACCACCGCCGAACTATCGGGCGACACGGCATAGGAGGTCGCGGTGCCGGGGGCCGCCACGTTTTCCCCGATGTCAAGGGCGGGATTGATCCTGGTACTCGACCCCGGATTGGCAAGCAACACCCGATAGAGCTCATTCACTCCATTGACATCCTGGTCGGCCCGATAGACCACCGCTGAACTATCGGGCGTAATGACAAAGTCGAAGACTTCTTGAGCAGCCCCCACAAACGCTGGATTCAACCTCGCATTCCCGCCTCCGAACCGAGTCCGGTACAGCTCAAAAACCTCGTTGGCTGTTTGATCCGCAATATAGACCACGCCGCTGCTATCGGGAAGGACCGCGAAGGACCTGACATCTTTGCCACTGTTCGTACCAAAGGCCAGGTTGAGTTTGTCTGGTAGCCCCCCTGCAATCACTTTCCGGTACAATTCAAACATCTCGTCCTCGTCCTGATCGGCACGATAGACGACTGCCAGGCTATCAGGTGTGATCGCAAAACTGTCCACGTTCCCGTTCGGTACCAGCACATCGTTCAACCGGGTAGTTGCACCGCCTCCGGACAGCACGAAAAACAGCTCGTCAACGGTCACAGAGTTCAGATTCGCAATAAACACGACCTTCGAGCTGTCCGGAGTGACGGCAAAAGCCCCGACGTTTTCTGTCGCAACCATCGCAGGGGAGATGAGCCTCGTGCTGATCGGGGCGTTAGCAAACGACACCCGATACAGCTCACTGACGCCATCCGTATCCTGATCGGCCCGATAGACCACGCCACTGCCATTCGGCATGATGACAAATGCGTCGATATCCTTTGCAGGGCTACCCAGGTAATCAGGATTGAGCTTGGTTCTGCTTAATCCGGCAAACACCGTCCGGTACAGCTCAAACACCTCGTCGAACGTTTGATCAGCGCGATATACGACCGCGCTGCTATCCGGAGTCACAGCGAACTCCATCACATTTCCGCCCGGCGCCAGCACCCCGCTCAATTTATCGCTTATTCCCGGAGCTGCAAGACTCACGCGATAGAGCTCGAAGGTTCCAGGAGTATCCTGGTCGGCAATGTAGACGACGGCGCTTCCGTCCTGAGTCAGCGCAAAGCTGCGAATGGTCTTGGGCGGTGTAAGGGCAGGATTCAGCTTGGTGCCAGAAGCGACGTCGTACAATTCGAAGACCCCAAGGGTATCTTGATCAGCCAGGTAGACCACGGCGCCTAACCCGCCTCCGAGTGTAATCCCGCTCCCGTCGCTCCCACTGTCCGAGCATCCGGCCAGGAGCAGCAGCATCGACAACGCGAGCCATGATAGCATTCGTATGTTCATAGGGATTCCCTTTTAGTTCAGGCTCCGCATTAGGAGACCTCATTCGATGTATATCACCATGGAAACAATTCGCCAACAAAACAGAGGAATTTGAATGGACTCTCCTCAACCATCACTGGCACACTGTCGCAACGTCAGACGGAGGACCATCCCCTGTGCGGGAAACGCTCATCATCCTGGGCTCGGGCTATACCGCGCGATTTCTCTTCCCGCTGGCTGCACGGCAATACCGCAAGGTGTTGGCCACCAGCCGCGAGCCGGAGAAGCATCTCGCCCACCTATTGCCGGAGCAGCGCCTCCGTTTCGATCTCGCACAACCTGACACGTGGACGAGCCTCCCCGACTCTGCGGATATCCTCTGGTGCTTTCCCGCTGTGCCGCCGGACCTTGTGCGGCAATTCGGTGAGCGATTGAACACCTCCCCCCCCCGCCTCGTCGTGCTCGGCAGCACGTCGGCGTATGACATCGGCGAATCTCGGGATTACCCTCCTCCCTGGATTGACGAAGCGGCTCCGATCGATCTCAGCAAACCGCGCGTGCAGGGAGAAGAGTATCTTAGGAAGGAGCTCGGCGCCGTCGTGCTCCTCGTGGCCGGCATTTACGGCCCTGGCCGCAATCCGCTCGACTGGATCAGAAAGGGCCGTGTCGGCCCTTCACGCAAATATGTGAACCTGATTCACGTCGAGGATCTCGCCTCGATCTGCCTGACCGCGCTGGAGCGCGGAACATCCGGAGAGGTCTACAACGTGAGCGATGGGACACCGAAAACGTGGAAGGAGATCTGCGAATTCGCGCAACAGCGCTGGGGAATCATGCCTTCGACCTCAATCGCCGACTGCGAACCGGGAAAACGTATTTCAACCGGAAAGCTCACTCACACTCTCGGCTACGAAATTCGCCACCAAGATCTCCAGGCAGAACTCACCAAGATCCACAATCCATAAACGAGCAGCAAAGTAGCAGGCTTGTCAAAACGGTCATCCAACGAGGCCGCAGGCGAGAACGGACCGGAGGCGTAACAGTTCTCACCCACCCATCCCCGAACTCCGGGGGGCAGCTCTTTCCCGGACGGGGTACGTTGAGGACCGTTTCGAGTCGAGAAGGAAGTTGGGGGCCGTTTTCACGAGCCTGTTAGCGAAGCAGCGCCATCACGCTGAGACAGACCAAGAGGTTATTGGCGGCGTGCGCGATCATGCCGGGAAGCACGCTGCCAGTCCGCTCATAGATCCAGGCCCAGAGCAGCCCGCTCCAGAAGACGCTGAGAAAGCCGATCACCCCGTAGCCGTGAGCGAAGGCAAAAATACCGGCGCTGATCATCGCCGCGGGCAGCGGCGTCAGTCGCCGCCGCAAGCTCGCATAGAGCAAGCCGCGAAAGGCGAGTTCTTCGAAGATCGGGGCAAAGACGATATATTCCAGCAAGCTGATGGTCAGCACCGAACCGGAGGCCCACACCAGATCGGGATCGAACCATTCCGTCCAGTGATTCGTCAGGTTGAGCGACTCGGCCACCCGGCCCATCGCCCATTCGCCCCAGAGCCCCGCCGCCACGACTGCCAGGACGATCCCTGCAAGACGGGCAACCTGCCCTCGTGGGATCTGCAGGCCAAAACCGTTCCAAAAGTTCAATCCCGCCGGCTTGAGCAAATAGGCATAGGCCATCGCCAGGAGCGGAAGGTTGGCCATCGGAATGGCCAATGCGCGCAGCGAGACATTTTCGGCCGGAGCAAAGGAGAAGAACGCCAGCGACACAAGGGCCCCCAGCGCCATGCCCCGCAGGAGCACGGCCGCGCCGGTCCCGCCTGGCCAGGGGGGAGGCACACCCGGGTGATGCAGTCGCAACACATCCGTCCGCTGCCCCTTCAACCGCACGATCCCGAGCAGCAGCACGGAGCCGATGATCAAACAGAGCAGCTCCACGCCGGTCAATATTTGCGCGCGCTGCTGAATCCGTTCCCCGCGCTCCTGAATCTGCCGCGCCACCGTGGCGCCCAACGGCGCGTCACCCGCCCGCTCGGCCAGCGCGGCGGCCAGATGGTTGTAGAACCACCCGGCGGGCAGGGCTTCGGCCAGCTCCGCCTGCAGGGCCATTTCGTTCTCTTTCGAGAGAGGGCCGTCGCCATAGGCCCCTTCAATGAACCGGGCATAGAGGGGGAACGGTTCGCTCCCGGCCTTCCATGTCCGGGCGGTTGCCACCGCCTCTCCATGGCGCCCGGACTCGCCTTGCAGAATCGCCAGCCGAAGATGGGACTGTGGCCTGCCCGTGGTCGCCACCAGTTCCCGATACCATTGGATGGCTTGCTCCCGCTCCGCCTGATTACCGCCGGACGTCCAGGCGGTCATCCATTGCTGCAGGTCCGGCGCCAACTCAAGTCCGTCCTGGGCTTCCATTGTCCGGCTGACCATCAGATCGAGCGCCTGATCGGGATCCTCGAAACGGTCTAGCTTCGGGCTATTCGAGGAGGACCAGAGGATGGCCCCGAGCGTGACCATCAACATCAGCGCGGACAGCACGCTGACGAACGAAGAGAATTGCGGACGGGCGGGGCCGTCACACGGTGAGGAGTTCACTGGTTCGGCCGTCCCATAATATGGAGACGGCGGATCACCCTGTCGTGGCTCACATTCCATGGGCGCGACTATACCATTGCCCCTGAGCCACGACCTATCCCCCGAATTGGTTACTGGCCACGCTTGCACACCCGAATATCACATGGCCTATCCGCCCGGAGTTGGCTATACTGTGCCGCTGCAACTCGCTGAGATCCAAGGACCAATGACCGATTACGGCATACCGATGAAGATAACAGAACGAACCGCGCAGGACGACGTTCCCGGCATGCGTGAACTCTCCCAACGGCACGTGACGGAGACCGCCGCGTGATCAGGGAACTCCATCCTCCGAAGCGCCTGCTCCTCGGCCCGGGCCCCAGTATGGTCCACCCGCGCGTGCTGCAGGCGCTGGCGACCCCGCTGATCGGCCATCTCGACCCGGCATTTCTGGCGATCATGAACGACATTCAGGCGCGGCTGCGGCACCTGTTTTCGACCTCGAATCGTTTCACCATCGCGCTGTCCGGAACCGGATCGGCCGGCATGGAAGCCGCGATCGTGAATGTGGTCGAGCCGGGCGATGTGGTCATCGTCGGCGTGAATGGCGTCTTCGGCACCCGGCTCGCGACGGTTATCGAACGTTGCGGGGGCAAGGCCGTCCGCGTCGAAGCCCCCTGGGGGCAGATCATTCCGCCGGACATGATTGAGGCCGCCCTGCGGCGAACGGGACCGATCAAGGCGGTCGCGCTGGTCCACGCAGAAACCTCTACCGGAGCCTGGCAGCCGATCGAAGCGGTCGGCCGGTTGTGCCGGGATCATGACACCCTGCTGATCGTCGATGCCGTGACCTCCCTCGGCGGAGTACCGGTGGAAGTCGACCAATGGGGGATCGATATCTGTTACAGCGGAACCCAAAAATGTCTCAGTTGCCCGCCCGGTTTGGCGCCGCTCACCGTCAGCGCGCGGGCCATGGATATGATCTCGCGCCGGCGAACGCCCTGCCAGAGCTGGTATCTCGATCTGTCGCTGATCGCGGACTACTGGGCCGAGGGCACACGCGCCTACCATCACACTGCGCCCGTCTCGATGCTCTATGCGCTGCATGAGGCCTTGTGTCTGATCGAGGAAGAAGGCCTGCCCGCCCGCTTTGCACGGCACCGATTGCACAGCGCCGCGCTCGTCGCCGGGTTGACGGAACTCGGCCTGACCCCGCTGCCTCCGGACGAGCACCGCCTGCCGATGCTGACCTGCGTCACGGTGCCCTCCCACATCGACGAGGCCGCGGTACGCCAACAACTGCTCCAGACCTTCGGCATTGAAATCGGCGGAGGACTCGGCCCCTTGAAAGGGACAGTCTGGCGAGTGGGGCTGATGGGGGAATCCTGCACGGAAGCGAACGTGTTGACGTTCTTGAATGCGGTCGAAGAACTTTTTATCCGGTCCGGCCGGCTCTCCGCGCCAGGGCACGCGCTGCAAGCTGCTACGCGAGTATATAGCCGGGGAGTGTAGCGGAAGGAATGTAGGCCATGAATCGTCCTCTTTTAGTTGTGTTAGGTGCCGTCACCTTTGCATTCATGAGCGTCATCTTCTTTTGGGTCTTCAAACTGACGATGGCTGACTCAAAGAAGTCCGACATGGTCCCGCCGGAAAAGGTCGCGGCGTTTATTCAGGCGCTGCTCGAAGCCAATCGGAATAACTACACGGACAATGTCGTGGTAAAACTGCAGAAGGAAGGCATCGACGCCCACGAACACTGGCGGGACGAACGCGGCGTCCCGCTCCCGGCGCAGTATCTGATGGAATCCGGCCGGCTCGTCGCACTCAAGAATTTGAAATTTTCCTTCCGCCTGGCCAGCTTGACCCCCATTTACGTGTGGAACGGGGCCAACAGCGATCTGGAACGGCTCGGGCTCGCCGCGGTCGAGAAGCAACCAGACAGCCCCCACTACGGCTTTCTCACCAAAGACGGGGTCCGCTACTTCCAGGCCGTCTATGCCGACCGCGCCTCATCCCAGGCCTGCGTCGATTGTCATAATAAACATCCCAACAGTCCCCGCCGCGATTTCAAATTGAACGACGTGATGGGCGGGATCGTCATCACCTTCCCCGTCGGAGAATAGTCCCATGGCTCTCGCGCTGCAGCACATCCGCCTCATCGACGGCACCGGTCATGTCTACGAACGCGCCACCCTCCTGATTCGCGGCGCCAGGATCGTCGCCGCCGGCCTCAGCCGCACCATGACTATCCCGCGCGGCGTGACCCGGATCAACGGCCGGGGACTCACCGTAATTCCGGGGCTGATGGACTGCCATGTCCACCTCTCCCTGGGAGCGGAACCGGACGTTGTCGCGGCGGTGGAATCCGATTCTCCCTCGCTCACCCTGCTCAAGTCGGCCCGCCATGCCAGACAGACGCTCGAAGCAGGCGTGACCACGATCCGCGATGTCGGCTCGCGCGACCATTCGATTTTTGTCCTCAAGCAAGCGATCGACGCGGGGATCTTGCCGGGGCCCCGCATCGTGGGCGCCGGCCTTGCCATTTGCATGATCGGCGGCCATGCGCGTTTCATCGGCCGGGAAGTGGAGGGACCGGACAATGTCCGCCGCGCCGTCGAGGCACAACTGAGCGCCGGTGCCGAAGTCATTAAAGTGATTGCCTCTGGCGGCGTCCTGACTCCCGGAACTTCACCGGATCAAGCGCAGATGACGGTGGAAGAACTCACCGCAGCCGTTGAAACAGCCAGGCAGGCTCAGAGGAAAGTCGCGGCCCATGCCCACGGGGCATCCGGCATGAAGAACGCCATTCGCGCGGGCGTGCATTCCATCGAACACGCCACGTTGCTCGACGATGAAGCCGGCGAGTTGATGAAGCAACATGGCGTCTATATGGTGCCGACGCTCTCCGCCCTCTCCACCACTGCGGCAGGACGGCCGGGCTGCGGCATCCCCGTCAGCGCGCTCGACAAAGCCAAAGCCATGACCAAACGCCATCAAGCAAGTTTCAAGAAAGCCCACCAGAGCGGACTCTTGATCGCCATGGGGACCGACGCAGGCACGCCCTTTAACTATCACGGAGACAACGCGCAGGAACTCGAACGGATGGTGGCCTTCGGCATGAGCCCGATGGAAGCGATCCTTGCCTCGACGGCAGCCGCCGCGCGTCTCATCGGCGTTCACGAGACGGTAGGGACGCTCACCAAGGGGAAGCAGGCAGATCTGGTGGTGCTCGACGGGAACCCGCTCAAACGGATCGACGTGCTCCGGAACCGCAGCAAGATTATGGGCGTCATGCAGGCAGGAAAGTTCGTCGCGGGTCCGCTTGCAGAAGGTTGAGGTTGAGTTCCCCCTTCATGGCCTTAACCTCAGTCTGAGCCTCCCCATCCTCACCGTCTCTCATAAAACAGCTCCAGCGCCGACGCGTAGCCGTGGATGCGGCCTTTGCGGAAACTCTCTTCGAGTGCCCCGCGCACCGACCGGAACCCGCCTTCGTCGCTCTTCTTCACGACGCCTTGCGACACCATCATCTCGGCGGCCACCTCGACCAATCGCCCCTTGCGCCCTTCCATCTCATCCGTGAGAAAGTCGTCCATGACCTCGGCCGCCCGCGCGGCGACGAGATCCTCCCGGAATGAGTCATACCCCTGATCCGCCACGGTCCGTTCACGCAAGAGCGCCAGCTCCGCCTTCACCCGGGCGACATTTTTTACCAGGACGGCAAACAGCTCTTTCCGTCCCTCATCGAAGAGCTTCTGCTCCATGTCATGGAGGATGACGGACGGGTCCACCACATCGGCACGCGGCTCGTCACCCCAATAGAGACGGTCGTAGCTGCGACGCTTCTCCGCGTCGCCCACGATTTCGTAGGCGGCGTTGATCTCGCGGATCTTCGCCTCCGCGTCTTTGCTGTCGGGATTACGGTCCGGGTGATGCTGAAAGACCAGCTTCCGGTAGGCCTTCTTGATGTCATCGTCGGACGCCTCCCGCGAGACGCCGAGCACCCGGTAAAAGTCCATGCGAGCCATGCGCGAAACTATAGCACGAGGCTTCTCCGGGCTTCACCTTGACTCCTCCGGATAACATCCTTAGCCTTGCGACACAACGGCGCGAGGCCTCTCCCCTCCCCTTGCCCTGGCCTCTCGCCCGATCCGGGCGGTAAGGACCCTCTCACTATGGCAACAACCCCCTGGCATCACGGCGTCACCCGCTATCAATGGCTGGGCTTGTTCATCGCCTGGCCGGGATGGGTCTTCGATGCGATGGACGCCACGATTTACGCCATCGTCCTGCACCCGGCGCTGCACGATCTCCTGCGCCCGGCCGGCGGGGCGCTGTTCGGCTATCTGGGATTCGGCCCCCTGGCTGATCGCTTCGGCCGCCGCGCTGTCTTTGCGTTCATGTTCCTCGGCAGCCTGATCATGCTGCCGGTGACCTACCTGACCCCGGCGACCTACGCCCGTGTGCTGATGCTTCTACCGCTGCTGGGTTTTTTCAAGAACGGGATCTTCGGCGGGTTTCCGATTTATCTCCCCGAACTCTACCCGACCAGACTGCGCGCGACAGGTTCCGGCTTTTGCTTCAACGCCGGACGCGTCCTGGCCTCGGCCTCACTCTTCCTCACCGGCCGGCTCGTCACCGCGCTCGGTTCGTTTGGACGGGCCGCGAGCACCGTGGCATTGATCTATCTGGCGGGGCTGGTCGTCTTGCTGTTCGCGCCCGAGACGAGGGGAAAACCGCTGCCGGAATAGCCTGCCGACACCCGCTTGACCTTGTCCATGACCTGGTTATCTGTTTGATATGGCCGACAATACTCTTCCCAAAGCACTGACGCACGACGAGAAGAAGGCCGCAGATGCGGCATTCGAGGGACGTCCTTTCAATTCTTCGTGGTCTGCCTCTGCCCGCGTGGTTTACGACGGCGTTACGAAGGCCTTACCCAAATCGGAGTTGCCGTCATTGCCCGACGTTGAGCCGGTGGACACAAGTGAGGTTGCGTCGTTATCTGCTGCATCCCCCGCCGGAAACGAGGCTGCGATCGATACACCTGATACGCGGAAGGACACAGCGGACGACTCCGGCGTGGGACCAGGCGTTCCTACGATCAAGGACTTCCAGAAGGCCATTCAGGCCGGGCTTTTGATCGACGTCACGCCCACCGCGCAACAACTCGGTCTGACGTTTCCCGTGACCATCACCAAACCGTTGTGGGAAATCGGCATCGTGACCACAGAATCGTTGTCCGAGGAGGAGCAGGCGGGACGGCTTCGCGATATCTTGATGGCATTCCGGTTGAGATTGGCCAGCCTGGCGACGATCTCCCCGCTGTTTGATTTCCCGGCCCTGCTGACCATGCCGCCGGGCACCGTCCCGCAACCGGTCCCGCTCTTTGCGCTCATTCAGCCGGACGCCAAGAACCAGGCGAACGTGACCCTTCTGCTACCAAACGAAGTGTCGTTGTCCATCACCAACTCGAACTCATGACAACGCGCTCGGCTCCGCGTGCCTCGCCCCGCCGGGGTTGACAGGCGCCCCTCCAAGGCAGGGACAGGCAGACCGGTTCCCGCAGCCTCTCCGGCACAGTTGCAGCACAACCGTTCGACGTGTAAGTTAACACCGTAGGCAGGTACGGGATGGGACGAAGATGACAGGCCACGCTTACCGTCCGCTGCAGGTCGGCTGGAACGCACTGAATTCGATCACGCTCGCGGTTTTACTCCTCGCCGGCTGCTCAAGACTCCCCTTTGACCCGACCCCGGTCGTTCCCACGACGTCTCCCCTCCCTTACTCAGCCAAAGTGCAGGTGAGCGAAGTCGGCACCTATGAGGTTGAAGCCGGCGCCAGCATGAGTCCTGACCCAACCCTGGCAAACCACGTCTTGCGGACAACCCCCACGCTGTTCCCCAGCAAGGATCCGGTGGAATGGGAACGCGCGACCGTCGAGTACCTCACCACGAGAAAGACGTTTCAGAAGATCGTACAGGAAGGCGCGGCGGACCTGAACCTCACCCTGCGCATCAATATGTACATCGACCCGAGTGTGTCGTCCTCGTTCAGCCAGATTTATCTGGTCACCACGGACGGCACGTTGAGCGATCCCAAGACCGGACGATCCCTGGCGCGCTATTCGGGGTTTGGAAAGACGGCCGGAAATTCGCAGGACAAGGCAGCGATGGAACGGGCGCTCCATGCTTCCTTTCGGGATCTCTTCGGGAA
The DNA here is from genome assembly GCF_049546785.1 of Nitrospira sp. NS4. Lineage (NCBI taxonomy): Bacteria > Pseudomonadati > Nitrospirota > Nitrospiria > Nitrospirales > Nitrospiraceae > Nitrospira > Nitrospira sp. NS4. The sequence goes on along the minus strand of NZ_JBMWAN010000003.1, from coordinate 650,883 downwards.
GATGGAAAACGACAAGCGGCTGCCCTTACTCTGAGGGCTGCGGTTTCCCGCCCGGAGCAGCAGGACCGCCCGTCTGCGGCCTGATACCTGATGGCATGGCCCCTACTGTTTGGTGAGCCGCTCCACCAGCTCCTGCTCGTCACTCTCGCTTTTGACCTCTCCATTCAGCCTGGCGTCGAGCAAGCGGTCGAGAATCTTCTTGAACTGCGGCCCCGGCTTTAACCCCATGGCCTTCAGTTCGACGCCGGTCAGGACCGGCTTCACATGCTGGTAGGACGTCAGAAAGGCCGACACCTGACGCTTGACCTGATCCGACGAACTCTGCGCCATCATCGCCACCAACGCTTCGTCCGGCATGTCCTGCAACAAGCGGACGACCGCCGAGGGTTTGAGCGGAGGCTGCTTGGCCAGTTGGCGCAGAGCCCGATGGGCTCCACCGCGAAAGGCCTTCAGCGTCGTCGCTTCCCGCTCGCTGAACGGGAACCGCTTCAGCCACTCCGCCATCCCGCGATCGGGCAGCACCGCGGCCAGCGCCATCACATACACCAGCCACCCCTCCATCCTGCGACCGAGATAGAGCAACCGGTACCAATCCAGGGCTTCTTCCGTCGCCAGCAGCATCTTCTCCAGACGCGCCGTCCACACCAGCTTCGGGTGGATAAACCGGAGCAGATCAAGTTCCGCCATTCGCTTGAGCGCGGTCTTCGGTTCCCGCTCCGAACAGAGCGCCTTCAGTTCTTCCAGCAGGCGATGCCCGGACAGCCGATGGAACAGTTCCATCTTGACCGCCGCCTTGATCAACGCCAGCGTGTCTTTGCCCAGGTGGAACCCGAACCGTGTCTCAAAGCGAATCGCGCGGAACACCCTGGTCGGATCTTCGATAAAACTCAGGCTGTGCAGGACGCGCACGGCCTTGTCCTTGAGGTCGCGCTGGCCGCCGTAGAAATCGAGGACGTCCCCGAAGCCCCGGCCGTTCAGCCGCACCGCCAGGGCATTGATCGTGAAATCGCGGCGGTACAGATCCTTCTTGATCGAACTCTGTTCGACAGTCGGCAGGGCCGTCGGAAATTCATAATACTCGGTGCGCGCGGTCGCGACATCGAGCTTGACGCCGTCCGGCAGCACGACGACCGCCGTCCCGAACCGTTCATGCGCCTTGACCCGTCCCCTGTGTTCCGCAGCCAGTTTACGCGCGAACGCGATGCCGTCCCCCTCCACGACCAGATCCAGGTCCAGATTATCGATACCGAGCAGGAGATCGCGCACGAATCCCCCGACCACATAGAGCGACAGATCCAGGCGGTCGGCCAGAAGACCGGCCTCTTTCAGCAGCTTGAAGAGCGGCGCCGGAAGCCTTTCACGCAGCTGCTGGCTGAGATTGCGGCGATGCATGGGGCGGGTGGTTTCGGCCGGCTCACTCAGTTTGGGACGGATGCGCACCGTCCGCAACACATCGTCGTGCCAGGTCCTGAGCAGGTCGGTGCGCGTGATCACGCCGACCACGCGCGGGCCGTCCAGAATGGGAACAAAGCGTTGATTGCGCTCGAGCATGATCTGCTCGATCTCGTGGAACGACGTCGCGGGGGCCGCCGTATAGTGGTCGGTGTGCATGATGTCCCGGGCCGTCAGGGCGCCCAACCGATGGAACAGCGCCTTCTGAATCTGCTCCCGGCTGACCAGCCCGACATAGCGATCCTTCCCGTCAAGCACAGGGAGCACATTCACCCCGTAGTGCGTCATCTGCTCTTCCGTGTCTTTCACCGTTGCATCCGCACCGACCGATTTCACCGGCCTGGTCATGACGTCCTTGGCCAGGAGCGTGGGCCGGTACCGCTGCGTGAGCAACTGCACCACCCGCTCCTTGACCTCCGCCAGAGGCCGGCCTTTGACGATCGCCGCCGCCGCCACCGCATGGCCGCCGCCGCCGAATTCCTTCGCAATGCCCCCGACATCGATGTCGGGGGTGCGACTGCGGCCGATGACTTCGACATGCTCCTCCGTCATGACCACCGCGAGCACCGCGTCGACCCCTTCCAACTCAGCCAGTTTGTGGACCGCCTCGGCGGCTTCCGCCTGGCACCGGTCGACGGTGCTGGTGGCAACCAGGACCTTTCGACCTTCGAGATAGTGCACCTCGCTATGTTCAAGGAGATCGTTGAGCAGCGCCACCACGTCCGGATCGAGCGGCCGCCGCAAGGTTTGCGATACGAGATTGAGATCGGCTCCCGCCGTGATGAGAAATGCCGCGGCTTCGAGATCGCGCGGTGTGGTGGAAGCGAACGTGAACGAGCCGGTTTCCTCATACAGGCCCAACGCCAGGACCGTCGCTTCCAGAACCGTGAGCGGCGCCCCTGATTGCCGCACGCGTTCGATCAGAATCGTCGTGGTGGCCCCGACCCGCTCGATCACCGCAGTCACAGGACCCCCCGCCGGCCTGGCATGAGCCAAGTCCTCGCGCTCTCCATGGTGATCGAACACCTGTATCTCAACCCGCTGGTCCTGCCAGCATTGCTTGAACGGACCGATCCGCTCAGGCTCGTGCGTATCGACCAGGATCAGCCGCCGGACCTTGGAAATATCAATTTCTTTGAGCTTCGTCAGATTCAGGTCGTGAGCCGTGATGAAGGCATGCACCGTTTCCTGAGCCCCGCCGGACAGCACCAAGCGCACATCGGGATACAACTTGCGTGCGGCGACCATCGAGGCAAGGCCGTCGAAATCGGCATTGCGATGAGTCGTGACAATCTCCATCGCCGCATTCTAGCAGGGTCTCACCCCTCACGAAATGGCTCCCCCGCGCAACGCGGCCTCGCCCTCATCAATGCTGTCCCGCCACGACCTTCTTCCTACTCCAACCTATGGCGCCTGGAGGCCTGTCGATGCGACCGCAGAGCATACAACTGCCCGCCAAAACGAAACGAGGCGCCCGCGACATTCATCGCGAGCGCCTTTCCTGTTGCGGCTCACAATCATGCCTGGCGATGCCGCGCCTCTGGCGATCATGTTTCTCCCGGACAATATGATTGGAGGACTGTTCATAAATTCGGAGCAAGACAAAGATCGGCGATCCTGTCCAGCCAGAGATCCGACTGATCAGAATTGCACAGTCTCATGACGTTTTTTCCCCTCCCGGCGTTGAACCGGCCTGCCCCTCCTGAGACGGATCGGCTAACCCGCTGTTTTTCCAACAAGAGCCCGGGTTCCCTCTTACGGCACATGCTTTGCTGAAAAAACCAGCACAGGCTCGACGAGCTGTTCACGTAAGGAGGTCGCCGATGACAACAGACGTAAAGACCAAGATCCTGACAATCGCGATTGCGGCCCTGTCCACAGTGGCGCTGGCCGCTGCTCCGGCCTTGGCAAAAGAAAAGGACGCCAAGAAAAAGTCACCCGGAAGCCATCATTCGTCCGCTGCTGCTGCCGCCTCGTCCACCAGCCATGTTCCGGAAGTCGGCCATGCACCGAAAGCCGGCGAACATGACACCAAACCTGGTCCGGCCTGGAAAACCGTCGGCGGAACGGTCAAACAGATCGACGGCAATGCCTATACGGTGGAAGATTACGAAGGCAACCAGGTGAAGCTGTACGTTGGTCAGGGCACGAAGCAGCTTCGCGGTCAGAAGAAGGTCGGGGACACGGTCCGCGCAGAAATTACGCGGGGTGGCTTCGCGAATTCCGTGCAATAACCCCTGACATTGAATCCGCGCACCCACCCGGGTGCGGGACGGTCCCCGGAGGGGCCGGCCCTGTACAGGCCGGTCCCTTTCGTTTTACCCGACGAACCTCACGCCTACCGCGCAGTCCTCCAGAACGAAATATCCCCGTAGAACGCAATGGCATGTTCCTTCGTATTGTCCGTATCGCTCATGATCGCCACCCCGTTGATCATCGGCGGCTCTTCGCCAAAGGCCTTCTTGTAGTCCTCGTAGATGTTCCGTTCCTCGTCCACCCACAGCCCGACCTTTTGCGGCCCGCTCTCAACGACGATCATCCGGGCAAAATCGGTATAGGCGTTTTCAACGATGGCCCCGATGGGCACCCTGGTCTCCCAAATGTAGTTCAAGGCCCCGATTGGAATGTCTCCAAAGATGGCCCGGCCCGCTTTGTATTTCAGCTTCCTCCCGAAGCTGACTTTGTCCGGATCGTACGCGAAGGTGATATACAGCCGCGCCGGATAATCGTCGCCATCCTTGTGCGACACATCGCTGTGCTGCAGCAGGTTCTCCACTTTCCAGCGCCAGCGGACAATGGGATAGTCTTTGGGGTTGATGGCGACTTCCCTGGTAAGCCCGGAGGCCGAAGCGTCACTGGTCGCTTTCACGACGACCTGTTCCCCATCTCTCACCAGAACGTACTCTGTCTGCTTGGGGATTTTCTTGAACGTCAGAGGCTTCCAGCCGTTTGGAAGGCCCGCCCCCGGCTGATCCGAGGAGAATTTCCCGACCTCGATCACCGGCGAGGATTGCGCCCAGGACAGGACCTGACCACCGACACTTCCCGTGATCAGAACCGTCAAGGCGAGGATCCTATGCCAGGCCATCATACAGCGTCCTCTCCTACCGCCTCATCCAGGCGAATAGTTTCACGAGCCGATTCCTGGTCCCCTCGGTGAAGTGCGCCTTTCTCCAGAGATTCACCACCTTCTTAGTGACTTCCGCCTGCGTGGGATAGGGATGGATGGTTCCCGCAATCGTCTTCGCGCCGAGTCCGGCTTTCATGAGCACCGAGAATTCGTTGATCATGTCGCCGGCATGGGCCGCGACAATGGTCGCACCGACAATCTTGTCGGTGCCTTTCCGGATGTGGACACGCGCAAAACCGTCCTCGTCGCCGTCAAGAATGGCCCGATCGACCTCGTCGAGCTTGAAGGTGTAGGTCTCGACCTCCAGCCCTTGTGCCATCGCCTCATCTTCATACAGGCCTACATGCGCGATTTCCGGTTCGGTATAGGTGCACCAGGGCATGACCAACGACTTCGTGCTGGCATAGCCCAGGCCGAACGGATGGGGGAACAGCGCGTTCTGGATGACGATCTGCGCCATCGCATCGGCCGCATGCGTGAACTTGTATTTGGAACAGACGTCACCGGCGGCAAAGATGCGCGGGTTCGTGGTCTGGAGCCGGTCATTCACAACCACCCCGGTCTTGTCGTATTGCACGCCGACCGAGTCCAACCCGAGCCCTTCCACATTCGGCTGGCGGCCCACGCCCACCAGAACTTCATCGACGGTGATATCGTAGGACTGGCCGTGCGAATCCGCGGTCAACCGCTTCCCGCCGGCGGCCTGTCCGACGTTCACCTCTTTCCCGCAACAGAGCAGCGTGACCCCGTCACGCAGCATCTGCTGCCTGACAATGTCGGCCGCATCCTGATCTTCGTTCGGCAGAATACCGTGCAGGGCTTCGATCACATAAACCCGGCTGCCGAACCGCGCAAAGGCCTGCGCCAACTCGCAGCCGATGGGCCCCGCCCCGATGACCCCCAGGCGAGGCGGCAGTTCGGTCAGCGAAAACACCGTTTCGTTGGTGAGATAGCCGGCTTCCTGGAGTCCTGGGATGGGAGGAGCCGACGCCCGAGCGCCTGTGCAGATCGCCGCCTTCACGAACGGCAACGTCCGTTGCCCGGCCGTTCCTTCCACCACAACCGTATCCGGTCCTGTGAACCTCGCGTTGCCGATAAAGACATCGACACCCAGGCTCTTATAGCGCTGGGCCGAATCATTACGGCTGATCCGTGCGCGCAATTTTCTCATGCGGGCCATCACCGCCCCGAAATCGTACGTCACGCCCGGCGGGATATGCAGACCGAACTCTCCGGCCTTCTTCAGGTCCGACCAGGCCCGTGCCGCCCGGAGCATTCCTTTGGACGGCACACAGCCGACGTTGAGACAATCGCCACCCATCAGATGCTTCTCGATGAGCGCGACCTTCGCGCCCAGGCCGGCGGCGATGACCGCGGTAATCAGACCGGCGGTCCCAGCCCCGATCACGACGATGTTATAGCGGCCGGATGGTTCAGGATTGACCCAATCGGCTGGATGGACATTGGCGACGAGCTGCCGATTGTGTTCGTCGTCCGGCAGGATAAGTCTTTCATCGTGCCGGCTCATCACCGCGCCCCTCTGAACTTCTTATAGACCGTCGGGACCAGCGCCAGGAGCCCCAGCAAGACAAACGCCCCGATCACGTTCGGCGACGCAATCTCCTTGAGCGAACTGATGCTGCCCAGTTGCCGCCCGGCATTGGCATACACAAACGAGCCGGGAATGATCCCCAGCGCGGTCGCCGCCACATACGTCCCGACGTTCATGCGCGTCAAACCGGACACCAGATTGATCACAAAAAACGGGAACAGAGGAATCAAGCGCAGCGTCATCAGGTAGCTGAAGGCGTCCTTGGCGAACCCTGCCTGAACCGGCTCAAGCCATCGTCCGAACTTCTGTTCGACCCAATCACGCAGCAGATAGCGGGCGGCCAGAAAAGCCAGGGTGGCCCCGGTCGTCGCCCCCAGATTCACAAACAGGGTGCCCCAGAGAGTGCCGAAGAGAAACCCGCCGGCCAGGGTCAGGATCACCGCGCCGGGCAGCGACAAGCCCGTGACCGCAATGTAGGCCATAATGAAAAGAGCGGCCGCCACGCCGAAGTTCGCTTCCGTAAAGGCCAGGAGCTGATCCCGATTCTGCTTCAACGCCTCCAGCGACAACAGACGGCCAAGATCGAAATAGAAAAACAGCCCGATGGCGGCCGCCACGCCGAGCATGATGGCAACCTTGTTCCCAATGGATGGCTGTCCCGGAGTTGTCGTAGAGGCTTGGCTGGTCATAGCGTCTTCGAACTGTATCATGGGGGGCTCCTCTCATCCCTGTCAATGTGAACGAACGGAAGCAGGATCGGGCCCATGCGTCGATGCGTTCAGCCCCGACTGTCATTCACACCAGCGCGTGACACTTTGGACATATACGGCAATGAGAGCCCGATAGATGTAACCGCCATGACAATTCCCTATGACCTTGTCAGGAGAGCCTCGATTCTCGTACCCTGTTGCAGGAGGCCGTGACAATGGATCAGGACAATCGACTCACGAAAACGAAAGAACAGTGGGCCAAGGCACGGCGCGGCGGCGAAGAGCGCGAGGTCTTTTACGAAGGCGATGACCGGCTTCCGCCGGGCCAGCACCTGGTCGAGACCTTTCCGGTGCTGGACCTGGGATTCAAGCCGGACATTCCCCTCTCTGAATGGAAGCTGACCATCGGCGGGTTCGTAACCAACCCGGTGACCTGGTCCTGGGAGGACTTCCTCGCCCAGCCGCAGTTCAAAGACCGCTCGGACTTTCACTGCGTCACCTCCTGGAGCCGCTATGACAACGACTGGGAAGGCGTAAGCTTTAAACAGATCATGTCTGTGGTGAAGCCCCTCTCGCTGGCCAAATTCGTCCTGTTCAAATCCTACGATGACTACACCACCAACTTGCCGCTCGACGCCTGCGACGACGACGACGTCCTCCTGACCTACACCTGGAACGGCAAACCGCTGACGAAAGAACACGGCGGCCCCGTGCGGGTCATCGTCCCGAAACGCTATGCCTGGAAAGGGGCGAAGTGGGTGAAGGAGATCACGTTTTCGGATAAAGACGAGAAAGGATTCTGGGAAGTACGGGGCTATTCGAACACGGCCTTGCCCTGGAAGAATGACCGGTACGGGTGAGGCGGCTACACAGCCTGCACCTGCTGCACTCACCACGAGACAGACTGCTCGCGCCTCCGCCATTCACGAAATCCCCCACTCAAGGATTCATGCGCCCGTTCGTCCGACTTCTATTAATCCTCTTATTCAGCGTCGTCGGGTGCATCGGGCTCGCCGGTAGCGCCGGGGCCGCGCCCGCATCGCAGCCGAACGACACCTATATCCGGCAACTCGACGATCTGTCCGCGCTCTGGAGCTTTTACAAAAGGACCTATATCCAGAATGGCCGGGTGGTCAGCCTGGACGAACAGGGCATCACGACCTCGGAAGGGCAGGGCTACGCCATGCTCCGCGCCGTCTGGTCGAACGACCGGACAACCTTCGAGGCTGTCTGGGCCTGGACCAGGCAGCACCTCCAGGTCCGCGACGACAAGCTGTTTGCCTGGAAATGGAAAGGAGCCGTGCTCGACAGGAACTCGGCGACCGACGCCGATACCGACATCGCCCTGGCCCTGATCCTGGCCGCCCGGCGATTCAACCAGCCCGCATTCGAGCAGGAGGCGCTGGCCATCCTCGACTCCATCTGGAACCGTGAGCTGGTCCACATCGGCACACACACCTATGTCACCGCCGGTAATTGGGCGCGCGATGACAAGTATCCGACGATCCATGTCGCCTACCTCGCCCCCTATGCCTACGACATCTTTGCCTCCGTCGATCCGCGCCATCCCTGGACCCAGGCCATCACCTCCAGCTATGCCCTGCTGCACTGGCTCTACGATGAGGAATCCCTGCCTGTCCCTCCAGAACTGGTCTATCTGGACCGGCAGGGTGACCGCCTTTCCATCCGACATCCCGTCACCGGGGCGTCGTCCTCATTCAGCTACGATGCCTTCCCGATCTTTTGGCGCGTGGCGTTGGATGCGGCCTGGTTTGGACGCGCTCAAGGTCCCTTGCGGCACAAGATGCTGGAATTCTTCCGGCAGGAATGGAAAACCCGCGGAGCGTTCGTCGATCGCTACACCCTGAAAGGGTCGCCCCTGTCTGCGAGTGAGGGCCTCCCGCTATATGCGACCATCCATGCCCTGGCTGCCCAGGAACAGGACGACCTTGCCCGCAGACTGCGCGAAAAGAAAATCGCCCCCCTCGAAGCCGGCGCCCTCTCGGGAAAACGACTCCCTTACTATTTCCACAACTGGCTCTGGTTCGACCAGGCCGCCACCCTGTCACAAGCCCGGCACTACGACGAGTTCCTGGGATTCCTGCGCCCCTTCAATGTCGCCGGATTCTCGGCTCACTTCCCCTGGGAACTCTTCGCCGTCACGGTCATCCTCTACCTGCTCGCCCGGTGGCATCCGGTCATTAAGCTCGCCTTTCTGCTCTGCGGCTTCAGCCTCTGTCTCCGCTATCTCCACTGGCGGCTCTTCAACACCTTGAACGTCCTGGAAACCGGTGGCCTGTTTATCAGCCTGTCCCTGTGGGCCGCCGAGCTTTACGCGTTCTCCACCGTGGTCCTGCTGTTCATTCAGGTGGGAACCGGCTGGAGACGGCAACCGGCCCGTCCGCCTGAGCCAGCGCCGGGCTTTGCGCCGACCGTCGATATCTTGATCCCGATCTATTCCGAGTCCTGCGACATCCTGGAGAAGACGCTGATCGGCGCCTCGGCGATGGAGTACGGGCACAAACGGATCTACGTCCTGGATGACAGCCATCGGGAAGAAGTCTCCCGGCTCGCGGAACGATTCGGAGCCACCTACATCAAAGGCCCCAAGCGGCATGCGAAAGCGGGCAACTTGAACCATGCCCTGACGCAGACAGACGGCGAACTCATCGTGGTATTCGATACAGACCACATTCCCGTGACAACGTTCCTGACGGAAACCGTTCCGTTCTTCGCCGACCCCCGGATGGGATTCGTCCAAACACCGCACCACTTCTACAACCAGGATATCTTTCAACGGGCGCTCGGGGCCGGCCCGCGCATCCCCAACGAACAGGATCTCTTCAACCACGCGATCCAGGGCGGACGCCATGGCTGGCAGGGGTCGTTCTTCGTCGGCAGCGGCGCCGTCTTCCGGCGAGCCGCGATCACTGAATTGAACGGATTCAACCTGATGAGCATTACCGAAGACATTCACACCAGCCAGCACCTCCATGCGAAGGGATGGAAGTCCGCCTTTGTGGATAAGGACCTGGCGGTGGGGCTGACGGCGGAAAACCTGGCGTCGTATATCGTCCAGCGCCGGCGCTGGATGTTGGGCTGCCTTCAGATCTTCTTCAAGGACAACCCGCTCTTGTGCCGGGGCCTGTCGCTCCGCCACAGGGTCGGCTACTTTGCCTCGCTCTACTATTTTTTCTTCCCGATCGCGCGCGTGATCTTCTGGATCACCCCCCTCTACTTCCTGTTCTTCCATCTGCATCCGATTTTCGCCGACGTTTCGATCCTTGTCGCCTATCTCCTGCCCTTCATGATCGTCCTCCCGATGATTTCGGCCACGCTCCTTCCCGGATGGCCCCGGCTCATGTGGTCGTCACTGTATGAAGGAGCAGTCAGTTTTCCACTCTTCCGCTCGATGTTCGACCTCTTGCTTCCCAAAAACCTGGGCTTCAAAGTCACCCCCAAGGGCCTGCTCTCGGAACGGCGCTCGTTCGACTGGAGGTCCTCCGCCAGTCTGGCCATCGCCATTGCAATCACTCTCGGTGCCATTGGAAAGGGACTGTGGGAGTTCTGGTACTTCGGCATCGAAAAGGATGCTTACTTTTTCAATCTCAGCTGGGCCTCCGTCAATCTGCTCACGCTCCTGATCGGCCTGCTCATGGCATGGGAAAAGCCCCAGCGACGCATTGAGGAGCGCATTCTCAAGCCCATTCCGTTTGAACTTCGCAGCGACCGGCTGCGCCTCCGGGGAACGGCACACGACATGAGCCTGAGCGGGCTCTCATGGAAGAACGCCCCGTCCGGTCCGCTCCCTCCCACCATGACCATCACGTTGCTCGACAGAATTCCCTTCACCTGCCAGGTTCGGCTGGTCTATCATGACCGGCTTCCAGGGCGGGACGTCCGTTGCGGACTGGCTTTCCTCACTCTCTCAGAAGCAGATCGCCGGCGCTTGTTGCTGAACCTCTACGCCGATCCCGCTACATGGAAAGACGCGCATACGCACCGCCTGCGCAGCAGCGTCCTAATGGCATGTCACTTGCTCATCGGTTTACTCCGGCACTTTATGCCGCAACGGGCGAGCCGGCGGCAGATCCCCAGACGATGGAGGTTTCAGATCATCCGGATTCAAATCGGAGAAAGACAGTACCGCGCAGTCCTCAGGGATCAATCCGCTCAGGGCCTGGGTCTCGTAACCTTCGCCAACGACGGTCCCGCCGCGACCCCGTGGCTCGTACAGACCGCTGACGGCCGGATGACCGCCTATCGTCCCGTCTATCGCACTAGACTCTGGGGCCTGGCGCCACGGATAGGGCTGCAAGCCGTCCCTCCGACATCCAGTTCTTAGCGATCACGCATATTCACCTGCACCGACACTTCAGGAAAGGCGTTGCTCATGAAGTTCTGTTCCCTTGCCCTGCTCAGTCTCACATTGTTGTTCGCAACCGGACTCGACCAGCGAGCCGGCGCGGAAGACTTTACGGAGTCCTGGTACCTCTCCCGAGGACGCTCCAACATGGAGATCGACAACTATAAGGCGGCGATCGAAGCGTTCGAGAAAGTGGTGGAGCGCAACCCGGATCATCGGGAAGCGTTGCGCAGCCTGGGACTCGCCTACGAACGGCAGGGGCTCAAAGACAAGTCCATCGAGACCTTCGACCGGTACCTGGCAAAATACGACGACGATCCGGAGATCGCCTTCAAGCAGGCTCAGGCCCTGGAATGGTCGCGTTACTCATATCGCGAGAAAGATCTGCTGAAGTACTACCGCATGGGGCTCAAGCGCAAAGACGACCCTGCCATGCGGTTGAAATACGCATCGCACCTCGCCGGCCGCAAGGAGACCGCACAGGAAGCCATCGCTCAGTACGATAAGATCCTCGCGTCACAACCCCGCAATGCGCAGGCTCACCAAGGGCTCGCGAAAGCCTATGCCTGGCTGGGCCAGAACGACCTGGCGCTCTATCACGCCAACCTGGGCCGGCAGGCGGTGAAACGCGAGCCGGGCGACATGACCGCCTTGCGTCACGACATGCTCAAGGGCCGTGAACCGGCCGTGGAAGGCGTGTTCTCGGTGCTGGCCCAACCGACGACACCGTTTGAACTGTATGGGGTTCGGATCGGGTCGCGGGGCAAGATGGACTTCAGTCCCTTCACCACTACGACGCTGGAAGCCGGCGCCGAACACTTCTGGGACTCATCGGAAAACCGTACCGGCGGCTATCTGTCCTTCGGCAATCAACTGCGGATCAATCCGGCAAACCGCTTCGATCTGCTCCTCGAATACCATGATGCCCCGCGCGGCGACGGGCTGGCCTACAAGTTTGAATATGTCTACGAGGGACCGTCGGTGTTGATTCGTCCCGGCGTGAAACGCGAGTTCCGCTACGATTCGTTTGCCGCCCTGATCGGGTCGCGCAGTTCCGGACAACTGGTGGGTCTGGCACGATCGACCCAGTTCTACACCGACGTGGGCTTCGACCTGGGCTCCACACGCATCGAGGTCACGCCCTTCGTCGGCTGGGTGACCGCCGAATCCCTGAGCACCAATAATCAAGTCGGTCTCACGGTGAAGACCACGACGCCGCTCTGGGAGACAGACAACTGGAATGTCTCGGGCGAATATCTCTTCTATCTCACCCACTATGAAGAGAATCAGAGCGGCTTCACACCCAGCCCGGTCGAACCGCGAGCCGGCGGCTATTTCAGCCCGCAGGTCTTTCTGAACCAGATTCCCCGGCTCGCCGCTACTTACACCTTCGACGAGAAGCAGGACATCACGTTTGCCGCCGGCCCCGCCCTGCAATACATCGATGAAGCCACGCAGGCGTCCGTCTTCCGCGTCGGCGGAGACGCCCACGTCGCCTATACGACGCACCTCTCGAAGCCCTGGCTCTTGAAGGTCATGGGCGACTACACGCAAATCGCGAGCGTCTATTCTCGCATCCAGGGCAATGCCCTGCTGGTGTACACGTTCTACTAGCCCGGTTGCTCGTGCAAGCCGGTCAACAATTACGTGGCGTGAAGACAATGGGCAACCCCGGGGAAAAACGAAGCGCCCGTAGCATCGGAGAGGGAAAGGAAACCTTCCCTCTCAAACCACAAGGTTCTTTACGGCAGGCTTGATCCGCTTGCGCAGATGCAGATGCAACTGATCTTCCATCGCGTCGATCAGCCGATGCAACTGCGCCTGCTGTAACCCGGCCCGTTTGAGAGAGGGATCGCTGAGCATCCCGACCAGCAGGCTCATGCTCGTGACGAATAGGCCCACGGACATGGTGGCCCACACCACCTGCCAGAAGGACGGCTTAGGCGGGAACAGCGAATAAAACGCGGATCCCAGGCCCGCGCCCAACAGGAAATGCGACGCGGCCCGGTCGCGAGCCGCCTTTCTGGCAAGCTGATCACCGATCCCGGCAATGCTCAGGGAATGATCGCCGAACAACAGCCATCCCATGACCAGTGTCAGGAGCGTCGCCGTCATGTCGCACACCAGCGCGCGGCTGGACGAATGCGATTCAATCACGCGCGTCATATCGGGCAGGTCCTTCAACGCCGCTTCCACCTCCGCAGTCAGCGCGAACAGCGGGGCGACGGATCGATCCCGCTTGATCATGTCAGCCAGCCCTTGAGAGGACGCCGCCCCGGCGCCTGACCGCCACGGCCACTCCAACAACTCGGTCGCAATCAATCGCTCGATCTCTCTTTGATAGCTCGTCTTCAGCCCCGAGGGCAGGAGACCGACCAGATCGGCTCCCGCACGCCAGCCCAGCTTCTCGGGCACCTCGACAACTTTCTTCAACAGCAGATAGGGAATCGCCCAGAGCGTATTGACGGGATGACAGAACAGGTCGGTGACGAATGACCGCTTCTGCAAGGCGATGGTTTCCCGGAACGAAAAGTGCCGCGCGACAAAGCCATCCACTCGACCATGGCACTCGGTAATGTAGCGATCGATACAGTCTTCGAGCGCGGCAATCGCCGTCGCGGTATGGTGCACGTTCACGAAAGACAATCCTCCAGACAAAGGCTTACTATACGGAAATCTCGCCACGGCTCAAGTAAATCCCCTGTTCGCGGGAACGGCCGGGTCTCCCATTCGACACGAACCGCCTTTCCTTTCGACCGCCAGTTCATTCCCCGCTGCCGCTGGTTCACCGCCTCAATGTTTCTATTCCAATCTACACACAGACGGGGTAGGCTAACTGCCTCCTTGTCGGAGACACATGCAAATCCCCAACCGGACAATCCGCAGAATTGAATTCTGGCCCGTCGATATCCCCATCACGGACCCGTTTGTCGTCGCCACCGGCGCGCGCGTGGTGGCGGAAAATATCTTCGTCCGGCTCACGCTCGACGACGGCACACAGGGTTACGGCGAAGCCGCGCCCTTTCCTGAAGTCGGCGGAGAGAACCGGGAGTCCTGTCTGGCCACTCTTGGTCGATTAGCTCCGGCGCTGATCGGACAACCGGCGCGGGACTATCCAGCACTCGCTAGGCAAATGGCGGAGACTGCCAGAAGCCATCCAGCCGCCAGATGCGGATTGGAAACGGCCATCATCGACGCCCATTGCCGGGCAACACAGATTCCCATGTGGAAATTGTGGGGCGGCGCCGATGTGCGCCCGCGAGAAACCGACATCACCATTCCGATCACGACCCTTGAGAAAACATTGGCGCTGGCCCAAGGCTGGTACAAGAAGGGTTTTCGCCTGTTCAAGATGAAAGTCGGCAAGGATGTTCAGGAAGACATTCGCCGGTTGGAGGCCGTGCATCGGGCATTGCCCGGCATCTCCTTCATCGGCGACGGGAACCAGGGCTTCTCGCGGGAGGACTGCCTCACGTTTGCCGGAGGCGTCCGGCAATTCGGCGGCACGATGGTCCTGCTCGAACAACCGGTCGTGCGGGAGGACCTGGAGAGCATGGCGGCCATTCGGCGGGAAACAGGGATTCCCGTCGCGGCAGACGAAGCGGTGCGCTCGCTTGCGGATGCGCGGCGGGTGATCGAGCAGGGCGCGGCCGACTACATCAACATCAAGATCATGAAAACCGGCGTCGTGGAAGCAGCCGAGATCGCGGCCTTCACCCTGGCCTCAGGGCTCAAGCTCATGGTCGGCGGGATGGTCGAAACGAGAACCGCGATGGGCTGTTCCTTCAGTCTGGTGCTGGGCATGAAGGGCTTCGACGTGCTGGACCTCGATACGCCGCTGCTACTGGCCGACGATCCGGTCACGGGAGGTTATCACTATCGCGGGCCGCTTCTCGCTCCCTGGCACTCCGCAGGCCTCGGCATGACGATCATCCCGCAGTCCGGGCTGACCATCATCCAGTAGTCGGCTCTCCCTCGTCGCATTTCTTGCACGCGAGCGCCTGCCCGAGATGCCGGGCCCTGCCCTCAGGTGTCAGCACCCAGGGCCGGCTGAAGAACGGCGGCTGGTGGCGCACATGCTGCCCATGGCCGCAGGCCAAATCCGCGACCCAGTCGCCACGTTCATCCTGGTGATAGCCGATGATCGGTTGGTTCATGTGTCCGCACTATGCATTACGCGCTAGGATTACCACTCTCACATTCACAGCGACATACTTCTATCGTTTTTCGAACGGCCGTTCCGGTCGCTCCGATGCCGGGAAGTAGCCCCAGCGCTCTTCCGCATCTTCGTCGAAACTCCCGACGAAAATGACTTCCCGATCGAGATTGCGGAACTCCGAGAGGGTGATCGTACAGGCCTGTCCGTCGATCACACGCGCATCGAATTGGCCGACGACGTATACGAGGCCTTTTCTGGTCAGATAGAGATTACGGCGACTTGTATGGCCGGTATCCGGAAAGAGGTCCACGTCGGCTGTGCAGCCGGGCGTGCGCTCGACCGCCAGCGTCAGATTGTGCCGGGGCAGAAACGGATCAGTGGCGACCCGCACGATGGTCAGCCGGAGACCGGTCCCGGGAATCTCCACGGAGGCCGGCTCGGGAGCGCCGCTGTTACACCCGAACAGGCCGACGCTCATCGCGCCGGCCAGACACCACCACAGTCTTCGCCTCACTTGGCCGCCGGAATCTTGGGCACCGCGCCGATGGCGTCAAGTCCCGCTTCCGCGCAAGCATCGTCGAGATGGGCGCCGGGAGCTCCGCCCACACCGATGCCGCCGACGACATCCCCGCCGATCTCGATCGGCAACCCGCCTCCGACCATGAGAATCTGCTCGTTCATGTCGCGCAGGGCCTGCAGCGGCGGCATCTTGCTGATCATGTCAGCCAGTTCGCTCGTGGCACGGCGCAGACTCGACGCCGTATAGGCCTTCTTGCGGCTGCTATCGACCGTGTGCGGGCCCGCGCCATCGGCCCGTCCCATCGCGCGCAGCAGTCCCGCCCGATCCACCACGGAGACACTCACGCGATAGCCATCCTTCTTGCAGGCATCCACCGCGGCCTGAACTGCCCGCTGAGCAAGACTCAGCGGCAAGACCGACTCTTTCGGCAACTCCTGAGCCGCAGATATCCCCGCCCCGCAGGTCATGGTGCCGACGACCAATACAGCGCACAGCCACGCTCGGTTCATATTTATCTCCTTTATCAGTTGAAAACTCATGGCCCAAGGATGATCTGATCGGAGAGTACGAAGGCGCCGGAAGACTGTCAAGTGCCGCACCTGCGATGAAGGCTGATTCCCGATCACGCTTCTACTCCCCCGACTGCTGGATCAGCTTCGCGACCAGTCCCGTCCAACCCGTTTGGTGGCTGGCGCCGATGCCGGCACCGTTGTCCCCATGGAAATATTCATAGAACGGCACGGCATCCCGCCAATGGGGGTCGCGGGAGAATCGTTCCACGCTGCCGAACACCGGCCGCCGGCCTTTCTTGTCGGGCAGGAAGAGATGGGTCAGCCGTCTCGACAATTCGCTGGCCACCTCATTCAACGTGGCCATTCGACCGGACCAGGTCGGATACTCAACCTGATACGCATCGCCCAGGAAGTAATGGAACTTCTGCAGTGACTCGATCAGCAGAAAGTTCACCGGAAACCACACCGGCCCGCGCCAGTTCGAATTCCCCCCGAACAGATCGGTCCCCGACTCGGCCGGCTCATAGTCGACGCGGTAGTCGTTTCCCATGGCAGACAGAACATAGGGATGATCTTTGTGATAGCGCGACAGAGCCCGAATGCCATACGGCGACAGAAACTCTTCTTCGTCCAGCATATAGCGCAGCACCGATTTCAGCCGATGCCGGTTCACCAGGGAGAGAAAGCGCCGCACGCCGCCGTCGTGGGAATGCGTTTCAACATGGGCGCTGAAATCCGGCCGGTTTTCGATGAACCACTGCATGCGATGCTTGAAGCGCGGCAGACTGTCGATGAGATCGGAGTCCAGCGTCTCCACCGCAAAGAGCGGGATTAATCCGACCATGGAGCGCACCTTCAGGTGGAGATTCTTCCCGTCCGGCAGATGCAGCACATCGTAAAAGAACCCGTCCTCTCGATCCCAGAGCTCGATCTTTTCGCCGCCGATATTGTTCATCGCCCGGCAGATGTAGACGAAATGCTCGAAGAATTTGCTGGCCACATCCTCGTAGGCCCGATTCTCCCGCGCCAGTTCCAGCGCGATCGACAGCATATTGAGGCAATACATCCCCATCCAGCTGGTGGCGTCGGATTGCTCGATATGGCCGCCGGTCGGCAACGGGGAACTCCGATCAAAGACCCCGATATTGTCGAGCCCCAGAAACCCGCCCTGAAAGATGTTCTTGCCTTCGGCGTCTTTCCGGTTCACCCACCAGGTGAAATTCAGCAGCAGTTTGTGGAACACCCGCTCCAGAAATACCCGGTCGCCGCCCCCCTTCCGCTTCTTTTCGATCTTGTATACGCGCCACGCGGCCCAGGCATGCACCGGCGGATTCACATCTCCCAACGCCCACTCATAGGCCGGAATCTGGCCGTTGGGATGCATATACCATTCGCGCAGCATGAGAATGAGCTGCTCCTTGGCGAAGGTCGGATCGACGATGGCGAGCGGGATGCAGTGGAAGGCAAGGTCCCATGCGGCGTACCACGGGTACTCCCACTTATCCGGCATGGAAATCACGTCGGCGTTATAGAGGTGCGTCCAGTCCGCATTGCGCCCTCGCAGCCGCTCGCGCGGCGGCTCCGGCCCTGCGGGATCGCCTTTGAGCCAACGCGACACCTCGTAGTTATAAAACTGTTTGCTCCAGAGCAGCCCGGCAAAGGCCTGCCGCTGGACAAGACGGGCATCCTTCGATACATCGGGGGGAGCCAGGCTCTCGTAAAACTCGTCGGCCTCTGCGAGACGTTGCGTAAAGATAGCGGCAAATTCCTCTTGCGAGAAGGCTCTGTCGCCGTCCCCATTCAGGAACTGGAGGCAGATCGTCTTGGTCTCGCCAGGAGCTAACGACAAGACGTACCGGGCCGCCGCCTTGCTCCCGATCCGATCCGGGTTGACCGCCGTCGTGTCTCCCTGCACCACATAGTCGTGGAAGCTGTCTTTGACGTGCCGGGCCCCGTCGGGGTCGCCATAGAGCCGCCAGGTGTTGGTCTCGTTCTCAGTAAACAGCAGCGGCGGCCCACCCGCACAGAGAAGACGCCGCCGGCCATAATAATCGTGCATCAACTCAATCGCGCTCATCCCCTGCACCGCCGTGCCCGCCTTCATCCGCGGGCGGCGAACATCCAGCCCCCAGGACCAGGTATTGCGGAACCACAGCGTCGGCAGGACCGTCAGTTCCGTGGGTTCAGGCCCACGATTGACAGCCTGGATACGAATCAGAAGATCCTCCGGCGAGGCCTTGGCGTATTCCACAAACACGTCGCAATAGCGATCCTCATCGAAGAGGCCGGTATCGATGAGTTCATACTCCAGCCCGGTGCGCCCCCGGCGGAGGTTTTCTTCAACTAAACGGGCGTAGGGAAATTCCGCGTGCGGATACTTGTAGAGATATTTCATGTAGGAATGCGTGGGGGTCGAGTCGAGATAGAAATAGTAGTCTTTGACGTCTTCGCCATGGTTGCCTTGGTTCCCGGTCAGACCGAAGATGCGCTCTTTGAGGAACGGATCGCGGCCATTCCAAAGCGCGAGGGCGAAGCAAATAAACTGGTGCCGATCGGAAATGCCCGCCAGCCCGTCTTCATTCCACCGATAAGCCCGCGATCGGGCGTGATCGTGCGGAAAGGACTCCCATGCGTTCCCGTGAGGGCTGTAGTCCTCGCGCACGGTCCCCCAGGCGCGTTCACTCAGGTAGGGCCCCCACCGCTTCCAATGTGTCTCGCGACGGGCATCCTCTTGAAGGCGCTGACACTCGGGAAGGATAGAAGGGGGAACAGTGCGATTCAAGTTTGCCATAGATTGCCTCGAAGAGGGCTCAGTCTGAGCCGCGATGCCTGGATGAGGGCAGCCACCTCACCCGGCTCTAGCCATCGGACGGCCTACGATGCTCCCCTCCGGCGTCCAATTCAAGGTCCTCCCCCCTTGCAGCATCCACAGAGATCCGGGGGGAGCCCCGCCTCTCTTGATCGGACGAGTCGGCCGCTTGCACAAGGGCCTCGTGAATTTCAGATGGAGACAGACGGGACGGCTTCCGGCACGAGCGGGAAGCGGCACGGTCGGGGAAAGGCCGGGAATTGATGATCGATGATCAGCGAACAACGGAAGGGGAAGACTACATCCAGACGACGCGTTCCCGGTTGAGGAGGTACTCGATCACTTCGATGCTTTCGCGCATCTGGACCTGCGCCTTATCGGACATCGGGAGGACCGCGCCGACGAGCTTCCCCGACTCCATATCTTCCAACGACGGGATGCCGTCGCCGGAACGGGTATCGCAATCTTCTCGAAAACTAGCCACGGTGAATCTCCTGTTAGCCTCTTCTCGGCCTCTCTCCCGGTTTTCTTGAGTACGCATTCGCCGGAACGAACAGCGCTATGGAGAAAGCCTACCACAGACCGGCATTTTTCCGGAGCGGCGGCGCAATCCTGTGCGTTAACAACTACTTGGGCTGACGGTTTGCAGCGGACGGTTGGACGGGAGGAAGCGCCCCGAGAAAGGGAAATTGTCCGACGTTCAACAAGGCACTGTCCGCGCGAAGCCGGAAATCGTCGTGCTCCGCGTCCACAAAGCGGGGATCGCCGATAAGATCGGAATCCTGTTTCAACTCAGGTGCCGGCGTATTGGGCGAACCGGCACGCATATAATTGCCGTCGCTATTATAGAGCGCGTTGAATGACGTCTTGGCCTGGCTGGATTGCGCGACGAGGAAACCCACCTTATTGAGGCCCACCACATTCCCGAAGGCTTCACTTTGGGAATTGCCCAGGAACGCCGCCCCGCCTCCGTTCTTCACGAGCGTGTTCCTGATCAGTATGGCCTTGGCCCTGTCATTCACCACCACCGCCTCAAAGAGGCTTCGCGTGATGACGTTCCGCTCCAGCCGCACTTCGGACTTTCCGGCGACATTCACGCCATGATCGTTGTCATGGATATAATTGCCCACCAGCACAGCCTGCGAGTCGGCAAACTGGACCCCGGTCGTCTCGCTGCCGCCGATCACGCAATCTTCAATCCGCACATCCTGGACCTGCTGGCCGAAGAGCATCCCCTTCACATGAAGATCCCGCAACGTGATGCCGTTGCCGTTGAAAATGCCCAAGGCGTGGCCCCCGTGCTCGTTGATCGTCATACCCTTGATTTCAATATTCGTCGCGCCATAGGGCCACTTGCCGACATGCAACACGCCGACCATCTGCCCATGCCCGAGCAGCGTCACCTTATCAGTCCCCGCCCCGATCAGCTTGATGTTCTCTTTGCTGTGAATCGTGAGATCCTGCGGATAGGCTCCCGGCTTGAGAAACACCGTGTCGCCTTTCTTGGCCGAATCCACCGCCTCCTGAATCGAGGTGAAGTCGCCGCTGCCGTCCAGCGCCACGGTGATAGTGCGGGGACCGGCTGCAACGGGCTCGCCGGCCAAGGCCGTCCCGCCCAGCCACACCACAAATCCGATGAGCATAATCAGATAACGCATGCGCATGGTATTACAGGCGGGCGAGCCGGCCTGTCAACCGGGTTTCTTGTGGGGCACCACCCTGCGTGCTAAGCTCAGCGCCATGATTCTCGTAGGACTCACCGGCGGAATCGCCACGGGGAAAAGTACGGTCGCCAGAATGTTCAAGCAATGCGGCGCGGTCGTCATCGATGCCGACCAGCTGGCCCACGACGTCGTGAAGCCGGACAAACCAGCCTGGCGAGAGATCCTCAAGACATTCGGCAAGGCCGTCCTCAACCCCGATCGCACCCTCAATCGCCAGGCGCTGGGGGCCATCGTGTTCGGCAACAGGACCAGGCTGCGCCGGCTGGAGCGCATCATCCACCCCCGTGTCGCCCGCGAACAAGCCAGGCTGACCAGACAAGCCGCCAGAAAAAATCCGAAGGCCGTGGTGGTTTACGACGTTCCCCTCCTCTTCGAAGCCGGAGTCGATACGCGGGTAGACAAGATTGTCGTCGTCACCGCGGATCGAGAAACCCAAATCGCCCGGCTCAAAAAGCGCAATGGCCTTTCCCGGGCCGCAGCCTTGCGGCGCATCAACAGCCAGATGCCGCTGGCCGAAAAAATTGCCCGGGCAGATTTTGTCATCAAGGGCCCCCTCACGCCCACCGCACGAAGGCAGCAGGTCCGTTCCATCCTCCTCGCGCTTCGATCACCTGATTAAGCAAGCCTCCCCCCCTGCATTCCGTTTTCGCTCTATGCTAGATTGCACCCCCATGCGACACGTCGTCATCATCGGCTCGGGACCGGCTGGTTTGACCGCCGCCATCTATGCGGCCCGGGCCAATCTGTCCCCGCTCCTGATCGAAGGCTGGCAATCCGGCGGACAACTGACCACCACCACGGAGGTGGAAAACTACCCCGGCTTTGCCAAGGGCATCATGGGGCCGGAGTTGATGAAAGATATGCGGGCGCAGGCGGAGCGCTTCGGCACTGAATTTCTCACCGGCGACGTCACCGCGGTAACGCTGACACAGCGGCCCTTCACACTGACCGTCGATGGCGAGCAGGTGATCGAGGCCAGGACTGTCATCATTGCCACCGGCGCCTCGGCCATCCAGATCGGCCTCAAGAATGAGGCCCGCCTGACCGGCCATGGTGTGTCCACCTGCGCGACCTGCGATGGCTTTTTCTTCAAAGGGAAAGAACTGATTGTCGTCGGCGGCGGCGACAGCGCGCTCGAAGAGGCCATCTTTCTCACAAAGTTCGCCACGAAAGTCTCGCTCGTCCATCGGCGGGACAAACTCCGTGCCTCGAAAATCATGCAGGAGCGGGCGATGAAGAGCGAGAAGATCGCCTTTGTCTGGAACTCGGTCGTCGAAGACATCCTGGGTGGAGAGGTCTTGACCGGGGTGCGGCTCAAGAATGTGGTGACCGGCAGGATGACGGAAGCACCCTGCGACGGCGTCTTCGTCGCCATCGGCCATCGGCCGAACACCTCGCTCTTTGCGGGCCAGATCGAGATGGACGAGAAAGGCTACATCCGGACCCGCAACGGAACCGCCACGAGTATCCCCGGTGTCTTTGCCGCAGGCGACGTGCAGGATTCCACATATCGCCAGGCTGTCACCGCCGCCGGGTCCGGCTGCATGGCCGCCATCGACGCGGAACGCTTCCTGGAATCGTCCGAAACGTGATGCGTGATCAGTGACGGGCGACAACAAACCAGCATCGAACAGCACATTCACAACACTTCACTCATCACCGATCGCCATTCACTAGCACCATGCGTTGCGCCATCGTCCACTACCACGAGCTCGCCCTCAAAGGTCGTAACCGCGACTACTTTGAGCAACGGCTGGTCCGCAACATTCAGTTCGCGCTGCAAGGCCTGGGGATCACCCGGGTGGAGAACCTCCGCAGCCGCATTCGCGTGATCCTGCCGCCGGAAGCCGACGGCGCCGTCGTCAGCGAGCGGCTCGCGCGCGTCTGCGGTATCGCGAACTTCTCCCTGGCCCGCGCGGTCCCCCTCAACCTGGCCGAGCCGAACCTTGAGGAACTCAACGCCGCCATCATCGAAGAGCTTCGATTGAAATCCTTCTCGACGTTCCGCGTGACGGCGAAGCGTGCCGACAAACGTCTGCCGCTGACTTCGATGGATGTGGAGCGCATGGTCGGCGCCGCCGTCCACGAGCGCACGGGCAAACCGGTCAGTCTCAAAGACCCGGACCTCACGATCTATATCGAGCTACTCTCGAAAGACGTCTACTTCTCAGCAGACAAAATCCAGGGTCCGGGAGGGATGCCGGTCGGCGTGAGCGGGACGATCGCCTGCCTCATCTCCGGCGGAATCGATTCGCCGGTCGCCGCCTATCGCATGATCAAGCGCGGATGCCGGGCCGTCTTCGTCCATTTCTCAGGCCGGCCGCTGGTGAGCCGGGCCTCCGAAGACAAAGTCCGTGAGCTGGTCCAGACCCTGAGCGCCTATCTGTACGACACCCGGCTCTATGTGATCCCTTTTGGAGAGATCCAGCGTGAAATCGTGCTCCGCACACCCGCTCCCTTCCGGGTCGTCCTGTATCGCCGGATGATGCTGCGGATCGCGGAAGCCTTGGCAAGAAAAGAACAGTGCTGGGGCCTGGTGACGGGAGACAGCCTGGGGCAGGTGGCCTCTCAGACGCCGGAGAACTTGTCGGTGGTCGAAGAGGCGGCGGGACTGCCGATCCTCCGGCCGCTCATCGGAATGGACAAACTGGAGATTACGGACGAGGCCAAACGCATCGGCACCTACGAGACATCCATCGAACCGGACCAGGATTGTTGCAAACTCTTCACCCCGCCGCACCCCAGCACAAGGACACGCCTTGAGGAACTCCTGAACGTGGAGCGAGCGCTGGATATCCCCCGCCTCGTGCAACAGGGGCTCGACAAGGCCGAGCTGTCCGACATCACTTTCCCTGCCTAGCGAGGGCGAGCCCTTTCTCCCGAACGATCGCAAAGTGGCTGTCCAACTCTCGCCGCATCGCCACGGCGACCATCCAGTCCGGTACGACCGTCTCAATCTCGACCAGCAATTCGAACTCGGCCTTCGTATGGGTCCCTCCGTCGACCGGGATGAGTTTCCAGAAGCGGTGATACTGTTTGAAATCGCCGCCCGTCAATTCCGTCAGCAGCCCGCCGGTCGGCAATGTCCGCGACTCGCTGAGCAGCCGCCGCTCTCCAGGAAGCAGCGCATGCTCGATCCGGATATCGGTCAGCACCTTGCCGTCCTGTTCCCGAATCTCCGCCATGCGCATGCGCGTATCGAACAGTTCCGGCCAATGGGCATAATCGGTCAGCAGCCGCTGAATGATGGCCGGCGCCACCGGAAAGAGAATCGTGGCCGTCGCCTTCACCCCGCCGCCGGGCTCCGTATACACCTCCAGCGCGACGGGCTCGGCGGCAAGGCTCCGCCCGACATCACCGGACATGAGACCGACCAGGAGAAACAACACCCGCCAGAACATGGCGCGATTATACCCAGCCTGTACCACCCAGGCGAACAAAAGCGCGGGCTTGCTGCATTGACGCAGCCAAACGTCACTGTGCTAGGATGCGCGCTATGAATCGCTGGACCATCCTTGTCCTCATGGCCATCGGCCTGTGGAGCCTTTCAGACAAGGCTCACGCCCAGCCCATGGATGACTCGCGCGCGACCACGGAACAGTCCTGCAGCTTCGGCATGGGCAAGGGCGAGCCCTCGCACAGTTGCACCGTCCCGTTTCCTCCGGGATGCCGTGTGGCGGAAGCGCCAGG
Organism: Nitrospira sp. NS4; assembly: GCF_049546785.1. NCBI lineage: Bacteria > Pseudomonadati > Nitrospirota > Nitrospiria > Nitrospirales > Nitrospiraceae > Nitrospira > Nitrospira sp. NS4. Next base: position 626,259 of record NZ_JBMWAN010000003.1, on the reverse strand, counting down.
CTCCACGAAACCCTGGACGACCATCTCAAAAGGCGGCCGGCTCTTGTGCCGTTTCGATGAGAAGACAACCGACTGGAAGACCAAAATCACCGGCACCTGCGGCCGCTGCCAATCCGGCCATTGCTCGGCCCAGTTCAGCGTCCGCTACGACTGCTCTCCTCCTCAGCAGTAACTCTTATGGCCCTCGCCAGGGCAATCAAACAAGAAGCACAGGCGATCGGATTCGATGCCGTGGGCATTGCCCGCGTCGACACCGCTCCCGCTCTGCCATCCATGCTCGCCGCGCGCCTCACCGGATGGCTGCAGCGCGGCTTCCACGCCACAATGGCCTGGATGGAACGGACGCCGGAGAAGCGGGCCGATCCCCGCCTCGTGCTCCCCGGGTGCCGATCGATCATCGTCGTCGGCATGAACTATTTCACCGGTCATCGCGCGGACGAACGGCCTGGCCACGGCCGCATCGCCCGCTATGCCTGGGGGAAGGACTACCATGAGGTGCTCGAAAGCAGACTGAAGGCGTTAGAAACCAGGATTACGGCCCTCGCGCCCAATGCCGCGACGAAATCCTACGTCGATACCGGCCCCATCATGGAAAAAGCCTGGGCCCAACAAGCCGGGCTCGGCTGGATCGGCAAACATTCCAACCTCGTCTCGGCCGAGCATGGCTCCTGGCTCTTGCTGGGGGAAATTCTCACGACGTTGGACCTGGACGCGGACGAACCGGCAACCGATCTCTGCGGCAGTTGCACGCTCTGCCTTCAAGCCTGCCCCACCCAAGCGATCGCCGAGCCCTACATCGTGGACGCGAACCGCTGCATCTCATACCTCACCATCGAACTACGCGGGGCTGCTGCTGTGCCGGACGAGCTCCGGCGCCGGATGGGCAACCACATTTTCGGCTGCGATGATTGCCTGGATGTCTGTCCGTTCAACTTGCGCGCAGAGCCCACTCATGAACCAGCATTTCAGCCCTCCCCGGCGACTTTGGCGCCGGATCTGGATGCGCTTGCCCAACTGGACGACGCGGCGTTTCGCCGCACCTTTCAAGAAAGTCCGATCAAACGAGCCAAGCTGGCAGGGCTCCAGCAAAATCTCTCTATCGCCAAGAACAACCAATAGCCGAACGCCAAGCCCGCAGACAGCTTTCCCTAAGAACACCGCCCCCTTTATTAGGTCCAGCAAGAGGAGTAACCTATAACGAGTCTATCAGTGGTTCGAAAGGAGCCCTAATAAGGAGTCCTCCGAATGAACCCCACGACCTTCCTCCTGGTTTCGAGCGATATTCAAACGCGGCGTACCCTTGAACGGGTTGTCCCACGGCATGCCGTCATTCTCACAGCAGACACCCCGTTATTGGGAATCCGGCAGATCCAGCAATCGGATCCGGCCTGCGTCCTGTGCGAAGGCACCCCGCACACGGTGATCCCCCTCATCCAGGAGGCCCGGCTGCACCAACCGAGCCTACCCGTCATCGTCATCGGCCCCCAGGCCTCAATCCACGACGCCGTCGAAACCATGCGCGCCGGCGCAGCCGACTACCTAACCAAACCGCTGGATCCCGAAGAGCTCGAGGCCGCCATTCGCCGGATTCTCGTAACAGGGGAACCGGCTCAAACAACGCTAAAACCGGTTGACCGATTCGATCTGATCGTCAGCGTCTCTCCGCAGATGAAACTGATGAAGCAGCTGGCGCGCGAGGTGGCTCTCACCGACGCCGCCGTGCTGATCACCGGCGAAAGCGGGACGGGAAAGGAGTTATTCGCCCAAGCCATCCACTACGCCAGCCCGAGAGCCCACGGCCCTCTGGTCGCGCTGAATTGCGCCGGCATTCCCGAGCATCTCCTCGAATCGGAACTGTTCGGTTACCACCAGGGCGCGTTCACCGACGCCAAACACACGAAACCCGGAAGATTCCAACTCGCGGAAGGCGGGACACTCTTTCTGGACGAAATCGGCGAGATGAGCCCTGCCGCGCAGGCCAAGCTGTTACGGGTGCTCGAAGACCATACCGTTGACCCGCTGGGCGATACCCACAGCCATAAGGTCAACATCCGCATCATCGCCGCGACGAATGAAGATCTCCCGGCGCACATCAAGACCGGCCGCTTCCGGCTCGACCTCTACTACCGGCTCAACGTGTATCAGCTCCGGCTTCCCCCGCTCCGCGAACGGCCCGAAGACATCGAACCGATCCTTCAACGTTTTCTGGGGCAGGCCCGCGTCGAGCGGGGCTGCCGCATCACCGGCCTCGCCCCCGACGCCCTGGCAATTCTCCAGCGCCATTCCTGGCCCGGCAACGTGCGGGAACTCCACAATGTGGTCGAATGGCTCACCATCACCTGCAAAGCGGACAGGATCGAAGCCCATCACCTCCCTGCTTCCGTAAAAACCGGGAAAGCACCGGAACAGGCCAACGGTGAACTTAAGCCCTCGCTCCTCGCGTTTGGCCTGTCCGTTCAAGACATGGAAAAGAAGATGCTGGAAGAAGCCTTGCGAAAATCGGGAGGAAACATCTCCGAAGCCAGCCGGCTCCTCAAAATTACGCGCAACACCCTCCGCTACCGCATGGCCAAGTATCATCTTTCCTAGCACTCGTCCTTCGTAGTACCCCGCTCACTCCAGATCATCCTTCTTCCCCACCAACGCACGCCTGACGTCCATCATTCAGGGCTCAACCGGTTACTCCGTTGTTGCCGAATACTGACGACTCCTGCTCGATACCGAGATCCACCACTCTTGAACTCAAGCCACTGCGCCGATGACCGGTATCACGATATCAATAGGCGCACCTCAGACGTCATACCACAACCCGAAGGAGTCCCGTGGCTCACCTTCGATCTCTGACTGGCTCTCACTTCCCCTCGATGCACGCGACGACGCTCCGGTTGCTCCTTCTCATGACGTTCCTCGGCGCCGTCTCCACGGCCCCCGCTGCCGCCGCCCCGCGCGAGGAATTCATTCCCGTCTTGAGCAAAGTGTTGGAGTCCAACACCTCAGGAACCGTGACCTATGTGCGTGTAACATTCGATACGCGATCAGACTCGTCGGGACTCGTCCTCCGCTTCAAAGAGGCGCCGGGCCGCTTTTCTCACACCGCCAAGCAATCCATCGAAACCGCGATCCGACGCGCCGCCCAATCATTACGCCTTTCCGCCGACTCCTGGACGGTCGCCCTCTCCGTTTCTTATGGGGGAATTACCATCTATGGCGAGAGTCTCTCTGGAATGGTGGGACTCAGTGTGGCAGCCATGGCAACAGGACGCACAATTACACCTGGGCTTCTCATGACCGGGATCATTACACCAGAAGGTCGGATCGGTCCCGTTGGATCCGTGCCGTTGCAAATTCCCGCAGCCGGCCGCGCCCGTCTAAACCGTGTCCTAGTGGCCAAAGACCAGACCATCGCTGAACGCGATCGCACGACCCTTCCCGTCATGCAAATCTCCCCGATCGGTTCTGTAACGCAGGCCTTCCATGAATTGACGACTGCCCCTCCCAGCTCTGATAGTCGCTAGGCTTCTCCCTCCCGAAGCTGTGCGATCGTCACCCCCGTCCCCGCCCTCCGCCCGATCTCCGGGACGAAACTCGGCCACGTATGGCGAGCCTCTCAGATACTCACGCAACGCGGATTTCAGACGACCCGTCCCATGGCCATGGATGATCCATAAGAAGGGCGCGCCATCGAGTGTGGCTCGATCCAGGGACGCGACGACCTGATCGAGCGCCTCGTCGGCGGCCTGCCCACATGCACATCGACCACTGTCTGTTCATCCAGCCCCAACCCGCCACCGGTCGAAATGACGGCGATGGCTCGACGAGGATAATAAGTCGATAGTCACGCCTGCCTCCGTTCCACGTCTTGTAGTTTCCAAGAACAAGAGTGACAGGTAGCCAAGCTAGCTAAGCTTCAATATGATTAGGGAGATTCTTGACAGCGATTCCCGAAGTGAGGATAGTTACTGAAACTGCAACTCGACCAGGGACAACGCCCTACCGTAGGGACTCAATAATTGGGCACAGAGACTCTTATGGCTACAGGAGTACAAGCATGAAATGGGAAAAACTTCTATCGCCGACTAGGCTTGGGGAGGAAAAGTCCACTCCCACCACTCCGGAAATACGCACACCATTTGAGGCAGACGTTGATAGAATTATCTTTTCAAGCGCGTTTCGTCGCCTAAATCGAAAAACGCAGGTCCATCCGCTCGCAGCAAACGATCATGTGCACACACGCATGACCCATAGCTTAGAGGTAGCTCGCGTTGGGAAAAACTTAGGTAAAGCCTTAGGATTTCGCATCGAGGATAAACTACCCAAAGGTATTAGCCCACACGACCTTGGCAGCATCGTTGAGGCCGCGTGCCTGGCCCATGACATAGGCAACCCACCATTTGGACATGCAGGTGAAGAAGCAATCGCACATTGGTTCGAAAACAATGGCAGCAGGTTTTTTGGCAGCCTCTCGAAAGATCACAAACGAGATCTGATGATATTTGAAGGAAACGCACAAGGTTTTCGCATGATCACACAGACTGAGAACCGTCTGTTCGAAGGAGGGCTGCGGCTCACCTATGCGACACTCGGCACTTTCCTTAAGTATCCACGAACTAGTCGTGGCCCCGAGAGGAAGTTCGGCGCATATTTGACTGAAGAACCAATCCTCGAACGAATCGCTACTGAGCTAGGCTTAGTTTCCAAAAGCAAGCACACATGGAGTAGGCACCCCCTCGCACATCTTGTCGAGGCAGCAGACGACATATGTTACGCAATCATAGATCTGGAAGACGCAGTGGAGCTGAAGATACTCTCATTCGACCAGGTGGAGGAAATTCTCCTAAGCCCATTCGCTGAGAGTGAGAGAACTAGCATCCGTTCCACCTACGGGCCCAAGGCCGCACATAGAGTTAACCTAGCTCGGCTTCGTGGGCCGGTTTTCGAACTAATGATCTCCGGAACTATTGAAGCATTCATCAAGGGGTATGACTCCATCATGCGTGGAGAGCTTGATCATACCCTTTTTGAATTGCTAGGGGACGATGACCCAAGGAAAGCGTTTATTGCTGCGGCAAAGGACCGTGCCAGAACCGATATCTTCATGGATCAGAAGAAGGTTGAGACAGAACTTGGATCTTACGCGACATTTGAATGTCTGCTCGACGCCTTCTGTCAGGCAGCAGTCGACGCAGCACAACACTTCAAGAGCCCCAAGGGAGAAGCAACCTTAGCATGGAAATCACAGCACGTTTTGCAGCTACTTGGCGACCATGCTCCATCAGAAAAAAATGTACCACCCGGAGCAACTTGGAGTACGTATCAGTGCCTGAGGCGGGTTATTGATTTCGTCAGCGGCATGACAGACAACTACGCAACCTACGTCGCAAAGCAACTTCAAGGTGCTGCATTTGCTGGCGTACAGCGACCTTGACACCTGCAGGAAATGCCTTGGAATTAGGCTGGAACATTCCCTTATTGAATGAGTTTGTAACCACAGTCGCGCTCTCGCCGGCCGATCCAGCGAATCCTTCCAAACTCGCCTACTACCTCTTAAAAAGTAGCCTGATTACCCTCGCACTCCTCCGTCAAACAAGAAGTTCCCAAGATTACGCGTTGGTATACACATCCGCCCCAATCCTCATCTCCCCCTCCACCGTCATTACGGAGTGGACTAATTGTCGTTCACTGTGGGCATCGCACGAGCACATTCTGCTCGTGCGCGTTCCGCGAGCAAGAAGGAAATCTGGCCGCTCACGTTCCCCTCTTCTAGCGCAACGTCACCACCGTCACGCCATCGCCGCCTTCGGCGCGGTCGCCCGGGCGTATGCCGGCGACGTAGGGAGAGTCCTTCAAATACTCTCGTAGCGTGGCCTTGAGCTTTCCTGTCCCGTGGCCATGAATGATCCGCAGAAACGGCGCGCCATCGAGCGTGGCCCGATCCAGCGCCGCGATGACCTGATCGACCGCCTCGTCTGCTGCCTGCCCGCGCACATCGACGACCGTCTGTTCGTCGAGCCCCAGCCCGCCGCCGGTCGGAAATAAGTTGCTACGCTAGTACATGTCCAAGGACACAAACTTGCCGAGGCACGCGCAGCATGAGTCGAACGCCATCTTTCACCGTCTGGACACGCGCCCAAGAGGTTGTCTCAACTTCGCCATGCCCCTGGAGGTCGCTGCACACCTGCGTCATTATTCGCCCCTCGCACTTGGAAGGTGAAACCGCCAAGTCATTGACTCCCCCACGTCTTCCTTGTATACCTCTGCCGTAAGAAGTGCGCTTTCAGAATGTTCGGATAGGGTGAGTTCTGCTCCGAAGAAAGCGCGTATCTCAAACGCCTTGAAAGGGGGAGAGCATGAAACAAACCTTGGTCATCGGCTTGCTCGGTCTTGGGGTCATTGCGATAACGGGTTGTCAGCCAGTTGCTTCACCACTGATGGGCCTCATCTATAACGAGACAAAGTTTGGCTATGAAGCCACGCAGAGTCCTAATGCCACCAAAGAAGGCAAAGCCTGTGCAAACACAATCATGGGATTAGTGGCAACCGGTGATGCAAGTATCACAGCTGCTAAGGCCGCTGGCGGAATTACCGAAGTCTCTCATGTGGACCATTCGGCAAAGAGCACTCTGGGTATCGTCGCCGAATTTTGCACGATCGTGAAGGGCAAGTAACTACTTCCCTCAAACAATTTCGGGAGGGCCTGGGCAAGTCCCAGGCCCTTTCCTTATTCGCCACAAATTAATGGCCTCAGACACCATTCTCTGCGCCCATCCAGCAATCCTTCAGATCTCGCACCTTCTCTCTTCGTGAATGGGACTGATTGACCTCCCACTCCACGTATCCCACGAGCCTCTTCCCAAGCCACGCGCTGTATGAGCACAGGTAACCATCTAGGCTGCTCTCTGCTGTTTTTTCTCACCGGATCGTCACAACCGTGACCCCATCGCCGCCTTCGGCGCGGTCGCCCGGGCGGATGCCGGAGACGTAAGGAGAGTCCTTCAAATACTCTCGTAGCGTGGCCTTGAGCTTTCCTGTCCCGTGGCCATGAATGATCCGCAGAAACGGCGCACCATCGAGTGTGGCCCGATCCAGCGCCGCGATGACCTGATCGAGCGCCTCGTCTGCTGCCTGCCCGCGCACATCGACCACCGTCTGTTCGTCGAGCCCCAGCCCGCCGCCGACCGAAAACCTGCGCGGACTGGTTGAGGATGAGGGCGCCGGGGGAGTTGACGCAGCCGCCCCGCGTGCCAAGCCGATGAGATTCGCCACCGTGGCCAGCACTTCGCCTTCGCCCACTTTGACGCGCACGCGCTTCCTGCCCTGCGGCGCCTCCAGCAAACTTCCCGTCATGCCCAACCCGGAGATCTCCACAGAATCGCCGATGCTGAGATGCTCGACGGGAATCGGTTCATCTGCCGGCGCGAGTTCCTGCCTGGTCTGAGCCTCCATCTCACTCAGCCGTTGCTTCGTCTCCTTGGCCTTGATGAGCTTCTGCTCGCGCTTGAAGGCATCGACCGTCGCCTGTACTTCGGCCCGCGCGCGCTGGAACTGCTCGCCCAATTTTTTCTTGAGTCCTTTGCGGGCTTCCTGCTCAGCTTCTTCTAACCGCGCTTGCAGCGCTTTCGCCTCGCCGGCCGCCAATTCTGCTTCTTCCCTGGCTTGCCGCGCCCGTGTCGCGTCTTCGGCCAACTGACGCTGTTTCTGCTGCAAGTCGACCATCAGATCTTCCAGCCTTCGATCCTCATGGCGCAGCCGCTGGCGTGCATCAGCCAAAATGGCCGCATCCATGCCCAGACGGCCGGCGATCTCCAGCGCCGACGAGCCTCCCGGAATCCCCAGAAACAGCCGATAGGTCGGCGCGAGGCGCGTCACATCGAACTCCACACTGGCGTTGGCAAATCCCGCGGTGGTCTGTGCGAGTTCCTTCAGCGGGCCATAGTGGGTTGTGGCTACCACCTTCATATTCAGCGCTGCCAAATGACAGAGCAGCGCTTCCGCCAGCGCCGCACCCTCTTGAGGATCGGTCGAGGTCACCGGCTCATCGAGCAACACCAGCGACCGGGATCGGTCCCCCGAAGACCGCGTGGACTCGGAGAGCAGCTGGACCATCTGCGACATGTGGGCGGAGAAGCTGGAGAGGTCCCGGCTCAGATCCTGCGCGTCGCCGATGTCGGCATAGAGGTCGGGAAAGATCGCCATCTCGGATTCCGGCGCGCAGGGCAGATGCAGCCCGGCCCGCACCATCAGGGAAAACAGCCCGACGATCTTCAGCGTCACCGTCTTGCCGCCGGTGTTGGGACCGGAAATCACGAGGACGCGAATCGATTCGCCGAGCAGGATGTCGTTCGGCACCACCTGATTCTTGGCCAGCATCAGCAGCGGATGCCGCGCCTGCTTCAACATCACGCGGCCGCAATCGTTGAGCGAGACGGGGCTGGCCTTGAGCCGCCGGCTGAGCGATGCCTTCGCCTGAAGGCAATCCAGTTCCGTGAGCACCTCGACGCCGGACTGCACGGCCTCGGCGTTTCCCGCCACGAGCAGCGTGAGTTCACGCAGGATGCGCCGGACCTCCCGATCGATCTCCAGATCGGCGACCTTGATCGAATTGTTCAGTTCCACCAGTTCGCGCGGTTCCAGAAACACCGTGGCGCCGCTCGCCGACACATCATGCACGATGCCGGGAATGCGCCCGCGCATGTCGGCCTTCACCGGCACCACATAGCGGCCTTCCCGCTGCGCAAAGTAGAATTCTTGGAGGACCTCCTCATAGCGGCTGGAGTGCAGGATGCGATCGAGTTGCTCCCGCATGCGCTGCTTCAATTCTTGGGCCGCATGGGTGAGGCGGCGCAACTCGGGGCTCGCCGACTCCTTCATCGCACCGTCCGGTTGAATCGCGGCATCGAGCGCCCGCTTGAGCGCCTGCAACTCCCGCGTCCACTGCAACGGAGCTGCGACAGACATTACTGCAGGCGCAGCAGTCTGATGGCGCGCGACAAACCGGGCCGCCTCCTCCATCAGGGTGAGCACGAGCCCGCAGTCGCGTAACTCAGCGGCTTCGAGCACCCCGCCTTTGTGGGCACGCTCGACCAACTCGCGCACATCCGGGAAAGACAGAGCCGGAGCCGGATCACTCCCGTCCACCAATCGGAGCCACTCGGTCGTCTCCTGCTGACACCGGATCAATACGTCCAACTCATCGTGAAGAGTCAAGGCCCGGCAGCGCGCCGCGCCCAGCACGGACTGGGCTCCTTGTGCCAGGCAGTCGAGCAAACGGGGCCATTCCAGGGCCTGCGCGGCTTTTTCTGAGAGGGTCTGCTTCATCACAGCATCATGGATCCGGTAGCGAAATGAGGATGGCAGGACTCTAGCGAAGAGATCGCGCGAGAAGCAAGGCAATCGCCCGCCGTCCCCGGGGAATTCTACTGAACCGGGACACAGAAAAAGGCCTCGAAACACTAGTGTTTCGACGAATATTCCCCCTTCGTACAGCTTGACAAGGGTCTAGGGCGTCGATACTATCGCGATCATGATTGCGGGTGATCTGCACCCGCCTGGTTATTTAGTAAAGGACATACTCGACATGGCTATTCGCATCGGCATCAACGGATTCGGACGTATCGGACGCAACGTGTTTCGGGCCTCGCTGGGAGACCCGGAACTGGATATTGTCGCCATCAACGATCTTACAGACGCCAAGACCCTGGCGTACCTCCTCAAGTACGACTCCGTGCACGGCACTCTCAATGTCAGCGTCGAAGCGAAAGACGATCACATTGTCGTCGACGGGAAACCGATCAAGGTGCTTGCCAAGAAGGACCCCAAAGAACTCCCTTGGAAAGATTTGAATGTGGATGTGGTCATCGAATCCACCGGCCGCTTCACGGATCGGGAGGGTGCAGGCAGGCACCTGTCGGCCGGAGCCAAGCAGGTGATCATCTCGGCTCCCTCATCAGATCCGGACGTTACGATCGTTCTCGGCGTCAACGATAAGGATTTTGATCCAAAATCACACCACATCATTTCCAACGCCTCCTGCACGACCAACTGTCTCGCGCCGGTCGCCAAGGTGTTGATGGAAAACTTCGGCATCAAGCACGGCGTGATGACCACGATTCACTCCTACACCAACGACCAGCAATTGCTCGATCTTCCGCACAAAGATTTGCGACGGGCGCGTGCCGCCGGTATGTCGATGATTCCGACCAGCACCGGCGCAGCCAAAGCGTTGCACCTGGTGATCCCGCAGTTAAAGGGCAAGATGGACGGTCTGGCCATTCGCGTCCCGACTCCGAACGTCTCGCTCGTCGATCTGACGGTGGAAACCGAGAAAGATTGCGATATCGCCTCCGTCAATGCCGCCTTCAAGAAGGCGGCCGAAGGCCCGCTGAAGGGCATCCTGAACTATTCGGAGGCCCCGATTGTCTCAATCGATCAAAAAGGAGACCCCCACTCGGCCACCCTGGATGCGCCGCTCACCAATGTGATCGATAAGCGGTTAGTCAAAGTCACCGCCTGGTACGACAACGAGTGGGGTTATTCGTGCCGCGTCCGCGATCTGATCAAGTCGCTCGCGGCCAAGGCCAAGGGGTAACACCACGCCCCGATGATCGCTCCCGTTCGATGTCGCTTCCGTCTCGCCACGACACGCCGGGGAGCCCCGTGAAGGAGCACGCATGAACCTGCGGAAGCAAACCATCGACGACGTCGAGTTGCGCGGAAAACGCGTGATCATCCGTGCCGACTTCAATGTCCCCCTCGACGAGGCCCTCCAGATTACCGATGACACCCGCATCCGCTCGACCCTCCCGACCATCAACCGGGTCGTCGACGAAGGAGCCAAAGTCATCCTCTGCTCGCACCTGGGGCGTCCCAAGGGTGCATTCGATCCCCGATACAGCCTCGCTCCCGTCGCCAAACGGTTGAGCCGCCTGCTGGGCAAGGAAGTCCTTTTCGCTCCGGATTGCATCGGCCCCGCCGCCGAAAAGCTGGTGGCCAAAATGAACCCCGGCGACGTGTTGCTGCTGGAGAATCTTCGTTTTCACCCCGGCGAAGAGAAAAACGACGAGGCGTTTTCCAAAGCGCTGGCCTCTCTGGGCGATGTCTTTATCAACGACGCCTTCGGCGCCGCCCATCGGGCTCACGCCTCAACGGTCGGCATCACGAAATTCATCAAGGCCTCGGCCGCCGGGGCGCTCCTCAAGAAAGAAATCGAGTATCTGGAAGGGGCCGTCGAGAACCCCGTTCGCCCGTTTGTGGCAATCCTCGGGGGAGCCAAGGTGTCCGGGAAAATCGGCGTCATCGAAAATCTCGGGAAGCGCGTCGACAAGGTCATCATCGGTGGCGGCATGGCCTTTACCTTTCTGAAGGCCAAGGGATTTGAAATCGGGAACTCACTGGTCGAAAACGACATGCTAGACTTCGCGCGCGGCATCGAAGACCATGCCCTCTCACGGGGGGTGAAATTCTATCTGCCCGTCGATTGCGTGGTGGCGGCCAGCCGGGAACCGGGCGCTGAAACGAAGATCGTGCCGGTTCAGGAAATCCCCAAGGGCTGGTACGGACTCGACATCGGTCCTGCCTCGGTGAAATTGTTCAGTGAGGCCCTGCAGGATGCCAAGACGATTCTGTGGAACGGGCCGATGGGGATGTTCGAAATCGACGCCTTCGCCCGCGGCACGCTCTCCGTGGCTCATGCCGTGGCCAATGCCTATGCCTTGACGATTGTCGGCGGCGGAGAAACGGCGATGGCCATCCACCGTGCAGGCGAGTCCGACAGCATCTCCTTTATTTCGACCGGCGGTGGCGCAGCCCTGGAGTTGCTGGAAGGGAAACAACTTCCCGGCCTCGCCGCGCTGCCGGACCGGGCAGTCTAGCCTTCCCTTCTGCTCGCGCAGAACGCCCGACAAAAGGACACCGTGCGCACACCGCTGATCGCCGGCAATTGGAAGATGAACAAGACCGCGTCGGAAGCGGTACGCTTCACGCGCGAGTTGGTTCAGCAGCCTCTTTCGACTTCTGCCATCGACGTTGTGATCGCTCCTCCATTCACGGCACTGGCGGCCGTCCGGGATTCGCTCGGCCCGGCTCCTGCCATCGGACTGGGCGCACAGAATCTGCATTGGGAAGACCATGGAGCCTATACGGGAGAAATTTCCGCGCCCATGCTCAAGGATCTGGGCTGCCGCTATGTCATTCTTGGGCATTCAGAGAGGCGCGCACAGTTTGGCGAACAGGACGACCTGATCCACAAGAAGCTCCTCGCCGCACTCAAACACGAACTCAAACCGATTCTGTGCGTGGGCGAATCGTTGTCCGAACGGGAATCGGGCACAACGGCGGAGGTCATCGAGCAGCAGTTGAACGGATGCCTTGCGGGATTCGAGCCCGCACGCCTGACAAACCTGATCATCGCCTACGAACCGGTGTGGGCCATCGGCACCGGGAAAGCGGCCACCCCCGAACAAGCCGCCGAGGTGCATCAACTGATCCGGCGGGCTCTGACTGCCGGATGGTCTGCCTCCGTCGCCGCTTCAACCCGCATTCTCTACGGCGGCAGCGTGACCCCGCAAAATGTCGAGGGATTCCTTGCCTCGCCCGACATCGATGGCGCACTTGTGGGCGGGGCTTGCCTCCAGGTCGATTCCTTTGCTACTATCGCGAGGCTCGCACAAAAACAAACGGGGCATTAAGCATGCTGTATACGCTCGTGGTCATTCTTCATGTGTTCGTCTGCTTCCTGATGATCGGCGCCATCCTGCTGCAATCAGGGAAGGGAGCGGAGATCGGCGCGGCCTTCGGCGGATCCAGCCAGACCGTCTTCGGCAGTCGGGGCCCGGCCAACTTCCTGAGCAAACTCACCGTCATCGTCGCTGCCGTGTTCATGCTGACCTCATTCAGCCTGGCCATCCTGGCGAAACAGCGAAACTTCTCATCGACGGTCATCGATCTCAAGCCGAAAGAAACATCCTCGGCGCCGGCCGCACCGGCACCGGAGACGAAGCCGTCCGCAGAGGCGCCGGCCGCGGCCCACTAGACACATCCGTTTCTTTCCTGATTGAAAATATTCTACTGCAATTCGGGCGCCCGCGTGAGCCGAAACGGCTACACGCGGGTCAGCCATGATTGGTGTGCCGGGTCTTCGCCGCGTACGATGGCGAAGAAGGCTTTTTGAAGCGCAAGCGTCACAGGACCCGGCTTGCCGGTTCCGATACGCCGGTTGTCGATTTCCCGCACCGGCGTCAGTTCTGCCGCCGTGCCGGTTACAAACACTTCATCCGCCACATACATCTCGTCGCGAGTGAAGCGCTCTTCCACCACCGGAATGTTGCGTTCGCGCGCCAGTTCCATCACGGAGTTTCGCGTGATCCCCTCAAGGATCGACGTCAGAGGCGTCGTTTTGATTTTGCCCCGGCGGACGATGAAGATATTTTCGCCGGTCCCTTCGGAGACATAGCCCTCGGGATCGAGCATGATCGCTTCATCATATCCGTCGATTTTCGCTTCACGCTTGGCCAGGATCGAATTCACGTAGTAGCCGGCAATCTTCCCCCGCGTCATCGAGACATTCACATGATGCCGGGTGAACGACGACACCCGCGCTCGCATCCCATTGGCCAGCGCGTCGTCACCCAGGTAGGCACCCCACCGCCAGGCCGCTATCGCGATCCTGATCGGGTTGTTTCCCGGATGCACGCCCATGGCGCCATAACCGATGTAGACCAGCGGCCGAATGTAGCAGGCGTCGAGGCGATTGGCCCTCACGGTCTCGACGATGGCGTCCGCGACCTGCTTGCGATCATACGGCATCTCCATCATCCCGATATGGGCGGACTCGAACAGCCGGTCAACATGCTCCTGAAGGCGGAAAATAGCGGAACCTGACTGCCCCTTATAGCAGCGAATGCCCTCAAAGGCCGCGAGCCCGTAATGCAGGGAATGGGTCAAAATATGGACGTTGGCTTCCGCCCAGGGCACCAACTTGCCATCCATCCAAATCTTCTCGACTGGCTCCAGCATCGAATATCACTCCTCTACGATAGGAACGATGACGGGGAAAATGGTTGGCAGACTATAGCGTGGGGGTGGAGAAGGGTCAAGCAAACCTCCCTCCTCCAGAATCATAGCGGGCACGGTCTGAGTGAAATTAAGACGAGGCGCAATAGGAACGCAGGCGGGAACTCAGAAAACTCCCCACACGCTCCTCGCCATCCGGACTCACGGTCACGATCTTCGCCCCGAAGAGCAACCCGCGAACCCACCGGACCACGACACGCTGAATTTCCACCGGTTCGTCTTTATCCGGCAGTGAGAGCCGCAGGACCAACTCCATCCCCGGAACGACCTGATGATCGCCGAGCACGCGCATCCCCTTTCTCGACATATTTACGACCGTCCCTTTGCCCAAGAATTCGCCTCCCATGTAATATAAGATGCATCGGACGGGAATCCGGTGATAGGCTCGAATGATAAACCGCGTGCTCTGAGACATACCCTTCACTCCTAGGCAAGAACGACAATTCGGACACATTCATCTCCAATGCGAAGCTAAAGAATACGTCCAATAGCGACCTCTCTCATAGCCCACAAAAGAGGGGGAAGGCCACGCTGCCGCGCGGAGAAATAATCGCCCGCGCAGGCGGATCTCCGAATCCTTCTCTTGACACCTTACTGAACCCTATGTTACATGAGGCGTTCCGGTTGGGAGGGAAATAGGAATGTACGCGATCATTGAAACAGGCGGAAAACAGTATCGGGTTGAAACAGGCTCTCTTTTGCAGGTTGCCTCATTAGAGGGTGACGTGGGAGCCACGGTTGAGCTGGATCAAGTCCGGCTCGTCCATGGAGAGAGCGGCGTTGTCATCGGGCAGCCGTTGGTCCAAGGGGCCAAGGTAACCGCTGAAATCGTCCGCCATGGTCGAACCAGATCCATCACCGTGTTCAAGAAGAAGCGCCGGAAGGGCTACCGGCGGACCCGCGGGCATCGTCAGGGCTTCACCAGCCTGCGCGTGACCGGAATTGCAACGGCATAAGCACGTATAAGAAGGACTTGCCATGGCAACAAATAAAGGCGGCGGATCGTCACGAAACGGGCGGGATAGTAATCCACAATACCTGGGCGTGAAGGCCTACGGCGGAGAAACCGTCACGGCCGGCAGCATCATCGTCCGTCAGCGCGGCACAAAGTTTTTCCCCGGATTCAACGTCGATCTCGGCAGAGATCACACGCTGTTCGCCAAGGTGACCGGCGTGGTGAAGTTCGAAGGTGGGCGTGCCAGACGAAAAGTCAGCGTGTATCCCGCCCCTGCCAAATCCTAAGCCTCTTTACTCGCTCTCATTGAAATCGGTTGAGATCGTATTCTGACCCTCCCCTATCAGGGGCAGGGTCAGGTATACTCACCCCTCCATGTCCGATGGCGATTGACATCTGAAGGACACCGCATGTTTGTCGATGAAGTTCGAGTCGTGGTAAAGGCCGGACGAGGCGGGGACGGCTCGTGTAGTTTCCGCCGTGAAATGTTCGTCCCCCGAGGTGGTCCTGACGGAGGCGACGGCGGAAACGGCGGGGACGTCGTCTTCGTGGCCTCGCACCGGCTGACGACCCTGCTCGACCTCCGTTACCAGAAACATTACGAAGCGGAAGACGGCCGGCATGGCGGGGCATCCAACTGCACGGGACGCCGTGGGAAATCGGTCATCGTCACACTTCCCGTGGGAACCGTCATCTACGACGATGAAACCGGAGATGTCTTGGCCGACCTGGTGGCCGATGGCGATGAAGCCGTCATCGCGCAGGGAGGGCGGGGCGGCCGTGGCAACGGCAACTTCGCCACATCGACCAATCGGGTCCCGACGTATTTCGAGCACGGCAAGGACGGCGAAGAAAAGCACCTGCGCCTCGAACTCAAGCTCCTGGCTGACGTCGGGCTCGTCGGGTTTCCGAACGCGGGCAAATCCACGCTCATCGCGGCCATCTCGGCGGCGCGGCCCAAAATCGCCGATTATCCCTTCACCACGTTGATTCCCAATCTCGGCGTGGTCCGCTGGGGATCCGACCGCAGCTTTGTGGTCGCCGACATTCCCGGATTGATCGAGGGCGCATCGGAGGGCAAGGGACTGGGCTTTCAATTTCTCCGCCATATCGAACGAACCGCCTTCCTGCTCCACCTGATCGATGTATCGGAGTGGGCACAGGAAGAGCCGGTCACCAGCTTTGAGATCATGCGCCAGGAACTGGATGCCTACGATGCGACGTTGAACAAACGCCCCTTCGCCATTGTGGCCACCAAAGTCGATATCAGCGGCAAATCCGACCGCCTGAGCCAGCTCCAAGCCTATTGCAAGCGCCGCAAGTACAAATGTTTTGCCGTATCGGCCGCCACGAGAGAAGGACTCGACGAGCTGATCGCCTTCGTCGGGAAGAAAGTCGACAGCATCAGGAACACGCCGTGCGAGACGAACTCCTAAAGAGCGCCAAACGCATCGTCGTCAAAATCGGGAGCAGCCTGATCGCCTCCCGCGCCACCGGGCTCCGTCCCGAGCAGATCGAACGGCTGGCCGACGAAATCGCCGCGCTGCGCGCGGACGGGCGGGAAGTGCTCGTCGTCTCATCCGGCGCCATCGTGTCCGGCATCAAAAAGCTCCAATTAAAGGAATACCCGAAAAGCCTGCCGGTGAAACAGGCCGCCGCCGCCGTGGGCCAAAGCCGGCTCATGTGGGCTTACGAGAAAGCCTTTGAACGACTCCACATCCAGGTCGCCCAAATCTTGTTGACTCACCAGGACCTGGCCGACCGCCGCCGGTTTCTGAATGCCCGCTATACCCTCACGGCCCTCATCGGATTCGGTGTGCTCCCGATCATCAACGAAAACGACACGGTCGCGGTCGAAGAAATCCGGGTCGGCGACAACGACACCCTCGCCGCGCAAGTAGCGCACCTGGTCGACGCCGACCTGCTCGTCATCTTATCGGACGTGGACGGCATGTTTACGGAAGACCCCCGCAAGAATCCGGCGGCGACGTTGATTCCGCTCATCCCGGAAATCACCGAAGAGATCGAGCGTAAAGCCGGCATGTCCAGCACCTTCGAGGGGACGGGAGGCATGGCGACCAAAGTACGCGCCGCCAAAAAGGTCGGCGAATACGGCGTCGCCACCCTGATCGTCAACGGACAACAGCCGGGCCTGCTTCCTCAAGTACTGGCTGGCGGATCCGGCGGCAGTCTATTTGTCGCGAAAGAGCGGCGGCTGAATAGCCGCAAACACTGGATCGCCTTCACCCTGCGAGCACGGGGACAGATCCGGGTCGATCAGGGAGCCGTCGAAGCCCTTACGCAACGGGGCAAGAGCCTGCTGGCCTCCGGCATCGTCGAGATCACCGGCCACTTCGAAGCCGGCGATCCGGTGAGCTGCCTCGACCATGACGGGAAGGAGTTCGCCAAGGGCCTGGTGAATTTCCCCTCGGAATTGCTCGGCCGCATGAAGGGACTTAAAACCCAGGACATCCAGCACCAAATCGGCCCGCAGGAATATGAAGAAGTCATTCATCGGGACAATCTCGTCATATTATAGAAACGAGTCCTGAGCGCTGAGCGATGATTCCCCCCGGCTCCGAAATCTCAGCACTCAGCACCCAGCCCTCAGCACCAACCAGACTTGGCCTCTTCGGCGGCAGCTTCAATCCGATCCACAACGGCCATCTGGCCATCGCCCGCCAGGCCCGCGAGATCCTGGCGCTCGACCGGATTTTGTTTATTCCAACCGGCGATCCGCCCCACAAGCAGCATGGCGCACTGGCCCCCGCCCGGCATCGCTATGAGATGGTACGCCTGGCGATTGCCGCTGATCCCATATTCGCTATCTCTGATATCGAAATCGCACGCCAGGGAAAATCCTACTCCATCGATACCGTTCGTGCACTTCGGCGGCAGCATGGCCCGTCCACCGAGCTGTTCTTTCTGATCGGCCTCGATGCCTTTATCGATTTGCCGAACTGGCGGGAACCAGAAGCCCTCCTCGGCGCCTGCTCCTTCGTCGTCATCTCAAGACCCGGCCAAACCTACCGTGCGCTGGCTTCACTGCCCGTTCTCCCCAAGATCGATGCGGACACACTGGCCTCGTTGGACAACGGCCTGGTCAGCAGGCTCGATCTCCCGCTGCCGTCAGGGCGCGAGGTCATTTGTCTGCCGCTCCCCCCCTGCCCCATTTCGGCCTCCGACATTCGATCTCGCATCCGACGCGGAGCGGCGCTGGCAAATTTGTTGCCGCCCCCTGTTGAATCTTATATACTCCAGCATCAGCTGTACCAGGAGGACTGCAATCGCACGCACATCTAAGGCCACCGCCCTTGTCATCGGAAGGGCGATGCTCGACAAGAAGGCCCTCGATGTCCAGATCCTCCACGTCGCCCCGCTTACCTCGGTGGCCGACTACCTCGTCATCGGGTCGGCGGAATCCGACCGGCAAACACGCGCCATTGCGGACCATATCGACAGCATCCAGTCCGGCAAAGGCGACCGGCCATTGAGTATCGAAGGCATGTCGTCGGGACAATGGGTCCTGATGGATTTCGGAGACGTCGTGGCGCACATTTTCCGGCAGGACGCCCGCGAGCAATATGCGCTGGAGCGGCTTTGGAGCGACGCCGAGCTGGTGCCGATCGAAGAAGAGGCTCCCGTTCCGGCTCCGGTCGCAGCCCCGAAGAAGCGCGTCGTGACACGGAAACCGCGCGCCAAAAAGTCAGTCTAACAGGGTGCTGGATCCAGCGCTGAGCTGAGACCGGACCCCACTCACAATAGCTGCACGACAGGCTGCTAAGCCATGGTCAGACTGCTCCTCACCATCTTCCTCGTCAGCGCCGGAGTCTTCGTTTACAGCTATTTTCGCGAACTCAATCCCGGCACCGTGCTGGTCCGCCCGAGCCAGAATGTCGAGTTTGAGATCAGCCCCGTCACCCTCGCCCTGATTTCCATGTCCATCGGAGCGGTGATCGTGGCCTTTATCGTCGGCCTGCAGCAGACCGCGCACGCCATCAACACCTGGCAAAGCACTCGTCTCGCGCGCCGGAAAGAAAAAGTGGATGCGCTGCACCGGGAAGGTACCCATGCCTTCATGTCCAAGCGGACGGTCGAAGCCATCAGCCTGTTCGAAAAAGCGCTGGCGATGGACCCCAATCGCGTGGATTCGTTGCTATGGCTCGGCAACATCTACCGGTCCGAGCACAACTACACCGAAGCGATCAGGCTCCACCAACATGCGCACCGCGTGGATGACCGCAACATCGAAGTGCTGCTGGAACTCGGCAAAGACCTCGAAAGCGCCAAGCGGTATGAGGACGCCCTCCAGACGCTCCAGAAGATTTTAAAGATCGAGCCGGATAATCTGACCGCCCTCATTCGCAAACGCGACCTGCAGATCAAGCTGGAGAAGTGGAGCGATGCCCTGGAGATCCAGCATCGCCTCTTGAAGGCCAACCTTCCGGAACCGGAGAAACAGGCCGAAGCGGAACTTCTCGTCGGCTGCATGTACGAAGTCGGCCGCCAATTGCTCGAACGGGGTCATCCCGACAAAGCCCGCCGGTACTTCCGTGGCGCCATCAAGAAGGATCGGAGCTTCCTCCCCGCCTATATCGGATTGGGCGAAATCCTGATCCATGAAGGGAAGACGAAAGAGGCCGTCGAAATCCTTAAGAAGGTCTATACACGCACCAGAAGCGTCATCATTCTGCACCGGCTGGAAGAGTTGTTCCTCGATCAGGGCGAGCCGAGCGAGATCATTCGTGTGTATCAAGAAGCCCTGCAGCAGGATCCACAAAACCCCATTCTGCAATTCTATCTCGGCAAACTCTACTACCGGCTTGAAATGGTGGACGAGGCCTTCGACGTCCTCTCGACTATCGAGGGACCGCAAGACCATCTGCTGGACTACCACAAGATCATGGCCAATCTGTATCTGCGAAAACAGCACTTCGAGCAGGCCATTGTGGAACTCAAGAAAGCCCTCAACTTCAAGAAGCGGGTGATCGTCCCCTATATCTGCACCCAGTGCCAGCAGGAGTCGATGGAGTGGTCCGGCCGCTGCCGCCGCTGCCTCCGCTGGAACACCCTCACCGCGCTCCCCTGGCTCGAAGCCGGGCAACCCGCCACCGGGGCAGAGGAAGGGGCACCTTCCGTCCGCACCGTCCCCTACCAGGGCATTGCTTCTCCGTTTGAAACCGTGTAGGTTTTTCCCCTCAAGAATCGTCTCTTGTGAAGCGTCCCTCGTGAAGCGCGGACCACTCTGGCGCCCTGGGACGATCGACGTTTCACGAACGATGACCCATCCAATTCTTTGACGAGAGGCACCTGAGATGACCGACTACATGCAGCTTGCGCAAAAAGCCCTCAATGACGAACCGCTCACCAGGGCGGAATCGCTATCCGTGTTGACGGCACCGGATGACGAACTCCTCGCGCTGCTGCATGCCGCCTTTCAAGTCCGGTCGAAATACTTCGGCCGCACCGTCCGCTTGCAGATGTTGCAGAACGCCAAAAGCGGCGCCTGCCAGGAAGACTGCCACTACTGCTCGCAATCCGCCATCTCGACCGCGCCGATCGAGCGCTATAACTTGCTCCCGCAGAAACAGATGATGGAAGGCGCGCGCCAAGCCGCCGCCTCGAAGGCTCAGCGCTATTGCATCGTCATCAGCGGACGCAGCCCGTTGGATCGGGAAATCGATGAAATCGCAGGCGCCGTGCGCTCGATCAAGCAAGAAATCCCCATTCAGATCTGCTGCTCGCTCGGCCTCATGAACGAGGAACAGGCCAAGCGGCTGAAGGCTGCCGGGGTTGATCGCGTGAACCACAATTTGAACACCAGCGAGGCCTACCACGAGTCGATTTGCACGACCCACACGTTTCAGGACCGTCTTTCGACCATCAAGAATGCGCGGGCCGCGGGATTGGAAATCTGCTCGGGCGGGATCGTCGGCATGGGGGAAAGCGACGAAGATCTCATCGACCTGGCCACCGTCCTGCGCGACGTGAAGCCGGACTCGATTCCGCTGAACATGCTCAATCCGGTGGAAGGCACGCCGTTGGAGAACATCGACGCTCTCACACCGCAGCGCTGCCTCAAAGTCCTCTGCCTCTTCCGCTTCCTGCATCCACGCACGGAACTCCGCATCGCCGGCGGCCGCGAGCACAACCTCCGCAGCTTGCAACCGCTATCCCTCTACCCCGCCGACTCAGTCTTTGTGAATAACTACCTGACGACACCGGGTTCACCGGCCCCCGAAGTCTGGGGCATGATCGAAGACCTCGGCTTCAAGATCGAAGTGGATTACCAGCAGCCGGTGGCGAGCTGATCTCACACGATATCGTAGGCTCCGTGCCAGAGGCTGAACAACCGGTCCTACTCCTCCCTCAACCCCTCCACCACCGGCTGTTGTGCGGCCCAGCGGGCGGGAAAATAACCGGCCAATAGCGTTGCAGCGGCGGCGAGGCCTACGGCTTGGGCGAGGGCGCCGAGGGGAAGGATCATCTGAATCGTCCAGCCGAACGACTGCTTGTTGATCACCTTGATCAGCAGCAGCGACAGCAGCCCGCCGCCGATAAGCCCTAGCGCAATACCCACCAGCCCTAGATAAGCCGCCTCCCACAAGACCAGTTGCCGGATCTGCCCCTCGCTGCCGCCGATGGCCCGCAGCGTGGCAAACTCGCGCCGGCGCTCTAAGACGGACGTCACCAGCGTATTCACGATCCCGAGCATGGCAATGATGACAGCAATGGCCTCAAGCACGTAGGTCAGGAGAAACGTCCGGTCGAAGATGTCGAGGATTTCCCTGCGCAACTCGGCATTGCTGATGATGAGCGGTGGAAGCGCCTGTTCCTGTCCCTGCTGCAGCATTCCGGCTATCGCCCGCCTGACCTCCTCCATATTCGCCCCGGCTTGGAGATAAACCGGAAACACCGTGACGAGTTCGTCATGCCAGAGGGATTGATAGAGTTCGCGATCCATCACCAGTTTCCCGCCGTCAGTCGCATAGTCATAGAACACGGCCACGACGGGAAACGACCTCGCTCCTTGCGGCGTCATGATTTCCAGCGACTGACCTTCCTGAACCCCTAGCC
The DNA here is from genome assembly GCF_049546785.1 of Nitrospira sp. NS4. Lineage (NCBI taxonomy): Bacteria > Pseudomonadati > Nitrospirota > Nitrospiria > Nitrospirales > Nitrospiraceae > Nitrospira > Nitrospira sp. NS4. The sequence goes on along the minus strand of NZ_JBMWAN010000003.1, from coordinate 604,160 downwards.
TGTTAGCCAGCACTTCGGACACGATGATGCCGCCGCGCTCGACCGCCTGAGTCAACAGTTCGGTTGAGTCTCCCTGACGAACGAGGTATTGGCTGCGCCGGGCATGGAGCCCGAGATCGCGCGAGACGATCGCCACCCGCTGGCCCTGCACCTCCACCCGCACGTCGCGATACGTATCAACCTCGGCGACGCCGGGAATCGTGGCCAGCCGGTCACGCCAGGATGGAGGAAGACTCTTGCTCCCGCTCCCGCCATTCGCTTCGCGCAACCAGGTCGAGGGAGCGACGACAATATCCGCGATGATCGTGTCGTTGATCCATAATTCAACGGTATGCCGGAAGCTACGCACCATGATCAGCACACCGATCATGATGGCCAGCCCCACCATCAGCGCGGACACCGTCACGCCGTTTCGGCCGGGATTTCTGGCTGCATGCTCGACGGCGATCTCCCGCATGGCGCCTTGGACGCCGGGAACACGATCGTGGTGGAGGCTCCGTCTCCGCCAGCCGGTCACGCATCCCGGAGCCAGACAGGACAGGCCAGCCAGCAGACAGAAGGTGGCGAGATACCCTAAGACCGGCACCCCTCCAAGGGGGCTGGCCACAGCAAGAACACCCGCCGCCACGAGCAGCCCGAGCCCACCCAACGCCAGGGCTCCCACACGCAGTTGCCGGCTGGCTTCATAATCTCCGGGAGCCAGCGCGCGGATCGTGGCAGTCCGGCTGGCATCGAGACTCGGGCCGATCGCCCCGATCATGGACACAAGACAGCCTATGACCACGCCTTCGAACGACGCCTGCCAGAGCTCCGCTGAATCGAACCAGGAAACCTCTCCTTGACTCAGCGGCACGTAGAGATCCGATACGGTCCGGCTGACCAGCCCGATCAACGTTTGCGCCAGCACCACGCCGCCCACGCTCCCGACGATCCCGCCAAACAGCCCGAACAGGGCCGCTTCCGCCAGAAAGAGCCCGGCGACGCGGGGCTGTGTCATGCCGATCGCGCGATAGATGCCGATCTCCCGCCGTCGCTGCGCCACGGCAAAGGCCATCGTGTTGTAGATCAGAAACATCCCGACCAACAGCCCGACCCAGCTCAAGACCATGAGGTTGAGCCGGAACGCCCGCACCATCTGCTCGACCTGCCTCGTCCGGCTGGTCGGCCGTTCGACAGTCAGATGCGGCGGCAGGACCGCGCGCACCGCCTGCGCCACCGCCTCAACGGGTGCCTCTGCATGGGTGATGATGTCGATCCGGTCCAGCCGCCCCACCATGTTGAACAAGACCTGGGCGGCGGCAATATCCATGATTGCGAGATGATCCCAGGAGGAGACCCGATCGGATTGGTCTTGCATCACGCCGGCGATCCGCGCCTCAACAGGGCGTGGGCCGACCTGGAGCGAAATCGTGCTCCCCTCGCCCACCTTCCACTCAGCCGCCAGCTTTCGCCCGAGATACAGACTCTCGGCGCTCAACAGATCTTCGATCGGATTCCTGCCAGGGGCCTGGGTGAGCCGGAACCCGCGGCTCTCAAACTCGGCCAGCAGATCGAGGCCCAGCACTTGAAGCGCCCCGCCGGGCCGCCCCGCGACATCCAGCCGCACCGCCGTCTGTGCCAGGACCGGCGAGGCCGCGGCCACACCGGGCACCCCTCGCACCGCCGTGATGAGTTGTTCGTCGATCCCCACATCTCCGCCCGAGACCTCCAACGTCGTCGGCCCGGCAACCGTGACCACCGCCTGCTCGAACGAATGCAGCACCTCGATATTGGCGGTGCGCACCGCCACCGATGCCGCAACACCCAACGCCACGCCCACAATCGTGAGCGCGGTCCGGAAGGGCCGTTGAGTGAGATGGACGCGCAACAGCAGCGCAAAGAGGTTCAGCAATGCCACCATACAACACCAACCCACAAGGGACACACGCGTGCACCTATTGAGAAACACTATCAGTGAAACCGACTGCGCACTTGCGGATCAGGTCCGTCTGCAAAGATCGGCCGTTTCGTTTACAGCCTTTCCTTCCTTTGCTAGATTCGCAGGGAACCTTAGATCAGGAGTACGCTATGGCAAGAAGTCGAGGGAACACGGCACTGCAAATCGACCGGCACCCGAAGGCGGAGCTGTCGATCACCCCGCGGCAACGTGAAATTCTCAAGATGGTCGCGCTGGGTCATACGAATCGGGAGATCGCCGATTCGCTCGACATCAGCATCCGCACCGTCGAGGTGCACCGCTTCAATTTGATGCGGCGATTGAACGTGCGGAACGTGGCGCAACTGCTCAGGCAGGCGCTTCAACAAGGATTACTGCCGCGCAACTTCGGCCTGAGGTAGGGTTATAACTCCTTCACCTTCCCCCGGCAGTCCGCAATCGACCCATAGCCCTTCTTCTTCAGCTGGGTGGCCAGCTCCGCTTCCAATCTGCCGAACACCTCGAGACCTTCTTCGACCAACACCGTGCCGATCTGGACGGCCGACGCGCCGCACAAGAAGTGCTCGAACGCATCGATGCCATTCACCACGCCCCCGGTGCCGATGATCGGAATCTTTCCTTGAAAAATCTTGTAGAAGGCCCGCACGTTTGCCAGCGCCACCGGCTTGATGATCGTTCCGCCTAAACCGCCAAAGCCGCCCTTCGGCTTGATGACGACTTCTTCACGGTCCGGATCGACCACGAGACCATTGCCGACCGAGTTAATCATGTTGAGAAAATCGACCTCGCACCGACCGATCACTTTCCCCATCACCTCATGATGGGCGGGATCGAAGTACGGCGGGAGCTTCACACCCATCGGCACGGTAATGACCTTGCGCACTCGCTTCAAGAGGCGCTCGGAGGCGTCCGGGTCATAGCCGATCTGCGGCTTGCCGGGGATGTTAGGACAGGAGAGATTCACTTCGATCAAGTCCGGCTGCGCCGCATTGATCAAGGCGGCAATCGTCGGGAAGTCGTCCTCACAGAGCCCCGCCACGCTCGCGATCACCGGCTTGCCGAACCGCTTCAACCCGGGAATCAGTTCCGCATAGGCGCGATAACCCAGATTGGGCAGCCCCATGGAATTGATCGAACCGCCGGGGAATCCATAATACCGGGGCTCCGGATTGCCCTGCCGGGCTTCGACCGTCATCGACTTGGTGACAATGGCCCCCGCGCGCGACCGGCCCAGCGCTTCCAGTTCTTCCCGCGTCACACAGAGCGCCCCGGCCGCGTTCATGAAGCAGCTCGGAAACCTGACACCGGCGATCGTCGTCGAGAGATCGGTCATGCGACACCTGCGAGTGCGGACGGCGTGGTGCGCGACACCAGCCGGCCATCCTGCATGGTCCATACATAGTCCGCGCTCTGCGCCGCGCTCTGGCTATGCGTCACCAGCAACACCGTCACCTCTCCGGCCTTGGTCAGCGAGCGAATCAATGCCATGATGTCCGTCCCCTGGTGAGAATCCAGATTCCCCGTCGGTTCGTCGGCCAGTAATACCTTCGGTCGATGCGCGAGCGCCCGGGCGATCGCCACACGCTGCTGCTCGCCGCCGGACAACTCTCCCGGACGATGGTGCCGCCGATGCGTCATGGACACCATCTCCAGCACCTCCTCCGCCCGCCGGGCGACCGTGCTGCCACGGTCGCCGCGCAACAGAAGAGGCAGCGCGACATTTTCCACCGCCGTCAGCCCGGGAACCAAATGAAAGGCCTGAAAGACAATCCCGATGACATCCCGCCGCGCCACCGTCCAATCGTTGCTGGTAAAGGTCGTGGCCCTGCGACCGTCAAGCAGGATATCCCCCGATGTGGGGTGATCAAGGCCGGCCACCAGCCCCAGCAGGGTGCTTTTGCCGCACCCGCTCGGTCCGACAAAGGCGCAGAACTCTCCCCGCCCGACTTCAAGACTGACATCGCGCAACGCGGCCACGGTCGTCTCGCCACGCACATAGGTCTTGGAGAGCTGAACCAACGTGACCATGCCCCTCGCGCCTCACCTTCGGCCATATCCCACATCCCATGCCGCAGCCTTCCTCGTATAACACAACCCTTTGAAGGCCCACAACCTTGACAGGAGGCAGGTTCTCCCCCTAAAGACTCTCTGTCTTGCATGATGAGCCGGAGGGTTATCGATGGCTGGAACGCTATCTCACAGGCTTCCGGGTTTGATGCGACAGGCCATCCGTTTGTTTCTGCCCGCCGCCTGTGCGGCCTGCGGATCGCCCCTCCACAGCGATCCGGTCCCGTTGTTCTGCGCGAACTGTTGGCGCACCATCGCCCCGCTCGCCCTATCCCGCTGTTCACAATGCGACCGCCCCTTGCCATCGCCCGTGGCTTTGACCCATAGCCCGACCCATCGCTGCCACCATTGCACCGTCCGACCGCCTGCCTATGCGAGAGCCTGGACGCTGTTTCCCTATCTGCCTCCGCTCCAAGATGCGATTTGTCTCTACAAGTATCGCGGGAAGGTGTCGCTCGCCAAACCGCTGGCCCGGCTGATGATCGACGCCCTCCCTCCCGCCGTACAGGCGGATCTGATCATGCCCGTCCCGTTGCATCCGTCTCGCTTGCGGGAACGGGAATTCAATCAGTCGCTGCTGCTGGCCGATCAGATTGCACGGCACCTGCGCCTCCCCGTCTCGTTCACGAATCTTGTCCGCACCGTGCCTTCTGATCCCCAAAGCACCCTGTCACGGAAGGAGCGGATGAAAAATCTCCGCCGGGCCTTTGGCGTGCGCCAGCCTGACCGGATTGCGCAGACACGCATTCTGCTCATCGACGATGTCTTCACCACCGGCACCACGGTCAACGAATGCGCCAAGGTCCTCAGAAACGCAGGGGCGGGAGACATTTTTGTGCTGACCTTGGCCAGGACGGTCGAAACAAGCGTCGTGCCGGACCGGATTCTGGCCCAACGCGCCACCGACCCCGTCGGATTGCTCGGGGGATAAACCATGCCGATCTATGAATACCTCTGTCTCGACTGCCGGAAACGCAGCTCGCTCCTGATCCTGAGCCTCTCGAATCCCTCACCGGCTGCCTGTAAACACTGCGGGAGCGGTCACGTCGAGCGCCTGCTGTCCCGGTTTGCCTCCCCGAAGTCCGAGGAGGCCCGCCTTGAATCGCTGGCTGATCCCAGTCACCTCGATGGCCTCGACGAAAACGACCCGCAATCGGTCGCCCGGTTCATGAAGCAGATGGGTGACGAGATGGGCGAGGAGGTAGGAGCGGATGTCGAAGCCATGATGGAGTCCGGCGAGGAAGAGGCAGGATCGGATGATACCGGTGACAGTCTATGACAGGCATTGTCATACAAATTCACTTGACATTCCCTCCCCGTTCCCTAGAATGGCCCTTAGATTCTGGAGTCTTATGACGAACAGGCCCTCTCAAAACAGGTGGGACGATGGGGACAGCCCCGAAGAGCGAATTGATGACGGTGTCGGAGACCTGTCGCTACCTGAAAATTACGACCCGCACTCTCTATCGCTATATACAGAATCGGCAGATTCCAGCCTTCAAGCTTGGGAAAGAATGGCGATTCGTACGTTCGGATCTGGAGCAGTGGATCCGCGACCGAACCAGAACCGCCCTCCCCTCGTAAATTAGGACGCGCGATGTTTGCTGGCGAGTACCACTGTAAAGTCGACGAGAAGGGCCGCTTCATCGTGCCCTCTCCGATCCGGGAGCAGATCGAGGCCGAAGGCCAGGCGGTGATGTTTCTCAAGGGGCCGGAGCAATCGCTCCTGCTCTATTCGATGAAGGAATGGGAGAAAGTCCTCGAGCGGACGCGCACCACGCTGGACGAAGACCAGAGCCGCCTGTTCATGCACTTCGTCGTCTCCGAAGCCGGCACCTCGGAAATCGACAAGACCGGACGCATTCTCATCCCCGGCCGCCTGCGAAAGCTGGTGCCTGTCGACGAGGACCTTGAGATCACCCTCGTCGGACTCTATCACCGCATGGAAATCTGGAACCCCAGTGAATGGCGCCGATTCATCGCCCGTACGGAAGACCGCTACGAACAAAACATGGCGAAGATTCAGAACCTTCTCTAAATAGCTCCATGCCGGCTGGCCGACATCGCACAGGCCCCCGCCCCTCGAAAGTCCCTATCCGGACCACTTCGTACCGACGCCCGGAGGCACCGAACTCGACGAACGGCATCCCGTCATCCCATAGCGCACACCCTCCTGTCCGCCCAAAACCGCCGCAAGCCCCGCTCCACATCCCTGCAACTGCTTCCACCATCACCGCGGAACAGCTCTGCATCACGCTGCCCGTCCCGCCAAGCATCAATCATCAATACGCCACGGTGAACGGGCGGCGTATCCTTTCGTCATCCGGGCGAGCTTTCAAACTCCATGTCGGGCAGCAACTCTGGCTCGCCCTTTCCCAATCCGCTCATAAACAGGCGTTGCTCCATCGTTTTCGCACGGAGCCCCTGGCCCTTTCCATCCGGTTCTATTTCACTTCGCCCTTGCGGCGCGATGTCGATGGCGGCCTCAAGATCGCCCAGGACGCCCTCTGTGAAGGAATCGGACTGAATGACAATCGCATCATTGAGACCCATCTTTACAAAGATCTGGACCGCACCAATCCCCGTATCGAAGTGTCGCTCTCTCTGGCTGCTCATAGCCCGCCCAAAGACTAGCCCCGGAAGACCAGTCCCGGTCGCTTTAGATTTTCTCCGCTCCGACCGATAAAGAGTCGGGTACTTTTCAGAAACATCGGCATATCCTGAACCATGGCAACCAAATCCGTTGCGACTCAACAACTGCGCGTGGGCATGTACGTAGCCAAGCTGGATGTTTCATGGTTCCGCTCACCTTTCCTGCGGCACTCGTTTCTGATCCACAGCGAGACCCAGATCGACCAACTTCGCCGGGCAGGCATCCAACGGGTTCAGATCGACCCGTCCCGCGGGGAGGATGTCGCAGCCCGGGACGAACCAAGCGCATCGGATTCTCTGCTGGCAACTATCCGGGCCTCTCTGTCCCTCACGTCCTCGCAGGGTCCGAAACCGCTTGCCCAGCTGAACGAAGAACTCGCACAAGCGAAAATAGCCTCGAAACAGCTTGAACAGTCCGTCCGCTCCGTCTTCGCGTCACTCTCCGAACGTGGTTCCCTTGACCATCGCCAGGCCGCCGACGCCGTGCGGGAAATCGCCGCCGTCACACGAACGCTTCCCCATTCAGCCATCTTCATGGCCTTAAGCAGCCAGCGGGCGGGCAACTCCTCATTCAGCCAACATGCCCTCGCTACCTGCACCTTGTCGCTGGTGATGGGACAATCCTTCGAGTACAACCCGCTTGAGCTGCAGGAATTGGCCATGGCCGCGCTGCTCCATGATATCGGGCTCCTGCAAATCCCTGCCGCCATCATTCAACGCAGCGCGAACACATCCAGTCCGTTGTCTCGACGCGAGCAACAGATTCTACAGTCCCACCCGCAATTGAGCATTCTGACGCTGGAGCGACAAGGCGGGTTTGAAACCAGGATGCTGCAGTTGATCGGAGAGCATCATGTCCGCCTCAACGGGTCGGGGTATCCTCAAGGCACCCGGGGCGAATTTACATCGGAGCGATCCCGTATCCTGATGATTGCCGACCACTATGACGAACTCATCACCGGATTCGGAGGCGCCTCGCCTCTCACCCCGCATCAAGCGCTTCAACGCCTGTATCAGGAGGCGCAAGAAGGGCTTCTCGATCGCACTATTCTGTCGAGCCTAATCAAGCTGGTCGGGATTTACCCCGTCCACAGCCGCGTCCGGCTCAACACCCAGGAACAGGCCGTCGTCACCGAATTGAATCCCTCGACGTCGCATCAACCGGTCGTCGCCATCACCCATAATCCCGGCGGAGACGAAATGCCGACCCCGCTGGTCATCGACTTGTCGGATCAGGCGACTGCCTCACCTGAACGGGCCATTGCAACCGTGATGGATACACCTGAGCCACGCCGTACCGCTCACTCCTCCCGGGCCACTTAGCCCGGGGCAGTCCGTGTCGACTGGTCTTGCCTATGGCAAGATCCAGCCTTCACCTTGTCCCCGTTGATACGTGCGGACGACTTACTCGTAGCGAAGCGCCTCGATGGGATTGAGACGCGCCGCTTTGTTGGCGGGATACAGCCCGAAGAACAAACCGACCACGAGGGAGAACAGAAACGCCGCGATCACCGTACTCCCTGAAATGATCGTCGGCCAGCCGGCGATCACGGTTGTCAGCCTGGCCCCGACAATGCCCACGATAATACCGATGGTGCCGCCCAGAAGGCTCAATGTCACCGCCTCAATCAAGAACTGGATGAGGATATGGCGCCGTTTGGCCCCGACGGCCATCCGCACGCCGATCTCTCTTGTCCGCTCCGTCACCGACACCAATAAAATATTCATGATGCCGATGCCGCCGACCAGGAGCGACACGGCCGCGATGGAGAGCAACATCACGGTCAGTGTCTCGCTGGTTCCTTCCTGCAGCTTCCCGATATCGACCTGCGTCTTGATCGTGAAGTCATCCTCTTGGTCCGGCTGCAACCGATGCCGCACCCGCAGCGCCTCGCGAATCTGCTCAACGGCGGGCGCTAAATCCTCCACGTTCTCGGTCGACGCGTAGAGTGCCCCGACGGAACCAAAAAAAGACGTGCCGAACACTTTTCGTTCCGCCGTGCTGAACGGAATGAAAATCACATCGTCTTGATCCCACCCTTCAGCCGACTGTCCTTTCGCCGTCAGCACCCCCACGACACGGAACGGGACATTCTTAATACGAATGGCGGCCCCGACCGGCTCCTCGCCCGCCTCAAACAAGTTATCCACCACCGTTTGTCCGATGATCGCGACTCGGGCGGCCGTATCCACGTCCGTTTGCGTGAAGCCCCCTCCATTCTCGAATGACCAATCGCGAATCGACAAATAACTGGGAGAGATCCCGTACACCCGGACATTCCAGTTTCGACTGCCGTTGACCACCTGCATCGCATCCCGCTTGGCCCAACCGGTGTCGCGCAGGAGGGGAGCCCGCTTTTTCAAATAGATTCCGTCGGAGACGGTGAGCGTCACCTTAGTCCCCTGGCCTCCGCGGACACCGGTAGCCGTCGTGGCGCCGGGAAGAATAATGATGACATTCGTCCCCATCGTGGCCACCTGAGCCTGAACCGCCGCTTTCGCCCCTTCGCCGATGCTGACCATCGCAATGACGGCGCCCACCCCGATCACAATCCCCAACATAGTCAGGCCGGCTCTGAGCCGGTTGCGGCTCAGAATTCGAACTGCCGTCACGATCGTGAGTAAAAGAAATGCCGGCATCAGATTCCCGCCGCAGGCGACGGCTCATTGAGCTTGGTATGACGATCTGTCAGCACCTGCCCGTCTTTAATCACCACTTCGCGCGAGGCGTATGCGGCAATGTCAGGCTCATGCGTGACGAGGATGACGGTAATCCCTTCTTCCTTATTCAACCGATCGAGAATGGTCATGATCTCCCGGCTGGATTCCGTATCGAGATTCCCGGTCGGTTCGTCGGCAAGCAGCAGTGAGGGTCTGGTCACCAACGCCCGGGCGATGGCCACTCGTTGCTGCTGTCCACCGGACAATTGCGTGGGGTAATGGTGTTCCCGGCCCTTGAGCCCCACACGTTCCAGCGCGGCCGCGGCCAGCGCGCGCTGTTCACGAAGCGGAAGTCCCCGGTAAAAGAGGGGCAGTTGCGCATTTTCCAAGGCGCTGGTGCGGGCAATCAGATTGAAGCTTTGGAATACAAACCCGATCTGCCGGTTCCGGATGTCGGCCAGTTCATCGGCCCGGAGCCTCGCGACATCGACGCCGTTCAACCAATAGTGCCCGTTCGTCGGTTGGTCGAGACAGCCCAGCATGTTCATGAGGGTTGACTTGCCGGACCCCGACGAACCCATGATCGCGACGAATTCACCCTGTTCGATCGTGAGGTTCAATCCGCGAAGCGCGTGCACCTCCACATCGCCGAGACGGTACACCTTCCACAAATCTTCACAGTGAATCAACGAGGCAGGCTGTTTTCCGTTGATTTCACCCACAGGACATACCCCTTACACAGGTTCGGGCAGGAGAGGCGTTCTCATCTTCCGCGCCAACGCGCCAGGACTCGCCTCGATCCTGCCCGATCCACGACCGGCTAGATTCCTCGATTGCGCGGACTCCTCTGCCCGCTGCTACCGAACCCCGGAGGCAGGTCACCGCCGGCCCTGGCGCCGCGCGGGACGTCCAGGCCCACAATGACCACATCGTTTTCCGTCAGTGGACCGTCGACGATCTCTGTCGCCACCCCGTCGGAAATCCCGGTTTGAATGGGCACGGGTACGAGCTCGCCGGATTCATCCTGTTTCCAGACTTTTCTGGTCGCCCCGGCCGTGTCCGCCCCGCCGGAAGAAGGAGGACGGCCGCCGGAAGGTCTTCCCTCCGCCTTTGCAGGCCGGCCTTCAGAAGAAGCTCCCTCCGCCCCTGCGCTCCTGGGGGGAGTGAATCGCAAGGCGGCGTTCGGCACCTTCAAGACCTGGTCTTTTTGCGCCACCACGATGGCCACATTCGCCGTCATTCCCGGCTTGAGCCGCAAATCCTGATTGTCCACCGCCACGACCACGTTGTAGGTGATGACGTTTTGCACATTGATCGGCGCAAGCCGGACCTGGCGAATCGTGCCGGAAAACTTCACGCCGGGATAGGCATCAACCGTAAAGGTCGCGTCTTTCCCTTCCGTCATCCCGCCGATGTCCGACTCGCTCACGTTCGTATCGACTTGCATCTTGGTGAGGTCCAGGGCGATCAAGAAAAGATTCGGCGTCGCAAAACTCGACGCGACGGTCTGGCCGACCTCCACATTTCTGGCCACCACAATCCCGTCGACCGGGGAGCGGATCACCGTATACTTGAGATCCAGGTCGGCTGAATTCAACGCCGCTTCGGCTTGTCTCACTTGAGCTTCCGCCACATGCACCTGCGCCTCCGCGCTCTGCGCATTCGTCAGCGCCACATCCACGTCGTTCTGTGAGACAAAGTTCTGGGAGATGAGCGACTTCACCCGGTCCAACTCACGCTTCCGCTGGCCCCAATCCGTCTTCGCCCGCGCGACATTGGCTCGCGCCATCTCCAGGTTACTGGCCGCCTGATCGCGGCGAGCCTTGAAAGGTTCAGGATCGATCACGGCCACCGTATCGCCCGCCTTGACCCGCGAATTGAAATCGGCATGGAGGCTCTTGATCATCCCGGAGACCTGCGTGCCCACCTGGACCGACACGACGGGATTGATGGTCCCGGTTGCGCTGACGATGGACACAACCGAGCCTCGCTCCACCGCGGCGGTGCGATACCGCACCGGTGCCTTGCGTTCCCCGTTGAAGAACACATAACCGCCGATCGCGAGCCCGATGCCCACGACACTCAAGATGATTCCGATACGCCGCATGCCCAACATTCTCTCCTAATGCCGAAAGGATTTGATCATACCAGGAAGACCGCCGGCGAATCATCCCGGGGGGAGAACGGCCCCAAAGATAGAAGGGCCGTCCTCCCTCTTCGGAGAGAACGGCCCTTGCCTGAACAACCGTCATGGCCGATCCACTACGGGCTGACGGAAATCCGATCCTTGATCATATCGAAGGTCTCCTTGGGCACCACGTTCCTCGCGACCAATTCCCCCTTCACCCGATACGGACGATTCGCCACAATCCGGTCCGCCTCCTCCTTCTTCAGTCCAAGGAAGAGAACCAGATCGCCAGCGGACGCCTTGTTCACGTTCATGGCCGCAGAGGCCGGCGCCGGAACAGCAGGCGCAGGGGCTGAACCGGGCAACGGCGCCAGGGGTGACGAAGGCGTGAGCGACGCAGCGCCCGACCGGGACTGGTCTTTGAGTTCTTTCTGATAGCGGGCGACCAGTGACTTCAGAGTTTCATTGTGCCGCTTCACATCCTCATACTCGGCCCTGAGATTCTTATTCTGAGCGGACAACGCTTTGACCTTGTCCTCAAGCTCCTTTGTCCGTGCATCGATGGCCGCGCGCTCCTTATCCCGCCCGTGTTCGATCCGTTGGAGTTCATCCCGCGCCGCCTGTGCTTCATTGCCGATCTTCGCGTTCAGGTCCTTCAGGGTTTTGACCTGCTGCTCCATCACGTTCTTCTGCTGGCGCGTCTTCTCCAATTCCATCTTGACCGCGTCCGCCTCAGCCACCGCATCTTCGTACTTTTTCGTGGTCACGCATCCACTGGCCAGGATCGCACCGACCAAGATGACCGACATCATCCACTCCCGTCTCATACGAACCTCCCCATCTCGGAATAATCAAGCATTTCGTGAGATCGAACCAGGCAGCCCCTCGCCGCACTGCTCCTGACAGACGGTACTCGATCGCCGTGCCTGAATTGTGTGTATGCCAACGACCTTTCATTGTCAACAGATTTGCGCTTGCCGGCACACGCAGCTCCACTTACGGGAAAACAAGACGCGAGCAAACGCAGCGCTTACTTGACGGGCACGAGCCGCTCTGTGATGATCGCAGGATATCATCGATAGCCGAACCTTCATCCATCATAAAGGACAACCATGTCTGAATGGGGCCCCGCGCTGGCGGTCATTCTGGGAGTTGTGGAAGGCCTGACCGAATTCCTGCCGGTCTCCTCGACGGGCCATCTGATTCTTGTCGGCCACGCGCTCGGCTTCACCGGGGATACCGCAGCCAATGCCGAGATCTCGATTCAACTCGGCGCCATTCTGGCCGTCATCGTCTTTGAACGTGAGAAAATCGGCCGGTTGATCTCCGGCGCATGGCAGGAACAGGCGGCGTTGCACCAACTGCGCCGCACCGGCCGGCACAAGACCTGGATGGCGTTGCTGTCGGCGTCCATGCAGGCACATCCCAGCCTCTGGTTTGTCATCGGCCTCGGCATCGCCTTTCTCCCTGCCGCCACGGTCGGATTCCTCGCCCACGGCTGGATCAAATCCGCACTCTTTACCCCGCAGACGGTCGCGGCAACCTCAATCATCGGCGGCATCATCATTCTGCTGGTCGAAGCCCGCCAACGGCCGAGCCGCACCACCCAGCTTGACCACATCCCCGTCCGGTCGGCATTCTGGGTCGGCGTGGCGCAATGTGCATCGCTGATTCCCGGCATGTCCCGGTCCGGCTCGACCATCATCGGCGGGCTGCTGGCCGGCCTCGACCGGAAAGTGGCGACGGAATACTCCTTCTTTCTGGCGCTCCCGACCATCATCGCCGCGACCGCCTATCAGATGCTCAAAGCCACGGCGACCTTTACACAAGATGACTACGTGGCCCTCGGCATCGGGCTGGTCGTCTCATTCCTGGTCGCCTGGGCGGTCATCGCCGCTTTCCTCACCTACGTGCAGCGACACACTTTGCGTGTCTTCGCCTATTACCGGATTATCCTCGGCATCCTGGTCTTTATTGTCTTTCACTGATGAAGAACAGACAGGGGTGCGACAGCGCCACCTGGGGACCGGGCGGAAAGAGCCGTGCTATCGAGCAAACGGCCGGCAGGGATTCAGAGAGACAGGCAGGGTATGTCCCTCCTGTTTACGTGCGGGGGGGCTGCACCGAATGGTGCTCCGGCATGACAGGCGGAACGTCCTTCTTTTCAAACATGAAGTGGATGACGAGAAAGACCACGCCTACGGTAATCGCCGAATCGGCCACGTTGAAAGCCGGCCAATGGTAGTCGTTGACGTAGACATCGAGAAAGTCGATTACCTCGCCATAGCGCATGCGGTCGATCAGGTTGCCCACCGCGCCGCCTAAGATCGACGACACGCTCAGACGTCCCATCCACTCCTGCTCCGGCATCCGATACAGGATCGACCCCAGCAGCACCAGCGCAAAGAGCGAGGTGAGGCCGAAGAAGACCATCCGGAACGCGTTGCTGCTCCCGGCCAGCAACCCGAACGCGGCGCCAGGGTTGCGGATATATGTGAGGCTGAACAGATTAGGAATGACCGGGATGGATTCATGCAGCCGCATCGTCTGCATGATATGCAGCTTCGTGAGTTGGTCGGTCAGAACCACGCCGCCCGTCAGCGCTGCCAGCACCAGATTCCGCAGGAGTGCCCCGCTCACCGGATCGCCTCCACACAACGGTCGCAGAGCGTCGGATGGTCAGGAAACGTGCCTACGGCTTCTCGATAGTTCCAACAGCGCTCGCATTTGCCCGCTTGCGACTTCGATACCACCACACGGACATCGCCGCTGAGGGCGGGGTTCTCCGTGAGTACGACCTGGGAGACAATACACAACGCGCTCAGGTCGCGCTGATATCCATTCAAGAACGTAAATGATTCGCCGCCAGCTTCGATCCGGACGTGCGCCTCAAGCGACGAACCGATCACTTTATCTCGCCGGCTGCCCTCCAAAACGCCCTGGACCTGCGTGCGATATTGCAGCAGCCGCTCCCATTGCTCCGCCAGTTTTGGATCAGCCCACACCGGATTGACCTCAGGGAACGATGCCAGGTGCACGCTCTTTGTCTCCATGCCGCCGGGCACCTGCATGGAAAGAGTCCTCCAAATTTCCTCCGCCGTGAAGCTCAATACCGGCGCCATCAGTTTGGTCATCGCCAGGAGGATATCGTACAAGACGGTCTGAGAACCGCGCCGGACTAGCGAATCAGTCCGGAACGTATAGAGCCGGTCCTTTAGAATATCCAGATACACCGCGCTCAGATCCACCGAGCAGAAATTGTTCAGGGCATGGAAGATCGCGTGGAACTCAAAGTCCTCATATGACTGCCTGACCTTGGGGATCAGTTCGCCCAAACGCATGAGCGCCCATCGATCCAACTCCGGCAATTGATCATAGGATACCCGATGTTTCGCCGGATCGAAGTCGTAGAGGTTGCTCAGGAGGAAGCGGCTGGTGTTCCTGATCTTCCGATACGCTTCGATGAGATGATTCAAAATCTCCTGCGAGATGCGGAGATCTTCGCGATAGTCCTGAGCCGAGACCCACAAGCGAAGAATTTCCGCGCCGGATTGCTTGATGACATCCTGCGGCGCAACGACGTTGCCCGCCGACTTGGACATCTTCTTCCCTTGCCCGTCGACGACGAAGCCGTGCGTCAACACTGATTTGTACGGTGCCCTCCGATCCGTCGTGACGCCAGCCAGCAAGGCGCTGTGAAACCACCCGCGATGCTGATCCGACCCTTCGAGATAGAGATCGGCCGGCCACCACTTCCGGGGCTTCAATACCGCCGCATAGCTCACGCCGGACTCGAACCACACATCCAGAATGTCTTTTTCTTTCTCAAACGAAGCCCCGCCGCATTTCGAACACGTCGTGCCGGAAGGCAACAAGTCGGCGGCCGACCGTTGGAACCAGACGTCGGCTCCTTCCTGTTCCATCAACGAGGCGATGTGGTCAATGTGCCGCGGCTCCGCCAGGACAGATCGGCAGCCGGTGCACATAAAACCGGGAATCGGCACGCCCCAGACTCGTTGCCGGGAGAGGCACCAGTCAGGCCGGTTCTCGATCATGCCGTTGATGCGATCGCGGCCATAGGCGGGAATCCACTTAACGCGCCCGATCTCTGCCAAAGCTTCCTGGCGCAGATCGTTCGTCTCCATCGAGACGAACCACTGTTCGGTCGCCCGGAAAATGACGGGGCTCTTGCAGCGCCAACAGTGCGGATAGGAATGGTTCAGCGCCTCGTGGCCCAGCAGACGGCCGTTGGCCTGCAGATATTCGACGATCTTCGGATTCGCCTTGAAGACATGTTGCCCCGCGAATTCCTTCACCACGTCCGTAAACCGCCCGCCGTTGTCGACCGGCGCGAGAATCTCCAGCTTTTCTCCCGCCGACGCCTCGGCATTGTGGTTGAGGACGAGGATGTAGTCCTCCATGCCGTGACCGGGCGCGATATGCACGCAGCCGGTTCCCTGCTCAAGCGTCACGAAGTCGCCGAGCAGAATCGGTGACAAGCCGGTCGAAAGAGGCCGTTGCGTTTCCAGGCCCTCGAACCCTTCGCCGCCCTTCTTCACCCCCAACACCCGATAGCCTTCGAGCTTGCAGGCTTTCGCCGCCGTCTCCAGAAGCTTCTCGGCGATGATCAAGATTTCGTCTCCGACCTGCACGAAAGCGTAGTCGAAATCGCGGTGGAGACAGACCGCTTGATTGGCCGGCAGGGTCCAGGGCGTGGTCGTCCAGATGACGACCGACACCAGCTTGATCCCGTCAGGAAAAACAATGCCGGGAAACGTGGCGCTCAACACGGTCGGCGACGTGACCACCGGAAACTTCACATAGACGGAGGGCGATGTATGGTTGTCGTACTCCACTTCCGCTTCGGCCAGGGCGGTCTGGTCCTGCGTGCACCAGAGCACCGGCTTAAGCCCTTTATAGACACCGCCCCGTTCGACGAACTTGCCGAACTCGCGAATGATCGAGGCTTCATAAGACGGTGTCATGGTGAGATAGGGCTGCTGCCACTCGCCCAACACACCAAGCCGCTGAAACTCCTCGCGCTGGATCGCAACGTATTTCTCAGCATACTCGCGGCAGAGCTTGCGGATGGCGGAGGCGTCCAAATCCTTCTTCTTGTCGCCCAACTCCTTCATCACCTGATGTTCGATCGGGAGACCGTGGCAATCCCACCCCGGCACGTACGGAGCCTGATAGCCCGCCATGGTCTTGGACTTGATGATGATGTCTTTCAGAATCTTGTTCAGCGCGTGGCCGATATGAATGCGCCCGTTCGCATAGGGAGGGCCGTCATGCAGCACATAGCGCGGCCGCCCCTTGCCCGCGTCCTGGATTTGCTCGTACAGCTTTTCCTGCTCCCACCAGGCCAGCATCTCCGGCTCCCGCTGCGGCAGGTTGGCCTTCATGGGGAAATCCGTCTTGGGCAGATTCAGTGTGGCTTTGTAGTCCATCGGTCAAATCCAATAACTCAGGCCAGGGGATTGTGGCACGGCGGCGAGAGGGAATTTACAGGAGGGAAGAACCGGTAGCAATCTCAATTTTGTCGTTGTTCATAGTCTCCTCTTACCCCGAGCCTCGGGCCACCCGCCGGATACTCAACTAATGGCCATCATCCTGTCTAAAGCGACCTTCGCCCAGCGCTTGTCTTCGTCCGGCACCACGATGTGGTTGACGACGTGGCCGTCGGCGAGATTCTCCATGGCCCAGCAGAGATGCGGGGCATCGATCCGGAACATGGTGGCGCACTGACAGACGGTCGATGACAGGAAGAAGACCTTCTTGTCCCTGAGTTCGTGCTTCAGGCGATTCACCAGATTGAGTTCCGTCCCTACCGCCCAGGTCGTCCCGGCCGGCGCGGCGGTCACCGTCTTGATAATGAATTCGGTGGACCCGATCAGATCGGCTTTGTTGACCACATCCTCATGACATTCGGGGTGCACGATGACCTTGCCGTCCGGATACTGCTTGCGGAAATTGTCCACATGCACCGGCTGAAACATCTGGTGCACGCTGCAATGGCCCTTCCACAAAATGAGCTTGGCCCGCTTGATGGCCTCGCGGGTGTTGCCTCCGTTCGGCTGATAGGGGTCCCAGACGATCATCTGCTCACGCGTGATGCCCATCCTGTTAGCCGTGTTCCGGCCCAGGTGCTCATCGGGGAAGAAGAGAATCTTCTCGCGCCGCGCCCAACTCCATTCGATCACCGCCCTGGCGTTGGACGATGTGCAGGTAATCCCGCCGTGCTCGCCGCAAAAGGCCTTGAGCACCGCCGCGCTATTCACATACACAGCCGGCATCACCGTTTCCTCGACCGGAATCACCCGGCCCAACGCTTCCCAGCATTGATCGACCTGCTCAATCGCCGCCATATCGGCCATGGAGCAACCGGCTGCCATGTCGGGCAGGATCACCGTCTGATTCGACCGGCTGAGAATGTCCGCCGTTTCGGCCATGAAATGGACACCGCAGAAGACGATATAGGGCCGCTCCGAACGCTCCGCCGCCAGCTTCGCGAGCAAGAGAGAATCGCCACGGAAGTCGGCATGTTGAATGACTTCATCCCGTTGATAGTTATGGCCGAGAATCATCACGCGATCACCAAGCGCACGTTTGGCCTCAACCGTCCGCCGAAGGAGTTCGTCGGACGACAGGTTCTGATAGTCGGTGATCGGTCTCGGAAGCGTTGATACAGATTTCACAGTGCCCTCGGCAAAAATAGAAGTCGTTCATTCTACGATAGCCCCTCCCCACAATCAATGAACGGCCCGGCCGGAAGAGGGCCTAGCCACGCAGGCCACCCGGCGCCTCACCTGCTAGGCCTAATAGCCCGTTGACAACGGGGGAGGCCGGGCATACGATCTTCACTGTAGCTAGGGGAGCCAGATGGCTGAGAGTCCGTGAAGTCGGACGACCCTCACAACCTGACCTGGGTAATACCAGCGTAGGGAAGCCGGCACCAGCGGTCTTCGTGAGCACTCAGCCGTACCTCCCCAAGTGGTACGGCTTTTTTATTGTTCGGTCACCGCGACGTTCACGATGGCGAGAAAGGACCCGACCATGAGCGAATACAATGGATCGAATGGCGATGGGAAGAAGGCGGCCTCCACGACGTTGACGACCGCCCCCTTCCCGGCTTCGCGGAAGGTCTACATCAACGGCGCCCAGCCGGGTGTGCAGGTGCCGATGCGGGAAATCAGCCTGAGCCCGACCAAGTCGATGAACGGCGGGACGCCGACGCCCAACGAACCGGTCACCGTCTACGATACCTCAGGCCCCTACACCGATCCCTCGGTCACGATCGACGTGCGCGCCGGGCTCGCGCCGCTCCGCCGCCCCTGGATCCTCGGCCGGCAGGATGTCGAACAGCTCTCCGATATCACCTCGCAATTCGGCCGCATGCGCGCCGCGGACTCCAAGCTGGACGAACTCCGCTTCCAGCACATTCGCAAACCCCTGCGCGCGAAAGCCGGCATGAACGTCACCCAGATCCACTATGCCCGCAAAGGCATCGTGACCCCGGAGATGGAATTCATCGCCATTCGCGAAAACCAGTCGCGCGAGGTCGCGCGCGAATTAGCGGAGCGGAACGGCAAGGGCGGAGGCGTGACACAGCATCCCGGGCAATCCTGGGGCGCCAATATTCCTCCTGCTATTACTCCGGAGTTCGTGCGCGACGAAGTGGCCCGCGGTCGCGCGATCATCCCGGCGAATATCAACCATCCAGAAAGCGAGCCGATGATCATCGGCCGGAACTTCCTGGTCAAGATCAACTCGAACATCGGCAATTCGGCGGTCGCCTCGTCGATCGAGGAAGAAGTCGAAAAGATGATCTGGTCGATCCGCTGGGGCGCCGACACGGTGATGGACCTCTCGACCGGCAAGAACATCCACGAAACGCGCGAATGGATCATCCGCAATTCGCCCGTGCCCATCGGCACCGTGCCCATCTACCAGGCGCTCGAAAAGGTCGGCGGCAAGGCCGAAGACCTGACCTGGGAGATCTTCCGCGATACCCTGATCGAACAGGCCGAGCAGGGCGTGGACTACTTCACCATCCACGCCGGGGTGCGGCTGGCCTACGTGCCGATGACCGCGAAGCGCATGACCGGGATCGTCTCACGCGGCGGATCCATCCATGCCAAGTGGTGCCTGGCGCATCATCAAGAGAACTTCGCCTATACACACTTCGAGGAAATCTGCGAGATCATGAAGGCCTACGACGTGTCCTTCAGTCTCGGCGACGGACTCCGTCCCGGCTCCATCGCCGATGCCAACGACGAAGGCCAGTTCGCGGAACTGGAAACGCTGGGTGAGCTGACGAAGATCGCCTGGAAGCACGACGTGCAGGTGATGATCGAGGGGCCCGGCCACGTGCCGATGCACATGATCCAGGTCAACATGGAAAAACAGCTCAAGGAATGCCACGAGGCGCCCTTCTATACGCTCGGTCCGCTGACGACCGACATCGCGCCTGGCTACGACCACATCACCTCCGGCATCGGTGCCGCGATGATCGGCTGGTACGGCTGCGCGATGCTCTGCTACGTCACGCCGAAAGAACATCTCGGCCTGCCGGACCGGGAGGACGTGAAGACCGGCGTCATCACCTATAAAATTGCCGCTCATGCGGCGGACCTGGCGAAGGGTCATCCAGGCGCACAGATCCGAGACAATGCCCTTTCCAAGGCCCGCTTCGAATTCCGGTGGGAGGATCAATTCCATCTCTCGCTCGATCCGGACACGGCCAAGGAGTTCCACGACGAGACCCTGCCGGACAACGCCGCCAAGGTCTCGCACTTCTGCAGCATGTGCGGCCCGCATTTCTGTTCCATGAAGATCACCCAGGACGTGCGCGACTATGCCTCGCAGTTACAGGTGGATGAACAGAAGGCGATCCAAATCGGCATGAAGGAAAAGGCCGAAGAGTTCAAGAAGACCGGTTCCGAGATTTACCGATAGGAGCACCCATGGCAAAGCCAAGACCCGCGCCGTTGCGCGAACGAGATATCACCCGGCAGATTGCGCGGGAATACTATAAAGAGTTCGATTCCCTCATCGAGAGCGACGTGATCATCGTCGGAGCCGGGCCATCCGGCCTGATCTGCGCCCATGACCTCGCCAAAATGGGCTTCCGCACATTAATTCTCGAACAGAGCCTCGCCCTCGGCGGCGGATTCTGGCACGGCGGCTATTTGATGAACAAAGCCACCATCTGCGAACCGGCCAATGAAATCCTCGAAGAGATCGGCGTCCCCTGCAAGAAGATCAAGGAGTGCGAAGGGATGTACATGGTCGATCCCCCGCACGCCACCGGCGCGCTGATCGCAGCGGCCTATGGAGCCGGAGCAAAAGTGTTGAACCTCACCCGCGTGGTGGATTTGATCTTGCGCCGGGACGGCATCCTCGAAGGCGTCGTCGTGAACAACACCACCGCTGAGATGGCGGGACACGACATCATCCATGTCGATCCCATCGCGCTGGAGAGCAAGATCGTGGTGGATGCGACGGGACATGACGCCATCGTCGTGGAACTGCTGCACAAGCGCAATCTCTACAAGTCCGTTCCCGGAAACGGCGCCATGTGGGTCTCACGGTCCGAGGAAGAAGTGATGGACCGGACCGGCGAGGTCTACCCCAACTGCTTCGTCATCGGGCTGGCCGTCGCCGCCGTGTACGGCACCCCGCGCATGGGCCCGGCCTTCGGCTCGATGCTGCTCTCCGGACGTTACGGCGCGGAACTGATCAAGAAGAAACTGAAGCAGGAGTAGGAGCGTATAGCAGATAGCGAATGGCTGATAGGACGGACTCGGAAATTCCGGGCCGCTATGAGCTATAAGCCATCAGCTCTTGGCACCACACATGGATGTACAAGACTTTTTAGAACAAGGCCAAGGCCGAGAAGAAGATAAACGCGAAGCGTGGCAGCTCTTCCAGCAGGCCTACGAACGCCAGATGAAGGGCGAATTGGAAGAGGCCGTGAACCTCTACAAGAAGTCGCTGGACGCCCACCCGACCGCCGAGGCGCATACGTTCCTGGGATGGACCTACAGCTTTATGGGACGGCTCGACGAAGCCATCGAGGAATGCCATAAAGCCATCGCGCAAGATCCTGACTTCGGCAATCCCTACAACGACATTGGCGCGTATCTTATTGAAAAGGGCGAATTCGACGAAGCCATCGTCTGGTTTAAGAAAGCCATGCAGGCGCGGCGGTATGAAAGTCCGGCCTTCCCTCACCTGAACCTCGGCCGCGTCTACGAAAAGAAGGGCCTGTGGACCGAAGCCATCGATGCCTACAAGCAGGCTCTCGCACTCAACCCCAACTATGCCCTGGCCAAGAAATCGCTCGGACGCCTGATCAGTTCCCTGAATTAGGAGCCTATGGAAACAAGCGAACCGACGGTTCTCGTCGCCGTCACCGATATTTTCTTCTACACCAAGGTACGAGATGCCCTGAAGGTTGGCTATCGACTGGAGAAAGCCCGGACCCAGCAGGATATCGCCGAAAAGACAACAACCACAGCACCGGCGGTCGTAATTCTGGACATGAACGATCTGACCCTCGATGCGTTTCAGGCCATCGAAACACTGAAAGCCGATCCCCGGTCAAAGTCCATTCCCATCCTCGCCTATGCGAACCATGAAGAAGTCGACACCTGGAACAGAGCCAAGGCGCTGGGCGTGACGAAGATCGTCTCCCGCAACGAATTCTCGGCCAGGACCAAAGATCTGGTCGACGAGGTACAGAAGGGCGTCCGATGAAACAATCCCGTCTCCATGCACATCATGTTCAACTCGGCGCGACATTCGAAGAAGTCGCCGGCTGGGAGATGCCCGCCCATTACGGAGACTGGCGAGCGGAATACCAGGCGGTCCGTCAGGCCGTCGGAGTCGCCGACCTGTCTCATCGCGGCAAGGTCCGGGTCACCGGCGACGACCGGGTGAAGTGGCTTCAGAGCGTCATCAGCAACGATATCCTCCCGCTCAAGCCTGGCCAGGGCAGCTACTCCAGTTTCCTCACGCACAAAGGCAAGATGCTGACCTACTTCCGTGTCTATCTGCAGACGGACGCCGTCATGCTCGAAGACGTCGGAGAAATCGGTGACGCGACCCACGCCGCGCTCAGAAAGTTTCTGCTCTACGGCACGAAAGCCAAGATGGAGAACTGCGCAGAGAGTTGGGGGTTGCTTCTGGTCAGCGGGCCCAAGGCGGTACAGACGGTCAAAACCGCCTTCGGTGTGGACTGCGGCGATCTGAAACCCGTGAATTTCGTGACAGCTCAGATCGGTGGGCATCAGGCCCTGGTTATGCGCACGGAGGAGACCGGCGAGGTCGACCTGGAAATTCTGCTTCCGGCCGACGGAGTTGTCTCAGCCTGGAACGGCCTTATGGAGGCTGGCGCACAATTCGGCATCAAGCCGGTCGGCAGTCAGGCCCGCGAAGCCTTGCGGATGGAAGCCGGCATACCGAAAGCGGGGCCGGAACTGAACGAAGAAATTGTACCGCCCGAAGCCAACCTGGAAGGCAAAGCCTTCAGCCTGAGCAAGGGCTGCTATCCCGGGCAGGAAGTCGTGGCCCGGATGGATACCTACGGCAACGTCCGCCGGCACCTGGTGGGCCTGCTCGTCACAGGATCGGTGGTTCCGCCTAAGGGAGCCAAGCTGTTTAGCGGAGACCGTGAAGTAGGGTGGATCAGCAGCGCAACCTTCTCCCCGCAGCAAAACGCCGTCATCGCCTTTGGCTTCCCGCTCCGCGACTTCTCCGCTCCGAATACTGCGCTCTCAATAGAGATCGACGGAAAGAAGTGTGACGCGACGGTACAGGCGTTACCCTTCTACCGCCGCGCCTAACTCCAGGCCAAACTACTTTTCGGGGTTGCGCGCAGACGAGACCGCCTTCGCAAAGGCCAGTAGACTCGCACGCTCTTCGTCGTCCAGCGCCAGCAAGAGGTGGGCTTCTTCGCCGTGCATGAGGCGCAGGCTCAGGAACGGCTCCTCCCGCCGCTTTTCCTTATTGTCCCACATCGCGTCGATCACCTGGACCTTGTCCAACTGACCCACCGACACCACGTCGTACCGGAAGTAGGAATCGCCGATGACGATGTCGAACACCACATTGCCCGCCGTCAACAGCACGAGATTGAAGCGCCCCTGATCCTCGTACCCTTCCGGCAAGAATTTATTGATATGGCACAAGGCGACTTTGCGATCGCCGAGCGCCGCGCGAAATTTCTCTTTCAGCGCCTGATAATCGATCTGCAGCGCCTTTTCATCCGGCCCCGTGGCCGCCGCCGCTGCATCTTCCGCCTTCTTGAAAACCTCATCTGCCGACAACAACCCTGCCATGACGTAGTACCCCTTTCTGCTATGATCCCGTTCAAGACGACCGATCACGGGGCAATGGCGGTCGTGTCCGCCTCCCGCGAAGGGGTACGGTAACTGGCCGCCGGTCATGATTGCAAGGGGGATATTCGTCGCGGCAGGCTACTTTGCCGAGAGACGATGGGAGAAGCGAACCTTCCCGGCATCATCCAGGACCGTGACGTCGAAGGAAGAAGAGGTCGCCCGAACCATTCCGAAATTGAAGTACCCGCCTTCATGAATCAGATTCGTCGGCTTGAGCGTCGGGCTGGGGAAAGTCATCCGCCCGGGTGCTGCCGAGAGCGGCCCCGCGATGAACTCATGGAAGTCCGGCACGCCGTCGCCGTTGGGATCATAGGCGTTGGCCTGGACATAGTGCACATCGCCGGCCAGGAAGACGACGTTCTTGATCTGTTGATTGAGAATCGTATCGACAATCACCTGCCGTTCACGCTCAAAACCGGTGCCATCCGACCCACCGGCCCATCCATCAAAGCCCTTCCCCGTCGTCCCTTTCCCTTTGGGAATCGACAGGGGAACCGAGGTGGCGATAACCTTCCACGTGGCCGTGGAGCGGCGCAACCCCTCAAGCAGCCACTGGAGTTGCCGCTGCCCCAGCATCGTCTTATCGGGCCCGTCCGGATCGGTGTTCCGGCTGCGATATTGCCGCCCGTCCAGGATGAATAATTCCAGATCGGCCCCGTAGCGCAACGTTCTGTACAACCGCTGCGGATCATCGGACGGCGAGGCGATCGGCCAGTATTCCCGGAACGCCTGCCGGCCATCCGGCATCTGCGCCTCAAAGGGACCGGAAAAGTCATTTTTCACTTCGTGATCGTCCCACACCACATACACGGGCACCGTTTCAAGGAACCGCCGCAAGGCCAGCGCCCCTCGTTGGTACCGATGCCGGACGCGGTATTCCGCCAAGGTCGTGGCAATGAAATCCGCGCCCGGCTCGTTCGGAGGCGAGGGACAGGTGTAATCGCTGTAAATCGTGTCGCCCAGAAACAGAAAGAAATCCAGCCCCTGGCGCCGCATCTGATCGAAGATCGGATAGCCGTCCGCTCCGATGCGACAGCGCTGCTGGCCGCCGAGATCGCCGCTCCAGGCGAACGTCACCGGCGCCGACGTCTTCTCATCCGGCAAGGTCGTAAATTCCCCGCGCGCCGCCAGCGCCAATTCCGTCTGATCCTGCGGCCCCGCCGCTCGCCCGACGAGCACGTGGTACCGATAGCGCGTGCCCGGCTCCAGGCCCTGCAACGGAGTCGCAGCGGTGAAATCGCTGTCCGCGCTTGTCGCCATCCGGGGAGTCCTTGCCACCGGAGCCACCGCCGTCGCCGTCTTCGAGGCCATCTCCCACACAGAAGGCTTCGCCCATTCGATCTGCACCGTCGCCGGGCCATCCGTCCGCACCCAGACCAGCGCCCCACTCGCCGTCACGTCGCCGACAGCAAATCCCTGCGGTAACAGGTCCGACCGCAACGACACCGGTTCGGCAAAAGGACTATTGAGGGGGAGCCCATCACGATAGGAGGGGGCACAGCCCAGCGACAAGGTCGCGAGTAGAAGGCACAGGATGGAGCGAATATGAAGCTGCATAGGCGAGTCCTTACCCGAGCGCCACGGAGAGGTCAAGGGGGAGAAGGCACGGGGCGAGGGGCGAGAAGTCAATCTCTTTTACCGGCCACCTGCCCCGAACCGCGCGCCTTCCGGGGATACTCGGCGAAACCCACCGGGTTGAAACTTTGACGACCCATCCGGCATACTGATGGACCATCACACGAGGACTGCCATGCACGACATCCGCTGCTTCGTTCCCAATTGCCAATCCAGACCCTATGCCCCGGCCGGGACGCAGTCCGTCTGCAAAGATCACTTCATCAACTTTCTCACCTGGCGCCGCCGCCGGGGCCCGCAGATGTTTCTGAAGTACGCCGCGATGACCATGCAGGATCGCGACGCCATCGCCGCCGAGTGGCAGAAAACCATCCGCGTCGACGAAGCCCCCTCGAATTCGCCGAAGACCTAACACATCCACGCACAGGCCTGTCCTCTGCCCGTTTCGGACAAACTCGCTTCTCTTACTCTCACCAAGCAGGCGGCGGGGTGATGTTCTCCTGCGCGCATTGAGCGAGCTTCGCCACACAGAACTTGTTCGACCCGGAGCCCTTCATCACGCTCCGGGCGACGGGATAAAAACCTTCGCCATGTTTTCCGTTCGTGTGCGCGCTCAGCGAGCGAAGAAAACTACACGACGACCCGCACCCTCCCCTACCCCATCACCGCCGACCCGTGATGATGAATCAGCAGCCACTCGTCGCCGATCCGCTCGAAGAGATTCGTCGCAAGCACTTTGGCCTGCTGCGGCTCATCGGATTGCTGATTGACGATATTCTCGACGCAGATCACCCAGGCCATATCGCCGGCCACCTGAATCATGACCTCGGACAGTTCAAACTTCATCGAGAAGGTGTTATTGAAGATCAGCACCCAGGAATCGCGCACCTCGGGCCAGTCCGAGCGCAACGCCCAGCCCGGATGAATGCAGGTCACATATTCCTGATGCGCCCAAATGCGATCCATCTTGGCGATATCGAGGCTTTCAAAGGCCTCGTAAAACGCCTGATTGGCTTTGGTTACTTCTTCGATCCGTTGTTCGAGCATGCAGCGTCCTCCCTGAGGGAGGCCATCATACTGCAATCACAGAGAGGAGGGCGAGGGGGGAGGAAACGGGACTCGCCAGGCCATCCTTGTTGCTCGCTGCCCGCGCACAAGACAACCGTGCTGGGTCAATGCGCGCAAGGAAGGATAACCTGGCAAGTCCCTTAAGAGCGGAGAGAAAGTGGAAAGAGACCGAAATTATATAGACTGCCTGGTTTGCCGATCCACCACCCACACACCGGCCAGAATGAGGGTGATGCCGACGATCTCGGCCAGGCCGACCGATTCGTGGAGAATGAGCGCGGACAAAGCCACCGCTGCCACCGGTGTGAGATTCCCCAAGACCGAGGCTCGTGAAGGGCCGATGCCTTGCACCCCGAACAACCAGGCCTGCTGCGCCACGGCCGTGGCAAACACCACAAGGTAGCCAAGCGCGAGCCAATCTGGTGTCGTGACCGATGCCACACCCGCATCAAGCATCTTGCGATCGGTCCAGAGCAATGGGATTTGGATCACGGTCGCAACCAGGAGCGTCGTCCAGTTCACCGTCAGGGCCGAGACCCGATCCATGATGGCGCGGCTGCCGATGCTGTAGAGGGCCCAGCTCACGACGCCCAGAAACACGAGCGCGCTGCCCAGCAGGGGCTGCTCCCCGGCAGCCTGAAACCCCGCGATCGAAACCAGAGCGACGCCCGCGCAAGACAGCAGCCCCCCCGCCCAGACCGACCGAAGCGGCACATCCTGAATCAACGCCGCCGACAGCAGCGCCGTGACCACGGGAGCCGAGCCGATGATGACGCCGGCGACCGCCCCGCTCACGTACTTGAGCCCCATCAGGATCAACAGATGGTTGCCCAGGACTCCCAGCCCGAGCAAACCCAGCGTGGCCAGATCGGCCTTGCTGAGTCTCGCCAGCGCCCCTTCCTGCCACCACCAGGTCGTCAGCAGAATCGCGAGCCCGCCGATATCGCGCAACACAGAGGCTTCCACGGCGGAAAACGATCCGAGCGCCAGCTTCTGCGCAACGATCGAACCGCCCCACAGCACCGCCGCAAGCGAGAGTGCTCCGTACGCCGCACTGGTTGAGGGCTGCACCATGAACTCACTCCTCCCGTTACGTCTCTGTATCTATTCTCTTGGCTGAAGCGGCCTTCACTCATCACCCGTCACGCTTTCTTCCGCACCACCAGCACTCCGTCACGGATCGTGACGAGTACCGCGCTCACGCGCGGATCGTTGGCGACCGTGCGATTCAACTCTTGAATGGCCGCAGTCTTCTCATCCGGCGGCGGCTGTTTGAGCACATCGCCATCCCACAACACATTGTCGATGAGAATCACGCCCTGCGGTGCGAGCAGATCCAGCGCCCGCCGATAATAATTCAGATAGTTGATCTTATCGGCGTCGATAAAGATCAGATCAAACGGCCCGGTCAATTCTCGCATCGTCTCCAGCGCCGGGGCGAGACGGACCTCGATCTTCCGGCCATGCGGGCTCTTGGCAAAATACTTCCGTCCCAGGGCCGCCGTCTCGGCCTCGATCTCGCAGGTGATGACCCGACCATCGTCAGGCAAGGCCTCGGCAAAGCAGAGGGCGCTGTAGCCCGTGAACATGCCGATCTCCAGTACCCGCCTGGCCCCGATGAGCTGCGCCATCATCTTGAGAAACGCCCCTTCGAGAGGCCCCACAATCATCTGGGCATAATCCATCGTCCGTTGGGTCTCTTCGCGGAGGGCGCGGGCCACATCGGATTCGGGCATGGAATGCGCCTGTGCGTAGGCTTCAATGTCTTGAGCCACCAGGGTCTTCATGTTGCAGCCTCACTCGTTTGAAAAACGCGGTCCGGGTTGCGTACACTGGCGCGCAATCATACATCACCTTCGCGTGAAGAGTGATAGGTGATCGGTGATGAGCCCTGTCCGACCGTCGAGCACGAGCGGCCGCCGCACAGCCCAGTCTCATTACTCGTCACCCATCACACCTCACCGCATTCTGACCAGGAGGCCGGGCGTGAAGACTGTCGCAACCCTCGAACCCTTGACGACCAAACTGCTGGAGATCCAGCGGATCACCAGCGCGGCAGCGGTCCTGTCGTGGGATCAGGAAACGCACATGCCCGCCGGCGGCGGCGAGGCGCGGGCGGAACAGATCGCTGTCCTCGAAGGCCTGGCCCATCAGAAGCTGGTTGCCCCGGAGATCGAACGGCTCCTCGCCTCGGTCGTGGACCCGGCGACCGGACAGGCGATCGATCAACCCGGCGACTTGTGGGATGAACCGTCCCGCTCGCTCTTGCGCGAAATCTGGCGCGACTTCAGCCGGGCCAAGAAACTGCCCTCCGACTTCGTCGTAAAACTCAGCCGGGAATGTTCGCTTGCGCAACAGGTCTGGGCCGAAGCCAAGGAACAGAGTAAATTCAGCCAATTTCTTCCCAATCTCCGCACAATCCTCTCCCTCAAGCGTGAGGAAGCGCAGTACCTGGGCTACAAAGAGTCGCCCTACGACGCGTTGCTGGACAAATACGAGCCGGGCGCGACCTGCGCGACCTTACAGCCCCTGTTCGCCGGGCTGAAAGCGGGCCTCGTGCCGCTGCTCAAGCGGGTGACCCAAAGCCGCGTACAGATCGATGACAGCATTCTGCGTCATACCTATGACCAGGCGCGGCAGCTGGAATTCGGCCGGCTCGTCCTCATCGCCATGGGCTACGATTTCGAACGGGGACGGCTGGATCTCTCGGCCCACCCGTTCACCACGTCGTTTCACCCCACCGACGTGCGGGTTACGACCCGGGTGTACGAGCGGGAATTGCAATCGTGCCTCTTCAGTTGTGTGCACGAAGGCGGCCACGGCCTCTACGACCAGGGGCTCGATCAGCGCTACTTCGGGACGCCGCTCGGGGAATCGGCGTCGCTGGGCATTCACGAAAGCCAATCGCGCCTGTGGGAAAATTGCGTCGGCCGCTCGCGGGCATTCTGGCGGTTCTTCTATCCGATTCTGCAACAGACCTTTCCGCAGCAACTGCACGGCATGGACCGGGAGGCCTTCTATGCCGCCATTAATTGCGTCAAACCGTCGTTCATTCGCGTCGAAGCCGACGAGCTGACCTACAACCTGCACATCATGCTGCGGTTTGAAATCGAACAGGATCTGATCGAAGGCCGGACCAGGGCTGAAGATCTGCCGGAGATCTGGAATCAGAAGATGCGGGACTATCTGGGAATCACGCCCCTGACCGATGCCGTCGGCGTGCTGCAGGATGTGCACTGGTCGTTCGGCGCGTTCGGCTACTTCCCGACCTATACGCTGGGCAATCTCTACTCTGTGCAATTTTTCGAGCAGGCGAAACTGGAGATCCCCCATCTGGAGGACGACATTGCCGCCGGCCAATTGCTGGGGTTACGCCGCTGGCTGGAGCAGAAGATCCATCGCTGGGGACGGATGTTTACCCCCGACCATCTAGCCCGGCGTGTGACCGGCAAGAGCATCAGCGCAGAACCGTTCCTCGCATACCTTGAAAAGAAGTACGGGGAACTCTATCAACTCTAGCAGAATGCTGAAGGCCACGGTTCAGGCTCAGGTTGAGTGGGGCCCCATAATCCTCGCTCAACCTTACCCTCGGCCTCAGCCTAGCTGCTTTGTTCGCCCTGTATTCAATACCCCATCGCCGTATTGAGCCTGGCCAGGATGGCGGACGGGAGGGTAAATTCGGCTTGCACCTCGATGCGATGGGGCACCAGCAGCG
The DNA here is from genome assembly GCF_049546785.1 of Nitrospira sp. NS4. Lineage (NCBI taxonomy): Bacteria > Pseudomonadati > Nitrospirota > Nitrospiria > Nitrospirales > Nitrospiraceae > Nitrospira > Nitrospira sp. NS4. Next base: position 573,954 of record NZ_JBMWAN010000003.1, on the reverse strand, counting down.
TGGTGTGGAAGACGATATCGCGAATGGGGATTTTGAACTCCGGCTGTTGCGGCGTGCTCAGTTCGACGGATTCAACTGAATTGGTGATGGCACCCGTGTCCTGAGGCCCATACGTGGCCACCACGGCATCGATGATCTCTTTGATCTTTTCGTTGGTTTCCACCCCCTCGATGCCTTTCTGGAGGAGCGGCAGCACCTCTTCCTTGGCCTGATCGGACAGCGTAAAGTTCTCCACCCGCTCCTTGCGGCGGAGCGAGGTCAGGTCATTGTCCAGATCCTTGCTGAAGGCGCCGTAGGCAAAGCGGAAGAATTCGAAGTGAAAGCCTTTGAACCCTTTGCCGAAGGTCTGGAGTTCACAGAGGAAGCACAGTTGTTGCAGCTTCACGTCGCTCAGCAGCCCGTGCGGCTCGGCCAGCGAGAGCACATAGAGCAACAGGGCACGATCCACCGCGATCTGATTCGGCTTGCGCATGATCCGTTCTCATTGGTTCGGTTAGAGCGCGCAATATAAACGCCCGCCGGGAGAACCGTCAAACCCCTGTGGGTGAACCGACATCCGACTTTTCCTGTTGTCCCCTTGACCGTCCCCCTCATTTGGTCTTAAATGGGGCCCGAACGGGAGGCAGCGCTGGTGTCCATGGCTAAAAGCGAAAAAGAAATGGGGATACTTCGCGACCATCTCGCGAAGCATCAGCTCAAGCTGACCCGCCAGCGCGAACTCATCCTCGACGCCTTTCTCAAGCAGGAACACATCACGGCGGAAGAGATGTACCACCAGCTGGCTAAAAAAGACCCGCATCTAGGCCTGGCCACGATCTACCGCACGCTCAACCTGTTCTGCGAAGCCGGCCTGGCCCAGGCCAGGCATTTCGGCACCCAGACGCAATACGACAACATCTCCCACAAAGGCCACCACGACCACCTGATCTGCACCGGTTGCGGGAAGATCGTCGAGTTCGAAAACTGCGAGATCGAAAAGCTCCAGGAAGAAGTGGCCACCCGCAACGGGTTTACCATTAAGACCCACCGCCTCGAACTCTACGGCCTCTGTTCCCGCTGCCGTCATTGACCCCCGCCGTTTTTTTTGATAACTTGTTGAGAGGATTTATCAATTTCAATTTTCCGAGCGAGGACCGCCTATGACTTCCTTCGGCATTCGGCATGAGTCTCTGAGGGCATCGCGTAGTCGACGGCTTGTTCTGGCCATGCTGGTCGCACTCCCCCTCGCCCTGAGCGCATTCCTGTTCGCTCCGGCTCCGTCGCCGGCCGCCGACAAGTTGACCGTGTATTCAGGCCGGTCCGAACGACTCATCAAGCCCGTATTCGACGCCTTCACCGCCAAAACCGGTATTCAAATCGAGCTGTTGTCCTCCGGGACCACAGAATTGGTGAACCGGTTGAAAGCCGAAGGAGATCGGACGCCGGCCGACCTGCTGCTGACGAACGACGCTGGCAGCCTTGAGCTCGCGCGAGGAGCGGGGCTCTTGCGCCCGCTCAATATGCGTGAAGTCGATCGGGCCATCCCCTCGCAATTCCGTGCGGCGGACAATAGCTGGGTCGGTCTGTCCGGACGCTTCTGGATCATCGTCTATAACACCTCGCTGGTGAAACCTGGCCAGGTCCACTCGCTGCTCGACCTGGCGGCCCCCCAATGGAAAGACAAAATCGCCATTCCGAACTCCGGCAGCGAATATCTCCAGGCCGGCGTCTCGGTCATTCGCGCCACCCATGGCGACGAACGGACCAGGCAGTTCCTGACCGGGCTGCGCGACAACGCAGGATCCCAGGTCTATCAAAAAAGCTCCCAGATCGTGGACGCTGTCGCCAAAGGCCAGGTGGCCATGGGGATCGTGAATCACTACTACGTCTATCGCCATCTCGCGACGCAACCGACCGCTCCGCTGGCCGTCCTCATGCCGGATCAAAACGAAGGCGCCATGGGGGCGATCATGAATGTCACGGGCATCGGGATCACCAAATCCAGCACCCACGCCGATAACGCCAAACTGCTCATCGAATTCCTCGTGGCGCAAGCCGGGCAGAAGATGTTCGCCGACCTGGACAAGGAATACCCCCTGCATCCGGAGGTCAAGGCTGATCCGGCGCTCATTGATCGGAAGAGCTTTCGCGCCGCGATGGTCCCGCTGACGAAGCTGGCCGAACTCCGGGAGCCGACGTTGACGCTCATTGAACAAGTGGGCCTCCGCTAAGGCACGAGGCTCCTGGTGACGACGCTCCGCCAACACCTGTCTTCGCCGCTGCAGCTCATGGCGATCGCCACGGCAGGATTGATCCTGCTCCCGCTGGGCTACGTCACGCTCCTGGCGGTCACAGCCGACCCGGCCGTCTGGTCCCGCCTCTGGGCGACGCGCATCCCCGAGTTGCTCTTCAACACCGTCTCGCTTGCGGGAGCCGTCGCCTTGCTTACGCTGATCCTCGGCGTCTCCACGGCCTGGCTTGTCGTACGGTTCGACTTCCCCGGACGGCGCCTGTGGGAAGCGGCATTGATTCTCCCCCTGGCCATGCCGACCTATGTGCTGGCCTACGTCTACACCTATCTCCTAGGATTCGGCGGCCCGGTGGAACAGGTCTGGCAGCTCTGGGCGGGACCGCAAAGCCGCATCGTCTCACCGCAGAGCTTTTGGGGCACCACGCTCGTCATGGCGCTGGATACCTTTCCCTTCGTCTATCTGTTGACGCGGACCGCACTCCTGAGCCTGAACGTGTCGTTTGAAGAAGTGGCCCGGGTCAGCGGCGTGTCCCGCATGATGACGCTCTGGCGCGTGACGCTGCCCCTGATGCGCCCCTCGATTGCGGCCGGCGTGGCCCTGGTTGTTCTCTATGTCGTCTCGGATTTCGGCGCCGTGTCGCTGCTCCGGTACCAGACCCTGACCTATGCCGTGTTCCAGCAGATGACCGGGCGGTCCGACAACACAGCGGCGAGTATTCTGAGCGTGCTCCTTGTCGTGCTCGCCCTCCTGTTCCTGGTTACCGAACGCTGGTTCCGGCAGCGCAGCCGCTTTTATCAAACCACCGGCCGCTATCGTCCGCCGCAACGGATCCGCTGCCGCTGGATCGGAACTCTGTCGATCACCGCGCTGCTGGGCGGGATTGTGGCGATGTCCTTCGGCGTGCCCGCGTTTCTGCTGGTGAAATGGAGCTTGTCGCCTGAGGCTCTGGCCATCATCGACAGCCGGTTCTACGGATTCGTCTGGAACAGCGCGCTACTGGCCGCCGCCGCTGCCACCGCCGGGGTGTTCATCGGACTGCCCCTCGCGTACCTGGCCAGCCGGCGGCCGACACTCCTGAATCTCGGCTGCCTCCAGGCCGCCTACGCCGGGTATGTGCTGCCCGGGCCGGTTGCAGCCCTGGCAGTACTGGTGCTGTGCCTGAAACTGATGCCGATTTTCTACGGGACGGTGCTGTTGCTGATCGTGGCCTACGTGATCCACTTCCTTCCGGCCGGACTCCAGTCGCTTGAGCCGGCACTGCAGCAGATCACGCCGAACCTGGAAGAAGTGGCCAGGACCTTGGGACTCGGCGTGCGTGAAACCTGGCGCCGCGTCACCCTGCCGCTTGTCCGCAACGGCTTCATCGTCGCCTGGGTCTTGATGTTTCTCCAGACGATGAAGGAATTGCCGGCCACCCTGCTCTTGCGCCCGGTGGGATTCGACACCCTGGCCATCCGCGTATGGCTCGAAGCGAGCGAAGAGTATTTTCAACTGGCGGCTCCCTCGGCCCTGCTGATCGTGCTGCTGAGCTTGCCGGCACTCTGGCTGCTCGTGTCCAAGGACTGGCGGACATCATAATCAGGCGCGAAGGGGAGCGGAAAGAAGCCATGCTACAGACTGAAACCAACCATGCACCGATGCAACCGGACCTCTATCGACCGGCCTCCAATGTGCTGGAGCTGCGCTCGGTCTCCTGTGCCTATGAGACCGGCCAGCCGGCGATTCGCGAGATTTCCTTCGCCGCGCGGGAAGGCGAAATCCTCTGCCTCCTCGGGCCGTCCGGCTGCGGAAAGACCACGATTCTCAGAGCCATTGCCGGCTTTGAGCCGGTCCGTGCAGGAGAGCTGTTTCTCTCGGGCCGGCTTGTGTCCAGCCAGAATCTGACCGTCCCCACCGAGCAGCGCCGCGTCGGGATGGTCTTTCAGGAATATGCCCTGTTCCCGCACCTGCGGGTGGCCGACAATATCTCGTTTGGTCTGCAGCAGCTTTCAAGAAGCGAGCGCAAATGCCGGGTCCAAGAAATGCTTACCCTCACAGGACTCGAAGGATTCGACCGGCGCTATCCGCACGAACTCTCCGGCGGCCAACAACAGCGCGTCGCGCTGGCGCGGGCGCTGGTGCAGAACCCGGTGGTGCTCCTGCTCGACGAGCCCTTCAGCAACCTGGATCCGGACATGGCCAGCCGGATGCGTCAGGAACTGCATGCCTTGTTGCGGCGCACCAAGACAACGACGATCCTCGTGACGCACGACCATGAAGAAGCCTTTGCCATGGCCGACCGGATCGCCGTGCTCAACCACGGCCGCCTGGAGCAGATGGACACGCCGGAATTGATTTACCACATGCCAGCGAGTCCCTTTGTGGCGGATTTCGTCGGGCAAGCCGATTTCATTCAGGGCGAAATTCAGAACGGCCTGGTGCACACGGAACTGGGAGAATTTCCAAACACGCTCGCCTGTGAAGAGGGCGCCCCTGTGGTGGTGATGATCCGGCCAGACGATATCCAGCTGACTCCGGCCAAAGGCGCCGGCGCACACATCATCGCCCGACAATTCAGAGGATCGGAGAACCTCTATACGGTTAGTCTCCCTTCGGGCCAGATCGTGCATAGCAGCGCCGGCTCCACGAGCGTGTATCACGAAGGCACCGCCGTCGAATTGCGGGTGCTGGCCACCCACACCGTCCTCTTCCCCGGGCCGGCCGCATCGGAAGCACGATAGGCTGAGGCCGCAGTTATGGTAGAGCGAAGATTCAATGTGCGTTCTCTCAACCTGAGCCTGAACCTTCAATAAGCCGGCGGGCTTTTTCAACTGCCTGCCAGTTGACAGGCCTTTTCTCCATCTGGCATTCATGAACCGGTATGCCGGCCCCTCACCCTGCCGGGCCCCATTCACTTCGGGGGCTAAAGGAGCTTCCTATGGACGCGTTGAAAAACGCGGTGGACTACGGAATCATCGGCCTGTTGCTGGGCTTGAGCCTCTGGTCCGTCGCCGTGGCGGTTGAACGGTGGCTGTTCTATCGAGCGATCAACTTTTCCCGGTATCCTAACGTCCAGGTCCTTGAGATCGCCCTGACCAAACGGCTGGTAATCATCGGCACCGTGGCGGCTAACGCGCCGTACATCGGCCTGCTCGGCACCGTACTCGGCATCATGATGACCTTTCATACGATGGGCACCTCCGGCACGATGGCGGTCAATACCATCATGATCGGTCTCAGCCTGGCCTTGAAGGCCACGGCGGTCGGGCTGCTGGTCGCTATTCCCTGCGTCGTGATGAACAACATCCTCCGCCGCCGCGTCAGCGAACTGCTGACCGAGTATAAGGTGCAGCATGGATCGTCAGCAGGTTGATCAAATCAACGTCATCCCGCTCGTGGATGTGATGCTGGTCCTGCTCGTCATCGTGCTGACCACAGCCACCTTCATCAGCACCGGCCAAATCCCCGTGAATCTCGCCAAGGCCAAATCGGTCAGCGACCGGAAAGATGTGCCCTTGGTCATTACCCTGACTGCGGAAGGGGGGCTCTACCTCAATGACAACCCTGTCCCCGAGGGAGGGTTGCCCGCGGCGATGGAATCTCAATCGCGCGAGTCCGCCGTCGTAGTACGGGCCGATAAAGTGACGGTCCTCGAACGATTTGTTGCCGTAGTGGACGAAGTGCGCGGGCTCGGATTCCAACAGGTGAGCCTGGAGGTGATCCGGTTGTGACCATGGCCCATTCCCATGGTCGAATAAGAGCCGGTGGCGCGAGAACTGCCGGATGGGTGGCCTCGGTGTGTCTGCACGGAGCGCTCGCGCTCGGAGCCGCACTTTTTCTGCAACAGGTGCAGCTGGCGCCGCAATCCAAGCCGTTCCAGTGGGACGTCGCCATGGTCGAACCGGTCGCCAGCCCGGCGTCTCAGGCTGCGACAAGCGCCGCGCCGCCGACTCCCCCTGAGCCGACACGTGCCGCGACTGCACCTCCTCTCCAGCGGACACCGTCGCCCGCTCAACCACCCCCCACTGAGACCCTCGTCAAACCATCGCGCGCCGAAGTGACCCCGCGCCCCTCATCGGTCCCCGTGGCTCCCGTTCCACCGGCCCCTGCTCCGGCCCTGGCTCCTCCACCGCCTCGGCCTGAACCGATCCCACAACCGCCGCCGCAGACCGCGGCTCCCGCGAAATTGGAGCCGGCACCGGAACCGGTTCGTGAGCAGCTTCCGTCACCGCCCAAGACCATCGTCACACCGGAAGACGCGCAGAAGCCCGCCCCCACGGTTGAAACACCGGCGCCGGCGTCTTTGTCTTCGCCCCATCCCTCCGAGCAGCCCGCCCCGCCGGTGGAGTCCCGCCAGGCCGCAGCGCCGACGGCCCCCGCACCCAGTGTGACAGCGCCACCGCAGGCCACGACAGAAGCTGCCCCACAACACGAGGTCTCCCCCATAACCCCGACACACACGGCTCCTCTCAGCGACCAGGCGAGGCGCCAGGAAACTCCGGCGACGCAACAAGCGGCCGCACCGCCAGGGCAGGAGGTGGCGGCGCTCGCACCGCCAAGCCAATCGAAAGTCGCCAAACCCGATGACGGCTGGCTGGCCGACTTGATGGGGAAATGGATTCAGGACTTAGAGAAGCCCTACCCGCCCGGCTTGCGAGCGGAAGGCATTCAGGGGAAAGTCATCCTCGTGGCGATACTGCATGACGACGGAACCATGAGCGATGTGAAGGTGTCGAAAAGCTCCGGCAATGTGCTGCTGGATCAAGCGGCCGTGAATGCTGTGGAAAAGGGCCCGCCGATTCAACTCTCACGTCCGCTCGGCCGGTCACAGCGGCCCATCAAATTCTCGATCAGTTACGATCTGAAAACGGCTCGCTGATAGTCTCTTCATTTCACGCCGTATCCACCGCTTAGGGATAACGCAGTCGGTCACGCAGCCCCGACGACACCATCATGCGTCCCTGCACATCGATGATGACGGCTTCCACATCCGGCAACCGCTCCACCAACTCCATCCCCCGTTCCGGCCCCAGCACGAAAATTCCTGTATCCAATCCATCTGCGACGGTCCCCTCCCTGGCGATGACCGTCACACTCTGACACAGGCGCGCAGGCTCCAATGACACCGGGTCAAGGATATGGTGGTACCGTATACCGTCCTGTTCAAAGTAGCGCTCGTAATCCCCGGCCGTGGAAATCGCTTCATCCTGGAGATCGATCGTGGCCACCACCACCCCGTCCTGTCGAGGATGTCGAATCCCGACCGGAAACCCCTTCATGCCTGGCAAATCCCCGAATGTCTTGATGTCACCTGACAAAGCGACGACACCTCCTGTCGCACCGGCCTTCCGGAGCACATCCACAGCCCGATCTGCGGCATACCCTTTCCCAATCCCCCCGACATCAATTCGCATTCCCTGGCGGGGCAGAAAAATAGTGCGGGCCTCCGGATCGATCTGAATACTTTTCCAATCCACTACCGATCTTAGCTGTTGAAGCTCCGTCTGGGTGGGAATGTGCTGCCGCTCCGTCACGCTCCAGGCCTCCACCGCCGGTCCGACCGCGATATTGAATCCCCCCTCGGTCAACCGCGCCATATCCAGCGACCGTTGAACCAACTCCAGCGTTTCACCACTCACGCCCACAGCGTGTTTGCCCGCAGCCTGATTCACCCCGGACAATTCACTGCCGGGAATCCACGTACTCAGCAACTGCTCTAATCGCTTGATCTCGTAAAACCCGGCCTCGATCGCAGTCTGCGCAGCCTGTTTATCAGCCGCCACAGCTGTGATTGAGACCAGCGTCCCCATATGCATCTGCGTTCGCTTGACGACAACGGGCTCCTGCTGCATCGACCGCCCGGCGCAGCCTGAGGCAACAGTAAGGGTGAGTAACAGCAAGAGCAAAAAGGCGGGACGCGACTCGGCACACCAACGGAAAAGCTGCATGATTCTCCTACCAGTTATGTCGGCGGAAATACTGCTGATTGCGGGGATAGGGCATAACTTCATACAGCCGGGCCTCGCTCTGGGGAGGGGCGGGAAGTCGCCTGACCATAGGAACAGCGGCGAAATCCGGAAAACTCTCCTTCACCGTCTGGCCTGCCCGAGCCATATCCTGCTCGTCCTCGATCATCGATAACACAATCTTGCGTCCATACTTGGGGGAATCCACTCCGAAACGCCATGTCCCCACATAGGTCATCACGTTCGACTCCACGGAGAACACGGCATCCAGCTGCGCCATCGACATGAATGGACCTTCACTGATCTGCACCCTATTGAGGCGATAGTCTCCCGGGGGAAGGGCCATCGAGAACTGTCGATCATCGGACTTAATCTCGACGTTGAACCGTTCGCGGGACTCCTGATTCTCCACCTCGAAGGATCGCACTTCCGGCTCGTACTTTCGGGCTCTTTCTCCCATGATAACCGCCGACACTCGACCAACCACCAACCCGTCCTTCGGCTCGGCGACATCCGCAAGCGGAGGCAACTGGGCCACACATGCCACACAACTCAGCGAAACTCCTACGATCCAGCCCCTGCTCATTATGCGCGCCTCCATCGGACTACGCCCGTCAATTATAGGTAAACCTTGGTCAGAATGCATTCGCCCACTCCTCCCAGGTCCTGCCCTTGACAAGTGAGGGCCTGTCGGGATATTAATAATCGTTCTCAATTTCATTTAGAGGATGACGTCGCCCTATGGTTACGCACAAAACACCTCGGACAGAAGAGTGCCGGAATAGCGAAACCCGCTGTGAGTGCGGGCAGCTGATGGCCAAAGTCGTCGGGGGGGGATTGGAGCTCAAGTGCAAGCGTTGCAAACGCATCGTCACCATCCCCTTCTCTTCGATCGAAGGCTGGAACACCGTCGCATCATGATGCTCTCTATGAAAGGAGGATGCCGAGAGCGTGCCTCTCGCTTCACGCAGTGCATGGGCACACATCCACACTACCAGACAACGACCAGAGACCGCCGAGTCCCGAGTCAGACCATCACCATCATTCTTCATCATGGAGGTTTGCAATGAGGATGCGGTCGATCCTCGGGGCTCTCGTGATTGCCAGTTTGCCGGCTATGCCGGCCTTGGCCGCCGACATCACCCCGGAAGACATCAAGAAGCTTGTTGACGAAGCCGTCGAAAAACGGCTGCAAGAACATGAACGGCGCGAGGGTGCCACTGAAAGGAAAGAAGGCGTTTCGGGACAAACCGCAGAACCAGGCATCGGCTCCCTTCCGGATGTTGCCAAGGAACGCCGGACGGAATCTCAGCCGGCCCTGTCCTTTGGATCAAGCGGGTCAGGTCGCTTGGTCTACGCCAAACCATTTGTCTCAGCACCAAAGGCCATCGTCGGCGGCTACATGGACATCCAGTATCGCGCACAACAGAAAGCCAGCATCGAAAACGGCTACGGTGGCAACACGAATGGCTTTGATCAGCAGCGATTCGTCCCGTTCATTTATGCGGATATTACTGAGCATGTGAAGTTTGCTTCAGAGCTTGAGATTGAGCACGGGATCAGGGGGACCAGTGACAATGAAATCAGCTTAGAATTTGCCCACATCGACTATCTCGTCCATGAACCATTCAATATTCGCGCTGGTATTCTGCTAATCCCGATCGGCAAGTTTAACTTACTCCACGACTCACCGTTGAACGACTTGACCGATCGGCCGCTTGTCAGCCAGTTTTTGATTCCGTCGACCATGTCCGAGACAGGCGCTGGCTTCTATGGAACCTTTTATCCCGGTCGCACCAGTAAGTTGGACTATGAACTCTATGTCACGACCGGCCCTTGCGGATACAATTCCGATGGAACTCCTCGCATTAATGAGGAGAATGGGACGAAATCCTCACGCCAGAGAAAATGCGCTTCGGACGACGGCTTCGATATCAATAACGGTAAGGCCGTCTCCGGCCGTGTGGCCTTCAGCCCGATGCTAGGCATTGAAGTGGCGGGGTCAGGCTACTATGGGAACGCCGCGCCGGGATCAAACTATAATCCCCTGTCGATTGCTGCAATCGATTGGACGCTGCAGCGTGGCCCATTTGAACTCATCGGCGAGGCAGCTTGGGCTTATGCCAGAAACAATTCACGAGCGATTCAAGGGAATACCATTGGGTTTTCTCCAGGGTCGCTATTAACCGGAATGGGTGGCAACAGCGGAATCGGAATTCCTCCGCAACGTATGAGTGGCTACTACATTCAGGGCAACTACCATTTTATGCCTGATTTCCTTCGAGCCTGGTCACCCAAGCGCTTTGGCGAGGGGTCCACGTTCACCGCCGTGATCAGGTACGACAGAGTCAATACCAATCTGGATGACAGTAATGGAACAGGCGGCTTTGGGAACTTGGAACAGATTTCATTTGGCCTCAACTATCGGCCCATTGAAGATGCGGTGTTCAAAATCAGCTATCAATATCAGCCCAAGGCTTTCAATCCCAATACCAGCGAGCGGATTCACGACAGTGCATTCGTAATTTCGGCAGCCACGTATTTCTAAGCCGTATCGGGAAGCCCCTTCTCACAAGGAAGGGGCTTCCCGACAAAAGGATGAATATGCAAGCCCTTCGCTCCTCTCTCGCCTTGTTCATGGTCGCTCTCACGGGTGGATGCGCCACATTCAGCGGAAGCCATGAACACTACTACGTCTGTTCCTATGACGTGGTTTGGGACGCAACCGTCGAAACGCTGAAGCCTCATTCCATTACGTCTCAAAATAAAGAGAAGGGCATCATCGAAACCGCCTGGATTGAAATGGAGGGCAAGGAGCGAACATTTGGCGCGTTTGGGCGGGAAGGATTCGGCAATCGGGAACGCGCCCGGCTTACGGCGACGGTGAACCGCCTCGACGATGTGGCGGCAGTCAGTGTGACTGAAACACGTCAGCGGTGGCATGCCAAGGGTGGCGTCACCCAGCAAGCCACGAGGTGGTGGCCGATCGATCCGTCGGAAGAAGTGATGCGAGACATTTCCAACCGCTTGAACGCCAAATTAGCCGAGAAAGGATGTTCATCGTCATGAAATATTTGCTGTTGGCTGTCCTCAATGGAATCCTCATGGCGACGTTGGCGACACCCGCATGGAGCGAGCGGGTGTGGGATGCCGAACTCAAACGCTATCTGACCGAGCAGGAAATGATGATGGCCGAAATCTTCATGAGCGAGGAAGAAGGCCTCAAGATCATGCTTCCCAAGTCGGAACGGGTTCGGAAGGAAACCATCAAGCTCAGTCCAGAAAAGAAAGCCCAGATCGAGGAACGCATCGGCTGGAAGTTTCCCGAGGACTCTTTCGAAGTGTACATCGGAGAAACAGGTGCCCAAGTCGATGGGTACGCCCTTGTCCAAAACACCATCGGCAAGCACAAGCCCATGACCTACATGGTCGGCGTCGACTCCAAAGGACGGGTTTCCGACGTGGAACTCCTGGTCTTCCGTGAGTCGCGCGGGAGCGAGATCCGCCAGAAGCGATTCAATACCCAATATGAAGGCAAGACGGTCCTCGATCCTGTCCGCATCAACAAGGACATCATCAACATCAGCGGCGCGACGATGTCGGTCCGCTCAATGAGCGCGGGAATCAAGCGGGTTTTGGTATTGGTTGACGAGTTCTACCTGAAACCCGCGGGCCTCGGCAGTGATACCGTCGCATCCCGCAAGACCGACAAGGGCATTTTGTCATCCATCTTTGGCAATTAACAGGAGCGGACCACGCGTCCCACTATGCGTAACTTTAACCAGCGATTCAAACTCCGTGACTCGGACCGGCACATCCGGCTGTTGTACACCCTGTTCCTGTTGCTGATGCTGGCAGGATTCACGTTTTCGTTCTTTTGGGCACATAGCATGACGGGGCTTTCCCCACAGGGGATTGCCGATCATTACCGCGGCTCAGACGCGACCTTTGGCGAGCCCATGTCCTTTCGTGAATTGGCGGAAGTGACCCACTTCCACCTGTTCACCATGCCGGTGGTGTTCATGATCCTCATTCACGTCATGTATCTGACGAACGCCAGTCATCGCCTCAAAGCCGCGGTCACCTGGGGCGGGCTCGGAGGAGTGATGCTCGACCTGATCTCACCCTGGTTGATCAGCTATGTGTCACCGATTTTTGTGATCACCATGTTGACCGGAGATACCCTCATGACCGTCAGCTTCCTGATCATGATGGGCATCCCGCTCTACGAAATGTGGATATTGCAACAGCCGTTAATGGCGGGGAAACATTCGAGTCCCGGCTAAACAGCCAGGATCGTTCAATCAGTCGAGCGGCCAGAGGTTATTCGCCCAGAGCCCGAGATCACGGACGTGGTCTCGGGCTCTTTGTTTTTGAGAGGAACGTTATGCAGTTCACGATCGCCACAACGCTGAGTCCAGCCGTTCTGAAGATACAGGGATTACTCCGAAAGACCGATCGCCTGAGAATTCCGATCGGGTCTCGCCGCGAGATCGAAAGCATCCTGGTCCGCCAGATCGGTCAAGAGATCGATTGCGCCCTTCCCTGGCAGGCCGGGCATGGGCGGCGCACCGCCGCCGTCGCCCTCAGGATCGGACAGGCCGCTGCGCTGACGGATGAAGAGTTGCACCATCTCAAGCTGGCTGCCCTTCTTCACGATATCGGGCTCTTGATGCTCCCACCCCGCCTCACCGAGAGCAGAGACTCGCTTGAGCCAGAAGCCTACGTCGCCATCCAGCAACATTCCCGTCTTGGCGCGACACTCCTAGAACCGTTTCCGTTCCTGAGAGAGGCCTCGGTTCTCATCGCCCATCATCACGAACGGTGGGATGGATCAGGTTATCCCTATGGCATCCAAGGGGCTTACGTCCCATTGGGCGCCAGAATCCTGGCGATCGCCGACGCCTTCGATGCCATCCTGGTCCCTGAGGTCTCCGAGCGGTCTCTCCGCAACCGCATTGCGCTGAGAATGATCCGCGTCGCATCCGGCACCCAATTCGATCCCCAACTGGTTCATCTCTTGGAAGATTGTCTCATCGAGGGAGGACATGATCAGATTTCGACGCTGAACTCCCCGCGTCAATCAATTGTTTCTGATCGCATGAAATAGGACGCACCATGACACGCCATGCATCCCCGACACGCACACTTGGTCACTCGCTGCTTGCCCTTCTGGGGATTACCTTCCTGACTGCCGGATATGGGTGTTCCGGAGGAAGCAGTTCGCCCGGCACATCTTCGACAGCGGCCACAGCCGGCACGGCAGGTGCCGAGCAAGCCGTAGGAGAGCGCCTGTTCCTCGAAACCCGCTTTGCCCAGGCGTTCAAGGTGTTCCTGGACAACGGCGGCGACATTAACGATCCCAATGCAGGCGACGCCGTCGTCAATACCGTGGAAACCCTGGGGGCACCGATCGACCCGGGACCGTTTAAAGGACTGTCCATGAATTGCCGGGCCTGCCACATGGTTGATGACGTACTGACAGCTCCCGGTGGCGGGATGCGGACCTACGCCGATTTCGCGCGTCGCAGCCCCATTCCCGCACGGGCCGACGGAAAGACTCATGCCCCCCGCAACTCACCGGCACTCGTCAATTCGACCCTGGATCGACCGGGTGGAGTCCTGTTCCACTTCGACGCGGAATTCAACTCGATGGAAGACCTGGTCGCAGCTACCTTTACGGGAAGAAACTTCGGGTGGCTGCCTGGAGAGAAGGCACAGGCCATCGCGCATCTCGCACGAGTGGTCCGTGGGGATGATGGATCCGGTGATCTGGCACAGCAATTCGACGGGCTGTCCTATCGGCTGCTCTTTACCGGCACGAATGCCGCCATCCCTGATGAATTCAAGCTGCCGCCACAGTTCCGTGCGTTTATCGGATCGGGCACCGATCAAGAAATCTTCGACGCCGTCGTGAAGGTCGTGGCCGCCTATGTCAACGGCCTCCTCTTCTCGCAAACCGACGACAACGGCACCCCGATTCGCTCACCCTACGATGTCTTCCTGGAACTCAATGGGCTGCCCGGCCGGCCGGATGCAAACGAATCGCCCCTCGATTACAGCCGACGCCTCAGAACGCTCGTAAATGGATTGGCCAGTCCGCAATTCGTGGCCGCCAATCCCAACAGGTCAAACGGCCAATTTCAGTTCCATTCGCAGAGCTTTCAATTTGGAGCAACGGAGCTGGAAGGGTTGAAGATGTTCCTCGCGGAACCGGCAGCACTTCCCCTCACACAGAACCAACTGAATGCAGGCAGGATCGGCAACTGCGTCGCATGCCATGCCGCACCGAACTTCACGGACTTCAAACTGCACAACACCGGCACCACCCAGAAAGAATACGACGACCTTCATGGGGCGGGCCAGTTCGCAGGACTGCCAATTCCGAATTGGGCCGCCCGAAACGGGAGCTACGATCAGTTCCTCCCAGCAACGGAGACCCACCCTGCGGCATTGGAGCCCTTCCGTGCCATTCCCACTTTGGCTAGTCCAGGGTTGACTGATCTCGGAGTCTGGAACGTCTTCGCCAATCCGGACATGCCGGGCCCACAGGCCAAGATCCGCACCCTTCTATGCGACGACCAGGAACCCTGTCCGCTCTCTGACGGTGTCCTACTCGATCGGGCTATCGCTCGGTTCAAAACACCTGGCCTCCGGGATCTCGGTCACTCGGCGCCTTACATGCACACCGGGCAGTTCGACACATTGGATGATGTCGTTCAGTTTTATCGAAGCGCATCCGACCAAGCGCGAGCAGGGACGCTCCGCAATGGGGCCACGCAGCTTGGGGGCATTGCACTGACCGCTGGAGACGTGGCGTCGGTTGTGGCGTTTCTGAAGTCGCTCAACGAGGACTACCAGTAAGGAAGGACTGAGACAAGCACCCTGACCAGCCGGCGTGCTCAACGCGCCGGCACCGGAGTGGGAGGGAGCCGACCCCTCCCACTTCACAGGCGGGGGCCCTCAGTCCTCCTGAGGCCCCCCGCCCTCACTTTTCTTGCAGCCCGGTCGTTCCGGAAAGCTGTTATGAAGACTTCTTGATCTGCTCGGCCAGATAGCCGGTCAGGCCGACTTGAGCAATCGTGGTCAGTTGCCGTTCGAAATAATCAACATGCTCTTCCGAATCCACCACCATCTCTTCCAGCTTCTGACGGGTGGTGAAGTCGCCCACCTTGGCCGCATGGGCGATGGCTTTCCGGAGCATCTCCACATCTTCCTGCTCAAACGCGAGGTTAACCTCGAAGAGGTCCTTGACCGACGGGCCCTCTTTCACGCGATCCAGTTTCCCGACATCGGGCAGTCCACCCAGATAGAGGATGTGCCTGACCAGTTGGCCGGAATGGGTGATCTCTTCCGTATACAAATGCTCAAACTTCTCCGCCAGCCGTTCATACCCCCAGTGCCGGCACAACTCCGCGTGCAGCAGATATTGATGCACGGCGGTCAATTCGGCCGTGAGGATCTCACCAAGCTGATCGAGGATTCCTTCTTTCGCTTTCATCAGCGCGCGTCCTTTCCTTCATAACAGGAGACAGACTTCCCGGTTAGCTGTCTTTCTTGATCTGCTCGGCGAGGTAATTCTCAACCCCGACCTGTTTGATCGTTTCCAGTTGCGTCTCGATCCAATCGATGTGCGCGTCCACATCCTTCGCCATGTCTTCGAGCATGTGGCGGGTCGTGAAGTCCGCCACCTTGGTGCAGTGGACGACCCCTTCACTCAAAAGCGCAAGCATTTCCTGTTCCGCCTTCAGATCAAGCTTGAGCTGTTCGGGAACCGTTTCCCCGACCTGCACCGTATTCATGCGCTGCACGTTCGGCACCCCTTCGAGATAGAGGATGTGCCCGATCAACACATCGGCATCCTTCATCTCGTCGATGCTGCGCTCGCGCACCTTGTGATGCAGCCGCTCATAGCCCCAGTTGTCACACATCTTGGCATGCACGAAGTACTGATTGATGGCCGTGAGATCGGCCGTCAGGACCTTATTCAATATGTCAATCACACCCTCTTTTGCTTTCATGGATGCTCCCCCCTTTCTCTGGTCAGGCAGGCCCTCTTGCAGGGGCTCAAGCAGGTTTGATCGTCAGCGGTCACCGACTTAACAACCTCATTATCGTCCGCCGTGCGACGCCCGTCAACCGATGGAATCGGGATGGCCGGGCCACGATAAAAGGCAAATGAAAGCGTTTCTCAGTTTCGATGGTCCGGGGAATATGAGGAGAGAAGATCCGACAGTCGAACGGCGGCGATTAGCCGGCTTCGCGATACCCGCATTCTTCATTGCGACACTGCACGCTGCGGCCCGCCTGCTTGCTGACCTTCTCAATGAGGAACGGCGCCTGGCAGGTGGGACAGGCCTTGTTGATGGGGCGATCCCAGAGGGCAAACTCGCACTTCGGATAATTGCTACAGGCAAAGAAAGAGCGGCCCTTCTTGGTCCGCTTCTGCACGAGGTCCCCGCCGCAGTCCGGCTGCGGGCACTTCACGCCCAGCGCCAGCGGCTTGGTCGTCTTACACTCGGGGTAGGCCGAGCAGGCGATGAACTTTCCAAACCGGCCTGTCTTGACCACCATTGCGCTGCCGCACTTGTCGCACTTCTGGTCGGTGGTGAGCTCAACCTTCGGAACAATTCTTATGGTCCCGTCTTCAAGCCTCTGAAAGTTCTGGGTATTCTTGCAGGGCGGATCGTCCTTATACCCGGGACAGGCCAGGAACTTTCCGTTCCGTCCCCACTTGATCTCCATCATCCTGCCGCATTTCTCGCAAGGGATATCCGTCGGCGGCTCAACCGTGTCCTTGGGGCCGGGTATCGTCTTGGCCCGTTCCAGCTCCTTCGTGAACGGCGTGTAGAAGTCGCGCACCGCCGTCACCCAGGGCTTGGTCCCTTCCTCCACTTCATCGAGTTGCTCTTCAAGGTGCGAGGTAAAATCGACATTAATGAGTTCCGGGAATCCCTTCATCAAATAATCGTGAACGGTTTTCCCCGTCTCGGTCGGCACCAACCGCCCCTCGGTCTTTTCAACGTATTTCCGGTCCTGAATCGTCGAGATGATGGCCGCATAGGTGGACGGACGCCCGATGCCTTTTTCTTCCAGTTCCTTGATCAGCAACGCCTCGTTGTACCGGGGGGGCGGCTGGGTGAAATGCTGCTTGGAGAGCAGGCCCGGCACCGATTGCCCTTCCTGTTCGACCAATCGCAGTTGTTCCCCTTCTGACAAAGCAGGCAATTGACGCTCGTTATCGTCCTCCGCGTCCTGATCGGCTTTCGGCTTCTGCGTCGGCAGTTCTTTATCCACGCCTTCCATGTAGACGATGGTATGGCCAGGGAACTTCACGACCGTTCCGGTCGAACGGAACCCGAACTTCTCATTCGTCCCGACCGGCGTGGAATCGATTCGCGTCACGTCCAAAATAGCCGGAACCATCTGCGAGGCGATGAAACGATTCCAGATCAGCTTGTAGAGATTGTACTGA
This sequence comes from Nitrospira sp. NS4, assembly GCF_049546785.1. Taxonomy (NCBI): domain Bacteria; kingdom Pseudomonadati; phylum Nitrospirota; class Nitrospiria; order Nitrospirales; family Nitrospiraceae; genus Nitrospira; species Nitrospira sp. NS4. Next base: position 556,303 of record NZ_JBMWAN010000003.1, on the reverse strand, counting down.
TCGTGATCCAGATATTGACGGATCGACTCGGGATCGCGGGCGGCCGACGTGGGCCGGACCGCTTCGTGCGCTTCCTGAGCCGCCTTCGAGGTCTTATACACATTCGGCGTGGCCGGGAGATATTCCGCCCCGAACCGGGCCTGAATCACCTCGCGCGCTTCGGCCATCGCTTCGTTCGAGATCCTCGGAGAGTCGGTTCTCATATAGGTAATGAGACCCGTCGCCCCCTCGGCCCCGATTTCAATACCTTCATAGAGCTGCTGGGCCAGCGTCATCGTCTTCTTCGGAGAGAAATGCAGCTTGCGGGCGGCCTCCTGTTGCAACCGGCTTGTGATGAAGGGCGCGACGGGATTCCGCTTCTTCTCCCGTCGCTCGATCGACTCAACCACGAACGGCTTGCCGTTGATGGCCTCCACCACCCGCCCGGCCTGTTCGGCATTCTCGATCGAGGCCTCTTGGCCATTGATGCTGTGGAGCTTGGCTTCAAAGGAGGGCGGATTGGCGCCGGCGAGCAGGGCAGTCAACGACCAGTACTCTTCCGTCCGAAACGCTTCCCGCTCGGCTTCCCGTTCGCAGATCAGCCGCATCGCGACAGACTGCACGCGCCCCATGCTGAGCCCACGGCGCACTTTATTCCACAACAACTGGCTGCCTTGATAGCCGACGATGCGGTCCAGCACGCGGCGCGCCTGCTGGGCATTGACCAGATTCATGTCGATTTCGCCCGGCGCCTGCAGCGCGCGCTTGATCGCCGACTCGGTGATCTCATTGAAGAGCACCCGGAACACTTTTCCGTCCTTCTTCTTTTTGGACTTCCCCTTCAACTCTTCCGCAATGTGCCAGGCAATTGCCTCTCCTTCACGGTCGGGGTCCGGCGCAAGAAAGATCTTGTCGGCCGCTTCGGCCTTCTTCTTGATTTCGGCGAGGACTTTGGACTTCCCTTTGATCGTGACGTACTGCGGTTCGAAATCATGCTCGAGATCGACGCCCAGCTTGCTGGTCGGCAGATCCTTGATGTGACCGACGGAGGCCATCACGGTGTAGCCGCGCCCCAGATATTTGGTAATCGTCTTCGCCTTGGTCGGCGACTCAACGATGATCAACGATTTCGCCATGACCACCCCATGCTCAAATGACTCCCGTCCCCATCCGTATCAAAATTTCCTTCATCCTGCAACTGGAATGCACTCGTGTGTGATTCACCGACGCAGATACTGTTGTCCGGGAAGCTGCCTGATATGGCCGCGAAGCTCCAGCGACAACAGCGTGGCCACGACCCGGGCCGCGCTCATCTGCGTCTGTTCGATCACCGCATCGACTGACTGCGCCTCGTAGGACAGCGCCTCGTACACCCGCTGTTCTTCCGGCCCCACGCGATCGCCCGGAACTGACGACATCACAACATGATTCATCCGCCCGCGCAAGGACGGCTCCACCTGCGGCAGCAGATCTTGCAGAATGTCCGCCGCACAGTCGACCAGCTTCGCGCCTTCTTTGATGAGTCCGTTCGACCCGCGACAGCGCTCTTCCCTGGCGGAACCGGGCACGGCAAAGACCTCGCGCCCCTGCTCCAATGCCAGCTTCGCCGTGATGAGCGATCCGCTGCTCACCGCCGCTTCGGCGACCACCACCCCCACGGACATACCGCTGATGATCCGGTTCCTTCTCGGGAAATGATGGCTCTGCGGCGGCGAACCGACCGGAAGCTCGGCGAGCACCGCGCCATGCGCCTCAATCTGCCGACGCAACTGGTCATGCTCCGGAGGATAGGTCCGGTCCACTCCACAGCCGAGCACGGCGATTGTGCGGCCGTTCCCGGCCAGCGCGCCGCGATGCGCCGCCGCGTCGATGCCGCGCGCCATGCCGCTGACAATCGTCCATCCCCCCTGGGCCAGTTCCTTCGCAATCTCTTCCGTCACCGCACGCCCGGCGGGAGTCGCATGCCGCCCGCCGACCACTGCGACGGCCAACCCGTCCTGTTGCTCGAGCGAACCCGTGTAATACAACAGCGGAGGCGGATCGTGAATCATCGCGAGCCGCTTGGGATAGGCCGGATCAGACAGGGTGATCACGCGAATCTTCAACCGCTCGATCAGCGCAACCTGGCGATCGATCTGCCCGCGAACCTTCAGGTCAGGTCCGCGCCCAACAGCCTCTGCCAGCTCAGCGCTGCAACCGGCCCGGATCAAGTCCTCCCGGGAGGCGGCCAGCGCCCGCTCCGGCGATCCGCACGTCTGCACAAGCTTCGCGAGCGTCCGGTCGCCCACACCCTCGATTGCCTGCAGCACCAACCAGGCGGTGAGTTGCGCAGCATCCATGAAACGTGACCACCAGAGAAGCGGCCGTCGAAGAGAGGGGAACATCCCCGCCATCGTCGGTCGCTGCGTGACCGGGCTACAGAAGAGACTGCGCCGGAGGCATCCCCGCCTACAGCGCGACGAGATCGTACTGTTCGAGATGGAGCTTGTCGTCCGGCGTCACAAGGATCTTGGCCGAACAATCCCGCTCCAGAATCTCCACACCTTGGCGTTCTTCGTCCTGCAACAGATCCGCGACCGCGGGGTGCACACCGATGACGATCCGCTGGCACTCGCCCGCCTCGCCGATCTTGCGGATCTCGCGGAAAATTTCATACGCCACGGTCGTGGGAGACTTGGTATAGCCCCGGCCTTCACAGTAATGGCAGGGCTCGGACAACGAACGGAGCAGATCCTCGCGGACCCGCTCGCGCGAGATCTCGATCAACCCCAGGTCGGAGATCCGGGAAATGCGCGTGCGCGCCTTGTCCGACGCCATCGCATCGACCAGCGCGTGATAGACCTTATCCCGGTTTTTCTCCCGCTCCATATCGATGAAATCGACGATGATGATCCCGCCGATGCCCCGCAGCTTGATCTGATAGGCGACCTCTTTGGCCGCCTCAAGGTTGTTGCGGAGGATCGTTTCCTCCTGATCGCGTTTGCCGACGAACCGGCCGGTATTCACGTCGATCACGGTCATGGCTTCGGTATGATCGATCACCAGATACCCGCCCGACTTGAGCCAGACCTTCCGGCTCATCGCGCGCGAGATTTCCTGCTCGACGCCCAGATGATCGAACAGACTTTCATCTTTGTCGTAAAAGTGAATCCGCGACGTCTGTTCCGGCGAGAATCGCTGGACAAAATCCCGGATGGCGTCATACTCCCGGCGCGAATCGATCCAGAGCCGGTCGACTTTCCTGCCGAAGAGGTCCCGCACGACACGGAAGCTCAGGCTGAGGTCGGTGTGCAATAATGCCGGCGCCCCCAGCTTTTCCCGATTCGTCAGAATGTCCTGCCAAAGCACATGCAGAAAGTCGACGTCGGACTTCAGTTCGTCCTCCTTGACGCCTTCGCTGACCGTCCGAACGATGTAGCCGCACCCGGGGCGGCGGACCCGCCGCATGATGTCCTTCAAACGGGCGCGCTCTTCATCCCGCGCAATCCGGCGGGACACTCCGATATGCTCGACGTTCGGCATAAACACCAGATAGCGGCCCGGCAGCGACACATAGGTCGTGACACGCGGCCCCTTTGTGCCGATCGGACCTTTTGAGATCTGCACCATCAATTCCTGGCCTTCGCTCAGGAGCTGCTCGATCGGCTTGGCGCTCTGGCGTTTCGGCCGCAGCATATCCGCATCTTTATCGTCTTCGTCCGCCTCCACCAGCAGATCGCCGGGCTCCGCATCCTCCGAGAGATCGGACACGTGCATGAACGCGGCCTTCTCCAATCCAATATCGACAAAGGCCGCCTGCATGCCCGGCAGCACCTTGGCCACTTTTCCTTTGTAAATGTTCCCGACGAAATCCTTGTGCTTGGCCCGGTCGCCGAACAAATCGGTGACGACCCCGCCATCCAACACAGCCACGCGGGTTTCTTCCCGCGAAACGGCAATCGCAATCTCAATACCCATACTGACTCCTTTTGTCTGCGAGAACCGGCGCCGCGCCGTGGGCGAAGGACGCAGGCCGAGGGCCCAGGTCCCATACATCCGTCCACAACACGCGGCTCCGGCTTCTCAATCTGGTTGCTCGATACACCGCTACCTAACTCACAAAGCCACAGTACTTTCCAATCGGTTCAATAGAACAAGCTCAAGCGTCTTCGCTTCACATTCAGCAGGAGTCCCAGCGACGCCATCGTCATAATGGTGGCGCTCCCCCCGTAGCTCATGAGGGGAAGGGGAATCCCGACGATCGGAAACATGCCGGCCGTCATCCCGATATTGACGACCACACAAAAACACAACATCGCCACAATGCCAGCGGCTAACAGCGCCCCCAACTGGTCTTTGGCCTTCGACGCGATTTCAAGGGACAGCCAAATCAACCCGACAAAGAGCACCAACAGCAGCAGGACCCCGAGGAAACCCCATTCCTCCGCATACACGGCAAAGACAAAGTCTGTATGACCTTCGGGCAGGAACTTCAGTTGGCTTTGCGTGCCCCCATAAAGCCCTTTCCCCATCAATTCCCCCGATCCAATCGCAATTCTGGACTGCAAGGCGTGATAGCCCTTTCCTCCCGGATCATAATCCGGATCCACGAAGGCCATAATGCGCTGTCGCTGATAATCATGCAAGGACCCCCATACCCCTTCCCAGGCAAAGGGGAACAGCATGAGGGAAAAGAGCAGAATCACCCCCAGGGCCTTCGAGCGCACCCCGACCATCAACAGCATCGCCGCATACACCGCCACAAAGCTTAATCCGCTGCCCAGGTCGGGCTGCTTCACAATCAGCAGCAAGCCCGGCAGCATCAGCAACCCCGGCAGCACCACCCGCTGCAACCATCCCACGCGGGGCGCCTTGGAGTAGTAATGCGCCAGCACCAGGATCAGAACGAGCTTGGCAAACTCGGAGGGCTGGAAGCTGAACGGCCCGAGCGCGATCCAGCGCTGGGCGCCCTTGCTGGTCCGGCCCTCCAACAGCACAAACGCCAGCATGAGCAACACCACGCCATAGGCGGGATAGGCCAGCCGGGCGATGCGATGGTAGTCGGACACCAGCATGACGACGAACGCCACGCCGCCCAGGAAGATCCAGACCAGCTGTTTGAGATAATACGGGGCCGCGCCGCTCTGCTGGGTGTGCGTCACGCTATGAATCGACAACACCCCGATGCCCAAGATGGCCACCACGAGCGCCAGGAAGCGGTAGTCGAAGTTATCGAGGCCGCGGTTGTCGATCAGCCGGTCGATCATCTGCCGTCACGCCTCGCTTTCCATCGCAGCATCCTCATGACCCGGACGCATCCGTTGGCGCCTGCGCCTTCAGTTTCATATAGGTTTCGATTACTTCCTTGGCCAGGGGCGCCGCCGCCGACCCGCCGTGGCCCATATGCTCTGCCAGCACGGCCACCGCGATCTTCGGAGACTCCACCGGAGCAAAGGCGACGAACCAGGCATGGTCTCGAAATTTCTTGGGAATATCTTTCTCCGCCTTTTTCTCTTTGGCAAGCGCGGTCGTCTGCGCCGTCCCGGTTTTCCCGGCAATCGCCACGATGGAGGACTTCGCGCGCGTGGCAGTGCCTTCCGTCACCACATCGGCCAACGCCTCCTTCACCAGCCGAAACGTCTCCGGCTTGGCATGCACTTTCCCGCGAGGCACGGCAGGCATCTCTTGCAGGTTTCCCGTCATCCGATCCATGATGGCCTGCACCAGGCGCGGCCGGTAGCTCACCCCGTCGTTCGCCACCGTGCCGATCATGCTGGCCATCTGCAGGGGCGTCACGGTCACGTACCCTTGCCCGATCGCCGCGGAGATGGTCTCACCCGGCAACCAGGCCTCTTTCTTGGCCTTCATCTTCCAGGCCGTGGAAGGAACAATCCCCACCCGCTCAGATGGCAACTCGATCCCGGTTTCATGCCCCAGGCCAAACTCCTTGGCATACTCCGCCATCGTATCGATCCCCATGCGTTGTCCGATGGTGTAAAAATAGACGTCGCAGGAATGGACCAGGGCTTTGTGGAGATCGACATACCCGTGTCCGCCGGCTTTCCAATCGCGGTACACCCGCTTGCCGAACTGATAGCCCCCTGTACAGAGCACGGAGCTTGACGGCGACATCGTATTGGACTCCAACGCCGCCACCGCCATCGGCACCTTGAAGGTGGATCCTGGCGGATATTGGCCTTGCGAGGCCCGATTATTCAACGGGCGCCCCTCGTTCTGCACGATTTCGACCCATTGTTTCGGCGTGAGCTCGCGCGAGAGCACATTGGGATCGAAACCGGGACGGCTGGCCATCGCCAGGATATCGCCGCTGGTGGGATCCAGCGCGACGATCGCTCCCGATTCCTCTCCGAGGAGATCCTCGGCCACCTTCTGCAGCCTGATATCGATCGTCAGGTAGAGGTCATTGCCGGACTGCGGCTTGTCGACCTGCACCGTCCGCTTTTCGTGTCCCAACGCATCGACCTCGACGCTTTTCTGCCCGGCCTGGCCCCGCACATGGCGATCGAAGGACTTTTCGACCCCGTACTGACCGACGATGCTGCCTTGATGAAGATCCGCGAACTCCGGCTTCTCCAACTGCTCCGGTGAAACTTCTCCCACATAGCCTATGAGATGCGAGGCCGCCATACCGCCGGGATAATTGCGCTGCGACTCGACCTGAATCATGACGCCAGGCAGATCAAGCCGATGCGATTCAATGAGCGTCGCATCGCGCAGCGTCAACCGATCCTTGATTTTCCTGGGAAGCATCTTGCTGCCCCGTCCCGCGAGCTTCTTCCGGATCACGGCAGAATCGAGCCCCAGCAACTCGGAGAGCTTCTGCACCAGTCCCTCTCGATCCTTGACATCTTCCAGCGTGACATAGAGGCTGAAACTGGGCACATTATTCGCCAGCAGCACGCCGTGACGGTCATAGATCAGCCCCCGAGCCGGCTCCAGCAGCACGGACCGCGTGCGGTTATTCTCCGACAGGTCCCGATAGTAGGGCCCCTCACGAATCTGCAAATGCCAGAGCCGCAACCCCAGCAACCCGACGACCAGCAGCAGCCCGATCCGCAGCAGGGTCAGCCGCCGCTGCAACTCTCCGAGTTCGGAATCATGGGTGCCTGATGTTGCCATGGTGTCGCTTACAATTCCTGCTCCGTCGCCAGCCGATCCAGATGGAATCGACTCCAGAGCAGCCAATACCCGATGCCCCCGATGACGGCATCAAGGCAGGCCTGGGGCACAATGATCGTTTGGAGCACCCACCAGATATTTTGTTGTTCGCTCAGCTTGGCCGCCCACATCGTCACAAGGCCGCCCCCGATCGATGCCACGAGCAGCCCGCTCACCAGTAGGATAGGTGTCACCTGCGCCATCTGCCGGCCGGCCAGCCCGGCCAGAAAACCGGCGCCGCCCTTCACCGTCATACTGGCAGCAAGATCCCCCGCTGAGAACAAGCTCATCGCCCAGCCCAGAAAGAGGCCCACCAGCAATCCCTCCAACTCTCCCGCCAGGAGCCCGACAAAGCACACCGCCACCAACCCGACATCCGGTTTGATATTCCAGACACTGAGGTGCGGCAAGAGGGTCGTGTGCAACACCACCAGACCGGCGATCAGCACGCTGTAGAGCAGCACTCTCATGGTTTCGTCTTCACGGAGGGAAGTCCCTCCCCCTGGCTCTCCTCGTTCGCCCCGTAGGAGGATTGAATCACCAGCACCTCTTCCACCCGGGTGACATCCACCTCGGGCCGGACTTCCGCTGATTGGAACAGGGCCCCCTCTTCTTTGTCGATCTTGGTAATGGTGCCGATGGCCAACCCGCGCGGGAATCCCCCGACCAGCCCGGACGTCACGACATGATCCCCGCTCCGGACGTTTGACAGCAGGGGGATATACTTGAGTCGTGCCAGCCCTTCGGTCGTCCCTTCGACGATGCCCTCGTCGCGCGTGCGTTGAATCAACCCGGCGATCGCATTATTCGGATCGGACACCAGCAACACCACCGAGGTCGCGAGGGTGGCCTTGACGATACGCCCCACGACGCCGGCTGAAGTGACCACGCCCATATCGGGCCGAATTCCGTCCGAGGTCCCTTTATTCAGGATAATCGTTCGATACCAGTTATCCGTGTTCCGCCCGATGACCTGGGCCGCCACCATGGTCGGAAGGGCCTGAGCCTTGAATTCGAGCAGCGCCGTCAACCGCTCCGTGGCCGATGCCGCCTCACGCAACTGGCTGTTCTGTCCCTGCAATCGCTCAATTTCTTTCTTGAGCCGCCGATTTTCGTCTTCGACGCCCTGTAAGGCGAGATAACGATGCCAGACCTCGCCGATCCCGTCTTCGATCGAAGCCACCATGCGGACAGGCCAGCTCAGGACCCACCCGACCGGTCCACCCAGCCCTTGGAACATGGTTTGGAGTTGATGCGGCAGCAGGAAGAAGCCCAGCAGGACGAGCAGAAACACGCCGAGAGCGAGACGCCGTGCGCCGTACGATGAACGAAAATTGGCCATCCGCATAGAGGGATGGGACCTTACCGGAGGCTACTGCACTGGGACATGACCGACACTTTGCGAAGGAGATCCAACTCATCCAGGATCTTTCCGACACCCAGCACCACAGAGGTGAGAGGATCGTCCACTGTAATGATCGGCAAGTTGGTCTCTTCCCGGAACCGTGTGTCCATTCCCTTCAAGAGGGAGCCTCCACCGGTGAGCACGATTCCGCGGTCAATGATATCCCCCGCCAGTTCCGGCGGAGTGTTTTCCAACGCCACCTTGATGGCATTGACGATCGTCCCGATCGGCTCCTGCAGCGCTTCGCGAATCTCGGCGTCGTCCACGACCAGCGTGCGAGGAATTCCGGAGATCAGATCGCGCCCCTTGATCATCATGGTCTTCCGCTCTTCGAACGGATAGGCCGATCCGATCTCAAACTTGACGCGCTCCGCCATATGTTCGCCGATGAGGAGATTGTACTTTTTCTTGATGTAATTCATGATGGCTTCGTCCATCCGGTCGCCGGCGACCTTGACGGACTCGCTGTACACGATCCCGCCGAGCGAAATCACGGCGATGTCAGTCGTCCCGCCCCCCACGTCCACCACCATATTGCCTGACGGCTCCGTGATCGGCAGTCCCGCGCCGATGGCGGCGGCCACCGGCTCTTCGATCAAGTAGACTTCGCGCGCGCCCGCCAGTTCAGCAGAATCGCGCACGGCCCGTTGTTCGACCTGCGTAATCCGGGAGGGCACGCCGATGATGATCCGCGGCCGCACGAACGCACTGCGATTATGGGCTTTGCGGATGAAATGCTTGAGCATCTGCTCGGCCATCTCGAAATCGGCGATCACGCCTTCTTTCATGGGCCGAACGGCAACGATATTTCCAGGAGTCCGGCCGAGCATTTTCTTCGCATCAGCGCCCACAGCCAGAACTTTCTCGCTTTTCTTCTCCACCGCGACGACCGACGGCTCATTCAGCACAATGCCTTTGCCGTGCACGTACACCAGCGTCGTGGCCGTCCCCAAATCAATCGCGAGATCGTTGGAGAACCATCCGAATACATCTCCCGTGAACCCCACGGCCTCTCTCCCTTCGTCACGGACCAGCGCTGACTCCCGCTAATCCCTCGTCATTCACACCTAATCCGGCACAGCCAACTGACCGGCATCCAACACCTGGGTCCTGGCCACTTCGTCACCCAACCGCCGGCCTTGCTCATTCCCCACGATCAACAAGCCCTCAAACGTGAGAATCGCCACGGAGCCGATCCATCCGATGTAGGGCACCGCAAACAACACCTGCGCTGCCGCGCAAGGGAGATTCCGGATGATGGATTCCCGGAACCCCGCGGACTCCCGGAAATCAAGCCGCACCGTCTGCAGGCCGACCAGCCGCTTCCCGATGCTTCTCCCCCCCGCAAACCCATCGGCAATCAAAATATAGGCCAGCGCGGAAAGAAACCCGACCGGCGGGGCGACCTCGTCCGCCGCCACCACGATAAACAGATCAATCAGTTTGGCAATGAACCGATTAAGAACGTGGGCCTTGGGATAGACGGCCTGTTCCATGAGCTTCACACCTGGCCCTACCCCGATCAAGGCGTCTCCTTCTAATTAGTGGCAAAGTATAACAAAGTCAAACAACATGCACAAACAAACCTCGTTTTCCCCTCCTGATCCTCCAAACCGCCCGGCACAACCAGTCGGGAGCCGGCGATCTCCGCAGCTTGTCCAGAATAGACCCCGCACCTCATCAATCTGGACTGCGCTCCCCCTCCACAGCCCCAGATCGTTCTCCCTCGCCCGATCTTGCCTTCAGCCCCCGCGCCAAGTACAATCCCCGCACAAATTCAGACGACGAGAGGACTCGAATGATCAAGTTAATGCGTGATGCATCCCACAATTACCCCTGGCTGCTCAAATCCATCATGGGGATTCTGGCTATTGCTTTCGTGATTACGATGGGATGGTGGGGGTTTGGAGAGCAAGCCGGCAATGCGGTCGCGACGGTCGGGGACCTCTCCGTCACCCGCGAAGAGTTTCGTCGCGCCTACGAGAACATGTACCGGTTTTACAAGGACAAGGCTTCGGGGGAATTCAAGGATGAATCCATCAAGCAATTCGTGATCGAGCAGCTGGTCGATAACCGCCTCTGGCTCATTGCCGCCAAAGACATGGGCATCACCGTCTCGGACGGAGACCTCCGCGACATGATCATCCAGATTCCGGAATTCCAGAAAAATGGCGCCTTTGACCCGGAGACGTATCAACGACTCCTGGCCGCGAACCATCTGACCCCTAAAGTCTTCGAGGAGGCGCAGGCCAAGGAAATCCTGGGAAACAAAGCCCGTATGTTCGTCCGGGATGCCGTCGCGCTCACCCCGTCTGAAATCGCCGAAGGACAGACGCTGATGACCCGGCAGCCTGACGCTGATCCTGCCAAAGCCACCGCAGCCAAGGACCGCGTGTTGCAAGACATGCTCTTTCAGAAACAACAACGCGCCCTGATGGCCTATCAAGAGTCGCTGAAGTTGAAGGTGCCGGTCAAGATCCACCGGGAACTGCTCTAGCAATCACACCACAGGCATGGGGCCGGCATACTCAGCTTCATGCCTGTGTCCCTCGCCTCTTGCCCCCTACAAGATCAACATCGCATCGCCATAACTGTAAAAACGGTAGCGCTCATTGACCGCCTCGGCATAGGCTGCACGCACGGCCTCCACGCCGGCCAGGGCCGACACCAGCATCAACAGGGTCGTCCGGGGCAGGTGGAAGTTGGTCATGAGCGCGTCGACAACCTTGAACTGAAATCCCGGCGCGATAAATAACCGGCTGTCGCCGGCGGCCGGCCGGAGGATCCCGGTCTGCAACGCGGCGGACTCCAACGCCCGCACGACTGTGGTGCCGACCGCCACCACCCGCCGCCCCGCTCGTTTGGTCTCCAGAATCGCCTGAACCGCCGGCGCTCCCACCTCAAACCATTCCTCTCCCATACGGTGATCCTCGATGCGACCGACAACCACGGGTTTGAACGTGCCCGGCCCCACATGCAGCGTAACCGCCGTGGTTAAGATACCGCGAGCGCGCAAACGATCAATGAGTTCTGGGGTAAAATGAAGCCCGGCCGTCGGAGCGGCGATGGCTCCTTCCCGGTCGGCGAAACAGGTCTGATACCAGACGTGATCCTCCGCCTTGGCGGATCGCTTGATGTAAGGAGGCAGCGGCATGCGCCCGTGAATCCGGAGCAACTCCACAACCGGCAGGGCGCTCTCCACCTTGAGCCTGGTCCCTTCGGCGTCGCGTTGAACGACCGTGGCACATGCGTCGGGGCCGAACTCAATCCGCTGCCCCACGCGGAAGTGGCCCTTGATCATGACTTCCCACACCGCCGCTCCGAGATCCCTGACAAACAACACCTCGACCGATGTGCCCGTCGGCTGTTTTCTCCCGGAAAGCCGGGCCGCCATCACCCTGGTGTCATTGACCACCAGCAGATCGCCGGGTTCCAGCAACGCCGGGAGATCCGCCACCTGCCGATGTGCAATCCTGTGTGAGCCGGAATCGAGACAGAGCAGCCGGGCCTCATGACGGGGAAGAATCGGCTCGGACGCGATCAGCGAAGCATCGAAGGGGAAGTCGAATTCAGAGAGGTTCATCTAGGAAGAGGGCACCGGTGGCATCTTGGTCAACGCCGCATTCTGTAATTCCGTGCCGGGATAGTAATACTGCAGGATGGTTGAATAGGAATATCCCAACTCGGCCAGTTCCTTCGCGCCCCACTGGCACAACCCGACAGCGTGCCCGGCGCCGTATCCAACCAGCACCACATCCTGACCGATTGACTCAATCGTGAATTGCGTGCTGGGTATGACGGTATACCCGACCGCCTTGCGCAGATCCTCCCCGCGCACGATCAGCTCGCCCTTGGAATGCAGGATGCGCAGCTTGGCGACACGGCCGGCCCGGCTAAAACTCACCGGCGTGATCGTCGCGATCGTTCCGAGAGAGAACCCCTGGCTTCTGAGGTTGCGCTCCAAGGTTGAGATTTTGAATGAGGCCTTCCACTGGTAGTACGGAGACTCGACATCAAAAGGGCACTCGACCCCTTTCAGATACGGCAAGTCCTTCGACCACACAATCATGGCATCTTCGGTAAGACCGGCGGCCGTCGAGGAGAAGGCGGCATAGATCGGCGCCCCGTCGTAGGTCACCACCAATCCCCTTGTGGATTCCACTGCTTCCTGCACTCTGGCATCAACTCCCTGCCGTCCGCGATAGACCTGATCCTGAATACTGGCGGCCACATCGTAGTCACGCGAGGCGCTCAGCATATGCTGATACAACGCATATGTTCGGGCCGCGACGGCCTGCACCTTGAGCATTTCAGGATGCCAGGCCGAATTGACCTCCGCCGGCACCACCCCCTTCACATATTCTTCGAGATCGACCTGGTTGATCACCAACGCGCCTTTCCCGCGCCGGAGGAGATGGACCTGCCCGCTCACGTGAAGCGCGGTTTTCTCATCCGTAGACTGGACGGAGGAGCCGTTCGTCCCTCCATGGGAACGAGGCACCCACAGCTTGAGATCATGATCGCCGGCCCGAAGCGTGATCCGGTCTCCGGCCATCCGCGTCCCGTTGATGAGGAAGGTATTCCCGCGCACCTCGACGTGCAGCGCCGACTTGAACGGATGCGCCCGGTTCTGCGCATCCGTGACCCAGAGGACGGTCTCGGCCCGGGCTTCCAGGCCATGAACATCAGAGGCCAGCAAGACACGGATCGACTCCGCGGCTTCGACTGCTGGCATCGTCCCGAAAAAGACCAGCCCGGCCAGTCCTCCGGTCAACGCGGCACGTTGTAGACGACCTAGCGTCGGAATAGCCATGATAGTAGATAGAATACCAGACTCAGAACCACACTGAGTACCAGGCTGGTGCCGAGGGGAAAATAGAAGGAAAAGTGTTCGCGCTTGACGGAGATATCGCCGGGAAGCCTACCGATCCAACCAAGCCAGGAACCAAACCCGGACAGCCTGTCACCGAACACCAGAAGAAGGCCCAGCAGCACAACGCCCACCCCTGCGGCGATCAAGAGCTTGCCGAGGCTGCTCCAGTCTTCCATCAGCCCTGCACCAGGCACTCCGCAATTTGGATCGCATTGAGGGCGGCGCCCTTGCGAAGGTTGTCTGAAACGACCCATAGATTGAGACCGTTGGTGATCGACTCGTCCTCGCGAATGCGGCCGACGTAGACCTCGTCCTTGCCGGTCGCATCCAACGGCATGGGATACAGCTTCTTCACCGGGTCATCATACACGAGGACGCCCGGCATGGCCGCCAGCGCCGCCCGCGCTTCATTCGCCGTCAACGGCTTCTCCAGCTCGACATTGATCGCCTCGGAATGGCAGCGCAAAACCGGCACTCGGACGGTCGTCGAGGTCACGCGCAGCTTCGGGGCATCCAGAATCTTTCTTGTTTCCCGGACGATCTTCACCTCTTCCGAACAATCGCCCGACTCCGAAAACGATCCGATGTGCGGCAGAAGATTAAACGCGATCTGATAGGGATAGACTTCGGCCTTCACATCGCGAAATGCCATCAAGGCTCTGGTCTGCTCCAGCAACTCATCCATCGCCGCAGCCCCGGTTCCGGACACGGATTGAAACGTGGTCACGACCACACGCTTGACCCCCGCTGCCTCATGCAACGGCTTCAAGGCCATCACCAGCGGCGTCGTCGTGCAATTGGGAATCGCGACGATCCCGCGAGGAAGCGACCGTAACGCGGCGGCATTCACTTCCGGGACGACCAGCGGCACCTCGGCATCCATCCGGAACACCGCGCTGTCATCGATCACCACCACGCCGGCAGCCCCCAACCGGGGACCATATTCTTTACTGATCGCATCCGTGGCTGAGATAAACGCAAAATCGACCCCGGCAAACGAAGACGACGGCAACAGTTCTTCGACCGTCCATTCCTTGCCCTGGCACGTCATGACTTCCCCGGCCGATCGCTTCGAGGCAAACAGACGGAGCGACGCCAGTGGGAATTTCCGCTCCTCCAAAATCTCGAGCGTTTCCTTCCCGACTGCACCGGTGGCCCCGAGAATCGCAACTGTATACGCCGACTTTTTCTTGAGCATGAGTCTCTTCCTACTCCAACGACAATGTACGAATGCGATGGTTAAACGTATCGGCAATGAACAATGCCCCGTCCCGATCAGCCACGATGCCGAACGGATAGCACAAACTCGCATTCAACGCCGGTCCGCCATCACCGGTATACGAGGCCGCTCCGATGCCGGCCACCCGTGTCACCGCCCCCGTTTCCCGATCCCAACGACGAATTAGATGGCTGTCCGAATCGGTCAGAAAAATATTCCCTCCCTGATCCAGCGCAATCCCTGAGGGCCGGGAGAGGCTCGAAGACGGCGGTTCGGAAGGAGCCTGATAGCGATACTCTCCGCCATCACCGGCAACCGTGGAGATCATACCGGTTGAGAGATCCACAGACCGGATCCTTCCATTAAACGTATCGGCGACATACAAGCTGCCGGATCCTAACGACAGTCCGCTTGGTCCGGCAAGGCTTGCTTCGATCGCCGGCTTGCCATCTCCGTCGTAGGCCGCGGAACCGGTCCCGGCAAGCGTCCTGATGAGGCCGGTCTTCAGATCCACCACCCGCACACGATTGTTGCTCTGATCGGCAATGTAGAGATGTCCTTCGTCATCCACCACTAACGCAGCCGGCTCATTGAGCGCCGCGTGATCGGCTGGTCCGCCATCGCCTGAAAACCGTGCCTGCCCGGTCCCGGCCACCGTCGTGATGATCCCGGTCTGTACATCCACCCGTCGCACACGATGGTTCATCGTATCGGCCACGTAAAGGTGCCCCTGCCCATCCACTGCCACCGCGGTGGGAAAATTCAGAGTCGCCTCCCTCGCAGGTCCCCCGTCGCCACCGAATCGCTTGTGCGCCGCCGCGCCGACCAGATAGCGAACTGTCCCGCTCAAGTCTGTCTGTTGGGTAAATTTCTCTGTCGTGGATTGGCTGGCCTCCGCGAACGGATCGACCTCTTCTTGCTGGGACGCCTGCATCCACGGAACATTCACGCCTGCCGTGGTTGTCTCTGGCGCAACCCCAACGACCCTGGTGATCAGACCAGTGACACGATCGACCCGCCTAACCACATGATTTTCCGAATCCGCGATAAAGAGATGCCCGTCTTGATCAATGGCGAGCCCCTTCGGCTCATTCAAACTCGCCCGGACAGCCAGCCCGCCGTCACCGGAAAATCCCGGGTCTCCGATTCCCGCCCGAGTGCTGATGATCCAGGATTTGATTGTCGTCGTCATACGTGACTCGCCCGGCATTACACCAGGTTACGAAGAATCGCCTCTCCCATCTCGGTCGTCCCGACAATTCTGGCTCCCGGACTCTGGATGTCTTTCGTCCGGTAGCCCAGGTCGAGCGTCTTCACGATCGCCTGTTCTATGGCTTCCGCTTCCTTGTCCAGTTGGAACGCATAGGACAGCATCATCGCCGCCGACGCAATGGTCGCAATCGGATTGGCAATGTTCTTCCCGGCGATATCTGGCGCGCTGCCATGGATGGGCTCAAACAGGCCGACTTTGGCCCCAATGCTGGCTGAGGGCAACATGCCGATCGATCCCGTCAGCATCGCGGCCTCGTCGCTTAAAATGTCGCCGAACATGTTATTGCAGACCATCACATCGAACTGGCGGGGATTGCGCACAAGCTGCATTGCCGCGTTGTCGACATACATGTGGTGCAATTCGACGTCCGGGTAACTCTTCTGCACCTCAATCATCACGCGGCGCCAGAGTTCCGACGATTCCAGCACATTGGCTTTATCGACCGAGGTCACCTTCTTCCGCCGCTTCCTGGCCGCCTCGAATGCCACCTTCCCGATGCGACGAATCTCTTCAGTCGTGTAGACTTCGGTGTTCACACCCCGCTCTTCACCGTTCGGGAGCTTTTCAATGCCCTTCGGCTTCCCGAAATAGATGCCGCCCGTCAGTTCGCGCACGACAAGGATGTCGATCCCTTCGATGACCTCGCGCTTCAACGTGGAGGCATCAACCAGATTGGGATAGACCTTGGCCGGACGCAGATTGGCATAGAGCCCCAGGGCCTCGCGAATGCCGAGCAGCGCGCGCTCAGGCCTGAGGCTGTACTCCAACCCTTCCCACTTGGGACCGCCGACGGCCCCCAGCAAGACCGCATCGCTTTGTTTGGCCAGCGCCAGCGTGTCCTGAGGAAGCGGCACCCCGACCTTGTCGATCGCCTGGCCGCCGATATCGGCCGACACGAACTCAAATGAATGGTGGTACTTTTCCCCGATTGCCTTCAATGCTTTGACCGCTTCCGGAACGATCTCCCGCCCGACACCATCGCCTGCCAACACCGCAATCTTTGCTTTCACGTCATGCACTCCTTCTTACGGACAACCGACACTCCTACTCAAGCACCTGCTCATCCTCCACCCGCCAAGCCGGATCGACGAGACAGAGAAATTCAATATCGCACGTACCGGTATTCTCTAATGATTGATCCCCGCCCGGAGGCACATACACCACTGAGCCGCCTTCAACGGAACAGACTTCATGATCGATTGTGAACCGCCCCTGCCCGGCAATAAAATAGTACACCTCAGATGAAGCGAGCTTATGCCGCTTCGACCGCCGTCCCGGCGCAAGCCGGCCATGGGCCAGACTGTAGCCGAGCTTCAGCGACTGCTTTGCCGGATGCAGCAATTCCCGCAGAACCGTATGGTCCCCGGCAAGAAACTCCTCAGTGTCGGCGAACGTTCGCTTCAACACCACAAGTCAATCCAGCAATGAACCATCTCTTCCTCTTCGCAGGATGGTCACCAGAGCCGCTCAGCAAAGCCGTAGCCAGCAGAGGCGCGAGACGTACCCAGTTCTGTGCGTTGAAGCGTCAGCGCCTCGGAAACGACGCTGGCGGACGCTTTGAACACCCCTCGGGGCAATCACTCTAGCGTGGCGGGAACGATCAAATCAAGCGGACCTTCCCCCCTCCGTCAGCCTGTTTCGACGCCATATAGGCCAGCCGATTCAAGGCATTCAGGTAGGCCCGGGCCGCGGCCGTAATGATGTCGGTATCCGCTCCATGGCCGGACACGGTACGCCCGGCCTCCTCGACGCGGACGGAGACTTCACCCTGAGCATCGGTCCCGCCGGTGATGGCATTAACGCCGAACATCAGCAGCTTGCTCTTCGTCTTTGTGATGGACGCGATCGTGCGATACACCGCATCCACCGGGCCATCGCCGCAGCCGGATTCTTTGACGAGCCGGCCGTCGATTTCCAGTTCGACCGTGGCCGTCGGCACACGATCTGTTCCGCTCTCGACATGGAACGACTTCAGAATGATCCGTTCCGTCATCTTGGCCAACTCTTCCGACACGATCACTTCGAGATCTTCTTCGTAGATCTCCTTCTTCTGGTCGGCCAGCTTCTTGAATCGTTCGAACGCGTGATTGATTTCCTCTTCGCTGAGTTTATAACCCAAGTCCTCCAGCCGTTGCCGGAACGCATGCCGGCCGGACAATTTGCCCATCACCATCTTGCTCTCGACCAGCCCGATCGATTCCGGCCGCATGATCTCGTAGGTCGTCTTGTCTTTCAACAGCCCGTCCTGGTGAATCCCGGATGTATGGGCGAAGGCATTGGCCCCGACAATCGCCTTGTTCGGCTGCACCACCATGCCGGTGATCTTGCTGACGAGACGGCTGGTCTTGGCGATCTCCTCAGTCCGCACGCCCGTATCGGCCTGATAGAAATCCTTCCTGGTTCGAAGCCCCATCACGATTTCTTCGAGCGAGGTATTTCCGGCCCGCTCGCCGATTCCATTGATCGTGCATTCAACCTGGCCCGCACCGTTCACCACCGCCGCCAAGCTATTGGCCACCGCCATCCCGAGGTCGTTGTGGCAATGCACGGAGATCACCGCCTGCCTGGCATTGGGCACCTTCTCGCAAATCCCCTTGATCAACTGGCCGAACTCTTGCGGAACCGCATAGCCCACCGTATCCGGAATATTGATGGTCCCGGCCCCCGCCGCAATGACCGCCTCGATCACCTCATAGAGATAGGCCGGATCGGATCGGCTGGCGTCCATCGGGGAGAACTCCACATCACTGACATAGCTTCTCGCCCGCTGAACCATCTCGACCGCCCGGTTCTTCGCTTCCTCCCTCGTCATCCGGAACTGATGCTTCAAATGGATATCCGACGTCGATAGGAACGTATGGATGCGAACCTTCGGCGCCCCCTTGAGGGCATCCCAGGCCCGATCGATGTCTTCCGGACGCGCGCGAGCGAGGCTGCAAATCGTCGGCCCGTCCACTTCCATCGCGATCCGCCGCACCGCTTCGAAGTCGCCGGGCGAACTGTAGGCAAACCCGGCTTCGATAATATCGACGCCGAGGCGCGCCAGCTGCTTCGCCACCATCACCTTTTCTTCCACATTCATGCTGGCGCCTGGCGATTGCTCGCCGTCGCGTAACGTCGTATCAAAAATCCGGATCATCCGTGCCATGGCATCCCCCTTCTTCAATTCAGATCGATCAAAACGGTTGTCCATCAAGGCCGCAGGTACAGAAAACACCGTAGGCGTACCCTCTGGGGTACGTTGAGGATGTTTTTAAACCGGGAATGCAGATGGCGACCGTTTTCATCGGACTGAAAAAACAAAAAGCCCCCATCCCTCAGCCCAGGGACGGAGGCTTCAGAAGCTCCGTGGTACCACCCTGATTCAGCTCGGACCACAGTGCTGTCGTCCGATGCCCTTCATTCGCTCCTTACGGGAGCAACGCGGAATCCATTACTCGGAGTTCACGGATTCGGCTCGGAGGCGAGTTCTGCGACGCACAGGCCGGCTTGCACCACCCGCCGGCTCTCTCCCATCTATGCGGCTCGCGTACTACTCCTCGTCGTCGCCTTACGCTTTGGGTTCTATCACAGGCTGATCCGACTTGAGAAGGGCCTTCTTCCCCGTTGCCCTGGCAACCAGCCAAAATACCCGCTCTGTCGGCCCCATCAAGGCATAGCCGGCAAAAACCACAAACAACATGACCTCGGGCCACGCGGCAATCAGCATCAACGCAAGAATACCCCACACCAGATAGGTAATCTGCTGACGCCCCTTGAACTTCATGTCCTTAAAACTTCGGTACTTCACCGTGCTGACCATGAGAAACGACAACGCCAGGGTGATTATGAGGACCACCACCGGCTTCACATCGGTCCCCATCCGGACAACATGCTGCTCAAGAATCACGAGCGAGGCGACCACACCGGCCGCAGCAGGGATGGCCAGCCCCGTAAAGTACTTGCTATCTGCCAATGCCACGGTGGAATTGAACCGCGCCAGACGCACCGCCCCCATCGCGACATAGGCAAACATCACCGCCACGCCGAACGTGCCCTGTCCGCTCAATGCCCATGAGTAGATCAGGAGGCCCGGAGCGACGCCGAAAGAGACCACATCGGACAAGGAATCATACTCCAGCCCGAAATGGCTGGTGCTATTGGTCAGCCGGGCTGATTTTCCATCCAGGACATCGAAAATCATGGCCACCAAGATCGCGATGGCCGCGGCCATGTAGTTTGCATTAAAGACAGATAGAATCGCATAGACGCCACAGAACAGATTCCCAGTGGTCAGGAGATTGGGAATCAGGTGCATGGCCTGGCGCTTTCGCCCTTCCTTCACCAACGCTTGTCGCAAGCCGTTTCCTCTCATTGCAGTTCTCCTACAATGGTTTCCCCGCCCTTGACGCGGTCTCCCACCGCCACCCGTAATTTCGTCCCCAGAGGAAGAAACGTATCCATCCGTGACCCAAACCGGATCAAGCCGTAGCGTTCACCCCGGACCGCCCTATCCTTTGGAGACACCCAGCAGACGATGCGCCGGGCAATCAACCCGGCTACTTGCACACACAAAACCTTCATCCCCTCGGCCGTTCGAATCATCAGGGCATTCTGTTCATTCTTCAACGTCGCCTCCGGCTTGCTGGCGACCAAGAACAATCCCGGCTGATACTGCACGTCTTCTATGATACCCTCGCAAGGAATCCGATTCACATGCACGTCGAACACGTTCAGAAAAATCGTGAGCCGGATACTGCGCTCCTTCAGATAGCGGGGTTCAAATTCTTCCTCAATGGCGATCACTTTCCCATCGCCTGATGCCACGACCAAATTGGGGCCTTGCGGAATGACCCGATGCGGGTTACGAAAAAACCAGGCCGTAAAGAGCGTGAATCCCCCGGCTATCACAGCAGGGATCATCCACCCCATCATTCCTGATAGAAGTGTAATCCCTCCCGTCATTCCGACGAAGGGAATTCCTTCTTTGACAATCGGGATGCCGACAGCACGATCTGCCACGGGATCAGAAGCCTCAGTTCTTGGATTTATCGACGAGCTGGTCCTTCTTGAGCCACGGCATCATCGCCCGCAGCCTGGCGCCGACCTCTTCGATCGGATGGGCTTCGCCTCTGGCCAGCAACGCATTGTAGACGGGACGATTGGCCTGATTCTCCAACACCCACTCCTTGGCAAACTGACCGGTCTGAATTTCGCCGAGAATCTTCTTCATCTCCTGCTTCGTCTGCTCGGTGACGACTCTGGGCCCGCGAGTAATGTCCCCGTATTTCGCCGTCGTACTGATCGAGTACCGCATATTGGCGATGCCGCCTTGATAGATCAGATCGACGATTAACTTCACTTCGTGGAGACACTCGAAATAGGCCATCTCAGGTGAATACCCTGCTTCGACCAGGGTTTCAAATCCCGCTTGAATCAGGGACGTGAGTCCGCCGCAGAGGACGGCCTGTTCGCCGAAGAGATCGGTTTCCGTTTCTTCACGGAAATTCGTTTCGATGATGCCTGCGCGGCCGCCGCCGACGGCGCTCGCGTAGGCCAGGCCCACCTGCCGGGTTGTCCCGCTGGGGTCCTGATGGATCGCGAGCAAGCAGGGCACACCGCTCCCCTTGGTGTATTCGGAACGGACGAGATGTCCGGGGCCCTTCGGCGCCACCATGAACACATTGATGTTCGCCGGGGGAACAATCTGGCCGAAATGAATATTGAACCCGTGGCCGAACGCAAGATAGGACCCCGCTTTCAGATTGGGCGCGATCTCCTGGCGATAAATGGCCGCCTGCATTTCATCAGGGGCCAGAATCATGACGACATCCGATGCTTTGACGGCATCGGCCACCGGCATGACTTTCAAGCCGCTCTGTTCGGCCTTCTTCCAGGACGCCCCCTCGCGCAACCCGATGACCACGTTCACCCCGCTCTCCTTCATGTTGAGCGCGTGCGCATGGCCCTGGCTGCCGTATCCGATCACGGCGACCTTTTTATTGCGAATCTGCTGAATGTCGGCATCTTTGTCGTAATAGATCTTCATCATGCACTCCTCAACAACTCCCTGTGGTCAGAATAAAACCGTTGGCTGAACGACCGGCTACTCGCGCGCCACTTTCCTTGGTTGCACGACACTAGCCCGAATCGGCTCACGGGCGACCGCCACGCGGCCGGTCCGGGTGAGCTCCTTGATGCCAAGCGGCTGCAACAAATTGATAATGGCTTCAATCTTTTTGGGATCACCCGTCACTTCGATCGTATAGGTGGCCGGCGTCGAATCGATGACGTTCGCCCGGAAGATGTCCGCGATCCTAAGGGCCTCGGCCCGATCTTCCGCCTTGGTATGCACTTTGATCAGCGCGGTTTCACGCGACACGAATTCGCTTTCATTCAGATCAACCACCTTGATGACATCGATCAGCTTGTTCAGCTGCTTCACGATCTGCTCGATGATGCGGTCATCGCCGGATGTGACGATGATCATCTGCGACATCGACGGATCAAGCGTCGGAGCCACCGACAGACTCTCGATGTTAAATCCCCGCCCGCTGAACAGCCCCGCGACGCGAGACAAAACTCCAAACTTATTTTCGACCGTCACTGCAATGATATGTTCCATAATCGGTTGCCTTACGCCGTCAATACCGTATCTTTGTCTTCCGGAGTCACCTTTCCCGCACCGGCCTGCTTTTTCTTCAACTCGGGCGGATCTTCAAGAATCATTTCATGATTGCACCCGCCGGCCGGAATCATGGGGTAGCAGTTCTCAAAACGATAGGTCGGAACATCCACGATCACGGGCTTATCGACGGCAATGGCTTCCTTTAAGACGCCATCAAGATCGGCCACCTTGCTGGCCCGCAACCCGACCGCGCCGTAGGCCTCAGCCAGCTTCACAAAGTCCGGGGTATTCTCAAGATCGCTGGAGGCATAGCGGCCCTCATAGAACAAGTCCTGCCACTGCCGCACCATGCCATGGAAGCGATTGTTCAAGACAATGATCTTCACCGGGAGCTTGCTGACCACCGCGGTCGCCATCTCCTGCATATTCATCTGAATGCTGCCGTCTCCGGCAATGCAGAGCACCAACCGGTCTCGAAATGCGGCCTGCGCCCCCATGGCAGCCGGAAAGCCGAAACCCATGGTGCCCAATCCGCCGGAGGTCAACCAGCGATTCGGCTTGGCCAGCTTGAAATATTGCGCGGCCCACATTTGATGCTGGCCCACGTCGGTCGACACAATCGGATCGCGATCCTTTGTCAGTTCGTACAGGCGCTTGACTACGTGCTGAGGCTTGATCGGTCCGTCGGCATCCTGCTGATAGGCCAAGGGATGATTGCGCTGCCACTCATGAATCTGGTCCCACCAGGGCTTGCGCAATTCCTTTTGCTCGCCGTTCACCGACGCACGAAGGATCTGGTTCAACTCTCGCAATACCGTCTTGCAATCGCCGACGATCGGAATATCGACGTGGATGTTCTTCCGGATCGACGTCGGATCGATATCGACATGAATGATCTTGGCATGAGGGCAGAACTCTGCCACCTTCCCCGTCACCCGGTCGTCAAACCGGGCTCCGATCGCAATTACGAGATCCGAGTAATGCATCGCCATGTTGGCTTGATAGGTGCCATGCATCCCGAGCATACCCATCGAAAGCGGATGCTCGCCCGGGAAGATGCCCAGCCCCATCAAGGTCATATCCACAGGGATCTGGGTGAGTTCGGCGAGTTCGAGCAATTCCTGCGCGGCCCCTGAGAACACCGCTCCGCCGCCCACATAGAGGATCGGCTTCTTGGCCTTCATGATGGCCTCAGCCGCCTGCTTGATCTGCCACTTATTGCCTTCGTAGGTGGGGTTATAGCCGCGAATCGACACCGAGTTCGGATAGACGAACTCCGTCTTGGCCATCGACACGTCCTTGGGAATATCAACCAGCACAGGTCCGGGACGTCCGGTCGTCGCGATGTAGAAGGCTTCCTTGATCGTCATCGCAAGATCGTTCACGTCCTTCACCAGGAAATTATACTTGGTGCAGGGACGGCTCAACCCTATATTGTCCGCTTCCTGAAACGCATCATTGCCGATCAGGCTCGTGGGCACCTGGCCGCTGAAACAGACCAGCGGAACCGAATCCATATAGGCATCGGCCAGCGCCGTGATGACATTCGTCATCCCTGGCCCAGAGGTCACCAGCGCAACGCCGGCCTTCCCGGTCGCTTTGGCATACCCCTCTGCCATGTGACCGGCACCCTGCTCATGCCTGGTCAGAATCACTTCAAGATCCTTCTGCTGATGCAGCATGTCGAAAATCTTGAGGACCACGCCACCGGGAAGCGCGAAAATCGTTTTCACTCCTTCCCGCTTGAGGCTCTCGATAAAGATCTCTGATCCGTTGAGCTTCATATCCTTATCCTCCCCCGGACCGCCGGAGTGTGTTTCTTGCGAAAATCGCCCCCACAGATAGGCTAAACAGAATGCCCCGTCTGATCACGCAGAAATTTCTGAAATATCAATGGGAAAGATGGGAGATCCTAACATCACGGTCCACGAGGGTCAAGAGCCGGAATCCAACGGGGACGGAGAATGCCCGTACGATCCGGTTTCGGCCTTCGACATACTTCTAAGAGAGGAAAACACCGAGGCGGAAAAGAAAAAGCGCGAGTGAGGAAGCCTATAAGCCGGATTCTGTCCTGCAAGAGCACAAAGCCCTTGCATAGGCGATCATTTCTCTGGGACTCGAGTTACCCCGAGCCTCAAGCAACCTACCCGAAGACCTCGACCGGGCCAGCCGTTGTGCAGACGCTTTCGCATCCGCACGTGTCTTCCTATTTGGCCTTGCACCGGGCGACGCTTACCGTGCCGGTGATGTCGCCACCACCGCGGTGGGCTCTTACCCCGCCGTTTCACCCTTACCTGAGCCTCGGCGACCGAATGGGATCCTGTCGCGTTGGCCATCGGCGGTTTGTTTTCTGTGGTGCTGGTGTCGGATCGCTCCGCCTGGGAGTTACCCAGCGCCCTGCCCTTGGAGTCCGGACTTTCCTCCCGATACCGAAGGTATCGAGCGATCGCCCAGCCTCCTCACTCGCGCATGTCTAGTATAGGGGAAACAGCTCAGGCCTGACAAGGAACCGGCAATGGCTCCCCGGAATGGCGCAAGAGGTCTGTCTCCGAATTCACCAACACTCCCACAGATCTCCCTATCGCCCCCCAACAGCCGGCAAATTTAAAGCCGGAACCGGCTGTCTTCCCTGGTAAATCGCCATCGCTTCCGGCATCCACTTCTTGAGTTGCTGAATTCTGGTTTCGTGTCCCGGATGGGTAGACAAAAATTCCGCAGGCCCGCCGCCAGTGGACATCTGCTCCATTCGCTCCCAGAGATGAACGGACTCCCGCGGATCGTACCCTGCGTCAGCCGCAAGTAGAATGCCGATATAATCAGCTTCTGATTCATGCTCTCGACTAAACGGTAAGAGCACTCCAACCTGAACTCCGGCTCCCAGCGCAGCCATTGCCGCCTGACTGAGCATCGGATTGCTACCACTGGCACCAATCGCCGCTCCCGCCGCCTGCAAGGCCGCGCTCGTCAGTTGGCCCTGACTCATCCGTTCCGCTCCGTGACGCGCCAACGCATGGACGACTTCATGCCCCATCACAGCGGCCAGTCCAGCCTCCGTCTTGGCTACGGGGAAAATTCCCGTGTACACGGCAATTTTCCCACCAGGCAACGCAAACGCGTTCATGGTTTTATCATCCTTGATGACCGTCACTTCCCACTGAAACTGCTGGGCCATCTCCGCGTACTTTGACCGCTTCGCCGCCTCAATGATCCGGGCCGCCACCCGCCTCACCGGCTCGATCTCGCGCGGATCTTGTGACTGCCGTATCTTGGGATCGCTCTTCACCTGCTGGTAGGCCTGCGCGCCCATCGTCATTTCGTCAGCCACCGACGTCATCACTAATTGATGCCGGCCCGTGTAGGGATTTGTCTCGCAGCCCAGCACACTCAACGACACACACCACACGGTACCCGCCAGCAACAACCGCATCACGTTTGCTCGATGCCTCATGCCCTTCCCCCGTCGTTCCAACTCACAAATTGACCATCCCCTCTTCTATCCGTTAGATTACCGCGCCCTCATGATTGTTTTCTACCGGGAGAGACGCGTGACAGCCCCACCCCCTAACGCACCGTCGATCGAACGCATCGGCATCGACGAATCAGGGAAAGGCGACTACTTTGGGCCGCTGGTCATCGCCGCCGTCTTCGTCGACACGACCACCCAGGGCGAACTGGCCCTCATGCAAGTGCGAGACAGCAAGAAGATTTCCGATGGAAGAATTTTGGAAATGGCACCGGATATCAAGACTATTTGCCCGCATAGCATCGTGGCCATCGGCCCGCAGAAATACAATGAGCTGTATGCGAAGATCAAAAATCTGAACCGCCTTCTCGCCTGGGGCCATGCGCGGGCCCTGGAGAATCTGCTCGACAGGGTGTCCTGCGAGCGGGCGATTTCGGATCAATTTGGAGACGAGCGGCTCATTCTGAACGCGCTCCAAGAAAGGGGCCGCACGATCGTGCTGGAGCAGCGACCCAAAGCCGAGTCCGATATAGCCGTAGCCGCCGCCTCCATCCTTGCGCGTGCAGAATTCCTGCAGAGGCTGAAGCGACTGTCGGAGGACGTCGGGACGACGCTGCCCAAAGGCGCATCACCCGCCGTCGAACTGGCCGCACGGATGGTCATCAAGAAGCACGGAAGGGAGCGGCTTGAGACCGTGGCCAAGATGCACTTCAAGACCACACAAGCCGTCCTGGCACGACTGGCCTAGACCGATTCGCCGACTTCCAGGTCTTTTTTCTTGGCTTCGCTCAGCGCCGACGGGGACTCGGTTGGGACCTCGCCTTCCCAGTAGAGCATACGGCGGCAATAGGGGCATACGTGAAG
Organism: Nitrospira sp. NS4; assembly: GCF_049546785.1. Classification (NCBI taxonomy): domain Bacteria; kingdom Pseudomonadati; phylum Nitrospirota; class Nitrospiria; order Nitrospirales; family Nitrospiraceae; genus Nitrospira; species Nitrospira sp. NS4. The sequence continues at coordinate 529,462 of NZ_JBMWAN010000003.1, read as the reverse complement.
ATCGTCGGAGCGTTTGACCTGGGCAATGAGCTGAGGCGGGATTTGCAGGCGGCATCCGGCGCACATGCCATCGCGCACAGCGGCCAGCGCCTGCTCCTTCTTGGCCGCTTTGATCTGATTATACCGGGCGAGCAGGTTCTTATCGATCAACCGTGCCGCCTCTGATTGCCGGGCTTCGAGTTGGGCCAACTCTTTCGCCAGCACCTGATCCTGTCCATCGAGGACTTTTTTCTCTTCGGCAAAGATCTTCCCGGCCACATCGGCCTTTTCCTGCGCCTCTTTGGCCGTCTGTTGCAGTTGCTCGATCTTCTCCATCGACAGAAGGATTTTTTCTTCAAACTCTCCGCGCCTCTTGTTGGCCAGTTCGATCTCAAAGAGATGCGCTTGATACTCCTTATTGGTTTTCAAGCTTGACGCGTGCGTCTTCATCTTCTCTGTCTGTGCTTCGTGGGCCTCCAGATCTTTTTCATGCGCACGACGCTCTTTGATGAGGGTTTCGATCGCCGCCTGGGTGTCGGTCAAAAGCTGGGTCGCCTCGCGAAGCGGCGCTTCGGCGAGACTGAGACGTTCGGGAATTTTCCGACGCTGGTCTTTGATCTCCATGATACGGAGATCAAGCTTTTGCAGGGCAATCAGGGGGACTAGTTTCTGGCTCAACGGACTCCTTTATATACTGCATGCAGGCGATCACAGCCGGTCATGCGCAAGAACGCCTCTCATGTGGTGGGCCCACTAGGACTTGAACCTAGGACCAGCTGATTATGAGTCAGCCGCTCTAACCACCTGAGCTATGGGCCCGATCAGGTGTCCCGAGAATACCCACACTGCCTGGACAGAGCCGAAGATAAGTGCTCGATTCTAGGCCGCCCCCCACTTGGAGTCAAATCGTGCTCAGCAACAGCCCCTTTACAGGGTTTCCACGAAGCTGCGCAGCTTCTTGCTCCGGCTCGGATGACGCAGCTTGCGCAGGGCCTTGGCCTCGATCTGGCGAATGCGCTCACGGGTCACTTCGAAATCCTGCCCGACTTCTTCCAGTGTGTGATCCGTCGCTTCACCGATGCCGAACCGCTTCCGCAGCACTTTTTCTTCGCGCGGCGTGAGCGTTTCAAGGGCGCTGTTGATCTGGCGCTGCAGATCGTACCGGATGGCGGCTTCCAGCGGGGAAACCGCCTTCTTGTCCTCGATAAAGTCACCCAAATGACTGTCTTCCTCTTCCCCGATCGGCGTCTCGAGCGAAATCGGCTCGCGGGCGATTTTCAAGATCTTCCGCACCTTGTCGAGCGGCAGGTCCATCCGCTCGGCGATTTCCTCCGGCAACGGCTCACGCCCGAGTTTCTGCACCAGATGGCGGGACGTCCGGATCAACTTGTTAATCGTCTCGATCATGTGCACCGGAATGCGGATCGTGCGCGCCTGATCCGCGATGGCCCGCGTGATCGCCTGACGAATCCACCAGGTCGCATAGGTGCTGAACTTGTACCCGCGCTTATATTCAAATTTGTCGACCGCCTTCATCAGGCCGATGTTGCCTTCCTGAATGAGATCCAGGAACTGCAAGCCGCGGTTGGTGTACTTCTTCGCGATGCTCACGACGAGCCGCAAGTTGGCTTCGACAAGTTCCGCCTTCCCGCGCTTGACTTTTTCCTCCGCCACGTCGAGATGCTTGACCGCGTCCTTGATCTCATCGGCCGAAACCAGCGCCTCTTCGGTTTCCAGCTGGCGGATGCGCGCCTTCGCCGCCTGATAGACCTTCTTGATGTCATTTAACGTGTCTTCCGACACTCCGGCCCGCCGCTTGACGGCCAGAAAATCCGGCCGCGTCCGACACATTTTCCTCAGCAACTCGGCCCCGGCCTCGCCGCTGACCCCGATGCGCCGCTGGCAGCTGGCCACTTCACGCTCGGCCATGCGGAACTGCACTGCCAGGTCGCGCACCCGCTGCACCATGCGATCTTTCAAGACCCCGTGCAGATTAACGGACTCGATCTTGTCCACCACCTGCTGACGGGCCATGTCGAACTGCTTCTTGAATTGTTTCTGCTTGACCGGATCGCTGCCGATCGTCTTGCCCTTTTCGGCCAGGGCTTTCAGGGCCAGCGACACTTTCCGCACCGCGTTCAGGGCATCCAGCGTCTTGACCCGCAGTTCTTCATAATCCCGTTCAACGGGCTGCTCTTCATCGAAATCCTCTTCCGTTTCCTGTACCGGCACGATTTCGCGCACATCGATCTTGGCATCCTTGAGCTGATCCCGCAGGGCCAGGACAAACTCGATCGTCATCGGCATGCCGTAGATGACCGAGGCAATGTCCTTCTTCCCCTCTTCGATGCGCTTGGCGATCTCGATTTCCCCTTCGCGGCTCAGCAAGGCAACGCTGCCCATTTCCTTCAAATAAAGCCGCACCGGATCGTCCGTCCGGCTGAGCGCACCCGGCGTCAGGTCGATGGGTTTTTCGTTCTCTTCGTCGCTCTCCGCCTCCGCTTCGTCGCTCTCGTCGGCGGCATCGTCGCGCTCGGTCGTCTTCTGCGCCCGTTCCCCGTCCGGCGCATCCACAATCTCGATGTCCATTTCGCCGAACATCGTCATGATGCTGCCGAACTGATCGGATGAGACCACTTCAGCCGGCAGGGTGTTGTTCAGTTCGTCGTAAGTCAGAAAGCCCTTTTCTTTCCCGATCGAGATAAGCTTTTTGACCTCGCCGAGCAACTCTTGTTTCGGCATAGCTACTCCTTAACCAATGAGACTGTGCCGGCGACTGGCGTGCCGGCTTTCCGCATCCGCAATTCATTCACTTGGAGATTAATCGACTGCGCGTCCTCCCATCGCCCTTCCCGTTCGGCCATCTTGAGCCGGGCGATCAAGTCGCGCATGGCTCCGTCCGCCCGTTTCCGGTCCAACTGATCCAGGCAATCCTTGATGTGCGCCGGCACATCGTCGAAATGCTCCTCGCGCAACGACAATTCCGTCGCCAGCGCCCCGCAATCCGGATCGTCCAGCACCGCGTCAAGCAGCGAGCGGACACCGATCCGGCCGTCCGATCCGACATGCCCAAGCGCCAATTCCACCAATTTCCTGCAGGCGGGTACTGAAAACAATTCCGGCTTGAGCCGACGAATATCCGCCGGATTCAGCTTGCCATGCAACAGCATCAGCCCCAGGTCTCGTTCCTCCGGCGCGTTTTTAAACAGGGGCGCGGCCTTCGGATTGACCGCCGGGGCACCCGCGACCTTCCGCTGTTCCGCCACCAATGCCGGATAGCGCTCGATCAACCGCTGCTGGCTGATACCTAACCGCTCGGCCACGAGGCGAATCCGCTCTTCCCGCTCGATGGGATGCTCGCTCTTTTGGAGAATCCGGAGAATTTCATCGACGCTCCGGATGCGCCCTTCCAGCGATCCGGACTCCGCGGCTTTCACACTATGTTCGAGCGCATAATCCAACAGGCTCGGCGCGGCGGCTTCCAGACGCGCAAAGGCCTCCACCCCGGCCTTGCGAACGTAGGTGTCCGGATCGTCCCCCGCCGGAAGAGTCACCACCTTCACACCCAACCCGCTGTTCACAAACAGATCCAGCCCCCGCAACGCCGCACGCACACCGGCCGCATCCGGATCAAACAGCAAGACCACATTGGAGGCGAACCGCCGGAGCGCCTGAATATGTTCCGCCGTCAATGCTGTTCCCAGCGTCGCCACCGTATGGGCAATACCGGCTTGATGGAGCGCAATCGCGTCGAAATACCCTTCCACCACAATGACGGTCTTCGTCCGGGCAATCGCCTCCCGCGCCCGATCGAAGGCAAAGAGCGTCAGACCTTTTTTGAATAACGGTGTATCGGGGGAGTTGAGATACTTGGGAGTCCCGTCGCCGAGGGCGCGCCCCCCGAACCCGACCACGCGTTTGCGGAGATCGACGATGGGAAACATCACCCGCGACCTGAACCGGTCGTAGAATCCCGTCGCCCCGTTGCCGGCCTGCTCCCGCGCAATCGTCAGACCCGCCGCCGCCAAATCGCCGGCCGTAAATCCTTGACGGGTAAGCGACTTGATCAACCCCTCCCACTCAGCCGGGGCCACACCGATCTTAAATTGCGCGACCGTCGCAGTCTCGATTCCACGCTCCACAAGATAGCGTCTGGCTTCATCGCCGGCCTTCGAATCTTGGAGGTTTTTATAAAACCAGGCGGAGGCCGCCTGATTCACCTGCTCGATGCGGGCAAACTGCGCCGTCTGAGGATTGAACTCCGCCTGCTCCTGGATCTCGACGCCCACCTTCCGACCGAGTTCTCGCACGACCTCCGGAAAGCTCGATCCGGTAATCCGGGTGAGAAATGTGAAGACGTTGCCGCCCGCGCCGCAACCAAAACAATGAAAAATCTGTTTCGACGGACTGACCGTAAAGGAGGGACTTTTCTCTTGATGGAATGGACAGAGCCCTTTGAGATTCTGTCCCGCCTTCGTGAGCGAGACATGGTGTCCGACGATATCGGCGATATCGGCGCGGTCCCGAATCTGGTTGATGATGTCGTCAGAAATCAAGCCTCGGCCCACGAGAGTCGTCGCTCCTGCACACCCGTCACGCACGACCGGACGGGTCGGTTGCCAAAAAGTCGGATGAATAGATCGGTCAGGGTATCAGACGGCTGGAAAGTCTGTCAATTCTGCGAGGGGAAGATCACCCAGGAGGCCAGGCCAGGTGCCTTCCTCCAAGCACATGAAAATGCAGATGAAAAACCGATTGCCCGCCATCCCTCCCGGTATTCGCCACAATGCGATAACCGGAATCTGCCAGCCCCTTCTCCGTCGCGACCTTTCGACAGGTCAAGAGGAGCCGTCCCAGCAGGGCCTGATCCGCCTCCCCGAGGTCCTGAACCGCCGCCACATGCCGCTTGGGAATCACCAGCGTGTGGACCGGCGCCTGCGGGGTAATGTCGTCGAAGGCGAGCGTGTCCTCATCCTGATAGACCACCTTGGCAGGGATACTTCCCTCCACAATCCGGCAAAAGATACAGGTGCTCACACGGCCTCCCTAGCTATTTCTCAGGCCTGAGGCCCGACTTCCCGAACCGCTTGGCGAGTTCCTCATAGATCGCTTGGAGCGGCACATCGTGATAACCCAAAACCATCAGCGTATGAAAAAACAGGTCGGTTACTTCATAAACAATCTCGTCCCGCTTGCCGCCCTTGGAAGCCAGGAGCACTTCCCCCGCCTCTTCCGCCACTTTCTTCAGAATCTTATCCTGGCCCCCTTCAAACAACTTCGTCGTGTAGGACCCCTGCTGAGGATGGGCCTTTCTGTCCTCGATCGTCCGAGCAACGGCCTCAAGAATGCCAGCAGCCGCGTCACCCGTCTTGTCCGACTCGATCCGGCCTTGTGCATCAATCGCCGTGAAGAAACAGGCCCGCTCACCCGTATGACAGGTCGGCCCGACCGGCTGCGCCTTCACGAGAATCGTGTCGCGATCGCAATCGACAAAGAGGGCTTTGACATGAAGCTTGTTCCCCGATGTTTCACCCTTCTCCCAGAGCTTCTTGCGAGACCGGCTCCAGAAGTGGACTGTCTTGGTGGCCAGCGTCTGACTCAGCGCCTCCTGGTTCATATACCCGACCATCAACACGGTCCCGTCGAGCCAGTCCTGCACCACGGCCGGAATCAGCCCCTGCTCATCGAACTTGAACGTCGTTCCCCGGTCCTGTTGTCCCATCACCTCACGCAACCGACACAGCTTGATCCAGCCGGACCGGCACCCCTTTCTCTTTCAAGAATTGTTTGGCCTGCGGAATGGTATAGGTTCGGAAATGAAAAATCGACGCCGCCAGCACCGCATCAGCCTTGCCGGTGACAAACCCGTCATACAAATGCTCCAACGTGCCCACACCGCCGGATGCGATAACCGGAACGGAGACTTGCTCGGACACTGCCGCAGTAAGTGCCAGGTCATAGCCGGTCTGCCGACCGTCCTGGTCCATGCTCGTGAGCAGAATCTCGCCCGCGCCGAAGCTTTCCATCCGTCTCGCCCACTCGATCGCATCAAGACCGGTCGATTTCCGGCCTCCGTGCGTAAAGACTTCCCAGTGACCCGGCCTGCTCGCCCGCTTCGCATCAATCGCCACGACAATGCATTGCGTACCGAACCGCTGCGCCGCCTCCCGCACGAATTCGGGCCGCTGCACCGCCGCCGTGTTGATGCTGACCTTGTCGGCACCCGCGTTCAACAACGCGCGAATATCATCGAGCGTGCGCACCCCCCCGCCCACCGTCAGGGGCATGAAGACCCGTGTCGCTGTCCGCTCCACCACATCGAGAATCGTCTTCCTGTTTTCATGGGAGGCCGTGATGTCCAGGAAGCATAGCTCGTCCGCGCCTTCACGGTCATAGACCGTGGCAACTTCGACCGGATCACCCGCATCGCGCAAATTGACAAAGCTCACGCCCTTCACCACACGGCCGTCTTTGACGTCGAGACAGGGGATGATGCGTTTCGTCAACATACTCGCTCACTCCGTTCGCTCATGGCCAGAGGGATGAGGGTAGCCGCAAAACCAAAGGGTTGGCTTGAACTGCTCCACTCCTTGCCCCTCACCTCTCGTCACCCGCCTATCGCGGCTACCGCCGCGGCGTAATCCAGCTTCCCGTCGTAGAGGGCCTTGCCGACGATGGCCCCCTCAAGACGGGGGCCGAGCGATTTGATGGCGTGCAGATCTTCCACACGCGAAATCCCGCCTGAGGCAATGACCGGGAACGACGCACTTTCGACAACCTCCCGCAGGGCCGTCAGATTCGGCCCGTCCAGCATGCCGTCCCGCGCAATGTCGGTATAGATCACGGCACCCAACGCGTATCCGGAGAGCTCTTTCAACAAGTCGATGGCCTTCGTATCGGATACCGATGTCCAGCCCTTCACCGCCACCTTGCCGTCACGCGCATCCAGCCCCAACAGGATGCGCCGCGGGAATTCGTGACAGGCTTGCTCGAGGAACGCCCGATCCGTGAGCGCGGCCGTCCCCAACACCACGCGCGACACCCCGGCCGTGAGATACCGGCGGACGGTCTCGATGGTGCGAATTCCGCCGCCGACCTGAACCTTCACACTGACCGTCGCCATCACCGCTTGAATCTCGGAGAGATTCCTGGGCTCGCCGTCCACGGCGCCGTTGAGATCCACGACATGGATCAAGCCCGCCCCCTGCTGCTGCCACTGCCGCGCCATCGCCGGCACATCGGTGGAATAGACCGTCTCCGCCGCCATATCGCCCTGACGAAGCCGCACACAGCGCCCGTCTTTCAAATCAATTGCAGGAATAACAAGCATGGAAATCCATCCGCCCTTTCTGCGCTACTTCGCCGTGGCTCCAAACGGAAACTCCTTCAGGACCTCTTCAACCCCATACTGCGCCAATTCATCAGCCGTGACGAACGCCCACCGATGGATAAATCCCATAAAATCCTCCGTCATCGGCCGCTGCCGTTCATAGTAATTGCCGACCCAGAGCACCTGCCCATCGGCCGCCACGACTTTGACTTCGAACCCCACCGCCGCGGTCGGGTTCGCTCCCATTCGGCTGCCGACCCGCTCTTGAAACATCAGCACCTCGCCGATGAAGGCCGCATCCGCCTTCAATCGTTGAGCCAGGTTCGCCGCAGCCGCTTCAGGAGTAGTCTTCGCGGCCTCCGCTGTCACAGGAGCCACCTTGGCCGCGTCCCCCGGCGGCAGCACATGCAGTCCCTCTCTCGGCTGAAGGCGCTTCCAAAAAAGCTGAGTCACCTTATCCGCGGCATAGGCGGGAACGGTCTCCGTCCGCTTCGACGGCACCTCGGTGTCAGGCGGGATAGCGACCGAAATATCCGACCCTCGCACACCATAAGGGGTTGAGAAATACAAATCGCGCTGATCATGCACCTGAGGCGTCTTGAGGGACGTAAAAGGAACCAGCGCAAGAGTCTGAATCTTGTAGTGAGGGAGTTCGTTCGACGACTTCGTCGTGACCTTGGCGCCGCTGCACCCGACGGCGGCGACCACGAGCGCCATCATTGTCAGTGCGCGAAGCGTGTGCCGGGCGGCGCCTTGTCCGGTCTGTCGAGTCTTCACCGCTCATTCCTCACAGCACACCCCTGAAGGCTACACATGCCATGCTCCAAAGTTCTTGATCAGCTGCAATCCCACGACCTGGCTCTTTTCCGGATGGAACTGGCAGGCCACCACATTGTCTTTCCAAATGCTCGAGACAAACGGAATGCCATAGGTTGTGGTCGTCGCGGCAATCTCTTTATCCACCGGATCGACGAAGTAGGAATGCACGAAATACCAATTAGCCCCGTTGGGAATGCCCTTGAATAAGGGACAGGGCCGCTGCACATCCACCTGATTCCAGCCCATATGCGGCACTTTCAGCGCGGGATCAGCCGCAAACCGCCGGACCTTGCCGGGAATAATGTCCAGCCCCTTATGGGGGCCGAACTCCTCGCTTTCCGAGAACAACAATTGAAGCCCCAAACAAATCCCCAGGAACGGCTTGCCCGATTGAATCGTCATGCGAACAGAATCAATGAGATCATAACGTTCGAGGTTGGCCATGCAGTCGCCGAACGCGCCGACCCCCGGCAACACCACATGACTGGCATTGTTGATCGCCGCCACGTCACGCGTCACCACCGCCTGATGCCCCACCGCCTCAAAGGCCTTGGAAACACTGCGCAAGTTGCCCATGCCGTAATCGATAATCGCGATCATATCCATTCCCTGAAGGCGAGAGGCACGAGGCGAGCGGCTAGAAGAACCGTCCTCGTACCTCTCTTGCCTATGGCCTCACGCCCCTAGCCTGGCCGTAAGGCCGTAACAATACCGCAACCAGCGGCAACCTGCCACTGGCAAACGACAGGACGAACGCTAACAAGCAACCCGTCTGGCCTTCTTCATGGAGATCAGCACCCTAAGATTGACAGTGCCAGGCTGAACCAGTAGCCTGAGCCGACACAAAAGGCAGCGCGAATATGGACGATCCTGCACTGACCGAATACCTCAGAAAGTCCGTCCCAGGACTCATCGCCCTATACCGCTTCGGCTCTCAGGCGAAAGGGACCGCTCGTCCGGACAGCGACGTGGATCTCGCCCTGCTCGCCCGCGACCCGATCCCCGGAATGCGTCGCTTCGAACTGGCCCAAGAGCTGGCCATCCAACTCCATCGCGATGTCGATCTCGTCGATTTGCGCAGCGCGTCAACGGTCATGCGAATGCAGGTCATCTCGACGGGTACGTGCCTCGATGCGCCGGACGAGTCGGCCAGACGGGAATTCGAAATGTATGCCTATTCGGACTATGCCAGGCTGAATGAGGAACGGCGGGATATCTTAAAGAGGATCGCTGAGAGCGGGATAGTCTATGGCTGACGACGTCATTCTCAACAAAGCAGCCAGCATCGAACGCTGCCTCCAGCGCATTCTCGAAGAGTATGCAGGGAATAATCAGAATCTGGTGGCGAACAAGACCAAACGGGACGCCATCATCTTAAACCTTCAGCGCGCCTGTGAAACCGCCATTGACCTTGCCATGTACGTGGTCAACCAACGCCGTCTTGGAGCCCCTCAGGAAAGTCGTGACGCGTTTACACTCTTGCAAACTGCCGGCATCCTGCCAGCCGATCTCGCTATCCGCATGCAACGGATGGTTGGCTTCCGCAACATAGCCGTGCACGAATACACCCGCCTAAATCTGGAAGTGGTTCAAGCCATTATCACCAAGCAGTTGGAAGACTTCCGCGCATTCTCCTCGATCATCGTCAAAGCGCTTTCCTAATTCAGCCATCAGACTAATTGGTCAATCCATCTCTCCTAATCGGAACGGATTTTCCAAGAAGAATTCGTGGCCAAAGGCATTGTGAAACAGTGGCCCCGTAATCTTGCCACTTCATTCCTTCTCTTAGGAAAGGTCTGATTAATTTGCAATTCCAGGCACTGACCTCGTCGGATTCCCTGTGTTTTGAAGGTTGGCTGATCGAAATCGGGAATTAATCAGACCTCCCCTACTCCTTTATCTCCCCCGGCTTGGACTCGAAATGATCTTCCCCTGATTTCACAGACACCTCCATAAGTGGGAGAATAGTGAAATTGGAGGTCAGCATGGCAACACCCACACGACGTCAATTTACCGACGCGTTCAAATCCGAAGCCGTTCGGCTCACACGAGAATCGGGGCGGCCGGTGGCCCAGGTAGCGCGGGAACTCGGGATTGGAGATAATTTGCTCTACCGCTGGCGGGGCGAGCAGCGCCAGGCTGACGCCCAGGGCCAGACGCGCCAGTCGATGCGCGCCGACCAGGACGAACTGACCCGGCTCAAGCGGGAAAATGAGACGCTAAAGAAGGAGCGGGTTTTTTTAACACGTGCGGCGGCGTTCTTCGCGAGGGAATCCCAATGAGATACCGCGCGATCCAGGAGCATGACCGTCGCTATCCGATCCGCCTGATGTGCCGGGCGCTCGCCGTCTCGGCGGCAGGCTATTATGCGTGGCGCGCACGGCCTGAGAGTGCCCGATCGGTGTCGGCCAGAACTGTGCTCTCAGCCATCCGGGTGATTCATCGAGAGTCCCGCGAGACCTACGGTAGTCCCCGTATCTGGGATGCGCTGCTCAAGCAGGGCCAGCGCATTGGCGAGCATCGCGTCGCCCGGCTGATGCGCGTCGAAGGGATCCTGGCTAAGACCGTGAAGAAATGGCGCGCCACTACCCAGTCGAATCATCGGTTGCCCGTGGCCGCCAACACGCTCGATCGCCAGTTCACGGTCGCGGCGCCGAATCGGGTGTGGGCTGGAGACATCACCTACGTCTGGACCCTGGAGGGCTGGCTCTACTTGGCGGTCCTGCTGGATCTATACTCGCGCCGAGTGGTTGGGGGGGCCATGGGCCAGCGATTAACCGTTAATCTGGCCGAACAGGCCCTCATGATGGCATTGGCGCACCGGGCCCCCACAGCGGGGCTCGTGCACCATTCGGACCGCGGCAGTCAGTATGCCGCCACGAGCTATCAGCGGGTACTCACGGGGTACGGCCTCATTCCCAGCATGAGCCGTAAAGGCAACTGCTGGGACAACGCCTGCGTCGAAAGTTTCTTCGGGACGCTGAAGCGTGAGCTGGTCTGTCATCGGCACTATGCCACACGAGACGAAGCCAAGCAGGACATCTTCGAATACATCGAAGTGTTCTACAATCGGCAGCGACGGCACTCAACCCTCGGCTATCACTCCCCGGTCGAGTACGAAGCGAGGGCGGCAGTCGCTTAACCAGGTGTCCACGGAATTGGGGGAAGGTCAAAATGAGCGCGCAAAGCTTTCTTACTCACCTTTGGCGTCTGCCTGGTAAAGGCAAAGGCTCTTACAAGCCTCTCTGTGTAATCACTCTTATGAGCAGAAAAGATGTACCGCTCAGCTACTGCCACAGCCCGTCTATTTATCTCTAGCACTCGGCCATCTCCTAGGGTTCTCCTTTTCAAGTTGGTTTTCCGCTCTAGCGTCAGACAAACCCTAGGAGATAATGGGAAAGAGACTTCAACATGGGGATGGCCAAAACCATCGCCCAATCCCATCCTGCCTTCCTCTCTAAACACGACCACGAGTGGAGAGTCACAGGTAATAAATTCAGTCGTGGGCGGAGCTGCGCTCAGACACCAATACAGTTTACGAAGTCGCTTCTCAACCGTCTCAAACATTCGAAGCGTTGTACATAAAGCAAATATGTCATCAACCTTGACCTCAAATCGCTGCTCAACGTTCTCCGCAAGTTCTCGCAATTCCTGCATGGTCAGATTAGGTTGTTTATTCGACCGAAGCCATTCAAAGGCCTTCAAAAGCCGCTCAGGATCTCTCGCCAAATTCTCCAGACTGATGATGCTAGAATGCGCAGAAATCTGCTTGATTGCATCTATAGTTCTTGGCACACGAAGGTATAAATATGCGAGGAATTGAGAAACCACAAAAATTTCTTTCACTGCAGGCTTTGCGTCAGGCTCCTTCCATCGTTCAAGGATTGGCTTGACAGCTGATTCGTATTTGGCAAATTCATGCTCCAGAAAGTGAGGATGCACACCCTCAACATTTCGAATGGTGTAGAGATCCCTCACTACAGCGGTATCTTTCGCAGATTGCTGTCGTGTTGAGCCTCCATCTTTGTCGTAAACCCAAATCATCGGTTTCCGACGACCGGACACCGACAGCGAAAAGCTCTTCAAATAAAACTCAGGCACGTAGTGATTCCGTTTATATGCCATAAGAACTTATACAACAGAGAGGCAAGATTAAGTTCAGCCTTACGCCATTAGACTTTCAAGAATTGCCCTTAAATAAATTCAAAACACAAAGGGCAGGTTCCTTTTCAGAAACCTGCCCCTTCAAAATAGACACGCTACTTCACTGCTCCTACTCAGCTATAGCAACCCCTTCGTCGAGAGGACTTTTCCGGCCAGCCGCTCTTCCGGCATGGTGGCCTGATCGAGGGCCTTGGCCAGGCCTTTGAAAATAGCCTCCATAATGTGGTGCGGGTTGCGGCCGTACAGCAGATTCACATGCAGGTTGAGCCCGCCATGGGTGACGAAGGCCTGGAAGAAGTCTTCGAAGAGGCCCAGGTCGAACGATTTGATCTTCCGATCCGGCAACGCCACGTTGTACACAAGATAGGGCCGGCCGCTGAGATCCACGGTGATCTGAGCCAGCGTCTCATCAAGCGGCGCCGAGGCAAACCCGAATCGCTTAATCCCCGCCTTCTCTCCCAGCGCCTGATGCAAGGCCTTGCCCATCACGATGCCGACATCTTCGACCGTGTGGTGTTCGTCGATGTCGATGTCGCCTTTGGCCTTGACGGTGAGATCAAAAAAGCCGTGTTTGGACAATAGCTCCAGCATGTGGTCGAAGAAGCGGATGCCGGTGTCGATCTTACCCAGTCCGCTGCCATCCAGCGTCCATTCGACAGAAATATCCGTTTCCTTCGTCGCACGGTGTATCGAGGCTTGTCGAGGTGCCGATCCGTTGGTCTTCATGAGAACCTGCTTTGGGCCGACTTGGCATGAGCGTCGAACCCTTCAATATGCGCGAGGCGCACGAGATGGTCTTTCACCTTGCTCAGTTCCTCTTTGGTGTAATGCACGATGTTGCTGGTCTTCACATAGTCGTTCACGGACAGAGCCGAGAAGAACCGCGCCGACCCGCCGGTGGGCAACACGTGGTTCGGCCCGGCAATGTAGTCGGCCACGGAGGGCGGCGTATACCGCCCCAGGAACAAGGCCCCCGCGTGCCGGATTTTCTCCAGATAGTCAAAGGGATTGTCCACGGAGAGAGTCAAATGTTCGGCGGCGATCTCGTTCGCCACCTCGATTGCCTCATCGAGCGTAGGCACCACAAACGCGACGGAGTGCCGCGCAATGGACTTGGCGGCAATCTTCTCGCGCTGAAGCCCCTTCAACTGACTGCCGATGAGCTTGGACACGTCCTTCGCCAGCCGTTCGGACGTCGTCACGAGAAAGACCTGCGCGTCTTCGTCATGCTCGGCTTCGCAGAGCAGATCGGCGGCGACATGTTCGGGCTTCGCATCCTCATCGGCGACGACGAGCAGCTCGCTCGGGCCGGCGACCATATCAATCCCCACCGTCCCATAGAGCAGCCGCTTGGCGGTGGCCACGTAGATATTGCCTGGCCCGACGACCTTATCGACCTTCGCAATCGTCTTCGTCCCATAGGCCAATGCTGCAACAGCCTGCACACCCCCGACACGATAGATTTCTGTGACCCCCGCGATATCAGCCGCAACCAGCAAGTATGGATTGATGCCGCCCTTCTGCGGCGGCGTCACCATCACGATCCGTTTCACGCCGGCCACTTTCGCGGGAATGGCGCACATCAGCACCGATGAGGGATAGACGGCCTTGCCGCCCGGCACATAAACGCCCACCGCATCGACCGGCGTCACCACCTGCCCCAGCGTTGCCGTGTTGTCCTGGTACATCCAGGTTTTGGTCCGCTGCCGCTCATGGAAGGAGATCACCCGTTGCGCGGCAAAACGCAGCGCGTCGCCTTCGTCTTTTCTGATGTGGTGATAGGCTTCTTTGATTTCTTCCGGCGTGACCCGCAGCGCCTCCGCCTTCAGCGTAACGCGATCGAACTGCTTCGTGTAGCGGAGGACAGCCCGATCACCGCCGCGCTGTACCGCCTGCAGAATGGTCCGGACGACTTTCTCAACCGCGCCGCTTTGGACGCTCCCGCGCATCGCCACTTTCTTGAGCGTGGAGGCGAAGGATCGATCTGCCTGAGTGAGAATCTTCATGCGCGGGCCTTCGCTTTCTTGGCTCGGCCGGTCGATGCCGGGCTGCCGTTCTTCGATGGCTGGGCGGTGTGTGACGCCGCAACCGCTTTCCGGAGCCGGCGGATCAGCTCCATCAACGGCTCGTGTTTCAGTTTCAAACTGGCCCGGTTCGCGATGAAGCGCGCGGTGGACTGGGCGATCACGTCGACTTCGACGAGATCGTGGGCCTTCAGTGTACTGCCGGTCTCGACGAGATCGACGATCCGGTCGGCTAGTCCGACCACCGGCGCCAGCTCGATCGACCCGTAGAGCTTGATGATTTCGACCGGGATCCCGCGCTGATTGAAAAACCGCTCGGTGATCCTGGGGTATTTCGTGGCCACGCGGACTTTTGACGAGAGCCGGTCCCGCGCGACTTCTGCCCGGAGCGCAGCGACCGAGATTCTACACGCCCCAAAGAGTAAATCCAATGGTTCATAGACGTCGCTGTCCTGCTCCATCAAGACGTCTTTGCCAACCACCCCGGCATCGGCCCCGCCATATTCCACGTAGGTCGGGACATCGCTCGGACGCACGATCAGAAACGTCATGCCGATTTCAGGGCAGGGAAACACCAGCCGCCGGCTTTCCCCGACCAGTCCGGCGCCTTCGTACCCCGCCCGGCGGAACAGCTCCAGCGTGGGCTCGATCAGCTTTCCTTTCGACAGTGCAATCGTCAGCATAGCATCCCCTACCGCATGGTCGGCGACGTCCTCGCCTTTCGGCGTTCAATCACCGCCCCTACCGCCCGCAGTTTTTCTTCGATACGTTCATAGCCTCGATCGAGGTGATAGACCCGCTGAACTTCCGTGGTCCCTTCCGCCGCGAGCCCCGCCAGGATCAATCCGGCGCTTGCGCGCAGATCCGATGCCATCACCGGCGCACCCGTCAGGGTAGGCCGGCCGGTCACGATCAACCGGTTCCCTTCTACGCGAATGTCCGCCCCCATTCGCCGCAACTCTTCCACATGCATGAACCGGCTTTCAAAGACGGTTTCAGTCACCACACTGGTGCCTTCGGCCAGCGCCATCACGGCCACCATCTGCGCCTGCATGTCGGTCGGAAACCCCGGGAACGGCAAGGTCCGGATATCGGTTCCCTTGAGCCTTCCTGTCACCCTGATACGAACCCGGTCATGCCCCGCCTGAATATCGGCACCGGCTTCACGCAGCTTCATCAAGAGCGCTTCCAGATGAGCCGGCCGGCAGTTGGTAATCGTCACATCGCCCCTGGTGATGGCCCCGGCTACCAGATGGGTCCCCGCTTCAATCCGGTCTGGGATCACATCGTGATCACCGCCTTGCAGCTCTTGCACCCCTTCGATGGTCAGAATATCGGTCCCGGCACCGGCAATCCGGGCACCTCGCCGGCACAGAAACTCGGACAAATCATTGATTTCAGGCTCTTTCGCCGCATTCTCAATGACGGTGGTCCCTTCCGCGAGGGACGCCGCCATCATCAAGTTCTCGGTTCCCGTCACCGTCGGGGTATCGCAATAGATCCGGGCCCCCTTCAACCGCTTGGCCGTAGCGGTGATATACCCATGCTCGATGGAAATGTCAGCTCCTAATTTTGCCAAACCGGCCAAATGAAGATTGACCGGACGTGAACCGATGGCGCATCCACCCGGCAGCGAAACCTTCGCTTCACCCCACCGGGCCAACAACGGGCCCAGCACCAGCACCGATGCCCGCATGGTTTTGACCAGGTCGTAGGGAGCCTCCGTTGAATGAATCGCATCGGCCTTGATGACCGCGCGATTGCCTTCATGAACGACCGTGGCCCCCAGCATGCCAAGCAATTTGCCCATCGTCAGCACATCGACGACGCGAGGAAGATTCGTAATGACACACTCGCCGCCGCCCAAAATCGTCGAGGCCAGAATGGGCAGGGCGGAATTCTTTGCTCCGCTGATCGGCACTTCCCCCTGCAGCCGATTCCCGCCCGTGATGACAATGTGATCCATCGTAGAGCCGCCTTATCCCACTTTCTGCGCGATCACGACGCGCTCGATGCCGGCCGCATCTTCGACCAAGACCACCGGCGCATAGCCCCCGATATCCTGCGCCAATGCTCGCACCGCTGCCGCCTGCCCCTGACCGATTTCCATCATGAGCCTCCCTCCTGGAACCAGGAAGGCCGGGGCATCTTGGAGCAATCGCCGATGAAACTCCGTCCCCAACGGACCGCTCACCAGCGCCATATGAGGCTCAAACATCTGAACTTCCGGCTGGAGTCCAGGCAAGTCCCGCTCGGCGATATAGGGCGGATTTGAGACGATGACATCAACCCGTTCTTCCAACCCGCGCCCCGCCAGCGGCGCCAGCAGGTCCCCGTGCAGCCACTCGATTCCCTCCAGAACCCCGTGCGTAGCCGCATTCTGTTTCGCCACCTGCAAGGCGTCTGCCGAACGATCGATCGCCAGCACTTTCGATCCCCTGAGAGTAGTCGCCAGCGTCACCGCCAGACAGCCTGAACCTGTCCCGACATCGACGAGCATCGAGGCATGGTGGGCACCAGTCTGCCGCACCACTTCACGCACGAGCAGCTCTGTCTCCGGTCGCGGAATCAAGACTGACGGACCGACCGCGAACTCCAGCCCGCAGAATTCCTGTGTGCCAAGAATATATTGGAGCGGCTCACGGCGGGCGCGTCGTTCAACCAGGCTCCGAACCGATGCGCGCTGCTCGATCGAGATCTCCCGATCCGACTGTGTCATGAGGTGATGGGAGCGACATCCTAACCCCTTCTCCAGCAACCAGCCTGCTTCTTGTGCGGCATTGGCCACACCGGCTCCGGCTAACCGCTGCCGGGCTTCCGCCAGTAGCACCCCAAGGGTCAATGGTCCTGTCAGCACGGTGGTTACCACTCAGGCCACTCCGGACTCCGCATGTTCGCGCTGGGTCTTCAGTGCTTGGACGATTTCGTCGAGATCGCCTTCCAGCACAAGCTCCAGCTTGTGCAACGTAACGCCTACGCGATGGTCGGTGACGCGGTTCTGCGGAAAATTGTAGGTGCGAATCTTCTCGCTCCGCTCTCCGGTACCGACTTGCGATTTGCGATTCTGGGCAATCTCCGCTGCCTGTTTCTCCTGCTCGGCCTCCAGAATTCTGGCGCGGAGGGTCCGCATGGCCTTGGTCCGATTTTTGAGCTGCGACCGTTCATCCTGGCAGCTGACGACGACGCCGGTCGGAATGTGCGTGATGCGAACGGCGGAATAGGTGGTATTGACACTCTGTCCGCCGGCGCCGGACGAGCAAAACGTGTCGATGCGCAGATCTTTGGGGTCGATCTTCACATCCACTTCGTCGGCTTCCGGCATCACCGCCACGGTCACCGTCGAGGTATGGATACGCCCGCTCGCCTCTGTGGCCGGAACGCGCTGCACCCGATGAACACCGCTCTCATACTTGAAATAGCCGAAGGCGCCTTTCCCCTCGACCAGCGCAATGACTTCCTTGTATCCGCCGATGCCGGTTTCCGATGCCTCGACGATCTCGACCTTCAAACCCTTTTTCTCGGCATACTTGCTGTACATCCGGAAGAGATCCCCTGCAAACAACGCCGCTTCGTCGCCGCCGGTGCCGGCGCGGATTTCGAGAAACATGTTTTTTTCGTCGCGGGGGTCTTTGGGCGTGAGCAACTCCTTCGCCTGCGCTTCCATGTCGTTGCGCTGTTGTTCGAGGGCGGACGCCTCTTCACCGGCCATTGCCCGCATCTCCTCTCCCGCCGTGGGATCGGCAAGAATCTGGGCGGCCTCGTCCAACTGCTTGAGACAGGCCTGATACCCCTCGAAGAGTGCGGCCACGGACTCGAGCTCGGTCCGCTCCTTACTGAGCTTCACCAGGAGCGCTGGCTGACTGATGACAGAGGGATCCATGAGCTGGCTCGTCAGCTCGTCAAGCCGCTCTACCGCAGCCTCCCAACGCTTGAGAATTACTGGATCGATCATGTTCGGCCCCTCTGCACGGTCATACGCGTCCGTCCCCCAGAATAGAAAAAGACCCTGCCTCGATGCGAAGCAGGGTCTCTTCTATGAACCGTCGCGCAGCTACTTGTCCTTCTTCGCGTACTTCTTCTTGAACCGTTCGACACGTCCTTCGGTATCGACGATCTTTTGCGTGCCGGTGAAAAACGGATGACAGCCCGCACAGATGTCGACGCTGATGTCCCCGATGGTCGTTCGTGTCTTGAATGAATTCCCACAGGCACAATGAACCGTGGCTTCCCGATACACCGGATGAATTCCCTTTTGCATAACCTACGACTCCTTGCCAAACATTCGGTCAGATTCCTGGCCCCACGCCAAGAGCGGTACACTCTATCCGAACGACGGGGGTAGAAACAAGCGTCCCTTACCGGTTCATGGATTGCAAGAACTCCTGATTGGTCTTGGTCCCGCCGATCTTGTCCATCAAGAACTCCATGGCTTCCATGGTTCCGAGCGGGCTCAGCACCTTACGGAGAATCCACATCTTGTTGAGCCGGTCCTTGTCGACCAGCAATTCTTCCTTGCGGGTACCGGACTGGCTGATATCGATAGCCGGGAAAATCCGCTTGTCGGCCAGCCGGCGATCCAGATGGACTTCCATGTTGCCGGTGCCTTTGAATTCTTCGAAGATGACATCGTCCATGCGGCTCCCGGTATCGACCAAGGCGGTGGCCATGATGGTCAAACTCCCTCCATGCTCGATGTTCCGGGCGGCGCCGAAGAACCGCTTCGGCCGCTGGAGCGCGTTGGAGTCCAGACCGCCGGACAGCACTTTCCCGCTTGGCGGGGCGATGGTATTGTAGGCGCGTGCCAGACGCGTGATGCTGTCCAGCAGGATCACCACGTCCTTCTTATGTTCCACCAGCCGCTTCGCCTTCTCCAGAACCATTTCCGCCACTTGCGCGTGGCGCTGAGGCGGCTCATCGAATGTCGAGCTGATCACTTCCGCTTTGACCTGGCGCTGCCAGTCGGTGACTTCTTCGGGACGCTCATCGATCAGCAGCACGATCAGGGTGACTTCTTTATGGTTCTTCAGGATGGCCCGGGCGATGGCCTGCAGCAGCATCGTCTTACCGGTTCGGGGCGCCGCGACGATCAGTCCACGCTGCCCTTTTCCGATGGGGGTCGTGAGATCCATGACCCTGGTACAGTATTCTTCCCGGTCAAATTCCAGATTGAGTCGTTCTTCCGGATAGAGCGGGGTGAGGTTATCAAAGAGAATTTTGTCGCGGGCAACTTCAGGGTCCTCATAGTTGACCTTCTCGACCTTCAACAGGGCGAAGTATCGCTCACTCTCCTTCGGCGGACGGATTTGCCCGGAGACGATGTCCCCCGTGCGAAGGTTGAACCGTCTAATTTGAGAAGGAGAGATATAGATATCGTCGGGACCGGGAAGATAGTTGGAATCCGGGGCGCGCAGGAAACCGAACCCATCAGGCAAGGTCTCAAGGACGCCTTCCCCGAAGACCACGCCGTTCTTTTCCGTCTGGCCTTGCAGGATCGCAAAGATCAACTCCTGCTTGCGCAGATTCGCCGCGCCCTCAATCTTCAGCTCGCGGGCCACATCGTTGAGATCGGCGATGGATTTCTGCTTCAACTCCGCCAGATACATGACCTCGCCCTTAGTCGCTTGCATAGATCTCCTATCGAGCCTTCGGCTCTGTTGTCATGAGGGACGACTCACGAAATTGATTGACCATTCGAAACAGATGTTAGTGTGTGGTTGAGTCCGCGATAGTTCGTCGGAGAGGACGATTCGTACAGGGTGTAGATTATTCGTTGTAAAAATTCAGGATGTGGTCTCCGAAGCAACTGAAGTATCGATGACCATCAATACATCTTGTTGGCTTTAGCCTTGCGCCCCGACATTCGACAGATCGTGTGATTTCGCTTTGAGACAGGTTCCGAGAGTTGACTGGTTCGTGGAGAGTGCCCGCGAAAATCGGAATGCTATGGCGAATGATACCCATGGTTTCTCCGGTTGTCAACTGAGTTTCCACTATTTTTCATGCTCATCCTTCCGATTGAGCCGCGTGCGTTCTCGTCCCATTGAACCCGGAATTCCACTGTGGTAAACAGCCCGGAGGAGTATTGCATGGCACATGAGCGAGACGATGAAAATCCGGAGCGTGTCTTTACGCTGTTCGAAGCCAACCAGTTGATCCCTCAACTCCAATCACATCTGGCGACTGTTCAGCGCCGAAAAGCCATCCTGATGGAGACCCGTGACGAAATCCGGAAAGCCTCAGCACAGGCCGACCAAGGGGGAGGAACTCCCGTTGGCGCTCACTATGTCCGCAGTCTGCAAGAGATCAGCGCCAACCTCCATGCCATCCACGAACTGGGCGTTCATGTCAAAGACATCGATATGGGCCTGTGCGACTTTCCTCATCTCCGTGACGGACGAATCGTCTATCTCTGCTGGAAACTGGGGGAAAAAGAGATACGTTGGTGGCATGAAGTCACGACCGGCTACAACGACCGCTGTCCCCTCGAGGGTCCCGCCTGAACTCGTTTTCCCGACAGCGCATCTACAGCACACCTATTGATTGGGGGATCGACGGTGACTCTATGAAATTCGTCATTCTTGGATACGACGGCCCTGAGGGAGAAGCGAAGCGAAAGATTCACCGGCCTGCCCATCTTGCGAATCTCGACCCATTAGCGCAACAAGGCCGCGTCATCTTGGCCGGGCCGCTGACGGACAAAGCGGGAAGCTTGCTGGTTCTGGAGTTCGAAACTCAGGCCGAAGCCGAACAGTTCGCCCGGCAAGACCCTTACACCGTCCATGGCGTATTCGAACGCGTCGAGATTCATCCGTTCATGCAGGTTCTTCCTAAATAGCCCCTTCCTGCCGGAATCAATACGCCATTTCGACAAATGGGCAGTACTTTGGGATCATTGTCCGCCTCAATTCGAAGCGGTATAGTTGCAACATGATTAGCAGGTATAGCCTTCCTCTGGCGAGTCTCTTCTCCTGCTTTGTCCTTTTCGTCCAGACCGCCTACGCCACCGATAGAACCATCATCGCCGAAGGACAGTACCTCATGGCCGACGGCGACACCTTGGCGAGCGCTGAACGCGCGGTACTTCAACGCGCACAACGCAAGGCCCTTGAGGAAGCCGGCATCTACCTCGAAGCCACGTTCCACGATCACGAAGTCTTCCGCAATGGGAAGAAGAGCCTCACCGTCTCAATGGAAATTCGCACCCTTGCAGCTGCCATCACCAGGACAGAAATCCTTGAGTCCCGCCGTACGTTTGAACACGACCGTCCGGCATTCTTTGTCCGCATCCGGGCAGTCGTCAATCTCGACAGCCTCCAAGAAGCCATCCGCCGACGGCACGCGGAAGAACGATTCACGGAGCACTTTCGAGAACTTCAAAAGGAAAACGCTGAATTGAAGGCCCAGCTGCAAAATATCAGGGCCACGCCGGCCGGCGTCCGCACCCTGAAGGTCGAGCCTCCGGGCCGGTCAGACACCCATGAACGCGCACGCGCACTGGTCGAAACCGCCCTCCATACGAAGGATCTGCGGCTCAAGCTCGATTTGACATCGCAAGCCGTTGCACTTGATCCGCAATATATCGACCCGCTGATCGTCAGGGGACAGACCTATCTCCGGCTGGTTTCGCTCTCCTATTCCAATCATGCTCGCCCAAGCGAGTATTCGGAATACGTCGATACCGCCAAAATGGACTTTGATAGAGCCCTCATACTGGACGGCGGGAATACATGGGCACTCCTCGGTCGAGGCGATGTCAGCTCCTGGCTGAAGGATACAGAGGAGGCCGCACAGTCTTATGCACAGGCTCTCGATATTGACCCGTTCTTTGATAGCGCACGCCACCGGCTGATCAACGTCACCACGTTGCACGCCAGGAAGCTGGCAAAGTCCAGACAATGGACATCGGCGCTGACCACTCTGAACAAAATTCTCGATCAGCCCGTTGCCGACAGTTGGATGCCCTATCAAAAAGAGGCCTATCTCCTCCGCAGCGGCATTTATCAAAAGCTCAACCAGCCGGCCCATGCCATTCAAGACTTAGACACCGTCATTCGGATAGATCCCACGCATACCTCCGCACTCCTGACGCGAGCAAGACTTCACCGGGAACATTTAGAGGGACAACTGGCTCAAAACGACTTCGAGCGCGCCTGCATACTCGGATCCTCTGAAGCCTGCGAGCAGTTGCCGTAGGGCTCCAACCCGTTGGTTACAGGGAAGAGTTGCCGCTTCATCCTGATCGTCCAGCCCGAGAAGGTCAGTTTGACAAGGAAAAAGTCCCTTACCTATAATGCCAACCTTTATGATGCCGAACGATCTTTTCTATTGAAAAGCTGTTAGTTCAAAAGGCCTACCCTCATTACCCCTGATAGCCCTAAATCGCTCCTGGGTGGGCCTTCTGCGAGGTTGCAGAAGAGAGAGGAAAAAGCATAGAGTATTTGGAGGGTCAAATCTTAGAATACTCGTCACTTTTAGGTCATTCACCCTTTTGCCGGAGAGTAGGTCGTAATGAGTCAATATCGCGTGCTCCCAGGACCTGAACACTTCCTCCCGCCCGCTGCAGCCAGCATGGGAATCCAGCTGCCGAACCCGGGGGAAGCGCACATTAACGGCGTCATTGTGTCGGAAGACAAGGCCTATGAGGAAGCCGCCAAGCAATTCCTGATGGCTAAAGTCCCGACGATTTTCCCAGGCCCGCTCGTATTATGGGCCTGGAATGAAAAGGCCGCGAAGAAAGCCACGGCAGTTCGCCACCTCTACAACACGCTGAAAGAGTGCGTCCAGCCTGGGCAGACTCCCATGCTGATCCCCATGCCCGATTACCGGCCGAAGTATCCCAAGATCAACCCCGAAGTCGAAATCAACCCCAACCACCCGAACCTGACCATCTGGCACAACAAAATCGATTGCTGCATGTTCATCGGAGTGCACTGCCATCAGGCCAACCTGTCCCTGAAGATCATTCGCGGCGGCACCTCCTGCTACACGATCGCAATGTGCGCTCAGGCCGGCCATGAGGACGCAATGCTGTCCTTCCGTGACGCCTCCGTCGAGAAAATCATGAAGCTGGCTGACTGGGTGAAGAAGTTGAAGGGAACCGTCCAACCACGGCTGACGTCAGCCAAGAGCGGGGCTTCAAACTAGTCGTTTGAAATCCTTGAAAGCCTGAAAGGAGGCTGGGTCCATGGCAGATATACACTCAGTCATCGGCACAAAGAATAAGAAGGGCCAAACCTATACCGATACCTGGAAGATGATGAACGAGGCGCCGCGCACGCCGTCGTTCTATACAGGTAGCGAAGTCATCAAGGAAGCCGTCAGACGTGCCAGCTGCGACGTCATGATCGCCTATCCGATTACCCCGCAGAGCGAAGCCGCGGCCCTGATCGGTGAACTCTTTGCAGAGGGCTACATCGGCGACTACTTCAGGGGCGAAAGCGAATTCGCCGTCATGTCGCAATGTGCCGGCGCCGCATTCGGCGGGGCCCGGGTGTTTACCACGACCGCAGGTCCCGGAACCATGCGCGCCATGGAGAACTTCCCCATGTGGGCCGGTGCGCGACTCCCGATCCAGATGATCGTGACCTGCCGCGGTATCAATTCGCCGCTCTCGATCCAGCCGGACACGCTGGAAATTGCCTATCTCTTGAATACCGGTATGCTCGTCTGGCATGCCGAAACTGCCCAGGACTTTTTCGACTGGATTCTCAAGGGCTATATGGTCTCGGAAGAGCCTGACGTGCACCTGCCGTTGGCGCTCTGTTGTGACGGATTTTTCGTGACGCATACCAAGGACGTGGTCAACCTCACTCCGGCAGATATGTGCCTGCCTCCATACGATCCATACCGCTCACCAGTGCCCTGTATGGACATGGAATGCCCGCCGGTCCGCATGATGCGCGATCCGTTCGTCATGAAGAGCAATTACATCAGCTACGCCACGCATGCCTCCTGGCAGCAGGAAGTGTGGGCGGCGGTTGAGCGGTCCCGTAAACATTCCATCCACTGGCTCAACGGACTGATCGATGCCGAGAACACCGATGCCGATATCGTCATCGTGGCCTCAGGCACTGCGGTCTCACAAGGCCGTGAGGCCATCCGCCTCCTCGAGGACGAGGGAATCCGTTGCGGGCTGGTGAAGGTGAAAACCTTGCGTCCCTGGCCGGAAGAAGAAATCCGCGAAGCGACGAAGAATGCCAAGCACATCTTCGTGCCGGAATTCAACGTGACGGGGTGGCTGGCCAAAGAAATTCGCGCCACGATTCCGAATCCCCAGCGTGTGCATGCCGGCCCGCACGTCTGCGGTGGCATGACCATGCCGCCGGAAGTCATCGTGCAGGAAATTAAGACGGTCCTTGGAATGAAGACAGTTTCTATGGCCGGTCGCGGCAGCTGAGAGGATCGCATCGCGTCAAAACTACTTAATTCCGAGGAACAGCCCTTGAGGAGGCATATATGAGCAAGGAACGGATCAAGATTTCAGAAGCGCTCTACGACATCATGCCGTCGGATTATCAGGACCTGGTGAAGAGCGCCACCTACGGCAAAGAAGATCGTGGCTGGAAAGATATCGGAAACAGCAAGGAATTGATCGAGCAGCATTCGCTCTGTGCCGGCTGCCCTGAGTCCATGGCGTTCCGATACATCCTGGCCTCGCTCCCGAACCCGGAAGACACCGTCATGGTCGGATCGACCGGCTGCACCAGCTTAGTGTTTCCCATGGTGGCCGTGCACAACATTCACTCGCTGTTCGGCAACCAGAACGCCATCGCCTCAGGCCTGAAGCGCGCCCTGAGCGTGCGTTTCCCGGGTCGAACAAAAGATGTGGTCGTGCTTGCCGGCGACGGAGCCACGGTCGACATCGGTCTCGATATGACCCTTCAAGCCTGGTTCCGCCAGGAGAAATTCACCACCATCTGCTTCGACAACGAACTCTACGCCAACACCGGCGGCCAGGAGAGCGGCCTGATGCAGAAGGGCTTCGTGGCAAAAATGGCACCGGTCGGGAAGCTTTTCGACAAGGTCCGGCTGCCTGAAATCGCGCGTGAGTCCGGCTGTCATTATGTCGTGAACTGCACGGTCAGCAAGCCGTCCCTGATTGAAAAGGTCATCCGCAACGCCGTGCATATCGCGCGCGAAATCGGCCCGACCTATCTCCAACTCTACACCCCCTGTATTCTTGAAATCGGCAAGAACAGCATGGAAGGCCTCCAGGAAATGCGGGACTCCGAAAAGCCGACCGAGCGGTTTGCCTACAAAGAATACGTCAGCGAACCGGCGAAGCAATTGCTGGCCGAGCTGGCCGCAAAGGACAAGGAAAAGAAAGCCGCCGCCAAGCAATTGGCCTCACAGGAAGCCTAGCTCGAACCTTGAGGAGACGATCATGATTAAGAAGAGACTGAATATCCGGATGTCAGGGCTCGGCGGACAGGGCGCCGTGACCGCCGCCCACGTCATGGCGATGGCGGCCAACCGTGACGGAAAGTTTTCGATTTCCAATCCCTTCTTCGGCGCCGAGAAGCGCATGGCGCCGGCCGAGAGCTACTGCCGGATCGGCATTGAGCGGATCTATGATCGCGGCGAGCTGGTGTTCCCCGACGTCATTCAGGTGTTTCATCCCCAGGTCATCACCATGGGGAAAAGCTATACCATGCCGTTCTATTCCGGCATCAAGGAAGGCGGCGTCGTCATCATCAACTCCGACCAACCCCTGTTGTCGGAGGAAGACATTCAACGCCTCAAAGATCTGAACGTTGCCGTGTTTTACATTGCGGCAACCGAACTGGCCATCGAAGTCGCCGGCACCGAACTTTCGACCAACATGGCGATGATCGGCTCCGTCGCCGGTATCACCAAATGCGTCTCCATGGAAGCCTTGGATGGCGCGTTGCAGGAACGTTTCGGCAAGAAGTTCGTCGCATCCGGCGGTACCGCCTCACTGGACGAAGCCATCAAGAAGAAGTTCGCCAAAAAGGAAATGCTGCTTGCAAAGAATCTGGCGACCGTCAAGCGCGCGTATGAGATTGCCAGCGAATGGGCTGAAAAGAACAAGATTGAGCTGCGAGTCGGCAATCCCGCCGTCGCCGCGTAAGCTGAGGAAGAGAAGGAACCACCCCGCATGTATAACGTAGCGCAAGTCATCGACGAGAAATGCGTGGCGAAAAAAGGCTGCCGCCTGTGTATCATGTACTGTCCCGAGGCCAACTGCTTGGACCTCAATTCGACCAAGATGGTCGCCGAAGTGAACATCGATCGTTGCAAGGGCTGCGAACTCTGCGTGGTCGTCTGCAACGCCGCGAAGCACATGGCCATCGAGATGCAGGCCGTCAGCTCTACGGGAGAGCTCATCCACCATCACAAGGCCGAATCCGCAGCCCTTGGTCAAGCCTACCAAGGCTAGCCAACCGGTACGCTTCATGAGCCCCATAGCGTTTCACGCTATGGGGTTTTTTGTTCGGGCAAACGGAAGGACCCCAATGGAACGCGAAGACAACGTCCTCGACGAACTCCTGATCGAGATCGCCAGGCTGACCCAGGCCTACCCCAAAGCACTGGAGCAGCGTGCGGCTGTTATCCATGCAGGGGGGAAGGATCCAGAGCTGGCGGAAAAGCTCGTAAAAGCCGCTGATACCATGAGAGACAGCGGAAACCTCTATCTCACCTGGGCGAAGCACTACGCCGCCGTGGCCGAGGGCAACACGGATGCCTCGTCGGACGAAGACGAAACCGAAGATTTCGACATTTAACCGGCAACGCCGCGAACGACTAAGAGCTGAAAAAAAACTCCCCTCAACCGGAAACTTTTGCTAGAATACGCCGCTCAGCAAACACACCACGTTCCCCGGTAGCTCAGTTGGTAGAGCAGCCGGCTGTTAACCGGCTGGTCGCAGGTTCGAGTCCTGCCCGGGGAGCCAACATAACAAGAGGGCTGGTGGCAGAGACGCCACCAGCCCTCTTTTGTTGACCCTCTAGATCCTCTATCGCCGTCACGCAAGCAAGCGGCTCATTGCCCCAAGCCCTTTTCCGTTCAAGCGGATAGTAAGATCTAGTACGCAACGGCGCCTTGATTGGTTATGATAGGGCAATCTATGCAAGCGATTCCTCCCTTTAACCCGCCGCGCCTGCTGCGGAATGCCCACCTGATGACGATCTTTCCCCGCTATTGGCCGAGAGACACCTCACTGAAGCATCTGCCGCAAGTACCACGCCTCTTCACCGTGGAACCCGGCACACAACTACTGGGACTCTGTCATTGGCAAGACCGTCAACAGGCCGCTTCAACCGTCATCCTCGTGCACGGGCTGGAAGGCTGCGCCGAGTCGCACTATATGCGCGGGATCGCGGCCAAAGCCTATCGCGCAGGGTTTAATGTGATACGGATGAACCAGCGAAACTGCGGCGGCACCGAACACCTCTCGCCGACGCTGTATAACAGCGGCCTCAGCAGGGACTACCAGGCCATCGTTCGTGAATTGGCGACCGTTGACCGCCTCACCCGAATCTGGCTCGTGGGCTACTCGATGGGCGGCAATCTGGTGCTGAAAGCAGCAGGAGAGCTGGGAGGATCGGATCCGGCGCTGGCGGGCGTTGTGGCAGTCTGTCCGAATATCGATCCCGCCCAATGCGTGGCTGCATTAGAGCAGCCGCGGAATTGGATCTATCATGAGCACTTCCTCCCGCGGCTGAAGGCCCGCATGCGACGGAAGGCGGCCTTCTATCCGGGGAAATGGGACTTGGCCCGCCTGAACTCAATCCGGACAATGAGCCAATTTGACGATTACTACACCGCCCCCGATGGCGGCTTTCGAGATGCCGCCGATTATTATAACCGCGCAGGATCGCATCACGTGCTGCAACAGATCACCGTTCCCACATTGATCATCACGGCTCAAGACGATCCCTTCATCCCCTATTCCATGTTCACCCAGCCCCTGATCAGGAACAACCGCGCGATAACCCTGCTCGATCCCCGCTATGGCGGCCATTGCGGGTTTTTTCACTGGAGCCGCAACGGAGAAGATCCCTACTGGGCGGAAAATCGAATTGTGGAATTTCTTAAAGGAAAGGAGGCTGCGCGGCAGGCAGCCACGACAGGGGAGACAGCCCTCGGAAGAACCCCGGCCCTACCCCTTTGTTCAGACAACGAGGCGTCATTGCAGCCACCAGAGGCGCACACTTCTGCACCCGGGTCCTGATGAGCCAGGCCACATCGGCCGCGATGCCGACCATGAACGCCCAATTATAAATGGCCTTGACAAACTTGCTCGGATACGGCCCGCAGAGCTAGAGCACCAGCCCGTAGGCCAATGCGACCATCGCCAACACGGCGACGTGAAGGATCAGGGCGCGAGAGGGGCCGGCCACTTCCCCTCCTCCGGGAGATCAACCGACAACCCACACGACCCGAACCAGGCAACGACCAGCGCGCCGCTATGGCCAAGAAAGGGCACGACATCCGATGCGCGCACCCTGCTGATCCGCTCCGGAACCGACCCGGGGATTTCCTCACACAGACTGGAGATGGGAGCGGACTTCCTGCGCGTAGGTCTTGAACGGGTCCGGCATCGGAAACGGCGTGCGGCCGCGGACCTGAAAGATCGACCAATTTATGACGTAGGCGGGAAAGTATCGCTCATCCGGAGCCGCGTCACCCGGTTCAGCAATCGGGCCGGCCGCGAGCAGATGGCGGATCAGTTCCCCACGGCCGAAGGCGCGGGTGTTGCGGGGTGGATGTTCCGTCGCTAGCGCAATGGCCTTGTCCGTCGTCATCCGCGGCACGCGGCCTTCTTCCAACAACCCGAAATAGAGCCCGCGATCGGGGCGCAGATTGTGATATTCGAGATCCAGGCTCTTCAATGTCGGATCGTGCCACTCCAGATGTTCGGCCTCGCGGAAGGATTCCAGCAGCCAGAGCTTGGACGCCCAATCCACGCGTCCCACCAGCTTGGTATAGTCTCCGCGCAGGTCCGTCAGCACCGCTTCCCACTGCGCGAGCACCCAGTCGGTTTCCTCATCCTGCCCGGCATAGGCGTCCCGGGCTGCCGCGAGAAACCGTTCCTGAATATCGATGGCGGAGATGCTTTTGCCTGATAGCAGACGCACGACCCATTGGCGCTCCTGATCCTGCGAAATTTCTTGTAGCGTTTCGACCGGCTCGTCGATATCCAGATCACGCGGCGCCTTGCCCTCCTCGATCAACTGCAACACCAGCCCGGTCGTGCCCATCTTCAGCGCCGTCGCGAATTCGGCCATGTTGGAATCGCCAAGGAGCAGATGGATGCGCCGGTACTGGTTGGGATCGGCCAGGGGTTCATCGCGGGTATTGACGATAGCGCGGTTCTGCTGCACCCACTCGAAAAAGTCGTTCACAATGTGGTCCGCCCGCTGCGAGATCTGAAAGGGGATCATCGTCTGCGGCGAACCCTGATGCAACGCCGCACGCGGGATGATCAGGCGGTCCATCTGAATCCAGGCATCCTGCGGGCTGGCGGCGCCGACCCGCCCGGACCCGGTAAAGATCTGACGGGTGACCAGGAACGTCACCAGCGGACTCAACCCGCGCCGGCTGAACGGGAATCGCCGCGTGACCAGATAGTTCTCGTGCGATCCGAACGTGGCGTCGGTTTCGTGATCGATATTGTTCTTGATCAGCGAAATCGTCTCCCCGAATCCGAGTTCCTCAATCGCCTGTTGCAGCACCTGGTCGCCCGCCCGATCGACTGCCACCAGATCCACCAGCGATTGGCATTCGGGCGAGGCATATTCGAGATGCCCCATGTCCAGGTACATACGCCCGGCATTGGTGAGAAACCCGCCGTTCCCCGGCGGCTCGTCATGCCCGCGATGGTGCAGATCGAGCACGCCCCGACGCTGGGATTGAAAGAGATGATCGCGGATCTGGTGGGCAAACCAAGTCGGCGTGTGGTCGGGGCGGTCCTGATTGACCAGGAGGCCATACTCGGTCTCAAGCCCGAAAATACGGTTCAACATGTCAGCCCGTCACGACCGATTGAAAATCGCCCGGCAGCAACCGGGCCAATTCGGCCGGCTTGATGGCTCGATACTTGGACGAACCGGGCTGCTGACGATCCAATACGGCACACTCCAAAGTCTTGTCCGCGAGAACCTCCCGCAGATGCGCGAGCAGCGCCGGCTGATCCGGAGCCGCTGCAGCCTTCTGATCGCCGGCGGTGTGTCCGGACTCCTCCGTCTCCTCTGCCGATTCCTGTCGATGCGCCAGAGATCCGATGGCCCAGGTACGGAGGGCCAGGCTCAACCCTTGATCGAGCGAGCAGGGAGCAGGCATCTCCGCCTTCAGATATTCCAGCATGCGCGCCTGAGCTGTCTTCGTCGCCGCGAGTACCGCATGTTTCTTCGTCTCTTCAAACGTGCCGTCATAGTTGATCGTGAGCAGCGCGTCCTTCTCCGGCTTCTGCCCCAGCTCGGCCAGCAGGATCCGGACGATGAAGGGCGCCTTGTACACCTCTTCAAACGCCTGCTTAATCACCGGCGCGATACCGTACTTCACCAGGCGCGATCCGGTCACATCTGACGGAGAGCGGTTGAAGCCTTCGACATGCGCCATCTCCAGCAGGTTGAACCGCAGCTTTTCCAGATCCGCCGGATGCCCCATGCCCGCCAGCGCGATCCGGTCGTAAATCTCGTAGAGCTTGGACGTCCCCTTGCTGACGGTCGTCAGCAGAATACCGGCTTCGTAGACCATCGCCACGACCGGGCTGCCCTGCTTGAACTGCTCATCGAGATAAGTGCGGCGATTACCGACTGCTTCGACCCACCGATACGGTTCTTCATACATGGCGCACCACCTTGGACTCGAAGAGCGGTTTCAGCCGGTCATCCGGCACCACGCGCACTCCATCCTGCGTGATCAATTTGATTATCGGATAGAGGTTGGACTCGCGGTTCACCCCGCCGGTCGCCGAATCAAACTCGGCGGCACTCGTCAGCAGTCGCAACGCCTGAATCGTGGCTTCTTCTTCGTTCAATGCCACGAGCGGACGTTCTCC
Organism: Nitrospira sp. NS4; assembly: GCF_049546785.1. Lineage (NCBI taxonomy): Bacteria > Pseudomonadati > Nitrospirota > Nitrospiria > Nitrospirales > Nitrospiraceae > Nitrospira > Nitrospira sp. NS4. Next base: position 498,119 of record NZ_JBMWAN010000003.1, on the reverse strand, counting down.
CCAGGTATTGACGTAATGGAGAATGCCCCTGATCGTCGGAGAGCCTGAGCCGGATACCGCATATTCGACCCCTTCAAACTCGGCTCCCAGAATGTCGTAAAAATAAATCTTCGCCGTACCCTGTTCAAAATCGTATCCGGCAAACACCGGCACCACCGCGCCCGTGCCGGCCAACGCCGCGGCCACGTTCTCCTTTAAGAGCTTGGACACCGCGCGCAGCTTGCCCTCGAAGCTCAATTCCTGAAGTTGCGTACGCCGGTAGTATTTGAAGGAGTGCTCCAGCACCCGCACCATTTCATAGGCGGTGGCTGGCACTCCGGCGATGGCCATCACACTATGGCGATCGATCTCCAAGACCTTGTCCGTCCGGTCATACATCACCATGTTTCCGGCCGTGGCCCGCCGATCGCCCGCGACCAGCACCCCGTCGCGATACTTGAAAGCCAGAATCGTCGTCGCGCTCGTCAGTTCCTGCCCGTTTCCGACCAGAGCCGGATTGCCGAGTGTGTACCCCTGCTCCCGTAACAACTGATAGAAGTCACCTTGCATCCCCATTCAAACCTCCAGGCTAGGGGCACGAGGAGCCCCACCTGCCCCTTCCCCTCGCCTCCAGCCTATTGCCTCGTGCCTATTCCCCGGTTCTTTGCCGATACCGCTCGGCCTGTTTCGGATCGACCTTCTTCATCCGTTTCATCAAACTGTCTTTGTCCGGCGAACCGGTGTCCGGCCGCTTGGGTCCGCTGCCTTCGTCCGACGGGCTCGGTGCTTTCGGCATCGGATCGCCGGGCCCTTCGCGTCGTTCCGGCATGCTCGTGTATGTCATGATCGTGCATCCTTTCGTCGATTCCAGGCTGTCATCGCATCGGCGGGAGACGTCGCCGTCTCCAGCACTGCCGCACAGGCCTTCACATCCTCGGGATCAAACAGATCGCCCATCTCCAACGTCTTGGGCATCAACCCGCCGGAAAACTGAATGCGCTCCCATTGCATCGACTTAATCTGGTCGGGAAACCGCCGCACGCACAATCCGCGTACCCCCCCGCGGGTATCGCTGGGGCCGGCCGACAAGGCCTGTTCAATGTCGGCCTCGGTTGTCATCCGCCAGGCTTTGCCTTCCGCTTCCAGCCCCAGATAGAGCCCGCGCTCGGCATTCACATTGTGATATTCAAGATCCAGACTGGCCAACCAGGGGTCATCCCACCCGATGCGTTCCTCGCGCATGAATGTGTCCAACAGCCACAGCTTCGTGACCCAATCCAAGCGCCCCACCAATTTTGTGCGGTCTGTCGTCAGCAAACTCAGCGTCTGCCGCCATTCGCGCAGGATCCAATCCGTGTCCGGATCTGAGCCGGCAAACTGCGTCTCCGCCGCCGCGCAGTATTGTTCCTGAATCTCCACGCCCGTCAGCGTCTTGCCGTTCTTCTGACGCACCGCCGCTTTGAGATCGTTGTCGCGCGAAATGTGCTTCACGGCCACGACCGGCTGGTCGATCTCGATCTTCGGCGCGCGGTTGAGAGCAATCAACTCCAGGACCAACTGCGTCGTCCCCACCTTCAAGGCAGTGGCATATTCACACATATTCGCATCGCCGATGATCAAATGGAGCCGGCGGTATTTCTTGGGATCGGCGTGGGGCTCGTCCCGCGTATTCAGGATCGGCCGGTTATGCATCGTGTCGACGCTCAAATCCGTTTCCATAAAGTCGGATCGTTGCGAGAGCTGATACGATCCCGGCACAAAGCCGCTTTCCTGCGCCTCCACCCCGACTTTGCCGGCCCCCGTAATCACCTGGCGGCTGATGAGGAACGGGATCATCCCCTCCACCAACGCGGGAAACGGAACCGCGCGCGGGACCAGATAGTTGTCGTGACAGCCATAGCTGTGGCCATGGAAGTCGGAGTTGTTCTTGTAGACCTGCACATGCGGGCCGCCCAGCGTCCGGTTCCTGCGCTCGGCGGCGCGTTGTACCACCCGCTCGCCGGCCCGGTCGTGGGCCAGCAGATCGCGCAAGGTCCGGCACTCGGGCGTGGAATATTCCGGGTGCGTATGGTCGTTGTAGAACCGGGCGCCATTGGGCAGCACCAGGTCGCTCTTCATCTCGTGAAACGAAAAGGGCCGGTGGGCATCCACCTTGGCAAACTCGTCCTCTTCCTTGTCCTGCTGGAGTCCGGACACCCGGAACCCGCGCGAATCCTCATGCGGATCTTCGCCACTGTAGTCCCACCGCCGCTCGAAGGAGGCGGTCAGGTATGCCCGCACCAGTTCCATCGACTCGACGACCGGATCCACCACGTCGAGATCCTCGCGCGTGATGCCGTACTCTGTTTCAATGCCGAACAAACGCATCGCTAGATAATCTGATTGATCAACCGTTCCTCGGTCTGCCGCCCATGACGGAACGACGATACGCCGACCACTTGGTCCGGATGATGGTCGAGCAGCTTCAACCATTCTTCCGCCGCATCGTCCGGCGGCAACATCTCGCCTTCGCGGAACTCTTCCGACACGGCATCCAGCAAATCTTTTGGAACAAGGCCGGCAGGCTTCCCGGCCTGAATCGTCCGGTCGATCGCTTTCTCCTTCGCGCGCTGCACGATGGAGGAAAGAATCGCGCCGCTGACGAGATCGCCGCGATACAGCACCTTGCTCTGTCCGTTGCGGAGCCGGATCGAGAGCACCCGGTTTTCATCGGTCCGCTTGAAGATCGTGTCGATCACGTCACCGATGAGCGACTGAAACGCCTTCGCTGGCTCCCCGCCGCGCCCCGCGACACAGGCAGCATCCAGCGGCAGGTCTTCTCTGAGATACACTTTCAAAATTTCCGCAGCCGATTCGCGATTCGGCCGGCTGACCTTGATCTTGCGGTCGATGCGACCGGGACGCAGAACCGCCGGGTCGATCAGGTCCGGACGATTCGAGGCCAGGATAATCACCACGTCGCGCAACGATTCGATCCCGTCCATCTCCGAACAGAACATCGGCACGAGCGTGTTGGAGATGTTGAACGAGCGCATCGCCCGTCTCGTCCCCAGAATCGATTCCGCCTCATCGATGAAAATGAAGGGCAAGGCCCCTTCCCGCCGCCTGGCTCGCGCTTTGGCAAACAAGTCACGCACCATCCGCTCGGATTCCCCGAGCCACATGTTCAAGATCTCAGGCCCCTTGATGTGGAGAAACGCGCCGCCGGTGATGGGAACCTGCTTCTCGCCCTTCCCGCCATCAGGCATCGATTCGCTGACGAGTTTCGACAAGCTCGCCGCCGCCGCCTGACCGATGAGGGTCTTGCCGCAGCCGGGAGGACCGTAGAGCAGAAACCCTTTAGGCTGCGTGAACTTGAATTGCTGGAAGGTCTCCGCGTGCAGCAGGGGATATTCGATCGCCTTGCGAATCGCGCTGATCGCCTCCTGCTGACCGCCGATCTGTTCCCATGTGACCGTCGGCACTTCATCCAGGACGTGGGTCTTGCCTTTCCGGTCTTCCAGCTTTTCGATGGCGATCCGATGCCCCGGATCGATCCGCAATTCATCGCCGGCCTTGAGGTCCACCCCCGCGAGGTCGCTCGACCGTTGCAGAATCATGGACTGCCGGCCCATGTCCTGTTCGAAACGCAACCGCCCGTCCGGCAAGGCCTCGGCCAGCTTGAGCACCGGCCCGCTCCGGTCGTAGCCCAGCGTCTTGATGACCGCATAGGCTTCATTGACCAGGATCTGCGTGCCGATCTTCAGCACATCCGCCGGCACCCGAGGGTCGACGTTCGCGTAATACTCCGCGCCGCCCACCACGATCCGGGCCAATCCCTCGCCGGGGAGGTCGAGCAACGTGCCGATCCGGTTGGCCGGCGCCGTCAACTTCCCCACCACCTCGCTGATCTTTTTGTATTCGGCCTCCCGCTGCTGCTGGCTGGCGGCATTCAGCATGACGGAATGGCGGAGCTTGTAGAGGATCTGCTGGCGGGGATCGTTGTCAGGAAACGACGCCAGGCACTGCTCAATTAATTCCAGCGGGTCTGCCGTCGTCGCAGCCGGCCGCTTCCCCGCCCCTGTATCCGAAGGGCCTCCCGGCCCCTTGTCGTCCGCTCGATGGTCGCTCATGTGTTCCTCCCAACGAATCAGGCGTCATCATAACAACATGTCCGAGCGAGACGCCACCAGTGAAATGGCGGAGATTGGAGACTATTAGGACGGAGGAACGAGTGTGTTCCGACCACTGAAAGAGTGCTCGCACAGAACCTGCTGGCGGACTTTTTCAGCAGTCTGCTAATTGACGGCTTGGAGCGTGACCGACACTGATTGTCGTTTGTTCCCGCGCAGAATGTCGACCGTCACCTGCTCGCCGACTTTGCGGGCTTCCATGACATCCATCAGATCATCGATCGTCGCCACCGGTTTGCCGGCGACCGCCACGATGATATCGCCAAGTTCGATCCGACCGCTTGAGGTCTGCCGCGCTCCCTTGAGCCCGGCCGCATCGGCCGGCCCTCCGCGGGCCACTTTCCCGATGATCACCCCCTTGATACCCCAGCGCTTGGCCATGGCATCGGGGACCAGCGACACGCCCAGCCCGGGACGGATCAGCTTGCCGTGCTTGATCAACTCGGGAACAATCCGGTTGACGGTATCGACGGGCACGGCAAACCCGATACCGGCATGGGCGCCGCTCGGACTCACGATCTGGGTGTTGACGCCGATCAACCGCCCGCTGCTGTCCAGCAACGGCCCGCCCGAATTGCCGGGATTGATGGCCGCATCGGTTTGCACGACCCCTTCGATCGTCCGGTTCGACATCGACTTGATGGTTCGACCTAATGCGCTCACGACACCGGTCGTCAATGTATGGTCCAGCCCGAACGGATTTCCGATGGCCAGGACCTTCTGCCCCACCCGCAAGTCATGCGACGTCCCCACCGCCAGCGGCTCCAGGACACCCTCAGGAACCTGAATCTGCAAGACCGCCAGATCATGGTCAGGATCGGCGCCGACGACTTTGGCCTGATGCTCGCTCCTGTCGGCCAAGGTCACCTTGATCGAGTCCGCTCCGTAAATGACGTGAAAGTTGGTGACGATGTGGCCCTGCTTGTTCCAGACAAAGCCGGAACCGGACCCCTGCGGGACCTCCATGATATCGAAGGACCAGAAGTCGCGCTGAATCGCCGTGTTGGCGATGAAGACCACCGACTTGGTTGCCCGCTCGAAGACGGCCATGGTCGCCCGTTCATCCGGCCCCAACTCGGCAGGAGGCGGCGTCACCGGCCTCGGCCGCCCTTCGGCGCCGTCGTACGCGCCCCCCAGCGGCCTGCCCCAGTCCGCGGCAACGGGAGAGAGACTGAGGGAGAGCGCACAGGCTCCGACCGCGATGCGAACAAGCCTCCGCATGAACTGCCGCGTCATTGCCTTACTCCCCCATGATTTGAATAATGAGATCGCGCGTGCGGGACCGCGTATCGAAATCGACGACGACGACTTGCTGCCAGGTGCCGAGATGCAGAGTGCCCTCGGAGAAGGGAATGGTCACGGACGGCCCTTGCAGCTGACCGCGCAGGTGGCTGTGTCCGTTATCTTCGCCGGGATTTCTCCTATTGTGCTGCCACGCCGGATCAGCCGGCACCACCCGATCCCAGAAGGCTTTGGTGTCGGCGCGAATCCCCGGCTCATCTTCGATGATCATGATCGAGGCGGTCGTATGCTTGACAAACACCGTCACGATCCCCGCCTCCAACTCCGACTCTGCCAGGGCGGACCGCACCGACTGCGTCAGGTTCTCGATCTGCGTGTCCCCCCGCATGTTCACGCGCAACGCGACGGTATTGACGGCCATCTCAATGCTCCATCCGGCGTAAGAACCGGCGTTCCGAAGAAGAGAGCCGGCATCCCCGCGCTTCTTCCAGGACGCGGTCAAACGCACCCTGAGCAGCCAGACCACGCAGCGCGCCCATTACCGTCCGGCTCAAAATGCCTTCCTGCTGCAGCTTGTCGAGATACGCGAAGGCATCAGCCAGCGTTTCCTTCTTCCGCACATAATAGTCACGCCCGCGCCGCTGATTGCTGTAAGCCTCGAACTGTTCGCAGGCCACCAGAATTTCCGCCAACTGTTTCACCCAGGGCTTCGCCGACGCCAGCCGCTCGGGGTAATAGTAGTAAAGCATCACCTGCTGCATCCAGGGAGCCCACGTGATCCCCATCTGCTTGATCGCGGGACGGACCGCCCGCAGGCGGCGCGCCAGCCGTCGCGCATAGCCCAGCCGCATCTCCACCTGCTCAGCCGCCCACCGATCCATCTCGATCCCGGCCGCGTTCAGATCGCGACGATACAAGGAAAGGAACGCCTCGGTTTCCCGGCCATAGGCCGTATCGGCATGGACGGCGCGCCACTCGCGCGGCCTGGTCGGAATGCCCCGCTCCCTGGCCCATGACCAGATAGATCCAAACAGTTTTCGGTCAAGCCCCGCCCGTCCCAGGTCGTGCAACAGACAGGCGATCTGATAGGAACGCACCCGCTCCGGATCGTGGCCTAACGACGCGGCCACGGCCGCACACATCCGCGCGGTCCGCACCGCATGCGGACGATCGTACCCGCGAATGATCCGCCCCTCCTGTTTCGGGTGGGGATAATCGTAGAGCCGCATCAGTCCCGCCACCAGCGGGCGGGGGATCAGGAGCGGTGCCGACGAACGATGGGTTGACATACGTACAATCGAGCAGCCACGCACGTGAGCCGCGAAGACCGGCCGGCAGAATATCGTCGCGTGAAACAGGGTGTCAAGGCGACGGCACCGGCGCGGCACTCGCTCAATCGGTCGAACTTTGCTATGCTGCGCCTCATTCATCCGCCATGAACGATTCCACCTGCAAAGCCTGTTCAGGCACCTGGCCAAAAGCCGATCACTTTATCGCCGACCTCGGATTGACACGGGCCTATCTCCATGACGATCAATTCTTTCCCGGCTGGACGGTGCTGGTCTTTTGCCGGCATGCGACGGAACTCTTTCACCTGGCGCCGACGGAGCGGATACAGCTGATGGAAGAAGTAAACCTGGTCGCCACAGTTCTTGGCCGGGTCTATGAGGCCAGGAAGATCAATTACGAACTGCTGGGCAATCAGCTCCCCCATATCCACTGGCACATCATCCCCCGCCTTGCGACCGACCCGGCCCCGCTCGAGCCGGTGTGGCGGGTGCAGCATGAGCCGGTGCTCCGTTCAGGGCCCGACCTCCTGAGTACGATCCAGCGCCTGCAACAGGCCATTCAGCAGGCCCGCTGACCCACGCATCGCCGCTCCCGGCAGGGACCTCCGCCGGGCCCACCCGCCTCAATTCGGTGCTATAATGAAAACCCGATTTTGACAACTTATCCGGAGGGTTACAGGTTTCCGATGCGTCATCGACTGGTGCTTGCGGCCCTCCTGTCCCTCTACTGCCTCGCACGGCCTCCCATCCACTCATCCCTCGCCCAATCGCCTGAGAGCGAGCCGCCCCTCTTGATCGAGACTCCGCCTCCGGCTCCGGAAGCTTCCCCTGCTCCACCACAGCAGGATGAGCACCAGCGTCCTGAACTTCTTCCCCGGGAGCGTGAGGACGCCGTCATGATGCTCGGAGAACTGCGTGGCGCAGTCCGTGTGTCGCCGGACGATGCGGGCGACCGGCTGAAGCTGGCCCAAGGGCTTTACCGCATCGGCGACCTGGATGCCGCGCTCGACGAATGCCGGATCGCCATCAAGCTGGAGCCGGAGAGCGCCGCGGCCCATCTGCAACTCGGCGTCACGTTGATGGCCAAACAGGATGGACGCGCCGCGGCCGCCGCCTTGATGGACGCCATCCTGCTCGACCCCGCATTGACGCAAGCCCATTACAGCCTCGGCAGCGTCCAGTACTCGCTGGGCAACCTCAGCGCCGCGATTCAATCCTATCGGCGGGCCTTGGAGCTGCAGCCGCATTTTCCCGACGCCCGCTATCGCCTCGCGCTGGTCTTGAAGCTGACGAACCGGCATCAGGAGGCGGCCCGATTCATGGAGGAAGCGGCGGTCGGCGGCATTCCGCAGGCGCAGTTCTTCACAGGCAATGCCTATCGCAACGGACAGGGGGTGGAGAAGAATCCCGCGCTGGCGATCAGGTGGTGGACGATGGCGCTGGAGTTCGGCCACCAGCGCGCGGCGGACTCACTGTCGCAACTGCGCCGCCAGGCCCTTTCGCCGGAACAGCCTGAACGCCGCCGGAAAGAAGCCCTCGAGGCGTTCAGGCGATATCGCGAGGCACTGTGGAACGACTACCCGGATGCCGCGGGACACGATCCGGGTGACTCATTGGGCATCGCCCTGCTCAACAACAGCGAATCCTCCAACGGAGTCACCGCGCTGTTTCACGAAGCCTTTGCGCTGAGCGAACCCGCGCACGAGGAGCTGGCGCGCCTCTATGAGAGCGGCCTCGATAGCCGCCTCGCGCAGTTCGACACACGCATCCTGACCTGTTTTGAAACGACTGCCGCCGACGGTTTCATTCCCGCCAAGAAAGCGCTGGCGCGCATCTACGGCAAAGGGCTCGGGGTCACAGTGGATATGCGCAAAGCCAAAGCGATGCTTAAAGGCCTGCCCAAGCGGGAAACAACAGCGATTCTGGACGAGATAGTTGGACGTTAGCAATTAGCCATGCTCGATGCTGCACGCCTGTGGCGACAGTTTCTCGGTTCCTCCCGGCTCCAAGCCTCCGTCATGGGGCTGTTCGCGACTTGGCTGGCATTCGGCTTCCAGGCCGCTGCCCCGGCCACCTTCGCGGCCCTGGACTGGAGCGCCTACGATGTCTGGCTCAGTTACCGCGCTCCCATCCCCGTCAGCCCCTCCCTCATCATCGTCACGCGCGATCCCGCCAGCGAAGCGGAGTTCGGGACAGGACCATGGGACCGGGCCATCCTCGCGCGCCTGCTGACGAGCGCGCATGAAGCCGGAGCCCTGGCCATCGGCCTCGACCATCGTCTGGATCATGCCAGCCCCGCGCAGCGCGGCGGAGCGGCGAGCGATGCTCTGCTGTTGGAGGCTCTCGGTACCGCCTCCCCCGTCGTCATCGTGCAAAGCGCCGACGCCACGCTGGCCTCGGATGCCTCGATCGCGAGCCATTTATCGGTCGCTCCCCATTCCGATCATGTCGCACGCACGGTACCAGCGGCATCGACCGATGACACCCAAGCCGCCCCGGCCTTCGGCGTTGCGCTCTACAAAGCGTTTCAGAAACAGGGCTCACCGATACAGCCTTCTCTTTCCCCGACAGGCAGCGGATCGCTCCTGGTCAATTATGCCGGCAATGGCACGATCGCCTCCTTCCCGACTGTTCCGGTTTCAGCCCTGTGGAGCGCCATCGAGCAACATGAGAACGACCGGCTCACTGAGTGGTTCAGGGGGAAAGTCGTCGTGTTGCTGCCGAACCAGCTCACGGAGGGAAACTGGCTCTTGCCCACGGGGCAGACCGTCGCCAGCCAAGTGATCCATCTCCATGTCCTGAACATGCTGCTGACAGACAATCGGCTCTGCCAGACCGGCGCAACCGGCCGGTTGTTGGTGACACTGGTCGTGGCGAGCATGGTTGGCTGGCTCCTGCTCCGGTTCCGGTTCCGGGGGACCATCAGCCTGTTCCTTGCCGGAACAGCCATCGCAACCTATGGCCTCCTCATGCTGCTCGCGCTCGCAGCAATCCACCTGGTGCTGCCCCTTGCCTTGCCTCTGACCGCCGCTGCGTTCGTGCTGGCCGGCACGATCATCTGGAGCCACCTCACTGCACACCAACGGCTGATGCTGGCGGAGCAGAACATGCTGCGCGTGCAGCAGGAGGCCGCCGCCGTGCGTGAAGCCCTGGTCCTGCGCGAGACCCGCGCGGAAAGCCTGCAGGAAGACCTCGCCGCCGCGCGGGCCGCCATCACGCAATCCACTGGCCAACAGGAAGCGTTAACCGGAGCCGCCGAAGCCCTTCGTGCCCAGCTTGCCGAGGCGCAGGCACAGGAAGAAGAGGCGCGCGGAAAATTGGAACGCCTCGAACAGCAATTGCACAGTCTGCGCGCCGCCACGAGGGAACCGGCCGCGGTAGGCGACGTGGAACTCGATCGCCTCCGCGACGAGTGCCGCCAGCTGGGCATCGTCACCCGGGACACAGGACTCCTGCGCCTCTATCGGGATCTCAAAAAAGGAGCCAAGTCGCCCCTCACCGTCCTGCTGCTCGGCGAGCCGGGTACCGGGAAAGAACTCTTTGCCCGCGCGGTCCATCGGCTCAGTCCTCGCACGAGCAGGACCTTCATCGCGGTCAACATGGCGGCCATTTCACCGGAGCTGTTCGAAAGCGAACTCTTCGGCCACACCAAAGGCAGCTTCACCGGTGCCACAGCAGACCGGCGCGGTTACTTCGAGCTGGCCAATCACGGGACCATCTTCCTGGATGAAATCGGGGACCTGCGGCTGGACCACCAGAGCAAGCTGCTGCGGGTGCTCCAGGAAAAGTCGTTCTATCGTGTGGGGGCCACCATGCCGACCACGGTGGACGTCCGCATCGTCGCCGCGACCAATCGCGACTTGCAGCGCGGCGTCTCCGAAGGCTGGTTTCGGGAAGATTTGTATTTCCGGCTGACCGGGCTCGTGTTCCGGCTCCCGCCGCTGCGCGAACGGACCGGCGACGTACCGCTGCTTGCCGACATCTTCCTGACGGAGATCGCCGGCCAGATGGGCAAACCGGTGCCGCAACTATCAAACGAAGCGTTACGATCCTTAGTTGACCATGAGTGGAAAGGCAACGTGCGGGAGCTCCGGCATTGCCTGGAACAGGCCATCGCATTGAACGACGGGCCGCTGCTGTCGAAAGAGTCGCTTCGACTCGGCAGCGGGTCCGCGCTCACCGCAGGCCGGGCGAAGCAGAGCCAGATGCTCCCCGAGCCGGCCGGCGATGCGGCGGTGTTGAACTGCCTGAGGCAGCACGGCTTCGACATGCAAGCCACGGCCAAAACCCTCGGCTGGGACCGCAGCACCGTGACGCAACGGCTCAAGGGCCTCTGCTTTCAAGCCCTGGTTGAATCCAACGGCGACCTGGCCAAAGCGGCGCTCGCCATCGCGGGCGATCCGGGGCACCTGCGAACCGTCGAACTGAAACTCATGGATTACCACAGTCACTTATTGTCCGTGATTGAACCCTTCAAGACCGCCGACGAAGCCATTTCAGATTGCAAACGGCGCTTTAAGAACCTGCCCGACCGCCACTTCGCATCGGTCGAGGCACTGGTGCGGCAGCACTTTCATCAGATCTGAGACGTCAGCCCCGGCGCCGCGCAGGAGTCTCACAGAGACCTGCCCTAGCCTTCGTCGCTCAGGCCATCGCCATGCCGCAGGGCTTTGCCCGGATGCTCGCCTGGAGGCAGGAGGTGCCTGGGGACAAAGGCCATCCCCGCAATGAGGGTCGGCACCACCGCGCTCGCAATCACAGCGGCGACGAGAAAAGAATATTGCTCCTGGGTCACCAACCCATGGGACAATCCATAGAGAGCAGAAATCGTCCCGAATGTCAGTCCCGTCGACATCAGCAGCGTGTAGTACCAGCGTTCGTTGCGATCCTGCCGGAAGAGGCCGATAAAGGGATAGAGGCCGAAAATCTTGGACGCCACCTTGCCCATGAGCAGCATGAGGAAGACCAACGGAGCCGCGATCAGAGCCGGCAGAGACACGAGTGTGCCGGCGCGAAGAAAGTAAAAGGGCGTGAGGAAGCCCACCGTCAGCGTCCGCAGTCGGCGGATCCAATGCGCATCCCTCGCTGCGCCTCCCGCAAGCACCATACCGACGAGGTACGCCGGCAACACCGCTTCGCTCCCCGACCACAAAGCCAGCCCGCCGAGCCCGAACAGAATCAGCATGATCCATTTCGTTCTGATCGCAGCCGTCCGATGCGCGTAGTGTCGGGTCAGCCACGCGGTCATGGACGGTAACAACGCCAGCACCGCAAGGCTTCCCACAAGGAACACGATCGTCTTATCGGTGAACGGCGCGAAGAGCAGGCCCAGAGCGATGACTGTTCCGAGGTCATTGATGAAACAGGAGCCGAGAATGCCTTTCCCGAACTCCGTCTTGTTGAAGCCGGTTTCCAGCATGACGGCATAGACGACCGCCATGGACGTCGTCGAAAGCGCGATGCCGCAGAGCCAACTGGCATTCGCATCCCATCCCAACAGATAACGGGCGATGGCGGCGCAACCCAAGAACGGCGCCAGGAAGCCCACCAGCCCGACGACGCTCACCTCAGTCAACTTCGTGCGGATCACATCGGGGTCCAGTTCCGCCCCGGCCAGGAACGTCAGCACGACCGCACCGGAGGCGGCAAGGAATCGCACCCATTCGGAATTGGCGGCAAGCACATCGCCCAGGCCGAACCAGTCCGTGGCAGCGGCGGCAGCAACGCCGACACAAATCTCGACGAGCGCGATCGAGAGACCCAGGGAAGACGCAATGAGGGCGGAAACGACCGCGAGGGCGAGCCAGAGAGATGCGGTGATGAAGATGGGTTCCATCCGGGAGTCCTCCGTTTCGGCCGGGTTGTCACAGACCGGTTGCCGCCACGCTGGCATAATCCTACGGCTACGGCAGTGAGGGTAGCGTAGGAGTCATCAGCCTGGCCGAGGCGGTTCAACGGGGGACTCCATCCCCTGGTGAGGCACAGTATAGCCCAAATACCCGGGAGCAAGTCAGACTATTCAGAGGTGAAAATCCCTGCACGGGAAGTCCCAGCCGATTCCCTGCTCTCGGATATTGAGGCTGGACACCGGTTCTTTCCCTTCACACATTCGCCACAGGCCGTGAGGCATTGTGGTGGCCCCTGCCTATAACTCGAATGGATCGGCGATCCAGAGTCCTGCTATGTCATTGATAGTTTGTACTTTTAATGAAGAAACTTGATTGCACTTCTCGGCACCCGGCTTGCACATGTCCCCCACGCTCCCTGGACCATCTTTTTATTCCTTGGACTTTTCTATGACACCCTCTTTCCGGACCACAGAAATACGCTTCACTCAGGCTTCCCTCGCTGTCACGGCAACCGCCACAGCCTTGCTAGTCTGGTCAACCGGTTCGTTTGCCAAAACGGCCCTGGATCAAGGCCACATCGGTCATCTGCTGGCAGCGATGCTCTTCGGAGCCCTCGCCGGATTCCTGGCCTATGGCAACCTCTGCTACGAATTGGCTCGACTCGGACGGCTGAAACGGGGACCGGTCGATGAAATGGATGCCTCGCCGTCTGATCCACCATTCAGTCTCCAGCAGGCCCCTGCCATCACGGTCCTGGTGCCGTCGTACAAGGAAGAAATCCCCGTCATCCGTCAAACGCTCTTGTCTGCCGCCCTCCAGGACTACCCGAATAAACGGGTTGTGCTGCTGCTGGACGATCCTCCTGCCCCCACAACCCCGTCCGACCGGGCCGCGCTCTGGGCCGCACGAAACCTCTCCGTTGAATTACAGACGCTGCTCGATGAACCGGCCACCCGCATCACCCATGCCCGCGCGGCATTTCTGGCCAGACGCTCGAAGGGCGCCGTGACCGCGACCGACGAATGTATCCGGCTCGCAGATTGTTTCCGATTGGCCACGCAGTGGTTCGAAACCCTGGCCAAGGACTCCCCGACCGATTCACACACCGATGTTTGGTTTGTCGAGCAGGTGCTCAGGCAACCAGCCGAGGCATGCCGGGAAGCGGGAGCCCGGTGGTTCGCTCGGCGGAGGGAATGCGCGCTGCCCCCCGACGAACGGCTCCTGGACGAGATCGACGCCGCCTATGCCCAATTAGCCGCCCGCTTTCAGGTGGAGCTCGAGGTCTTCGAACGGAAACAATACAGCAACCTGTCCCATGAGCCCAACAAGGCCATGAACTTGAACAGCTACCTGGGCCTGATGGGCAGACGCGTACGCCCGATGACGCACCCGACAGGTCTCGCACTGGAAGAAACCTCCCTGCCGACCGGCAGCCGCCTCATCCCGAACACGCCCTATGTCATTACGCTCGATGCGGACAGTCTATTGAAACCTCACTACGCCAGCACCCTGGTCCGCCTGATGGAACAGCCGGAATTCGCCCGGGTGGCAGTCGCCCAAACTCCCTATAGCGCCTTTCCCAACGCCCCGGGCGCGCTGGAGCGGACCGCCGGAGCCAGCACCGACATTCAGTACCTGGTCCACCAGGGCTTCACACACTTCGGCGCCACCTTTTGGGTCGGCGCCAATGCATTGTTGAGAAAGTCGGCGCTGGAAGAGATCTGCACGGAATCCGTCGAAGGAAGGCACCTCGTTCGCCGCTACATTCAAGACCGGACAGTCATTGAAGATACGGAATCGACCGTCGATCTGCTGGCGAAAGGATGGTCGTTGCATAACCACCCCGAACGGCTGGCCTATAGCGCCACCCCGCCCGATTTCGGATCGCTGATCATCCAGCGGGCCCGGTGGGCGAACGGGGGCTTGATCATTCTGCCCAAACTGCTCTCCTTCCTGCGCTGCACGCCGAAGCAGGCGCGAACCGTGCCGCAAGCCCTGCTTCAGATTCACTATTTGACCTCGCTGGCCTTCGTCCCTTTGAGTGTGCTCCTTCTGTTTGTGATCCCGTTTCCATCAGAGTTGATGACTCCGTGGATGCTGGTAGCCGCGCTCCCCTACTTCGCTCTCTATGCCCGAGATCTGGAGAACATCGGGTATCGGCCGTTCCGGGATCTGTTTCGCCTCTATGCCCTGAATTTGCTGCTGCTCCCCGTGCACCTGACTGGCGCGCTCACTTCTGTACGGCAGGCGATCGCCGGGACGAAGATTCCCTTCCGGAGAACGCCAAAGATCTCCGGACGAACCAGAACGGCGGGGCTGGATCTGGCCATGCAGCTCGGCATGCTGTTCGGGAGCACACTGATGGGACTCTTCCACGTCTCCCACGGGGGATGGAGCTCGGGAGCCTTTGCCCTCATCAACGCCGGCCTCCTGCTGTACGGCATTCGCCAGTTTATCGGCTTCGCCGAAATGCAGCAGGATCTCAGCCTGAGTGTCACAGAACTCCTCCGCAACGTGACGGACCGGCCTTTGGAGGCCTACTCGCGACTCACAGGCCGGGCGTCAGCCCGGTTCGCCTCCGTGAGTGAGTGGAGAAAAGGGTTCGTGCTCCCGCGCATGCGCGCGTGGCTCCCGTCCCGATACGTTCTCTGGAGCCTCTTGATGGCGTTGGAGACAGTCTCTCCCGGACTCGCATCCGGTGAATCCCTCCCGCCGCGCAATCCGGTCCAAATCGAACATCGCGAGCCGGGCCCCGGCGACCGGGGCCAGACCAAGCTGGCGCAGAATCACGAGAGTGAAGGCGACGCATCAACGGCCGGCGTCACGACATTCCAGCCCTAACACTATTGGGCCAAGGGGCAGACAGCTTCGGCTCGTCCATAAGGGCCTGATCGACTCCTCTGTCGCAGACGAGAACGATTCGCTCCCACAGAGAGGCCATGATACTCCCACTGCCATACGCTTCGTCTCCGGCAAGCCTTGAGCCGGAACCCCGGCAGGACAACGCGAATCGACCGGATCCACGCTCGGCCCGATTTGATGTCCTGCGGGTCGGCGCCTGTCTGGCCGTGATTCTGCTCCACCTCTCCGCCACGATCGTGATGGATCGGGAGTTGATCTGGTCCACGGGCTGGTACGTCTCCGTGATGGCAGACGCCGCCACGCGCTGGTGTGTGGTGGGTTTCATCATGTTGAGCGGCGCCCTCTTGCTCCACCCCGAGAAACATGCGCGCCCGAATGAGTTCCGGACAAAGCGGCTGAACCGTCTCCTGCCTGCGCTGATTGTGTGGTCGGCCATCTACTTTGCCTGGCGCGTCTTTTTCTGGAAACAACCGCTCACACCGGGCCTCATCGTGCACGATCTCCTCGCCGGCAGACCCTACATCCACCTGTATTTTCTGTTTCTCATCGCAGGGCTGTACCTCGTCACCCCGTTGCTCGCCGCGATCGTCAGCCGTCTCAGCCCCGCAGAACTCCGACAAGCCATCGTCATCATCGGGATCCTGGCCATGGCAGCCAACCTGTTCGACTTTCTTGCATCCAGTGCCTTTACAATGTTCGTCCCCTACCTCGCCTATTACCTGGCCGGATGGTATTGCGTGCACGTGATGGACAACCGGCCTCGCCACTATGGGCTGATCATCGGGGGAACCATTGCCGTCATGACCGTCACCTCCATCTACCTGGTCTCGATCCTGGGGCTGGGCGACCGATGGAGCTTCTACCCGTTTGAGGATTTCAGCCCCACCGGCATCGCACTGGCGATCGCCGTGTTCGCATTCATCCTGCGCGGCCCGATCTCCCCCCGCATCGAAGCCCTCGCACAGCGGCTGGCGCCATGGACGCTCGGGGTCTACCTCGCCCATCCACTCGTCGTGGAACTCTTGCGGCATGTCTACCACACCAGACTCCCCATCATGTTCCAACCGCACTACTACATTCTGCTCACCTTCCTCGCCACATGCGCCCTGACCTTCGGACTCATCGCACTCCTGCAAAAGATTCCCTGCCTGCGGCGGATCGTCTAGCCGCCGGCCGACGAAGCCCTCGCCAAACCCCTCTAACGGTTCCGGCTCCCAACCATAGTGAATTGATCCCATATTGGGATCGTGGTAGATTGACCCGGTGCGCATCATTGCCAAACGAACGCTGCGTGCATTCTGGGCACGGCATCCAAAGTCGAAGGGGCCGTCGGAAGCATGGCATCAAGAAGTTGCCGAAGCCGACTGGGCATCGCCTTCAGCCGTGAAGGCCCGTTTCAGGTCTGCCAGCGTGATGCAAGGAAGCCGGGTGGTGTTCAATATTGCGGGAAACCAGTACCGCTTAATCGTGAAAATCAATTATCCGTACCGAATTGTGTATGTTCGTTTTATCGGCACACATGCAGACTACGATGCCATCGATGCCACGACCATTTGAAGCAGCGGAGGCGTTATGACAATTACTCCGATCAAAACTGCACGAGATTACGATCGCGCCTTGCGCCGAGTTGAGGAACTGATGGATGCCAAACCGGGCACCAAAGCCGGGGACGAACTGGACGTCTTAACAACCCTTCTTGAAGCCTTCGAAGCGAAGCATCATGCCATTTGTCCGCCTGATCCCATCGAGGCTATTAAATTCCGGATGGATCAACTGGGCATGACAAGGAAGGATTTAGAGGCACTGCTCGGGGGGAGGGGACGGGTCTCCGAAATCCTGACCAAGAAACGGGGACTGTCCCTGGAGATGATCCGCCGTCTTCACCGCGAACTCCGCATCCCACTCGAAAGCCTTGTCGGTACGGCGGCCTAGAGGGCGTTCCCAATCCAGGCGAATGCTCAGACATCTGGCGGCTGCCAGGTGGCGGGCTTGAAATAGGCTCGGGATTGGTTCTGGCTGATGGCTTTGCGGATCACGAGAAAATAGCGGGCACAGGGCAGGCTGTCGATTTCAGCGGGAGAGAAGAACCGCGCGTCCGACGTCTCCTCGTCATCACCATGAGGTGTCCCTCGAACCACCCGCGCGGCAAAGACCGTCGAGACGACGGCGAGTTGATCGCCATTGTCGTAGACATGGGAGAAGTGCTCCCCTGCGAAGACACCGAGGAGATGGGTTAATTGAACGAATACCCCCGCTTCCTCCCAGGTCTCCCGCACCGCCGCGTCAGACGGCAACTCATGAGGGTCGATGATGCCACTCGGCAGACCCCACTGACCTGACCGGTTGTCCTGCACGAGCAAGAGCCGCCCCTGGTCGTCATGGACCAGGACGGCCGCAGTAGGAACCTGCAGCAGCTCCGTGCCGATCTTGGAGCGAAGGGATTTGATGAAGTCTGGGATGGGCATTCTGGTGATTATCTGTTGATGGTTATTCTGGAAGAAAGTCGCGCGCAGTCCTGCCTCATCACACCACGCGCCGCAGCACGCGCACCCGCTCACGGCCCTCGCGACCGGGGAAAGCCACATCCGGCACATAATCTTCGAGGATTTCATAGCCCTCCGCAAAGAGCGCCGTCAGATCAGGCAGGCTAAAGGGGAAGGGAGGTCCCACTTCACCCGGATCGAGGGCCGGATTGATAAACCATACCCCGATCAGCAAGCCCCCGCGCCGCAGCGTGAGATCGATCCCGCGCCGGTAGTCCGCGCGCAGCGTCGGTGGTAACGCGCTCATGCAGGTATGCTCCAGCACCACATCATAGGCGCCGCGCATCTCTTCCGGCGGATCAAACAAATTTCCCGTCACGAAGCGCTCCGCCAGATGGGGATACTTCGCGCGCGCCTCCGCCACCCCTGTCGGCGCGATGTCCAGCCCCGTCGCATCCAGCCCATGCTCCACCGCCAGCGCCACCTCATGCCCGCGGCCGCAGCCCGGCACCAGCGCGCGCCCGCGCACTGTCTGACGCGCCAGATACTGCTTCATCGCCGGCGCCGGTGCGCCCTTATCCCAGAACGCCTCGCCTTTTTGATACTTCTCATCCCAGTCCATGCGCCCCAGTTATCCTTTCGTCAGCATCGTCTCAATTGCATGAAGCAAAGGAGTCAGCCCCTTTGCCATTCCCCAAGCAGGATTGAGCCAGATGCTCGCCGGCGCTGGCCAATCTCAGCTCTCACTGCAGGTGGGATCGGCAGACGCAGGGTCAAACGCCTCATCGCGCACATCGAGGATCAGGTCATAGGGTGCCAGGGGAGAGTAACTCGAGCGCAAGGCGATCCGGCGGCCGACCACATTGGCTTTGACGTTCAACTCGATCAGCCCGGCGAGATTCAAAAGGTCCGGCAACGAACCGGCAATGCCCTGATCCGTGATATCTGGTTGCTCCCAGGTTCCAATCTCCAGATTCGTGGCCGGCCCCAGATGCATGTATTCCGAAAGCCGATCGTGCGCGGGATCCGACGCATACGTCCGGATCAGCGCGGCGAAGCCCCTCAACCCCTTCACCGATCCGACAATACGCCACTCCTTCGCCGCTTTGTCCTTGCCGCAAAAGAAACCCAATTCCCGCCATACCCCCCTGGCATGTTCCTTCGCCGCCTCACTCGCCATAGCCACGCTCCTACCTCTCACAGATGCAGAAATGGCCCGCCAGCATCTTCTCGCGTCATTCAGAATATGAAGGGTCACCCCCCTGTATCTTCTGGGCCATTAGTAACGCCACGAATGATTCTCGTCAAGGCGAGAGAAACGGCGGGAGACGACGCGACGGTGTCCAGCCCCTTCAATCTTCTCTCATTCGTCGATGCGGAACACCGGGTAGTCGTCTGCGATTGCTTCGAAGTCGGCAACCGGCGCCTGGGGTGAGACCGGGAGGTGCTGGCGGCCACTCGTCGCAACCTGGCACCAGGCTTTGAGAATCGGTGCGCGCTCCTTCGCCGGGATCTCCGTCAGGATCACCGGATGAGACCGACCGCGCTTGATACAGGCCTTTCCGCCCGCCGCGCGCACGTCCTGCACCCACTCCGAACTATTCCCGAGCATCGAGACGAGATAACGCTGGCCTTGATAGCTGGCGACGGCGAGGATGGTTTTGTGGAAGCGACCGGTGCGTCGGTCCTTCACCTGCAAGGTAAGCAGGATTCGCGGGGTCAGACCAAGTCCCGACACCCAGGCAAACACCCTGCTCCACAATCTCCCGAATCGGGTTGGGCGCCAATCTCGGTAGAAGAAGCGCAGGTACCCTCGTTCGGCCGGATCTTTGTGCGGCGGCAGTAATTGATTGCCCACCCTGCCCCTGTACTCATGAAGGAATAACAGTGCCTGGGACCATTATCTCCTCTGAAGCCTTTCCTTGCCCAAAGCGCGGGAGCCGGATCGTTAGAGATCTTCACTCATAATGGGCGGCGGCCCGATGGACCAAGAGATCCGGGCCGAAGAAGAACACCTCGGCAGCCATGCCAGTGACTCCGCGGTAGTAGATCGTAATCGAATCCGCACCGATCAACGTCTGAACGTGGTCAAACTTGAGACCAGGCATCTTCTCCAACGCCGCAGCCCAATAGGCACGGACCGCGGCCTTTCCGGTTAACGTTCCCGACGCAACGCCCGCGATCCGCGCGATGTAGGGGGAAGACATCGCGAAGTCGTCCGCATAGTGAGACAGGATGCGATCGAGGTCATGGCTGTTCCACGCCTCGATCCACTCTTTCGCGAACGCTTCGCCGAATGTTCGACTGATCATACGACTCGTCACAAGAAATAAAGGGGACTGCCCCCTATATTTTCCCCTTTAGTTTTTTGAACAGCCTATGCCTTTGCGCATTATGCCCAACAATAGTTAGGCCGAAATGAATCGAAGGAGTCAGCACCCCTTATTTCCGCTGAATTAAGCCGCTCCATCAAGCGACTTCGGCTTGAATGAATCGTTAGACGGCATCGCCAGCGCCACCTTTATGTACTTCATAGCGCAACTCAGCCATACCAGTACCGATCTGCCGAACAGACATTAAGCGCAGATGCGGGCTTAACACCCTGCGAGGGAATAACGGCTTACCCTTGCCAAGCGTGACTGAGCCCATCTGGATGATGAGCTCGTCCAACAGGCCAACATCGTAGAATTGACCAGCGAGATCACCGCCTCCGACTATCCAGATATTTTTGCCGCCGGCGGCCGCTCGCATGTCAGCATGGACTGGGCGCACATCGCCATTGACGAATCGGATGTTCGCACCGTCAGTGAGTGGAAGCTTTCGGCGGGAGAAGATCCAGACCGGCTGGGTGTACGGCCACGGCGAACCAGTCTCAGCGGCAACCTTGTGTGCGTTGCGCAGCATCCATTCGTAGGTCGCCGACCCCATCGCCAACGCACCAACGTCCGCTATGAATGCCGGATAGCTGGAATCATTCAGCTCACCGAGAGGGAACAGCCACTCCAGCGAGTCATCTTCGGTAGCGATGAATCCGTCAAGGCTTGTGGCTGTGTAGTACTGAGTTTTCATGATTTGAGTTTCGGCACGCCGTGAGGTCTGACCACCTTGATTCCCTCACTCAAGAAGTGCTGGCTCCTGCCCGTCGCTCGCCAACGTCAGAAATGTAGAATGTCCCCGTTTTCTCTTTCGCGCACGACAATCTCGTTGGGAAACTGCGCATCGAGCGGCCGTATTTCCATGTCCGTGTTTTCTCGCAGCCTAACTACTGAGTGAGAATAATTTAAGAGGTCTGCCCTCTTTGTTTTCGGAGATGTCAAGCCTCTTTGATTTATTCAACCGAGAATTCAGCTGTCTGGCTGAGATCAGTCCATCTTCTCTTTCCTGCACAATACGGACAACCGCGCCCCATCGCTCGCTTCTGAGGTGTAGCCAACCATTCATGACCTTTCTTGCACATCCACCACACTTTTGTTGTTGACCGAAAATAAATGCTCTCAGGCGCCACAACATTCCTCAACAAGTTCCATTCCATAGCCAATCTTGGGTCCTTAACCGCGAGGTTGTTGTCGGAGGACACCTTTTTCCCTGCACAATAAGGACAACCCACCCCTTTGATCCTGTTGTAGAGAAAAGACTTGTACTCATGTCCGACGGGACATTTCCACCAAACATTTGCTCTCGCACTAGGAGTGAAATGTTCCGGAGTTAGTGGGGCGTTTTTTTCGTAATGCCACTCCTGAGTCAGATGGTTATATCGTCCTGCTAGCGAGTATTCCGGGGGCGGATAAGGCAGGTAGGACAAGACCTTCTCATACTCCTCACTATTGTGAAGCGTATTGCCTTGCAAGTAGATTTTGAGCTTTCTCAGATCCGGCTCGTTCAATGGAATATGTTTGGCGATGCTCTTTAACAGCCGATGAATAATGACAATATCATCTTCGCTTTCACTGCACTCGGCATCACAGTCTGATATGCAAACAAGTCTTTTGTCTCGCACGCGAAGCAGCTTAACTCCCATTCCTTTTAGCTGCTCGTCTTTAACTCTATCCTTCGCTTCTTTACCAATATGCCAGCGATAACCATCCACCTCCACAGCAAAGGCATACTCGGGAATATAAATGTCCGCTTCAATACCGCCTATCTTGTCTCTCCACCGGACATCATCAAATAGATGTCTGAGTTCACATAGGATACGTATCTCCAAACGAGATGTCTGCGGATTACAGAAAGGACACCCGGTCTTATCAACTCCCGTCCTCTTGTTTGGTGAAGTTTGCCATTCATGTCCTTTGATACATCTCCACCATACTTTCCTGTTACTACCTGGCTTAAACATTTCTGGTTTGAGCGGACTATTTCTCTCAATATGCCACTCCTCAACAAGCTGAGGACAAACCACGGCCAGATTATTTTCTTCTGTAGCAGTTCGCCCGGAACAATACGGACAGCCAGTTGCCTTTGAATTATGTGTCCGATGACATACGGCAGCCATCCAACAATGCCCTTTTTTGCATAGCCACCATACTTTCTGATCGGTACCTGGCCGAACATCTTTTGCGGACAAGGCTCCGTTTTTCTCTGCGTGCCATTCCTGTGCAAGCAACGGATACAGCGCGGCCAATGAATTATCAGAACCAACAGACCTTCCACAGCAATATGGACATCCTGACCCCTGTTTGGTTCGATATGCGATGCCAGTTTCCCACTCATGGCCCTTTTCACACTTCCACCAAACCTTCCTATGACTATAGGGCAGCAGATCTTCAGGACGGATCGTCTCGTTCTTTTCAACATTCCACTCAGCAAGAAGCTGAGGGAATAACGTCGCAAGATTATTGGTTTCGGTTGCCTTCTTGCCCGCACAAAATGGGCAGCCAGTCTTGTTTTTCCCAGATCTGTTGGCGACAACAGCTTGCCACTCGTGCCCTTTGTCGCATGTCCACCAGACCGTCCTATTGCTCATGGGGGAAATCTTCAAAGGAGAAAACTCACCATTTTTCAGAGTATGCCAGGACCTTAGCAGATCATCAGAAAGACCCTTGCTTTTGGCTCTCCTCGTTTGGGACCCGTAATTCATATTCAAGTAAAAAAGGATAGTGGCGTAGCCTAGCTGGGCATGCGTACCCATCCGAAATAAACTTTTGCGACTCAACTGAATAATTTGCCTAATGTATTCTTATACTTCACACAACCTACGGCAGGCTCCATTGCTCTTATGAGCTCTTTCATGGATGAAAGACCATGGAAGTTGAATGCGTATAAATCTCTTTCGCTGATCTCCATTCGCCCATGAAGATCTTCGACGATCCTCTTCTTATAGGGCACCTGAAACAGCGAGTAGTTTAAACTTGGCATCGAAAGACCCAACTCCTCAAGAGTCTTAACCAATGGAGGGAACAAAGGGGTCAGACCCCTTTGTTCCCCACGTGACATGTTAATGCACCTCGCTCAAGCGCTTAAGATCCGCCTGATGATCCGGAGATTCGCTTGCGACAATGTGTTCCAGATTCTCCTGCGCCTGAGCCGGATTTATCTTACTAAGATACTCCATATAACTCTGCCTGCTCTTCTCTGCATGTTCCAAGAAGAAATGGTCATTCCCCGAAGCGACACGCATTGCTTCAACAGCCTGGGCGATATGCACGCCCCGCCACAGATGATGGTAAAGAGTCGAGTAACCCACCGCAGTTTCACCCCACGTCGGCTGAGCGCCGCAGCCAATGAGAGCAAGGTACGGGAGATCGTTTTCTTCAGGATGCATGGCCATACGGATGCCCGAGTAACCCTCACAACTCGACATACAGACGACAAGTGATCCCCCAAGCGCTTGATTGACGGGCCGAAGATGCTCCTTCAGCTCTGCCCAGGGCATTACGTAGCCATCTGACAACTGAATGCCATCAGTATTGCCATGTGCACTGATGTGGAGAAGGGGTATGAAGCCAGGCCTCAGGCTCATTGCCTCCGATAGACCGATCTTGAGGCATGCGTTGAAGGCCTGAAGGGAAATCGCCGTTTTGACGATGCAACTGATTCCATTGAGCTCAACGGCTTGGCGAACGATCTCGCCTTCGCTGCGTCTGTGGTAAAGGTCGACAGCTGAAGGAGATTCGATGACGAACACGAAGAACTTGACTCGTTGCTCTGGCGGCAATGGCACCATCAGCTCTCCAACGCTCCAACAATGTTTAGACTAATAGGCAAATGAACAGCAATTACCAGCAAGCGGTCCGTATAACCAACTGGCAATGCTCATGCAACAATACGCCAGGTTCCATGCCCTTTCAAATCGTTGCGCCTCTGAACCTCTTATCAGAAAATTTTATTCAGACCTGGCGATATCCACACCCGTATAAGCGGTCTATCTCAACCCTAGGGGAATCGCCAAACCGTCCTTCACTGCGCGCATTGAGCGACCACCGTTTCATCGTGGGGGCTCAGCGAGCAAGAAGGATGGTCTGGCCGCTCCTCATCTTCCCTTCTTGAGGCCGCGCATTCCGCTCCGACTCGCCTCGCGCGACGCTACGCTGCGCGCCGCCGTTTGGCGCGTCCGCTTGCACGCGTTGTGAGGCGTGAGGCTTTCTCCGTCAACCGACCTGTCACGAACTTATGCAGCACACTGGCAATGAGCGTTTGGTACGGCACGCCTTCTTCAGCCGCACGGGCTTGAATATCCATCAGATCGGGTGAGGACAATCTCACATTGACCCTCCGGTCCTTGATGAATGTAGCCCGGGCCGCTTCCTTGAAGCGTTTCAGTTCGGCTGTTGATGGCGCAACGGACGTAAACCGGCCCTTGTCATAATCTTCGGAAATTTGTTCTTCATACGAAGGCTTCGGCTTTTTCATTTCCCACCGCCTTTCAGATAATCACGGGTCGCTTTCCTATTCGGGATAACCGTTTTCAGAAAGTAGGCGTCCGCCTCTTCCACAAACGGGACCAAGTATGCATAGTGCTCGATCGCGACAACAAACATTCGTTGATTCGGATATTTGCCGGGGTTGGCGTGCATAACGATGTCGAGCAATCCGTCGGCTTCAATGGCCAGCACGATTTCCTCAAAGGATATATCCCGCTCAGCCTTCAATTGTGCATTCTTCTCATGGCTCCAACGAAACGGCTTCATGCGCCCAGTCTAGCCGAACGTGTGCCTTTTGTCATCACCGGCTGCGAACGCCAATCATCTCGTCTACCGCCATCCTGATTCCTCTTCCCCCCACACCTTCTTTCCCAGGGAGCTGCCAGACCGTCCTGCACTGCGCGCATTAAGCGACCACCGTTTCACCGTGGAGGCTCGGCGAGCAAGAAGGATGGTCTGACGGCTCCCCCTCTCCCTCCAATCTAGCTCGCCACCTCCTCAGGGATGGGGGCTGAGTGATCTTCCACTGCGCGCGTCCAACGAGGGCCTTCCGAGGCCGCGCGTTGCGCGAGCACAGAAGATCATCAGACTCCATCCCCCGCCCCCCTCTTTTTCTCAGCCTCGGATGGAAGGGTTGGGCATGGAGGCTTTCGACATAGCGCACTATGCCCGCCGATTGGCGAACCAGATGCCGTGGCGCCGTTCTTCTCGTCCTGTGAGGCGCCCGGCCAACAGGACAACGATCATGTCGCGTCTGGATCCATCGCATCATGGCGAAGCCGGAGCTGCCCCCGCTTCGTCAGCCAAGGCGCATCTTCCGCCTGGCGGAGTCCGAAAGGGTCGCTCCTGGAGGCGAGAATGCGATCGCTCTTTACCTGACCCACTCCCCTCTTGCGGGGCTATCCCCGCATCCCATGCTGGACCCGGCTTCCCCGCATCCTTCTATAGTTTGCGCCTTTCGCTGAACCCCTGAATTTTCCTCAACTCTTGACCGCTTTCATCCCGTTCCCCCACCGGCACTCCGGTTGCTCAAGCAACTGACTGTCGGCGCGCGGCGCAGCAGGCCGGAAAGGGGGTGACGCAAGGGTCAGGCCGAATCAGTCGCATGCGCCCATCACGTATCACCTGTCACTTTTCACGTTTTACGAATGAAGGAGGAAGCCATCATGCAGAAAGGTCCATCACAGGTTTCGTCAGGCAATATCACCCCCGCCGTCATGGGGCCCCAGAAGGAGACCAAGGACATCGTCATCCTCTCCGGCCTGGTCCTGCTCCTGGCCGGGCTCTCAGCCGTGGCCTGGATCTACTCCGGAACCAATGAGCCGAAGGCGCTCACCTCGTCCCCGGACAAGGTCGATCCGGCCAGCGTGTCGGACATCTTCAAGAAGGCCAGTCCCTTGAACCAGGCGGAGGCTTCGACCACCAACTCCACGCCGGTCACGGCCCCGGCGGCTCCCCCGGCAGACATTATCCATTCCGACATCTACTTCGAGGTGGGACGCAAAGGCCTCACGGACGAAGCCAAGGCCCAACTCTCGGCCCAGGGCGACTTGCTCAAGCAGCAGCAGGACTATGCGGTGCTGATCCAGGGCTATACCGACCAGCAGGGCTCGGAACGCTACAACAAGCAACTGGGCATGAAGCGGGCTGAGACGGTGAAGGCCGAACTGCTCAAGGCCGGGGTCGCCGAACACCAGATGAAAGTGGTGAGCCTCGGTGAAGAGGGTGTGCTCTGTGTGGACAACAGCGATGTCTGCCGGCACCTGAATCGGCGGGTGCATCTCGAAATCCGCAAGATCGGCCAGGAGCATCTGGTGATCCCGGCGGTCGCCACGACGGCGGTTGATCCGGCTGAACCGACCATCGAGCAGAACGCCTCAGGCCAGGCCGACGGCTCGACCGGCAACGTCCCCCCTTCCTCGTCCGATCCGGCCATCACCACGTTTGACCCGGCATCGGGCAGCTAACGCATTGCCGGGGACAGATTCTGCGCGGGGCGCATGCCCCGCGCAAACTGCCTCCATCCACCACTCTTCCTGACGCAGACGAGGACGCTATGACCAGACAACGCTGCCTTCGCGCGAGCATCGCCATCCTGCTATGGGTCAGCCTGGCTCACCTGCTGCTCACACCGGCATTCGGCAATGAACTGGAGCAGACCAACCAGACCATCTCGTTGAATGATGTGAAAGGCGGCAGGCTGCTCTTCAAGACGGCTCACGCCGGCCGCTTTCTTCCCGCTCCCACGCTTAAGACCGATGTCCGCATCTCCGTGACCGGACTCATCGCCCGCGCCACCATCACGCAGGAGTTTCTGAATCCGACCCTGGAGCAAGACGCCTGGGCTGAAGGCCTCTATGTGTTCCCGCTTCCTGAGACCGCCGCGGTCGATCATCTCCGCATGAAGGTCGGCGAACGGATCATCGAAGGCCAGATCAAGGAAAAGACGGAGGCGAAGAAAGCCTACGAGCAGGCCAAGCATGAGGGTAAACGGGCCAGTCTCATCGAGCAGGAACGCCCGAACATCTTCACCACCTCCGTCGCCAATATCGGCCCGGGGGAGCGCATCACCGTGGAGATCGAGTATCAGGAAACGATCCGCTACGACCAGGGCGCCTTCTCCCTGCGCTTTCCCATGGTGGTGGGCCCGCGCTATATCCCCGGCACGCCGGTTGTGATGGAGGATCAGCCGCCTGGCATCGGCTGGGCGCTGGATACGGATCGTGTGCCGGATGCGTCACGGATTACCCCGCCGGTCCAACATCCGAACGCAGGCCCTATCAACCCCCTCAGCTTGAGCATCGATCTCGCGCCGGGATTCCCCCTTGGCACAATCGAGTCCCCCTCTCACGAAATTCTCACGCTCGCGGATCCGGATGGCCACCGATCCATCACATTGCGCGCGGACACCGTGCCCGCCGACCGGGACTTTGTTCTCACTTGGAGACCGGCAGCAGGCCAGGCTCCGACCATATCTGTTTTTCGTGAACAGCGTGGGGACGACCAGTACGTCTTCCTGATGGCCGTGCCTCCTGCTGGAACGGATCAACCTGCCGCATCCGTTCCTCGCGAGGCCATCTTCGTCATCGACACGTCCGGTTCAATGAGCGGCACCTCCATCGAACAGGCCAAGGCCGCGCTGCTCCTCGCCCTGAATCGGCTGACCGCGCAGGATCGCTTCAACGTGATCCAGTTCAACAGCATCACCCATGTGTTGTTTTCCCAAGCACAGCCGGTTACCCCTCAGACCCTTCGCAAGGCGGTGCATTACGTCGACAACCTCAAAGCCACCGGCGGCACGGAGATTCTGCCCGCGCTGAAGATGGCCTTGAAAGGCAGCGCGCCGGCATCCCACTTGCGCCAGGTGATCTTCCTGACGGACGGGCAGGTCGGCAACGAGGACGAACTGCTTGAAATCATCCGGTCGCAACTGGGGACGAGCCGTCTCTTCACCATCGGCATCGGCTCAGCGCCGAACAGCCACTTCATGCGGAAGGCCTCCGGGTTCGGACGCGGGACCTTCACCCACATCGGCAACACGAGCGAAGTGAAGGCCCGGATGGATGCGATCTTCCACAAGCTGGAGCATCCGGTGCTGACGGATCTCCGCGTTGATGGAATGGACGATCACGTCGAGATGTTTCCTTCGCGCATCCCCGATCTTTATGAGGGCGAGCCGGTCGTGGTTGTGCTGAAGGGCCGGTCTCTTCCTGACACGGTCACCATTCGCGGCATGGTCGGGGCCGCGCCATGGACGACGTCGATCACCCTGAAGAATCGCGAAGCTCGTGAAGGGCTGTCCGTCTACTGGGCGCGGCAGAAGATTGCATCTCTGATGGACTGGCAGCGATACGGGCAGAATGAGGCTGCAACGAGACAAGCAATCCTCGATGTGGCGCTCGCCCATCATCTTGTCAGCAAGTACACCAGCCTGGTCGCTGTGGATGTCACTCCGATCCGGCCACACGACAAGGCGCTGCAGTCCCATGCGATGAAGACGAATCTGCCTGACGGGCAGGACTTTCAGGCCATCTTCGGCTTGCCTCAGACGGCCACGAGCGGACAGCTCCGGATTCTGCTGGGACTTGCCGCACTGCTGGCGGCCTGGCTCATGTGGACCCTGCGGGGCAGAGTCGCATGAACCCGATCCGGCCTACTCCCCGTGCTCTGTTTGCATTTGCTGTACACAGCCTGTCCAAAAAGGCCGTTCAGCAAGGCCACAGCAAGCGAAGAGGCGACGCGTACTCTCTGCCGTACGTGGAGCCTGTTCGCGCTGTGAGAACGCCGCTGGCGGTCTTTTTCAACAGGCTGCTGGTGTGCCTCCTCGCTGTCGGCTTCTGGCAGATCGGGGAAGGATTGTGGATCTATGCGAAGGCCGGGCTCGCGCAGCTCTTGCTGCAGCGGGCCTGGTCCCGCACGCTGGCAGGCGAAACCGGCCTCAAACCCTGGCCCTGGGCCGACACCTGGCCGGTCGCAAGGCTGACCGTTCCCGCTCTTGGCGTCGATCAGATCGTATTGAACGGCGCGTACGGCCGCACCCTGGCCTTCGGACCCGGCTATGTCGAATCGAGCGCACAACCGGGAGAGAACGGCACCACCATCCTCACCGGCCACCGGGATACGCACTTCAGCTTCTTGAAGGATCTTCAGGCGGCAGACCGGCTCATCCTGCAATTCGCCGACGGCACGCACAAGGGCTATCGTGTCCGTGACAGGCGCATCGTCCACGCCACGCGGGACAGCATTCCGTTACGAGACGAGGGACGCCAACTGGCCCTGATGACCTGTTATCCATTCGCCAGCCCGATGTCGGGGACTCAGTGGCGCTATCTCGTGATGGCGGAAGGGGAGTCGGAACCGGTCAACTGAGAGAGGATTGGAAAGACGGAGAACCGGGCACCACTACCGATGCGTCTTCTTCGCCTGCTTCCACTTCCACGGCGGGACGGGATTGGGGTCGGCCCAGAGCCCTTTTCGCTCGGCTTGCACCAGCACCTCGATCTCGCCGAGGCGAGGATCGTTCGAGTCGGCCTTGCGCCACCAGGCCAGGCCTTCCTTCAACAGCTCATGGCCCAGATTGCGCCCGTCGGCCAGTATCACTTCGGCGGTCACCCGGCCCTGCTTGTCGCGGCGGAAGGAGCGAATGTTTACCTCGCGTCCACCCACGTAGGCTGCAGTCACGTGCTTCGCCCGCAACCCGTACGGCTGCTTGAGCTCCGGGCAATCGACATCTTGAAGATAGATCGTGTCTTTCTTGCCGTCGTGGTAGATCAGCAGGCGGTCCCCTTCATGGACGGTCACCACCCTTGCGGGAAATACGGTCGATGCCTCCGCCAGCGAAGACAGCAGGCAGAGGCCGGTCACTAGCGCAACAATGGCTATCCTGATCATGGAGACTATCTTAGCGGGAGTTGTCCGCTTCGCCAAACGATTCGTAAAAATCGGCAACCCGGAGACCCTGCGGACGACTTGAGGCATTCAACGGAAGGAGTCAGGATGGAGCCGGCGACCCGGATTGAACGGAGCAACCTGTCATCGGTTCGGCCCTGAAACCTGCCTCACCGATTCCTACTAAGGGAGCCCAGCCCCCTTGTACGATCCCCACGAAGGGGGCACACCCCCTTCGAATCCCCCCAGGTCGCCCGTTCAATGATCTGAAAAGTGAGGATGGAGCCGACGACCCGGATTGAACGGGCGACCTGCTGTTTACGAAACAGCTGCTCTACCAACTGAGCTACGTCGGCATCCTGAGGCTGATGGAGGGGGACCGGACCTGTTCGAGGCCGATCGACATTCAGGGGGCCATGATAGCGGCCCACGGCGCGGCCTGTCAACGAAGGAACGCAAGGATGTCCGCCACCGCCATTTTATGGTTTCGGAAAGACCCCGAAGGCCGGCACAGTGGGGGATGCGCCGGAACCGGGACTGTCTTGCTTCGCGGGAGACGCAGGCTTGGGATTGTTGCCCTTGGCCATCGGCTGCATCCGGACCATCGCTTCTTGACCGACAGGGGGAACGCACAAGGCCTCCTGTTCATTCCCGAATTGCTCGCGTGCCGCGCGTCCGACTTCTCCGCGAGCATAGGTGCAGAGTTCGCCGGCAACCACCGTTCCATCGCGGTCGAGATCGGCCTGCCCTTGCAACCCCTTGAGGAGCTGATAGGTAAACAGCCCGTGCCGGGCCCGCTCATAGGCGTGCGCCTCCTGGAGTCCCTTGTTCCCGATCATCCACATCGTCCGGGGGCTCTCGTCTGACGCTCCGGCATCCCAGACAGGACTCGCGCTCCCCTTGGGGTCCGTGCCGGGCGACGACTCCAACGACACATCGAACATGAGAATGGCCCGCTGCAACGAGAGCCGCGACAACGATTCCTGAATACGCCTGACCGCATAGAGCCGCCCCGCCGCTGACATGGTCCCGTCGAACGGCATCAGAGACACCGCGCCCGTCACGCCGTCCACCTGCGCGCGGCCGGCGAAAAAGATATAGACGACGCTGTTGGCCTCGACCTGCGCCGGTAGCCACTCCTCGAAGGCCTCCGCCAGGTCCTGTTTCAATGCCTGGCCGTCCCGCAGGACCCGCACCCGATGGTTCCCGACGCCGGTGATCGCCTGGAGATAGGCGGCCATCACCTCCGCATCGCGGCCGGCATACTTGAGCGGCGACACCCGCTCGTCCCGGAAATGGCCCACCCCGATCGCCAGCACGACCGCCTTGGGTTGTTTGAGTGCCGCCACCGGCTTCGGCGGCTGATCCAGGTCCATGAGGGCCTGGGCATCCGCGGCGGCTCCCGGCTTCACCAGCACCACAAATTTCTTCACCGGCGGCACCTGGGCCAGCGGGCTTCCCGCGCGCAGGCTCAACAACACTTCCCCGCGGAGCGGCTCCGTGACGCCGGCGACCGGCTTTGTAATGGTGGTCCGTTTGATTTCTCCCGGCTGCACATTCCCCACTGCAATGGTGGAAGGGAGCTGGGCGATCAACAGTCCGGTTCCGCTGACCAGCACCTCGACTGCCTGGACCTCCGATGGACCGTCGTTTTTGATTTCGATCTCGATCGTCAGCGGTTCGTCTGGCTGGAGAATCTGATCCCGGCTCTCGTCCCGCATGATCGCCCGGAAGGTCAGCGTGGAAGGCACGACATCCGTGGGTACGGAGGGTGTGGGCGAACTCGCCTGAGATGACGGTGCATCACCTTGTGAAGCACTGATGTCCGACGGTCCCTGAGGAGACGGATCCTCGCCCTGCCCCACTGACCCGGCCGGCGGAATAACCGCGGAGCTCCCGACAGGGGCCTCCCCGCTCTGCTTCGCCGCGGCCAACTGACGCACTTCGCGCGACGCCGCAAGCGGCTTGACCACCGCCCCGGCCACGAGTTCCGCCGCTTCCTTGACGATCAGGTCCAGCCCTGCGACCTCACAAGAACCCTCGTGAACCGTGACCTTGCCATGGCCGGTCCGTTCAAGCGTTTTAGAGAACAGGGTCGCGCCGTCCGAGGCGAGATAGGCCAGATCGAGGCCGATGGTGACCGTGGCGGGATAGTTCGCGGCCGCTTGGCGGGGAATGGCGAGGTCGACTCGCTGGCTCACGAGCGCTGTTTCGAGCACTCCATCAGGCTTCGGAGCAGCATCCGTCCTCATCCCCGTGAACACACCGCCGAGCTTCTGTTGAACGGCAGCGGCCAGGGGCCTGCCAATGGCGATCGTCTGCGAGGCACCGCAGGCGTTCCGGTAGGTCCCCACTGCGTCCAGCATGGCAGGATGGAAGCGGAGGGCGGGAGTCAAGGAGTAAGGAGGAGAGACCGGCGCGCTCTGCCCCTGGCTGAACCAGGAGCATCCGGCCAATGATAAGACCATGATCCCGGCCAGCAGACTCCGGAGCCGGGAGCTGACATGCCCGTATCCCGATGATTCTCGAAATAGCTGTTGCACCATGGGGTTATAGCGGAATCACGCAGGCGACCACAACCAATATGGTCATGGCCCGACCTCGGCGTTCCCGATCCTGAATTGTTTTTCACGGGCCGGCTGGGCTAAGGTTCGTCGGATGGACCATCGACCGGCTCCGCCTCAACTTCGCCAGCGGGAGATTCCCTGGTCTGCGCTCTTCCGGCTGATCCGCCTGCGGAACCAGACCGGAACCTGGCTGCTGGTCCTCCCCACACTCTGGTCGTTAGTCCTGGCGGAGCGGGGGCTGCCTTCCCTTCGGCTGCTGCTGATTTTTCTCGCCGGCTCCTTTCTCATGCGCAGCGCCGGCGTCATCGTGAACGATCTCGCAGATCGCTCCTTTGATCGCCTGGTCACGCGCACCAGAACGCGGCCGATCGCCTCAGGCGAAGTCAGTCCGGCCCAAGCAGCGGCGATGCTCCTGGTCCTGCTGCTTGCCGCCGCAGGACTCCTCCTGCTGCTGAACGACCTGACCCGCTGGCTGGCCCCGGTCGCCCTGCTGTTGTCGGCCTTGTACCCGTTCTGCAAACGCTTCCTGCACATTCCTCAAGCGGTCCTGGGCATCGCCTTCGGTTGGGGAGCGGTCATGGCCTGGGCCGCAGCGCGCGGCACGATCGAAGCACCCGCATGGCTGATTTTTTCGGCCACCGTGGCCTGGGCCATCGCCTACGATACGATCTATGCCCTCCAGGACCGCGACGATGACCGGCGCATCGGAGTGAAATCGGCCGCGTTGTTCTTTGGTTCGTCAACGTGGCTGGCGGTTGGCGTGGCCCTGAGCATGATGCTGGTGCTGCTTGGAGCAGCAGGACTGCAGACGGATATCGGCGGGGCGTATTTTCTGGCGCTGTGCGGGGTGGGACTGTTTTTCGCCTCGCAGGTGCGCAGCCTGCGAGGAACGATCAGCCCGTCTCACGCGTTCCGGATGTTTCAGACCCACGTCTGGGCCGGCCTTTCGATCCTGGCCGGCCTCATCGCAGGATTTCTGCTCTGAGCAGCGACTCAGCTCGCCGGTTTCTCGGCGGGCGCTTCTTCCGCCTTCGGAGCGCGCAACGTTCCGAGATAGGTCGTCACAGCTTTCGCATCGGCATCGCTGAGCCCCAGAGCCGGCATCCGGGTCTCCGGCTTCATGGACTGCGGGTTCTTGAGCCAGCGGTAAATCCAGGTGCCGTTCAAGCGGAACCCTGCACGGTCCAGGGCCGGACCGACCTTCCCGCCTTCTTCGCCGATGCTGTGGCAGCCATTGCAGCCGTACTTGTTCTGGTAGAGCCGCTTGCCCAATTCGACCTGCTGCGCGGTCACGTCCGGCGTCATCGTCAAGTCGGGACGCGGGACATTGACGCCCTTGCCGGGACGCGCGGAGAAGTTATTGAGGCCCGCCTGTGCGGCATCGAGTTCCTTCTTGGCCGCCGCCATCGCCGCCTGCTCTTTGGCATACAGCGATTCGTCCACTTCAACTTCTTTCTTGTCGGCTTCCTCGCTGGCTTTCTTTTCCGCCGCCTCAAAGGTCTGCTTGGCTTGATCGAACTTCTCCTGCGCCGCCTTCAGGCTTTCAGTCAGTTCTTTCTTGCGCTCCTCGACCTTAAACTCCAGCTTCATGCCGTGAAGCGTTCTGACATAGCCGACGATGGCCCAAATCTCATCCTCGGAGAGGGTGTACTTGAAGGTCGGCATGGTCGGGACGGCAAAGTCGTCGTCCCCGATCTTATCCCCGCCCGGGCTGGTATCCTTCATGTCACGGGAGATCGTGTTGAAAATATCCTCGTCCTTGAACGTGCCCATTTCCGATTTATTCGAGAGATCCTTGGGCTTCGGATCCGGCATGGAGGACCAGTTGAACCCCTCATTCTGCCGGCCGTTCTCGCCGTGACAATGCATGCAGTAGTGGGCATACAACTCCTGGCCCTTCTTCTGCTGCTCGTTGGCACAACCGCCCGCGGTCATCGCCCAGATTCCAATCAGGCCGGCGACCGTCCCGATGACTTGTAGTCTTGCCGCCTTCATGCTGCCTGCCCTTTCTTCAATTTGCGGATCAGGACAAACTGAAACCCCAGGGCCAACGCAGCAGCGAAGGCCGCATAATAGTACCCTGAATAATCGGGCGGGGCCTCGGCACGGAAATACCACCAGGAGGACACGGCCTTCTGAGAGCCCTTTTCCACGATGTCTCCGGCTCCGTCTTTTCGACCGTCCCACACGGCAAACGAGATATTGATAAAGCCTCCGGGAACAATCTGCGTGTCTTCCTCGGCATGTTCCGTCGAGAGCGGCCTGGAGAACACGACTTTCCAGGTCCCGTTCGCATAGGCCGCCTTGGCCTTCACGTCTTGATGGGGCTGGACTTTCAAGGTCCCGAATCCCTGGGCGTTCATATCCACGCCCTTGCCGTCCTTGTTCTTCCAATACCAGATATTGACCGGACCGCCTTCGACCTGCGCCATGGGCTGCCCATGAGCAAAGTGGGCCTTCTTATCTCCCACCATAAACTGAAGCGCGGCGGCATCATCGGGATCCTGGGTCGGATCGGCATACTCCAGCATGATGGCCACTTGCGTCCCGTCATGTAATGCCCGCACGGACAAATCCTTCACGGTCACTTCCTGAATACGATTCGGCCAATGCACCTGGGGCGACATCGGGAACGTGGCAGGAGTCGCGC
The DNA here is from genome assembly GCF_049546785.1 of Nitrospira sp. NS4. Taxonomy (NCBI): domain Bacteria; kingdom Pseudomonadati; phylum Nitrospirota; class Nitrospiria; order Nitrospirales; family Nitrospiraceae; genus Nitrospira; species Nitrospira sp. NS4. The sequence goes on along the minus strand of NZ_JBMWAN010000003.1, from coordinate 462,778 downwards.
TGCTCCACGCGGCCGCATTGGGATCATCGACAGGCAGGGCGCCCTGCACCATCGGCGCGCGAACCGCGACACTCTCCTGCGCCATGCTCAGGGTCGTCCCACCGAGGAGGAGCCCCGTCACAACTGCGATCCCTCCCCGTACGACCCACTGCCTTATCTCATTAGCCGGTTTCATGCTGGCCTCGTTTTCAATGTGCGACTAGACGACAACACGCTGTCCAATCGCATTATTCCCACGTCCGCGGTGATTGATGGGCGCCATCGTATTCGCCGAGAATAATCTTCCAGATCCATTCGTCAGGCAATTCGACTTCCCAGCGGGGCATGGCGGATTTCCAGGGCATCCCCTCAATGGGCAACCCGACGCCGCCCTTCTTGATGCGCCAGAAGAGATAGCTCTCCTGCAACATGGCGATGGTCGTCGGATCGGCGAAGTTAGCCGGTGGAGGATTGAATCCCCTCGCCGCCGGCCCTTTGCCGTCAAAGTTCCCTCCGTGGCAGGGAGAACAGAACGCGGCATAAAATCCTTTGCCCTGCATGATGTTTTCCGGTGTCTTTGCCACGGGGTTCGATAATCCTGTGTACTCTCCTGGAGGAGCCGGATGGATGGTCCGGTTTTCACCCGGGGGCGCATCACTGGTGGCCGTGCTCCCGTAGGTTTGCCAGCCGACCAGCAAGGGGAACATGATCAGGACCGCATAGCGCACGGCTTGCAACCCTCCGATATTCTCGCCGGTCAGGAAGCGCTGAATCGGTCCCCAGAAGGCGTCCTTGGACTCGCCGCTCAGGGTCGCGAAAATCACTATCCCGGTGGTCGTCAGCATGAGATAGAGGAAGATCAGGCTGGAGGGCAGCGGCGCAGACCCAGGGATATTCGGCACAATAAACTTGAGGATGACGTAGACGATCCCGATCAGAATGACCGGCTTGAGCAGCGATCCTCCCATATACTCCTCCTCAGTGCGCTTGCGCGACAGTCACGGTTTCAGCTTGTGCCGCCTTCACGGGAGCCGCCGGGGCCGCCCCTGGCATCTCCAACTCCGACGGATTCACCGAGATCGGTTCACCGCTCATCTGCTGCAGGAACGCGATCACGGAGAGAATTTCGTTCTTCGAGAGCCCGATGGGATTCTTGTTAATGTAGGGCATCCTGGCCGGATATTCCTTCGGCGGACCCTCATGACGATAATCGAGATAGATGTAGGCCTGGGGCTGGGTCAGGCTTTCGAAGATGAAATCGCGGCTGAGCTTGGCGCCGATTCCCTTCAGGTCCGGGCAGCGGGCGGACTCGCTGGGACCGATGGTATGACAGAGCGCGCACTGGCCTTTGCTGAAGAAAATCTTCTGCCCGATCGACGCCATGTCAGCGGGAGTTTTGATGCTGGCGATATCAATGCTCTCCTCGGCCGGCGGCAGCGACGCCATCTGCGGAACGGCCAGGGCCACCAGCGAAAACAGGCCAAGGACGATGGCGACAAATCCGATGACCCGCAGGAACTGCGAGCGGATAAAGAGCAGGATGACGATGCCGCTCCCGATGACCGAGAGACCGATTAACTGCAATTTAACGACTTCACTCATAGGACTCCTCTGAGCAAGAAGATCGCGTTAGCTCTGCTTGTCCAATGTCGGTGAACCGCCGGCCATGGCTGGCAATGCCCCATGGCCCAGGTCGCCCTTCTCCTGGCCGCCCTTGGGCCCCTTGGCCTTATCACCCATCGTGGCGACCCAGAAGATGAAGGCGACGATCATGCAGAAGAAAAATGTGTTCGCCGCCATCAACGCGGCCGCATATCCGAGGGCGGGAGAAAAAGCGTACTGGGATGAATCCCGCATGACCCCGTACACGTGCCAGTGCACGCGCGAGGAGGAGCGCGCATAGCCCATCAACGTCATCAACAGGATGACCATGATGGCGTTCAGCACGAGCGAGTAGCCGGCGCGCGGCGGCATCTTGCCCCACACCATTTCCGTGGTGGTTTTGGCACTCTTGAGCAAGAGGGCCGTCAGCGGGGTGATGGTCAGCATGACGAAGATGACGATGAGCACTTGAGAGGTCGAGAAATAGTTGATGCGGACGATGGCGGGGACGAAATACCCCCACACGCCCAGCACCATGACGACCAGGCCGGCAATGACCAGCACTCCGCCCATCACCGCCTTCGCCAGCTTCGCCCAGGTTGCGGTGTCTTCCTTCCCGGCGCGCCAGTACATGATAAAGCTCATGAAGGTAACCAGGATCATCAGGTTCGACACCGTCATCTTGGCCGACATGACCCCGAAGACTCCCAGGAGCGGATGGTGCGTTCCACCCATCTTTCTGGCCTCTTCAAGACTCGCGACCAGCGAGTGCGGCGTCATCCAGACTCCAAGACAGAGGAGGAGGATGATCAACATGGCCAGCATCGGGCGGCGATACTTCAGTTCAGATCCGGGAATTCGATGGGTAATACCCAGCCAGAAATAGTAGTTCGAACCGAGGAACAGGACCCCGATCAGCATGGCTTGAAGAATAAAGAGCCACGAGAGGAATCCGCCCATCAAGGTGATGCCCATCTGCTGGTTATACTGGTAGATCTCGCGCATCAACCAATAGCCGGCAAACGGCAGAGGAAGGAGACCGAACACGCCGATGAAGTTGCCGACGTAGCCCATCCAATCATAATGCTCGCGCTCTTCAGGGCCCTTGGCGGACAAATAACGGATGCCGGCATAGGCGCCGCAAATATATCCGCCGAGCACGACGTTGGCGATCAGCCGGTGAATATTCACCGGCCACCAGGTCGGATTCCATGTGGCCGCCCAGGCTCTGGCCATATCAGACCCTTCGGCAATGACGACGGGACTGGCCTGGAAGGTGGCCCAGGAGTTCGGGATAATCATGATGAAGAACGCGAAGACATTGAGCATGAAGCCCAGGAAGATGTGAAAGACTTTGCTCCGTCCCTCGGACATCGCATCCCACCCGTACCAATACATATAGAGGGTGGCCGTCTCGAGCAGGAAGAGCGCGCAATAGACCATGAAAGAGGGAAAGAAGATATCGCTGAGATAGGCCATCAGCTTGGGATAGGCCCCGATCAGGATAAATAAAAGGATCCCGCCGAAAAGCGCCGTCGTGGAATAGGCGGAGCTGAGGAGCTTCGTGAATTCCTTGGCCAGCTTGTCATAGCGCTTCTCTCCGCTCTTCCATCCGACGACTTCGCAGAGCCAGGCGAAAATTGGCACACCCAGCACAAAGCCGGCAAGCAAGAGATGCAATTGCGCGATGATCCAGACGAGATTCCGGCTTCCGATCCCGGGAACGTCCCGATAGGCGACTGCCGCTGATCCCCCGCCGGCGTCGGCCGCCAGGCTGAGGTCCGGCAGACTGAGCAGCCCGCAAGTCGCGCCGATCGCGGCAAGCGCGGCCGGCGACTCGGCCACGGATCGAACAAGCCGTTGAACTATTCCACGCTGGTGTATCATGGCCCTCACCTCTTCGTCGCCCAGTCTTAGTGTGTCACTGAAGCCGGCGCCGAATTTTTAGCATCGGCAGGCTTGGCCTTTACGGCCTTTCCCTTATCCTTGTCTTTTTCCTTCTCTGCTGCCTCTTCTTCCGCCTTGAGCTTCTCAAGCGACTCAACCTGGGCAGCCAGGATCCCGATCGCCTTTTCATTCTTATTCAGCGAATCGACCGGCTTGTACGGAGCCTGCGCCTTAACTTCCGGCTTTTTACAGCACTCGTGGGGATGTGGCGTACTGACCGGCAGCGCCGACCAGAAGAGCATCGAGAGCACCACGCCCACCAGCGTGATGGCCGTCAGCATCAATCCCTGATCCGCCGGCACCCGCATCAAATCCCAACGGGTGATGATCCCCTGGTAGCTTTCTCCGGCTGGTTGCGCGGTTTTGGCGGCACTCCGGATCACACGTCCGACCAGCGAGACCCCGATGAGGAGCATGACGAGCAGGACTCCCAAGGACACGCTTCCCCAGAGAGTCAACTCGATCCCGATCTTTTCTGCGACGGGAACGGCCTTCAGCATTTCGGTCTCAAAGAGCGCGTGCGACAGACTGATCGACGTCTCGGTCACAAACCCGACAACGAGCCAGAGAATCGGCATATAGACTGCGCCGACCAGCGCACTCTTGATCCAGAGAGAAAGACCAAGCCCATCGGGCGGCTCAAGCCGCAACTTTTCAAGAAAGACCGTCCTGGACACGACTCCCATTGCCCAAATATCAATGGGGATACAGAGCAGGAACAGCAGAGCAATTCCGACCCCTTCTCCAAGGTGCGGCTCGAACGCCATGCTGAGGATCGGCATCGCGAAGACGGTCACCGGACTGGCGAGATACATGAGCATGGCCAGACCGATCCGCCCCTCGAAGTGCATCATGCCCAGGGCTAGAAAGAGAAGGGCAAACGCCAGTTTGAGAGGGAACCCGGTCCAGAACGCGGACCAGAGAACATTCAATCCCAGCTTCAATGGAGACGATGATTCTCGATCGGTCATAGTGTAACCAGAGGCGCGGAGCTTTCGCCTCGCTCGTTTAATCCAGAAATTCTCGGTTGATAATAGCTGCCACAGTGAACAGCAGAATCATCGCCATGACCACGATCCACCCGATCAGGGCGATGGGACGCTTGAAAATATTCCGTTCGGGGTCGCGGTCGATAAAGGGCAACGCGGCCAGGAGCGCCATGAATGCGCCTGGCAGCGCCATTGCGCCCACGAACTGGCCGAACTCACCGCCGAACATCTTGAGACGCAGCAATTGAAAGAGGAACAGGAAATACCACTCCGGCTCAGGGTGATAATCGCCGGGGTCTGGGGTGGCCTCCTCCAGAAGGACAACCGGCTCCCAGAAGGCCAGGGCGCAAATGGTGAGGAACACGGTCACCATGCCCACGATGTCTTTCCAAATTTGCCGCGGGAAAAAGTAGTCGGTTTTCGCCTTGATTTCCTCCGGCGTCCCCCGGAACGGACCGGCCGGGCCCGCGGCTCTGAACAGGAAAATGTGGAGTCCTGCGAGCCCCATCAGAGCCGCAGGGAGAATCATGACGTGAATCACGAAGAAACGGCTCAAGGTCATCTGGCCCGGCGTGGCGCCCCCCTTGAGGAATCGCGCCATGAAGTCCCCGATGACCGGCGTCTTGTCCATGATTTCGACACCGACGGTTGTCGCCCAATAAGCCCGCTGGTCCCACGGCAGCAGATACCCGGTAAACCCGAAGCCCATGACCAGGCCGAAGAGAGCCAGACCAACAAGCCAGATCAACTCGCGAGGGCTCTTGTATGCCCCCCAGAGAAAGACCTGGGACATGTGCGCGAACACGCACACGACCATCGCCGTCGATCCCCAGAAATGGTAACTCAGCAGGAACCACCCGTAATCGACCTCATGGATGATGTACTGGGTGCTGGCAAAGGCGTGGTCGGCGGTCGGCACATAATAGAACATCAACAAAATGCCGGTGACGGCCTGCATAATGAAGATGAACAGAAGAATCGAGCCGAACACATAGGCCCATCGGGATCCCCCGGGGACCGGCTCATTGAGCATCTTCGCCTGGATGGTCTTAAGACCAACCCGCTCATCGACAAACGCGATGACCTTTTCAAGTGCGGTGAGCCCTGTCGCTGAAGGCGGTGTCTGTTCCATCATGCTCAGATGATCCGAATTTGAGTTTTAGTGCCGGCCTTGAATTCCATGTCGATGATTTCCACCTCTCCCGTGGCCGACACCCTGATCGGCAGGGAGTCGAGCGGCCTGGGAGCCGGCCCATCGAGCACTTTCCCGGAAGCGTCGTAGATGCTCAAATGGCAGGGGCAGAGGAACACCTGGCCGAGAACCTTATGTTGACGCCACTTATACCCACAGCCTAAGTGAGGGCACTTCCCCGAAAACGCGACGTAGGGCATGTCCTTCTTGTTCGTCCAGACCGCCTTGCCGGAGGCGTCCTTAAACTCCAGGTCCTTGCCCTGATAGACCTTGTCCAGGACCGCCGGTGTGGCCTTAAGAATCCACACGTTCTTCTCGATTTCAGACTCCGGCATGTAGGCTTCCTTGACCTTGCGCTTATACTTGAACTGGAAGCCGATATCGTCCTGCTTGATCTTGCTGACATTGCCGACCTTCAGCCATCCATTGTCGAAGGGGGAATACATCGGCTTCATCAGATAGCGCAGGACGGGGAACGCGATCGGAAGACCGATCAGGAACCCGATGACATGGGTAAAATTCATGAAGAAGGTGCGACGCTTGACGCTCTTCTCCAACTCCGGGAACGGGACGAGCACCTCTCCGGGAGTCACGTGCACTTTCTCTTCGAGATGCGCGATTTCGACTTCGTGCGTGGTGACGTATTCATCGCGCTTGAACGGCGGCAGGTCCAGAATGTCGCCAGCCGCAGCGCGAAGCTCGACGAGCCCGTCGGTGACCGACTGCACAAAGGTCATCGCCACCTGACGCTCTCCGCTGCCGTTCATCGAGACCACGATATGGCTGATCTCGTGCGAGAGCGGATCGACGATGACTCGCGTCACTTCTCCGATTTCACGGTCCGTTGCACGGACCTTGGATTTCAGCTTCGGCTGCATCATTACTTCATCTTGATGGGTTTAGGTGTGTTCACGGACGTGTTCTTGAACGTTGCAAGCCACGCCGCCAGCGCCTGCACATCCTTCGGCTCCATGAGATCCTTGTACTTGTCAGGCATCTTGCCCTTTTCGTACTCGGCATCGAAGCCTTCGGCCTTATAAGACTTGGGATCAAGAATCTTTCTCGCGATTTCGTCCTGCGGCAGCAAGGTGCCGATGTTATCGAGCTCAGGACCGCGCTTCTTGCCGCCCTCGCCCTTGAGCTTGTGGCAGTTGTAGCACTCCTGCAGCTGCCATTGCTCTTCCCCGAGCTTCAAGAAATCCCCGCCAGCAGCTCCCGTCGTGGCAGGAGGCGCCCCGGGCCCACCGGCGTCCTGACCGGCCGGAGCTTGAGCCGCGCCGAGCGCTTTAATGCGCTCGGTCAACTCCTTCGCCTTCTGATCAAGCTCTTTTGCCCTGGCAATCACTTCCTCGGCCTTCCAGGGATCCAGAAGATTCGGCTTCCCCTTCAGAAGCTTGGCGATTTTCCCCTTCTCGTCTTCCGGATCATATTGCGGCCAGAGCGAGGCGCCGGAGATATAGACCGTACAGAGAATGGCGTAGAACACGAGAAGGGAGACGAGCGCCTTGCCGCCGCTCATGACCTTCATCGTCGGCGCATCCAGGATCAAGAACACAACAGTGCCGAGAGCGGCATATCCGAAGAACAGCCATCGGAACACGGGTGGAAAATCAAACGCCATCGTCGCCACCCACAGCCCGGCGCCGATCACTAATCCGACGATAATCTTGACGATTGCCTTGCCCATAGTGCTCCTCGTACTAGATCCCTATGAATGCAGCAGGAATAATTGAAGCCCTACTTTGCCCCCGCCGGAACAGGCTCGCCCTCGTGCGCATGATCTTTCGGATGGGAGGCGCGCAACGTGACGACGATCGCAAAACTGACGACCGCATAGAACACGACGGTGATTCCCGTGATCCACCAGGCCGAATAGGCCAGCGTCGGAGTAAAGGATTCCGCCGTGAAGTCCGGCAGCAGGTTATACGTATGGAAGTACTTCCGGAGGAGCGAGCGAACCGCCCCCATCAGACCCATGGTCCAGATCGCGCTGAAGGCCAGGAAGATCAACACAAACTGGGAGGCGTAATCGATCTTCCCCCAGACGATGGTGCCTTGCGTGACCGCACGGTTGTAGATGATGTAGTTCACGACCGTCACAAACACCAGCGTAAAGGCGGCGGAATTTTTCGCCGGCATCAGGGCCAGGAAGTTCCAGTCGGACGGGAGTTCGAGCTCGGCGACCAGCTTCGCGCCGGTCGGAACAAATCCATGCGGCGTCATCCAGATCGCATTCCCCACGACGACCATCAAGAAACCGATCTTGATGACGGTCCTGGAAGAAACAGTGATCGGAATGAAACGACCGAGAACCGCCGGCGCCAGCAGCATCGGCAAAAGGAACATGAGCGACTTGGGATCGGGCGCCGGATAATCGGTGAGCACCTTGGTCATGACGATCGGCAGGGCCACCATCACGATCGGCGCAAGGATGGTCATACGAACCTTTTCGACCCCCTCGATCCGCTTCATGCTCAGCCAGATGTAATAATTACTGGCCAGGAAGATCAGCCCGATCATCGCGCCCTGCATTTCGAAGAACATCGAAAGCTGGTCGGCCATCATGTAGGGGCAGATCGACGCATCGTAGTCGCAGAGTTCGTAGGCCAGCAGATAACCCATGAACGGGAGGAAGAGCAGGGCGCCGACCCCGATCATGTTTCCGACAAACCCCATCCAATCATAATAGGAGCGCTCTTCGTCCTTGGTGGCCCCCATATACATGTACGCCGCGATCAACCCAGCCACGAATCCGCCGAAGGTTACATTTCCAACCAGCCGGTGCAGGTTGAGCGGCATCCAGCTGTAATTGAACATCTTGTCCCAGATCGTAGCCGTCGCCAGGAATTCAGCAGGCGACACACCCTCGGCCTTGACTGGGGTATTCATGAACGACGTCGGACCGTCGATGACAAACAAGGTGATCGAACCGATCAAGTTCAATAGCACGCCCAAGGCAATATGGCGGGCCTTCTTATTACCCTTCCAGGCATCCCACGTATAGAAATACATGTAGAGGACGATGGTTTCGCCGATGAACAGCAAGGGGTAGATGACGGCGAAGACCATGAAGAAGTGATTGATCAGCCAGGTCGTAAACTGTGGATAGGTGGCCAGCAGCACGAAAATGAAAAGGCCGCCGGTCAGCGCCGTCATGCTGTACAGGATGACGGTGACCTTGGTCACTTCCTTTGCCAGCCGATCATAGCGAGGGTCCTGCTTGCGATACCCCAGCCACTCCGAGATCACGACAAAGATCGGGGCCCCGAGAATGAAACCCGCAAAAAGGATATGGAGCTGAGCGACGATCCAGACTGCCGTCCGATTCCCCGTGTAGGGAAATTCAACCGAAGGCGTACCCGGTGCCTGCGCATAGGCCGCCCCGCCGAACAGCGCCAGAAGCGCAAAGAGAACCATGAGACTGCGCTGCCATGTTTTCATGATGCCTCGCCGCTCCTCCTAACTAGATTAATCCCTACTTACTTTCCGGCTTCCGGGGCTGCAGGTGCCGCCGCCACGCTGGCCGCATCGACCCACGCCTTCTTCCCTTCATCCCAGCCCTTGCCCGCCAATCCGAAGCTGCGCTCAAACAAAACCAGCTTCCAGCGGTCCTCATCGGACAGCTTGCTCTTCCAGGCCTTCATCTTGGTGTTGGGCACGCCCTCGGAAATACGCCAGAACCAGACCGAGTCAGAATACAACTTCATGCGGTCGCTGACGCGGAAGTCACGCGCGCCCGCCTTGACCGGCTTCCCGTCTTTACCGTGACAGCTGGCGCAGTTGACATCCGGATTGGTCTCACCGATGAACAGCTTCCGGCCCTCCTCAAGCTTCGCCGCATCGGTCCACCAGCCAGCGGGCATATGCTTGTCCGCATATTCAGCCGGAGCAGGGGGCGGAGGAACAACCGGACCTTCACCGCCGCCTTCGCCGCCGCCGCAACCGGCGATCGCCAACCCCATCCCCAGCGCCAACATCAAGTGCCATGTCATCTTCATATCAATTCACCACTCCTTTCCATCAGCCCGTCTTCTTTTCAATGTCGCGTACGCGCAGTAAAAAGACAGAAAAAAGACGCTCCCGCAGAGGATTACCGCCCCCTCGACAAAAGCGCCAACATACGTTCACCGCAATGCATCCCAGCCATGCACATCCTTACCTGACCAGCATCGGATCCGAACTCAACATCGACGGGCCCATACGAACCGTCAGCCTATTTTCTCCGCCTCCCCGGTCCGCTCTCCCGCTGAGCCGCTTTTTTTCTCCTGGACTTCATCACTTTCAGCCCGACAAAGAGACCGGCCGCCGCGGCCGACAGCCCCAACCCGATCAGCAACCAGGCCGGAGGGGCAGCTCGATCATGCACGCATCCCGACCCGAAATTGACCTGAACTTTTCGCTCGGCCTCAAGGTCCTTGGGATCGAACTGAACCTTGAGATTCTGCTGCTCTCCCCGGGCTTCGACAAGAAGCGGATCACCTAAATTATCGTTATGCAGGTGAAACGCAGCTTTGTAGTACCCGTCTTCTCCCGTCGTAACGGTCTGCCCGTAGGAGATTCTCGTATCCTTAACAAGAACCTCTATATTCGCACTCGGCTTCCCGTCGGCCCCGCACACAAATCCTTCGACTGTAAATCGATGGTCCGCTTCATGAGTCGCATAGAGAATGGCAGGCTGAATCAGGAAGGCACCGATACCGACTAATGCGGCAGTGAAATTCCACCGAGAGCCGGACTGCCTGATCTGCTTCCAATCCACTCGTCTGCGCCAATCCCCTCATTGCGTCGAACGAACCGACCCTGCTGCGGCGCAGTGCGTTCCCGCATGCGCCATCAGCCGATTTTAAGGCCGACTCTTCTAACATAGCCCCTATCCTTTGTCAATTACAGGACACGTGGAATCCCACGTGGGGAAACAGAATTTCAGGCAGGACCGCCTGCACAGCATGCACGTGGAATCTTCGAGAAAGGTGAACGCGCCCGGCGGGAAATATTTGAACTGCAGGAGGAGAGAAGAGCGATAGATTGACCGCTACAGGTAGCCACGCGCTTTCGCGTCGGCTGCAACTCGGTCCGCTTCGGCCTTGCGCTCAGACTCTTTTTTGGCCACCCAATTTTCCCACGACTTACCCGATGCCGTATCCTCGCCTGAAAATGCCACCATTGCGACTTCATCATAGCGAATTCGCCGGCTCTCGGCGCTGTCCGCGGGAAAGAGGTCGAAGCTGGAATCAGCCCCCTTCAACTCACGATTGTACAGATAGCCGCCGACCTGCTCGCCGGACTTGAGGCCAACCGTCACATCCCCGCGATAGTCGAACGCTAACTCGATCGCTTCAACCGTTTCATTGAATGATTGGGGGCTGAACCGGCGCCCCTGCAGAGGACCCGAGCCGATAGATCCGCTGTGAGTCTTGGTGTCCGTCATGAGTATATCGCCGGTGCGCCTAGCGGCTCGTCGGCAGGAGTGTCAGTTTTACAGTCCGGCTGAACCCCGACACCGTACCAAACGTATCCTCGACAGCCGACGCCTCATATCCGCAATGGACCATGCAGTCCGCGCACTTTTCATTGCGGCCCGTCCCGTAGTTGTCCCACTCGGTGAGTTCCATCAACTCGCGGAAGGTTTTCGTATAGCCCTCCTGCAGCAGGTAGCAGGGCTTTTGCCAGCCGAACACGTTATAGGTCGGGTTTCCCCAGGGTGTGCACTGATACTCGCGACGCCCCATCAGGAAATCAAGAAACAGCGGAGACTGATTGAATTGCCAGCCGCGCTTGGGGCGGCCCAGAATGCGCGAGAACAATTCCCGCGTGCGCTCACGCTTTAAAAAATGCTGCTGGTCCGGGGCCTTCTGATAGCTGTAGCCGGGCGAGATCATCATTCCCTCGACGCCCAGGGCCATCATTTCATCAAAAAACTTTCTTACACGCTCCGGATTCGCGTCATCAAACAATGTCGTATTGGTCGTCACACGATGTCCGCGCTTCAGCGCCGCCTTGATCGCCTTGACCGCCACATCATAAACCCCGTCGCGGCAGACAGCCAGATCGTGCTCGTCGCGCAATCCGTCCATATGAACGCTGAACGTCAGAAACTGGGACGGCCTGTATTCATCGAGCTTGCGCTCCATCAAAATCGCATTGGTGCAAAGATAAACATACCGCTTTTGCGCGACCAGCCCGCCAACGATCTTGGCCATCTGCGGATGGATCAGCGGCTCGCCGCCAGGAATGCTGACGATCGGCGCGCCACACTCCTCCGCCGCAGCCCAGCACTGCTCGGGCGTCAGATGCTTGTCGAGGACATGATCCGGGTATTGGATCTTGCCGCAACCGGCACAGGCCAAATTGCAGCGGAACAGCGGTTCCAACATCAACACAAGCGGATAGCGCTTCACCCCCCTGAATTTCTGGGTGAGCACATACTTCGACACTGTATACATCTGGGAAAGCGGTACGGCCATCCCTCTCTCCTTCCGATGAAATTGTATCGTGAACGGCTATTTAGAATAGCCGGAGATGGAAGCAATAGAAACTTCGGCAGATTTTAACATCTACCCCAGACCCCGTCAATTTTCCATGACCTGAAAAACGGCGCCTCGTTGATGATCCTCGAAGTTCGGCGAGGCAACGATGCTGAGTCGGCGGACCAATCGAAAAAGACGTCCACTGAATGCGTGCCCCTCTTGCCGGAAACCATCCTCCAGGCTCCTGGTCGAGCGAGTTCCGTTTGGAGGCGCCGAGCGGGTTCGAACCGCTGCATCGCAGTTTTGCAGACTGCTCCCTTACCACTTGGGTACGGCGCCTCGCGAAGGGGGCATTATAGTCCGGGCAAGGGGCAAGAGGCTAGGGGCGGGAGGAAAAACTTACTGTTTATTTGAGAGGACAGGAATTTCTTTCCCGAGCGTCGAGCGCTGGCCTGATTCAGGCACGAGAGGTTCCCACTCACCATCGTTGTGGGCAACGGCCGCTCCGTTGCCTTCCGCTTCTTTTTCTTTGGCGAGCTGCTCAACCTCTTGAATGAGGGTATCCATCAATTCTTCCATCGGCACTTTTCTGACCAGCTTCCCTTTTTTGAAGAGGATGCCCTTCCCCTCTCCGCCGGCGATGCCGATATCGGCTTCTTTCCCTTCGCCGATGCCATTCACGACGCAGCCCAGCACAGACACGTTGAGCGGGGTCTTGATGTGCCCCAGCTTCTTTTCCAATTCGTTCGCCATCCGGACTACATCGATTTCAACCCGCCCGCAGGTCGGACACGCAATCACATTGATGCCCCGATGGCGTAGCTCCAGCGATTTCAATATCTCAAAACCGACCTTCACCTCTTCCACCGGATCGGCAGCAAGGGAGACGCGCAGCGTATCCCCGATACCCTGGGACAAGAGGTAGCCGAGTCCAATGGAAGACTTCACGGCTCCGGTCATCGCTGTACCGGCTTCGGTAATCCCGATATGCAACGGATAGTCGGACTGGTGGGCAAACAGCCAATAGGCATCAATCGCGTGATGCACATCCGAGGCTTTGAGCGACACCTTCATGTTGGTGAAGCCGACATCCTCCAGCGCATGAACCGCGCTTAAGGCCGATTCGGTCAGCGCCTCGGGTGAAGGCCAACCATACTTTTCGAGCACGTGTCGTTCCAGGGAGCCGCCGTTCACGCCCACGCGCAAGGGAATCCCGCGCTCATTGACGGCCTTGATGACTTCCTCGACCTTCCACCAGGCGCCAATGTTCCCCGGATTGATGCGCACACAATCCACCACCTGCGCCGCCTGAAGCGCGAGCCGGTGATCGAAGTGGATGTCGGCAATCAGCGGGACCGTCATCGCCGCTTTAATCTTGGGCAGGGCCTTCGCGGCCTCTTCGTCAGGCACCGCGACACGAATGATTTCACACCCGGCGGTTTCCAGTTGACGGATCTGTTCGACCGTCGCCGCGACATCGCGCGTGTCAGTCGAACACATCGACTGCACGGAGACCGGCGCATCGCCGCCCACCTTTACCGTGCCCACCGTAATCTGCCGGGTTTTCCGCCTTGAAATGTGCATCGTCCGAGCCCGCCTAGCTCCCCTGTTCATCTCCGTGCGGGAGATGGTCCATCACGGACCCGACGCTGAACCGCTCCCGATTCGCAACCGGAGTCTTCCCGATGAGTTCTTTCACGCTTTGATAAATCCCCTCGGCGGTCAGGCCGTACCGCTCACGCAGCAAATCCTGCGGCCCCTGCTCAATATACCAATCCGGCAACCCGAGCACCTTCGTCGTCACATCGGTAATCCCGGCATCGGACAACGACTCCAAGACCGCCGAACCGAAGCCGCCCATCTTGCAGCCCTCTTCCACGGTCACCACATACCGGACTCGCTTGGCCACGTCCGCAATCAACTCGTGATCCAGCGGCTTCACGAACCGGGCGTTGACCACAGCTGTCGATACGCCTTCCTGAGTCAACCGCTCGGCCGCCTGCATGGCCTGCCATACCGAGACACCGATGGCGATGATCGCGACTTCCGAACCATCCTTCATCAACTCGCCCTTCCCGACCGGGAGCGCTGCGGGCGCCGCATCAATCTGCACCCCGAGACTGACTCCCCGCGGATAGCGGAGGGACACCGGTCCCTCATGCTGCAGACAGGTCTTCATCATATGCTGCAATTCGTTTTCGTCCTTCGGAGCCATCACCGTCATGTTCGGAGCATGGCGCAGGAACGCGTAATCGAACGCGCCATGGTGCGTGGTGCCGTCCTCCGCCACCAGCCCGCCGCGGTCGATGCAGAACACGACCGGCAGATTCTGCGTGGCGACGTCATGCACCACCTGGTCATAGGCCCGCTGCAGGAATGTGGAATACATGGCGACGACGGGCTTCAATCCTTGGGTCGCAAGCCCTGCGGCAAAGGTCACCGCATGCTGCTCGGCAATCCCGACATCGTAGAGGCGATCAGGAAATTCCTTTTCAAACGCCGTAAGGCCGGTCCCTTCGCACATGGCCGCGGTAATCGCCACCACCCGCTTATCTTCACGCGCCAGCTTCGTGAGCGACTCCATGGCAATTTGGGTATAGGACGGGCGGACGGCCTTCTTCGCCGGCACGCCGGTCTCACGCACGAAGGGGGGGCAGGCATGGAACCACACGGGATTCTTCATGGCCGGCTCATAACCAAGCCCCTTCTTCGTGATCACGTGCAGCAGCACCGGCCCCTTCATCTTGAGCACGTTTTCCAGCGTGGGGAGCAGATGCTCGAAATTGTGGCCGTCGATAGGTCCACTGTATTGGAAGCCCAATTCTTCAAACAGCAATCCCGGAAGAATCGCTCCCTTGGCGAGTTCCTCTGCGCGCCGCGCCAGTTTCTGCATGTCCGGGCCGATATGCGGGATTTTCGCCAGCAAGTGCCCAGTCTCTTCACGCACCTTTCCGTAAAACTCTCCGGTAATGGTCCGGCTGAGATAGGCAGAAATCGCCCCGACATTTTTGGAAATCGACATCTGGTTGTCGTTCAAAATCACCAGGAAATCTTTCCCCATGCCCCCGGCATGATGCAGACCTTCGAGCGTCATACCGGCGGTCATCGCTCCGTCGCCAACGAGGCAGACTACCTTATGCTTCTGTCCCAACTGCTCCCTGGCTGCGACCATGCCGAATGCGGCCGACACGCCCGTTCCCGCGTGACCGGCGTTAAACGTATCGTATTCGCTCTCTTCGCGTTTGGTGAAGCCGCTGAGTCCCCCGTACTGACGCAAGGTATGGAACTGTTCACGGCGCGCGGTAAGGAGCTTATGTGTGTACGCCTGATTGCTGGTGTCCCACACGATCTTGTCTGTGGGTGTTTTGAGGAGGTAGTGCAATGCCACAGTGAGCTCGACGACGCCCAGATTCGAGGCGAGATGCCCTCCGACAGTCGACACGGTGGTGATGATCTGCTCCCGGATTTCCTCGCACAAGGCGGGAAACTCACTGGGCGACAACCGCTTGAGATCGTCCGGGCTCTGGATAGTCTTCAAGATCGACATAGAAGCGTCTCCCTTATCTCACGTGCTGGATTGGTTTCAACAGAACACTGTTCAGAGAGGGACTGCCAGGGTATTTGCGCAGATCAACCACTTTAAATTTCAGTCTCACATACAGTGGCATTCATGTCAAGCACTTCGGGCTCAATCATCATTTTGTATTCCCTCCCATACTCTAGACCCGAAATGAAATGATAGGTGACCGGCGTTGACAGGGTACAGTCGCCTGCACTACCGGCAATGAAGCCCACGTTCTCACCGCCCTGCACCTCCCAAAACAGATGGGGCTTGGGCCAATAACTGAATCCCGACCACTTCGGGCACGCCTCGATCGAGCACAGGAGTCCCTCTTCCAGAGCCCGGCGAAGAGACATGCTCACATTGTGCTGCGATCGAGAAATTTTCCACCCAGAGACCTTCGACCGCCACAGAGCCGAAACCTCCGGCAGCACAGAACTCCTGCGATTCTTCGCGTAGGCACGACTCATTTCGGATTCCCCCACGGCACCCCTTCGGGCGCCAGACGTTTCTCTATTCATGAATCGGGTGACAGTGGCGGACGGCTGAACGCCCAAGCCTTCAGCGGAGACCCGATTCGATGTCCTCCGGCACACCACATCAGCGACACAACGATCGCCGATCAGCGACACCCGCGCCAGGCCTTCGGTCACGACCCGGCACATCTATCAATAGGGGAAATCAAGCCCCGCGAAAACCGCGCCGCCCTCGCGGCTATAGCCATAGTCAACACGCCCGACCACATTCGGACGCACAATCCCCCGGAACCCTGCACCCGGCGTAAACCGGTAATCCTTAAAGCTCACGTCTTTAAAGTCCCCGAACACTTGTCCCGAATCGATGAACGGCGCCACTTCGAAATCGGCCATCACGCCGGCCACTCTCATCCTGGCGATATGAATCCGCTCTTCGATGCTGAACGCCACCAGGTGTTTGTCGATAAAGCGATCGACGCCGAACCCCCGCAGGTTATTCTGCCCCCCCAACGAACTCTGCTCAAAAAACGGCACCTGGGTGCCAATGGTCGCCTGCAAGTCCGCCCGAACCACCAGTATCGCCCGCTTCGATTCGCTGGGGAACAGCTGCTTCACCTCAAGCTCATAGCGTGAGTACACCGGATGATCGCCGTTCCTGAGGTTCTGACCTAACTCCGCATAGGCCGTCACCGCCATGCCATCCGTCGGCGTCACGAGATTGTTGCGCGTGTCGTAGTGGAAACTCGCCCGATGGCCGATGATGGTGGATTCCCCGTTGACACCTGGAACATCACCGAACCGCTCGACGGTATAGGGCAGATCCGTCGCCCCTGGCTGCAGCTGCACATCGCGAAACCGCTGTCCCACCGAAATCTGCGTCACTTCGTTGACATAGATCCCGAACCGCCAGTTGGCCCGATATTCTCGCGCCGTATAGTTGGTTTCGTCCGCTGCAACAGAATCCTGCCCGATCCCGAAAAACCGCGAGGTCGCGTTCTTAAAATACGTCCCGCCAAATTGCAGGAAGTATCGCCCGTTACTGAAGGCGGGATCGGTATAGGAAAACAGGATTTTCCGCTCGATCTTCTCCGTGAGGGATGCGATAAAACGCGTCTCACGCCCGCCAGGCTCGTACCGGAAGAGATTAAACACCCCCCTCGTCCCGACAATCGAATTGTGAATGACCATCGGCGCCATCAAATACTTCAGTTCGCCGTCCGGATCCGTGAGCATGATCGGCATGATCAAACCCGCCTCGTTTCCGTCGTTGCGTGTCGTGGACACGGCGGGAACCGGGAAAACCTGCGTATCCGCCCGCGCGGGAGGAAGGCATGCGGCCCCCGCCCCTGCACACAGACACCCGACGATAATGAGGACGCGAGACAGGGCCGACATGAACGTTTTGCCTGGATGGTGTTACGGGGCTTTGAGCTTATCGGATTTCTTGCGGAGTTGATCGACCAAATCGGAATAGGACGACGCACGGATGATCTTCGTGAACTGCCCGCGATAGTTGCTGACCAAACTCACCCCGTCAACGACCACATCGTAGACCCGCCATTCGGTGCCCCGATTCACCAGACGATAATCCAGCGGGATTTCGGTCTTGCCGGACAAGATTTTCGTCCGCACTTCCGCGTATTCTTTTTCCGTCCGTTCATTGAGGTATTGCACCCCTTCGCCGGAATAGGTCTCCACTTTTTCCGCATACGAATTGGTCAGGAGCGTTCGAAAGAGCGTGACAAACTCCTGCTTCTCCTGATCCGACAACGTATTCCACGGAGCCCCCAGAGCCCGGCGGGACATTTCCTGATAATCGAATCGGTCGGCCACCACTTTCTCCAGTCGTGAGCGGCGCTCCTCCGCCTTTGCCGGCTGCTTCAACTCCTTATCCTGCACGATCCGGAGCACTTCGTCGATTGTGACCTTCATCGAATCCGTCGGCGGCCCCGCCACCGCGGTACCGATGCCCAATCCGACAGAAAGCATTGCGGCACAAAGCGCGACCATCACTCTCCGAATCCCTCTGCCGCCCGGCTGTCCACTTCGCATGTTCATCATTCGCCCCCCCCGATCATGCCCCTCCTCACCAGATCCCCCGACACGTCACAGGCAGTATCAGTTCACTTTCCCGTGCACATACTGGCTGACCAATTCCTCCAAGTCGAGACCGGACTCGGTATCGCGAATGATATCCCCCGGCTTCAGCGGATCACCGCCTCCACCGGGCGACAGCGAGAGATACTTCTCGCCGATAATTCCCCGCGTCTTGATCGAGGCGATGGTGTCCGTATACAGCTTCACCCCGTTTCCCACGGCAAGCGTGACCACGGCGCGATCTTCCTTGAGGGTAATCCCCCGCACCCGTCCGACCTCGACCCCGGCAATCTCAATCGTCGCCCCGGACTTCAAGCCGGACGCCGAATTGAATTGCGCCGCGACCTCGTACAGGTCCCCGCCGATGACCTCAAGCTTGCCGAGCTTAATGGAGAGGTAGCCCAGGCACACAATCCCCGCCAGCACAAAGGCGCCGACCACCAATTCCAACTTCGTACTTTCCATCGCCAGACTCCTTCTACAGACCGGCTGACACGCCGGACACCGCCTCCGCTCCTCCGACAGAGATGAATTCCCTGATCTCCGGATCGGTCGTCCGCTGGAATTCTGCGGCAGGGGCCATGGCTGCAATTCGCCCGCGCTTTAACATCGCCACATAATCCGAAATCCCGAAGATCTCGGGAATCTCGTGACTGACCATCACCGCGGTAAATCCGAAAGTCCGCTGGGTGCTGGTGATGAGCTCGTGGATGGATCTGGCCATGAGCGGATCCAATCCCGTCGTCGGTTCGTCGAACAACACAATCTCCGGACGCATCACGAGGGCGCGCGCCAGACCGGCGCGTTTCCTCATCCCTCCGCTGAGTTCGGCTGGAAACTTATGCCCCATTCCGGCCAGCCCCACCTGCTCAAGCATGCCGTTCACCCGTGCCGCCACCTCGGGGCCCTTCATCCTCAGCTTTTCCCTCAACGGGAACGCCACATTATCGAACACCGTCATCGAATCGAACAAGGCCGCGCCCTGAAACAGCATCGCAAACCGCTTGCGCACTTCGTTAAGCGGCTGGCCATGGAGATGGGAAATATCGACATCGCCGACCCACACCTGCCCCTCATCAGGCTGAAGCAAACCGATCATATGCTTCAGCAACACGCTCTTTCCTTCTCCACTGGGACCGATAATGGTTGTCAGCTTCCCCGGAGGGATTGTGAGGTCCACTCCCTGGAGGACAGGCTGACCGCCTAACCGCTTCTTGACGCCCACCAGCCTCAGCATGATTACAGCAACACCGACGTCAGGAAATAGTCCCACACCAGAATCAGCACGGACGACAGGACAACCGCTTCCGTCGTGGCCGTTCCCAGGCCCTCGGCGCTCATGCGGGTGTAGAACCCCTTGAAACAACAGACCCAGCTGACGATCAGGCCGAAGCTGATCGATTTGAGAATGCCGCCGTACACATCTTTCCACTCGACCGCCGACTCGATCGAGTTCCAGTACGATCCCGCATTGACTCCCAGCAGGTCGACACCAACGATGTAGCCTCCATAAATCCCGACGACGTCGAAAATCGCCACCAAGAGCGGCACCCCGATCAAGCCCGCGACCAGCTTGGGAGCGATGAGATATTGAAGCGGATTGATGGCCATCGTATCGAGCGCGTCGATCTGCTCGGTAATCCGCATGATGCCGATTTCGGCCGTCATGGCCGACCCGGCCCGAGCCGTCACCATGAGCGCGGCCAGCACCGGCCCGAGTTCGCGAATCATGCTCAAGGCCACGGCAGATCCGAGCAACCCTTCGGAGCCAAATTTCCGCAACGTGTAATAGCCCTGCAGCGCCAGCACCATGCCGGTAAACCCGGCCGTCAGCACGACGACAAACGTCGATTTATAGCCGATGAAGTGCAACTGTTTGACGAATTGTGCCGGGCGCAGCGGCGGGCGTGCGAGCCAGCCGAATGAGGACAGCAGAAAGATGAGCATACGGCCCATTTCCCGCACAGATGTCAGCACCGGTCGTCCGATGTAGCGCAGAATCGTCATCGCATTGTCTGTCCGTGTAGATCCGGCCTCTCCGCGAAAAACGTCTCGATCGAGGTGCCCAACGCACGTGTCAGACTGTGCGCGGCCGCCGCGCTTTGTCGTCGAAGCCTCGCCAGGCCCATCAGGCTCATGGGATTTGCCAATACTGCAGCGACCCCTTTGAGCCACCCAGTGGGCCTGAGAAACAAATTGAAGTCAAGAGGAAGATCCTCTTCGAGCAGATCCGATACGGTCCGCACGATCACAAAGGGAATCTGCACTGCGGCGGATTCGCGCGCCAACGCCGCACTCTCCATATCCAGCCCGATAGCCCCGGTGCGTTGAGCCAACGCCTCCTTGTCGGAAGCCCGCCCCACAATGCGGTCGATTGAAACAAATCGGCCGGTGATACAGCGGAAGGCCGGACGGATCCCGCCCAGGACTGCATAGAAACGGTCCCGTGACGGCCCCGCGACATCACAATACTCCAGCGGCCCAGGGCTTCCGGCATCGACGACGGCCACTTCCGTCCCCGTCAGGACATCGCCGATCTCCGCGGCCGTCAAGGCGCAGGCAAACCCGGCCGAAAGGCTCAGCGCAAATGTCTGCTTCTGAAACAACGCGCGCGCGCTTGCGCCGGCCTTCTTTAACCCCACACCGGTTTGCACCACCCAGCATTCCCCGGAACCCACCGTGGCGACATACACCGGCTTGCCGAGACATCGCTCGGCCCTGCCGCCAGGCAACGCGGCTCGCACCGCGGCAAACTCCCAGACAGTTGCAACAAAGATGGCAATACGCGTGCATGGGGTCGAGCCGGAACCTAGGGGAGCACGGGCGGACGAAGGGTGCGTGTCCGTCAACGATCAAACCGATAGGACCCGGCCGATTCCACTTGCTGGCGGACTTCTTCTGCCCGCATGCGGCCCCGGGATCGAAGGTTGCGGTACATCGCGAGCGCCCATAACGGGAAGTATTGGCAGTACCAGTGATAACGGAGATAGAAGACCCGCGGGAAACCGGTGCCGGTGTGGGCCACTTCTTCCCATGATCCATCCTTGAGTTGATGTCGCAGGAGAAATTGGATCCCCCGCGCGACGCTGAACGAATCCGTGACGCCGGCCGACATCAAGGCCATCAACGCCCAGGCGGTTTGCGACGGCGTGCTCTCCCCTTTCCCGCTATGCGCAGCCTCTGCATAGGACAGGCAGGATTCTCCCCAGCCCCCATCGGGATTCTGCTTTGATTCCAGCCAGGACACGGCCCGGCGAATATAGGGGGCAGATAGGTCTTCGCCGATCGCCCGGAGCCCGGCGAGAACCGACCAGGTGCCATAGATGTAATTGACCCCCCACCGGCCAAACCAGCTGCCGTCCTCTTCCTGATCTCTTTTCAAAAACGCCAGTGCGGGTTGCACGGCCGGATGAGTCCGATCGTAGCCCAGCGCCGCCAGCATTTCCAAACAGCGCCCGGCGAGATCCGCCGTACTCGGATCTAACAACGCCTTATGATCGGCGAACGGGATATAGTTGAAGACGACGCGGTTGTTGTCCTTGTCGTACGCACCCCACCCCCCGTCGGAACTCTGCATCGCCAGAACCCACTGCATTCCCCGACGAATCGATTCCCGCTGCTCGGCCGGCTGCGGCATCTTCAGCTTGGACAACGCCATCAGCACCACGGCGGAGTCATCGACGTCCGGATACAATTCGTTTTCAAACTGGAAGTACCACCCGCCCGGTTCGGTATGAGAAGAGGAAATCGTCCAGTCGCCGACCGTCTTGGTCTGTCGGGACATGAGATAGGCCCCGGCCTTGACCAGCGCAGGATGATCCTGCGGCATGCCCGCCTCGATCAACGCATTCGTCAGCAGCGCCGTGTCCCAGATCGGCGAAAAACAGGGTTGCAGGTGGAGCGTGGACACCCGCTGGCCATCGACCGTCGCGGTCTCATACACCTCAAGCTCCTCGATTTCCCGGAGGGCTTTCTGCACCAGGGGATCGTCCATCTCATAGCCCAGGCAGCGCAGCGCCATGACCGAGTTCGCCATCGCGGGGTAGATCGCGCCCAGTCCGCCGCTGCCTTTTAAATGCTCCAGCATCCAGGTCGCCGCCTTATGGAGGGCTTTCTCACGCAGCCACATAAGCGGCATCCGGTCATAGAGCTTCAGTACCACGTCCAGCATGACGAACAGGTTATGCGGCGTGAACCAGTCTTGATCCTTGTTGAAGGGCGGATATTTCCAGAAACGCACTTGCGCCCGCGGAACGGTATAGAGCTCATCGATGCCCTGCTCATTCGGGATGCGGCAGACCGGTTGATGGGCAAACACGATCAGCAGGGGAATCAACACCGCGCGGGACCAATAGGAGATCGCGTAAATGCTAAAATAGAATCGCTTCGGCAGCAGCATGAGTTCGACCGGCATGTGGGGGACACCTTCCCAGTCATACTGATCGAACAACGCCAGCGCGATTTTCGTAAAGACGTTCGCCTGCACCACGCCGCCCATCGCGAGGATGCGGTCGCGGGCCCGCAACATGAACGGCTCCGATGCCGGGACTCCGCTTAACTTGAGCGCAAAGTAGGCCTTCACCGATGCGCTGATTTCAGCCGGTCCGCCATAGTAAATCGGCCAGCCGCCATCCGGGAGCTGCATCGACCTCAGGTACCGGACGGCCTGTTCCTGGCGGACAGGATCCACACAATCGAGAAACCGCCGGAGCATCACATACTCCGAAGTCAGCGTCGTATCGGCCTCCAGTTCCGCGACCCAATAGCCCTCGACGGGATCCTGCTTCGAGAGAAACCAGGCCTGGCTTCGGCGGATCGCATCGTCAATGGCGTCCGGCTGACTCACCGCATGGCTCTGGGACCGGCGCGATGCCGAATCGACGGAGGACAGGGATGCGGCCTTGTCAGAAACCAGCCGAAGCGGAGGCGCGGTCGCAGGCTCTGCCGCCGGGGTGAATTTCCCTGGAATATTGGCGAGGAAACTGTCAGAAAGTCGGGAAAACAGTGTGCGAAAAAGCTTCATCGATTTCTAGTGAACCTATGAGATGGACGGAGAGACGGAAGGGTGCACGGCACACTCACGGCATCGTCAGCACCACACTGCTTGGCGAGCAGCCCATCGCTGGGCTTATAACAGACGCCTCTAGATGAGTCAAGAGAAGGAGGATGAAGAAGGATGAAAGTCCTCTTGAATATTCGCGCGTTACGACCGGCTTAGGCCGGCTGCAAGTCGCCGAGCCTCACCGATACGATTTTCGACACCCCCGGCTCCTCCATCGTCACCCCGAATAAGGAATCGGCGATCGACATGGTACGCTTGTTGTGCGTGATAACAAGGAACTGCGCGCTCTGCGCCATGGTTCTCAACACACTGGTAAAGCGCCCGATGTTTTCTTCATCGAGCGGCGCATCGATTTCGTCCAGCAGGCAGAACGGTGTCGGCCGGATCAAAAAACTCGCGAACAGGAGGGCCATGGCGGTCAGAGTCTTTTCTCCGCCGGACAGCATCGTAATGCTCTTGAGCCGCTTACCTGGCGGTTGGGCGACAATTTCAACGCCCGGTTCCTGGCGCCCGTCACTTTCTCCGTTTTCCCCCACCGGCTCCTCGACCAGCTGCAATTCAGCCCGCCCGCCGGGGAAGAACTGACCGAAGACCTCGGTAAACTTCTGTTGCAGCTCCGCGAAGGTCATCGCAAACATGTCTTTCGTCGTGCGATTGATCCGTTGAATGATTTCTTTCAGCGAGCTGATGGAATTGGACAAGTCCTGCTCCTGCGTGGAGAGGAAGGTATAGCGCTGATCCAACTCCTGGTGCTCGCTGATCGCCGCCAGATTGATCGGCCCCATCCGATCGAGGCGGTCGCGCAACTTCTGAAGCTGCTCTTTCAATTCGGCATCGGGCGACTGGGCCAGCGGATTGGGCCGGACCGTGTCCTCTCCCGACTCCGAAGGCTCGGCGCTCGCCGGAACCTCGCGGGTCAGCGTCGCGGGGTCGAGCTGATACGTGCCGGACAGGGTGCTCTCGACCGTGCTCAGCTGGGTTCGCAATTCAGCCCGCCTGACTTCGACGGCCATCCGTGCATCCCGCACCGACGACATCCTGCGACGGATCTCATCCAGCCTCGCCTCAAGCGCCTGGCTCGACGCCACATCCTGCGCCTGCTGTTCTTGTGCCGTGACCAGATCCGCCTTGATGCGGCTGGCAACAAGGCCAAACTCCTGGCACAATGCCTCCTGGCGGGCCTGTTCTTCACGGTTTTCCTGAATGGCCTGAACCAGCCCCTCAAGGTGATCCGCCAGAGACTGCCGGCGCTGTTCGGTTTCCACCTGCTGCTGCATCACGCGCGTCCGGTTCGCCTGCTCATGTCCCCGTTTCGCCCGCAGCCCCTCGGACAGCAGGCGCGCTTCCGTCACCCGTTCCTGGAACGCACGGCCTTCCTGATCGATGGCCGCCAGCCGTTCCCTTACCGTGAGAAGGCCGGCTTCCCGATTCGCCTTTTCGTTCGCCACCTGTTCCAGCTGAGCCTCGGCCGAACGAGCCTCTTCTTCAAACCGCTGCCGGTCGGCAAGCCCTTTTTGAATCTCAGCCTCGATCCCCGTTAGCTTCACATCGAGATCGGCGAGAAATTGCCGCAACTTTTCTTCGTCTTTTCTCAGCGAGAGATCCTGCATCTCCGTATCCCGCAACGAGTCGGCCAGCTGTCTGGCCTGGTGGCCAAGCTCCTGCGCCAACGCCTGCAACTCAATCCGGCGCTGCTTCTCTTGCTCCAACAAGGTCGTGAACTCGGCGCGCCTGGCTTCCAAACTGACCACTTCCCGCCGCCGTTCCAATAATCCCTGGCCGTCGCCGACATGCCCGCCGCTGATCACGCCGGAGGCATCCATCACTTCGCCCGCCAGCGTCACCAGGATGGGTCCGTCCTGCCCCGTCCAGAGTTGTTGCCCCCACAAACGAACGGCATGCTCCAGCGACTCGACAATGACGACGCGATCGAAGAGACAATCCCTGGCCGCGACCCGGGACGCATCCGTCTGAACCAGGTCCACCGCGCGACCGACCACGCCGGGCTGACCCGCCAATGCGGACCACCATGACCGGGTTCCAATCCCTGCACTCTCCCAGCGGGGCTGCTGGGGAATAAATGTCCCGCGCCCAAGGGCTTTCTCCTGCAGAAAACCGATGGCGCGCTGAGCGACCGAGGGCTCATCGACGAACCACCCGTGTACCCGCTCGCCCAAGATCGACTCCACCGCGCGATCCATCCCAGGTGGAATCACCAGCCATTCAGCGATGGCATCGCGAACTCCATCGCACGACTTCAGCGCGGTGGTCTCGTCGCTTCCCGCCCGTCCATACCCCATTTCTTCAAGGACCACGCCCTGCAAAGCCTGGAGGCGCGAATCGACTCCGGCCAGTTCCTCCGATCGATGGAGAATCTGAACATCAAGCGCCTGCAGCTCTTCCGCCACTCGAGCGGATTCTCCTTGCACCGCCTCCTGCTGAGCGCGAATGCTCACGACCATTCGACCCGCTTCGCCATACTCCTGGCGCAACGCTTCATGCCGGGTCACGGCCGTGGCCCGCTGCCCCTGCAACTCGTCCTGCTCCGCGGAGAGGCGAGCGCCCCGCTCCGTCACTTCCTTCATCCGAATCGTCAACTGCACCGCCGTCTGCTCGGTGTTCGCCACCTGCACGGCCAGTTGCAGGATATCGAGACGCCCGCGCTCTTCTTCCGCGACGGCCGCAGCCCGCTGCTCCAGCAACCGCTCCATCTCACGATCAAGTTCGGCAAACGTCGATTCCCGCTCCGCCAATTCCCGCTCGATCGCCGCCAGCGATGCCTCAAGACCCCCGAGCGACTGGGCCAGATCCCCCTGCGCCCGCGCCAAATCCTCCAGTTCGCCGGCTTCCTGTTGTTGCTGCTGATCGAACAGCTGGCTCCGATTCCGCGCGACCTCGGCGGCCGTCAATGCCTGTGCCTGCTGATGCTCGACCCCCGACAATTCTTCACGGATCTTGCCAATCGCTTCGCTGGTCGTAATCGCCTGCAGCCGGGACTGCTCCAAATCGGTCGTCGAGCGCGCTTGTTCAGCGGCCGTTTCCGATTCCTGCTGATCGAGAGACACCACCTCGGCTTCAACCTCATGCAGCCCGTTGCGCAAGGCTCTGAATTCTCGGGTAAGCAATTCGATCTCCACCCCCCGGGCTTCCTGCTGCAACGTCTGATAGGTACGGGCCTGGCGCGCCTGCCGTTCGAGCGAATTCAGCTGCTTCTTCACTTCGGCAATGATGTCGCGCACCCGGAGGAGATTCTGCTGCGTGGCGTCGAGCTTGCGAAGCGCCTCGGCCTTCTGCTTCTTGTAACGGACAATTCCGGCTGTTTCCTCGATCAACTCACGCCGATCTTGAGGCGAGGCGTTCAGGATCTGATCGATCTGCCCCTGCGCAATGACCGTATGCCCTTTGCTGCCGGCCCTGGTGTCCATCAGCACACTGCGAATGTCCTTGAGCCGGCACGCGGTCTTATTGATCAGATATTCGCTGTCGCCGTTGCGATACAAGCGGCGGGTAATCATCAACTCTTGAAACTCGGTCAACTGATTCGGCAATCCCGCCCCGCTCTCAAACTTGAGCGCGGTTTGATCGAGCCCGCCGATAATCAGCGACACCTCCGCCATCCCCAACGGTTTCCGCACCTCGGTCCCGTTGAAAATTACGTCTTCCATTTTTTCGCTTCGCAGGGTCTTGGTGCTTTGCTCGCCGAGCACCCAGAGAATGGCGTCGACGACATTACTCTTTCCGCTTCCATTGGGTCCGACAATCGCCGTGACCCCCTCGGGGAACGTGATCCTCGACTCGGCAAAGGACTTGAAACCCAGCATGTCCAGCGATTTCAGATACATCGATTCACCCTTCGTTGAGCCAGTGAAAAAGACTCCCGCGAACGCTCGGCCCTTGTAACATAGGGGACCGAGGAAATCAAAACCAAAATACTGCTGGTAGTAGGGAGCCAGTTGACCCCCTACTAGATATATGGCGTTGCTGGATTTACAGATTAGCCGGCAATGGTGGCTGCGGGCTTGCTGGAAGAATCGATCTGGACCAGTTCTTTCGGCAGGAGGAATTCCACGTCTTCTTCGATCACTGTGAGCTCTTCCAGCTCAGAGGGACCTGAGCTTCTCAGAAAGGCCACCACTTCCGTGACCAGGACTTCAGGCGCAGACGCGCCGGCGGCGATGCCGACCGCCTTTGCGTTCTTCAACCAGTCCGGGTTGATGTCACTGGCCGAGTCGATCAGGTAGGACGGAATCCCGCATTGCTCGCCCAACTCGCGCAGGCGGTTGGAATTGGAACTGTTCGGCGAGCCGATGACCAGAATGACATCGACCAGCCGGGACAACTCCTTCACCGCATTCTGACGGTTTTGCGTCGCATAACAGATGTCTTCCTGATGCGGACCTTTGATGCTCGGAAACCGCTTGTGGAGCGCGCCGACAATGTCGCGGCACTCATCCACGCTCAGCGTTGTCTGCGTGACATAGGACAGGTTGATGGTGTTATCCACCTCGAGCTTTTCAACATCCTCAACCGACGACACCAAATGGAACTTGTCGGGGATCTGCCCCAACGTGCCGATCACTTCCGGGTGGCCGGCGTGGCCGATCAGGATCAATTCATAGCCCTGAGTATAGTCCCGGTTCACTTCGTTATGAACCTTGATGACCAACGGGCAGGTCGCGTCGATCACGTGCAACCGACGCTGATTGGCCTCCTCCCAGACGGACTTGGCCACACCATGGGCGCTGAAGATCACCACAGACCCCTCGGGCACTTCGCTCAACTCCTCCACAAACACCGCCCCTTTTTGCCGGAGCGAGTTCACCACGTGACGGCTGTGGACAATTTCATGCCGGACATAAATGGGCGCCCCGTACTTCTTGAGCGAGAGATCGACGATATCAATCGCCCGATCAACCCCTGCGCAAAACCCCCGAGGATTCGCAAGATATATCTTCAGCATCGGCTGTTCTCCTTCACGCTTGGCGGAGGGGTCGCCCGCCCCCGCGACTCGATTTGGACGGTTCACCTTACGTCAGATCGTCCAAGGCCGTCAACAGATTTGCCCTCTCGGCCCCTCTGTCTGTCCGCACGGAGACGGCTTGACAGCCTGCCCCCTCCTCCGTAGGCTGGGGCCGCTACCATGAGCACCTCATCGGCCAAGAAAATCCTCATCGTCGAGGACGAGAAGGATATCCTCCAGCTCGTCAAGCTCTACCTCGACAAAGAAGGCTATCGCACCGTCACCGCATCGACCGGGTCGGAAGGGCTCAAGCAGGTGCGAGCCGAAAAACCGGATCTGGTGGTGCTCGACCTGATGCTGCCGGAAATCGACGGACTTGAAGTCTGCAAGCGGCTCCGATCGGCGCCGGAAACAGCCATGCTCCCCATCATCATGCTCACCGCCAAAGCGGAAGAGTCGGACACCATCATCGGCCTGGAACTCGGGGCTGACGACTACGTCACCAAACCCTTCAGCCCCAAAACGCTTGTCGCCCGGGTGAAGGCCCTGTTTCGGCGGCTCGAACGAAAACCCGAGCAAGGCCAGCCCCGCTACGTCTACGGAGACCTCGTGATGGACCTCACTCGTCACGAACTGACCGTCAAAGGAGAGGAAATTCCGTTGACGGCCAAGGAATTCGGACTATTGGAACACCTTCTGCGAAACCCCGGGCGAGTCCTGACAAGAGAAGTCCTGCTGAATGCCGTCTGGGGTTATGAATACTATGGCACGACCAGGACAGTCGATGTTCATATCCGGCGGCTCAAGCAGAAACTCCCCCTCTTGGATGAGGCCATCGTGTCGGTGAAATCCCTGGGCTACAAACTGAAAGACCTGTGAGGGGTGATCAGTGACGCGCGATGAGCGGGGCCCTACGATCAGAAACAGGCCGCAATTCTTGTCGACTGTCTTTTTCTCATCACCGATCACCCATCACTCATCACGCCGACCATGACCCTCTCCATCCGCTGGAAAGTCACACTCGGTAGTCTCCTGGCCGTCACCTGCGGACTGGCCGTGGCGGGCATGCTGGCCATCCAGGCACTCGAACAACAAGAAGCCTCGCAGCTGAGCGAGATGCTCGACGCCAGAACCAAACTGGTGGAGTACGGGCTCAAACCCGTGTTTCCCTCGCCGCCGGACACCCCTCTACCCCGGCAGATCCAAGAGATTGTCCGCGACCTAGGAACCAGATCCGCGGCCCGTATCACCCTCGTCGCAGCGGACGGCACCGTCCTCGCCGACAGCGCCGTCGCCGACGCCGACTTATCGGCGGTGGAGAAGCACCTGTCCCGCCCGGAAATCCAGCAAGCGCTCGCCACAGGACAGGGCAAGGACATTCGCGCCAGCCGTACCACCGGCGAACGCACCATGTATCGCGCGATCGCCATGGGCCCTCGTCATGAGGGGAAGCCGGTCTTTCTGCGCCTCGGGCTTCCGATGACCATGCTCGAGCAGGAAACCGCGAAGCTCCAGCGCAATCTCGCCATCGCCCTCGGCGCCGCCTTTCTCATGGCCGTCCTCCTCAGTGTCTGGATGGCCCGCAGCATCACGAAGCCGCTCTCCGATATGGCCGGTGTGGCCAGCCGGCTCGCCACCGGGGATTCCACGATCCGCATCAAGACGCATTCCCGCGACGAAGTCGGACAGCTCGGCGACGCACTCAATCGGATGACGGACCAGCTTCGCGCCAAAATCGACGAACTCTCCGAAGATCGCGCCCAACTGCTTGCCATGCTGACCTCCATGGTCGAAGGCGTCATGGTGCTGGACTACCGGGGTCATGTCCTGCAAGTGAACCCGGCGCTCGAACGGATGTTCGGGGTGTCGCGGACAGAAGCCCGGGGCCGTCCCTGCGCGGAAGTGTTCCGCCATCGCCGATTGATCGATCTGGTCGCCGCCATCCTTCGCACTCGGGCGAACCATGAAGATGAAATCGTGCTGGCCCCCACAGGCCGGTGCCTGCACATCGAAGCCTCCGTCGCCGGAGGAGAACGCGAGAACGAAGCCTGCGCCGTGCTCGTCTTCCACGACATCACCGAACTGCGCCGGCTCGAAAAAATCAGGAAGGACTTTGTCGCGAACGTCTCGCATGAACTGCGGACGCCGCTCACGTCCATCAAAGGCTACGTTGAAGCGCTCTTGGACGGCGGCAAGGACGACCCGGAAACGGCCGTCAACTTTCTCTCCATCATTCTGAAGCAAAGCGACCGGTTGAACCTCATTCTGGAAGACCTCCTGGAGCTGTCGAAAATCGAGTCCGGCAGCGTGTCGTTCAGGGAGGAACCCCTGGATCTCCGCAATCTCATCGAGCGCACCCTGTCGATGATCAAACCCATGGCCGACAAGAAGGGCCATCAGCTCATCTCCCGCGTCAGCGACCGGTTACCCCCCATCGCCGGGGACGAAGGCCGGCTCGTGCAGGTCTTAACGAATCTGCTCGACAATGCCGTGAAGTACACCCCCGAGAAAGGCACCATCACCGTCGCCGCTCAGGAGCTGGCCGATACGTCGCTCAATCCCACCATTGAGCTCACCGTCGCCGATACGGGAATGGGCATCCCGGAACAAGACCGCCCGCGCGTGTTCGAGCGGTTTTACCGCGTTGATAAGGCCCGTTCGCGGGAATTAGGGGGAACCGGACTCGGCCTCGCCATTGTGAAGCATATCGTGGAGGGACATGGAGGCCAGGTGTGGGTCGAGGGCAACCAGCCGCAAGGCAGCCGCTTCGTCGTCCGATTGCCGGTCAGGAAACCCCGCGGGTCGGCTTAATTCAGGAAAGTGAGCAGCCCGTAGACGAGCGCCCCCAGCAACCCGGCGCCGGGGAGCGTAAAGAGCCAGGCGGAGAGAATCTTGGTCGTCACGCCCCACCGCACCGCCGACAAGCGCCTGGTGGCGCCAACGCCCAGAATCGACGAGGTGATGGTGTGGGTCGTGCTGACCGGCAGCCCGAAGTGCGCGGTGAAGAGCAGGACGCTGGCCGCCCCCGTCTCCGCCGCAAATCCATGCACCGGTTCCAGCTTTACGATCCGCATCCCAAGGGTGCGCATGATGCGCCACCCGCCGACCATCGTGCCCAACCCCATGGCCAACGCGCAGGACACGATCACCCACGTCGGCACATCGGATGACGTGATCTGGCCGGACGAGACCAGCGCCAACGTGATAATCCCCATCGCCTTCTGCGCATCGTTGGATCCATGGCTGAAGGCCATAAAGCTGGCCGAGAGCAGCTGGAGCCGGCTGAACGTCTTCGTCGCGACGCCCCGATGGACACGAAAGAACATCCAGCTGATGGCGATCATGACCAGAAACCCGATCCCGAACCCGAACAGAGGCGACAGCACCATCGCCTCCAGAATCGCGCGCAGCCCTTTGAATTGCACCACCGCCCAGCCCCCATGGGCCACCGCCGAACCGACGAGCCCCCCGATCAACGCATGAGACGAGCTGGTCGGCAATCCCAGAAGCAGCGTCACCAGATTCCAGAGAATCGCGCCGGCCAACGCCGCCGCCACGACGGCGCTGGTGATCGCCTCATGAAAGACAATCCCGCCGCCGATCATTTTCGCCACCGCGGTGGAGAAAAACGCCCCCGCCACATTCAGGACGCCCGCCAGAATCACCGCGGCGAGCGGACTGAGCACCCGGGTAGACACCACCGTCGCCACCGCATTGGCGCAGTCGTGCCATCCATTCGAAAAGTCGAACAAGAGCGCCAGCACGACAGTCAACAGTAATAATCCGGTCAGATCAGGCATAATTTAGGCTCGTGGTAAGAAGCGCGCGGCGAGGGGAGGGGCCTGAATCGAGGAGCACCGCCAGATGAGTCCGGCAGCCTCTCGCCCCTTGCCTCACACCCTTCGCCCACCTCACAAATTAGTTGTGCTTGAGCACGATACGTTCAAGAATATTCGCCACGTCTTCGCAGCGATCGGTTCCCGCCTCGAAGGTTTCGTAGATTTCCTTCCACTTGATGACGGCGATCGGGTCGGTTTCCTTTTCGAACAAACCGGAAATCGCATCGCGCGACACCCGGTCGGCTTCATTCTCCAGACTATTCACCCGCACGCTGCATTCGTTGATCTGCGCATGCGACATCCCGACGCGATCGACCGCCTCACCGACCGCCACGGAGGCGTGATAGAGAATATCCGCGAGCCGGATCGCCGACTCCGTCGGCTTGGTGATTTTATAAATCACGAACCGGTCGGCAACGGCCTCAACCGCATCGAGAATGTCGTCCAGCGCGCTGGCCAGGTCGTGAATGTCCTCGCGATCGATCGGCGTGATGAAGGTCTGGTTGAGGCGCGTCGCAATGTCGTGGGTAATGCCGTCCCCCACATGCTCGACATCCTTGATCTTTCGAGCCATGGCGGCGGGATCGTGAAATTGCTCCACCATGTCCTTAAGCAAGCGGCTCCCTTCGATCATGTTGTGGGCCGCCTTCTTGAACAGTTCGAAAAAGGCTTCTTCTTTAGGAATAAGACTAAACATGGCCATCCGCGCTCCTGAAAGGTGAACTGGCGCCCTCTGTATATGCGAAATATGCGAACATTGTTACGAACGCATTACCCGGCTATACGTCATCGTCGGCTACCATCGTACCAGGCCCGTTGCCCAAGTCAGGCCGCCCCCGAAGCTGCCCAGCAGCACCAGATCGCCTGAGACAATCTTGCCGTCACGCACCGCGGCATCCATAGCGATCGGCAAGGAGGCGGACGAGGTGTTGCCGTACCGCTCGATCACCGACGTAAGCCGTTCCGCAGGCACCCCTAACCGGCCCGCCACCTGCGACAGAATCCGCCCGTTCGCCTGATGCAACACGACCTGCCCGATCTCTTCGATCCCGATACCGAATTCTTTCAGAATGTCCTGCACTGCCTGCTCGACCCGGCGCACCGCGATGCGAAAGAGCGAGGCTCCGCGCATCCGCAACACATGCTCATTCTTCAACACCGTCTCTGCCGATGCAGGCCGTCGCGACCCACCGGCAGGCACACGGATCAGGTCATGCTTCGATCCATCCGCATGCAGCCGGATACCCAGCAGACCACGGCGCTTCGCCGTTCCATCATCCTCTCCCCGTACCACTACCGCACCGGCCCCATCCCCGAATAAGACCGCGGTCGCTTCATCTGCCGGGTCCAGGAATCTTGATTTCACCTCGGCTGCCACGACCAGGCAGGTCGTAACCTGCCCGCTTCGAACCATGGCGTCGGCCATCGACAGCCCGTAGAGAAAACCGGAACAGGAGGCAGACACATCAAACGCGCCGACTCCCCGGCAACCAAGCCCCCGCTGGACAAAACAAGCGGTCGAAGGGAACGCCATGTCAGGGGATGTTGTGGAGAGAATCACCGCATCTACCGAGGACGCCTGGCAGCCGGCTGCATCCAGCGCCTTGCGGCTGGCATCGAGCGCGAGATCGGAAGAGGCCTGCCCCTCGGCCGCCCAGCGCCGCTCCCGAATCCCCGTGAGACGCTCGATCTGTTCAGCAGAAATCCCCAGGGGGGCGGCCACCTCACTATTTCCCACCACCCGTTCTGGAAGACTGCTGCCGGTGCCGATAACTCTCAGACTTTTCATCTAATTAAACCAGTGGCACGAAACCGGACCCTACCGTCTACACTATTCATGGCGGCGGGATTATAGGGGGCATCTGGAGGCGGGTCAACCAATGAGCCTCCGGCATTGCTTTTCACCGCAGCTCTTGCTATGAACTTACGTAGTGATGGTATCCTCTCAAGCTCACCCTCCTCGGCACTGCTCACACAGCGGGCGTTCCATAGGCCTGCTGGCGATGGGCGTTATCTGTATTTCTCTCATGATATCAGCCTGTTCCAGCACCTCGAAAGAAAAGACTGCGGCTAAGAAGCCCATCGGGGGGACGGACGAGCAGATTTTTATGGGGGATGCCTTCGGGACAGAGAAGAATTATGACCCGAATGTCATCATGAAGCGCGGCGAAGCCTTCTTCGAAAAGGAGGAATACGCCGAAGCCCTGGTGGAATATAACCACTTCCTCGATCTCCATAAAGCACACATCCTTGCGCCATATGCGGCTTTTCGAATCGGCGAAACCCACTTCAAGATGGCCAAGTCCATCGATCGGGACCCTGAACCGTTGCAGAAAGCGATCACCGCATTGGAGCGCATGCGGAAGGATTTCCCCGGCAGCCGTTATGACCTCCAGGCGCAGCAAAAGATCCAGGAATGTCACGATTGGCTCGCCCAGACCCATCTGCTTGTCGGCCAGTTCTATTATCGCCGCGAGTCCTATCTCGCCGCCGCCCATCGATTCGAGCAGATTTTAAAGATCTATCCCGACAAGCCGGTTGCACCCGACGCCCTCTACTTCCTGGCGATGAGCTATCATGAGATGGGCGCCGATGATTGGGCCGCCGACTATCTGATCATGCTGGCTGAGAAATATCCCGACAGCAAAGTGGCCAAAGAAGGGCGCATACTCCTGGCAAAGATCGGCGGAACAAAATCTGGCACGGTAGCCGCCAAGGACCCCGGCGCGCCGGCTCTCTTCAATGCCACTCCCTCTGCCCCATCCGGAAACGGGAACTCGCTCCCCGATACCTCCGATGCTGCTTCCGGACTAGGCGGGCTGCGACTCCCCTCGGCAAACGCGCTCGGTCAGGCCTTCACAACCTGCCGCCTCGGCGCCTGGTGCTAACCGGCTGGCAACGAGTGCGAAGAATTGCCTGCTGAGCGCGGAAAAACCTGTGTCAGAAAGACTTGCCTGACGAGTTGACAGTGAAGAGCCGAGAGCTCTTCATTGTCCTAAGGTCCAGCCGATCCCGTGCTGCTCAAGGAAGCTCGTGATGAGCGTCAACGAGTTGGCGTAGATCATGATGCCGACCACGATCAAGAAAACCCCGCTCACCGTCGATACGCCCCAGAGATAGGCCCGCACTTCCTTAAAATAGGCCAGGAAGCGATCGACACCCAAGGCGGTGATAAACAAGGGCAGGCCGAGACCAAGCGAGTAGCAGGCCAGGAGCACAATGCCGTTCAGGAGAGAGTCTGTTGTGCTGGCGTACAGCAGAATCGTCCCCAGTACCGGCCCGACACAGGGCGTCCATCCGGCCGCGAATGCCACCCCGATCAGGAACGATCCCAGATACCCGGCAGGGCGATTGCGAAACTGATACCGGTGCTCCATCTTCAAAAAGTTCAGGTTCAAGATGCCCAACAGATAGAGACCGAACACAATAATCATAATGCCGCCGATGCGGCGGATATGATCCTGGTACGTGATCAGCATCTGTCCGATAAAACTGGCCGACGCGCCGAACGCGATGAACACGGACGAGAACCCTGCGATGAACAGCAGCGCATTCACCACGATGGCGGTCTTGAATTTGCTGCGCTCGCCGGCATCGGTGAGTTGCTCCACCGACAAGCCGGTAATATAGGAAATGTAGGAGGGCACCAGGGGCAGCACGCAGGGCGAGACGAACGACAACAGTCCCGCCGAAAATGCGGCCACGAGAGAAATCTGTGGCATCGATTGCAGCATCGTTAAAATTTCAGCATGGCCTGAACCAGCTCGCGCGCCTCAGGAGCATCCCAATTTCTGGCTCCCGGCACCTTCTGCCTGACGATTCCCTTGCGGTCCACCATGAACGTCATCGGCAATGTCCGCGCCCCGTACATCAAACCGACACGATACTCGGCATCATGTAAAATGGGAAACGTGAAGCCCATTTCCTGCTGAAATGGCCTGGTGACCGCCGCCCCTTGCGCGTCGGTGGAGACGGCGAGAATCTCAAAGTCTTTGCGGGAATAACTGCGGTACAACTGCTCCATGGCCGGCATCTCGATCCGGCAGGGTCCGCACCAGGTCGCCCAGAAGTTCAGCAACACCACCTTCCCCCGCAACTGCGAGAGGGATACGACGTTACCGTTGAGATCCCGCAATTGAAAGTTCGGCGCTTCGTCCCCCACCTTCACAATCCCGCGCTCGGCGATAGGTTCCGGGCGCGCCCCGATCAATTCAAGCGCGGAGGCCAGCGATAGACTCGTAAACTCCAGCGCGCTGGTTCCGATAATAACGATGATCGCCAGCAGCCGTTTCATAGACCGCCCCCATTGGAGCCCGGTACAGCCCCACTGCTTCCTTGCGCCGTCTTTGGCGTGACATTGAGCAAGGTCGTGAGCGTCTTGAGATTGTCAACTCTCGTCCAATCTTTCGGTCCGATAACAATTTCTCGAATGATGCCCTGCTGGTCGATAATGAAGGTCTCGGGCACCCCCATCCGCTTATAGGGCTTGTCCGTCTTCCCCCAAGAATCAAGCAGCACGGGAAACGTCAAATTGAGGCCCTTCACAAACGGAGGAATGTCTTTGGCCGTCGTAACGCGATCGATGCTCACCGCCAGAATCACGAGACCGTCTTTCTCGAAATTCTTATTGAGCACCTCCATCGAAGGCATTTCTTCGCGGCAGGGTGCGCACCAGGTGGCCCAGAAATTCAAGAAGACGACTTTCCCTCGAAAGTCCGACAGACGGTAGGGCTTTTCGTTCAGATCGGTGAGCGCAAAATCCGGCGCTTCCTTGCCGACGACGAGCGGCTCATACTTGGAGCTTTGCAGCCACACGATAACGAAGGTGGCAGCCAGCACAATCGCCCCGGCGATAAGAATCACCGCACGCGAACCGCCCTTCGGTCGTTCTTGGGCAGCGGTTTGAGAAGAAGTTGCCTGATCAGCCAAACCTAATCCTCCTTAACACCTTGCGTCATGCTCAAATTGGTCTTCCGGCAAGGCCGCAAAGCATGTGAAGGCCGAGGCGTACTCCCAGTACGTTGAGGCGTTCACATGACTGAGAACGCAGCTGGAAGCCATTTTCAGCTTGACGCTAGGCGTAGGCGTGCAAGCCGGAGAGCAAGAAATTCACGCCCCAGAAACAGAAAATAACCATCAAGAATCCAAATACGGCATAGATCGCCGCTTTTCGGCCTTCCCACCCGCGCGTCATCCGCGCGTGAATATAGGCGCCATAAATCAGCCAGACGATCAGCGACCAGGTTTCCTTGGGATCCCAGCTCCAGTAGCCGCCCCAGGCGTAATTCGCCCACATGGCGCCGAGAATAATCCCGAAGGCTAGCAGGGGAAACCCGATGGTGATGGCCTTGTAGCCCAGCTCATCGATCGTTTCGAGGTCCGGAAATGCGGCATAGAACCCGGTCGTCTTTCCTTGTTTCTCCGCCCGTTCCTTGAAAAGATACATCAGCCCGAGCCCGCCGGCCATGGCAAAGGCCGCGTAGCTCGTTAACGTCACCGACACATGAATGTAAATCCAGTAGCTGTTGAGGGCCGGGACCAGCGGCTCGGCCGTCTGATACCGATAGGGCAGCAGCGACGCGGCCCCCATCGCGATGAACCCGATGCCGACGACAAAGGCCCCGATCGCCTTGATCTTGTAGCGCAGTTCCAGCAGCACGTACCCGAGGATGATCGCCCAGGAAACATAGGCCATCGCTTCGAACTGATTCGACCAGGGCGCGAAGGTTCCTGAATGTTCCATGCGCTCGAAGGCACGGGTCAGCAGCGCCCCGGTATTCACCATCCATCCAAAGACCGTCACAAGCGTGGCCACCTGACCGAGCTGAGTCGCCCAGGCGCCGTCGCGCTCGTCGAAGTCGTCGCTGGGATGCCCGGCCGGGGCCAACGCCATGGCCGGACGGCGCGCAAACAGATAGCCGATATACAGCACGAGCGCTGCCAGGTAGAGCCAAAAGGTCATATCGAACAAGAACAACGATCGCATCATGATCACGTCCTCCGTCTATCGTCCGCGCAGCCGCCTGCGCCTGCCTATCATACCCAAGCATGGGCCTCAGCCGCCACTCGCTCACGCCTTGAACGTTTGAATCTTCTCCGTCAGCTTCCTGAACTCCTTGTTGAAATCGATCTGGCTCTTATGGGTCGTCCCGCCGATGTGCACCGTGACTCCGGTCGGCGCAGGCACGATCTTCGCCCAGATGCGCCGATGGAAGATGAATGAGGAGAGGGTAATCCCCACGACAATCATCGTGCACCCGGTCCAGACAACATTGATCCCCGGATTTTTGGCGATCTGCAATCCGGTGAACTTTCTCGGCTTATACCCGACCAACTCGAACTGGTACTTGGAATCCTTGATTTCAAAGAGGTCCGGGAACTGCTGGAAAAGCCAGGGGGTCGCCTGCACGGAATCCCCCTCGTTGATGACGAGCTTCACCGCCGGATTGGCGTGCTCGATGGTCTTGGAATAGACTTTTTTCTCGGTGGAATTGAAGGCGAAGTCCGCCACGAAATCGGTAATCGAGAGCTTCAGCTTGAGATCGGCCAGCGCCTGCTCCTTCTGCCATTCGAGGTCGATCGTCTTCAGGACCTTGTCGGTTTCCTTCTCCTTGATGTTGATGCGGGCGACCTCCACCTGATCCCAGGCATCACCATAACTGGATTGATAAAACCAAATGCCGTTGTAGACCAGCGGATCGTTCACGGTAATGGTCTTGGTGGCCTTCGCCTGCCCGCCCTCCAACACCGTCAATGTGCTGTTGTAGGATTTGACCGAGCCGTTCTCGTGATAGTCGATCCAAAATTTGTCGACCTTCAGATCGAAGTTGCCCCGGGGGATGTGGTACGTCTGGCCTTCGAGACAGACGCCGAATTCCTGGAATCCGTAATAGCTGCCTAACAGCCCGCCCAGCACGATGACCGTCGCGCTGAGATGGGCCATATGGGCGCCGACCCGCCCCATCACGCCTTTGGTCGCATAGACCGTGACCTCGCCCGGCTCGTTCTTGGCCAGGACCCGATAGCCCTTCGAGACGAAATGCTGCACCAGGCTCTGGGCGACGGACTCCTTAGTATTCTCGACGGGAATCTCCGCCTGCTGCTTCAGGTTCTTGATGAACGCCATCGTGACGCCCACCTTGTCCTGTTTCATCGACCGCCAGACGGAGGGGAACCGCTTGTAGAAGCAGGTCAGGGAATTGACGCACAAGAGACCGAGCAGGCTGGTAAACCACCAGGTGTGATAGACGTCGGTGAACCCGAGCCGGAGAAACCACCGGTAGGCGTTCTCCCCGTATTCCTGGATATAGACCTCGGCCCGCTCACCTTGCTGGATCACAGTCCCGATCGTGGCGGTAATGGCGATAAAGAGGAAGAGAAAAATCGCGAGCTTGACCGACGCAAAAAAGTCGACTAACTCGCGAGAGAATTCGTCCCAGCCTAAGCCGGGAGTCGACGGGCGTGGAGCGGCTGGTTCCGTGGGAACGGCATCAGATTGACCATTCATGTTGGATGTATGTTTCTCCCCCAACGATCGCGTCCTTGCGCGAAGAAGGTTCAGCGCCTGCCATGCCCGTGAAGCCCTGGGCTTCATCGCTGATCGGTCTCCGCCTCGCGTTGTCGCTGCGGGGGTGCGTGTATTGCTGAGGTATTCCTAAGTCCGCGAAAATTTGGTCATCTTACAAGTGGGTTTCCTTGAGTGTCAAGCAAGCCTGGCCAGTGCGGAGAGGAATCCCCCTTCCTATGGAAGAGATAGACAAAGATGGCCATCTCCGTTAAAATTCGACGGTTATACGAGAAGGACCCGTCACCCGGCAACCAGCACACCTGAGCCGATACCACGGACGGATTTCGACAACCAGAATCTAGAGGGGGCAATGAGAAACAATTACCTATTTACGTCCGAATCAGTGACCGAAGGACACCCCGACAAAATTGCCGACCAGATTTCCGACGGGATCCTGGATGCGATTCTAGCAAAAGATAAGTATTCTCGCGTCGCCTGCGAAACCATCCTTACCACCGGAATCGCCTTCGTTGCCGGAGAAATCTCCACCAAAGCCTACGTCGAAATTCCTGATATTATCCGCGATGTCATCAAGGATGTCGGCTATAACGACGCGTCCTGGGGATTCGATTCCCACACCTGCTCAGTCCTGACCGCCATTCACCAGCAATCCAGCGACATCGCCATGGGCGTGGATTCCGGCGGCGCCGGCGACCAGGGCCTGATGTTCGGCTACGCCACCAATGAAACCACGGAATTGATGCCGATGCCGATCGTCCTGGCCCATCGCCTGACCAAGCGACTGGCGGAAGTGCGGAAAAAGAAAATTCTCGGCTGGGTGCGCCCGGACGGCAAATCCCAGGTCACGGTCGAATATAAGAACGGCAAACCGGTTCGCATCGACACCATCGTCGTCTCCACCCAGCACAGCCCCGATGTCACGAACAAGCAGATCGAACGCGACATCATGGAAAAGGTCATCAAGCCCGTTATGCCGAAGGGACTCTACGATCCGGCCAGCGTGAAGCATCACATCAACCCGACCGGACGCTTTGTCGTCGGCGGGCCCATGGGCGATACCGGCCTCACCGGGCGCAAGATCATCGTCGATACCTACGGCGGCCATGGCAGCCATGGAGGCGGCGCATTTTCCGGCAAGGACCCGACAAAGGTGGACCGCTCGGCCTCCTATATGGCGCGCTACATCGCCAAGAACATCGTCGCCGCCGGACTCGCTGATAAATGCGAAGTCCAGCTGGCCTATGCCATCGGCGTGGCGGACCCTGTCTCTGTGCTCGTCGATACCAAGAACACCGAGAAGATGGCCGTGGAGAGCCTCGACAAGCTCGTGCGGAAGCATTTCCCGCTGACCCCGCGCGGCATCATCGATCACCTCAAGCTTCGCCGACCGATCTTCCGCAAGACCGCGGCCTACGGACACTTCGGCCGGAACGAACCGGAGTTCACCTGGGAAAAGACCGACAAGGCGAAGGCGTTGCAAAAGGACGCCGGCCTGTAAAGACAGGCTGAGGCCAAGGTTCAGGTTACGCAAACTGCGGCTCAGGCTAAGGAATGAGGTTGGGTCTTACACTTAACCTCGACCTTAACCTGGGCCTTCTTTCTGATTAAGGAGGGCTCCGTGGATTACGATGTGAAAGACATTAAGCTGGCCGACCAGGGCAAACTCAAAATCGAATGGGCCGAGGCCACTATGCCGGTGCTGCGCCTCATTCGCGCGCGATTCAAGCGGCAGCAGCCGCTGAAGGGTGTACGGGTCACCGCCTGCCTCCACGTCACCACGGAAACGGCCAATCTGGCCATGACCCTGAAGGCTGGCGGAGCCGATGTCCGCCTCTGCGCGTCGAATCCCCTCAGCACCCAGGACGACGTGGCCGCCGCCCTCGTCCAGCATGAGGGCATTCCGACCTTCGCCATCAAGGGCGAGGACAACGCGACCTACTACCGCCATATCGAGTCGGCCATCGCCCACCGGCCACACCTGTCGATGGATGACGGCGCCGACGTCGTCTCGCATCTGCATTCCAAGCGCAAAGAGTTGTTGCGCAATGTGATCGGCGGCACCGAGGAAACCACGACCGGCGTCATCCGGCTCCGCAGTATGGCCGAGAAGAAAGTGCTCAAATTCCCGGTCATCTCCGTGAACGACGCCGATACCAAGCACATGTTCGACAACCGCTACGGCACCGGCCAGTCCACCATGGACGGCATCATCCGCGCGACCAACCGGTTGGTCTGCGGTTCCGTCGTCGTCGTCGCCGGCTATGGCTGGTGCGGACGCGGCATTGCCATGAGAGCCAAGGGCATGGGCGCCGATGTGGTGGTGACCGAAGTCGATCCGTTGAAGGGTCTCGAAGCCGTCATGGACGGTTACCGCGTCATGCCCATGGAACAAGCTGCTCCGATCGGCGATTTCTTCGTGACCGTGACCGGCAACCTGAAAGTCATCCGTGGCGAGCACTTCGCCAAGATGAAAGACGGCGCCATCGTCTGCAATAGCGGTCACTTCAACGTGGAACTGGACATTCCGGCGCTGGAAAAGCTGAGCAAGAAGCGGAAGGTTGTCCGCACCGGCGTCGAGCAGTTCACACTGAAGAATGGCCACCGCGTGAGCCTCCTCGGCGAAGGCCGGTTGGTTAATCTCGCGACCGCCGAAGGCCATCCTTCCAGCGTCATGGATATGAGTTTCGCCAACCAGGCGCTCAGCGCGGAATACATCGTGAAGAATTACAAGATGCTGGAGAAGAAGGTCTACCCGGTTCCCGCTGTGATCGACAAAGAAATCTCGCGGCTCAAACTCGCCGGCATGGGCGTGAACATCGACAAGCTGACGAAGGAGCAGGAGAAGTATTTGGCAAGCTGGGAGATGGGC
The DNA here is from genome assembly GCF_049546785.1 of Nitrospira sp. NS4. Lineage (NCBI taxonomy): Bacteria > Pseudomonadati > Nitrospirota > Nitrospiria > Nitrospirales > Nitrospiraceae > Nitrospira > Nitrospira sp. NS4. The sequence goes on along the minus strand of NZ_JBMWAN010000003.1, from coordinate 420,209 downwards.
ACATAGAGCACACGCATACAGCACCTGCGAAGAGAGAAGAAGAAAGGCCGCCTCAACTGAGGCGGCCTTTCTGTTCTCTGCAAACCTCCCCGACCAAGCTTTCAAGACAGCCGGCTCAGTAAGAGTCAGGGAACAATGATCACATATAAGTGATCGTGATTCAGCTCAGGTATGGTAGAGTGACGGCAGGCGCTGAGGTCTTACAGATCGGAGTCTCCTATGAGACCAACGACCTTCACTCCCCTCGACCTTTCCGATTACGATATTTCTCCTGAACAGGGCTTTCTCCCGCAGGGCCCGCTTGAAGATCTTCCGGATTCAGCCACGCTGAACCAGCTTGGATACGAGCTGCCCAAACAGCTCAGTGCGCGAAGGGTCGGGCGATTCATCGACGAGCAGCGCCAACTACTCCAGTCTATGCCTGAGCCATGGGGGGATCAGGACTATCAAGCGAAGATGCGGAATCTAAAGAGCTGACGAATGCCCGGTGAGAAGCCACCTCGAGAAGGGAGTCTCGTTGTTGCCGCGCTGATCGTGCTAGGCCTTGTGTTTGCCGGGCACTGGATCGTCAGCTACGTGAAGAACACCGATCCATGGGCTATCATGCCCTGGTATGGGATTGCTGCAGCCGTCATCATCGTCTTTGGCGTCTTTACCATCTCGCGCCACGGAGGGGGCGAATGAATCAAGACTTAGTCGCCGGATCCAGCCACGAGTCTCTTTTCCCTCGTCGCCCGCGAAGACATCAGGAAGCAGCCGGCCTGCCCACCGCAAACGAGCGGGCTTCATTGGATCAAATTCTTACAGAAGAGTAGAGTGAAGACGGGCGCGGAGGTGATGAACACCGGAGGCTCCAATGCGATCGACAACAATCCTCCCCTCCTCGCTTTCCGATTACGACATTTCGCCTGAACAGGGGTTTCTCCCGCAAGACCCGCTTGAACAGCTTCCGGACTCGGCCACACTGAACCATCTTGGGCACGAGCTGCCGAAGTTGCTCAGTGCTCGAATGGTCCGGCAATTTATCGATGAGCAGCCGCAACTACTCTCCTCGATTCCTGCCACGTGGCAGGATCAGGACTATCGGGCAGCGATGCGCATCTTGTCGTTCACCGGTCATGCCTATGTCTGGGAGATCCCAGACCTGCCTGCTACCAAATTGCCACCCCAACTGGCAAAACCCTGGCACGAAGTTGCCCATAAGCTTGGGCGTCCTCCGGTGCTCTCCTACGCCTCTTACGCACTCGACAACTGGCGGCGGCTCGATTCTACCAAGCCCGTCCAACTCGACAACATTGTGCTGCTCCAGAATTTTCTCGGCGGCTTGGATGAAGAGTGGTTTGTCGTGGTCCATGTTCAGATCGAACGCCAGGCAGGACCTGGATTGGCAGGACTGCTTCGGGCCATGAAGGGAGCGGCCAACGACAAAGTGGGCGAGGTACTGACCGGGCTTCAATCGCTCGCTGCCGCTCAAACCGCGATGCGCGACACGCTACTGCGCATGAAGGAACGGTGCGATCCCTATATGTATTACAACCGGGTACGGCCCTACATTCACGGCTGGAAGAACAGTCCCGCACTTCCCGACGGCCTCCTGTATGAGGGCGTCACCGCTTATGCCGGACAGCCGCAGCAGTTTAGAGGTGAAACCGGCGCGCAGAGCACCATCGTCCCCTGTCTAGATGCCGGGCTCGGGATCGCCCATGCGCCGGATCCTTTGACCGTGTACCTGCAAGAGATGCGCGAGTACATGCCTCCCCGCCACCGTTCACTCCTGGGTGCCCTGGGAAATGCCACCGATCATCTCGGCCGGCCGTTGCTTTCCGGCTATGTCCGCGACCGGAAAGCCCGCCATCGGGATCTATGGGTAGCCTATTGCACCTGCGTGGATCTGCTGGCGCAGTTTCGCGAGATCCATATCGGCTATGCCGACAGTTATATCCAGCGCCAGCACCAGGCCCATGCGAGCAACCCGACCGCCGTCGGGACTGGCGGCACTCCCTTCATGACGTATCTGCAGAAGCATCTGGATGAAACGAAGCAGGCGATCGTCGAGTAGCGCGGCGCTGCCGGGAACGGCAAATCCCGACGATCAGGAAATTGGCGATTCATTCGTCAGCGTTTCGCGGATCTTTCGAATCAGATCGGACGAGCTGAACGGCTTTGGAATAAAGGCCAGGCGCTCTCCGCGAACCAACTCAAGCGCGCCATCGGTGTAGGCCGACATTAAGAGTACTTTGACCCCGGGTAACATCATGTGAATCCTCCTGGCCAGCTGAGGGCCTGTCATGCGGGGCATCATGACATCGGTGAGAACCAGCTGAGGATACACCCCGGAATTTCCCATGAAGCGAAGCGCTTCAAGTCCATCGTCGGCTTCATACACCCGGTACCCGACCCCCCGCAACATATCCCCCACCGCTAACCGGACGTCCGCATTGTCCTCTACGAGCAAGATGGTTCCGGAGTCGCTCACAACCTCAGGCTGAGTATTCGCGCGATATAGCGCCTGCGTCTGGTCGCTTTGCGGGAGACAGATCTCAAACAACGATCCGGTGCCTTGCGTGCTCGACACCTCGACAAATCCGCCGATTTGCCGAACGATGCCATAGAGGCTGGCCAGCCCTAACCCCCGCCCGGTTCGAACACGCCCTCTGGAATAAAAGGGCTCGAACAAATGCACCTGCATCGCCGGTTCAATCCCGCATCCTGTGTCACACACGGCGATCTCCGCGTAGATCCCCGGTTTCACCCCATGCTCCTGGGCCGCGAGCACTGTCACGATCCTCTGCGAGGTAGACACCCTCAGTTTGCCTCCGTGCGGCATCGCCTCCCGGGCATTGGCCACCAAGTGCCGGATAATGTCCTCGATCTGCTGATGCGCCATAAGGACTGACCCGCAGGAGCCTCCCAAAGCCATCGTCGTCGTGACGCTGTCGCCGGCGAGTTGGCGGATCTTCGGCTCCATCTCTCTCAGGGTCAGATTCACGTCCAGCACGGTCGCCTCAACCACCTGGTGATGACTAAACGCCACCAGGTTATGTGTCAAATCCGCCGCATGCCCGACCGCATCTTGTATCTGCCTGATCGAAGCCTGGTCCTGCCGACAGTCTGCCAACTGACGGGAGACCTGTTCGCTGGCCCCGGTGATGACCGTCAATAGATTATTGAGATCATGAGCCACTCCACCGGCCAACCGGCTTAATGCCTCGATCTTTTCGGCCCTGTTCGCCGCCTCTTCCAGCCGCTTGCGATCGGTGACATCGGTGATTGTTTCGATGACATGGCTGCGCCCGTCTACCGTCACGGCTTTAGACCATTGAACGAGCAACCATTGCTGATTAGGTAGCATCACCTCATTCATCGTAACGGCCCCCGTACTGAGGGCTTCAGGCATCTTGCAGAAGGAGCAGGGTGCGGGGCATCCGGCAATTTTCTCGTGACAGGTCTGGCCCGCAATGTCGCCAAACTTGTTGAGCCCTGTCGCGTTCTGAAATTGCACGGTAAAAGTTGCGGGATCAACGACCGTGATAATCACGGGCTGAGCATTTAGGAGTTCCCGGGGATCGTAGGAGGGTTGAGATAAGTCTGCAGGCTCCCGCATCGGGCTCTCCAATCCACATCATCATCAAGAACACTCCATGCAGCCAGGCGCAGGCTTCAGGAATCTACATCCCCTGGAAATGAGCATACACCGTACCAGGACCATCGGGCTGGGGCACAAACCTGCTCTCTCCCTGCAATATCCAGTGCTTAATGGCTTGAGCACGTTCGTAGGGGGAGGCCTCGGTCACTGGAAAACTGAATCTACGTAGATCCACCTTGCATTGAATCTGATACGTGTATCGCGCAAGGATCAGCGGGCGTCGACCGGTCCGATAACACTGGAGTTCTCGTTCCTGATCAGACCACCGGCTCTCCAGCCTCCTGTCCGATCGGATTGTTTGCTATAATCCGGGCGCTACTTTCCGCTCATGCATACACGCTCACTCGCTTGCGAGGGCGATCACGTGGAATCTTTCTCTCCCCACGACCCTGACCTGGCACGAACACTGATCCTCGACGAACTGTTCGACCTCTTGCTCTATAAAGCGTTGAGGGACGTGACTCAGCCGGATGTCCATGAGACGCTGGACGAGTTGATCAAGGTGGAAACAGGGCACTTAGCCTTCTGGCAGAAGTTCTTCCAGCTGACACTCACGCGCCTCGATCTTGGCCGCCGCATCAAATTGACCGTGATGATGCTGGTCTGCAGGCTATTCGGCTCGACCGCCGTCCACCTCGTGCTCGAAGCCATCGAAGTCCATGGCGTACGAAAATACCTGGCCATCTGGCGGGAGTATCAAGGCCAGCCGTTGGCAGAGGCGTTACGAGGCATCCTGATGGATGAATTCAAGCATGAAGATACCCTCGTGACCGCGCTGACTCAGCGGAAAATCAACGCCGAGAAAATCCGCAACATCTTTCTGGGTTTGAACGACGGGCTGGTGGAGATCCTCGGCGCGGTCAGCGGTTTCTTCGGCGCGTTCGGGAGCGCCACCATGGTGCTGATCGCCGCCTCGACGACGGCGGTCGCCGGCGCGCTGTCAATGGGGGCCGGCGCATTCCTGGCCCTCAATTCTGAGAAAGAAGTCAAATCGACCGAGGCGGCCAGGAAGAAATTCCTGGGGGAAGCACCTGGCGAGCCGCCGATGGAAGAACTACCCTTGTCGTCGGCCCTCGTGGTAGGATCGGCCTACCTGATCGGAGCCGTCGTCCCGGTCCTGCCTGTCCTGATCGGAGCAACGGATGCCTTGTTTTCCGTCCTCACTGCGGGTTTGATGGTGGTGCTGGTCTCGACGATACTCTCGTTCTTATCCGGGATGGACATCAAACGGCGCATCGCTCTCAACCTCATCATCATCACCGTTGCTGTAGGCGTGAGCTACGGTATCGGGATCCTGGCCAAACTCGTATGGGGCATCTCGACCTAGCACGTCTGGCGGATTCAAATTATGAAATCTAAATTCCATCTATACGTAAAGAAATTTGGACTCTTGAAAGGGGCGGAGCTATATATAAAAGGTAAGTATTCTCGGCAAGAGCATTGCTTAACCGTTCCAGGCCTTCGCCATCCGGTTAGCTTGCGTGGAAAAACCTCAGACCACCAGGCATTCAGGAAGGTCTTTGTTGAGGGAGAATATGCCTTCGATCTCGGCTTCACTCCGCGTATCATTCTAGACGGCGGTGCCAATGTCGGCTATTCAGCACTGTTCTTCGCACACCAATTCCCTGAGGCCCTCATCATCGCCATAGAACCAGAACCCGAAAACTTCCGTCTTCTGGTTCAGAACACCGTTGGCTATAAGAATATTCGTCCCGTTCAAAAGGCCTTATGGCCAAGAGTCACTCATCTGGCGATCGAAAACACCACGGGGCAACCCGATGCATTTCGTGTGCGAGAAAGTCCCTCCGCAGATGATTCGACCATCCCAACCACCACCATTAACGATTTGCTGCAAGAAACAAGTATGGATCAGCTCGACTTGCTCAAACTCGACATCGAGGGATCGGAAAAAGAGTTGCTTGAGGATCCTGCGAGAAATCGCTGGATCTCAAGGACACGTGCTTTGATCGTGGAACTCCATGATCGATTTAAACCTGGCTGCACGACAGCAGTGGAACAAGCGCTTACCGGTCAGAATTTCAGCCGCTCACAGAGAGGAGAGAATATCCTATTCATACGAGATTCTTCTTTCTGATCAGGCTAGCGCGTTTGGAACATCGGGAGTTCGCGCCGGTCTTCCGCTTCCTGCTGAATCCGCAGTCGCTCGACCCGTGACGCTTCCAGCACATCATGCAGCATGTCGTCGCTGAGCTGGGTGAACTGCGCGGCCGCATCCTTCGTCTCGGCATGTTCCACCGCGCGCGAGAGCACTTCGGCTTTGGTCGCGCCTGTCTTCTTGCCCATGAACGGCTTGGCGATCAGATAGGCTACGTCGCGCACAGGCATGAAGCGGAGAAACCGGCGCAGCAGCCGATAGGTCTGGAGGGGATAGTGCGTGAGTTTGTAGAGAAACAACTTCTTGAGGCCCTGCTGCCGAACGTCGTTGATGACTTCACCGGGCAGACAGGTGGGATCGATCTCCGAGCACTTGAAATACTTGTACCAATCCGTCGCATCGCTGACTAATCCACGCTTCACATATTCCTGCCACAAGGGTGTGCCCCGATAGACGCAGAGCCGGTTGAAGCCGAACGTATCGAGCGGCAGCTTCGACGCAAAGTCAAAGGTGGCCTGCATGTCCCTGACCGTCTCGTCGGGATTTCCGACCGTAAAGAACCCGTGCACGATTTCGATGCCAGCCTTCTTGGCATTCTTCACCGCCGTGGTCACCTCGGCCAGGGTCTGCTCTTTCTTCAGACGATCGAGCACTCTTTGGCTCCCGCTCTCAATCCCGAACATGACGGTGCGGCAGTGCGCCCTGGCCATGGCAGGAAACAGATGCTGGGCGACGGAATCGACACGCCCCTCGATTCCCCATTGGATCTTGAGGCCCGCGTCGCTCACACCGTTGCAAATCGCTTCGATGCGCTTGGGCTGGAGGAGAAAATGGTCATCCACGAAGTAGACCGACCCATACCCGTGATCTTCGAGGTACTTCAGTTCATTGACGACATGTTGCGCGCTCCGTGCCCGCCACTTGCCCTCATTGAACACCGGAATATCGCAGAACACGCAGGGCCACGGACAACCGCGCGACGTCTGCATCGTCGTGAAGCGCTCCATCGAGAGAACAGCCGGGACATCGAGCGGCATCGATTCGACAAAATCGAGCTTGAGGCTTTCGCGATCCGGGAAAGGCCATTGATCCAAATGCCGCTCCATCGGACGACCCGGATTGTTGATGACCTGCCCATCCTTCATCCAGGTCACACCCGCAACCGTTCCCGGGTCTTCCAGATGATCCAGCAGATCCAGCAACAGCTGTTCACCGTCGCCGCGGCACACGAAATCCACCTCCTGACATTGCAACTTCACGAGTCCGGCGTTCAGGCTGGCAAAGACACCGCCGAAGGCCAGCTTGACGGTGGAATCGGCCGCACGAATCTGGCGCGCAAGTATCTTGGCATAGGGATAACTCGTCGTACTTAAGAAGCTCAGGCCCACGAGGGCGGGCTTTTGCTTCTTGATGGCATCGACGATGACGTCGTTCGGCGTGTCAGGATTGGCCTGGTCGAACATCACGCAATCATGACCGGCCTCTTTCAGAACGGACGAGAGCGACATGATCCCGATGGGCGGAAAGCCCATGACACGAATATTGCCGTTTTGGGCGCGGGTTTTTGCCGGATGTGCGTAGAACTGGGGGTCGCGGACGTGTACCAGGAACACGAGCATAGGCAGCCTCTCTTGGTGGTAGACAGCAACCGGGGCTCCACTACTCGCCACCGTGTCTCCGACGGAGAAGCCGATCCTATCTTTGATATGTATGTAGAGAGAGTACCACGCCGGGAAGGACGTGGGAAGGGGATAAATGGAATGCGTGGGAGAGGGAGGGGCCCCCGGGCTAGCGCCCGAGAGCCGCTTTCACTGCGTTACCGATTTCTGCCGGATTCTTGACCACTTTCACACCGGCCGTTTCAAGCGCCTTCATCTTTTCAGTCGCCGTACCCTTGCCACCGGAGATGATCGCCCCGGCGTGGCCCATACGGCGGCCTGGAGGAGCCGTGATTCCGGCGATAAAGCTGACGACCGGCTTCTTGACGTTCTTTTTGATGAACTCCGCTGCTTTTTCCTCCGCATCGCCACCGATTTCGCCGATCATGACAATGGCATGCGTCTCGGGATCTTTTTCGAACAACGGCAGTACATCGACAAAACCGGTGCCGTTGACCGGATCGCCACCGATGCCGACGCAAGTCGTTTCGCCAAGGCCTAACGTGGAGAGTTGATGCACCGCTTCATAGGTGAGGGTGCCGCTGCGGGAGACGACACCGACAACACCCTTCTTGTGAATGAAGCCCGGCATGATGCCGATCTTCGCTTCATCGACCGTGATGACGCCAGGACAGTTCGGACCGATCAATCTGACATCACGGCCATAGAGGGCACGCTTGACCTTCACCATATCGTTCACCGGAATGCCTTCGGTAATACAGATGATCAACTTCACGCCGGCATCGGCGGCTTCCAAAATCGCATCGGCGCAAAATGGCGGCGGCACGAAGATGAGGGACGTATCGCACTGCTCTTTCCTGACCGCGTCGGCCACCGTGTTGAAGACCGGAATGCCTTCGACGTCCTGCCCGGCCTTTCCCGGCGTCACCCCGGCGACCACCTTCGTCCCGTAGGCTTTGCACTGGGTCGCGTGGAACGAACCCTCTTTACCCGTGATCCCCTGCACCACCACCCGCGTGTTCTTATTGACGAGAATGCTCACGATTAACCTCTTTTCTTATCTTCTCTCTCTTGGAAGGGTGCCGGGCTGAGCCTCATACTGCGCGCATCCACCGAGCACCGCCCTTAGTGATCACGTTCCAATCAATCCCGTGTGCGCGGTGGGCGAGCACTGAGTCCGGCCCAGCACACCTTCCTCTCACGCTGCTTTTCCGGTCAGCTTCACAATCTTCTGCGCCGCTTCCCACAAATCGTTGGCGACTTCCAGCTTCAAGCCGGACTCAGCCAGCAGCTTGCGGCCTTCGTCTGCATTCGTTCCTTGCAGACGAACCACGAGCGGGACCGTAATCTTCACTTCTTTGGCCGCTTCAATCACCCCATGCGCGATGCGTTCGCACCGCACGATGCCGCCGAAGATATTGATGAAGATGCCCTTCACGTTCGGGTCCTTCAGCAGAATCCTGAATCCGGCCGCCACCGTGTCCTTCGTCGCCCCACCGCCGACATCCAGGAAGTTCGCCGGCTCGCTGCCGGCCAGCTTGATCACGTCCATCGTCGCCATGGCAAGGCCCGCGCCGTTCACCATGCAACCGATGTTACCGTCCAGCTTCACATAGTTCAGATTGCTGGCAGTTGCTTCAATCTCCAGCGGCTCTTCTTCATTGAGATCGCGCATCTGCTGGACATCGGGATGTTTGAACAGACCGTTATCATCGAAGGACACCTTGCCGTCGAGTGCGACGAGCGATTTTTCCTTGGTGATGATGAGCGGGTTGATTTCAACCATCGCCGCGTGTTTCTCCATGAACAATCGATAGAGATTGCCCAGCATCTGAATAAAGGGATTCATCACCGCCGGCTCGATCGTATTGAGGCCAAGGCCAAAGGCAATGTTGCGCCCGTTGTAGCCTTGGAATCCCACGGCGGGATCGATCAATTCCTTGATAATCTTCTCAGGTGTCTTTTCCGCCACCTCTTCAATTTCCATTCCGCCTTCGGTGCTGGCAATGAACACAGGCCAGCCGGAGTCGCGATCGACGAGAATGGAGAGATACAACTCCTTCGCGATATTGGCGCCCTCCTCCAGCAACAGACGATGCACGGTCCGCCCTTTGGGGCCGGTCTGATGGGTGACGAGCGTCCTCCCGATCAATTCCTTGGCGATTCCGGCCACCGCGCCCTTGTCCTTGGTGATCTTGACGCCGCCGGCTTTCCCTCGTCCGCCCGCATGGATCTGGGCCTTCACCACAAAAACGGGTGTATTCAATTCGTTGGCCCACGCCGTCGCCGCTTCCGGAGAGGTAATCTCTTTTCCGCGGGGAACCGGCACGCCGAATTGCGCAAACAGCTGCTTCGCCTGAAACTCATGCACGTTCATTCTCTACCTCTTCATGTATGAGGACGACGAGGGGGACGTTTCTCACTGCGCGCGTCCACCGAGCACCGCCCGATTTCCTGACAATCTCAATGATTCTTGTGTGCGCGGTGGGCGAGCACAAGAAACGCTCTCGTCGGCGCCCTCTATCCCACCTTCCTCGTGTAGGCCGGCAGGATCATCGGAGAGGTGACGCCACTGACGTTGCCGTGCTTCTTGGCTTCGGCACGGAACCGCTGCAGATGCTGCACCGTGAGTTTCCCTTGCGGCATTGAGCTCGCCCGTGATGCCGCCGTGAGGCCGGAGCGCTTGCCGAACACCATCAGATCCAAAAGCGAATTACCCATCAGGCGGTTCCGTCCGTGCAACCCGCCCGAGGCTTCGCCCGCAACGAACAAATTCTTCACGTTGGTTTCAGAGTTGGTATCGATTTTCACGCCGCCGTTCTGATAGTGCAGCGTCGGGTAGATCAACACGGGATCTTTGCTGATATCGATGCCGAACCGTTCAAACTGCATCATCATGGCCGGGAAATGTTTTTCGACCGTCCCCGGTCCATGCTCCGCATCCAGGAGCGGGGTATCCAGCCACACACCGACACGTCCGGACATCGTGCGGATGCCGCGCCCCTCTTCGCATTCGCGAATGATCGAAGAGGACACCACGTCGCGCGTATCGAGTTCATTCACGAACCGCTCGCCCTTGGCGTTGACCAAGTGCCCGCCTTCGGAACGAATCCCTTCCGTCACCAAGGCGCCGATCAACTGTTCAGGATAGACGGCTCCCGACGGGTGATATTGGAACGTATCGATATGGGCCAGCTTGGCGCCCATACGATAGGAGAGGCAGAGTCCATCACCGGTCGCGCCGTAGTGGTTGCTTGTTGGAAAGCCTTGAATATGCAGCCGGCCGATTCCGCCGGTCGCGAGGATGACCGACTTGGCTGCAACGACGACGAGCCGGTGGTTATCGAGGTCCTTGAAGATCGCCCCGGTGCACTGCCCCTGTTCATCACTGAGGAGCTCGACCGCCGCGCAGAATTCGAGCAGCTGGATCTTTTGATTCAGGACTTCGTCCTTGAGCACCCGCATGATTTCCAGCCCCGTGTAGTCGGAGCAGGTCACGAGGCGCGGCTTGGAACTCCCGCCGCCTTTCTTGACATGGAGGTTGCCGTCGGCTTGCCGGTCGAACAACACGCCCAGCTCGATCAGCCACTTCGCAATCGACGGCCCTTCTTCGACCATGACCTTAAGCAGGTCATGATCATTGTGCATGTGGCCGCCCTTGAGCGTGTCAATGAAGTGGGTGACCGGCGAATCCTCGGGCGCAACGGAAATCTGCATCCCGCCCTGCGCCATGACACTGTTGGAGTCGCCTAATCGCAGCTTGGTCGCCAGAATCACTTTGGCCCCGGCATGATGCGCGTGCAATGCCGCTGCGCAGCCTGCGCCGCCGCCGCCGATGACGAGCACATCGGTCGTATAGTGCGGGGTCAGATCGACGTCATCCGTAATGAGGCTGTCCCCCTCGAGTAGCGTCGCCAACTCCACGGCCGTCTTCTCGTCGCTATTGGGGCCGAATCGAATCGGGCGATAGGCGCTGGCGCGATAGTCGGGGTGATATCTATGAATCAGCTGATCGCGATCGTCGGGGGAAAATTTCGGAATGGTTTGCTTGCGTCGAGCATCCCGGGTCTGGTGAACGATTTGTTGCAGCGCGTGAATGTCCATGAATTTACTTTCAGCCACCAGCCCTCAGCTTCCACCTCAACTTCGGAAGCTGAGGGCTGACGGCTGACCGCTTGTTGTGCTATTTCACCGTCGCACAGTGGTCGGCTAATTCCTTCTCGCTCATCTTGAGGATCTTCTTCCATTCGTCGTTGTACCGGCCGTCCTGAATTTCCTTGATCCGCGCATCCAATCCCAACGGCTTCTCGGTAAAATGCGCGCCCTGGGCCCGGCTCACATACAGGGCCACGAGATTCGGGGCGATGTCGGCGATACAGACCGGCGTGCACATGCCGCACATCACGCAGTCCATGAACATCTCGGACACGCTCTTGAAGTCGCCGAACACCGCTTTCCAGACGCCCTCGCGCACATCGATTTTCTGCGGGCAGGCCTCGGTGCAGGCGTTGCAATTCCGGCAGAGCGGCGCCTCGGGATAGAGGTTGAAGAGGTCCTGCTTGGGATCCTTGAGCGCTTGAATGTCGTACGTCGCCTTCCGCGCGGGGAAAGGCGGCATGATGGTGAAGGACATCCCGTCTTGCACGGCCATTTGACAGGCCAGGCAGGTCCGCACCTTGGGATCGTCTTTCGTGCGGTAGTAGGTCGCGCAGGCGCCGCAGAACCCGCCGAGACAACCGGCACCACGCACCACTTCCTGGCCCGTGTACCACAAGGCCTTGATAACGGTGATGCCTTCCGGCACTTCGTATTTCTTGCCGGAAATTTCGATCGAGACCATCCGAGGCTTGGCCACTTCCGGCTGATCGATCACATTGGTGTTTTCTTCGGCCATCTATTTCCCCTGGAAGGCTAGAGGCACTGGGCAAGCGGCTAGAGGATCAGGAGTTCAACCCCTCGCCCCTAGCCTCTCACCCCGTAGCTCTGTTATGCAATCGCGTCGATGATCGCGTTCAACGTCGCGCTGGGACGCATGGCCTTCGACGCCTTGATGTCATCGGGATGATAGTACCCCCCCGTATCGACCGGCTTGCCTTGAGCCGCGAGCAACTCGCCGGAAATCTTGGCTTCGTTGTCCGCCATCTCCTTGGCAATCCTGGCGAAGCGCGCCGCCAGGTTCTTGTCCTGCGTCTGCTGGGCCAAGGCTTGCGCCCAATACAGCGCCAGATAGAAATGGCTGCCGCGGTTGTCGATTTCCCCGACCTTGCGCGCCGGAGACTTATTGCTCTCCAGGAACTTCGCATTGGCCTGATCGAGCGTGTCCGCCAGAATTTTGGCCGCCTGGTTGTTCCCGACCTTGGCAAGGTGCTCCAAGGAGGCGGCCAGCGCGAGAAATTCACCGAGCGAATCCCACCGCAGATAGCCTTCTTCCTGGAACTGCTGCACATGCTTCGGCGCTGATCCGCCCGCACCGGTCTCGAAGAGGCCGCCGCCGTTCAGCAGGGGCACGATCGAGAGCATCTTGGCGCTGGTCCCGATTTCGAGAATCGGGAACAGGTCGGTCAGGTAGTCACGCAACACGTTGCCCGTCACAGAGATCGTATCCTTGCCTTCCTTAATCCGCTCCAATGAGAGGCGCGTCGCATCGGCCGGGGTCATGATCCGGATGTCGAGCCCCTTGGTGTCATGATCCTTCAAGTAGGTTTCGACCTTCGCGATCAATTGGGCATCGTGCGCTCTGGTCTTGTCCAGCCAGAAAATCGCCGGGGCACCGGTCGCCTTGGCGCGATTCACCGCGAGCTTGACCCAGTCGCGAATCGGGGCATCCTTCACCTGGCACATGCGCCAGATGTCGCCTTCTTCGACCTGGTGCTCGAGAAGCGTCTTTCCTGAGGCATCGACCACGCGGATCGTCCCGTTTCCGGGCGCCTTGAAGGTCTTGTCGTGCGAACCATATTCTTCAGCCGCCTGCGCCATGAGCCCGACGTTGGGCACGCTGCCCATCGTCTTCGGATCGAGCGCGCCGTGTTTCTTGCAGAAGTCGATGACTTCTCGATAGACCGGCGCGTAACTGGAGTCAGGGATCACGCACTTGGTGTCCTGCAGCTTGCCTTCCGGATTCCACATCTTGCCCGAATCCCGAATGACCGGCGGCATGGAGGCATCAATGATGATATCGCTGGGCACATGGAGGTTGGTGATGCCCTTGTCAGAATTCACCATCGCCATCGGCGGCCGCTTCTGATAGACGGCCTGGATGTCGGCTTCGATCGCCTTGCGCTGATCGTCCGGCAAGGCCTTGATCTTCGCATAGAGGTCGCCGATGCCGTTGTCTGGATCCACGCCCAGCTTCTTGAGCGTCTCCCCGTGCTTCTCGAACACATCCTTATAGAACACCGTCACGGCATGACCGAAGATCTTGGGGTCCGAGACCTTCATCATGGTGGCTTTCATATGGAGCGAAAACAAGACGCCCTGCTTCTTGGCATCCTCGATCTGCTCCTCAAGGAACTTGCGCAGGGCCTTCGCGCTCATGTAGGTGGCATCGATCACTTCCCCTGCCTGCAACGCCACTTTCGGCTTGAGGACGGTCGTCTTGCCGTCCTGGCCGACGAACTCGATCCTTGCGTCGGTCGCCGCGGCGAGCGTCATCGACTTTTCGTTGGATCGGAAATCCCCGCTCGTCATGTGGGCGACGTGCGTCTTGGAGTCCGAACTCCAAGCTCCCATCTTATGAGGATGCTTTCTCGTATGAGCCTTCACGGAGAGCGGCGCGCGGCGGTCGGAGTTACCTTCGCGCAGCACCGGATTGACGGCGCTGCCCTTGACCCGGTCGTAGCGGGCCTTGATGTCCTTTTCCTTGTCGTCCTTCGGATTTTCCGGATACTCCGGCAGTTTGTAGCCCTGGCTCTGCAATTCCTTGATGGCCGCCTGCAGCTGTGGCAGGGAGGCGCTGATATTGGGCAACTTGATGATATTTGCTTCCGGCTTTTTGGCCAGTTCGCCCAATTCGGACAGCGCGTCCGGCTGCCTCTGCTCCGGCGTCAGGTATTCCGGAAACACCGCGAGAATGCGGCCGGCCAGCGATATATCCCGCAGTTCCACCGTGACACCCGCCGCCTTGGAGAAGGCGTTGATGATCGGCAAGAACGAATAGGTCGCAAACATCGGCGCTTCATCCGTCTTGGTGTAGATAATCTTGTTCGCGTTCGTGCTCATGGTTCTCCCTCTTGTATCGACTTGTTAGTTCAGCGCGTTCAACGCCGAACCAGCCTTGAACCACGCGATCTGCTGTTCGGTGATGCTGTGGTTCGCCTGGATGGTGAGCGCGTTCCCATCCGCCTTGTGTATCGTCACCTGCACCGGCTTGCCGGGAGCCAGACTGTTCAGCCCCGTCACACTGATGCGGTCCTGCTGCTCGATCTTCTCGTAATCCCTCGGATCCGCGAAGGTCAACGCCAAGATCCCCTGCTTCTTCAAATTGGTCTCGTGAATGCGGGCAAAGCTCTTCGTGATTACGACGCGCACGTTCAGGAAGCGGGGCGACATCGCCGCATGCTCGCGGCTGCTGCCCTCGCCGTAGTTCTCGTCGCCGACCACGACCGAGCCGATCCCCTGGGCCTTGTAAGCCCGGGCAATCTGCGCAATGGTCAGATTCGACTCGCCGGTAAGCACATTGGTGCCCTTGCCCGGTTCTGATGAGAACGCATTGTTCGCGCCCAGGAACATGTTGTCGCTAATCTTGTCGAGGTGACCGCGGAACTTGAGCCAGGGACCGGCCGGCGAAATGTGGTCGGTCGTGGTCTTGCCCTTGGTCTTGATCAAGAGCGGCAGCTTCTCGAAATCCTTGCCGTCCCAGCGCGGGAACGGCTGCAAGAGCTGCAACCGCTCGCTGGTCGGCGGAATATCGACGGTGAGCCCCTCGCCGTTCTCGGCCGGCGCGACAAACCCTTCTTCGCCCTTGGCAAACCCCTTCGCGGGGAGTTCTTCGCCCTGCGGCGGCTCCAGCTTGAATTCCTTTCCGTCCGCGCCCTTGAGGGTGCCGTTGACCGGATCGAACCCCAGATCGCCCGAGAGCGCATAGGCCGTCACGACTTCCGGGCTGGCGAGGAACGACAGGGTTTCGTTGATGCCGTCATTGCGGCCCGGGAAATTGCGATTGAAGGAGCTGACGATCGAATCCGCCTTGCCCTTCACCCCGTCCGCACGCTTCCACTGACCGATGCAGGGGCCGCAGGAGTTTGACAGGACCGTGCCGCCCATTTTCTCAAAGGTCTCCAGGAATCCATCGCGCTTCATCGTGTGATAGATCCGCTCGGAGCCCGGCGAGACCAGGAACGAGGCCTTCGCCTTCAAGCCGGCCTTCATGCCCTGCTTCGCAATGTGAGCCGACCGGCTGATGTCTTCATACGAGGAATTCGTACAGCTGCCGATGAGCGCCGCCTTCACCTCGATCGGATAACCCTTTTCCTTCGCTTCGGCGGCCATCTTGGAGATGGGCCGGGCGAGATCCGGCGTGTGAGGGCCTACCACATGAGGCTCCAGCTTCGACAGGTCCACCTCGACGATCTGATCGTAGTACTTCTCCGGCGACTGATAGACCTCGGGATCCGCCACCAGCAGCTCTTTATTGGAGATCGCCAGATTGGCAAGATCCGCACGATCGGTGATGTTCAGATAGGCCACCATCTTCTGATCGAAGGGGAATACTGAGGTCGTGGCGCCGAGCTCTGCGCCCATGTTGCAAATGGTGCCCTTGCCGGTCGCACTGATGGTTTCTGCTCCTGGGCCGAAGTATTCGACGATCTTGTTGGTTCCGCCCTTCACCGTGAGCAGACCGCAGAGATAAAGAATCACGTCTTTAGGGGACGCCCAGCCGTTCAACTTGCCGGTCAAGCGGATGCCGATCAGCTTCGGATGGAGCACTTCCCAGAGCAGCCCGGCCATGACTTCGCCGGCATCAGCGCCGCCGACACCGATTGCCAGCATGCCCAATCCGCCGCCGTTCGGCGTGTGCGAGTCGGTGCCGATGATCAGACCGCCGGGAAACGCGTAATTTTCCAACACGACTTGGTGGATGATGCCGGCGCCCGGCTTCCAGAAGCCAATGCCGTACTTCTTCGCAGCCGAGGCGAGGAAGTTGTAGACTTCCTTATTCTCGTCCATCGCGCGCAGCAGGTCCTTCTCGGAACCCATTTCGGCACGGATCAGGTGATCGCAGTGGATCGTGCTGGGCACGGCCGCTTTCTTCTTATTGGCCTGCATGAACTGCAGCATGGCCATCTGCGCTGTCGCGTCCTGCATCGCCACGCGATCCGGACGCAGGGCCAGCATCGCCTTGCCCCGCTCCCAGGTCTGCGCATCGAAATTGTCGGCGTGCGAAACCAGCACTTTTTCCGCCAGTGTCAGGCCGCGGCCGAATTTCTTTCTGGCCTTGGTAAACACATCCGGCATCTTCTTGTAGAGATTTTTCGCGAGATCCATCGACATGTCTTCTCTCCTTACTCTCAGACTAGAGGCACGAGGCTAGGGGCTAGAGGGAAGAACCTCTCGCCGCGCGCCTCTCGCCACTTGCCTACTGTAATGGCGGCACTTCCCGCGACTATTTCAGCGGCGGGACCTCCCGCCGTTTAGGGGCGGCATAGTTGACCAGGTAATCGAACAGCCGGATCAAGCGGCTTTCCTGACGCTTCTGATCGACCCAATGGCCGATCAATCCGATCGTGCGCGAGAGGATGAAGAAGCCGTTCAAGCTATCGACCGGGAATCCGATATCGACGAGCACGGCGGCCATCGTTCCGTCCACGTTGAGGATCAGGTTATCCTTCTTCGCCGCCGTGACCTGCTCCACCTGTAATGCGAAGTCGAGGCACGGGGTCTTGATATTCAAGCTCTTCACATAGCCGACCAGCTCCTTCACGCGCTTGTCCGGATTCCGCAAGCTCTTCACACGATGGCCGATCCCGGGCACCGGGCCATGGTTCTTCTTCATGTAGGTCAGGAATTCGTCCACCGACATCTTGTTGTCCACGGCATACTTGAAGAACCGGCCGGCGTCGGTGACGGCACCGCCGAAGCGAGGTCCGATCATGATCATGCCGGCAGCGACGGACTGCGAGAGACCGATTCCGGCACAGGCCGCGAGAATCGTTGCGTAGGCGCCGCTGACACAAGGGCCGTGATCGGCGGAGAGCATCATGATGCGCTTGATGATTTCAGCTTCCTGCTTCGAGATCAGCCGTTTGTCCCACAAGAGTCCGATGACATGGGGGATTTCGTAGCCCTTGTTGATCAGCTCGGAAGCGGGATACCCGTCGTAGCAGGGCTCGTCGCCGCGGTCATCGCTGATCGTGGTGCGGATCAGCGGAGCCACCATCACTTCATCGGCCTTCATCGCTTCTTCGACGGTCTTCGGCAGCTTCGGCAAGGAAGCCGGCTCGACCGGGGCTTTCACTTGCCCGGACTTGAGCAACTCTTCATACGTTTCCTTGATGGCAGGACCGAGGGCGCCGAACGTCGCCGGGACCAGCGCGCCAGCCTTCTTCAACGCATCCGACTTGGAACGGGCCGAACCCTCGCCCTTCATCCCTTCCTTGGCGCCGGCATGACCGAACTTCATACCCTTCGGGAGACTTTCCTGACAGAAGCCGGACACCACGGCAATCAGCTTCACCCGGCGCTTCTTGGCCCCGTACCACTCGGCTGCACGCTCTTCGAGATCGCCGCCCATTTCACCGACAATGACCACGGCCTTCGTCTGCGGATCGTTCTCGAACATTTCGAGATAGCTGACGTAGTCGGTGCCGGGATAGGCGTCGCCGCCGATGCCGATCGCGGTCGTGATGCCGTCCGCAAACTGCGAACAGATCCAGATGATTTCGTTGGAGAGGCCGCCCGACTTGGTGATGACGCCGAACGATCCTTCGCGATAGAGCTTCGAGAGCACGAGATTGTCGAACGCGCCGCCGATCACGCCCAGGCGGCAGGCGCCCGCGGAGATGATGCCGATGGAGGAGGGACCGTTGAACACCTTGCCCAGCTTGCGCGCATGGGCGCCGAGCAGCTTGGCATCCTTTTCCGGCACGCCTTCGGTGATCATCGACACGACCTTAATGTGCGAATCGTCGAGCGCTTCCATGCCGCCCTTCATCGCGCGATCGGCGCCGATGTACACGAGGCTGGTATTGATCGTCGGATGATTCTTCGTGGCTTCGGCGATAGTCTTATAGACCGGAATGGCGATGAGGCCGCTGCCGTAGGGAATTTCGTTGGTCTTGCCGGCGTCGGGCGGATACACAAACGCCTCGACGTTCAGCGGGCGCTTGATCAAGTAGCAGAACTCGGCCATGCGGCGGGCGGCGTTGACACCGGCTTGACCACCCTGGATCACTACGCGGGTGTCTTTGTTTGCCAGAATACTCATCAGGATCTCCCTCTTTAAAATCCGTGAATGAGTGACGGGTGACAAGTGACGAGAAGGGTCGGGTGCCCCTGAAGTCCTGTCACGCGCAACGCGTCACTCGTTACGCATCATTTCGCTTGAAGCGCTTTGTCGACAATGTCGGTCAGCGGTGTGTTGCGGTCGAAGACGTTGATATCGAAGCCTTCGTCCTTGAGCGCGCGCATGGCGTCGAGCCCTTCCTTCTCACGCGGACCGCCGCGGCGCACCCAAATCTTGACGCCGTTCAGCTTCCCTTCCGACTTGGCCTTGCGGAACCCGTTGATGATGCCGCCGAAGGTCTTCTTCACGTCGGTGAAATTGGCGATGGCGCCGCCGACGATGATGTTCTTGATGCCGGGCAGCGAGCAGACTTTTTCGGTGAGCACTTCCACGGCCCAATCAGGCGGATCGCCTGAATATTCGGCATAGTTCGCAAGCTTGCCGCCGCGCGCCACGACCGCATCGGAATAATACACGCTGGCTCCGCCGCCCGCGGGCAACATCGCCGTATCGCCGCCGGGGATTTCGATAAACTTGACCGACCCTTTGATCTTGGAATCGACGGCCATCACTTCCATTTCGTTCTTGGAATAGGCCCGGCCGAACTCCGCGGCAAAGGCAAAATTCCAGTCCGGATGACGGAACTTCGCGTCGCCGTCGAGCAGAGTAACCGCGTCGAGGGCCACCAGTTCACCATCGCTCTCGCGAACGACGACCGGATTCACTTCCAGATACTGGGCATCTTCATTATCGAAGCACGCGAACATCTTGCCGGCAAAATCCGCCATCTTCTTGGCCAGCGGACCGGTAAACCCCGCTTCTTTCGAGAGCTTTTCGAGGGATTCCGCCGAGGGAGACTGCCCGACTTCGAGACAGAGACGCTTGACGCGCTCCCAGTTCGACTCAACTTCGATGCCGCCGCAGTTGGCGACCAGCACTTCACTGCCCTCACGGGTTGACTTCACCGCGCAATAATATTCTTCTTTGTGGGGAATCATTTCCGAGACGATCACCTGTGTGACCGTGATGCTGCCCACCTGCCGGCCGATCATTTCCTTCGTCGCGGCTTCGGCGGCTTTGAAATCCAGATCCACCTTGACGAGTCCAAGCTTAAAGCGGGACCCAAGGGCCTCATGCGCCTTAGCGACAAGCTTGGATTTCTTCAGCCACTCATTGGCTTGGCCGAGCTTGGTCAGTTCATCAACAGAAGTTACGACGACATAGTTGGGGACATTGATGCCCCACTTCTTCATGAGCCCCATCCCGGGGCCTTCGAGCACCTTGGCCATGACATCACTCCTTCAACGTAGCGCACACCAGCGATAAGGGAGCAGGATTCTAGCGAAATCAATCGGGTGACACAATACACCAGAGGAACTAACTCCCTGGGGCTCAAAAGACCTAGCGGCGTGGCCCGAGACGAGAGTGCATCACATAACTAGCTGAAACTTCAGAAGAAGGGCATGAGTCATCAACCCAGTTTAGGTCCCGTATGCGGCTCGCCTCCTCACAATACGCATAATAATTGAATCTCCGTGAGGGTGAATACCGCTCCTGGACAAAGGGCCTGTACGGTGGACAAGCCGGTGCCTTCCAAATCTCCTGGAAGCAAACGTGGCAGATCCCTCTCCGCAAAAGGGGAAACGGGTGCCCCGGCTCCCCCTTTCATCAATGGCTTAGACTTTTTCGAGAAACTTATTATGCACCCAGCCTTCAATGTCCCCGTTCTCGGCCAACTCCACTTTACTCCATCGGTCACGCTTTTCCAGAAGCACCACCGCAGTGCCTTTCTTCAGCGGTTCAGCAACCGCCGGGAATTCCACGCCGGGCCCGCTTCGGATATTCAGCGACGATGCCGTCACTTCATAGTGCTCTTCCTCCTCTTCGGAGCGGCCCAGCACCATGGCGCGGACATGTTCCAGAGGAAAGGCCGGCCCTGGATCCCTCTTCCGGTCAGGAGCGATATCTTCATGTCCCACCACGTCCTTGAGACCGTAATGCCGGACCAGGAGCTGAGCCAGTTCCAAGGCCCGCTGGATCTGCACTTCCGTGTAGGCCTGCCACCAGCGAGGCTCCTCGTCGAGCCGGTGCTTGGCGTAGATGACTTGGTCCTCCGCATACAGCGTCCCGAACCAGGCCTGATACTGATCACCCACTTTCTTGAGCGGCCCCGCATTGTCCATCTCGATGCCGATGGAATAGCTATTCAGCCCGCTCAATCCTTCCCAATTGCTGACACCCGCGTGCCAGGTCTTGACGTTAAATGGCGCAAGCTGGCAAATCGAGCCATCCCGAGCCAGGATGAGATGCGCTGACGCCTTCGCCTCCGGGTTCGTCAGCCAATCAATCGAACTCTGAGCACTTTTCCCGGCTGTATAGTGAAAAACGAGATAGCGTGGAGCAAGATCGCCTCCTTTGTTCGGAGTTTCGACAAATGACACGTCATCTCCCACCAGCCGATCGTTTTCGATCGAAAGGCCCGGCCTTGGGGCCACCGCGGCAGCGCGCATCGTGGCTGTAGACAACGCTGTCTTTTTCTTTCTCGGAGCACTGCGCTTTCTTGAAGATCCTGTCCGCGCCATTATCGAATCCCTCCGCTCCCGACAATCGATCTCGTTTTTTCGTCAGGCTGATAAGTCAATGACCGAACCCCATCAGCCGCGTTTCTTTGCCTGCTGATTCGCATAGCGTTGATAGCGAATCCCGCGCCGCGCGCCTTTCATCTGAGACTTAATTTTCAACCGTCTCGCCGCCATGGCATCACCTGGCGCCGTAAAGGTTTCATGGTCTCCCTTTTGAGGATCGAAGAATCCAACATACCCACCGGGGTTTACCCCAAACGACCTCAAAGTTTTCCCTTTATAGGCGCGCCCGAGAAAATCGTTCCGCCCGCCTTTTTCCTCTCCGCCCGTGAAGTATAAGGGAAGCAGAAAATTCGAGACCTTGACTCCATCGATCTCGTAGGTTTCCGCTTGCACCGCATCGCACATTTCATACCAATGAAAGACCGTCCGTTTGGGATCCGCGGGATGGGGCCCTTGCACCAGGAGATTGACCTCCGAATCCCCCACAAGCTCCAGCGCCTCATGCGACAAGGTGACGGTCCAGTCTTCTTTCATTTGTTTTGCAAGTTCAGTAAAGACGAAACCGTAGGGAATCCCGGCATTCGTCATATCGTGATAGCCGAGCGCGTCTTCGACATCTACCGAATCCCAGAGATACAACACCGCATCGCCCCGCATGTCTGCAATCTTCTGCTTCGACGGCTTCTTCTCGCTACGCCCTTCGAGCCGCAGTTCCGCTCCAATATTCCAATACGGCTCGTAATCCTCTCTGATCTGGCGATTGATCGCCCGAATAGCTCCTTGCAACTCCTCATCTGAAATCTTGCCGTTGGTGTGATTGATTATGGAAATAAGCATCGATCTTCCTCCTTCTCCCCAAGGCACACCCCAGGGACCACAACATGGCTTTGCGGCCAGTCACAGGCCCTCACAGTTTTCGCACTTTGATCGAGTACTTTCCGGTCCCGCTCTGACGACTATAATGACGGACCTGCACGAAATACTCCCCGGCAATCAAATCACCTGCAATGCTGGCATTGGTATCGAGCCCGGAATCGTCATCTTCCGCAATCAATGCGGTCTCGCTGTTCGGCCCGAACAGCTTCATCACCACATCCGTCGGACCTAGGGTGTCAATGACATAGCGCCCGTCCGCCGCAGCCGTAAACCGATACAGGTCCTCTTCTCCCACTTTTCCGATCGATGCCTGCTTGCGGCGCTTGGCATTCACAAGCAGCTCAACGGCGTTCGTTGTCGTCCCCCCCGCCTTCGGATACATTTTGGCGCCGGCGACGAAGGCCTTGTCCATCGCAGACAACACCTCATTGGCTTTGGTGGCGATTCCGTTGAGTGTCCAGGACGCAGGAAAGAAATAGAGCATGATGGAGTCCGGATCAAAGGCAGTACCGTTTATTTGATTCGCGCTGTACTTTCGAAGGATATTGTGGCGCGCGGTTGCCTCATCCCAGAAATTCGGCGATTTCGCGGCCTCACGAATCACCACCGCTTCGTTCCACTGGATCCCGCCGGCCGGATTTTGGTGTTCATGAGCCAACCCGATCGCGTGGCCGAACTCATGCGCCGCCGTGCCGCCATCCAGAAATCCCAGATTCATCGTCGGTTGGTCCAACGGGATACTGCGGCAATCGGTACCGACGTAGGACCAGGCCCCGTCGTCATGATCGAACGCAATACGAATCTCGGCATTCAGGGCGTTATTGAAGTCAAATTTCAGGTTCGCCACCCGCGACCACCACTCGGCCTGTTGCCGCGCGACGGTCTGCTCAGTCGGAGTGCCTCCCACAAAACGCACTCTGAGCGTTGAGCCGTTCATCCAGGTTTTCCCAATCGGCGAAATAGCACGCCTTATGCCGTTTCGCACCGGCTTCGTCTGCTGCAGCCGCATGAGATCTCTGGGTAAAATCCGGTCGATACACACCTTGGGACGCTTTGCCATGATCATCTCTCCTTTCAAGACGGTCTTAAGTGGTACTGCCGTGAGCCGACAGGCCTTGCGATCGTTTATGGCGCCGGGCACGCAGGCGTGTTCGTCCCATGTCCGAACAAATCGGCCACAAAGCTCGCCAGGCATTCGGGATGCCGGAAATTATGCAACCGGCCGCTCACGCTGTGACTGGGATTGCCGAAACGCACATGCGCGCCCTCATGAATCAGCAGGAGGGCCTGCCGTTCCGGACCGGTGATACCCCAGAATGTCGGGCACAGGAAAATCACGCGCACTCCTTCACAGGCAGAGGCGGCTCGCCCCCGGCAATGTGTATCACAATCGGCAAACGTCGTCGCCCCCGTAATGCACCGGTACCGCACCGGCCCGGCATACAAGTCCGCGATCGACTGCAAGCGGTCAGACAATCGCTCCAGTTCCTTTGACAGGGCTTCGTTGAGGGTGGGATGCACGCGGCCGGTAAACCGGTTCTGAAATCCACCCCGCACCGCAGGCGGCAGACCGAATCGCGCGGCAAAGGACTGTCCGACCGGATGCGTGGTCACGTCGATGTCCATCGTCGCAGCGGCGGACCCCACCGCCGCCAGAATCGCCGCCGCTTGCGCGAGCCCGACCGCCCGCTCCTCAAGGGTTGTCAGCGTGGCTGTTGGATCGGCGGGCGCGCTGCTTACACCCCCGCGGCAGTTCGTGCTCGCAACCGTGCGTTGAACCTGCGCCCCTCCACCGGTACCGGTGCCGGACTGTTGCATTACATGCGTCAGCTCATGCGCCAGCAGTCGCTGTCCATCAGGAGTCCCTGGGGCATAGCGCCCGGCATCGAACACGACGTGAGACCCGACTGTGTACGCCAGCGCGTTCACATCTCGCGCCGATTGTTGGGCCACTCCATCCGTATGCACGCGGACATGACTAAGATCCTGCCCAAACCGTGGTTCAAAGAACGCGCGCACCGATGCCGCCAACGGCTGCCCCGGCGAACCAATGGCTGAATCGACTGAGACAGGTGCCTCGCCACCCGTAGCACCGCCTGCCTTCCGCGACACCGGCATCGCCTTCTCTTCGTCGCAGGCTGGGCAAGGTGGTCCCCCCGCCGCACAGGCCGTACATTGCCGCTGCATCACGGGCCCCGGCATCCGCATGATCCGCTCTGCCACCCGGTCGGCCTCCTGCTCATAAGCATCGCCTGGTTCACTGATGGCCAGTTTGGGTTGGAGAAAAAGCGGAAGGCCAGCGGCGGTTGCGCTCGATGCAGATCCTTTTGAAAAGGCAGCAAGTGACGACGTGATCGTCTGCTTTCGCCGACCCTCTGGTACGTGCCTGCCCGTTGAGGCAACTGCCATCATCATTTTCATCGCCTGCACTTAGGATCCTCCGAAACCGGCACGACATACAAACTCTCGATCCCGTTGTTTGCCTCGGAATCGTTGAGATGCCGGCCTCACGGTTGGCGGATGATGTGGCCGGCGTAGCGCGGATCGTCGGGGAAGATCGGATCCTCCACGTCTGGGAATCCGCGCGTCAGGAACTGGCCTCCGTGGCCACTCATGGCCGGAGAGAACTTCTTCTGAAAGTCTCCGGCAAATATTTTGCTCAAGTCTGCCGCACTCCGACCTTTGAAATCATACCCCTGCTTTTCCAACCAGGACCCAACGCTCGCAGCACGCTGAGTGTGATCGACGTGGAGCTTAAACTGGTTGGTCGGCGTCTTCATGCCGAACGCGTTGCCTTGCTGCAGGTCCGCCTGGAGATCCGCAAGCGAGCGTGTCGCCGATGCCACGCGCTTGCGCATCGCGGCCGATACCACCCATACCATGTCGGTCGGCTTCAAGACAGGCGGCTTCGACCAGTGGTCATTGTAGCTCCAGATCTTGGGCCACAAGTATTTGTTGCCGAGGACGCGCTCACAGAAGTCTTCGAGGTTCGTGCTCTGGCCGGCCGGCAGCTGGTGCCCGACGAGCCAAACCACGTCTCCCGCATGAATGGCATCGGGCTTAAGCTCCGGATTCAGGTCCGTGAGTTCCTGCACTGTCTGCGAAAGACCGTAGCGCGAGCGCAGATCGCTCAGCTTCGTATCCGATACCACCCGTATCATCTCGCCGTTACGCGTTCGATGGGCATCGTCGAACGCCGCAGCCATTCCCGAGGTCGGATCGTCCCACGTATCTTGTAGCCGTTTTTGATCGGCCGGCACAGACAAGTTGTAACTCTCGAAGCCCAGTTTGAAGAACGCCTGGAACAGGTCCGGCGCAGAGATCGACGGCAGATTGCCGGCGGGACCGAAGAAGGACCGAACGCTGTTCAGAAACTTCTTGTCCGAACCGGCGTTGCAGCCGCGGATCTCGATATGTGTGTTCGCATCGATATGGGTGCGAACCCTGGCCAGCCGGGGCACAAAGGTTCCTTTGCCTGCACCTTCAGTGATGGCGGCACCCAGCTCAGGTTTGAGGGTAGCGGGCTGCTTGTTAGGATCGAGGAGATCGCTGCCGATGGTGTCGGCCTGGGTCTGGTTGAAACTCCAATCGATTCCGCCGGCCCGCAGCACCCCTGGCGCAGCGGCAATGAGGTCGGTGATAGCCTGCTTCACCGCCGCCTGTTGTGCCGGCGCGGCGGCATCCTCAACGACGGCGCGGTACTCCCGGATGCGTTGACTGTTCCAAAGGTCGAGAACCGCCTTGTTCTTGAGGACCAGCTTCGAACCATCATCGAGAGTGGCGCTCGACACCAGGTCGGCATCCAGAATGGCCCGAAGCAGGATGCCGAGCGGCGTGGCGTCTCCGGGGTTGGTCGCGGGGACGCCGATCCGCGTGAGCAATGCGCCAGTGGTGGCGTCCGCGCGCAAGAGGCCCATCTCCCTCGCAAAGGCAGCATTGCTCACCACTTTGTTCTTGGTGAGGAGGGGGCGGAAGCTCTGGGCCGTGGTCATGCCCATTTCCTCCTGCGACACCTCCTCGGTGGAGATCGCCGATGTCAGCCCCACCTGCAAATGCCCGGGGCCAGCGTGAGTCACAATGCGGAATGTATCAATGTGATTCTTGGCTTTCTCCAAGTCTTTGAGAACCTCATCCACCGTGGAAATGCGTTTGACATTGGGGTATCCCCAGCCTCGGTAATAGACCTCGGCATTGTCGAGAAAGATCTTCAGTGGCGGATCCGTGAGCGTCGAGATGTACGTGCCGTATTCGACGCGCTGTAGGCGCCGAGTGCCAGTCCGGGCACTGCCGGCACGGACCTGTGCACTGCGCCCGGAGATCACCGACAGCGCTGCGGCGTCGGCCTCCCGTTCCAGCACGTCGCCCGATGGACCGACGCTGAGGGGCTGAAGTCGATCCCCCTCGGGCCCTTGCTGCACCGTGTGCGCAAGCTCGTGCGCCCAAAGGGCTCTGCCAGCAGCTTGGCCGATGTTCGGGACGCCACGACCGAAGACAACGTGAGAGCCGACCGTATAGGCCAGGGCATTCACGGCCCGGGCCGACTGCTGAGCCTCTCCATCGGCATGCACACGGACATGGCCGAACTCCCGCCCGAAACGCGGCTCAAAAAAGGCACAGGCGTCCGAACCCAGCGGCTGCCCCGGTGAGCGAATGACGGAGTGGACCGACGCGGGCGCATCGCCCAGCCTGTCACCCTGCGCCTTTCGTGACACCATCCCCGGCTGCTCTTTCTCACGTACCGGACAGGATCGGCCGCCGGCAGCACAGGCCGAAGATTTCTGCTGCACTGCGGGCTCCGGCCTCCGCATCACGTGATCGGCCACCCGATCAGCTTCAACTTCGGCCGGATCCTTCGGTTGGCTGATCGCCAGCTTGGCTTGAAGAAAGAGCGGAAGCCGGCCGGCCCTCTGCGCAAGAGATAGCGCAGTACCATTCCCCGTCCGTGGAGGCGGCACGACAGTTCCGCCGCGCTGACACCCGCAGGCTCTCTCACGGGATTCAAATCCAAGGCTCATTGCAACCCCCTTCACTCATAATCCGACGAGTTGCTCAACACCTGCTGCCATTCGACCGGCACCTGCCGCCCCAGCTCGCGATATTCGGCGGGAAGCCCCACCACGAGATCGGCAAAGCCGATCGAACGGCCGGCCTGCTGGGCCACAACATTTTAAATGGGGGGACGGCACTTCTCATTGGCCAGCTATTTTTGTCAACATGTGGATTCGGACTTAAAGGTCGCTATCTCTGACAACGGGTAATACCTGCCAAGCGATCTGGAATAGGATCAGGAATATTTCACTTTCACTTTTGTGAGACCAACCACGCTGTGATAGTTCAACTGTTGCATGTTCGTCTCATCGGTCCAATCAACATGAACGCAGCCATGAGAACTTAAATCTACCGGGCCTGAATGCAGCGCTTGGCCGCCGTAGAAAAACACCGCAAAATTCATATTGCCTTGTTTGTCCTTTGAATATCTCCGGCCCTTTCCTTTTGTAGCGGCAGGTTCATATTCATCTGAATACTTGCTACTCATATAACCGATCCCCTCAATTCGCTTAACCGTAAACGTTCCGCTTTTCGTTTTCCCCCCACCTACCGGCCCACCGGAAAGATTCAGACCAATATCAGGCAACTTCGCGGCATTGTTGTAGTATTGTGCCACCCCTGATCCGACCCAATATTCTTCACCGTCAGAGTCCGTTGATTTTGCAGCAAACGTAACCGTTATTAATTCTATCCAGGGTTTAGTTTCTTTATCCTTTTTTAGGGTAAAAGAATCCTCTACTAAGCCGACAGTGTCAGCTGCCCCAAAGTTAAATGTTTGGGGGGATTTAGGATCCCTGTAGGGCAGGATGATCGTGCTCTGCTGAGATACATGCGCCAACTCATGAGCCAGTAACAGGCGACCTTCCGACGAGCCTGGGTTATAGCGCCCTGCACCAAACACGACATGAGAGCCCACCGTATAAGCCAAGGCATTGACGTCCCGCGCCGACCGTTGCGCCTCTTCGTCCGTATGGACTCGAACATGGCTCAAATCCTGCCCGAAGCGCGGCTCAAAGAATGTCCGGATGGCAGGAGCCAGCGGCTGTCCCGGTGAACGAATGACTGACTGAACTGATCCCGGGGCATCACCCCCTGCCACACCGTCCGGCTTCCGCGACAATGAGATCCGTTCTTCTCCGCAGGCTTGGCATGGCGGCCCACCCGCCGAACAGGCCGCGCATTGCCGCTGCACGGTCGGCTCCGGCATGCGCAGGATCTGGTCCGCGACCCGGTCGGCTTCCTGCTCGTACGGATCACCCGGTTGGCTGATAGCGAGCTTGGGCTGGAGAAATAGCGGGAGACCGGCGGAGGCACCAAGTCCCTGTCCGGCATCCAGTGTAGACACAGCGATCGACTGAGTCTCCAACCGGCCTCGCCTCTTCTCTTCGGGCTTTGTGGCTAACGCGGCAGGCATGTCTTGCGTCCTACACCGACCTCATCAACTCCACCGGCACCTGCCGCCCCAGCTTGCGATATTCGGCGATGAGGCCCACCGCGAGATCGGCAAAGCCGATGGAACGGCCGGCATCCTGTGCCACGACCGCGGCCGTCAGCACCACATTGCGGATATGCCCGCCGGCCAAGTCGACCGTCGCGGCCAGTCGATTCAGCTCACAGGCCGTCAACCGATGCTCCGGCCCCAAGTGCGCCACCCAGAGTTCCCGCCGCTCCTCAGGGCCCGGCGCAGGAAATTCGATGATCACGTCGAGCCGCCGGGAGAACGCCCCGTCGAAACGACTGCGGCTATTGCTCGTGAGCAGGACGATCCCGTCGTAGGACTCGATCCGTTGCAACACATAATTCGTCTGCGCGTTGGCAAAACGGTCGTTGGAATCTTTGATCTCAGTGCGCTTGCCGAAGAGTGAATCGGCCTCGTCAAAGAGCAACACCACGTCCGATCGCTCGGCCTGGGCAAAGAGTTGGGCGAGATTCTTCTCGGTCTCGCCGATATATTTGCTGGTCACCGACGCCAGATCGACACGGTACAACGGCAGGCCCAGCCTGGTCGCCAGCCACCCGGCGGCCAGGGTCTTCCCCGTGCCGGACGGACCGACAAAGAGCGCCCGCACGCCGGGACGATACCGCGTCGTCACCGCCACGCCGAGTGGCGACGCCAGCCCCTCCCGCAGGCGACAGCGAACAGCCAGCACATCAAGCTCACGCCGCAGGGAAGCCGGCACCACCAGGGCGTCGTCAGGAATCGCGTCGCACAACGCTTCCGCCAGGGTATCCAATCCCGTCCCGACTCCGGTCACCGAGACGGACACCACGTCGGCCACATCCGGATCGGTGCGCCCCTGCAACGAAGCCCGGCGGCGAGCCAGCGCGCCCAGGATCTGGATCCGCGCACTGCTATGGCGATGGGACTGCGCCAGGGCTCCGGCCGAGTCGCCATCTCCGATCACCTGATGCCACAAGCCTTGACGCTCCTGTGCCGTTGGAACAGGCACCGTCCAACAAGGCACGGCGCGTCCGGCGCGCTCGACCGAACCTTCCGATCCTGTGACCGCCAACACCGGGCCCGCATAACCCGGAATGTCCGGCAATCCCTTCCGCTCGCCCGGAGCCACTTCCATCACGAAAACCGGGAGCAATCCACGGAGCAGCAACCACGGCCCCAGGCCTGAAAGCTTATCCGTTTCAACGAACACAGGCCGGCAATGCACGGCCTCAGCGATGGCCGCCGCCGCCGATTTCGCTTCAGCCAGGAATCCGCTCCGGATCAGGAGACTCTGATGCGCCGCCGCCGTCACGCTCCGGGCATACCGCGTCGCCGAGTCAAGAACGGACGGAGGCAGCGCCACCTCCGATTCGGCGCCGACACCGATCGTCGCCCCGGGCCACAGGCCGTCATACCCGCGCAACGCCAACCCGATTGCCTGAGGAACGGATACCGCGCGTTCCGGCAGGGGCCCGTCATCGCCATTCAACACAAGAAGACCGCTCCGGATCGCCGCTCCGGTCAACAGGACATCGAGAACACGTCGTCCCGGCTCAACCACATCCGCGCACGCAGCCGCCAGCAACCCCAGGGTCGGACGGGCGCCGCCGACGGGAGCTTGCAGAAAAGCCAGGGCGCGGCCCACCATCAGCTCTTCATCGACCGCCGCGGCCAGGACAATTGCCATCACCTCCACTGCGGTACAGGACAAGACCGCCGCAAGCTGCACCAGGGCGCGATCCTCGCGTGCCGGCTCCTGCAGCGCTGTCAGCACCGCTTCCACCCACCGGGTCTTCTCGGATGGGACCTGTTTGAGCGCCTCCGCCAGGTACAGCCATTCCGGGCTTTCACGATTCAGGGCCGGATTGGTCTCGGCCGGCGCCGCGGCTGCCGACAACGCCAACACACGCAAGGTCGGCATCGGCAAGGAATCGGCGCGCGGCTCCTGCTCGTCGTGCGCCGCAGGGCCGGGAGAGAACCCCTTGGCCATACTCGCTTCCTCAACGCCCAGCGATTCCACCGGTCCCATGCGGTCTCCTTTCGGCGTCATAGGAAAAACGGATCACCTGTCCCAGCCAAGACACCCATCCCGGATCGATATCGAGGCCCGCTCGACGGATGCGGAGATCTATATCGCTCAACGGCATCCGGACCTCGACATGGGTCCTGCTCAATGACACCCATCCTGGACGATGAACAACACTGTGCAGCCCCAGCCGGGCCTCGATCCGGCACCAGCGCCGCAGAGCCTTTCGCCATTGGCCTATAAGGGCATCAACCTCATCGCCCGCAATTCCCTCACGCTCATGATCGACAGGTTCGGAAACAACCTCCGCTTCATCCGACAGCCACAGGCACACAGGATCGTCCGGGGGAATCGCCAGCCGCTCCGCGAGCGACCGTAGGAGACGCCGCGGCATCTGGGCATCGATCCATTCCGGATGGTCCTGAATGGCGCGGCCGAATCCTGCTCGCACCAGCAACGGGATCAGGAACCAGAATCCCGCGTGAGGCGTGTAGACCGGCACGCCCTCCAGCTGACGGGACGCTTCCGGAACCGCCGGCTCATCCGCATGACCGGCTTCTCCTGTTTCAGCGGATACTGACTGCAGAAACGGGTCATCTGGAGATGGCGCCGGGAGAGGGCCGTGAATCGAACCGGCTATCGTCCGGAGCAGGGCCCGTGCTTCGCTAAGCACCTCCGAGTACCTTGCGCCCTCAGGACGCCAGCTCTGCACAGCCACCGCAACGAGCCACAGGGATCTGGGATCCGACGCCCCCCATCGTGCGATCCACGGGATAAGCGCAGATTGCCAGACGCGCGGGAGCGGCACGGCACGGATCGCAGCATGGGCACCCGAAACGGAACCCGACGCCCAATCCGCGCCTCCCCACCCGCATCGTTGCAGCAACATCGGCCCGTCCTGCTCTTGCACCGCTTGCAGGATCACATCCAGGCTGCGCGATGCGACGAGACGCTGAAAGCCCTGGACGAACGATCGCAAACCGGTGTCCAGATTGATCAGATACCCGAGGAGCACACGTCCGGTTTGTACAGACGTCCCACCAGGCCGCCAACCCGGCACCGCTGAACGCCAAAACCAGGCTCGCCCGCCATCACTGGAATGGCCCTGCGCTAGCCGCTGAATCAATGAAACCACGGCATCGAGCCGATCATAAAAGAACACGGCCTGCGCGTCCGCCGCGCGAGAATCAGCGCCATGGACGGCATGGAGTGCAAGCTCCGCGACTCGTTGTTCAAGTTGACGCGCGACCGACGCCGCGCTTTTCTCCGGACGAAGCACGCCCAACGAGAGAGATCGAATCAGCAAGACCCGCTCACGGTCTGTTCCCGGAAGCGAAGCCGTTCGCAGGGCGTCTTCCAGCAGCAGTGCCCCGCGGCGGATCAACGGCTCGGAGCTTCCCCTGAGCCGGGCGGTTCTGATGCGACGTGCGGCATCAACGGGCATGCCAACCTCACCGGGCGCGAACGAACGCCGTTGCCGTCTGACTGAAATGCGCCACGGCCTGCGCCGACAGCGTCACCGCCGGGAGGGCCGTCTGGAGGACATGGGCGACGGCCTGCCGATCGCCGACATCTTCGACCAGCCCTTGCGCGACCACCTGCGTGCCGGCGTACAGAGACACCTGCATGCCGACTCGAACCGCGCCCGGGCTGATGACCAGCGGCACACGGCTTCCGGGCTTCACGGTGGTCGGCTGTTTGACGTGCCCCGCGATAATCTGATTGACTGGGGCATGGCTGGCCAGCAGGAGACACATCCGGATGAGATCGTGCATCAGCCCGACCGCCTCCGTGTTTCTTGCATCGACCCGCCCATAGAGCCAATCCACCAGCGTTTGCATCGACCGGCGCGCTAGGGGTTCCACCTCGCCCCACCGGGGCAAGGTCGACAGGTTGCGCAGATTCGCCGGCGCATCGAACTGACTGAGCCGTTCTGCCCATTCCAGCCGCAGGACGGGGCGCACCGCGCCGAACTGCGCATAGAGGCAGGCCCCCACGTTCGTCATATCGGCCAGTTCCCGCGACGCCTGCGTCGTCACATCGGCCTGCCCGTGGCGCCCTTCCAACAGATCGCCCAACGAGAGCAATTCCCGCGCATGACTCAGGGTCTGAGTCCAACTGGCGCTCGCCAGCGCACCGGCGTCGAAGCGAACGAGATCCAGGCGCCGTTCCGCCACCACCGCGCGCTGCGCCGCATAGACCCCGCTGACGCTTTGCCCCAGCCGGTCGACGGCGCCAGACGACACCGCGAACGACAGGCCATCCTCGACGGCGGTGCGGGCCTGCGCGTTCGTCTTCGCTTCCACGATGGTACGCTGCAGCAGATCCACGCGATCCAGCTTTTCCAGCAACCCCGGGAAGCGCGGGAACCACTTGACCGGCGCCTGCCGGAACAGGGCCACCATCGCGCGCAATTCCTGCGGCATGTCCTCATGACCGGCCAGGCAAGCCGGCACGGGAGACTCCGCCAGTCCGGGATCCAGCGAACGCACCGGCACGTCGGTCAGCGCGGCCGTCTGGCGGGGCCGCACAAACGCATAGAAGGGCACCTGTTCGCGGAGTATCCGTTCACGCCGGTCGTTGATGGCCTGCACTCGGGCCGCTTCTTCCGCCAGCAAGGCACGGGCGACACCCACATCATGCCGTGCCTCGGCCAGTTCCTGGCCCACCACGCCCAGCCGCTGGTCGACCTGTGCCGCCATCCTCCGCAAGGTTGTCAGCGCCGCTTGGCACTGGGCGATCGCCTGGCGGTAGCCGGCGATCCTGCCTTCGATGATCCGCAGCGTCGCCACGCCATGATCCACGGCACGAACGCCCGCCGAGAAAAAGGCGCCTTCATCGCCGTCCGTCGGATCGGGATCGTGCACCCCTTGCAGAATCTGCCCGGCCAGATTGCCGTCGCGAATCTCTTTGACCGTCTTCTCGACCGGCATCCGTACGCCGTCTCGCGTCTCCAGGAACCCGGGAATCCGGACGTCGTCGAGATTCAGATCGATTTGCGTCAAGCTCGACACTACGTCGAATTTTGCCGCGACGCTGAAATTCTTGGCCTCGGGAGCCGGGGGTTCCTTCAGCCGTTCGGCGACGGACACGGTCCGGAAATCGAGCGGCTTGCCGACGATCGGCGCCTGCTCCAACACGTCCTGCACATTCGCGGTTTTTTCGACGAGACCTTGCCGCAAGACCGTCCCGCCGGACTCCGCCTTGAGGATCTCCGCGAGCGACGGTGTTGCCGCCAGTTCAAGGGTTCCCGCAATCCCTGCAACAGTGGCGATTTGCGGGCCGCGATCCAGCGTGCTGTCCGCCACCGTCGAGAGACCTGCGCTGAGGGACACCCCCGACAAGCCAGACGAAAGCCCGGCCCCGCTGCGGATCGCGCTCGACGCCTTCACCCCTTGTGGCGTCGGCCCCTCCGGCGCTGCCGTGCGGAACGCGGCGCCGGCCCTCGTGTCAATGGCGCGGGTTGGCACCGGCCCAGACCCGGGAACCGTGCCGCCGCTTGTTTTGAGGAAGTTTTCCAGGTCCTCGCGGGTCGCCAACGCGCTTTCCCCCTGCGCGATCGAAGCCAGCGCCGGCGACGTGACCAGCCGGCTGGCCGCGGCGCTCCCCAGCATCAACTGGCGCATGCGGTAGATATTGGTCTGGATCTGCAGGAATCCCAGGTCGACCGAATCATTGGCCCGGCGGATCTTGCCTTCCAGAAACTCGATGAACGGGGACAGCCCCCGCATCGGCAGTTCCGCCACCTCCGCGTCGCTCAACGGAGTCGAAGTGTCCAGCGCGGTTCGCAGGGCTTCAAAGGCCGTCACGGTATAGGCCGGTGCGCCGGTTGGCGTCCGGGTCCCCGTCGTCCCATATGTGGCCTCCGGCTGCGCCAAGGGCCCTTCAGTCCCCAGCAACGGATCGTCCGCGACCGCTTCCGTCTCCAGCGCCTCCGGGTCCGGAGTCGCGTAGGTGAGCGGAACGCCCCTGATCGCCTGATTGAAAGCGCTGGCGATGTCACGCAAATCGGTGCGCCGTCGCAACCACTTCCCGCGCACTTCGACAAACCGGTCGATCGTGTTTTGAAATTCCTGATCCACCTGCGCCACGCGCAGCAAATCCGGCTCGAAGGAGGATTGCGGAACAGGCACGAAAACCCGCACACGCTCGGGACGAGTCATATCCAGCGGCGCCAAGGGGGCGCAGGCCGTCATGAGCGCATCCAGTTGTTCGACCGGAATCGGCGCAAGATCGGCGGTAAAGCCCGGGGGGAAAAACCGGTTGGTCCAGGGCCTGGTACTTCCGGCCACAGCCCCAACGGTCAGCGCGTCTTTCGGCAGAAGTCCCGCCGGCGGCAGAAACCGGCAGGCCTGCGCGATCGCCGAGATCGGCACCGACTCCGCCTGCATTTCGGCCACTTGTTCGGCGAACTGCTGCAGGCGCGCCTGCCACACAAACGGCGTGCCGGCCTGCGCCAACAGTCCTTGCCGGAAGAGACGTTTGCCGCCCATCCGCACCACCGCGGCACTATCCAGAAAAGACACCGCTCCCCCTTGCCCGCCGACGAGCGCGATCGGCAACCCGACGGCGCTCCAAGGCGTTTCAGTCGAGGGATGGCGCTGTTCCCAGTCGAACAAGGTATGGGCCAGCCGGTTGCGCCATTGACCATCGAACGCCGGACGCGGCACCCATGAGTCCTCCCACAGGACGCAACAGAGCCGGCAGCCGTCCACGATTTGCCAATCCTCGAAGGCGAAGTTCTGCGGATCCTGCTCGCAGGGATCTGTCGGATCGGCATCGACCACCTGCTCGACGACGACCGGTTGAAGGACCAGCACGCCGGCGACCGGCTCGCCCGATGCCAACAGCTCGCCAAGCCTGCGTCCAACCGGCGCATCACCGCTGGCCAGGCCGGGCACGATGACAGGAATATCCTGGACAGGAATCCGCTGCGGCGTGGCCACCACGACATCCTCACCGGTTGAGGTCAGCCCGAATCCCGGCAAGAGCACGAGAATGTCGCCGCCCTGATTCCTCTCCAGGGCCACGTCCAGCCCCTGCACCGTCCCGCTTGAGAGCATGGCCCCGCTGGCCGCCAGATGACCGGCCCGGCCGGTTTGCTCGACGGTGAGAATGGTGTCGCTGAGACTGCGCCCCGTGTAGAGGTTGGCGCGCCTGTTCCACAGGGGATCGACTGTCCGATCGAGCGGCGGGCTGATCCCCAAAGCGGATTCGCCGGGGAACGGCCGCTGAATCGGACGGACAGGTTGTCGGCCTCTGAGCGATTCAGCCAGACGGTCAATCATACGCTCACCCCTTTCTGCGCGGCGTGGACTTGCGTCGAGCTTTGCTGGGCGCCGCCGTACGACTTGGCTGGACGACCGGCGAGATCGGCCTGATATCCGTGATCGGAGAAATCCCGCTAAGAATCGGCGCGGTCGCGACCCCGAGGCCGGTCGGACCGACCGGTGGCTGTACGACCAATGACAAGGGCACGGCCGTCCCAGCCCCCTCCGCACTGGTCGAGAGGTTGCGGCGGCGCACATACCAAAGCAAGCCGGTCGCGGCACCGGCGGCCAGTTGTACCGCCTCGCGCCAGGCCGCGTCCTGCGGATTGCTCACCGGCGCCGTCGGCAGCGCCAGGCGCGGTAACCGCAGCCCCTGCAGCAATTCGAGCGGGGACCGTTTGGCCACCAAACCAGGGGCCGCCACCTTGAACGGACGGCGAATCGTCGTCAGCCTGGCCTTCAACTCATCCAGCCTGGTGCGATCCACCGGCACCAGAATCAACACCGACGTCGAGTCCTGTTCGTTCTCGCTGAGCGTCAGATCGATCGGCGGCAGAATGAGACTCTCCTCCAGCAACACCGGGACCTCGTCGTCCGGAATCACGGAGAGTTCCACCTCGATTTCCGGCGGAAAATAAATCTGCGAAAAATCGGTCAGATCGATGGAGGCCAGCGGAAGACGGCCCACCGGCGGCAGGGCCAGGAAATGATCCGCCGCCGCGAACCGCTGCCCGCGCGTCCCGCGATCCCGCAAGACATCCTGGAGCTGCGCTTCATACTGTTGCACTTGGGCATACCGCAACGCTTTGGTCCCCAATCCCAGGCCCAGCACCTCGCCCTGCCAGACGGCCAATTCCCGCCGGACGAGGAACGGATCGAGCCATTGAATGATGTTGCGGTCCACCGCAACCATCGCCAGGGGCAGCACGCCGGCCGGCAACCCGCGTGTCGCCCGCTCCACAAACACCTGATGCGCGACGCGGGAACGCCGCCGGTTCCATTCGCTCGCATCCCCTTCGTCGGGGAACGGAATCAACGTCGCCGCCGTCGCCTCGATGATCTCGCCGTCTTCGACGGAACGGGGCCCCGTGATGGAGGTGGGATAGGAGGCAATGGGATTGGCCGTGAATTCGACCGGCCGCAAGGCCAGCACAAAGAGACCCGACCGGCTTCTGGCCGGATCGAGCGGCCGCAGGCTCAGCCCCAGCGCGGCATTCAGCCGTTGCGCCGAGGGAATGTCCGCCAGGTCCAGCGTCAACCGCGACGGAACGGATACAATCTCGCCGCTGGGCGTCACGCCGAGCCCCGGCTGAATGTGGAGGGAGGTCGCGGTCTCGCCTTCTTCCACCATCAATCCGGTGACCACGCCCGCTCCCATCGAGCGGCCCAAATCGGCCTGCCTGGTCAGGAAATAGGTTTGATCCCTGGTCAGATCCCGCGCGGTGAGAAACCGCCCGTCGAAGTACTTGGGCCTCCGGCGGCGCGTGTCCACGAAGAGCGTGTTCGACGCCAGCAGCCGCTCCCGCTCATCCTGATCGATGACTTCACGCCGTGATCCCTTGCTTGCGTCAAACATGTCGTTCCTCCCCCGCCCACCGTCCCGGATTGAACACGATCGGGCGGATGTTGTTATCCACGTTCACGGAAGCTCCATCGGTTCGTTGCGGCCTGGCGGACGCGGAGGCCTGCGTGGCGGGCAGCACCAACCGCGCCAGCAGTACGGCCGTCGTATCCTGTCCCGCCGCATGCTCCACCAGCGGCGCCAGCTTGCCGTCGAGTTCCTGCCACTGCGTGCCCTCCCGCCAAGCTCCGAAGACCGTCTGGCGAATCGTGTCCGCGCGCGTCGCCGGATCGGCGATGCCCGACACGTCCGGCCACTGATTGACCGGCACCGGGGGATCGGCCTCCTTCCGGATCACCAGCGTCACGGCATAGCCGTCCCGGATGCGCGAGGGCACGACCGGATCCAACGCGTCATAGGGTCCCGACGCGAAGGCCGGCGTCTTTCCCCGCTCGCAGGCGACAAAGGTCAGGAACACATCGACCACCACGCCCTCGAAGGGGGCGCCGTGAAACCCCTGGACCAGATCGTCGTCGGTTTGCGCCTCGTACCAGCGATTCAGCCTGAGACAGACCGTACGCGGCAGTTCGATCAACCGCCCTAGCCGGTCGATCGCCAATCCCGGCTCGACCTTGATCCGCTCGGGCTGCCCGTCCGGCAGCAACGGATCGGCGCCGGGCGCCACGGCCGGCTCCCAGGCCACACGCAATCCCGCGACCGTTCCGCTGCCGTACAAATAGGCCAGCGCCCGCGCCAGCCTGCCCCGGTGATAGGTTTGCTCGTCGAGAAAATCCTCCGCATCGAGCAACACCCCAGTGGCGTACCAGACACGGTCCTGCGAATCGCCTTGGGCTTGCGCTTTCGCCAGGGGATCCAGTTCCAGACTCATTGCGTTTCTCCTTTTCGCGGACGTTTCCGGGTTTGCGGTTTCGCAGCCCCCTGCGGACTCCGCACCGGTTGGATCGGCGTGGCGGTGATCGTCCCGATCGGCGTGATCGGCGTGATCCGGATCGTGGGATCGATCGGACTCACAGGGCTGGTCGGGCTGACGGGATCAATCGGAATCACCGGACCGATCGGGCCGGTCGGCGTAGGAATCGTCAGCCTGAACACCGTCACCGTCCGGATATCCGGAGCGCTCCGATTCCCCTGTGCATCCACCACCACCAACTGAAACCGATGGGTCCCCACGGACAAGCCGGCATCCACATCGATAAACGGTTGGTCCGTTATGATCGGCTGGCCCGGTCTAAACGTCGCCACAGGTGACTCCTATTGCACGAGCGTCCAAATATACCGGGCGATTTGCCCGGGAGGTGGATCGGATGACCGCTGCCCGCTCAACCGGAAGGGCCGGCCGAACGGCACCGTGGCCGGCGCGTCCAAGACCGCCGTCGGATTGTCTTCGTCGCGCACGATGATCTCCACCCGGTCCGGGGCGGAACGGTTGCCTGAATCATCGACGACTTCCAACTGAAAGATGTGCCGGCCGATGGGCAGCGGCCGGTTGGGCGTCACATCGACTGAAATTGCATTCTCGGCCGTCTCAATCGGTACGCCTGCCTCAAAAATCGCCATGGTCGCTTCCTTTCATGTGAATGAACTTACCGATCCCGGTCATCCCAACCATTCCCACACATATCGAACGAGGCGGCGGCCCTCGGCCGCCCGTGACCTGCTCCCGTCCAACTGAAACGAACGGCCGAAGCCAACGGTCTGATCGCTGCCCGCATCCGCCACCGGAGCCGGTGCAGCCGTCGGCGGCGCCGCCTGGACGAGGGTGTCCAGCCGCGGATCGAGGCTCGGGCTGTGCACGAGGACATCGCGCCGTCCCAGACGAGACCGCCCGACACGCACAGGCCGCACCGGCTGGGACGGGCCAAGATAGGTATCGACGCCGACCAACGAAGCAGCACCGACCAGGAAGGGCTCGGAGGCGGTCACCACTCGCACCGCCACATGGGCGGGGGACTCCAGGCTCACCACGCGCTTGATCAAGCCCAAGTCTTGCGGCTCGACTTCTTGGTGCACCAGGACCGTCACCCGAAAGGCCAGGCGATCGAGAAACTCCTCCACCGCTCGCTCCTCTCGCGCCGTCATTTCAAGGTCCGCCGCAAATAGCGCCAGAAACTCGCGGCGCTCTTCCTGTCCGAGAAACAACGAGTCGCCCACCAGCGAATTGCCGCTGACCACCAACCCGCCAAGCAGCGGGTCTTCCTCGTCCGCGAAATCGCCGCCCAAGATCGTCCCCATGGTGCGGCGCAGCCGGTAGTCTTCCAGCACGACGATCTCGCCGCTCGTGACCGCGCCGCCGGTCGCGATGTCGAGCGCCAGCATGAGGCCCTCCAGCGTCCCGCGCTTACGATAGAGTTCCGGCGCCGAGGCGATCAGCTGCCTGCGGCGATCGTTCGGATAGGCCGGATCGAACGACACCCCGATCCAGCTGCCCAACCATTCCAGAGCTTCAGCCGGCGTCGTCCGCGGATCAGTCAGGAGATAGGCCGACGCGATGCGGTCTTCGATCGGCGTCAGCACCCCTTCCATGTTGTCGAGAAAGCGCTCCAGGAAATCAGAGGGCGTCGCGACCTGCCCGGGCGCGAGTACCGCCTCCGCCTCATCGCCGAACTTCGTTTCGCGATACAGTTCCGGCAAATACCGGTCCCTGTAAGAGAACCGCGAAGCATAGGCCCGCACCGCAGCAACTTCGGGTGTCGCCCGGCCGTTGCCGCTGAATAGGACGCGCACCCACAGATAGCGCCCTTTCAGCTGCGTGACCGCTCGATTAGCGCGCTGAATCAGCACCGTAAACAGCCCCGCCCGATCCTTCACCAAGGGGCAGTTCAGCAGGCCTGGATACAAGGGCACTTCCGACGGGCTGGAAACCCAGGCCGCCTGCGGAACGCGCCCTTGTCGCCCCTTCGCGCCTCCGAAGCAATGGGGATGCCAATCCTCCTCTGATGCAGGAGGCACTGCTTCGTCACTGGCCGCCACGGTAATCACTACGTCGCAATCAGCCGGAATTTCTGCTTCAAGATAAAGCCGATGCCACACAGTCTGCGAAGACCCGCTGTCGATCAGCGAGGCATTCACGGCCTGCCCTTGCGTCTTAAAGGATGGCAACGAGATGGGATGCAACCCAGCTGATCCGTCTGTCGTCTGATAACGAGGCGAATCGCTGAGGGTATGCACAAAAGGCACGCCGGTATAATCCGTCAAAGGATAGAGATCGCCGACCGGCTCCGCGACGATGGCGGAAGTGTCCGGGGCCTGAGCCGCCTCAGTCGGCATGGGATAGACCAAGGCTTCATTCGGCAACCCGACCACCAGCACCGCCAGCCGGTCGAGTCCGACCCAGGCCGCACTGTAAGGGCGACGGGCGCCTTGCAGCGTGATCGCGGGACCTTGCCATCCGGCGGGATCAAATAACCGGACGCGGGCTTCTCCTCCGGACAGCCAGATCAAGACCGCCACAACGCCATCGGCGCGACAGGCCAGCGCCACCGGCTGTTCGTCGGCGGCAAATGTCACCTGAGCGGCATCGAGCAGGTGCGGAGGATGAGGGTTCTCTGAACAGGGCCGGACGACGTCGGGATTGTACGGAGCGGATGGTCGGTCCGGAAAGGGTAAGCCGATCACGCGGCCGATCCTGCGCCTGACACGGTCCAGGACCCAGACCCCTCCGGAAGGATCCGCCGCCAGCCGCCACGCGGTCCCTTCTGCCGACTCCAACGAGACCGGCGCCCACCGGTCACGCGTGTCATGCAGCAGGATGCGGTTGCCCAGCGCTACGTACAGCACATCGTCATAGCCCATCGTGACATCGGACGGAGCCTGCCCGGTCGGAATCGGCACGATCGGGAACCGCCCCGGTCGCGCGCCGGTCGCGACGACAGCCTGCGCCGCCCCATCCCACGATGCGCGCATCCCGAACCGGTCCATCGTGTCCGGGACCAATTCCAAACGGGACAGGGCTTGAGCCTCGACGACCGCCGCTTCTGCGTCGCCGACGAAAGGGATCGCTCTCCGCCCGGCCAGCCGGAGGCGCCGGCGCACCGTATCATAGCTCAGATCCGGCGGATCCCCTTCGATCCGCCAGTGGTGCCCATCGGCAAGCAGCCAGTGTTTGAGCCCGTTGGCATCCATCCCAAAATCCTTACCGCTTCAGCAACTGGGCTAACAGAGGTCCGGCACCACCGGCACCGCAACCCCCGCCTGATCCGCAAAGGGATTCGGCACCCCGCGCAGATCGTCCGGCGCCTCATCGCCCACTACCACAACCACGCTCAACAACTCCGGCAGTTGCCAGGGCTGCAAGGTCAGCTGCACCGGCGAGTCCGCTGACGCTCTCGGCAATTTGCTCCAGTCCTGACCCTGCCGTTGAAACAGATTGACCGGCGCCACGCCGCTGACTCCGGGCACGCGGGCGACGACCACTTCCAATTCCCGATCGCGAACGGCTCGTCCCAACGGCCAGCCTGCTCCATCGGCACCGCCGGGAGCCAAGGGCCAGAGCGCTCGGCGAAGCGCTTCGCGCACCTCAGCCACCACGGTCTCGCGCGACAACCCGCCGGACCCCGCAGACGCCTCGCTTCCATCACCGGCGCCGAAGCCATCCTTCACCGTGATCGCCACGCTCACGCCCAACGGCACATACTCGCAGCC
The DNA here is from genome assembly GCF_049546785.1 of Nitrospira sp. NS4. Taxonomy (NCBI): domain Bacteria; kingdom Pseudomonadati; phylum Nitrospirota; class Nitrospiria; order Nitrospirales; family Nitrospiraceae; genus Nitrospira; species Nitrospira sp. NS4. The sequence continues at coordinate 377,918 of NZ_JBMWAN010000003.1, read as the reverse complement.
GATCACATACAGCTCGGTTCCGAGCGGGCGGCGCGGACTGAGTGTGCCGTGCACCGCTTCCAAGAAAGGCCGATCCGGCCGGGGATTCGGCAAGCCGCTCCCCTCCTTGAACGGAATCACCATCACCGACACCACGCCCGGCACCTCGAAGCGCCGCTGTTGGGGTTTGAACCGCGGCAGCACCTCCACACGTCCCATCCGCACGCCAGGCGTCCTGGCCGCCAGTTCCTGATAGTCGGTTTCCGTCACCGCTCGATCACGATGCCGGAACAGGGCGGGGATGCGCCGCTCGGCTTCGGCCAGCGTTTCCGCATCGGCGCCGCCGTCGGTGGGCAAGGTCTGGGACATTTTCAGTTTGGTCGTGACGACCGCGCCGCGCAGATCGCGCGCCGCGAGGGTGGTGAGACTGCCCGGGGGCACATTCCCGGCCGCTCCGCCGCCGGCCCGCATCACCGCAACCCGGATCCTCATGCCGGTTTCGGGAACGCGGCCGCGCATGCCGTCGCCGAACCGGATCGTGCCTGCTTCCCGGTCAAGCTGGTAGACGGTCGCATCCCGGCCCGCCAGGGCCAGATCGTCGATTCTCTGCCAAGGCTGAAATCCGCGCCCGCTCTCTTCAACTTGAATGGCCAGCGTTTCCGCTTCGACCGACTGACCCGGCAGCTGCCATTCCTGATCGGCGGCCCCCGTGCTGTGGGCGATCACCCGGTTGGTGAGCGTCTTGCGCTGATCGATCTCCACCGCATTAATGCCCACCCAGCTCACCGCCAGCTGTTGCAGCGACTTCAACGTCGGACGCACGCGAATCCACGCGACCAGGCATGCAGCCCGGTCGGGTTGATCCAACCGGGGCGGCGCATCGCCCACCCCGGCCTTGAGATTGGCGCGTACATCGTTGCTCGGCACGCGAATCCGCGAGGCCGCCGGCAGCGCCACCCGCACCACTCCCTGCCGTGTCAATCCCGCCGTCGTGTCGGCTACGACATCCAGCGTGAGATAGTCTGGCTCGCCCCGCTCATCGACCGTGCCGATCTCCCACACATGCGGGATACGCGCGCGCGGACCGATGTCTTCGAACAAGGCGGGAACGGCGATCGAGGGCATCACGCCGATGGAGAGCAATTGCTGGCCGCCGCTTGCATTGCGCCCCAGCGTCTCTCTGATCTGCCCGACAAGCGGCGCCTGCAAGTCCGGCGCGGTCGCCTTTGGCGCGAGGAGCGCCAGCCAAAGCGACCGATCCACCGTCTGTGTCATCAAGTCAAACCCGTTCGGATCGGGCGCGCCGTCCACGAAGATCGGAGTCGTCACATAAGGCGTCGGCAAGGCCGCCAGCCGGTACACCGATTGAAGACCCGGAACGACCGCCGCGAAGTCTTTCTGCTCCTCGTCATTTAAAGGCCGCTTGTAGAAGACCTCGGCCGTCACCGGCAGCACCGTGAGTTCCGTCTTCGTCTCGAAGGGCACGGGCTTCTCGATCGTGGCCCGCGCCTGGATCGCCACGGCCTGCGTCATCGTCTCATCGTCGATCTGCAGGCTGACCAGTCCTTGAGCGGGAACGGCCGACCGCATTGAGACGCCGAGCAAGCGCAGAAACGCCAGGCGCTGCCGCTCGGGAATCAGATTGGCCCGATAGAGCAGCGTATCGGTGAGCCAGGCGAACAGCTCGAGGAGGGTCCGCCCGGGATCGCCGGGCCGCGGGTGCGTCCATTCCGGCGTATGCGCCGGAATCCGCGCCAGCAGTTCTTCCACCAGATCCTGATAGCTGCGATCGTCGAGGGCTGGAGGGCGAATCGGCATCGGTTAGCCTCCAACCTCGACGGTGAGTCCCAGCTGTTGCGAGACACCCGTCCGTTTCAACCGGTAGCCGATGACCACCCGCACATGAGTCGGTTCATCCGGCACCTCGGCGACATCCACGCGATCAAGCAGGATGCGGTCCTCCCAGCGTCCCAGGGCTTCGGACACGGCGTCGCGGAGCCGGCGTCGCGTCGTCAGCGTGTTCGGCTCATGCAGAAACTCGCTCAACCCCGCGCCGAAATCGGGCCGCATCAACTGTTCGCCCGGTCTCGTTTGCAGAGTGACCCGGATCGCCTGTCTGACGCTCTCCTCCAACGATGGAAAGGACAGAAGCCCCTCGGCATCCGGCTGCGGCAGGAGCGGCCAGCCGAGGGGCGGTCGCGGGAGCGTTGTCTGTGTCATGATTTCCTCCCCGGAATCGGTATGCAGATCTTGATGTACAACAGCCACTGAAAGATGAGGTTGAAGAGCTGCAAAAAGATGTTCAGCACGATAAACGCGCAAATCGTGATCAACGGAATGCTGAAGCTGCAGAGCCACTGGATGCCCAACTTAGGTCCTGTGCTGCCTTTCCCCTCCGACAACTGTTTGGCATCGCCCTGCAGCAGATTGAAGAGGCCTTCCGGCAGGGCAAAGGCGACATTCGGCTTCAGCCGTTTCAGAAAGCCTTTGTCCGTGACGTCCGGCAACGAAATTTGCACCGGAGGCGCCCCGTTGTTGTCGTACCAGGGCGCAATCGTGAAAGGTTCGCTATAGTCACTCCACACCGTTTCGGGAGGACAACGGTCATCGTGTTTCACGCGCACAAAAGCGCGAACGCGATACCGGCGCCCTTCCTCACCGAACCGCCCTTGTCCTCCGCCCAGTTGGGAGAGGCGGGTTTGCATTGTCCCAAGGACCAGTTTGGCCAGCATTGAAGCCTGCGCCTCGCTCATCTTCGGCCATTCGCCCGGCATCGTCTGCGAGGCGGCACCGGACAGATCCCGCTCCAACAACACCGCGGAGGCAGCTTTCAGAAAATCCCCCGCCTTGATCGTGCCCTGCTCCCGGGTAAACGCGAGGCTATTGAGCCCAGCGAACAATGCCTGGGCCGATACCGTCTCGCCGAAGGCGTCGAACTCGATGGCCAGCTGTTTGAGCAGCACCATAAAATCGGCGAGCGCCGGGGCATCGGGATTCAATGTGGTTAAAGCTGATCCAGCAAAGGGGAGCGGCCGCGGGCCGCCGGCAGTCAGATATCGGTGGAGATGCCCCTCCAAATCTTTTTCAGTAAAGGCGGGGAATGTCGGCGACTCAGTCATCTCGGAACTGGTCACGGGAATCACCCCGTACAGAAGCGTGCGCCCCGTCGCACGACAGATATCCGGCGGCGCGACGAACAACGGCGCCTGCTGCTCGCGAAGGTTCACCGCATGGCCGGCTTGCATGGCCAACAGCCGGTTGATCTCAACATGCCCGGCTGACAACTCCGGGCGACGGAAGGCCGGATCGGGGTCACGCGACTCTTGCTCCGCGTTGGGAAACGGCACCCACCCCCGAAAAAGCCGATCCTCTTGCATCCAGGCTTCCCGAACTTCTCCGCCCGTGCCGTTCGTCGAGATACGCCGGACAACCAAACCGGCCCCGGCGATCTTCGCAGGATCCAGCCGTGGTCGGCCGAAACTCAGACAGGAGGCATCGAGCAACGCGATATGAAACGTGCGATGAATCGGCTGAAACAGCTTCAACACGCCGTTGGCGTCGCGATGGTTCGCTGCCGATTTCATCACGTCCGATAACCCCTGTTCGCGCGAGAGACGATCCAGGACGGCGGGAAGAAAGTCCTGTTCCGTCCGCTCCAGGATCACCGGACCGGTCGCGGGCGCCGCTCCGGCCCCCTGGATGGTGACGTCATGCGTTACCATACGTTGCCCGCCCCCGGCGTATACATGGCCGATACCACCGTATTCGTGATCAGCGTGTCGCACTGGACGACGCCGGAGAATCTGGACATTCCGGCGTTGACGGTCACCATGCCCGCACTGACTTCGACCTGGCTGGCCTGCACCGTCACCTTCGCCGCAGCCCGGATCGTGACGCCGCTCGTCTCCATCGTGACAGTATTGCCCGCGGCCTCCAGCTTGATCTTTCCACCCGCCTCGTCGGTCAACGTCCCCTGCACTCCCGCAGGCGTTTCAAAGACGATCTTTTCCTGTCCTCTCTGCTCTTCGACAATGGAGATCTTCGTGCCGGCCTTACCCGTGATGGTCCAGCGATCGACACGATTGCCCGGCAGGGAATCCGGCGCCTGGTCGCTGCCGTTCCACAAGCCTCCCACTACCATGGGGAAGCGTGGATCGCCGTTCAGAAACACGACCAGCACTTCATCACCGACATCCGGCAGGAAAAACGCCCCCCGGTCGGCCCCTGCGAAGGGCACGGCCACCCGCGCCCAGACCGGCCCGTCCTGGTCATCAAGCCCGTCGCAATTGAGCAGGCGGATCTGCACCCGCGTCAGCCGATCGGGATCTTCGACCGACACGACTTCCGCCAGATAACCGGCAGTCCAGGCTCCGGACTGTCTCTCGAACCGATTCCCGGCCTTCATGACCGTCCTCCCCAATAGGCGCATTCGGCTTCGAACTGCGTGCGGTAGCCCACTTCCAGATCAAAACGATGGCTGGCCCTCGTCACATAGTAGGTATTGCTGAACCGCGGCCCGATCCCGGCAATGGTCACATGCGTCCCGACGCGGATCGTCGGATTGCCTTCCGCCGTGCCCTCCAAACAGACAAACCGGCGGGCCCGCTGGTCGAACGCACTGTCCGCGACGGCACGGGCCTCGTCCTGAGTCCGCACAGTCAGATGCCCGATGTGCTCTGTCCGGTCAATCGATGCACGACTCAAGAGCTCGGCCCCGGTCACCCCTTCGCCTGGCCCGCGATGCGCGCCGGTGCTCTCCGCGGAAAGTCGCGATCCTTGCACAACGTCCCAACCGGCGACCGTGACTTTTGTCGTTTGATGGGCGAGGTCGGCCAGGACGCGGACGCTGCGGAGTTGGCCGTACATGCGCAACTCCACGTTCCCCCGCTGTACATCCTGACGCGGCGAGACATGCAATTCGTTTCCGACCACCTGCACATCGCCGTCGTAGCGCTCCAGCACCCGGCGCAAAAACGCCAGATCGCTTTCATTGAACTGCACCCAGGTTCCGAGGCGATCGCGGAAGCCGGTCACGACCGGTTGGAGGCCCAGACGATCGGCCACCGTCTGCGCCAGGTCCGCGAGCGACAGGTCATCGTAGGTCTTCGTGCGCCGGGTCATGCGCGCCTGTTGCGCCGCGTCTTCCGCGAGAATCAGCAATTCCGGGGGCCCCTCTTCACGAAACTCCGCTTCCACCCCTGTGATCGTGCCGCGAAAGATTTCCGTCGGCGACGACCCAGGCCCGGCGTACACCGCAACGGCTTTCCCCAGCGTGACAATGGCCCCGTCCTCGAACGCAAACGACGCGCCGCCGCTGGGATCACTCGCCACGTTGCTCAGCCGCAGCTGTAAGGTCGAGAGCCCGCCTTCCTGCTCGGTGACATCCATCCCGATCAGCAGCTCGGAGACTTTGGCATAGGATTGCTGATCAATCCGGACCGTCGGCCTCGCGCTGTAGACCGCCGTAGGGCTGATAGGACGTTCACCCATGGGCACACACCTTCATCGTCGTTTGCCTTCACACAGGTTGCTAGTCAGCATGGATCCTCGCCGCCCGGGACGCCAAACGGCGTAACTCCGATGCGACATCCGGTCGTGGCTGTCGGGGACCCGTCGCCTGCGGACGACTCTCCGCCGTCGTTGGTTCCGGCTGCACATCGGCAATGACTTCATCGATCACGACGCCCATGGACTACCTCTCATCGAACCGAATTTTGGATGCCAAACTGGCATTCACACCGACATCCGTGCTCAAACTGGCAGAGCCTTCCACTCTAGCCCGGCCTCCCACGCCGAACTGCGCGCCCTGGTCGGTCGCCAGTCCCACCGAGTCAGCGCGGGGAAACAACGGGCGTGGATTCAGCGCAGGCGGCGACCCAGCTGATGGCGCAGTCCGTAATCCGGCAAAGGCGCCCTGGGTGGCAGACACGCCGGCGGAAGCCGATCCTCCAATGGTTCCTCCGATACCGCTCCCACCGCCGACCCCGGCCGAGGCGCCGCCTCCAATGGAAACTCCGGCCCCGCCCGAGACGCCGATCCCACCGCTCACGCCAATGCCCGCACCGGCACCGACTCCGCCGCCAATACCAATCCCTATGCCTGCCCCGCCGGACGCGAAGGCCACCGGACCGCCGAGCGAGACCGATGTCCCCAACGAGACCGGTCCACTGGTAAACCGTAACGTCTCCAAGCCATTCGCAACACCTAAGGCCCGGCCCACGTCTCCGACACCGGCCATGGCCGAGATCCCCGTCACGCCGGCACTGGCAGAGAAAGACAATACCGCCCCATCCCCGCCGTCTTCACCAGCCCCGGAACCGGCGCTGTCCGCGGCAAACACGGACTCCTGTCGGGCCATGCTCATATTGACCCTCGCGCGCAACGGGACGCCGGATGGCGAAAAGAAATCGATCGTCTCCTGGTAGGACTGCACCATCCCTTGAAACACGAAGGTCCCCCACTCGAACCGCACAATGGCAGGAACCCGCTGCTCATCCGGTTCCATGAGCGCGGCGATCCGTTGCGTTGCCACACGCACATCGGTCCCGACATCCGTGGTGTCGAACGTCAGTTCCATCGTCAGGGTGGCGGAACTCCCGGTGACATACTGCTTGGTGTCGCCGGATTCGCCGCTGGCTCCCAAGGTATTGGCGATCGACAGTTGCAGGGAGGTCGGATTGAAATGCACCGTGATCGCCTGCCCCTGCTGCGGCCCGCTTTGCGGCGTAAAAACGGCTTTCTGCACTCGCTGTGCGTCGCTCATCGTGGCAGGGCCTTCCGGTTACGAGACCAATTCCAAGCCTTCGTGGGCCACATGCAATTCTTCGATTCCGACTTCCGACGCCTTCGCGTTGAGGTCCGCCGTCTTGAATTTCACCGGCATGGCATGGCGCAGCACCCAGGTCACTGCGGGAGCCCCGGCATGATCCAGCATCACGATGGACAGCGAGAGCCGATGCGCGTAGGCGCCCCCTTGCGTCACCATGGCGAACCACTGCCAGAGGTGCTGACTGCGGAGCATGCCGCGCCGCAACACCACCGTGGCAAAGCTCACCGGCCCGACTCGTTGGGCCGCGCCGTAGTTACGTCCGCCTTCCCGGATGACGACCGGCTCCATGGTCGCCTCCAATCCGGTACATTCGGCGAACCCTCCGTCGAGGGACGACAACACGGAAGCGGCGCCGCCCCCGAGCGGTTCCTCCGAGAAGGAGATCTGAAAACGGAACGGGCTGAGCGGATCTTGGGTACCATTCATAGCCGCATCGCCTCACCTTCGATGGTTCGCCGACAATCCCCGGCCCTTGCTCACGCAACAGCGCTCCCCGAAGACAGGACGGACACTTGCCCGCCCTCGTGCATCCCCAGCACGACCGTGATCCGTTCGATCGGCAACGCCGCCTGGAACTGCACCGTGACGATCACACGCCCGGCATCCAGATCGTTCTGGCTCATCGTGCTGCGATCGCAGCGCACCTGAAATGCCTCGGCCGGGGTGGCGCCGCGCAACGCCCCGTCTTGAAAGAGACCGGCCAGCAGCCGTTGTAAGCTCTCACGGATCCGTCCCCACAGCGCTTCTCCGGACGACTCGAACACGAGATCTTCTCCGGCACGACGGGCCGCTCGCACGATGGCCGTGACCAGGCGATTCGCGCAGGCCGGCCGATACCCTTCGTCGATGCTGGTCGTCACGTCGGACAACAGAACAAATCCTCGCGGAGCCTGACCGAGAAGCGACACGCGCTCGACCATCGACCGCCGGCGCGTTCCTCGTTCTCCCGCGCGGCCGGCCGGACGCTCAAAATGTTCGGCGCCCCATGCCGGCGAGACTCCCGATACCTCGACAAGCGGCAACCCGGCGGCGCTGTGAAAACTGCCTCGCATCAGCGCGTTCCTGGCCAACACCCCGGCCAATACTCCATCCGGGCTTTCCAGCCGCTCAGGGAGGGCATTCGACCCGGATGTCTGGACCCAGGGGAAGGCCAATTGAACGAACGCACTTGCAACCCCGGGCCGACTCGACTCCACCAATCCGGCGTCCAGAATGCCGTTAGCCTGATCGCTCAACCATCCATGGCAATCCCGTTCGATCTGCGTCCCCGCTTTCGGCAGCGGCAAGGCCAGTACCAGCTGCACCTCTCGCTGCCACCGCGCAATCATCCCGCCCAACAGATTCACGGCCGTCGCCCACTCGCGAGCGGCAGCTTCATCGCATCGCGGCGCGGTCGCCCATCGCACCAGATCGCCTGCCACAGGATCGGCCGGCTCAGCGCCGCACTCGACAAATTGCTCCGGCAACAGGGGCAACTCGGGACCCGTGGCCGGCTCCGGATCGACGGCAAACGCCTCGGCCAAGTCCGGCAGGCACAGATACGAGACTTCAGGCAATCCAAAGAGATGCCCCACCCCGCTCCAACTCGTGCGGGCCAGCGGCGTGCACGTCACTTGGCCAGCGGCCCATCCCGGAATCAGGTCATCGACTCGCGCCAGACGGCTGGGGCGCGCGAGGCCGCGCTCCCAGGGATCGCCGACGCGCACGACGTAGCACTTGCGCCCCCCTTGGGCAAAAAACGAACGGACGGCCGCGCCCAGATATGCGACACCGCTGGACTCGCCGGTGCGCCGCTCCCAGCGGAACAACCGATCGAAGAGTTCCCAGGAGTCGATTGGAACCGGCACGTCGTCCAATGCCTCAGTGTCGAATCCCGGACGGCCGAGCAAGGCGGCAGTCCACCCGTATTCGCCCATCCAGTCCCGGACGAATTGCGGAATGGCCGATCCCTCCCGTCTGGCGACAAAGCCGACAAAACAGGCAATGTCCGCCCGATTCGGATCGACGGCGACAACCGGAGACTGTTCCTCGAACTGAATGCCGTTCATATGATCCTGTCCCGTTCGACTGTCGCCTCGCAGGCTGCTCAAAAAACCCGTTCAGCAAGGCCGCAGCGAGCGAAGCACCGAGGCGTACTCTTCGCAGTACGTCGAGGCGCTGAGCGATGCGAGAACGCCGCTGGCGGTCTTTTTCAGCAGACTGCTAGGCGACCTGCTCGAATTCCAGCCCCTCGACCGACAACACCAACTCTTCCATGGCCACATCCCCGCCGCCCTTCGCGGCCAGGGTCGGGCCGGAGTATTTCATCGGGAACACCCGCGACAGCGACCAGGCCATCACCGGATTGCGCGCCTCGTCCAGCATCGTGATCACGACCGTCCGCTTGGCGGAAGGCCCGTTTTGCCGGACGTCGTTCACCCAGGCCCAGAGATCGGTGGAATTGACGATGCCTCGCTTTAAGGTCACGTCCGACACCTTGTGCATCCCCGGCACTTTGCGGACGTGATTTTCGCGCTCGTTCCCGTTTCGGTACTCGGCCACCGTAATGTCGGTGCTCAGGCCGGACACATCGGAAAACCCGCCGAAGGCTTCCTGTCCGTCGATGTTCACGATGAAATTAAATGCCCCGTAGGGGGTCGTCCGTGCTGCCATGATGGGTCCTCCTCGTCCCGGTTAGTTCCGCTCGTCGGCGGTCTTCTGCCCGATGCGGAAGATCACAAACTCCGCCGGTTTCAACACGGCCACGCCGACCAGGCAGATCAAGCGGCCGTTATCCAAGTCGCTCTGCGTCATCGTGCTGCGATCGCACCGCACAAAGAAGGCTTCTTTCGCCGATGCGCCCAAGAGCGCCCCGTTCACCCACTCGTTGTAGAGAAAGGCCGAGACTGTTTCGCGGACATTGGCCCAGAGCCGTTCGCCGTTCGGTTCAAACACCGCCCACTGCGTCCCGCGATCGATGGAGGCTTCCAGGTAATTCATGTAGCGGCGCACGTTGACGTACTTCCATTCCGGATCGGAACTCACCGTCCGCGCTCCCCATACCCGATAACCGCGTCCGCTGAGATACCGCAGGCAATTGACGCCGAGCGGATTGAGCACTTCCTGTTCCGCGAAATTCACATCGCGCTCGAATCGAAGAGCGCCACGCACCACTTCGTTCGCCGGAGCCTTGTGCACGCCCCGCTCGACGTCGTTGCGCGCATACACACCGCAGACAAAGCCGGATGGCGGCAACGACAGTTCGCGCGGCACGCTGGCATCGCCGGCACGCGCCAACGGATTGCTGACGACCACCCAGGGGTAGTACAGCGCGGCATACTTGGAATCGACGCGGCCCCGGATCTCCCTCGCTTCCGACACGGCTTTGCCGGCCGGTGTGTCCAAGACCGCAATGCGATAGGCCCGCGCCCGCTCCGCATGGCTGATCAACGCGCCCAGGATACCCTGCGCATCGACATAGGCCGACGAACCCGGCGCGGCAACGATCGAGAGATCCTCGATCTTCTCGAATTCTTTGAGCCCCGCTTCATACGCGGCCTGATTCGGTGCGGTGCCGTCGCTGCCGTTGGTCAGCGCCTGCGACCAGACATCGGCGCTCGCGAAGAGCCCGGCTCTCAAATCAAACGCGCTCACGGCCGATCCGATCTCGACGGCCAGCCATTGTTCCAACGCATCACTCCGGCGTGACGGCGTCGCCGACAGCACGTTCCCGATCCACCGCGGGTGGCTCCGGTCGAATCCAAGATCGTCAAAGCCGGTGGTATGACCATCGCGATCCGTCGCCACCACCGACATGCTGAGAAAATCGGCAGTGCCGTTCGGAGCCGCCGTGTCGGCCAATCCGCTCAAATCCAGCGTCCCTGCCGCCGAATCCACCCAGGCGCCGTTCTGCTTGACGTGAAACACGATCCCCGCGCCTGAACCGGATCGGACCATCGCTCCGGATGGAGCGGCGTTCATGGTGCGTTTGGTGGCCGGCGCAGTCTGCAACCGGATCGTCACATGGCCGTTTCCCGCTTGACCGGGAAACCGCGTCACGCAGCGTGCCCGGCGGGTCGAATCGGCATCGGCCACGATGTCCGGGGAATTCGCCAGGCCATCGCCGCCACCGGGTGCCGCATAGACCCGCGTGACATACAGACGCGACCCGCCGTTGTCGAAATAGGCTCTGACTGAATGGGCGAGGAAGTTCGTGCCATATTCCAGGTTGTCCAGTCCGCCGTAGATGCGTTCGAAATCGCCGAAGCTGGTGAGCAGTTCCGGAGTGCCTCCCACCGGCCCCTTGCGCGCCGGGCCGACGAATCCCGTGGTGCTGGTCCCGACCCCTTCAATCGACTTGGCTCGAAAACTCGTCTCTTCAACATAGACTCCTGGGGCAAGATATTCTGGCACGATGCTCCTCCTTTCCCGTTCTCGACTACGCACCCCGCTAGGGGATCGCGACAGTCAGTTTCCGCACGACCGTTCGTCCTGACGTCAACTTCATTGCCGTCTGCCTATTCGGAAGCGTTGCTCGATTCGCTTCGAGCTGGTCCGGGTCCGGCGCCTCGCCCCCTCCTGGATCACATACCACTTCAACCTGAACATCCACTTCCGTTCCCATTACCGGCCCGGGGGCATCCTCCCAGGTCATGACGGGAATGCCGGGCACCGCAACCAACGCCTCACCTCGTCCATCGGAAATCCCGCGCGCAAGGACTTCTCCATCGCTCGCACGCAACACGCGAATCAATGTGCCGCCCAATCCCTGCTCGGTTCCCTCACGCACGACCGTCACTCGGATGACGGCCCATGCGGATGACGTCGGGGCCGATGGGCTCAGGTACAGCCGGCTCTCAATGGGTCGAAACACGGACCCGCTCTCGCCGGCATGGACGGGATCGGGATCTCGCGGCAGCCGAATGGTCTGCCGGCGAGACAGGTAGGTGGAACCCATATCACGCACATCCACGACGACGCTCATGCTGCCAACAGCCGGAGTGGCCGGAGGCCCCATCAACCCATCCTGGTGCGCCTCCAGGCCCGTCATCCCCGTCAGAACATAGAGGCCTCGCCGATTCCTCACCCAGAGGGTTCCTGCGCCGCTTACGGACAGCGGCGAGAGAATCGGCTGTCCCGTCACGCCGTCCACGACGCGAAGCGCGGCAAGTACCCGGCGGGTGAGACTCTCCACCATCATCGAGCAGCCTCCGGCTCGCTCACCACGAAATTTCGTGCCACGACGGGCAACCCGCCGGGAACAGGATCCGCATCGATCCGCACCACTCGCGCAATATAGGACAGGCTGAGACGATAGGACGGGGCCAGCGCATCCCAGATGCGCATCAAATCTTCATGGCTCAGCTCCGCAGGGATGACATGAACCACATCGCTCGATTCCCACCCGGCTTCAGGAGAAAGCGTTGATCGATCAAGAACCGGGCGTTGATGCAACTGACGCATCGCCCAGGCCAGGATCGTCTGCTCAGCCAACGCGTTGTCAGCCCAGACTGTGAGCAGGAAATGCAAATCGACTGAAAGCGGTGTGTCGTTGTCGACCACATCGTTCGTGCGGCGCACGTTGCGGACATGCTCGTTCATCGTGATGCGATAGAGATACAGCGATAACGTGGTCCCGCGCTCCTCCGTACTCCCCATCTCCGCGCTGGCAAAGAGCTTGAACTCGCAGGGATGCGCAGCACGAAGATCACCTGGATACGTATTGCGCAAATACGCGGCCAGCGAGGTTCCGACCGAATGGATCGCGAGCACATTAGCCATGAAGATACCGTTTCACATCGTCCAAACGGTCTTTGTTCAGTCCATAGAGGCGCACACCGGTCCCGGCGGTTCTGACCGACACCCACCCGCGATCCGTCAATTCATCCAAGCTCCGACGGACCACCTCGACCTCCGCGGTGCGAAGAAGTGGCTCCCCCCACCACCGTACGATACCCTCCAAGGTATCCTTGGCATCCGGATGTTCGACAAGATGCCGCAGGATGGTTCGGACGGCTTGTTCGACCTCGCCGGATGTGCCCTGTTCCGCCACGCTCCACCCTGCCTTTTCTGAATGTACGCTTGAACACAGCAAACGCCGTGCCCCTGTGGACCGCTCGATAAAATACGGGTTTCCTGTCGGTTAGATGGAAATACTTATTGACGAACGAGGCAGGGTCGCCGCACTACTTCAGGCCGGACTCGCTTCAATTCCCACACAAAGTGCTGAATGAGCTGCTGCGGTGCAGAGACCGCGGTCAATGAGGAGAGCGCGCCACAGTCCGTATGGACAGCTCGATCAGCCCCTGGTAAAGGGACTTTAGGCCTCCACCTGCGTACTCTGTCACATGCCGGGAGAGGAGGTACGGGACTTATGGTTACGCGAAGTGACTTCGATGCAACTGATGCTTGATCAAGAGCCGCTGGAATGTTCGACGTTCCTTGCCGGCAGCCTTGGCAGCATGGGTGATGTTGCCGTGGTGCACCGTGAGCAAGTTGATGAGATAGGTCCGTTCAAACTGCTGCATGGCCGCCATTTTTGCCTGACTCAGCGTGCCAGGCGCCTTCTCCGCTGCGATGGACCCGGCCAATTCCACATGATGAGCTTGGATCACGGCTCCGCCACTGTGAAGGACGGCACGCTGCAACACGCCTTCAAGTTCGCGAATATTGCCGGGCCAGGTATGGGCAAGCAGCTTCCTGGTCGCTTCTTCGGACAGGCTCACTGCGCCATACCCCTGGGTCCGGCCATAATACGCGGCAAAGTGTGTCGCCAGCAGCGGCAGATCCCCCACGCGCTCGCGCAACGGCGGAATGGTGACCGACAGGACATGCAGCCGATAAAACAAATCCTCGCGAAACCGCTTCTGCTGCACCAACGCCAGAAGGTCGGCATTGGAGGCCGCCACCACCCGTACATCGGCATAGGCAGACTTGGCACAGCCGACCGGACGGTATTCCCCCTGCTGAAGAAATCTGAGCAATTTGGTTTGAGCGGGAAAACTCAGCGCGTCGATCTCGTCGAGGAACAGGGTTCCTCCATGTGCTTCCGCCACCAACCCCTTTTCAGCCGACGCGGCGTCCGTGTAGGCCCCCTTGCTATGGCCGAACAACTCATTTTCGATCAAGGCATCCGGCAATGCCCCGCAATTCACCGGAACAAAGGGATATCCCTTCCTTACACCGTGATAATGGATGGCTCGCGCAAAGAGCTCTTTCCCGGTTCCGGTTTCACCCGTAATCAATACCGTTGCTCCCGTTCTTGCGAACAGCCGGATTTTTTCCACTGTGCGGAGGAACACCTCACTTTCACCGACCAAGGTGTCAAAATGTATCCGTGCGGAAAGAGCTCCGGTCTCGACCTTCGGCATTGGCATCACGCTCCGATCCATCGGCACGGCCCCGATATCCTGCTTAAGGTTTGTATTGGCCCTGCAAAAAACCGAGGTTACAAAATTCTGGCAAGAAGGTCCAGCCAATGTACCTCGCAGAGGATCTTCGTGATTCTCTCCCGCTACTGACTTGACCCGGCGTCACGCCTAAAAGAACGACCCATTCCCTTCAGCGGACCAGATCTGATGAGCACCCCCGCTTGGCAAGGCCTGACAGAGGGAGGCGGTTCTCCAAGGGGAAAGCTCCCTGCATCTGTCATACCGAAGGGCGGATATGAGCCAGGCCCACAGAACCTTGGAAAGATCAGGGTGCTCTTGGGAATAGAAGGACGGCTACACCCGATTGCGACTGTGCCAGGTGTATGCTTTGGAATGCAGGCTGTACCAGAAAAAACACGTAGCCCGTGGAAAGGAAATTGACTCGGTTACATCAGGTCTCGAGACCGTTAGCACAAATCGGATCAAGTGCTCGCGATCACGACCGGATGGCCTGACACTTCGGGCAAAAAAATGAGCTGCGCTCGCTCTGCACACGCCGGATGAGCCGCCCGCAGTGGTTTGGACAAGGTAGGCCCTCTTTGCCATAGACAAGATGGTGCCGTTTGTATTGTCCGTTGGTCCCGTCCGGCGCAAAGAAATCCTTCACGCTCGATCCTCCGCACTGAATGGCATGCTGAAGAACCGACTGCATCACATGATGGAGGCGCGTCGCGGCAGGGGAGGTGAGGCGACTGGCAATGGCATTGGGATTAAGTCTGGCGCGAAAAAGAATCTCATTGGCATAGATATTCCCTATGCCCGCGATGAATTGCTGATGCATCAGCAGCGCCTTAAGACGTCGCCGCTTGGAATGGAGCAACTTACAAAAGTCTTCGCAGGTCACCTGAAGAGGGTCGCAGCCAAACCGGCGCACACGATAGCGGTCGAGTTCGTCACGATCCAGCAGGGAGAGCCGGCCAAAACGACGAGGATTCCAATAGCGTACCGTAGGCGTCCGCTCATCGGCGAAACTCAGGGTGAAATGCACATGCTGCGGGAATTTGATGGACACAGAAGGGAAGAGCAGGAGGCCCGTCATCCCGAGCTCGGCGACCAGATAGCGCGACGCCCCTCCCTTCTCGAACTCAATGACGACACTTTTCCCGTACCGCTCGACTCCCGATACGACGCTGCCCGGATACCATTCCAGGGAGGCTGCTCCCTCGCGAATGATATCGAGCCGGCCGACTACGACGTTGGCAACGCGGCCCCCGACAAGCCGGGCGTGAATCTGTCGCGCAGCTACCTCGGCTTCAGGTAATTCAGGCATCCCAGACCTTGGAACATGGCAAATGGAGATTGCTGTATTGGGTGTGATTAGGCCATGAGAGGGAGGGAAAACGCAATGCCAGGAGACAGGGGCAAACTCAAGCCACTCGCGGTTTCTGGGCAGGCCAGACATCCCGACCGCTCCGGTGGGCCCGAAGCTTGAGAACCTCTTCTATCGTCTCCTGCAAGTTGGGGAGCGGTGTCGCACCAGGCCGCCTCGCCTTCACGAAGGCGACCGCATCCTCATACGACATCCCTTGACTGCAGCAGAAGTAGGCGATGATCACCGATGCCGATCGTCCCATTCCCACTCGACAGCAGACCATCGTCCGGCTTCCGGGAGACCGGCTTTCCAGCCATGCGACGGCCCGATCCAAACGAGCCGGGTCGACGACCGAGAACTCTTTAAATGGAATTTTCTCAAACTCAATCCATTCCGGAGGTTCGATCGTGTACTCCTCCGCCACCAACAACAACGCCTTAATGGCAGACATCGGCTGGCGGGCATCCTCAATATTTCCGAGTAAGAGCGTATCGGTAACTAAATGCATACTGGTGTGAGTATAATCACTTCCTTGGAATCGTCAAGGTAATCCGATAGGTTGCAGCGATTAATCTCTAGTCGCTATACTGACAGCGGATACACGGATCTGGAGAATTGATTATGCCAGGGCTTGCACCCGACGAAGTCGAACAGCGCCTCACTTCCGTTCAATGCGCCATCTGCAAAGGCGACCGCTTTGGGATCGACCGCCGGTTTATGCAGCCGGATGGGGAATGGCGGGGTGTCTGCATGAAGTGCCGGTACAGCTTCCCCGTGTATACTGATATGGATTTTTATATCCGCACACAGCCGGATATTCCCTATCGACTCAAAGAAATCTCTTGCACAGAGTGCAACCATCGGGGCGTGAGCCTGGATTTCCGTGCGACCATGTCAGTGCGCGAATCTATCTATTTCGTCACCTGCCTTGGCTGTAAACGGAAATTCCCCGAACGCTCTTCCATGGAAGCGTTCGAATAACTCCCCATTACTCAGCCAGTGTGGTGTATACTATGAACATGAGCGACAAGAAAAAACAGCCGGAGTCCGAACCGGCTCCAAAAGCCCGCAAGGAAATCCCTCTCATCTCTGTGCCGAACGACCGCGACATGATCGCCGAAGAAATGGCGGAGATGTTCGACGAGGATCGGGTGAGTCACCAGCACGGGTCGTCTGAACCGGAAGCAGACTAGTCACTACGTGATGCTTCCCTGCTCCTAAGCGACATCCTATCTTCCTCACAGTCTTCAGCGTTACCGATAGGTCATCATTACAGGAACACAGCGCTTGCTCTCAGAAGCTGAAGGGCTTCCAGCCCTGTATGCGCAGCCGCCGTTCTATTCCGATCGGCCAACTTCAGGCAGGCCGGAGTACCTCAACCACCGCATCTCGCTCGATTCGTCCCACCGCTGACACCTTTCCCTCTCGTTCCTTCCTTACCACCCGCTCTATCTGCACGATCGCGCCGCGATGCCACTCATCAACCGCGGCATTCTGCGGCGACGCCAGCCGATCCTGCCGGCCGATTTCCGATCGCCCCGACTCATTACAGAGCCAGGCCCGCTTCTCCCCTTTCATCTCGCGCAATTCACTGACCACGCGATAGACATCAGGTCTCCGGCCAACGATGGTCCGCCCATCTTTTCGGAGAAGCAGATACGAGAACTTCAATGCGTCCTTGATAAACCCCACCTCTTCGTCGATCTCTTGAATCACAGGCGGCGGCTCCCACGCGCGCTCTTCATGGCACCAGTCGAACGGATTCACCAACGCAGGACAACTCTGCTCGTGGAGGCAGGGGCTATAGATCGTGCAGCACTTCTCCTGAACCAGTCGATCGCGGACCTGATGCAACGCTCTCGACGTATCGCGCAAGGCCGGCTCGACAATCATGAAACTCCCATGTGGGGCGAGCACTGACAGCAGTATCGTAACGAGATCGACTCTCGCCGCCACCGGATCGGCGGATTGAGCAAAGAGTTCGTTCAGGCAATTCGCCATGACAATCAGATCGTAGGGCGCTCTCTGCTGCATGCGATCGAGCAATGAACCTTTCACGCTACGCTCAAGATTTCCCTCGAACGTTGTCAGACTCGCGTCCGCTGCCCCTGATTCCCGGCTATAGGTATCCCAGAGATTTCGAGCTTGGTTCAGAGCGTTTCTTGAGGCATCAACCGCGACAACCGAGAGAGCATTCACACGGTCTGGCCGATGTTGCTGGAACCAATCAAGGACAGCCAAGGCGCCGGTGCCAGGTCCAGATCCCACATCGAGTACGCGGATCGGATCACCCTGACCGTGCTCCGGCCAGTCCTCAGGCATCTCCTCGAGCAGGACCTGAATCTTAGAGAGGTTCACCGGTAAAAAGTATTGGAGATACGCCCCGGCATGGGCCGGATCGTCAAGGTAGGCGGAGGTGAGCGACGACCGGTCCTTCGTGAACAGACGCGACAATTCGGCTACGGCCAGCGCCGCGCGATTCCCGGTACCTCGCGGCATCCTGCCGGCCACCTGCTCGATGGAGCGCAGAATCAAAGGTGAGAGCCGTGCGGGCCTCTTGCCGTTCGAGGTCACCATGGCCTAATGTATGCTTAACATAGAGAGGAGGACAACCATGAATGACCCCGTTCTTCAGGCTTATAAAGAGGTGGAATCGGCGATGGAGCGCTTCACGCAGGTCTTACATGAACATGTGCTCTATCTTCAGAATACCGAGCCGCCGGAATCGGACCGCGTGGTCCGTATGACGCATGGGTCTAAAGCCATGCGGGACAGCGCCGGGATTTACCTCTCCTATGCGAAGTATGTCGCGTATGGCATGCCCGCCAGCGAGGATATGATCGAGGACGAATTGCAGGGCTAGTGTGGCCTTCACTCCCTCCGAAGCATATCCCCGTTCATTCCGGCCCGTTCGATTCAGCGGCTAAAAAGCAAGAGCCCGATCCTGAAAAGGATCGGGCTCTCCGTTTTTACCTCGCGGTGCCTTTTAGATGCTGCGCATAAAATGCGCTACTTCATCCTGATTAACCGCGCCACCCATGACGGAAGACTGGGCGACGTTGGTCGACTTCTTTCCGGTCAAGCCGGACTCGACTTCGTCCACGATCAATTCTACCGGCATCGACTGACCGCCATACACCCGCGGTCCGCCGATGATCTTCGCCTTGGAGAACCCGTAAATCGCGGTGGCCACTTCCTTCGCCAGCCATCCGACATAATTGAACTCCGGGACGACGATCAGTTTCGCATTGCCGCAGAGCTGCCGCAATTCCTGCGTCGGGAACGGACGGAGCGAGCGGACCTTGATTAAGCCGATCTTGATGCCCTTTTCCGCGCAGATGCGAACGGCTTCGCGAGACTGGGCTGCGGCGCTGCCTGAAGCGATGATGACCGCCTCAGCACCTTCGACATTCTCCGCCGTGAGCAGACCGCCCATGTACTGATTGATGTACTTGCGTGACCGTTCGACCGCGGCCCAGACTTCCTGCTGCCAGACCGCGTGAATGTTGTACGCCATAAAGTTCGACTTTTGAACCGGGGCGTCGCGTGACAAACGCGCGGGAGGATTCTCCGCATCCAACACGGGCACCGCACCGCGCCAGGGCTCTCGAGGAGGAAGCTTAATCCCTCGCTCCTGCATACGGACATATCCGCGGGCGTGGGTCACAAAAAACCCGTCGCAGCAGACGCCGACGGGCAGCGTGACGTCGTTCTTCTCACTGATCACAAACCCGGCCATCGTAAAGTCGAACATATCCTGCTGGTTCTCGGCATGAAAGACGATCATGCCGCAATTCAGCAAATAGGCCACTTCGATATTATCCGGCTGAATCGCCAATGGCGCATTGACCACACGACAGGTAAACATCGCCACGGCAGGCAAGCGATGCCCGGGCCAAGAGGCAATACCCTCAAGACCTCGCAACGTGCCCGGACCAGCCGTCGCCGTGTAGCACCGAACGCCTGAACGGGAGCCGCCGGCGATGGCGGCCATCACGCCGACTTCTTCTTCACCACGATAATATTCCTTCACATACCCTTCGCCGTACAGCACGCCGACCAACTGCATCGTTTCACTCTGCGGCGTGATGGGATAGGCGATCGCCAGATCGACGTTCGACCGGCGAATGGCCTCTTTGGCGGCTTCGCTCCCCGTAATAAACTCTTTCGTTCTGGGGGCTTCATGAAACATGTACTCAGGGGTGACGACCCGTTGTCGCTTGGCCTCGGCATGCGGATCTTTTTTCGCTTCCACCTTTGGAGCCGCGACACTTGTTCCCGGATTGCTCTTCACTTCGGCTTCGCTCATAGTTACACCTCTTGGCTATATCGCCGTGACCGACCCTCTACCCTTCGCGTTTCATCTGCTCAGCCGAATGGCCGAACGCCGATGCACTTGTTCCGGTCGGGACAACCGGAGCAAAGGTCATGGGGTTGGTGTGCGTTTTCCCACCGTGGACTTTGGACTGCGTTCCGGTAAACCGAACATTCTCGCCGTTCTCCGGCAACTTGATGCCCATTTCTTCACGGACCCGCTTGAAGATCTGCGCCGTCTTTTTGAGCTTGAGCACATCGGAATCGCGAATCGTCAGCATGGCATCTTCGTGGCCCTGCTCGGCACAGATGGCCATCGTACAGCAATTCGTGCCCGCACGGATCATCTTGAGGGTCAGATTCGCATAGTGGCAATGCACGCCGATGAAAATACAGGCTTCAATCTTGTTGCCCCAAATTGTGAGATTCGGGTGGTTTGGATTGATGACCTCTTCCGGATCGATCTTCGGATATTTGGGCCGATAATCCGGCATCGGGATAACCATCACGTTCGGAATCTGGGCGGCAATTTCCAGCGTGGCCTTCGCCTTTTCAACCGCATGCTCATTCCACGCCCACAACACCAGCGGACCCGGAAAAATGGTGGCATTGGGACTCGTCAACATCTTCCTGGCCATTTCCTCAATGACCTTGTCCTCGTTTGTCTCGAGCAGACCGTAATAGAGGCCCTGCCCGGGATCAGGAAGCGCGACGCCCAACTGAGCGGCTGACGGAGGATGGAAGCCCGCAGGCCCCGGTACAATGATGCGTTCTCTGGTATCTTGCGTTGTTGCCACGCCCGTTCCCCTTTCTTGCCGAATGATCAGACGCTAGGGCTTACCAAAACTGCCGTCGTGCTCTTGTCGCCATACGTAATATTGTCGGTGATGGCGGCTAACGGTAATTGATCGATCATGATCATCTTGATGGCGTTATTCTTGGCCATGTTATCGCATACCCACACGCACTGCGCACACCCCTTACACCGATCAACAGCCACGTAGGCAGATCCGTACTTAAAGCCCTTATCCTTCCCCAACTCTTCACTGTATTGAATGGTGTTGGCTTCGGGGCAGTACTGCGTGCAGAGCTTGCAACTCTTTGCGGCACAAATTTCAACATTGATATCAGCTACGAGATACATGGGAACTCCTTATGTATCGCTATGAGGCACTAGCAGCTGCGGCGGCGACTGGGGTATCCACACGTTTCACGTCGGGAGCAGCCCAACCGTGCTCGACGGCGTAGTTCCACCCAGCCCGCATCACGGCCACGTTCTTATCAATCAATTCCTGTTTCTTCTTAAACTTTCTCTCCACCACACTATCCAACGCCGCCGTCCCGCCGGATACGACGAATCCTTTTCCGAGGAACCGGTCCTTCACGGCCTGCTCCAACCCTGCCATGGTCGTCAACCCGGTAATGGCTCCAATACAGCCCATCAGCGCCATATTGGTGGCAAGATCCATCCCTGCGACCTCAAGGGAAATTTTAGTCGCGGGGAAGTAGTACAGCTTTGCGCGACGCTCTTCCAACTCGCGAGCCTGGTCCTTTTGCAGGTTCATCGGGCCATCGTTGTTGATCAGCGCAACCCCATCTTCCTTCAAACCGAAATAGAACGGCATCGTATAGGACTTGCCATGCGTAATGACCTGCGGGTGGAAAATGATGATGATGTGCGGAAACGTGATTTCGCCGATCTCGTAAATCGGTTCATCGGATACCCGCACATAACTCTCGACCGGCGCCATGCGCTTTTCCGATCCGTAGAACGGAACGATCGTGCTTTCCCCGCCGGCATTGATGACCGCGGTGCTCAGGATGTGCGACCCCGTCACGACACCCTGTCCCCCGACGCCTGCCATCCGAATGTTGAAACGCTTTGCCATGGGCAATCCTCCTTACCGGTCAGGCTTATGCTTTGTTGGGAATGGCACCAGCGGGAGCGGCCGGCTTCGGAAGAAATTCCTTATAGCCATAACGCTCAGCCAAGTACTGCTTCGCTTCTTCGCTGACATACTCAGAGAATGCGTACCGATCATTCTCGACGTTCTTCGCGTCTTCCATCACCTTGTCGGTCGGAATCGCATATTCAATGTTGCAGGACGTATAGGCTTGAATGTAAGTCGAACCGACTTCGCGAGCAATCAATACAGCCTTCTTAATCACGCTCTCCACACGGCGCGGATTGTTCGGGACCACGGTTGCGACGTAGGCACACCCGGCTACCTTCGCCATCTGCAGCATATCCATCTTCTCGAACTTTTTCCCCAAGGGGGCCATCTTCAACACCGCACCACGGCTCGTCATACCGCTTTCCTGGCCACCGGTGTTCCCATAGACTTCGTTGTCCAACATAATTGTGGTGAACCGTTCTTTGCGGAACCACGAGTGCAACACTTGCTGGAATCCGATATCGGCGGTGCCGCCGTCGCCGGCCATGACGACCACATCCTTGGGCTTATCGCCAAACCGCAGACGAAGCCCGCGGGACAGCCCGCTGGCCACACCATTCTGGTCACCGTAGTTGCCGTAGACGAAGGGAATCGCCGCCTGCGAAATGGCCAACCGTCCGCACCCGGCCGTACCCACCATGATCGTATCTTCAGGGTTCGGGACGGCGATCATTGCGAGACGGATGAACAGAGTCATCGCACAACCGGCGCACATGGGGTGCTCTTCCAAAATTTCTTTGAAGCTTCCCATCTGCGACACAGACACTTTTTTCCCAAAGGGGCCATGTTCAACCATGTCCCGATATTCTTTCGGCATAAACCGTTCAAAGCCGTTGGAAAACTTTACATAATCGAGACTCATTGCGGCACCTCCCTTATGTCTCTGCAACGGAGAACCGTTGCATATGAATTCATCCTACCTTCGATGAACGTGTACAACCTGCAGGACGTGAGGATGGTCGGCTTGCGTATTCCTGCTCATCTGACCACTCGACCGCGGCCATCCTAGCAAAGCCCAAAAAAGACTGTCAAATGGATTATCAGGCCCCACGCCGATCTAGCATCGTTTGCATAAATTTTATAACTTCGTGATTATCAACGCAACTTTTCAGAAGACCCACCCTCTCCGAAAGAAGGCCTAGATTAGCGTTGCGTCCATAGGCCATTCGCCCTAACCCATGCGGAAAAGCAACGAAACTGGTGACCATGACCAAGAATCTCGATGGGACCGTGTTTGTCACAGATGCACGGTGGCATTGCCGATCATCCACAATCCGTTTAGACTGTGGCCTTATGGCTATTCGAGTATTGATCCCCGGTGAAGACGATGCTGGCGCTCACGTCGGCGGCGTTCACAAGCGTCCCCCGATCCCCGATAACTCGCTCAAAGCCGAGTGCCCCAAATTCATGGCACACGGTCCCTGCGGCGGGGTGCGGAAAGGCGGCTTTTGCGAAGTATACCCTGAGATGAAATGTCCCTGGGTAACGCTCTTCATCGAACTGGATAAAATCGGCCAGACCGATTGGATGAAACAAGTCTAGCAACGGCGTGAGGCGCGAAACGTGAAACGTGAAACGACAAGAAGGAAACCGGACACCACCAGGCTCGGATACAACGAACGACATGCCAAGAGCGGCATCACCGCTCCCCTGCCTGAGATCGAGACATTTCCAAATCAGTACAAGGGCTATGAAATTACGATCGAGATTCCCGAATACACGGCCATCTGCCCAAAAACCAATCTGCCTGACTTTGGCACTATCACCGTCCACTACAAGCCCGATAAGGCCTGCCTTGAACTGAAATCGCTCAAGATGTA
Source organism: Nitrospira sp. NS4 (assembly GCF_049546785.1). Classification (NCBI taxonomy): domain Bacteria; kingdom Pseudomonadati; phylum Nitrospirota; class Nitrospiria; order Nitrospirales; family Nitrospiraceae; genus Nitrospira; species Nitrospira sp. NS4. The sequence continues at coordinate 354,300 of NZ_JBMWAN010000003.1, read as the reverse complement.
CATCCACGCCTATCGTAATCTTGGCATCTTCTATGAGAATGCTGTGAATCGTATTCTGCACGACATCGTCACATCCTGCCGTCCGGTCTGGGCCAAGGTCACCGGCACCTTTGCCGCACGGGGCGGACTGCGTAGCGTGATCGAAGCCCGATACCCTCAGCCCTAACTTTCGTGCGACATTCCGCCGTCCTCTCCTCCGCTTGTAATTAGCGGAGGCCCGCGATACCCTCACCCATTCATTGGTACTCCACAGGACGATGACGACCTACGCAATCGGCGACATTCAGGGGTGCGCCCATTCTCTCGAACAATTGCTGGAGCAGATCCGGTTCGATCCCACCACCGACCGTCTCTGGTGCGCGGGGGACCTGGTCAACCGAGGTCCCGGCTCGCTGCGCGTCCTTCGCTACCTGAAACAGCTGGGCCCTTCCGCTCAAGTGGTCCTCGGCAATCATGATCTGTTCTTACTCGCCGTGGCGGAAGGCATCGTTTCCCCGCGACAGAAAGACACGATCCACGATGTGCTGGAAGCGGATGATCGAAGCGAGTTGATAGAATGGCTACGCAAGCAACCGCTGCACTATCGTGAAGGCTCCTACTTTATGGTGCATGCGGGACTCCTGCCTCAATGGTCGATCGATGAGGCGGCGCAGCTGGCTCGTGAGGTCGAAGTCGTCCTCGCAGGACCTGCCTTTCGGACGTTCCTCCAGGCGCTATATCACGGCACTGCGGCTCACTGGGATCCGAAGCTGGGAGGAGATGAGCGTCTCGTCGCCATTACCCGTGCCCTTACCCGTCTCCGCACCTGCACCTCCGCAGGAGCCCTGTCTGGATTTTCCGGCCACCCTGAGAATGCTCCCCAGGGACACCTCCCCTGGTTTCGCATCCCCAACCGGCGCAACGCCGACCATACCGTCCTCTTCGGCCATTGGGCTGCGCTCGGCCTGCACATTGAGCAGAATCTACTCGGACTCGATAGCGGCTGCGCCTGGGGCCGGCAGTTGACGGCGATTCGCCTGGAGGATCGTACAGTCCATCAAGTCGAGTGCGCGGATCGGCTTGACCGTGACTGACCCGTACCCGGCCGTTCCCTTGTGGCCCCGCTACTCTGATCGCCCCTTCCCCTCTTGCCGGTTTGTGCCAGGGAAAAACCGACACCCGCGATACATCCCTCGCGACCATTTCTACAGCCAAGAAGAGCACAAGCCGATGCGGCTCCCTCCTGACCAGTGGAGACAATCCGCCGACTACCTGCACGGAATCGACCTCTATAACTACGCGTACTGGTGGGAATGCCATGAAGTCTTCGAAGGACTCTGGAATGCAGCCGGACACCACAGCGAGCAGGGAAACTTCTTCCAAGCCATCATTCAACTCGCCGCAGCCAATCTGAAACTGTCCATGGAGAATCCTCAGGCGGCGCACAATCTGCTGCACCGTGGCATGATTCGCCTTCAGAGAGTACCGGAATCCTATATGGGAGTGGATGTCGCCGGCCTGACTGAAGATCTGCAGAAGTGCGTGGCTGGGTCAACGCTCTATGCGCCGCTTATTCGACTCAATGAGCGGAATTGAGCTCAACCAACTCCCCTTCTGCGCCACACGCAGAGCCCCGAGGGGGCGCAGGCCAGCCAGGCCATTGCTTCTGCTCATGTCGGAATCGACCAACTTGTCAGTGGTAGGATTCGGAATCGGATGGAAACGTACCCTGTTCAACTTCTGCTTTATAGCGTTGAAGCGCCTGAAGTGCGTCAGCCTTCAGGTGCGCGTAGGGTTTGACGAATTTCGGCACAAAGTCGTCGAACATCCCGAGTAAATCGTAGACGACCAGCACTTGCCCATCACAATGGGGTCCGGCCCCGATCCCGATGGTCGGAATCGATAGCGCTCCCGTGATGGTCTTGGCCAGCGATGCGGGAATGGCTTCCAGCACGACAGCAAACGCGCCAGCCGCCTCAAGCGCTTTAGCATCCTCTAAGAGCGCCTTCGCGCGATCCTTGGCTTTGCCCTGCACTTTGTAGCCGCCATATTGATTCACTGACTGCGGCGTCATCCCGAGATGGCCCATGACAGGGATGCCGATCGCCGTGATCGCCGCTACCCGGTCGGCCATTGGCCGCCCCCCTTCAAGCTTTACCGCATGGGCGCCGGCCTGAATCAAGCGTCCGGCGTTCCGTACCGCCTCTTCCTGGCTCGCTTGATAGGACATGAAAGGCATGTCTCCGATCACCAACGCCTGCTTGGCTGCACCGGCCACCAGCTTTGTGTGGTAGAGCATGTCGTCCATTGTAACGGACAAGGTGTTGGCCCGGCCTTGCACAACAACACCGAGTGAATCACCCACCAGGATGGCATTGATCCCGGCCTGCTCAAGGATGCGGGTAAAGAGCGCATCGTAGGCCGTCACGACGACCAGCTTTTTCCTCTGACGCTTGTGCTGTTGGAATTCAGGAATGGTCATCAGCCGAGATGGGCCTTGGTAATGATGTCCGCCAGTCGATGTGTGGCCTTGATCGCCATAATATGGACGCCGTCGCAATGCGGCCGCACCGCATTGATCGTCCGTACCGCGATCTCCACCCCGACATCCTCGGATTTCGTTCCGGCAGCCTTCAGTTCATCAATCATGTCCTGCGGCACCGACACACCAGGAATATTGGCGTTCATGAATTCGGCCATCTTGTGATTCCGCAACACAAGAATGCCGGCCAGCACTTTCACATTGTACTGGCGCACTGCTTTCATAAAGCCCGCAAACTGATCCGGATTGTAGATCGCCTGGGTTTGAAAGAACCGGGCCCCGGCTTTGACTTTAACTTCGAACTTGGCCAGCATCGGACCCAGCGGATCGGCCTCCGGCGTCACCGCCGCCCCGATCGTGAAGGCGGTCGATCCATCCAGCTTGTTGCCCGCCATATCCCGGCCGTTATTCAGCCCCTGCACCAGTTGCATGACCTGCACTGAATCAAGATCGTAGACAGGCTTCGCATCTTTATGATCTCCCACGGTCGGATAGTCACCGGTCAGGCAGAGGATGTTGCGGATACCCAACATGTGCGCGCCCATGAGATCCGACTGCATGGCGATCCGGTTCCGGTCGCGACAGGTCAGCTGCATGACAGGATCGTGGCCCATTTCATACAGCAATCGGCAGACGGGAAGAGACCCGGCACGAACCACGGCAGCCGTGTTGTCCGTCACGTTCACGCCATGGACGCGCCCAATCAGCTGCTTGGCATTCTCCAGCACACCGGAGATGTTGGTCCCCTTCGGCGGGTTGTACTCGATCGTGACGGCAAATTGCCCCTGATCGAGCACCTCTTTCAGCCGTCGTGGCTCCTTACTCATTCAACCATCCTCTCCAACGCTCCGCCCTGTTCTCTTTTCTCATCTCCCTATGTGGTGCGTGGCAGGTTCTCCTGCGCGCATGCACCGAGCACCGCCCTAGATCGCATCTACAACCCATTCCCGTGCGCGCGGGGCGCGAGCAAAGAATCTGCCACGCACCGCGCTCCCTCACTTCATCCCCGCCATTCTCTTGGCAGACTCCACCGTATTCTCCAGCAACATCGCAATCGTCATGGGGCCGACGCCACCTGGGACTGGGCTGATCCAGCCGGCCTTCTGGCTCACCGGTTCGAAATCGACATCGCCGCAAAGCTTCCCATCCGTCCACCGATTGGTTCCTACGTCGATGACGACCGCGCCTTCTCGCACCATGTCAGCCGTCACGAACTTGGCCTTCCCGATCGCGACGAGCAGCAACTCCGCCTCCCGACAGACTGCCGCCAGATCTTTGGTCTTGGAATGACAGATCGTCACGGTCGCGTTGCGCTGCAAGAGCATCAGCGCCAACGGCTTCCCCACAATGTTGCTGCGGCCCAAGACCACCGCACGCTTGCCTTCAATGCCGACACCGGTGGACTCGATCATCTTGATCACTCCCTTGGGGGTACAGGCCTCGAACACCGGATTGCCTTCGACCAACCGGCCGAAGTTGTAAGGATGAAACCCGTCGGCATCCTTGTCCGGTGACACCGCTTCAAGCACGACGCGGCTGTCGATGTGCTTGGGAAGGGGCAGCTGAACTAAGATCCCGTGAACCTTTGGGTCGACGTTCTTTTTTTCAATCAGTGCCAACAGATCCGCTTGCGTGGTATTGGCCGGCAATTTGTAATCGTCGATATAGATACCTGCCGCCTCGCAGGCTTTCTGCTTACTCTTCACATACTGATGTGACGCAGGATCGTCACCCACGAGAATCGTGGCGAGACCCGGCTTGGTCCCGGTCTTTGCCAAGACCGCCGCAGATTCAATCGCCAGCCGGTCGCGAACTTGCTGTGCCAATGCCTTCCCGTCAATGAGTCGTGCTCCCACAATTTCCCTCCCTGAATTCAAGCGGTTGGCTAGAAAACCGATGGCACCTTAGCAGGGCATTTTTATGCAAGTCAACGCTCTGCTTCTCCATGCACCGAGGAACCAGGCGAGAGGCAAAAGAATTGAGATCCTGTGATCATTTCCCACCCCTCGTCTCGCACCCCGTACCGCAGACCTTTCGCTGCATTCCGCCTTCCTTGACAGGCTCTTCCACCGTTCGCTACGATGCCGGTAATCTTCTTGCTTGATGATCCAATCTTGAACAGCCTTCCAACTGCTTACAGTCGATTGAACAGCGTCCTTGCGGCCATTGTGATCGCAAGCAGCTTGTTCGTGTGGCCGGCCACCTCGGATGCCGCCCAGATTACCGGGCTGGAATCGCCCAATAGCTTTGTCAGCGATCCGCAGGGCAAAGAGTTCTTCATCTCCAATATCAATGGGGATCCAGATGCCCGCGACAACAACGGATTTATTACGAAAGTCGACGCCGAAGGCAAAGTGCTGAACCTCAAGTTCATTCAAGGCGGGATTTCCGACATGATGCTGCATGCCCCCAAAGGCATGGCTTTGCTGGCGAACACGCTCTATGTCGCCGATCTCGATCAACTGAAGGGATTCGATAAGGCAACGGGAAAATCCCTGGTCACGGTCTCCTTCCCGCCTCAGGGGACAAAAGCACCCGTCTCGCTCACCGATGTCACGGCCGGACCGAACGGCATGCTGTACGCCTCCGATCAATCGAATAATGCGATTTACCGTATCGATTCCTCCGCTGACCATCGTGTGAGCCTGCTGGTACACGACGAACGCCTGGCTGGCCCGGCAGGAATCGCAGTCCATCCGCGGACCGGTCACATCATTGCCGTCAGTTGGGAGAAGGGCAGGATTCTGGAGATCACGCCGGAAGGGCAGTTGACCGAACTCGTCTCGAACGGCTTCTTTACCAGCCGTTTCCAAAATCTGAGCGGCGTGGACTTCGATCGGTGGGGCAACATGTATGTGTCTGATTTCACCAAAGGAAAAATCTGGCGGATGACCCGTGACAATCACTTTCAAGTCATTGCGGAATATCTCCCGGCCCCCGCGGACATCAGCATCGACCGCGCCAACAACCTCATTCTCGTCCCCTATCACTATGCCCATACGGCCGAAATCAACGGCTTAGAAGCGCCCTCGGAGGGCAAGAGCCGTGATACCCGGCGGACTCTCGCTGACTATGGATTCGGCGCGGCGGGGCCTCCCAAGGCTGCAGCGGAAGGATCGCCCAAGAAATGAGCCAGTGTCTCTATTGCAAGCAACGCAAAGGCAAGCGCCCCTGCCCGGCCCTGGGCGGGCTCATCTGTAACTCCTGCTGCGGCGAACATCGTCTCGTGCGCGTCAACTGCCCCACCGACTGCGCCTACCTCGACAGCGGCAGCGACTATCAACAGAAGCGCCTGGGTGAGCAGTTCATGCCGGTGCGGCGGGATTTCTACCGGGAGCTGAGTGAATTCGGTGGAGAGCAAGCCGTGGCGCTCTTCAACCTGGTTGAAGTAATTAGCTTCAGTTTCTTCCAGGGACGGCGAGACGGACAAGACGCCGAAGTGGTTGCTGCCATACAGGGGCTTCGCCGCACACTCAGCCCCCTGCACGTGCCGTCGGCACCTATGCCGGTCTTCGCTGAGCACTTGGTCAAGGAATACGAGACCTTCAAGAAGCAAAACCCGAAACAGATCGCGGATTCATCCAATGCACCGGAGATCCTCGATCGCGCCATTAAGTTTGTCTCGGATTTTTCAGGGAAGGATTTCCAGTCCCGGCGTTTCCTCAACGGACTGATCGGCTATGTGACCACCTACCATCCTCAACTCGCGGACCATTTGAAGAAGAAACACGAACCGGGGCACATCGTGCTGCCCGGCCAATCGTTCATGCCTCCGCCTGCCCCCGAGCAGCATGTGCATGGACCGGAATGCCAGCACCACCATTGAACCAGAGATCCCCGCTCGCGTGCGGGATGCCTCCGGACACAGGCCCTTGCGCCAATAACCGCTCCACGAACCGCGCCAGTTGGAAGTCCGCTCCGTTGGAAAGCGCCACGACCTGTAGTCCGATCTCCTCATGCTTGCTTGCCCAGCGGATCACCGCCTGATCGATATCAATCGGCTGAGTCCGCAGAGAATCCAAATCCGCACCATCACAAAAGAGCCTGGGACAAGAGCCATATCTACCTGAACACGAAACCCGTTAAGCGACAGGTCTTGAACACAGCACCGGCTTACCCTCTGAGCGGTCAAAATACAGCCCTCGCAGTCTGTCTGCACGCGACGGTACATACGGCGCGTCGTTCCTTCAGGCAGGTGACCTACTCCTTCCATCACTGGCCGTACCGGGATGAGTTCAGAATACTGTGAGGCACCCGCTCAAGAACATCCCTGGAAAAGCTCCCCCTCCAAAGTAGGATTTAGCCGATAGGCCTCTGCCCCAGCGCCGAGTCTTGGGCACTCGCGCCGCATCAGCATCGCCGGAATCACGGAATCCTCAATCACATGGAAGGGAACGGATTGATAGAACAGACGCTCCTCCCATCACAATGGGAGGAGCGGAAAGGAAATGCGGGGCAGGAAGGCGTGATAACGAAACCGCTACTCCACGATGGTCACGGTCATCTCGATGCGTTCTTTCGGATTGTCCCGCTCATCCCGCGGCACATTCACAATCTTGTCAGCCACACCGATGCCTCTCGTGACTTCGCCGAATGCCGTATATTTGCGATCCAGAAACCGCGAGTCCTCCACCACAATGAAGAACTGCGAGCCTGCCGAGTCAGGATCGGCGGCCCTGGCCATCGAGACAATGCCTCGCTTGTGCGGGGTATCGCTGAACTCCGCCTGCACATGGATCGGGTTCCCTTTTTCATCTTTCGGTCCACCCTGACCGTACAATTCCTTCTTCAACGAATCCTTGGTATTGGGATCTCCGCCCTGAATCATGAACCCGGGAATCACCCGGTGAAAAATCGTCCCGTTATAGAGCCCCTCTTTCGCAAGCTTGATGAAGTTCTCCACATGCTTGGGGGCCACGTCCGGGTAGAACTTGATCTCGATGTCCCCGAACTTGGTCTTGATAATGGCACGAGGCCCCTTGGGTGCCTCTACCTTCGGAGCAGGCGCCTTGTCTGCAGCCGCCACGATGCCACTCATCACAAAGAACGGAATCCCCCAGGCCAATACGAGACAGCCTAACAACCCGCTTAATCGTCTCTGCATCATCCCTCCTCCTTCCCTATCCGGATTACGTGCCGACTATTGCGATCAACCGGGCAGGCTTCAAGACGCCAGCCGCTCCAGTGCCTGCTGCGCGGCCATCTGCTCCGCCTCTTTCTTGCTGAACCCCCGACCGCTCCCCATAAGATCTCCCTTGACCCGCACTTCGACCTCAAACAACTTCTGGTGATCCGGCCCGAACTCTCGAACGGTGTCATACCGGGGCAACTCGTCATATCGCTGCTGACACCATTCCTGAAGCCGTGTTTTGTAATCCTCTCCGCCCGGTGCCCCCTGCTGTGCGTCTGCCTGGGCGAGTTCATATGCAAGCACGCCCTCCGTAAAGACCCGGCTCGCCTCAAGCCCGCCGTCCAAGTAGACGGCGGCAATCACCGCCTCCAACGCGTCGGCCAGCAACGAATTCTTTTCCCTCCCCTGCGACCGTTCCTCCCCCCGTCCGAGTCGCAGCAATGAGCCGAGTTTCAACCGGCGCGCGGCCTGAGCCAGTGAGGACTCACTCACGAGCGTCGCCTTCAGCTTCGAAAGCGCACCTTCGCTCAACTGGGGGTACAACCGGGCAAGATGGTCGCTGATAATGAGCGACAACACGGCATCGCCGAGAAACTCCAGCCGCTCGTTATGCGGACGCGCGGCCCCCTTCCGCTCATTCACAGACGACTTGTGCGTGAGCGCTTCCTCAAGCAGCGCGGGATTGTTGAAGCGGTACTCGAAGGGATGGGGAGAGGAGTCGGCTGGTAAAGCCGGTGTCATAGTCTCGCGCTACGCTTCCAGACGCCTGAAAATCAGGCAGGCATTGACGCCCCCGAATCCGAACGAATTGGAGAGCGCAACCTTGATGGGAACCGCCCGCGCCTTGTTGGGAACATAGTCGAGATCGCAGGCCGGATCAGGATTCTCGAGGTTGATCGTCGGAGGAAGTATCCCGTGGTGGAGCGCGAGAATGCTGAACACAGCCTCAATGCCTCCGGCGGCGCCGAGCAAATGGCCCGTCATCGACTTGGTCGAACTCACGGGAATCTTATAGGCCTGCTCGCCGAACACCTGCTTGATTGCCCGCGTCTCGATCGCATCAGCCATGGTTGACGTGCCATGGGCATTGATGTAGCCGATCTGATCTTTCGCAATACCGGCGTCCTTCAACGCCAGTTCCATGCAGCGAACGGCGCCTTCCCCTTCTTCCGGCGGTGCCGTAATGTGATAGGCGTCGCTGTTCATGCCATAGCCGATGAGCTCGGCATAAATCCGCGCACCGCGGAGGCGCGCATGCTCGAGTTCTTCCAGCACGACCACGCCGGCGCCTTCGCCGAGCACGAAGCCATCCCGATCCTTATCGAACGGCCGACTGGCCCTCGTCGGTTCGTCATTTCTGAACGACAGGGCTTTTGCCGCAGCGAACCCGGCCACTCCCAACGGCGTGATCGCCGCTTCGGCGCCGCCCGCCACCATGACATCGGCGTCTCCCCGCTGGATCAATCGGAACGCATCACCGATGCAGTGGTTGCCGGTCGCGCAGGCCGTGACAGCACAGGAGTTCGGTCCTTTGGCGCCGATACGAATCGCCACCTGGCCGGAGGCCAGATTGATGATCGTCATCGGAATAAAAAATGGCGACACGCGACCCGGCCCTTTCTCCTTGAGCACGTCATGATAGTGCTCGATCGAGCCAAGGCCGCCGATGCCCGATCCGATGTATACCCCCACCTTGGTCGCCTCTTCCGGAGCGACCTTCAGCGCGGCATCATCCACCGCCAATTGGGCCGCACCCACGGCATAATGGATGAACGTGTCCATCTTCTTGATTTCTTTTTTCTCGATGAACCGCCCGGGATCGAAATCTCGCACCTCGCCCGCAATCTGGGCATCATAGCCGGTGGGATCGAACTTAGTAATCCGCCCGATCCCGGATTGCCCGGCACAAAGTGCGGTCCAGGTTTTCTCCACACCGGTGCCAAGAGGCGTGATCAGCCCCAAACCGGTCACGACGATGCGACGTGTCGTTCGATCAGCCATAGAAAATGCGCCTGCTTAGGCCTTCTCTTTAATGTAGTCCAGCGCCTTCCCGACCGTGAGGATCTTTTCCGCATCTTCGTCGGGAATCTCGATTTCGAATTCTTCTTCGAGCGCCATCACCAGCTCGACGGTATCGAGCGAATCGGCGCCAAGGTCTTCCACAAAGGACGCTTCGGGAGTCACTTCATCTTCCTCAACACCGAGCTGCTCGGCGATGATCTTCTTCACACGCTCATCAACAGTTGCCATCGATCTGCCTACCTCCTTCCCCAATGTGACTGACCCTGCACTACAGCATGGGGATATGCTGCAGCCCAACCTCTCGAAGCCCGCTTGTCATCTATACCATTAACATGCCGCCATTCACATGCAAAACATGGCCGGTAATATACGCAGCCTCCTCCGAGACAAGAAACCGCACCGCTGCCGCAATATCAGCCGGTGTCCCGAGCCGTCCCAACGGAATCTGCTTCTGCAAGGTCTCTTTGACATCCGCCGGCAACCCGTGCGTCATCGCCGTATCGATGAACCCCGGCGCGACGGCATTCACCGTGACGTTGCGGCTGGCATATTCCCGGCCGACGGTCTTGGTAAACCCGATCACCGCCGCCTTCGAGGCCGAATAATTCGCCTGACCGGCATTGCCCATGACGCCCACGATCGAGGCAATGTTGACGATGCGACCATACCGCTGCTTGGTCATCGGCTGCAAGACGGCCTTCGTGCAATTGAAGGTGCCGTTCAGATTCACCTGCATCACCAGGTTCCAATCCTCTTCCTTCATCCGCAGCAGCAGCCCGTCGCGCGTGATGCCGGCATTGTTGACCAGGATGTCGACCTTCCCCCACGCCTTCATCACCTGCTCAACCATCGCCTTGGTATCGTTGGCATCGGCGACGTTGACCTTCACGTTCAGCGCCTTCCGACCCGCTGCCTCGATGGCCTTCACCGTATCCTCGGAGCGGCTGGGATCGAGATCCGCCACCACGATATCCGCGCCCGCTTGCGCCAACGCTTCCGCAATGGCCCGTCCGATACCCTGGGCAGCCCCGGTGACAATCGCGACTCGTCCTTGCAATGACATACCGAGTTCCTTGTTTAACGTGAGACTTCAGGCTGAATGCGTCGCGCTCAGCGCCTGCAGCGTGGCATCCAGCGACTTCGGATCATTGACGTTCAGTAATTTGGCCTCGGGCACAATGCGCTTGATCAATCCTGTCAACACCGTGCCAGGCCCGACTTCGACAAACGTGGTCACACCCATCTTCGCCATCGCATGGACCGAATCCTCCCAGAGAACGGAAGAGGGCAGTTGGCGAACCAAGGAGGGTGGAATATCTGCGGCCCGGCTGATCGCCTTCGCGTCGGCGTTGTTGATGAGCGGCATCTTGAGATCGGACCATTGCACCGCCGCAAGATCCTTCGCGAGGCGATCCGCCGCCGTTTGCATCAGTGGCGTGTGAACCGGGACACTGACCGGCAAGGGAATCGCCTTCTTGCAACCCTTTCCCTTTGCCAATTCAATCGCCCGTTCCACTGCGGCTTTTTCTCCTGCAATCACCACCTGCCCAGGGGAATTGAAATTGGCGGCAGCGACCACACCGACCGAAGACGCCTCACAGCATACCTCGCGCACCACATCCGGCGTCAACCCGAGCAGCGCCGCCACTTGGCCGGTTCCCGGCGCCACGGCCTCAGACATATACCGACCGCGCTTCTGCACCAACCCAACCGCATCTTGAAACGAGAGCCCCCCCGCCGCGACCAGGGCAGAATACTCTCCCAGGCTGTGACCGGCTACCGCGATCGGGTTGAGCCCCGCCGAGTCCAATGTTTTCAACGCGGCAATACTGCTCACAAGCAGCGCCGGCTGGGTATTCTCCGTGAGATTCAACCGCTCTGCCGGGCCTTCGAAACAGAGCGCGGCGCTATCGTAGCCCAGGACGGAAGAGGCTTCGGCGTATACCTCTTTTAGGATCGGATGGGCCTCGCAGAGCGCTTTCCCCATGCCGACCGACTGTGAACCCTGCCCTGGAAAAACCAACCCGATTCCTGAATTCATAGGGAGCTAGATATCTTAGAAATGGCGTGGAATGTCAACGGGAAAAGTTGCTGAAAATGGACCGTAGCCGGTGCTTCCCCCTACCACCTGATTAATGCCGAGGCCCAGGTCAGACCGGCACCGAATGCTCCCAGCATCACCAGTGAGCCGTCCTTCACCCGTCCGGCACGGACCGCTTCATCGAGTGCAATCGGAATCGACGCGGCGGACGTATTGCCGTACCGATCGAGATTCAACATGATTTTCTCTTTGGGAAGACCCAGCCGGTCGGACACGGCATTCAAAATACGCATGTTGGCTTGATGGGGGACATACAAATCCAGCGCATCGATCGTGAGCTGATTAGCAGCCAACGTTTCGCGGGCGATTTCCTCGAGCGATCGGACGGCCACTTTGAACGTCTCATTCCCCTTCATCTTGATATACTGCAGACGCTCGCCCACGACTTTTTCCGACGCCGGCTGTCTCGATCCGCCGGCAGGCACCGCGATCAAGTCACAGAGCGCCCCGTCCGAACGCAGATGGGTGGAAAGAATCCCCCGCTCGCCATCGCTTGCGCTGATGACCGCTGCCCCGGCACCGTCACCGAACAACACACAGGTATTGCGATCCGTCCAATCGGTAATCGCCGACATCACTTCCGACCCGATGACCAGCACATGCTTCATACCGGTGCGCACATAGGCATCGGCCACCGACAGCGCATAGACAAAGCCACAACAGGCGGCCGCCAAATCACAGGCAGCCGCTTTAGTCGCCCCCAATTGGTATTGCACCAGGCAAGCCGTAGCAGGAAGGGGGTAATCCCCCGTACAGGTGGCGACAAGAATCATATCGAGATCAGCCGGCGCCACGCCGGCTGCGGCCAGTGCGCGCTTGCCGGCTTGGACCGCTAGGTCGGAACAGGCTTCACCGGTCGCGGCGATGTGGCGCTCGCGAATCCCGGTCCGTTCGCGGATCCACTCGTCGGACGTGGCAACCAAACCCTCAAGGTCCGCGTTGGTCATAATCCGAGCGGGAGCATAGGAACCGGTGCCGGTGATACGCGCCCTCATGACGGTGACTCCACGGGGGGGGTACCGCTGAGGCTGTCTTCAATATCGCGCTGGATCAACTCGTGGACACGCCCTTCGGCCATGCCTTTGGCGCGCTTGATGGCGTTCTTGATGGCTTTGGCCGACGACCGGCCATGACAGATGATCGTGATACCATTGACCCCGAGCAACGGAGCCCCGCCGAACTCGGCGTAGTCGATCCTGCGCTTTAAATTGAGCAGCGGTGTCGCAATGAGCGGATAGGCCAACCGACCCAGCCACGAGCTGGAAATTTCCTTGAGCAGGAGTTTCTTGATGGTATCGGCCACGCCTTCTGAAATTTTCAATGCGACATTGCCGATAAAGCCGTCGCACACGACGACATCCGCCGTGCCGCTATAGACGTCGCGTCCTTCGACGTTCCCGATGAAGTTCAACGCGCTGGCCTTTAGCAGCTTGAACGCTTCCTTGGTGACTTCGTTGCCTTTGCTGTCTTCCTCACCGATGCTCAGGAGACCGACGCGGGGATTGGGTTTGCGAAAGAGATGCTTGCCGTACTCATTCCCCATCAAGCCGAACTGTTCGAGGTGCTTCGCCGTGCAATCGACGTTGGCCCCCACATCCAGCATGATGGCTTCCCCGGTGAGCGTCGGCAGACTGGTGGCAATCGCCGGACGTTCGACGCCCTTGGTCAGGCCCAGCACAAAAAATGACGCGACCATGCTTGCGCCGGTATTGCCGGGACTCACGATGGCGCTGGCCTCGCCGCTCTTCACGAGCTCAGTTGCGATCCAGATCGACGAGTCGCGTTTCTTCCTGGCGACCGTCGCTGGCGATTCATGCATTTCGACGACTTGAGGCGCATGACGAATGGTCAGGCGGGCATCCGCTAATCCGAGGCGGGCGCACTCCTGCTTGAGCGTCACCTCGTCGCCGACGAGCACGACATCGACGTCAAGCTCTTTCGCGGCCTGGAGGGCGCCTTCGATACAGGGCGCGGGACCGTGGTCCCCCCCCATCGCATCAAGCGCGATCTTCATGCGGGATAATGTGCTCAAAATTGGAATAGCTGGCTGAACACGCGTGACACCCGTAATGGTCAGAACTGCGCCGAAAGCTTAACGCAGACGGACGAGGCGCACAACAGGACGGGTGACTAGGGCGCGAGACACGAGCGGTCTCGCGGCCCTTCCTCGTCGATCCGGGTTACGACTCTTCGACCTGAATGACGGCTTTGCCCTTGTAGGTCCCGCAGTTCAAACAGGTGTAATGCGGCAACTTCAGCTCGTGACACTGTGGACACACGGACATGCCCGGGGGCGTCATGCGCAGCTTCTGGGTGCGTCGCTTGTCGCGTCTGGCCCGTGAATGTTTATGTTTCGGATTAGGCATGGCAACTCCTTCCCACGTTCAACACGCCGGAGCCTTCGGCTCGGCGTCACTTCGGTTCAGTTTTCAAGCCCCGCAGCACATGAAACGGATTACTCGCCGGCTCCACCGGACACCGACAGAGCCCTTCGTTCAAATCTTTTCCGCAATGGGCACACAGCCCCGCGCAGTCATCCTTGCACAAGGGGTGCATAGGCGCCGAGAGAATGACTTGCTCGCGCAACATCGGAGCCAGATCAAGATGATCGCCTTGATAGTGATAAATCTCGTCGGCCGTCTCCTCAGCCTCCGCCTCAACCGGCTCAGGCTGTTTCTTTCGCGCATCAACGCGCTTCGCCGCAGGAGGCCCCGCCTTGGGCTTGGCCTTGGGTTCAGGCTCGAATACCACGCGCAGCGAAAACGCGACCGGTTCCTCGAAATCCTTCAGGCATCGCACACACTCCCGTACGGCGGTGCCTTCGACCACCCCGGTCAGGCAGACGGTATTCTCCACCTTCGTGAGGTCCAAACCGACGGCCAGCGGCCCGCTCAGAATCGTATCTTCGCGAGTCAATCCGATCTCGTCCCCGGTGACGTCGCCTGTCAGCGACAACCCTTCGGGCGTAATGTCTGCAAGATTTGGTGTGAGCAGATCCATCGTGATTCCAGGCGATGCGCCATCCTCCCACGCCTTCATGCCGCAGGGCTCCGTCACGCGCTCTATCTCTCCTCAGCAAAGCTGATGATCGCAATATGCCGGGCCCGCTTGATCGCCACGGTCAGTTCACGCTGATGGCCCATACAGTTTCCTGAAATCCGGCGCGGGACAATACGGCCCCGTTCCGTCAGAAAATTCCGCAGCAAACCGGCATCCTTGAAATCGATCGGCGCCTTGTCCAGACAAAACCGGCAAGGCCGCCGACGCTGGAACAACCGCCCGCCTCCGCCACCGTTGTCGCGCCGGTCACCGCCACCCATACTCCCGCTTCGTTCCATCACTGCCTCCTCATTCGTCCCGATTATGCCTGTTCGTCGAACTCATAGCTGGGATCATCGTGGACCGGCGCCTCGCCGCCTCCAGCCCCGCCGCCATCCTGCCGCTTGGGCATGAACGTCACGCTCTGCGCGACCACTTCGTGCTTGCTGCGCTTTTGGCCGTCTTCCGTTTCCCAACGGCGCTGTTGCAAGCGGCCCTCGATGATCGCCCCGTTGCCTTTACTTAAATACTGCCCGCAGTGCTCGGCCTGCTTGCCGAACACCACGATATCGACAAAACACACTTCCTCCTTGAGATCCTCACCCTGCTTGAACCGGCGGCTCACCGCCAGGCCGAAGCTCGCAACCGGCGTCCCGTTCGGCGTGTACCGCAACTCGGGATTCCGGGTGAGATTCCCCATGAGAATGACTTTATTAAATCCGGCCACCGTCAGACTCCTGAGCCGTGGGCTCCAGCGGACGTCTCTCTACCAGTTCCTTTTCATGATGGATCGTGAGGAACTTGATGATGTTGTCTTCCAACCGGTAGGCCCGCTCCAATTCTCCGACAGTGTTGTTCGGCGCCTTGAAGTAGAAGTAGGCGTAGGTGCCCTTCCGCTCACGCCGCACCTCATAGGCGAGCTTCTTCTTACCCCAATTTTCGGCCTTGATGAATTGCGCGCCGGTCTTATCGGCAACGCCCTTCATCTTCTCGATGAGCGCCTTGGTCTCCTCGTCGGAGACGGACGGACGAATAATGAACAGAGACTCGTAGAGCTCCATGCAGCGATCCTCCTGGACAAAGGCCCCCGAACCTGTCGGGAGCAAGGTGTAGGGCGCCTATTTGGCGCGATGAACGGGTGACGGTACCATAGCGTTGAAGAACCTGTCAAATGAATGGCTTACGACACCCAAAGCTGGAGATCCCATCCAGCGGAATTAGGGCAGACTGTGTGCACAGCACCTGCCTTATTCATATTGCTCGGAGTAAACTGATGACTCGTGACGGCACTAGACGCTGGGTGATGAGATTTTGCCCGCAATCGACAACCCGAGGATGCCCCGAAAGTCACAACCTCACTATCGCGCATCCGCATCCGTCGGTTTCTCCCGGACGTTGAACTGGTTCATGGCAACCGCCGCACCTCGATGGGCCAGGCATTCCAACGCATCCACGGCACGCTCGATACAGGGTGTCAGGACCTCAATTTCATCATTCGAGAATACTTCCAGCACATAGTCGGCAGAATCCTGCCTTGGAGCAGGCCGACCGATTCCAATCTTGACCCTGACAAAATCAGGTGTCCCCAAGGCCTCGATGACCGACTTAATCCCATTGTGGCCGCCGTGGCCGCCGCCTTGCTTAATCCGCAGGCGTCCTAGCTCTAAATCAAGATCATCGTGAACAAGGATGAGGTCTTCTGGGGTGAGCTTGAATTCGCGTAGCAGGCCCTTGATCGGCGGGCCTGTCAGATTCATCCAGTCGAGGGTACCGGCAAGCTCTAGTCGAACCGCGCCAAGCCGTCCGGACCCTCGAAGGGCGATGCCGCGCCTGGTGAGTGAAATGCCCCATCGAGCCGCGGCCCTCTCGATGACTCCTATCCCGACATTGTGGCGTGTTCCAGCGTAGGCCGTACCAGGATTGCCCAGCCCGACGATGAGCCGCACCGTGACTACTTCTTCGCGTCCTTCTTTTCAGCCTTCGGGGCTTCCTTGCCGGCTTCCTTCTTCTCCCCGCCCTTGGCTTCTCCCGCAGCCGCTCCAGCTCCGGCTTTCCCGGCCTCCGCCCCTTCAGCCGCTTCCTTCCCCTTGGCTGCAACTTCCGTCTCGGCCGGCCCGCCCGCGCCCGCCGTCAAGAGAGCTTCCAGCTTGGCATCGGAAATCGGCGCCGCCACGCTGACAATCATCTGGTCGGCATCATCCAGGAACCGCACTCCCTCACGCTTGGCGAGGTCTTTCAAGTAGATACCCTGGCCGACGGCCAAGGAAGACGCATCGACTTCGATCTGATCCGGCAAGACCGCCGGCAAACATTCGACGTGCAGCTCACGCACATTGTGATGCAAGACACCGCCTTCCTTCACACCGGCTGGCACCGCACCCACCACATGCACCGGCACCTTGACTCGAATCGGCTTGTCCATCGAAATTTCAAACAGGTCCGCATGCAGGATGCTGCCCGTGATGGGATCGACCTGGTAATCACGCAGCAATGCGTTGCGATTCGGCTTTGTCTTGGCTCCATTTACCGTCAATGCAAGCAGCGCCGATCCGCCGGCATGAGATTTAAGAATCTTGACCAATTCGTCAGGATTGACGGTCAACAACACGCACTCTCCCTGACCATACAACACCGCGGGCACTTGACCACTACGGCGCAGTTGGCGCGCGGCACCCTTCCCGGCCTGTTCACGAACGGTGACTGCTAATTCGAATTTCATGATGCTCCTCCGTCTCCCCTGCGGTCGATCCGGCTCCCTTACAGGGGGAGCCTAGGCAAATAATGAGCTGACTGATTCGTCTTCGTGAATACGCCGAATGGCCTCGCCCAAAAGCGGTGCCACGGACAGCTGATGCAACTTCGGACACGTCTGCTCTTTCCCACGTAGCGGAATCGTATTGGTCACGACAACCTGGGAGAGGCAGGACTTCTGAAGGCGTTCTAAGGCCGGGCCTGACAACACGGCATGCGTGCATGCGGTCCAGACTTCCCGGGCACCCTTATCGGCGCAGGCCTGAGCGCCCTGCACAATGGTCCCTGCCGTATCGATCATGTCATCAAGCAGCAACACGCTCTTCCCCTGCACATCGCCGATGATGTTCATGATTTGCGCTTGGTTCGGCCCCTCACGTCGCTTGTCGATGATCGCCAAATTGGCTTGAAGGCGCTTGGCGAACGCTCTGGCCCGCTCTACGCCGCCGGCATCAGGCGAGACCACCACGAGATCGCTGAGCTTCTTCTTGGTAATGTAGTCCAGTAAGACGGGCAAGGCATACAAGTGATCCACCGGCACATTGAAAAACCCTTGAATCTGGCCGGCATGGAGGTCCATTGTCAGCACCCGATCAGTCCCCGCTGTGCTGATCAAATCTGCGATCAGCTTGGCTGAAATCGGCACGCGAGGCTGATCTTTGCGATCCTGGCGCGCATAGCCGAAATATGGGATCACGGCGGTGATTCGATAGGCCGATGAACGCTTCAACGCATCGATGAGGATCAGCAATTCGAGCAACGAATCGTTGACCGGCTGACATGTCGACTGCACGACAAACACATCCGCGCCCCGGACGTTTTCGTCGATCTTGACACGAATTTCCCCGTCACTGAACGAGGAGACAGTCGCGGCTCCTAACTTCTGCCCAAGATACTGGCAAATCTCGTTGGCAAGCGCAGGATTAGCGTTGCCAGAGAATATTTTCAGTTCTCTGTTCATCCACCGGCTCTCAACTCACTCAGATTTACCTGCAAGCCCATGATAACGGGCACGAATCGCATTAACGGCGGGCGTCGGCAGGACCGCCACCGTCCTGCCACCTCGTTCGCTACTTGCTGCTGAGGAAGCCAACCAAGGGTGGGAATTTATCGGAAAGCGCTGCTCCTTGTCAACCAAACTGCCCAGAAAACCAACGGACGGTTCAGCGCTGCGCCACGGGACCAGTGCAGGCCCGCACTGCGAAGGCTTTGAACTCCGTTCGATCCTGAAAGCAAGAGGCAGCCTTTTGGGCCCCGGCTTCATCGCGAAACACGCCAAACACTGTAGCTCCGCTTCCGGACAGCAGTGCGATATCTGCCCCTTCGGCAAGCAATTCCTCTTTGATCTCCCGCAAGGCAGGATAGGCGCTAAAAACAGGGGATTCGAAATCATTGCCGGCCAGTTCCACCACCTCACTCCATGCAATTTGAGAACTGGCCTCCAACCGTCGAAGCCGTTCCGACAACGGTTCAAGCTCCTTCCTGGTCATCGAAAGCTGCTGATAGGCCCATTTCGTTTCAACCGGGAACCCCGGATTAACCAGCACGAGCCACCGGCCGCCGGTGAGTTGAATGGGCCTCACCTTCTCACCTCGCCCGGCGACGATCGCAGCGGGCGCATACAGGAAAAATGGCACGTCACTTCCCAGCGCTTGCCCGACCTCCGCCATCCTCGCGGACGACCAGCCAAGCTGAAGTACCTGATTCAGTCCGATGATGGTTGCGGCGGCATCGCTGCTCCCTCCCCCCAACCCGGCTCCCATCGGAATGCGCTTGGTCAAGTGAATCTCGAGCCCGACGGATTTCCCGGATTGCTCCAGCACCGCCGCAGCCGCACGATAAACCAGGTTGGATGGATCCGTGCGGAGCGAAGAATCATCACATCCGAGCTGGATTTCCGAACGATGAAGCGCCACACGGATCGACACTTCATCTTCCAGCCCCACGGTCTGCATAATGGACCAGAGATTGTGATACCCGTCAGGACGACGATCAAGAACACGAAGGATAAGATTGACCTTGGCGGGGGCAAAAATGGTGATCACGGGCAGATCTCGACCTACTGATTCCGCAGCACGCTTAGTCACGCCCTCCTTTTATAGCATACTTCTCAAGCCGGTAGCGGAACGAACGTGCATTGAGCCGGAGCAACCGGGCGGCCTTCTTCTTGACCCACTTCGAGCGCTCAAGCGCTTTGAGCAACAAATCCCTTTCAATCCCGTTCATCATCCCTTCCAGGTCAAGCCCGTCTTCCGGCAGTTCGGTCGGCACACCCTGCGACTGCGGGGACACGGACCGATGGAGCCACTCGCGGACATTCAGCTCAGTGACTGGAGTCCCCGTTGAAAAGGCCACCACCCGCTCGATTAGGTTCTCCAATTCCCGAACGTTGCCCCGCCACTCATGTGCCAGAAGCGCATGCATTGCCTCCGGGGTAAGAGTGGGTGTGGGCTTTCCGCTCTCCTTTGAAAACCGATCGAGGAAATGATTGACCAACAGGGGAATGTCGCCTGATCGAAGTCGAAGCGGCGGGAGGCGGATAGGGATCACATCCAGTCGATAATAGAGATCTTCCCGGAACGACCCGTCGGCCACGGCTTTTTCAAGATCTTTGTTTGTCGCGGCGACAATCCGCACATCCACTTTCACATCCTGACTCCCGCCGACCCGGCGAAACTCACGCTCCTGAATCACCCGCAAGAGCTTCACCTGAATCGTCGGGGTCGTATCGCCGATCTCATCGAGAAAAATCGTTCCACCGTCCGCCACTTCGAACAACCCGGCTTTATTTGAAATGGCGCCGGTGAAGGACCCTTTCATATGGCCGAAGAGCTCGCTTTCCAACAACGTCTCCGGCACGGCACTGCAATTGACTGCAACGAAAGACCTGGCGCTTCGCGCGCTATTGTAGTGAATGGCCCGCGCCACCAATTCTTTTCCGGTTCCGCTTTCTCCGCAAATCAAGACATTACTTTTCGAGTCTGCCACTTTCCTGACGATATCGAACACTTTCTGCATGGCTTCGCTTTGGCCGACCAGCCGAGCGAACGACGACTGACTCGCCATCTCCCGTTTCAGCAGAATGTTTTCAGTCGTCAGCCGGCGCTTCTCGAGCGCGTTGCGGATGATCAGCTGTACTTCATCGACCTGAAACGGTTTCGTCAAATAGTCGTAGGCACCCTGCTTCATCGCTTCAACTGCGGAATCGGCCGTTGCAAAGGCGGTGATAATCAACACCACCGTTTCCGGCGAAGCCGACTTGACCGCCTTGAGCACCTCCATCCCGTCGACTTTAGGCATCCGTAGATCGGTAATGACAAGATCGAAAATTTCTTTCTGGAGCTGCTCGATCGCCTCCTCACCGTCGGACACGCTGGTCACGGCATACCCGGCCCGCTTGAGCATGATGCTCAAGACCTCTCGCAAACTCTGCTCGTCATCGACGACTAAGATCTTTTCCACGGTTCCCTACCTTCGTGCCGGAGCCTCGCACCGACTTCCGCCGAGTGCGGCAGGCACACGACGAATCGAGAGCCTTCCCGCTCCCGGCTTTCCACCTTGATCCATCCACCATGCAGATCGACGATCCGATGAACCGCCGCCAACCCCAACCCCGACCCGTGCTTCTTGGTTGTAAAGAAGGGGAGAAAAATCTTGTCGAGATTGGCTTTGGGAATGCCTTCCCCGGTATCCTGAAAGGAGATTTCGACGACATCTCCCTTCCGGCCGTCGACATCGATCGGCCGGCACCCGGTGGCGATCGTCAGTTGCCCGCCTTTGGGCATCGCATCAAATGCATTCGTCGCCAAATTCCAGAACACCTGCTTCAGTTGGTCCTGATCCACCTGCCGGTCCAACGAGTGTGCCGCCAGAACCGTGACGATCTTGATATGTTTTCTGGCCCGGGCTTCATGCTGCGCCAGATCCAAGGTCTCAGCAAGGACTTTGTTCAAATCATGCTCAACCAAATTCAGAGCGGGCGGACGGGCATATTGGAGAAAAGCGGTGATGATCGTGTCCAGCCTGGTGGCCTCCCGAACGGCTATGTCCATCAGCCGTTGACTCGTTTCATCCCCCTGGAGGTCCTTGCGCAACATCTGCATCGCCCCGGCCAGAGCGCCCAACGGATTACGGATTTCGTGCGCCATCCCGGCGGACATCTCGCCCAGGCTGGCCAGCCACTCTTTCCGTCGCATTTCCTCTTCGAGGTCCCGTATTTGCGTCAGATCCTTGAAGACGCCGACCAATCCCGTGGCTTGCCCCTGCTCGTGAAGCGGCGAGAGCGTCATCCCGAGGATCAGACGATTGCCGTCAGCCCGTTTACTTTCGACCTCGAACCGCCGGTGCGCATCCACCTCGCCCGACTCATCCGCCGGCCGATCGGGATGCCAATTGAACACTTCCTCCCAGCGACGCCCCCGGACCTGTTCAAGCGTGTAGCCCGTCGCTTCATGCGCCGCTGGATTAAATGACGTAATGCACCCGCCTGCATCGGTGGTGAACACGCCGCTGCTGATGCTGTACACGATATTCTCATGAAAGGCCTGTAACCGGCTGAGTCCCTGCTCCTTTTCTCGCAAGGAATGATCGGCCTGTTGGAGTTGATCCACCAGCGCGCCGCTCAGCAAGCCCACCACGAGAAAGGCTAGCCCGTAAACGCCGAATGTCTGAAGCGTTTCCGGAGCGCTGAGGCGCGTCCGTGGCAGCCACCCCCACACTTCGGCAAAGCCATAGAGTTGAACATTGGTCAGGACGCCAAAAAGGATGACGCAAAGGCTGGCCGTCAAAAGCCCGACACGACGACGGGGCACCAGGCTCGCGAGAGTTATGGAAATGACATAGAGAACGGCAAACGGACTCTCCACCCCTCCCGTTCTCGCAACGAGCAGGGTTTCAAGCAGAAAATCGATTCCGATTTGCACCCAGGCAAATCGGACAAGGGCCTCGGAGCCCGTGATGGTTCTAACCGCGACGGCATAGGGAATTGTTATCGCGTAAGTGAAAATGATGAGCGCATAGAAGGTTTCCACCCGCTCACCATTCGTGACCTGGAAAGTAAGCGACAGGCCCAGGAGCAGGGTCACCACGAGCACCCGTAGCCCGATAAGCCACTGGATCCTTGCTCTCACGTCACCCATTCGCACTCCGACATAGGGCCAAACAAGCTCTCAACTCCGTCACGGTCCGGTGGGCTGGCGCTCGGAAATCATGGCCTCGGCATTCTGGACAAGCTGCCTGGGCAACACCAAGAGCGGCTCAGGCTCGAACGCCGACAAGCCTCACCCGGACATCAGAATGCCTTCTCCGGGCCGCCTGTCGTCACACCATCGCGCGCTATGCGATGGCCGAAGCCATTGTGAAAATAGGCAGGTACATGGCGATCACGATAAAACCAACGGTCACACCGAGAAATACCATCATCATAGGCTCCAACAGTGCCGTCAGATTCGTCACCGCTTCATCCACTTCATCCTCATAAAAATCAGCGATCTTTCCGAGCATGTTGTCGAGCGCGCCGGTCGACTCGCCGACGGATATCATGTGGGTCACCATTTTGGGAAATACCTCGCTCTTGGCGAGAGGCTCCGAGATCGTCTTCCCTCCGCTGATGCTGACCCGCGCTTCCATGAGCGTGCCCTCGATCACCTTATTGCCGGACGTCTTTGCGCAGATCGATAAGGCTTCCAAGAGAGGCACGCCGCTGGTAATCAAGGTGCCCAGCGTGCGGGTAAACTTCGCGACGGAGGCTTTTCTGATCAAGTCCCCGAACACGGGCAGCTTTAAAACAAACTTGTCAACGGCATACCGGCCTTTCGTGGTCGCGTAATACTTCTTGAATACAAACACGGCGGCAACGATCACACCCAGAACCACATACCAATAGGACTGGCAAAAGTTGCTCATATCGATGACCAGTTGTGTCGGCCCCGGCAATGCCATCTTTCCGCCCGACATGTCCTTGAACATCTTCTCGAACACCGGAATAACCCAGATCATCAACACCGAAATCACGATCGTGGCAATGCCGACGATGGCGGCGGGATACACCATCGCGCTCTTGATTTGGCCCTTGAGCTTCATGGCCTTTTCAATGTGCTTGGACAGTCGCGCCAGAATTGTATCCAGCAAGCCGCCAACTTCGCCGGCATGCACCATATTGATGTACAGGTCGTCAAAAATTTTCGGATGTTTCCGCAGGGCATCCGAGAATGTCGAGCCTCCTTCAACTTGGACTTTGATTTCCCCGACCGCCTTCCGAAGCGCGGCATTTTCCGATTGCGTGGAAAGAATCTCCAGGCATTGAATCAGCGGTAAGCCGGCGTTGATCATCGTCCCGAATTGACGCGTAAATACTACCAAGTCCTTGTCCGTCAGCCCGGACCCGAGGCTCAGCGTAAATCCTTCCTTCCCGGATTTCTCCTCCAGGCTTGTCACCACGACGCTTTGCTTGCGCAATTGGTCGACAGCCTCATCGCGGGTCTTCGCGACAAGTTCACCCTTCTTCACTGCCCCCGACTTGCTTCTTCCGACATATGCAAAGGTGGCCATGGGCGTGTCATCCTGTTAGGGCTCGATGAGCCGGTTAAAAAGCGGCGCTGCTACCGGGTGAGTCTACTGGGGGGTCAAAAACCTGTCAAAATAAATGCGTTTTCTGCGCGCACACGGACGCGCCTCTGACAGGAAGGGGCAGGTCGGAACGCCACTTAGTGGGAGGAACCCGCCGCCTGAGTGCGGCGATAGCCCCGATAGAGGTAATGAAGGCCCGAGGCAAGCGTGAACGACACCATCAGGAGCAGCAGAGGAAAGAGGGACCTCTGCTGGGAGCCGTGCCAGACCGTGAAGCCCACGAGGCCGACATACGCCAGTTGAAACAAGGTGGTGCCTTTCCCGAGCCAGGTGGGCGTAATGTCGATGGATGAGTTCGTCACATGCGCGACCGCCGTGCCGAGCAACAACATGACGTCCCGACTGACGACGACGATCACCACCCACGAGGGAACCAGATGAAGCACGGCGAGCGTGAGAAATGACGATATCAGCAGAAGCTTATCGGCGAGCGGGTCGAGAATTTCCCCGAGTTTCGTCCGCTGGTTGGTTTTGCGCGCGATCAATCCATCCAGCGCATCCGTGATCCCGGCACAGAGCAGCGTCACCAGCCCCGCGCCGTACCGCCCATAGGTCATGAAGCCCACATAGACAGGGATTAATAAGATCCGCAGAATCGTCAAACTGTTGGGTATATTCATGAGACCGCGCTGAGTCCCTGCCTCTCGCCTGGTCAGGGAGGCATCTTAGTGAGGGTGTTTCCAGCTTGTCAACGCGGTTGCAGTCGAACGCGGGGCCGCCTATAATTCGACCTCCGTCTCATACCCGAACCCGTGGAGGACCCGATGAGCGCGCTGCCCCTCATGTTGAAGAAAGAAGGCCTGGTCGAAAAGCATCAATTGGAAGGGGTCGATCCGAGCGATCGCTATTTCAGCCGCGCCGTATTAGTGAATCGTACCGGCTCGGGCTATACCGCGAAGGTCATGTACGAAGCCCTCACCGTTCAGGGCGATTCCTATTCGACAATCGGCGCAGCCGTTCTCAATATCGTCGAGAAGCTGCAGGGACTGGGATTCTCGCGGATACGCACCAGGGCTAATTTCAAAGGGACCCGCTATCTCGCCGAGAAGGAAACGTGGGTCGAGTACGCCGATCCTGCCTAACGACTCCCGGCACACTCCCGCCAGACAAGATCGTGAATCATCGGGCGAAACGCCCGGATGAGTTCGTTTTTCCTCGTCGGGTGCACTCGATTCGAGAGCAACACTACCTCCAATTCCCGGTCCGGATCGACCCAGATGGAGGTCCCTGTATAGCCGAGGTGACCGAACGAATTCGAAGAGAAGTACTGCCCGGATGAAGAGGGAGACGACGGCGTATCCCACCCCAAAGCCCAACTCGATCCGGGAATCCGCTGTTGCCGTGCCGTGAACTCCTGAACAATCGCGGAATCAAGCAGTGATGGATGGCCCCGATACGCCCGAAGCCAACTCCCCGTCACAGCCAAGACAGATCCCGCCGTTCCGAACAGACCGGCATGACCGGCCACTCCGCCCAATGACGCCGCATTTTCATCGTGCACCTCTCCGCAGAGCAGCCGTCCCCTCCAGGAATCCTCCTCTGTGGGCGCGATCCCTCCGTGCGCAACAGCGGAGGTCTGCCGGACATGTTCCGCTTCTTCCAGCGGGATAAATCTGAGCAGATCCGCTTCCGGCGGCCGGGCGATCCGTTCGCTGAAAAAGCGGTCCAACGTCATTCCGCTGGATCGTTCGACGACAAGCCCCAATGCCATAAATCCCAAATCGCTATAGAGACTCCGCTCCCCGCGCCCATAGATCAAGGGCTCCTCGTGCAGCAGCCGCAGCAGGCTCTGCTTGGCCTCGGTCCTCGCCCCCTCTGTCACCGGAAGAACGGCATTTGCGCTGAGACGCTCGTAATACCCGCGCCACCCGGGCAAGCCGGAGCTGTGCGTCAGGAGATGCCACACCGTCACCTCTCCGACTGGCGCGCCGGCTAATTCGGGGAGAACGGTTTCGACGCGATCCTCGAGGTGACAGTGCCCCTCCTGGAGCAATAGGGCTATCGCTGTCACCGTCGCCAGCGGCTTCGTCAAAGAGGCGAGATCATAGACGGTCGAGGGCGTCACCGCCTGGCCTGGAGCGAGAGCAGACAACCGTCCCACACAGGCCAGTTGAACGTGAGATCCGCCGGAACGTACGGCGAGAACGGCCCCGGGGAAGACCCCGTCGCTCACGGCATGATCGAGGGCCGCTTGGATAGCTGGAGAAACGGACATGATGGGCAGATCACTCACTCGGGCGAGAGGCGCTGCAAGGCACGTCACGCACAGCATCCGGAAAAAGGACACCGGGGCGCCTGAAGCTTCGCAGGGCCGCTACCTCGCGGGGCTCGACTCCCCTTCCATCTTCTCTTCCGGCATCGCGGCGCTGTCCTGGTAGGCCTCGGCGGCCTCCACATCAAGCATGCGCTCAAAGGTATGGAGCGTCGCGCGCATCCGTTCCAGCATCAGAAACCGCTGCTTCTGTAACTGCGAAAGATCCCGCTGCGTGTCGGTCAATTCAACGCGGGCCTGGCGGAGGATCTCGCCGGCTTTGAATTCCGCCTCTTTGAGTACCAACTCCGCCTCGCGCTGGGCGCTTCGTTTCACATCCTCCGCCAGCGATTGCGCCGCCACCAGCGTGCTCGTCAACGTGGTTTCCGTCCGTTTCAACTCGGATACCTGCTGCTCGGCCATCGCCATCCGCTCCCGCAACTGTGCGTTATCCCGGTTGAGCGCCTCAACGGTCTGCGCGAGCTCTTCGAGAAACCGGTTCACTTCCTCACGGTCATAGCCGCGAAACTTCGTCCGGAAGACCATCTGCTGAATGTCGAGCGGTGTGAGATGCATGGCGCCCCCCCATTCGTTGAATCAATTCATCTGCAACGCGAGATCTTTCAGCGACTGCACGACCGCAAACTGGAGAAACGTCAACAGCAGAATCGCGATGATCGGCGACAGATCGATGCCCATCCGCCAGCCTATCCAGCGTCGGATCGGCTCCAGCACCGGCTCCGTCGCCCGACTTAAGAATTGGACAATCGGGTTCCACGGATCGGGGTTGACCCACGAAATCAACGCCCGCGCGATAATAATCCACATGTACAACCAGAGGACATAGTCGAGGACCGTGGCCGCTCCGAGCAACACATTGCGAAGCACAAACATCAGCGTCCCAACTCCTGCGACCGCTTGGTCGCCGTTTCAACCGCATCGATGAGCGTCGCGCGCAATCCACCCGCCTCCAGCCGATGCAATCCGGCAATCGTCGTTCCTCCCGGGGAGGCCACACGATCTTTGAGTCTGGCCGGGTGTTCACCGGTTTCCAGCACCATCTTGGCCGCGCCCAGGACGGTCTGCGCGGCCAGGAGTTCCGCGGTTCCCCGGGGAAGCCCCATTTTCACGCCGCCATCCGCCAGCGCCTCGATCGCGAGAAAAACATACGCCGGTCCGCTGCCGCTCAACCCCGTCACCGCATCCATAAGCCGCTCTTCGACCGCAATCACCTTGCCGACCGACTCGAAGATCATTCGCGCGGTAGCCGCCTCGGCATCCGACACGCCGGCTCCGATTGCCAGGGCGGTCATCCCCTCGCGAACCATGGCTGGGGTGTTCGGCATCGCCCGGATAACCTTGGTTCCGGCCCCGCACTTCTCCGCGATACTGCGGATGGGAATCCCGGCCGCCACGGACAGCACAAGCGTCTTCTGAATCTCAACCGGAGCGTCTTTCAACACTGCATCAAGGACCTGCGGCTTCACCGCAAGCACCACAATATCGGCCCACAACAGCGCGTCCCGATTGGACTGCCCCACACGAATCCCATACTGGCGCTTGAGCACATCGAGCCGGTCGGCAACCGGATCCGTGGCCCAGATCTGCTCGGGAACACAGAGGTTCGCCGCGATCAATCCGCCGACCAAAGCTTCGGCCATCTGGCCGCCGCCCACAAAGGCCAGTTTCTGCGTGAGCGTTCCCTTAGACATGCCGCGCACCAAAAATCGCCGTTCCGACGCGAACGAGCGTCGCCCCCTCTTCAATGGCGACCTCGTAATCGTGCGACATGCCCATAGAAAGTTCCTGCATCGTCACAGCGGCGACTCGTTGATCGGCGATCCGGCCCGCCAGTTCCCGCAAACCGCGGAAATAGGAACGCGCCTGCTCAGGCTCAGGGGTCGGGGGAGGAATCGTCATCAACCCTTGTATCCGGAGATGAGGCATGGCGCCCAGCGTCGGGATCTGGTCGACAATCTCATCGGGATGAAAACCCGCTTTGGTTGCTTCGCCACCCATGTTGACTTCCAAGAGAATCGCCTGCGTGATGCCTGCCTGACCCGCGCGCCGATCGATTTCCTGCGCCAGCTCGACAGAATCCACGGAATGAATGACATCAAAGAGACCGATGACCGATCGCACCTTGCGGCGCTGCAGTTGGCCGATAAAGTGCCACCGCACAGACGCGTCTCGCAGACGCTCCATCTTCGCCAGAGCTTCCTGCATCCGGTTTTCACCCAGGAGACAGAGCCCCGCGGCAATCCCTTCCTGAATCCGCTCCACAGAAACCGTTTTGGTGGCCGCGACGAGCCGGACACTCTCCGGAAGCCGTCCGGCTCGCTCCGCCGCGTGACGGATGTTCCCAAGTACCAGCCGCACACGCTCGCCAACGGAATCCGCGTTCTCCGGCTCCATGGTCCCCGTGATACCGTACCATCCATAGCCCGACCATCTTGTCCGCTGCCGCCATTCTAACGGAAGGCCCGGGGAATTGGCAGGGGCTTCGTGCCGCTAGCGAATCGGCGCCAATCCAACGGCGCTCACCATCGTCCCCAGCACTTTCCCTTCCCGGCGATACGAGAAAAACAAATCCTCATGGCAGATCGTGCACAAATTCACGCTCGTCACGCGCTCGGGGTCAATCCCGTAGTCCTGCACCTGCCGCCTGATCAACGCCTTCAGATCGAGGTGTGCGGTGCGCTCGCGATGGTCGCGCAGCACGGCCTCCCACCAGGGGAACCGCTCTCGCACCTGATCGAGGACCGGCTCATCCACCTCATAACAGCACACACCGGCCGAGGGTCCGATGCTGACATGCAACGAGTCCGGATCCGCGTTGAATCGCGCCCGCATCAGCTCGAGTGTTTTCGGCACAATCCCGGCCACCGCCCCGCGCCAGCCGGCGTGAATCGCCGCCACGACCCGCCGCCGGGCATCATGGACCAGGACCGGCACACAGTCCGCCGTTCGGACCGCCACCATTGTCCCGGGCTGGTCCGTCACCAAGGCATCCCAGCCGCCTTCAAAGCGATCCGCTTCGGCCAGCGGACGGTCCACCACCAGCGCGTCGGTCCCATGCACTTGCTTCACGGACAGCAGCCACGACGCGCGCGCGCGGCCTCCCGTTGCGCGCACGGGCATCCCTGTCCCCAGGCGCAGCGCCGACGCGTGACGCCGCGTTCCGAAAAAATGCCTGACGCCGCTCCGAGCCGGCGCAAATGCAGGCACCGTAATGACAGGCGCATTCACCATACGAGGCTCCGTGGTCCTCCGAACCGCACAACGGTCCCGTTAGTCCGCCTGCTTCCGGAGAAATGTCGGCACATCCCATTCATCCTCGGCCACCAGCGCACGATCGATGGCTTCCCGGGATTCGGCCAGCCGGCGAAGATAGGTCGGACGATCAAGGTCTTTCATCGGACGCTCGGCCGCAGCCGCTGCCCCGACACCCACACCAGTCAAGACTGGTTGAACGGGCTTGGGAGTCCGAACCGCCACTCGTTCCGGGCTGATCGCCATCGCCGCCATCTCTTCCTCGGTTTCAAAGCCCGTGGCGATCACCGTCACCACCAGATCGTCGCCCATATCCGGGTTGATCACCTGACCGACGATGATGTTCGCCTCGGCATCGGCCGTCTGCTGGATAATCGACGCCGCCTCTTCAATTTCGTGCAGCGACATGTTCGGACCGCCCGTGATATTCAGCAACACCCCGCGCGCCCCCTGCACCGTGCCTTCTTCAAGCAAGGGACTGCAGATGGCTTTTTGCGCCGCTTCGATCGCGCGATTCGTCCCGCGCGCAATCCCCATTCCCATCACCGCCCGACCCGTATGCGACATGACCGTGCGCACGTCGGCAAAGTCGACGTTGACATGGCCGGTCGTCGTAATCACATCGGCAATCCCCTGGATCGCCTGCCGCAAGACATCGTCGGCCACTTTGAACGCTTCGAGCAGCGGCGTCGACTTATCGACGATGCCGAGCAGCCGCTGATTCGGAATCACCAGGAGCGTATCGACATGACGGCGGAGATCGCGAATCCCCTCCTCCGCATGCTTGTGACGCCGCTGGCCTTCGTATTGAAACGGCTTCGTGACCACGCCGACGGTCAGGATGCCCTGTTCCCGCGCAATGCTCGCCACGATCGGCGCGGCGCCGGTGCCGGTGCCGCCGCCCATGCCGGCCGTCACGAACACCATGTCCGCGCCTTCCAGGCATTCACGGATATGGTCTTTGCTCTCGAGCGCCGCATCTTTCCCGATTTCCGGCTTCGCGCCCGCGCCCAATCCCCGCGTCCGCTCCGGCCCCAACTGGATCTTATAAGGCGCCATCGACCGGTCGAGCGCCTGCAGGTCCGTGTTGGCCGCGATGAAATCCACCCGGGCCAGTCCCGAACTGATCATCGTGTTGACCGCGTTGCAACCCCCTCCGCCGACTCCGATCACCTTGATCCGGACCGGCAACAGCACATCTTCCTGGAATGAGAACATGGCGGCACCTCCTCACATCTGATCGCTGAGCGGCCCCATGCCGCGCGCGAAACCTAAAACACCTCGAACACCCGTTTCGTCCACCCCACCACCTTGGTCCATGGACCGCCGTTGCGCAGGCCGGCCGTTTCCAATTCTTCCGCATGACGGCGGGCGTGCAATAGCAGCCCCACACCCGTCGCATAACTGGGATGCGTCACAATATCCCGCAGTCCGCCGACACCGGACGGCGTCCCCCGCCGGGCCGGCAGGTTCAACACTTTCTCCGCCGCATCCGGCATCCCCTCGAGCAACGACGTGCCCCCCGTAATCACCACGCCCGCGCCCAGCATCCCTTCATACCCGGCGCGCGCGATCTCCCGGCGGACCAGGTCGAACATCTCCTCCACGCGCGGCTCAAGAATCTCGGCGATGTCCCGGCGAGAAAAGGTCCGCGCCGGACGATCGCCCACCGAAGGCACCTCGACCATGGCATCCCCGGTGATCAACTCGGTCCTGGCGATGCCCTGCTGCATTTTGATTTTCTCGGCTTCGGTCTGCGAGGTCAGGAGCCCGATCGCCAGATCCTTCGTGAGGTTCTGTCCGCCGATCGGCAGCACCGCCGAATGGCGGATGCTCCCGTCGAGGAAGATGGCCAGATCGGTTGTGCCGCCGCCCAGATCCACCATCGCCACCCCCAGGTCGCGCTCTTCCTGGCTGAGCACCGCCTCGCTGGAGGCCAGGGGCTGCAGAATGATGTCCACCACATCGAGCCCCGCGCGGTTTACGCTCTTGATAATGTTCTGCGCGGACGTCACCGCGCCGGTGATCACGTGCACGTTGACTTCGAGCCGGTTCCCGGAGAGGCCCAGCGGCTCGCGCACGCCTTCCTGCCCGTCCACCATGAATTCCCTCGGCAACACATGCAGGATGCGCCGCTCATGCGGAATCACCGCCAGCGTCCGCGCGCTCTCGATCGCCCGATGGATATCTTCGCGCGTGACCTCGCTCTTCTTCAGCGCCACCACCCCTTTGCAATTCTCTGCGGAGATGTGGCTGCCGGCGATCCCCGTATACACTGAGTTGATCTGCACCGCCGCCATGAGTTCGGCCTCTTCCACCGCCTTCTTAATCGACTCCACTGTGCTCTCGATATCGACGACGACCCCTTTGCGCAAGCCGCGGGACGGGCTCGATCCCACCCCGATGATGTTCAGCGCTCCGGCATCCGTCACTTCAGCGACGATGGCGCAAATCTTGGTTGTCCCGATATCCAGCCCGACAAGGATTTGATCCCGTTTCGACACCGCGATCACCCCCTTTCCCGCACAATCACTCGATTTTCATAGCGCAGATCGACTTCGTTGGCGCCATGGCTCTGCCCGTCAAAGGTCAGCGTCTTCAACGACGGCTTGACCCGCCGAAACCGCTCCCATTGATCGCTGAGAGCGTCCTGGCCGAATTGAAACTGAACCCCCCGGACAGAGGCCACCAGATTCGCCGGATTGGCGGCGTTGACTTGCAGCCGGCCGTCAAGCGTATTCCCCACCAATTTGGCCAGTTCGATCCCGGACTTCACCGCATGCCGCACCGCGGCATCACCCTGCGCCAGCCCCTTCGGATCAATGCCGGTCACCATCGGCAGGGCGCCCTCGTCTTCCTGCCCCAGTTTCGCCAGCACATGCCCTTCGTCGTCGCTCAGATAATTTTCAGTCCCGGAGTGAATCACGGCCGCCGGCGTCCGCTCGACGACGGAGATACGGAGTTCATGAAACGGGACACGCGTCACGTCCGCTTCCTTGACCCAGGGATGCAACTCCACTCGTTCCTTGATCTTCTCCGTCACGACGTGGTGAAGCGGCGTACCCGGCTGAAGATCCACCTGCGCCAACACTTGCTGCCGGGGGATACGATGCAGCCCCTCGACCGTCACCGTTTTGACTTCCAGCCACCGCTGCATCATCGGGCCCGCATAGTTCAGACCGGCCACGATGGCCCATCCTGCCAGCCCCGCGCCGGCCGCGATAGCACCCCGGCGAAGCAGTGTCCGGCCTTTTGCCCAGGCTTGAGCGCGGCGTGCCACCCGCTCCTGTTTTGCAGCGGACTCCGCACGCTCACCTTTCCACTGATTCTGCCGCAGTCCCGCCGGCCCATGCGGCTGTTGTCGTCTCACCGCCCACCGCCTCATATTCATACCTCTTGAGTCCCGCCGCTCATCCGCGCCGCGCGGTCGAGCGCCGATTGCAGGATACGTTCGACCAAGGCGTCATAGTTCAGTCCCGCTTGCCCTGCAGCCATCGGCAACAGACTCGTCTCCGTCATGCCAGGCACCGTGTTGATCTCCAACATATAGGGTTTGCCG
Source organism: Nitrospira sp. NS4 (assembly GCF_049546785.1). Taxonomy (NCBI): domain Bacteria; kingdom Pseudomonadati; phylum Nitrospirota; class Nitrospiria; order Nitrospirales; family Nitrospiraceae; genus Nitrospira; species Nitrospira sp. NS4. The sequence continues at coordinate 321,025 of NZ_JBMWAN010000003.1, read as the reverse complement.
CGAGGCGTAATACGAAAGTCCACCCGCGCCGCCCCTTCGCACCCCAATGCTTCGTACGTCCTCTGTCCGAGTTCGGCAACCTGCTTGGCAATCCTGGCCGGGAGCGGAGCCGGACAGAGATACTGCGTTTTCCCTTTTTGATACTTTGCGGAAAAATCGTAGAACCCGTCCGGGGCGACGATTTCCACCGCAGGCAACACCGCCACCTGTCCCTCCGGTCCGCCGAGGATCGACACCGTGATTTCATGACCCGGGATATAGGCTTCCACCATCGCGTCCGGATCATAGCGATGGGCCAGCGCGAGCGCCGGTTTCCATTGCGCCGGCTTGCGCACGATCGTGACGCCGATCGTGGATCCCTGCGAGGCCGGCTTCACCACCACCGGCAGCTTCAGCTTCGCCGCTTTCAGCGCCATCGCCAGTGAGGGCTGTTCACCCCGGCGCACCGCCGTACCGCCCGGCACGGGAACCCCCTGCGACGCGGCCAGGATTTTCGTCGTGACTTTGTGCATGCCGACCGCGCTCGCCTGGACGCCGGACCCCGTATAGGGGATCCCGAGCGTCTCCAGAAATCCCTGAATGGTGCCGTCTTCTCCTCCCGGACCGTGCAGCGCCAGAAAGGCGATCTGGATCTTGTGCTCCGTGAGATCCCGGAACAGATGCGGACCGACGTCGATGGCCACCGCCTGATACCCCCGGCGCAGCAGCGATTGATGCACCGCCTGCCCGGTACGCAGCGACACCTCGCGCTCGGACGATTGCCCGCCCATCAAGACGCCTATCCGCTTCTGTGTTAACCGACCAGTCTGCGCCATAAGTTATTCCTCGTGATCGGTGATCCGTGACGAGTGCTGCGTCGAACGTCGATTCATTCCGGCAACCTGCCCATCACGCATCACACGTCACCCGTCACATCCGTTAAGCCTGTCCGACGACCTTGAGTTCCAGTTCCAGCTTCACGCCTGTCTTCCGAGTTACCGCCGCACGCACCTTCCGGATCAGCGCCAGCACATCCTTCGCGCTCGCCTGCCCCCGGTTCACGATAAAGTTCGCATGCTTGTCCGACACCTGCGCATCGCCGACCTGCGCGCCTTTGAGTCCGGCCGAATCAATGACACGTCCCGCCGAGTCCTTCGGAGGATTCTTGAACACACAGCCGGCACTCGGCAGCGTCAGCGGCTGCGTGTCGCGGCGATAGTGCAGATAGTCTTTCACGACTTTCTCGATCTCCGCTCGCACGCCCGCCTTCAGTTGCAGCCACACACCCACCACAATCCCTGGCGGAAGCGTCGCTCGCCGATAGGCAAAGGGGATCTCGGAGACCGGCAGGTCTACGATCTCGCCCTGCATATTGACGAGCCGCACAGCTTTCACTGAATCTTTCATTTCGCCCAGCCTGGTCCCGGCATTCATGACCACGCACCCAGCGACTGTTCCCGGAATACCGGCCGCCCATTCCAACCCCGCCAGCGAATGGCGGATGGCATACCCGATGAGCGTCGGCATCCCCACCCCGCCTTCGGCATACAAGACCGCCCCCGGCTCCTCTTTAATCGCGCGCAGTCTCCCGAGGCTGACCACCACCCCCCGGATGCCCTTGTCCCGGATGAGGAGGTTGGTCCCTCCCACCACGAAGAGCGGAAGCTTCTGCGCCCTGGTTTGCCGGACGAGGCACACCACATCGTCAATATCAGCCGGCTCCACAAGTACATCGGCCGGCCCCCCGATGCGGAACGAGGTATAGTCTTTGAGTGGCGCATCGAACTGCACCGTCCCTTTGAGACCGGCGACCGCCGCGGCCAACCGGCGCTGATTGCTTGTCCGACGAGGCTGTGCATGCGTCCGACCCTGTCGAGCCATCGTGTTACGAACCGGGGGCCAACCGGGCCAGCAACCCAGTCCCGGCCTTCCAGATATCTCCCGCACCCAACGTCACCACCAGATCGCCGGGCTTCAAATGGGGCAGCACCTGGTCCGGCAACGACTCCTTCTTCTCGATGAACGTCACACCCTGATGGCCGGCTTGTTTCACGGCTTCGGCCAGCTGCGCGCCGGACACGCCGGGAATCGGCTGCTCGCCTGCCGCATAGATCTCCGTCATAAACACAAGATCCGCGTGATCGAAGGCGTGAGCGAACTCATTGACCAGATCGCGCGTCCGGCTATACCGGTGCGGCTGGAAGAGCACCACCAGGCGGCGATCCCACCCCTGCTTGGCTGCGGCCAGCGTCGCCTTGACTTCGGTGGGATGGTGACCGTAGTCGTCCACGACCATGATGTCGTTCGCTTCTCCCCGCAGATGAAACCGCCGTTCCACGCCGGTGAATGCCGCCAACCCCTTGCGAATCAAGTCGACCGGCACCTCCAGCTCGATCCCGATCGCAATCGCGACCAGCGCATTCGAGACGTTGTGAATGCCGGGAACGGCAAGCCGGAAAGGCCCGAGATTTTTCCCCCGGAAGTGCGCACGGAACTCGGCCCCCCATTGTTTGAGGCTGATGTCCGTCGCCTTAAAGTCCGGCACCAGCCCGTCCCGCTCCTGCAATCCGTAGGTGTAATACCGTTTCACAATGCGCGGAAACAGGGCCTGAAGCCGCTCGTCATCGGAACACAAGACCGCCACCCCATAGAAGGGAATCTTGTTGATGAACTCCAGAAAACTGTCGTAAATCTTTTCCATCGACCCGTAGTGGTCGAGATGCTCGCGATCCAGATTCGTGACCGCCACAATGGTCGGCGAGAGGCGGAGGAACGAGCCGTCGCTCTCGTCCGCTTCGGCCACCAGCAATTCTCCCCGGCCGAGCCGGGCATGGCTGCCGAGCGCGTTGACCTTGCCGCCGATCACCATCGTCGGATCCAGCCCGCCCGACGCCAGCACGTTGGCCACCATCGAGGTGGTCGTCGTCTTGCCATGGGCTCCCGCAATCGCCACGCCGAATTTCAAGCGCATCAGCTCGGCCAGCATTTCAGCGCGCGGAATCACGGGCACTTGTTTGGCCTTGGCGGCGAGCACCTCGGGGTTGGTCGCGGACACGGCGGAGGAAATGACGACCACCTGCGCCTCCCCAACATTCGCCTCCTGATGGCCGATAAAGATCTTGCCGCCGAGTTCTTCCAGCCGCCTGGTCGTTTCGGATGTTTGCAGATCGGAGCCGGTGACCTTGTAGCCCAGCGTGAGCAGCACCTCCGCGATCCCGCTCATCCCCGACCCGCCGATGCCGACTAGATGGATCTGTTGTGTTTTTCGAAACATGACGGTCCGCCTCAATCCTGTTGCGCCCGTTGATGGCCGAGGTCTCTGCTCACGCGTGCTGATCGCATTAGGCTCCTGCCGCTCCAACAGTCCGGTTGTGGTCATGGTTCACCCCCATGAGTGCATAGCATTCGCGGACAATGGTCTCCGCCGCCTCAATTCGCCTCATCCCCCGACTCTTGTCCTGCATCCTGCGCAGCCGGTCCGGCTGCTGCAGAATATCGGCAATGGTTCGGGCCAGCTGCGCCCCGGTCAGCTCGGGCTGCGGGAGCACGACAGCCCCGCCCGCCGCTTCCATCGCGCGCGCGTTCATCATCTGATGGTTGTAGATCGCGGTCGGCAGCGGAATCAGGATCGCCGGCTTCCCGCAGGCCGTCAGCTCCGCGATCGTCATGGCCCCGGATCTCGCCACCACTAAGTCGGCCCCCCGCAACACCCTCGGCATGTCGTACAGGAAGGGCACCACCTCGGCCTGCACCCCGGCTTGACGATAGGCCTCGGCCACCCGCGCATGATCGGCTTCACCGGTTTGGTGCGTGATGGACAGCTTTGGCAGCTTCTGCATCAGCGGAGCCAGGCTATCGATGACCGCGCTATTGATCGCCTTTGCTCCCTGGCTCCCGCCGAAAATCAACAGCCGTTGCGGGTCCCCGGTTGCCGATGGCTCCGGCCGAGTCGTGTCGCGGAGAAAGTCCTGGCGAATCGGCGTCCCCACCACACGCACTTTGCTCTTAGCAAACTTGTCAGCGGCCGAGTCGAAGGCCAGAAACACCCGCTGGGCCAATGGACCGACGGCAATGTTCGCCATGCCGGGATAGGCGTTCGGCTCCAGGATCACCCTGGCGATACCCCTGAGCGCGGCGGCGGCCAACATGGTGGGGCTGGTGTATCCGCCCACGCCGATCACGAGATCAGCTTTGTGCGCGCCGAGAATCCGCCAGGACTGCCAAATCCCGATCGGCACCGACAGCAGTCCCCGCAGGGCTTCTCCGAGGCCCTTTCCCATCACCGGCTTTGCCGTGATGAGTTCAAGCGGAAATCTCTCGTGGGCGAGCACCTTGGACTCGATCCCTTTCGTCGTGCCGACGAAGACGATCTTCGCCGAGGGGTCGCGCCGCAGAAACTCTCGGGCCAATGCGACAGCCGGATACAAGTGTCCCCCTGTGCCTCCCGCGGCAATCACGATCGTCATCGGCGACCGGACCTTCCGCGACCTGTTCGCGCTCCGCTCTCTTCCCGCCCGGCTTGGCGATCCCGTGAAATGTTCAGCAGAATGCCGACTCCGATCAAGCAGATGATCAGCGAGGAACCGCCGTAACTGACGAAGGGCAGCGTCAGTCCCTTGGTCGGCAGCAGGCCCGTGACCACGCCCGCATTCACCAGCGCCTGCACCCCGATCAACAACGTAATGCCCATCCCCAAATGCCGGCCGAAAGGCATCCTGGCCCTGGCCGCAATCTGAAATCCGCGCACCACGAAGACCGCGAAGAGGAGGATGATCGCCGCGGTCCCCACCAGTCCCAATTCTTCCCCCACCAGTGCCAGCACGAAATCCGTGTGGGCTTCGGGAAGAAAGAAGAGCTTCTGTTTGCCCTCGCCCAGCCCGACTCCGAACGGCCCGCCGCTGCCAAAGGCGAGGAACGACTGGGTAATCTGAAAACCGGCATCCGACGCGTCCTTCCAGGGAGCCAGGAACGTCAGCATCCGCTGGCGCCGGTAGCTCGAGCCGAGGACGAGCGCCAAAACGACCGGCGCTGCGCACAAGCCCAGCCCCAGGAGATGCTTCAGTTGCGCCCCTCCGAGAAAGAGCAGCCCCACGGTCACCAGGCCGATCACCACGACCGTCCCAAGATCCGGCTCCAGCAGGACCAGTCCGCTCAGGACTCCGATCACGGCCAACACCGGCACCAGGCCGGAGGAGAAGATTGTGATCCGGTCTTCCTTCTTCGTCAGATAGGCCGCCACATATATCACCGCGACCAGCTTGACCATCTCGGCCGGCTGAATCGAAATCGGGCCGAGGCGCAACCAGCGCCGTGCCCCTTTCGCCGACACGCCCAACGAGGGAATCAGGACCATCACCAGGAGCAGCCCCATGCATCCCAGCATGGGAATCGACAGACGCTTCCACCAGATATAATCGATGCGCGATGCGAGCTGGAGCAGCAGAAGCCCGAATGTCAGCCACGCCAACTGCCGCTTGAGGAAGTAACCGGAGTCGTGGAAGCGGTTCCCCGCCACCACGGCGCTCGCGCTGAAGACCATTACCAGGCCGACCAAGGCCAGGATGATCGTCACGATCAACAGCGTATGGTCCATCGGCACCCGGGTCTTCGCGGCGCGAAGACCCGTGGCGGGCCACGGCAATGCCAACGTCCCTGCGGCTCTCTGTGACATCGTCCAGTGTCAATTCTCCTGTGCCTTGCACGCTCAGGCGGGCAAGGATTGCACGAGGGCCTTAAACTGCCGACCTCGATCCTGATAGTCGGCAAACATGTCGAAACTCGCACAGGCCGGCGACAGCAACACCACCTCGCCGGGACCGGCGCCGTCCGCCGCCGCCTGGACTGCGTCCTTGATCGATGCGGCCCGAACGATCGACGGGAACCCCGCCACCGCATCGGCAATCAACGGCCCGGCCTCTCCGATGAGGATCAGCCCCTTCACCCGCTGCCTGATCGCCGGAGCCAGTCGGGAAAAATCTCCGCCCTTATCGCGCCCGCCGGCAATCAGCCAGATAGGCTGGTCGATACTCTCCAGCGCCTTCAGCGTGGCATCGACATTCGTGCCTTTGGAATCGTTCACAAATCGCACCCCGCGGCGTTCGCGCACAATTTCCAAGGCATGTTCAAGGCCGGGGAACGTCGTCAGCACGCGCGTGACGGCGTGGATCGGGCAGCCGCTCAACAAGGCGTAGGTCACGGCCGCCATGACGTTTTCGACGTTGTGGTTGCCGATGATCTTGATCTCGGAACGGCGGCAGACCTCCTGGCGAACACCCGTCACGGTCGTCACGATGCGATCGCCCTCCAGATAGGTGCCTCCGCTCAGGTCGGACGGGAGGGTTGACTGCCGGGTAAATCCAAGGACCCGGGCCTTGACCCCATGCCTGAGCGCCGCCACCCGCTGATCATCCAGATTGAAGAGCGCATAGTCGGTCGGCTTTTGATTCTCGAAAATCCGGCGCTTGGCTGCGACATACTCGTCGATCGACTCATACCGGTCTTGATGATCCACCGTCACATTGAGAATCGCGGCGATCCAGGGATGAAACTGATCAACCGTTTCCAGCTGAAAGCTGGAGACTTCCACCACGGCAACATCGTACGGACCAGCCAGGCCCTGCCGGGAAGCCTGCAACGACTTCTCCGCCGCTTCGCTGAGCGCCGTCCCGAGGTTGCCGCCCACAAACACCCGCTTCCCGCTTTCCTGCAGCATTTGTCCGATCAAGGTCACGGTCGTGCTTTTCCCGTTGGTGCCGGTCAGGGCGAGGATCGGCACGGAGAGAAACCGGGACGCCAGTTCCAGTTCGCTGATGACCTTGACGCCGCGACGACGGACCCGTTCCAATGCCTCCATCCGATAGGGCACACCGGGACTGATCACGACGAGCTCGGCCGCGTCCAGCGCGGTCTCATACTGACTGCCGACCGTCACGCCGATGCGCGAGCCGTCCAACTGCTTCAACACCGCCTCCAGCTCGCTACGTTCCTTCTTATCGGCCACGGTCACCAGCGCCCCTGCAGATTGCAGCAACCGGGCGGCAGCCACGCCGCTGCGTGCCAGCCCCACCACCGTCACTTTCGTCCCTGTCAGTTCCATACAGTCTTCACTCACCATCCCGTTACCGCAGCTTCAAGGTGCTCAGACTCAAAAGCGCCAACAGAATCGCGATGATCCAGAGCCGCACCACCACCTTGGGCTCTTCCCATCCCTTCATCTCGAAGTGATGGTGGATCGGGGCCATCAAGAAGATCCGCTTCCCGCGCGACTTGAACGACAACACCTGGAAGATGACCGACACCGCCTCGATCACGAACACGCCGCCGACCATCAACAACAGCAGCTCATGCTTGCTGATCACCGCCACGGTCCCGAGCGCCGCGCCCAGGGGAAGCGACCCGACGTCGCCCATAAACACGGAGGCCGGATAGGTGTTGAACCAGAGAAAGCCGAGGCTCGACCCGAGTATCGCCGCCGTGAACACCGCAATCTCGCCGGCATTCTCGATGTGCGGGATGAGCAGATAGTCGGACATCAACCGGTGCCCGGCGACGTAGGCCACAATCGTATAGGCCAAGGCGGTAATCATGACGGGCCCGATGGCCAGGCCGTCGAGCCCATCGGTCAGGTTGACGGCGTTTGAACTGCCGACGATCACCAGGACGGCGAACACGATGTAGAACCACCCGAGATCCGGCATGAAGTTCTTGAAGAACGGCACGCTGAGTTTCGTGGAGTAGCCCGGCAGAAAATACAAGGTGAGGGCGATCGCCAGCGCCACCGCCGCCTGCGCCGTAAACTTCTGTCTGGCGGACAACCCCTTCGATTGCGCTTTGATGAACTTGAGGTAATCGTCGGCAAAGCCGATCGCGCCGAACCCGATAGTCGCCGCCAACACCAGCCAGACATAGGGCTTGGTGATATCGGCCCAGAGCAGCGTGGAGAGCACGACGGCAAAGATAATCAGCAGCCCCCCCATGGTCGGCGTGCCGCTCTTCGCCAAATGCCGCTTGGGACCGTCATCGCGGATCTGCTGGCCCAGCTTGATCTCCTGGAGCTTCCGGATAAGCCAGGGCGCCAGCACAAAGGCGATGAGGAAGGCCGTCACCGCGGCATAGATGATGCGAAAGCTTTGGTAACGGAAGACGTTCAGAAACGAGAACTCGGTATGCAGCGGATAAAGCCAGTTATACAGCATAAGATCGCCATAGCGACGCTGGGGGCTTACAGCGTCCGACTGGTTGCCGCCCCTGGATGATTACGACGCTTTCCTCGCGACCCGCTTCGTACCCTGCAATGCGCTCACGACCTGCTCCATTTTCATGCCGCGCGACGCCTTCACCAACACCACATCGCCCTGTGCGACCATCGCTTTCACCGCAGTGGCAGCCGCGGCAGCGTCGGCTACTTCGAGCACGGCGCCGGGATTCATGCCGGCCCGGCGGGCGCCCTCGGCCAGGCCTTGCCCCAGGGAGCCACAGGCAATTAACTGCGCAATCCCCTGTTGCGCGATGAAGGCGCCGACCTCTTCGTGCATTCGCGCCGCGTTCGGCCCCAGCTCCAACATATCGCCCAACACTGCAATGGTCTTGCGACCCGCGCCGGACTGCGCCAGCAATTGCACCGCCGCCTTCATCGAGGCCGGATTGGCGTTGTAACAGTCGTTGATGATCCGCACGCCATGGCTCATGACGACCTGGGAACGCATGGCGGCCGGACGGAAGCGGGAGAGTCCCTGTGCGATCACCGCCCCGGAGATGCCCAATACGGTGCCCACTGCCGCGGCTGCGAGCGCGTTGGTCACATTGTGCGACCCCTGCACCTTCATACGAACGATGGTGTGCCGGACCTTCCCGGGCAGGAGCAGGCGGAAGATGGTGCCGTCTTTGCCATCGGACTTTTCCTGCACCGCCTGGACGTCGGCCTTCGGCGAATAGCCGAACGACACCACTCGGCAGCGGGCGCGGGCGGCCAGATAATCAAAATACGGATCGTCGGCGTTCAAAATCGCGGCGCCGCCCGGCGGCAACAAGTCGAGCAATTCCGCCTTCCCCTGCGCTGACCCCTCCATGCTGCCGAAGAATTCCAGATGATCCGGCCCGATATTGGTGATGATCCCGATCGTCGGCCGCGCGATTTCACACAACCGAGTCGTCTGCCCGACGTTATCGACCCCCATCTCGATCACCGCGGCCTCATGACGGGCCGTCAGCCGGAAGAGGGTCTGCGGGACGCCGATGCGATTGTTCAAATTGCCTTCCGTCTTCAAGACTCTCCATCGCTGGCCCAGAACGCTGGCGACCATTTCCTTTGTCGTCGTCTTGCCGTTGCTTCCCGTCACCGCCACCAGAGGAATGTCGAAGCGACAACGGTGGTGCGTGGCCAGTTGCTGATAGGCGAAGAGCGGATCGCGCACGCCGAGAATGAACGGCGAGGACTTCCCGCCGGTTTTCAGGATGGCCTGCGGCACGACATAGGCATCGTGCACGATCGCTCCGACCGCACCCCGCGACAGGGCCATCGCGATATAGTCATGCCCGTCGAACCGGTCGCCCTTGATTGCCACGAACAGGTCCCCCGAGCGGATCGTTCGAGAATCCATATTGAGGCGGCGAACGCGCTGCTTGGCCCACCGGGTCCCTTCGCCGGCGAGCACCTTCACGCTGATGACTTCCCGCAATTCTTCAACCGTAAACAGTGCCATGGAATCCCCGAACCCTACGGCCTCATGAATTGATCTATCCACCGCTCTTCAGCTGCTGAATCGCTTCACGCGCGACTTCACGGTCGTCAAAATGATGCTTCGTCGTGCCGATGATCTGGTAGTCCTCATGCCCCTTGCCGGCAATGAGCACCATGTCTCCCGCCCGGGCTTCCCGGACCGCCACACCGATCGCCTCGCGACGGTCCGCGATCTTGCGATACATAACCGCTGGCCGTTCCCGTAGCGCCTCAATGACACCAACTTCGACTTCGTCCAGAATCGACAGCGGATTCTCGGTGCGGGGATTGTCCGACGTCAGAATCACCATGTCGCTATGGGCGACCGCCGCACGGCCCATCTTGGGGCGCTTGCCTCGATCCCGGTCTCCCCCGCATCCAAACACCGTGATGATGCGGCCGGCTTTCAAGGCTTGCGCGGCCGTCAGGAGCCGCACCAACGCATCATCCGTATGGGCGTAATCTACGACGACGGTAAAGGGCTGTCCTGCCAGAACCCGCTCAAACCGGCCGGGGACGTTCGTCACGTGCGTGACCGCCTCGCCTATCTGTTGTATCGTCGCCCCTTCGTGCAGCGCCACGCCGATGGCCGCCAGCATGTTGTAGACGTTATGCTCGCCGACCAGGTGGCTCTCGACCAGGAAGGACCCGGCAGGCGTAGCCGCCGTGAAGGTTGTCCCGCCCAATGAAAGGCGGACAGCCTCCGCCCGAAGATCCGCCTTCCCCTTGATCCCGTAGGTCCAGACCGGCGCAGGGCACAGGGAGGCGATGCGGGTCCCGCTCGGATCGTCCACATTGATGATCGCCCGCTTCTTCGGTTTGGTCGTCCCGGTCAGCCCCACGAAGAGCCTCAGCTTGGCTTCAAAATACGCTTCCATCGTCTTGTGAAAGTCCAGGTGGTCCTGGGTCAGATTCGAAAAGACCGCCACATCGTATTCGCACCCGTTCGTGCGCTCCTGAACGAGCGCATGTGAGGATACTTCCATGACCGCCGTCGTGCAGCCGCCATCCACCATCTTCCGCAGAAGCTTCTGCAGCTCCAACGCGCCCGGCGTCGTGTGCGATGCCGGAAGCGTCTCGGCCCCGATTTGATACGCCACAGTCCCGATCAACCCCACTCGATTTCCGATGGCTTCAAGGAGCGATTTGCAGACATACGACGTGGTCGTCTTGCCGTTGGTGCCGGTGACTCCGATCATGCGCAAACGCGCCGACGGATCTCCGTAAAACCGGCTGCCCAGGAGGCCCAGGGCCTTACGCGAATCCGAGACTTGGATGTAGGGGCACGTCACTCCGGCGATGGCATCCTGCATCACCAGCGCCGACGCGCCGGCCGACAAGGCGGAAGCCACATACCGGTGGCCGTCCGCCTGCTCACCATTGACGGCGACAAACAAACTGCCGGCCCGAACCGTTCGGGAGTCGTCCGTGATGGCTGCCACCGGCACGCCGAGATCCCCCCTCCGCTCAAGGACATCCACCCGTCCTTGCAAGGCTTCGGCTAATTGTGCCAACGTCGTCGCCATGGCAGAAGCACCTGAGTTATCGATGGCCTGACGCCATCGCCAGTTTCACCGGTTCATTCGATGACACGCCCAGATAATTTAACACCTGCTCGCCCACCCGCCGGAAGACAGGCGCGGCCACCGCGCCGCCCCAGGCTTCCCCTTGCGGTTCGTCGATCACGATAATCATGGCGAGCCGCGGATTATCGGCCGGCACGAATCCGACAAACGACCCCACGAACTGCGTGGAAGAATAGGCACCGGTTCGCGGATCGATTTTCTGCGCCGTGCCGGTCTTCCCCGCCACCCGGAACCCGGGAATCGCCGCCTTCGTTCCGGTGCCGTCGGTCACGACGCCTTCGAGAATCGAGGTCACCGTGCGCGCCGTGTCCGCCGAGATCACCCGCCGCTTGGCCTGCGGCTCGATCTGCTTGAGCAGTTGTCCTTGCGCATCCCGCACTTCAGACACGACATAGGGCTTCATCAGGACGCCGCCGTTCGCCAGCACCGAGATCGCGGACACCATTTGCATCGGGGTGACGCCGATTTCCTGCCCCATGGAAATCGAGGCCAGCGAGCGGCGCCCCCAATATTTCGGATCCCGCAAGAGGCCACCGGCTTCACCGGGCAAATCGATATCGGTCCGCTGCCCGAATCCGAAGGCCTGCAAGTAGCGATACAGGCGCTGATCCCCCAGCGCCATGCCGGTCTTCGCGGCTCCGATGTTGCTCGACTTCTGAATGACCTCCGCGAAGGTGACCCAGCCGAGCTTCTCATGATCGTGAATGACCGTATTGGCGATGGTCATCCGGCCATTCTCGCCGAACACCATCGTCCCGGGTTTCATGACTTTTTCTTCGAGGGCCGCAGCAGCCACAATGGCTTTCATCGTCGACCCGGGCTCATACGCATCCGTCAAGGCTCGATTGCGCCAACGGCCCGGCGTGAGCGCGGCCACGGAGTTCGGATCAAAGCGCGGGCTGATGGCCAGCGCCAGCAGCGCCCCGGTTTGGGGCTCGAGCACGATCACGGTGCCGGCCTTGGCGCGCGTCTTGTTCATCGCCTCTTCAAGTTCTTTTTCCGCGATATATTGGATGACCTCGTCGATCGTCAGCGTCAAACTGTGACCGGACGCCGGATTCTGCTCCGCCTCGCCTTTAGGAAACACGACCCGCCCTAACGCATCCCGCTGCAGCACCGCGACCCGCTTCTCCCCGTGAAGGTGCGCCTCATAGCGGCGCTCCAGCCCTTCAAGCCCAGTTCCATCCATGCCGGCAAATCCCAGCACATGCGCCAATAACGGCCCCTTCGGATAGAACCGGCGCCCTTCCAGCACCGTCCCGATGCCCTCCATCGGCATCTGCTCCAGGCGATGTCCCTGCTCCGGATCCAATTTTCTCGCCAGCCACACGAAGCTGCGATCCTGACGCAACTTTTTCTCAAGCTCGGCCGCACGCACATGCAGGACCGGAGACAGCGTGCGGGCCGTCCGGGCAGGACTCTCGAGGGCGGTCGGAACACCAAACACGGACGGCACATCCATGTTCATGGCCAACACCTTTCCGTGCCGATCCACGATGGTTCCACGAGCGCCCTCCAGCGCAACCGTCTTCTGATGCTGCCGGTCCGCCTTGACGGTCAGCTCAGCCGCCTGCAATACCTGCAGACTGACCAGGCGAAACAGCACCACGCCGAATCCGCATAACAACACCACCAGCAGCACAAATCGGCGTGTGCGTAACGGCGAACCAGCCACTATCGCCTCCCACCTGGCATATCAACTTTGGCAATCCGGATCTCCGGCGCCTGGCGGGATGCCGCCGGCCAGTCCGCTGGCCCGGACTGCACCATCACCACCTGCCCCGGCTGCGGCAGGCTCATCCCGTACTTGTCTGTCGCCACCTTTGCGATGCGATCGGGGGAACTCAGGGTCGCCACTTTCACCCGAAGCTCGTCCCGCTCCCGTTCAAGCAGCACCTTTTCGTGCTTCAGCCGTTCGACGTGGTAGCCGAGGCGCACCATATCCACGCGCTCCCACACAAAGACAAACACGAGACAGAGCCCCATGAGCACCGCCAACATCTTCATTGGACACACTCCTTTGGAAGACGCTCAGCCACTCGCAACTTGGCGCTCCGCGCTCGCGGATTCTCCCGGCACTCCGCCTCGGAGGGCACCTGCGGCTTCTTGGTCAACACTCTCACTCGGGGACGAGGCTCCTCAGTCAAGGCGCGCAACGTGTGCTTCACGATGCGATCCTCGAGCGAGTGGAAGGAAATGACCGCGATGCGGCCCCCCGGACGCAACATATCCACCGCATCGTGAATGGCCGGCGCGATGACGTCCAGCTCCCGGTTCACCGCGATCCGAAGCGCCTGAAAAGTTCTCGTCGCACAATGAATGCGGCCGTGCCGGTATGCAGCAGGCACGGCCCCCTTAATCACCGCGACAAGCTCCTGGGTCGTCTCGAACGCCTTGTGAGCGCGCGCCTGAACAATGGCACGCGCGATGCGCCGCGAGAACCGCTCTTCGCCATACTGGAAAATCATATCGGCCAACTCGGCCTCGGGAAGCTCGTTCACTAACTGCGCGGCGGTGCGGGCACCGGCCCGGTCCATCCGCATATCCAGCGGGCCATCGGTTTGGAAACTGAATCCCCGCTGCGGATCATCCAACTGCGGCGACGACACCCCGAGGTCGAAGAGGACCCCGTCGACTGATTGAACACCCACGCTCCGCAGCAGCGGCTTCACATCCACGAAGTCACCTTTGAGCAAGATGGCGCGCTGACCGAATGTGGCCAACCGGGATTGACACGCTGCGAGCGCCTGCTCATCCCGGTCAATACCGACGAGGGTCGATTCGCTTCCCATTCTTCGAAGCAGCAATTCTGCATGCCCACCATACCCCACCGTCCCATCGACAAGGACTTGAGATCGTTCAGGATTGAGCCAATAGATGACTTCATCATGAAAGACAGGAACATGCTCGTACTTCCCCTCGATATACTGCCCTCCACTTATATCCACTTTCCCCCACTACCGGCGGAGTATACTCCCGTTTGACTCCTTGTCAATATTAAATTCATGCACTTACATCAAAATCTGGCCCGGGCCGGTTGCACTCAAACTTGATAGGACAAAGACCGTTTCCTTACCCTTGCCAGCCCCCTCAAAAACCCCTGTCTCGTGGCCGGATACCCCCCAGAGGCCTCCCTCCCCCTATTCGAAGACGAAGCTCCCGGGAAATCATGATGAGCCCAGCGCCCCCTGCGGAACGATATTCCCCTCGGGCTGCTATGGAGATTTGTTGCAAAAGGCGAATTCGTTGACTTTGCCGGCAGGCGAACGGACAATTCTTTCATGATGCCGTTCGTTCATAGGATACTCGCCTTCAGCGCTCTCTGGCTGATGCTCGTCATCCTGCTTCCCCTGATCCCTCGCCACGCTGCCGCCGCGCCGCCGATCGAATACTGCGAACAGAGCTCCCCCGACAAGCAACTGAGAGCCTCAAAGGGGAAGCCGTCGGCCGACACCGCCGGCTGCTCCCCGCTCGTCGAGAAAAAAGACCCTGCGCCAGGCGACGCCCGCACGCCGCGCACAGCGACCAGCGAACTGAAAATCGAGAACTTGCAAACCGAAGTCGTCGGCTTCCTGCAGAAATACCATCAGTTCATCGAATGCTGCCGCACGGACCTGGCGGAACTCGAACGGGTGGAAGAACTGGGCGACGAGGTGAACGAACTCCTGGCGATGGCCCAATCCGGGTTGTTCAGCGAGCATATGAAACTGCGGGGCTGGACCATTGCGGAATTGCTGCCTCCCGTCGCGCAAGCACGGGCGGACCTGAAGAGATTGCGCACAAGACTGGAGACGATCGGCGCGGCTCGAGACAAGCTCAACCAACTCGATTACGAATCGTCCGCCAAAGAGCTGCGCGCCATTCAAGAGGCCGAAGATTCCATCCGCAGCGATTTCCAGACGCGCCCCCTCCCGACAGGCCCTAAGACAGGAACCGGAATCGGCGCCGGTTCGACCGTTGGTCCAAACATCGGAAAGACGCCGAAAACCGGCGCGAACATTGGATCGGGGGGCGCGCTTGGAGCGGACGTGGGGGCCGTGCCGAGAACCGGAGGGGACATCGGCAGCAGCGGCCCGACCGGCTTTGATATCGGGGCAACAGGACGGGCGGGAGCGGCCATCGGCGAATCGTCGCTCAATCGGGAGCAGTCAGCGGTCGGATCCAGCCTGCAACCATCTACGGTAGGATCAAGTCTGGAAGATTCAACGATCGGGTCGAGCCTCGGCGGATCGACGATCGGATCGGGCCTCAACGATACCTCCGTGGGATCGTCGCTCGAAGGATCGTCCATAGGATCCAGCCTGCAGAATCGCGGAACGGCCCCGCGGTAACGGCCCACTTCTCGCCGCAATCACTGCGCAGTCACGAATTCGTGGGCACGACCGGAGGCATCACCTCCCAGGACTCTCCCGCGTCTTTGCTGCGATACAACCCGCTGCCGTTCGTGCCCGCATAGAAGAGCCTGGGGTCGGTCTGGCTCTGCGCGAGAGAGCGGATGTTCGTCGTGGCAAATCCGGCATTCATGGCTTTCCACGTCACGCCGCCGTCTTCGCTGCGATGCACCCCTTCCCGCCCGGTGATATAGACCACACCTTTCTTCGAGCGATCGAGCAGCATGGAAATGATCATCTGATCCGCCAGCAATTCCCCGATACGCACCCACGATTTCGCCCCGTCCGTGGACTTGTAAAGTCCCGCCAGCGTCGCGGCATAGACCGTCTCCGGTTCGAAGGCATCAACCTCGATGGCCGTCACATTCAGCGCGCGGGACGACTTCACCATCTCCGGCGGCACCAGGCCGTTGTTCACCTTCTCCCAATGGCCGGCCTGATCGATCGACTTGTACACGCCGCCGCTCGTCCCCGCATAGAGAATCGACGGCCTGGTCGGGTCCATCTCCAGCGACACGACCATCAGCACTTCCTTCATCCCCTCCATCCGCTTCGTCCAGCTGTCGCCCGCATTCTTGGACTCAAACACCCCCATCGTCGTCGCGGCAAAGAGGTGGGTATTGTCATCCGGATCGATGACGAACTGGTTCACCACCGAGGAGATCGTCGCATCGTCCAACCCGGATCGCTGCGACACCCAGCGCTGCCCGCCATCGTAGCTCTTGTAGACCGCATCGCCCTTCGTCCCGGCATAGACCGTGGCGGGATAGACCGCATCGATCGCCATGCAGATCACGCGGGAATGGCTCATCCCGCGCGAGAGATTGGCCCAGGTCTGCCCCCCGTCGCGCGTCTTATAAATGTAGTCGTTCGTGGCGACGTAGATAATGTCCGGATTCTTAGGATGGAGCTGAATGACGACGATGGGATCGCTGCGATTGCAGCCGGCAAGTGAAAGTGCAACAAGAAGCAGTACCGAGAGGGATTTCAGCATCGCATGGTTCCCAAGGGAGGCGGCGGGGACCGTTCTAAGTGCGCGCATCCACCGAGCACCTCCCTCAATTTAACAATACGATCATTCTTGTGTGCCGCGGTGGGCGAGCACAGGAACGATCCCCGCCGCCTCAACCCCGTCGAACAAGCCAACTACCTGTAGTTCGTAAACTGTAAATCCACGCCAAAATCTTTCCCTTTGAGGAAGGTCATGGTCGCCTGCAGGTCGTCCTTGCTTTTGCTGAGCACCCGCACCTGCTCGCCCTGAATTTGCCCCTGCACCTTGAGCTTGGAGTCCTTGATCGCCTTCGTAATTTCTTTGGCCTTCTCCGATGTCAGCCCGCTCTGAATCTTCGCCGTCTGCCGCACCGTCCCGCTCAACGCCGGCTCCACCGCGCCATAGTCGAAGGCCTTCAGTGACACCCCGCGCTTCGTGCACTTCGTCTTGATGATCTCGATCACCGCGTTCAGCTTGTAATCGTCGTCGGAGACGACCACCAACTCCTTCTCTTTTTCCTTCAGCGTGATCTCCGTCTTCGAATCCTTGAAATCGAACCGCTGCTTGATCTCCTTCGTCGCCTGATCCAGCGCGTTCTTCAACTCCTGCATATTCACTTCCGACACCACATCGAACGAAAATTGATCCGCCACGATCCCCTCCTTCTTTCACCCTACCAACCCCAAGGGGCAGCCCGGTCGATCTCCTACTGCGCGCATGCACCGAGCACAGCCCCTGATATCATTATTTAATCAATCCGCGTGCGCGGGGCGCGAGCACAGGAGATCGACCAGACCGCCCCCTCAACAACACCCGCCCCCGTGCGGCAGCTTATACCCCTTCCCATCATCCTCACGGCAGATCGCCGTCTGCATCCGTCCCGCCGATCCGCCGCCGGCCAGCACCAGGACTTCGCTGCTCGTGAACGGCTTCTTCAACACCACATACCCGTACCATTGCCGCAGGCTGTCGATCAAGACGATCAGGGCCAGGAACGCCACCGCCGCAACCAACACCGCATCCAGATACAGCGCAAACGCCTGCCCACCGTCCTGCAGCTTCGCCGCCTTCCCCATGAAGAGCCCGAACATCTGATAGGACCCGATCAGCGTGATCGCTCCGACGAACAGCATCGGCACCGCCGTAATCCAGAGGAACTGCGCCTTGCGCATCTTGATCAGCACCGTCGTCCCGATGCAGAGCGCCAGCGTCCCCAGCAACTGATTCGCCGCGCCAAACATCGGCCAGATCGTCGAGATACTCCCCGTGCCGATCAGGTAGCCCCAGGCTCCCACCACCAGCCCGCTGCTCGCCAGCACCCCCGGCCACCAATTGATCTGCCGCAGCGGCGCATAGACCCGCCCGCCCATTTCCTGAAGCAGATAGCGCGCCACCCGCGTGCCCGTATCCATCGTCGTAAGAATAAACAGCGCTTCAAACACGAGCGCGAATTGATACCAATAGGCCATCAACCCCGCCATCCCCGGCAGGGCCGAGAAAATCGAGGCCATCCCGACCGCGAGCGACACCGCCCCGCCCGGCCGTCCCGCCACATCCACTTCCACCAACTGCGACAACTCCTGAATGCGCGAAACCGGGAATCCCATCGACGCCAGCTGCTCCGGCGAGAGCATCGTGTTGATCACGAAATAATCGCCGGGAATCAGCACCGAGGCCGCAATCAGCGCCATCACGCCGACGAAACTTTCCAGCAGCATCGCCCCATAGCCCACCGTCGCCTGCGACTCCTGCTCGATCATCTTCGGCGTCGTGCCGGAGGAGACCAGCGAATGAAAACCAGAGACCGCTCCGCAGGCAATCGTAATGAAGAGAAAAGGGAAGAGGGTGCCGGGAATAATCGGCCCGCCGCCGGCGGCAAATATCGTGACCCGCGGCATTTCAATCGTCGGCGCCATCAGCACCACTCCGAAGCCGAGCAGGAACACCACCCCGAGCTTCATGAAGGTCGAGAGATAGCCGCGCGGCACCAGCAACATCCAGCAGGGCAAGATAGAAGCCAGGAATCCATAGCCCGCCAGCAGCCACACCAGCGTCCCGCGCTCAAACTCCAGCCATGGTGCCAGCGCCGAATGGGCCACCGCATGCCCCGAGATCACCGCAGCAATCAACAGCACGACCCCGAGCAACGAGACTTCCCCCACCGCACCGGGGCGAAACTTCTGCAGGTAAAAGCCCATAATGAAGCCGATGGGGATCGTCATCGCAATCGTGAACGTCCCCCAGGCATTCCGATACAGGGCATTCACCACCGCAAAGCCCAACCCCGCCAGCGCGACCACGACGATGAAGAGCACCGCGACCGCCGTCGCCGTGCCGGTAATAGGGCCCAGTTCATCGCGGGCAATCTCCGGAAGCGAGCGCCCGTTGCGCCGCATCGAGGCCACAAGGATCACAAAATCCTGCACCGCCCCGGCCAGCACCGCGCCGATTACCAGCCAGAGAAAACCAGGGAGAAATCCGAACTGGGCTGCCAGCACCGGCCCGAGCAGCGGCCCCGCGCCGGCAATCGCCGCGAAATGATGACCGAAGAGGACGTATCGATTGGTGGGGTGGAAATTGACACCGTCGTTCAACCGCACCGCCGGCGTCACATACCGATCGTTGAGATCGACCACCCGCCGCGCAATCCAACGGCCATAGAAGCGGAACGCGAGCACGTAGATGCACGACGCCGCGACAACCAGCCACAGCCCATTCACCTTTTCTTCGGGATGAACGAGACCAGTCACAAAGGCGAGCGCGACAGCGCCAAGGGCCGCAAGCAGGCCCCAAATCAAGATGAGCAAGTGTTTCACGCGGCGCATCCTAACAACCCGCCAAGCGCTTGTAAATCAAAAGGCTTCTCGCTATCCTTACTCTGTTATGCAAGTACCTCCACCGCAGAGAGATGACCATGCCTTCGGCCAAAGAGCAGATCGCGAAAATTCTTCAGGACCAGCCTGACGACAGCTCCTACGATGAAATTCTTCGGGAATTGGCTTTTGCCCGAATGATTGAGCGAGGCCTTGCAGACTCCGATGCAGGACGAACGATCAGCCATGAAGAGATGGGACGCCGTATCAGGACATGGCGGAGCTGACCTGAACAGCGGAAGCCCAACGATGGCTGCGCGACATCCACGACTTCATCGCGCACGATAATCCCGCAGCCGCAAGCCGCACGGTCGAAACGATCTATCTCAAAGCCGAGATCCTTCGAGAGTTTCCTGAATCAGGGTACCGGTACTGACAACAACCTGACCGGCACATCTGCATTCTGCTCCACGGGCACTACCGAATCGCGTATGTGATCAAGAATAACTGAACGATCGACATCCTCGGCGTCTTCCACGGCGCGCTCAGTATCGACCGTTACTTGCTATAGAAAACCTACCCGAGATTTACCAGGGGCATACGATACTGGTTCACTTCATCCACCTGCTTCGCCAGCCACCAGCCATAGAACAGGTTGACACCTTCCTGCCCGCGACGTAGCCTGTTTGAGCCCTGAGGACGAAAAGAATTTGCGTGCCTAACTTGCCTGCTGCCGGTTTCAAAGACACCGATCTAGGTGCGTGAAGAAACCGGGAGCAGGCCAGAGAATGAGCCGTGAAGACGCTAAGACACCCCACATAAGTAAATGGAAATTCCCATGTTTAACTCTCAGCCTCCTGCCAACGAACTTAACGCTAACCGAACGGATATGCTGATTGCGCTCAGCAAAGGCACACTCAATAGCATCCCCTATATCGGAGGGTTAGTTGCCGAAGTAATCGGCACCATAATTCCCAACCAGCGTATTGATCGCATTGCAGGAATGTTGCAAGCGCTCGAACAGAAGGTGACAGAGCTCGATAAGACATTGGTATCCAAACGCTTCACGGATCCTGGTTTTGTTGACCTATTTGAAGAGAGCATGTACCAAGCTGCTCGTTCTATTAGTAGGGATAGACTCGAGCATATTGCGGCATTGATCAAAAACGGCCTAGCTGAGTCGGACGAGAAGGCAATACAGTATAAGAAGCTTATTAGTCTTCTTTCCGCCCTAAATGATACTGAGATCATTATTCTGCGATCTCATGCTAAACATCCCAAAAGGGATGCAGAGTTTTGGGATCGCCACAAGAAGGTGCTCGAGCCAAGGCTAGCTACCCATGGCTCCCCACAGGAGGTGCTCGACGAGGTAGCCATTTACGAAAGCTATACACAACACTTGGTTGGCCTAGGACTGCTTTGTAACAGCTTTGAACTTTTTCGCCAAGGAGAGATCCCCGAATTCGACAAGCGAACAGGTATGCCCAAGGCAAGCGGCCAGGACATAACGAACTTGGGCAGACTCTTACTTCGCTCAATAGATCTGATCAAACAAGATGATTACTAGTGGCCATGCGCTGGTTGATCCGCATCACCTTTAGCTTGTTTCTCCTCGCGCTGATCGGTGTGGGGTATCAGCTCGTCGGCATGGTGCAGGACCGGAAGCAGTACCCGCCTCCCGGCCAACTCATCGACGTCGGCGGACATAAACTTCATCTCTACTGCACTGGTGAGGGCAGCCCCACGGTGATCTTGGAGGCGGCAGGGCCTGGCTGGTCGGTCTATTGGTCAAAAGTCCAACCAGATCTCGCGAAGGTTACGCGGGTCTGT
The DNA here is from genome assembly GCF_049546785.1 of Nitrospira sp. NS4. Taxonomy (NCBI): domain Bacteria; kingdom Pseudomonadati; phylum Nitrospirota; class Nitrospiria; order Nitrospirales; family Nitrospiraceae; genus Nitrospira; species Nitrospira sp. NS4. The sequence goes on along the minus strand of NZ_JBMWAN010000003.1, from coordinate 299,717 downwards.
TCTTATGATCGTGCGGGATTCGGCTGGAGTGACGCAGGCCCCTTGCCACGAAGCGGCGAACGGATGGCCGATGAACTCCACCAACTCCTGACGCGCGCCGGGATCTCCGGCCCCTACGTGCTCGTCGGCCATTCTCTCGGCGGCTTCATCGTGCGGCTCTATCGCCAGGCCCATCCGGACGAGGTGGTCGGAATGGTGCTGGTGGATGCGGGACATGAGCGGCAATTCGAGCAGGAGGAGTTCCGCAAGTTCGTCGCGCCCGGCAGGATCGTCTTTCCGATCATTCGCGCGGTCACAGGCTTAGGCCTGACTCGCCTCTTGATCTCGCTGGACCTCTCGCCCTCGTTCTTCAGCGAGCAGGAAAAGAACGCGTCTGCCGAGGTTCGCCCGCTGCTCCGAACCGGGTGGATGCAGACGCGCTACTTCAAGACGATGGCCGACGAAGGCGAGGCCCTCCCGGATACCTGCGCGCATGTCCAACGCCTCGGATCACTCGGCGATCTCCCGCTCACGGTCTTGACCGCGACAGGACCAACCTGGTGGCCCGACCTGCCGCCCGACATCGACCCGGCGAAGTTCCGGGAGATGTGGCTCCACTTTCAGACCGATCTCACGAAACTCTCCACCAACAGCCGCCAGGTCTTCGCCGACCGGAGCAGCCACTTCATCCAATTCGACCAGCCGAAGCTTGTCGTCGAAACCGTTCGGCAGATGGTCGAAACCGATCGCCCCAAACCCACCACGAGCCCAAACTCTTCGCAACCATTGCTTCATCAGGCAGCCAACTTAGCTCCCTGATTCGCTCTGGCCTTTCCCCCGATCTTGCAGTTTCCACTCGTTTCCGTCATATAGGCCCCATGCTCACGCTGATCCAATTCCCCTGGTCGCCGTTCTGCATCACGGTGCGGCATATCCTTGAACGGAGCGGGATTCTGTTCCGCCTGCGCAACATCCCCTATCACGAGCGGGCCTCCATTATCAGGGCCACGAACGGACGTGGGTATACGGTGCCCTGCCTCGTCGATGGGAAAGATGCGATCTGCGACGCCACTGATTTTGGACAGGAGGTCGCACGCTACATCGACCGGCGCTACCACCTCGATCTCTTTCCAAAAGAGCTCGACGGTATTCAACTGATTCTCTCGCGCTATATTGAGCACGATCTGGAGTCGGTGGGATTCAAAGTGAACGATACTTATGTGATTCCCTCCCGCCCCTTGGTCGAGCGCGTGATGCTCATTCGCCACAAGGAACGGAAGTTCGGAAAGGGCTGCGTTCAGGAATGGACCAGCCATCGCAAGTACCTGTGCGGTCAATTTGCCGAACTCCTGGAGCCGATCGACAATATGCTGGCGGCCTCGCCGTTTCTCCTGGCCGATCGCCCGCTCTTCGTCGATTATGATCTATACGGCGTGCTTGGCAATTATCTCTTCAACGGGAAAACGAAGCTGCCCAAGCTGAAGAACCTCCGACGCTGGCACCGCGCCATGAGCGGGTCCACCTAAATACCATTCCCCATTCCTCACCCTGCGATGGCTGATTCGGGTCACCGGCAGCCGAACTCACGTGTTTATGGCTAATGGCCAGATCCCAACGTTTGACAGACCGGCCGCTGTTCGCTACTTTGTGTGTAATCGCTACACATGGAAGCGGTCATGCCAACGAATCTCGCCATTGACGATGCCTTGCTCGAAAAGGCCCGCCGGATCGGCAAGCTCCGCACCAAGAAAGAAACCGTCACGGTCGCCCTGGAAGAATTTATCCAGCGTCGGCGCCAGCGGCACCTTCTGAAGTCCCTGGGAACCTTCGACTTCCGAAAGGACTGGGACTACAAACAGGATCGGCAAGAGCGTGAACCGCGTCGTTGACACCTCGGTCTGGTCACTCGTGCTCCGGCGGCCCCGGGTCGATGATTCCAATATTCATGTCCACACGTTTCCACTCAGCTCGAATCGAACAACAGGATCTTCCTTCTCGGGAATATCCTCCAGGAACTCCTGGACGGGCTTCGGTCCGACAAACAGTTTGATCGACTGATACAGCTTCTTGAGCCATTCCCTCTCCTCGATCTTGATCGCTCGACCTACGCCGCTGCGGCCAACCTCCGGACGGCGTGCCGCCCAAAAGGCGTGCTGGCCGGCCCCATCGCTTTCTTGATCGCCGCTGCCTGCTGCCAGCACGGCTATCCTCTTCTGACAACAGATCGAGACTTTTCTCGCATCGCCAACCATTGCAATTTGGTCATTCTCCCCGAATAGTCACCGACCAACCGCACTCACTAATGCACGCAACTTTCTCACCCGCCTACCCCGGCCGCGCCGGGACACGTCCTTGCCCCAAGGAGCACCGCGTATAGTTTAGAAATTCGGGTGTTTCAGAATTTCGTGTGGGCCAGTGAGAAGGGTGCCCGTTTGGATTGACGCCAGTATTCCCAGCTGACCCCTCCTTCGTAAGGAGGGGGGGGAGGGGAGGTCGAATCCTGAGAACGGCTGCATGGATCAGTGGGCCAACCACCTGCGCGCCGCTGCCGGCGAGATCCTCTACCCCGCCTTCCCTCCCCTTACAAAGGGGAGGGCGAGAAATAGGCACCAGCGAGAAGAGTCTGATCAACGGGATGCCTGACCTACTCGATATCCGGAAGCGCCGAAATTCGATGGTTCCCGCGTGCGCGGGGCGCGAGGACAGGAAATTAACCAGGCCCCCCTCTCTCCCCCTCGCCCCTCCAACGGGGGATAGGCCCGCGGCCCGCAGCCGGGCTACACTCCCTCCACCATGGAACAGACTCAGGAGCAGACCAAGCCCTATCAACGAGCGCACTACCGCCTGCCGCTGCCGGTGTCGTATCCCGTCATGTTTGCCGGAGCCGACGCGATCGGCGAGGGTACCGTGACCAATCTAACGGTCCTGGGCTGCACGATCGAATGTGCCACGCCCCCGTCTCAAGCGGGCAACCTGCTACTTCGTTTGATTCTTCCCGATCGGCCCGAGTCGCTGCCGATCGACGGAGCGGAAGTGCGGTGGGTGAAAGATAACCAGATTGGGGTGCAGTTTACGAACGTGGAGCGGGCGGCGAACCTCCGCCTCCACGGGTTTGTCTGGGACCGGATGATCGAACGGCTCACCACCATGAAGCAGCAGAAGTCCTCACCCTCTCAGTCCTGACGGGCCCCGCGTTCCTCGCTCACTGCGCAGCACGGAATCCCGATCCGGACCGGATACGATAAAAGAAGGGGGCAGACCCTCTACACCAGGCCTGCCCCCTGGGAACGCCTCTCTCGAACTTACGCGACACCGATCTCCTTACGCCGCCTTCGGCAGCGAAGCGAGATCGCGATGTCGATTCTTCCTGACGGGCGGTTGCACGGAGGTGGACACGGTGCTGGACTCGGAAGACAAGGTCCAGAGTCCCATCAGAAGCACCGCTATCGCTCCAATTGCAACCAGTCCGGCATCAATGACCGAACTCAAATCCATCATCGTGTTCACCCCCTTTCTTCCTCAGCGTGTATGGGCACGCTGGTCTTCCTGTCAGAAAAGCCCGTGCGCCAAGGATCTCACCTGAGTGGTCGAAGACCCTCCGTCTCGTCCCGCCGACGGTCTTCCGGCGCACTTCTCCGCCATACGTCCTTCATCCGGCCGAACACTCGGGAGCGGCCCCTCCCGCCGGGCGTCTCCTGCTCTTCGCCCGGTCTCTCTCCCTTCCGCCATTTCGCGAACCACACTAACGGTCTCATCACCCGTCTCCTTTGCTCGCATCCTATGTCTCCGCCCTCTGCCTGAGAGGCCGGTTCCCCATGCACCCGGATCGCCTATCCTGGAACATCGCAGGGAAGAAGGCCCCACCGATCGAGGACATCGGTGAGGCATCACAGACCGGTCATCCTGAAGCAGGCAGGGCTCTCGTAACGAAACCGACACGAACCCTTGTCACGGGTACGTTACGTTCCTTCGATCATAATCCGCCGGCACTTGGCCTCTTCCCGCTTGGGGAAGGACACCGTCAACAGACCGTGCTTGTGGGTAGCCGAGGCCTTGTCTTGATCGACGAACGCCGGCAGCTTGAAGAGCCGCACAAACCGGCCGCCGGCGATCTCGTGCAGATGATAGACTCCTTCGGGCGCACCCTCCTCCCTCCGCTCTCCCTTCACCGTCAACACCTGGTTGTCGATCTCCAGCGAGAGGTCTTTTGTCTCCCACCCTGGAAGCGCGACCTCTACATAGAAGCCGTCGCCATCCTCCCAGGCGTTACAGGCCGGCGACCACGGCTGGCCAGACGTTCCAAACGCCCGCAGGGCTTCATCAAACATCCGGTCAATCTGACGGTTGAATAGATCGGGGCTGATCGAGGACACCACGGTCGGTACATAGCTGCTCATAACTCTCCCTCCTCCTCTCTCCGAGAGGTCACGTTATGGGTTGATGGTGATGGTTGTGGATCGGGAGTCAGGCCGAGGAAGACCCGGGGCAACACCTGCCGCCGCTACACCTCCAGACTCGGGCCTAACACCAAATCCATCTGGTCAGTATCAGCAACGAGAGAGGAGTTAATTTCTCCCGAGAAAAAGTCAAGAGGGGGAAGAGAGGGAACACAGCCGGGGATGGCTGGCTCAGGCGGGAGAACCGCCCGGTCTGTTCGACTGTCCTGACTCCGCAGCCTTTCGGTCTTTCCCGACCAGGGCCAAACACAGCAACCCGATCCCGACCCACACAAGTTCACGGAACCGGCGAAGCAACGCAAAGGTAATGCCGGTGACGTCGCTGTAGCCGAAGGCTTTCAGCAGCAGCAGATTTCCGCCGTCCTGCGCGCCGAGGCTGCCGGGAATGAAGAAGGTGCCGCCTTTGATAAAGACCGAGAGGGCCCCGATGGAAATGGCCGGGAACGCCAGCGCCGGCCCGCCGAGATAGTAGATGATGACGTACACTTCCAGCGCTTCTGCCAGCCAGCCTAGGAAAAACAGCCCCGTGGAGGCGTAAAAGGCCGGACGGTGGTGTGTATAGAACTCGAGGATCGTCCGGTCGAGTTCGCGCAGCCTGTCTTCACGCGCTTCCAGAAATCCGATCCGGAATCCGATTGTTCTCAGTGTCTCCAGAATCCAGGTAAAGATGCCGCGCCGCTGGACAAACACGAAGGCCGCCGTCCCGAAGGCCAGCAGCCCCACGCTCAAGAGCGCCGCAGCCACGGTCTGACCGGACGAATCCTGTCCCCCTATCAGCCACAGCCCCAGTGCAATGCCGAGGAGAATGAACAGGACTTCGGCCACCGTCATCGTAGTTTTGGCAATGACGACCGACGCGAGGCCCTCCACCATCGGCACGTGGTGTTTCTTCAAGAGATACGCCTTCAACGGCTCGCCGCCGACATAGGCCGGCGTGGTCATGTTCACCACTTCCCCGGCGGTTCGAATCGCAAACAGGCGCCAGAACGGCACGGCCTGCGCCGATGACCCCAGCGTGACTTTCCACCCGTAGGCTTCGATCGCATACATGATGAACGAGGGGATGAGAACGACGAACAGGGCCGCCGGCCCGAGCTGCGCCGCCGCGTCGTAGATGCGGCCTGGCCCGATATGCCAGACGAGGAGACCGAGTGTGACCAGCCCAAGGGTGAGTAATATTAGCCTGACCACGATGCGTTACAAACCATCATTGACGGGATGCTCAAAACGGCCATCCGGCAAGGCCGCAGGGAGCGAAGGCCCCGAGGCGTACGTCGCTGGTACGCCGGGGGGACTGAGCGACTCAGAACGACGCTGGGGGATGTGTTCAGCATCCCGCTGCTAAGCACGGGACGTCGCGGACGGACGAATGACCCACAACATCAGCACGGCAAACACGATCGAACCGGTCGCGGCCATCCAGAGGAACCATTCCAGCTTGCTCAGCAGGGCGAAGAGCAGCACGATCACGGAGAAATCTCGGCTGGCCACGTTCTTCAGCATGAAGTCCGACCAGGCGGCATGGACCGGGGTTTTCCATCCGCTGGCCGCCTTGATCTTCTGCGCCCGATTGACCAGCATGAAGGAGAGGGCATTTCCGACGATGGCCGCCGCGCCCAGCGCCAGCGGAGTCCACGCCTCGTCCTGCCCGGCCGCGCGCTGATAGGCTCCCACCGCGATGCCGGCGAAGATGGCCATGTGCACGACATTGTCCATGGCGATGTCGAGCCAGGCCCCGAACGGCGACTCCGTAAATGTGAGGCGGGCCACCTCCCCGTCACAACAATCGATCACAGCCGCCAGTTGAAAGAGCGCTGCCGCCAGAATGCCCGCACTGTAGGTACCGATGCCGAACTCCGCCGCCGCGAGAATCCCGATGACCGTCGCGATCATCGTGATGGCATTCGGTGACAACCCCAGCACAAGGAACACGCGGGTGAACCAGCGGGACAGCTTGCGGTTGAAATACCGGTCGACGAACCCTTCGAATTCACCTTTCAGGGAGGAGAAGAGCCTGCGCTCCGCCCGCGGTACGTCATCCTGGGTCCGCACATCCTGATACCACTCCGACGGATTCACGTCCGTTCTCAGCACCCGCACGCGGCCGTCACGCGCGGCCCGTTCGATCCAGCTGCGGATGGGAATCGTGTCTTCAGTGGAATCAGGGGTGTTACTGGATTGCATGAGACTGGCCGGGACCACCAGCAGTTCCCCCGCAACCAGACCGCTCTCCTCGCCCCGGGCAGATCCGAGCGCCAGCAGCCGTTCGGCTCTCACGGTCACCGGCACCCGCCGCTCCCCTGCTCCAGGCCGACCGGCGGGCTGCGCCACCAGAATGGCCTGCCCGTGCTGCACGTCGCGACGAAGACTTTCGATCAAGGGACGGGAAAACAGCCCGCGCGCGCTCGCGATCAGACAAAAGCCATGCACTTCCTCCGCCAGCACGTCCCAGGTGCGGGGATCGTCGAGCGGGAACTCCCGGATCGGCATCCACCGGACAGCAATCGTCACGCGCGGGCCGCGGCCCAGCGCCTGCTTGAGCTGGTCTTCCTCCTGACCGGCCAGGACGATCAGCTGCCGGATACCGGCCCGTTGCAAGGTGAGGACAGCCCGCTGAAACAATCCGATCCCGACCACGCTGGTCAGCGGCCCGGCTACACCCGGCCTGCGTTCGATCGCATCTCCGAAGACGCTCGCGGAGGGCAGCAGAATCGCCGTCGCCAGTCCGTGGATTTCCGCCTGCTGTTGGGTGAGACTTTCACTCATTTCAGAATCCGTTGCTCGTCGTCCGTCGCTCGCGGGCTCTCTTGCGTTTCACAAGAGACATTTCACGAACCACGATCTCCGCTAGAGCCGTGGCAGAATCTCGCGCTCGGCTTTCTCGACATCTTCGGGAAAATCGATTTCGGTCCAGGGCAGCCCGCCGATCTTCTCGTGGCCGACCTTCACATCGCGGAAGAAATCGATCAAGGCATCTTCGTACTCCATCTGCCAGGCCTCGCGGTCGACATAGGTCCGGAGAGACGCCACGACATGGGGCGAATCAGCCTGCCGGACTTTCAAGAACCCCACCCCTTCACCCGCATACTCATAGCGCGGCGGCATCTTTTTCGTGAGGGCGATGACCCGGCCTCCCTCCACCACAACCATGCACTCTTCGCCGGTCTGCTTGACGGTTTCGTCCATCAGCAAGGCGTTCTCATAGGGGGACTGGACCAGCCGGCGCAGGATCTCCCGGTGAAAGAGGACGTCCGCATCCATGACGATCGTGTCGTCCGTGAAGGCCGTCCGCGCGATCCACAACGACGAGATGCTCCCGCGATGGAATTGTTCGTTGACCAGGAAGTTCACCCGCACCCCGCCGGCATCGGACTCCACGGCGGAACGAATCATCTCCTGCTTGTACCCGACCACGATGTCGGCCTGCCGGATGCCGACGCTCGCCAGCGAGGTGAGATACCGGCGGAGCAGCGTCTCTCCCCCGATCTTGATGAGACACTTGGGATGGTGCTGGGTCACCGGCCAGAGTCGTTTCCCGACTCCTGCGGCAAGAATGATCGCCTTCATGCCGGTTTACATGCCTGTTCGAATGCGTCGAGGAATCCGGCCAGTTGCGCCTCGGTGAGCGCGCCCATGTTCGCCACCCGGAAGATTTTGCTTTCCAGCTGTCCCTGGCCGGCGTAGATGACATAGCCCTGGGCCTTCAGACGATCATGGAGCTGAGCGTACGCGACCCCCTCGGGCAGATAATAGGCCGTGATCGTGTTGGACTGGCGGTCCGGCGTGAGCACCGGCTTGACGCCGAGCTTCGCCATGCGCGCGCGAATCAACGCGGCGGATTTTTTATAGCGCTGAATGCGGTTCGCCACGCCTTCTTCCAGCAATTCGCTCAGCGCCTCGTCGAACGCGTAATAGACCTGTACCGCGGGCGTGAAGGGGATGGTGCCGCGGCCCTGATCATCCACATAATGCGTCAGATGCAGATACCAGGAACGCTTCGGATAGTTCCGCATCCGCTCCAGGAAGCCTTTCCGCACCAGCACGAAGGACACGCCCGGAAATCCCTGGATGCATTTGCCCGCCGTCCCCGCCACCATGTAGATGTGCGACCCGGCGATATCCAGCGACTCCCCGCCCAAACCGCTCACCGCATCGAGGATGAACACGCGATTCTGGCTGTCGACCACCTCCGCGACTTCTTTCACCGGATTGATGAGGCCGGTCGTCGTCTCGTGATGCACCATCGCCACGGCATGGACTTCGGGATGCTGCCGCAGGGCGAGCCGGAGCCGTTCGGGGTCCGGCTTGGCCGTCCAGTCGTACTTGAGTTCGGACACCCCCAGCCGGTGGAGGCCGATGATCTGGGAAATGCGCTCGCCATACACGCCGTTGTTCAACACCAGCATGCGCTTTCCGTGGGGGATGGCCGACATGAGCGCCGACTCGACGGCCGACGTGCCGGAGCCGGTGATGAGCACCGCCGCATATTCGGCTTCCGCGCCGGGGACAAAGGCTTTCAACAGCTTGTCCTGAATCCGGTAGAGCAGCTCGGTGAACTCCGATTCGCGGTGGCAGATGTCCGGCCGCAGCAACGCCTGCCGCACCCGCTCGCTCACATTGACTGGACCTGGATTCAATAAAATCATAGGACCTTTCGGCAAGAGGCGAGGGGGCAAGGGGCACGCGGGAGGATCCCCCCTTGCCTCGTGCCACGTGCCTCTGGCCAGCCTTTCTACTCGATGGCCTTCATAAACCGTTTGGTAATGTCGGGCGGTTCATGGAGCACCCGCCCGGCGTCTTCCGCAAACTCGTTGACCTTGATCAGCAACATGCTCGGCCCGTCTTTCTTCAACATGTCTTTGAACTCGTAGACGAGGTCGTCGCGGTCGAGCACGCGCTCCACATTCACATAGCCGGCCGCCTTGGCGACCTTTTCCAGCGGTACCACGTTGGAAATGGTCGGCTGGTTTCCGGTCGTGCCGTAGACTTCATTGTCAAATACCACGTGGATGAAATTCTTCGGCTTCAAGGCCCCCACCGTGGCCAGCGTGCCCATGCCCATCAGCACATTGCCGTCGCCGTCGAAAGTGATCACCTGCTTGTTCGGCTTGGCCAGCGCCACGCCGAGCGCGATGGCCGGCGCATTCCCCATCGAGCCGATCATGTAGAAGTGGGTGGGGCGATCGGCGATTTTGTGCGCTTCGCGGGATGGAAACCCGTTACAGATGATGACGGGCTGGTCGGTGAGCAATTCGAGCAGCGCGGCGATCGCCTGCGCCCTGCTGATCAGTGTTCCCTCTTCAGGCCTCATGGATGCAACCCCTTTACGACGCCTTTGGTGATCACGAGCGCGACCGGGATGCGCTGCTTCATGAAGGTCTCGGCCACCCATTTGAAGTCGTCCAGGGCCGTCTTCTCGGTCAACACACGGTGCGGGATTTTCATGGTCTCAAGAAATTGCGGCATGACTTCGCCCATCACCAGATGCTCCGGCGCATCCTTCCCGCCCTGGCCGCGCCAGGAGACGATCAGGATGCAGGGTTGACGATAGATCATATTGAGGGAAATCAGCGTGTTGAGCGAGGTCCCGAGACCGGAATTCTGCATCAGCACGGCGGGAATCTTTCCCGCCATGTAGGCGCCGGCGGCCATAGCCACCGCCTCGTCCTCCCGCACGGCCGGCGTGTAGAGCCGGCGATCCATCAATTCCGCAATAATGCCGCCCAGGATCGAATCAGGGACCCCGGTGAAAAAGTCCACCCCCATGTCCTGCAGCGCTTGAACGAATGCGTCGCTCTCGATCATGTCCATCTCAATCCTTTGCCCGCATGGCCCCTATCGTTGAACCGACTGTGAAAGCGGTGGCATTATAGGACAGGCTTTGGGCATTCTCAACAAATGCCGGCCGGTTGCACGGAGCCGGACAGCAATGGTAGCGTGCACCCACGCCGATGATTTCGACAGGATCTTCCGCCATGCGCTGTCGCCCGCTCTCCCATGTGTTCGTTGCGCTGCTGATGGGATGCGTCCTGCTTCAGCCCTCTGCCGTCGGCGCCGTGCCGATGCTCAACGACCCGAAAGGGTTTCACAACATTCCCTGGGGGGCGGCCCTCATGACCCGTACGGACCTGGAGCCGGCACGAACCGGCCCGCACATCAAGGAATATCGCGCCAAGACAGGCCCCCCGTCCTTTGCCGACGCAGCGATGACCAGCATCCTCTATGTCTCGGTCGATGATCAGTTTGCCCGGGTCACCATCCGGTACGACGGGGAACAGACCCACAAGCGTGTCATGGACTATCTGGAAGCCCAATACGGCCCGCTGGAGCGTATTCCCGGCCAGATGACGCGGGGCCTCAATCAGCAATATACGTGGCGCGGCACGGAGACCGAGATCAACCTGACCTATCAGGCCAGTACCGAGCGGGGGTTTATCTTTATCGATAGCCGGACATTGGCGCCGCGGTTCAACGACCACATCACGGATTCAGCGGAGTAGCCTCGCCATGGTCCCACAGATCTTCCAACGGCCTTACCGGCTGCTTGCCGGCCTGACAGCCCCCCTGCTGCTGCCCGCTGCCCTGGCGCTCGCCGTCCCGATCGTGAACGATCCGAACGGATTCGAGGAAATTCCCTGGGGGACTGAGCTGAGCGAAAGCGACCGACTGGGACGGGTTGAAGATGCAGGCGCGCTGCAATCCTTCGAGCAGAAGTCCGGAGCGCCCGCGCTCGGGACCATCCCGGTGGATGTCTTGCGTTACACCACCTTTGAAGGAAAGTTCGGCCGCGTGCTGATCCGCTACCATGGCAAGGAGACGCACGAGCAGATCCTCACCTATCTCCAATCCAAATACGGGCCGCTCGATCGGACGCCGGGCCAGATTTCGGTCGGCCCGATCCGCGTCTATGCCTGGCACGGGTTCGATACGGAAATCACGCTGCGGTTCGAGTCGCGAGTCGAACAGGGCGTCATTTTCTTCGAAAGCCGCACGCTCCGCGAAAAACTCGCTGAAGGGAATTCCGGCACAGTGTTCTGAGCGGTCACGACCGCTCCCCCCTCCGCATACAAGAACTCGTACTCCGTGGGAGGAGGCTCTTTCGGGATCATGAAAGAGCGTTTCGCAAAATTCACCAATAACTGGCTTTCCGACCCGTTCTCCTCCATCATTCTCCCTAATGACCTGAAGCGGTTCCGGACCGCCCTCCCGACTGCGAGGGGCATCGTCCCCTTCACCCCGGGGATTCCGGAAACGCCTGGGCCGACGTAGAGCCGGCTTATAAAAAAGCATCGCTCACAGAAAGGTAGAAATGAGAAAGTCTCCGTCTCTGGCAACCACTCACACACGTCCAACCTACTCCAGCCTGGACAAACGCAACACCGAACGGCTCGCGGTCAGTTTCAAAGTCCAGTACAAGGGAGAAGTCCCCAGCCAACCTCATGCCGGCCAGGCATTGACCAAAGATATCTCCGTAACAGGATGTAAGCTCGTGACCGATGGCCCGGTGACCCGTGGAACACTTCTCACCCTCGCCATACACCTGCCGGATGGTGAAGCCCCTCTGTGCCTGACTGCGGCACATGTGGTCTGGGTTTCGGGCTGCCAGTTCTCAGTTCGATTTCTCCAGCTCTCGCAAGAGCAGCGGAAACGGTTGCAGTCCTACATCTGGAAAAATATTTCCCACGCAACGGTCCACAATCAGCGCACCAGATTCAGACTGGTCTGAGTTTCCCCCCTGGCCTGCGAGCAAGGCCCCGACGACCGCCCCTGATCACGACCTTGCCAGCCGTCCGATTCCGCCCGTTGCTTGTCTTCGCAAGAGGACTCATGCTACCGTCGCGGTGAGTGATTACTCACCAGGACAATATGCCCGCGACACAGCCATCCAAACAATCCAGCCGGGAACGGCAAGCCAGCCTCATTCAGGCCGCCACGGGTTTGTTCGCCAAAAAGGGCTTCAACGGCACGACCACAAGAGAGATCGCCAAGGCGGCCGGCATCAGCGAAGCGCTGGTGTTCAAACATTTCCCGACCAAGCGCGCACTCTATGCCGCTATCCTCGCGGAAAAGGTCACCCTCGGCGAACTGCTCGGATCCATCGAGGAATCCGCCAGGAAGCGTGACGACCGGCGCATCTTTACCCTGATCGCCGGCTACCGCATCCGCCCCGGTGTCGATCCGACCTTGTTACGGCTCTTGTTGTTCAGCGCCTTGGAAGGCCATGAACTCTCCGATATGTTCTTCGGCAAGCATCACAAGGTATTCTACGACCGCCTCGCCGCCTACATTCAGCAGCGGGTCGAAGACGGCGCTTTCCGCCAAGTGGACCCCCTGTTGGCTGCCCGGGGCTTTATCGGCATGGTGGTCCACCATCGCCTGCTGCACGAAATCTTCGGCGTGCCGATGGACCGGTCCTATGAAGATACCGTCTCAAGCTATGTGGATCTGTTCCTGCACGGGCTCGTGGCCGTGCCTGCAACCGGTCGCGCAAAGACAAGGCGCGTGACATGAAGTCGTGGAAGCAGCACCCCTTCGTCATCCTCGGCGTGATTATTTTCTTTGCCGTCACCGCCCTGGTCGTCTTCCGCCTGAGCACGGGCGCCAAGACCGACCAGAAAAAGCCGCGCGTCATTACCGTGGGGACCGTCACTCCCGTGAAACAGGACCTCCCCATCCGGCTGACCTACACAGCCGACATTATTCCCAACCAGGTTGTGAACCTCTTCTCCCGCGTCGATGGCTACATCGCCAAAATCCATGTGGATAAGGGAGACTTCGTCAACGCCAACCAGTTGCTGGTGGAAATCGACCATACCGACTACCAACACGCGGTGAACCAGGCGAAAGCCAATCTCACAGCAGCCAAGGCCAAGGTCTCGCAGCAGCAGGCGGCGGTGCGCAACACAAAGCTGACCCTGGACCGCATGCAGTCACTCATCAAGGATCAATTCGTCTCTCAGCAGGACTTGGATACCGCGCAGGTGAATTTCGACGGCGCAATCGCGGCGCTACAATCCCTGCAAGCGCAAGTAAAGCAGGTAGAAGTGGCGCTCGCTCAGGCAGAAACCAACCTGGCCTACTCCTATGTCCGGGCCCCCTTTGCAGGCTATGTTGCCGAACGGAACCTCGACCAGGGCGCCTACGTGACCAGCGCGACCGCCAGCACCTCCACCATGTCGCGCGGGATCCTGAGCCTGCACGACATCGAAACCGTGCGGATTCTGATCGAGGTAGTCGAGAAGGACATTCCCCTCGTGCATATCGGGCAAAAGGCGGAGGTGCGGGCCGAAGCCTACCCGGATCGGGTCTTCGAGGGAACCGTGACACGCATCGTCCAGGCCCTTAACCGCGCCACCCGCACCATGACCGTCGAGATCGATCTGCCCAACAAGGAGCGCGATCTGAAGGGCGGCATGTTCGCGCGGGTCGAAGCCCTCGTGGGCACTCACCCTCAGGCCATCCAGGTCCCGATCGATGCCGTCAGCCGGTTGGAAGACGCGCAATATGTCTACGTCGTGCGGGAGGGGAAGGCCCAGCGCATGAATGTCGAAATCGGGGCCCGCGAGGGCAATCGCGTGGAAATCACGAAAGGTCTGACCGGCGATGAACAGGTGATCGTCTCAGGAAAAGATCTCGTCCACGACGGCACCCCGGTGCAGACGCAATCCCTTAGCCCAGTGAAGGGTGAGGGGTGATGGGTGAACTCCGGTCCAGCAACCGATGTTCGTTAATCCCTAGCTCATCACTGATCACGCATCACACGTCACCGTTTCCATCATGTGGCTGACACTGCTCGCATTACGAAATCGCATCGGCATCCTGATGCTGTCGCTTGCGATGGTGGTGCTGGGCGTCACCTCGCTGGAGCGGCTCCCGGTCGATCTGTTCCCCAACATCCAGGTCCCCGTCGCCTTCGTCGGGGTCATTTATAAAGGCGCACCCCCGCTCGACATCGAACAGAGCGTCGTCTATCCCATCGAAAAGGCCGTCAGCTCCGCCTCCAACGTCGAGCACGTCGAATCCTTTTCGAAACAAGGCATCGGCGCGGTCCAGATCTGGTTCAACTGGGGCGCCGACATCAACGTCGGCCAAATGGAAGTGATGCAGCGCATCACCCAGATCCTGAACAGCCTGCCGCCGGGCATCCTCCAACCCTTCATCGTCAAGTTCGACGTCTCCAACATCCCGGTGTCGTTCGTGACGGTCTCCAGCGACGATCTGGACGAGCGTGCCTTGTACGACCTGGCCTACAACACGATCGCGCCCCAGATCGAACAGATCGCCAACGTGGCCGCCGCCACGGTCGAAGGGGGCAAAATCCGCCAGATCAACATCAATCTCGACCCGGCCCTGCTCAATGCGCGGGGGCTCTCGATCCTCGACGTCGTGAAATCGGTCAAGGCCGCGAACCTGATCCTGCCGTCCGGCGACCTCAAGGCCGGCAATCTCGACTACAACGTCTTCACGAACAATCAATTCAAGACCGTCGAGCCGATTCAGGACGTCATCGTCAAGGTCAACCAGCAGGGCAGCCCGGTCCGTGTGCGGGATGTGGGAACCGTGACCGACTCGTCGGACATTCAGACCAACGTCGTCCGGACGGACGGAAAACGGGCCGTCTATCTCCGCGTGAACAAGCAGCCCATCGCCAACACCGTCGAAGTGGTCGATGCCCTCCGCGCCGCCCTCCCCAAGATGATCGGCATTCCGCCGGGCGTGAAGCTGGGCATCTCCTTCGACCAGTCCGTCTACATCCGCCAATCCATCCAGAACCTGATCGAGCAGGCCCTGCACGGCTCGCTGCTGGCCGCCGCCGTCATCCTGATCTTCCTGCGCAATCTGACGAGCACCCTGATTATTTCCGTCGCCATCCCGCTCTCCATCCTCGTGACATTCATCGTCCTCTACTTCACCGGACAAACCTTGAATGTGTTCACCCTGGGAGGGCTGGCGCTGGGCATCGGTCGCCTCGTCGACGACTCGATCGTCGAACTGGAAAATATTCAGCGGCACCTCAACACGACCCCACGCCGGTGGGATGCGATTCTGGAAGCGGCCCGTGAGGTGGCGATGCCGATCTTCGCCTCAACCGTCACGACCGTCGTCGTCTTCCTGCCCATGTTCTTCATCGTCGGCATCGCGCGCTTATTATTGATCCCGCTCACCGTCACGATCGCCATCGCCCTCTTCACCTCGTTCTTCATCTCGCGCACCGTCACCCCGGCGCTCTGTTACAAGTTCCTGAAGCCGGAGCAGGACGCCCACGGCGCCATGCCGGGCTGGTTTGTGCGATTAATGGAGTGGAGCCGGAACCGCTACGACTCGCTGGATCGCCGTTACGAAGAGTCGCTGCGCTGGGTGCTGGACCACCGTCGGACCTTCATCTCAGCCGTGGTCCTGGTCTTTGTCGGCTCGCTGATGCTGCTCCCCATGATCGGCACGGAGTTCCTGCCGGTCTCCGACGAAAGCCAGTTCCGCATTGTCCTCCGTGCGCCGGTGGGCCAGCGCGTCGAGAAAACCGAGCAGCAAGTCGCGGAGGTCGAACGGGTCCTGCGAGAGAATATCCCGGCGAATGAACTGGAAACGATGGTGTCCAGCACCGGCGTGCTGGCCCAAGGCCGCTCATCCCTCTTCAACCCCAACACCGGCCCGCATACGTCCGTGATCTCCGTCTACCTGGTGCCGCCCGACAAGCGGAAACGGAGCCAGGTTCAGGTCATGAACGACGTGCGCCCGAAAGTGATCAAGCTGTTCCCCGGTGTCGCCATGTTCTTTGATCCGGGTGGATTGGTAAAGCGGGTCACCAGCTTCGGCTCCCAGAAATCGATCGATGTCGAAATCTATGGCTATGACTTTGAGAAAGCCCGCGGGGTCATCCGCCAGGTCGAAGAGGTCATGCACAAAGTGCCGGGCCTCGCCGACATCGAGGTGAGCCGCGAGGAGAACTATCCTGAAATCAACGTGGTGGTGGACCGGGAAAAGGCCGCGCTGCTCGGAATCAGTGAAACCGAAGTGGCCAACGCCGTGCTCTTCTCACTGAACGGGAACGGCCAGACCGACCCGATCATCTACACCGACCCGCAGAACGGCAACGAGTACTACATCAGCGCCTGGCTGGCGGAGGAACACCGGAAAGACCTCACCGATCTGGAGAACATCTTGCTGACGACCAAGGCCGGAGAGCCGGTGTTGCTCAAGAACGTGGCATCCCTGAAGTTGAATGCCGGCCCCGTGAAGATCGACCGGAAGTATTTCCAACGCGTCGTCCACATCACGGCGAATCCGGTCAATCGGGATCTGGGCGCGATCGCCGCCGACCTGGAGTCGGCCTTTGCAAATCTCCAGATGCCGACCGGGTTCAGCATCAAGCTGGCGGGCCAGATTCAGCAGCAGCGCGAGACCTTCCAGGGCCTGCAGTTCGCCACCATCCTCGCCCTGGCACTCGTCTACATGGTGATGGCGGCGCAGTTCAAATCGCTCATCGACCCCTTCATCATCATGTTCTCGGTGCCGATGGGCTTTCCGGGCGTGATTCTGATCCTCTTCCTGACCAACACCACGCTCTCGACCACCTCGATGATGGGCATCATCATGATGCTCGGCATCGTGGTCTCAAACGGTGTGCTGCTGGTGGACTACACCAACGTCCTGCGCCGCAAGGGCCGCCCCTTGCATGACGCGGTGGTCACCGCCTCGCGCACCCGCCTCCGGCCCATTCTGATGACCTCGCTCGCCACCGTCTTCGGCCTGCTGCCCATGGCCATCGGCTGGGGAACGGGCGGAGAAACCAACGCACCGCTCGCGCGCTCGGTCGTAGGCGGGCTCAGCGTCTCGACCTTGCTGACCCTCTTCCTCGTCCCGACGATGTATATGATCTTGGAGGAACGGTTCCCGAGAAAGCTGGATGAAGAGCAGCAGGCCGCTACTCCCTCACCACCGACCAGCCCGCTTCCGGCACTGGAATAGCCTCCAGCCCAGCCTCTTCAGGCTGGCCCCGCCTGTGGCTCTGCTTCTGTTCCTGGCTTCTCCAGACTGGTGCGGCCCAGCGTCCCGTCACGGTAGTCGGCTAAGAGAATCCTCGCCGCCTTGTCCCGGTCCAGCGCCCCGCCGCTTCCGGCCAAGAGACAGCCGCGCTTTTTCGCGATCGCATCAATCACCCCGGTACTCGTCAGTCCCTCCACCGCAAAGCCGTAGCGGGCCGAAAGCCTGGCGGGGTAGCGAGCGAGCAGGATGCCGGCGAGAAACTCGGCCACCGCTTCGTCATCGACGACCGTGTGCCCCACCGCGTTGATCGTCGCAAGCAGGAGGCCCACCCGAGGGTCCTTGATGGTCCCCCAGAGCAATCCGGGGGAATCCGTGATGGTCATACGGTCGTTCAGCTTGTGCCGCTGCTGGACCTTGGTCACGGCCGGCTCATCGCCGACGCGGGCGATGCGTCGCTTGAGGAGCGCGTTCATCAGGGTCGATTTGCCGACGTTGGGGACTCCCATGATCAGCATACGCAGCGGCTTGACGATGCTGTTGCGATGAGGGGCGAGGGGCTGACAGAGCCGGGGGATCCTGGCGGCGTCGCCCGCATGCTGACAGGACAGGGCCACCGCGCTCACGCCCGGTTGCCGGTTATACAGATCCAACCAGGCCTGGGTCACGGCGGGATCGGCCAGATCGGCCTTGTTGAGCACCTTCAGGCAGGGTCGCTGACGGGCCTGGCGCAGCTCCTCGATCAGCGGATTGCAGCTGGCCTCAGGAATGCGGGCGTCCAGGATTTCGACGATGACATCGATCACCTCCATGGTCTTGGCCGCTTCTTTGCGCGCCGCATTCATGTGACCGGGAAACCACTGGATAGACATGGGGAAACAGCCTTTCAGATCAAGAGGACAGAGGTACAACGTCGCAGAGAAGCGCAACGGCCGTCAAGCCCGGCGGTGACGGATGAACGGTGAGCCAGCCGGAATGAGTTACGACCCGATGGTAGGAAATAGCGACTTGATCTGCAGCGCCAGGCCCATATCCCCGCTCACCCGAAGACGGCCGGTCATGACGCTGGCCGGGGCGTTGAGCTGGCCGTTGAGCAGCTTGAGGCAGTCTTCCCCCGTCATGGAGATGATCACGTGCGGATCGGGATGAATGCCGCTCTGAACCGTACAGGCCCCATCCGCGACTTGAACGGCATACTGCCCGCCCTGGGTTCCGCTCAGATCGAATTGATAGACCACCGTGACATCTTCGGCGGCATCCCGATCGAGCGAGGCGGGCAGGGACTGGAAGAACTCTGCAACGGACGTGGGTTTCATGGATCGATCGACGGGGTATCGTGGGTGGTGGCAATGGGGGCCGCAGGCATGCGGCCCCCACTCCCGGTTGACACAGCGTGCGACTAATACCGGAGCGTGGCTGTCGCCATGCTCCGCCGCGCGCCGAAGAATTCCTTCGAGAAGGCTTCGACGACCGCCGGGTCATAACCCTTGCAACTGAAGATGTCGAGGTACGCGTTGTTGGTGTCGTTGGCGAAATGTCCACTGATCAGCGAGGTCGAGATCAGCTGCACCATGGAATAGCCAGCCACGCGACCTTCGCCGAAATTCACGACCTGGCACTCGCCAAAACGCTTCATCCCGATGAGCTCGCAGAGCTCCACGACATAACGCTTGATATGGTCGGCACTGCGGATCAGCTCAGGATTGCAATCTTGCAGGTCTACTGCAGTGCAGAGTCCCCAGGCTTTGCCGGCTCCCACCATCTCCTGGACGGGAAGCGACACGGCCGCCGGGGCGCTAGTTGGTAAGATCGAAGACTCGGAACCAGCCGAGATACTCATAGGGTTAAACCCCTTTCTGATTAAAAGTGAGGGCCCACGCGCACGACATCTGGCTCCAACTATACCATGAACTTTTTCTGGTCAGGTGCGCCCGCACAAACTTTTTTCAGATCGAACGATCCGGGCGACCCGGGATCCGGTTGACAAGGTTCGCGCCCCTCGGTGACAATGCGCCCCACCATGAGCACCCCCTCCACAGTCCAGACCGAACTCCCCGACCGCCTCTGCACCTGGTGTAAGGTTCCGATGAAGAAGCGGCTGGTCGGCGGCCGGCAGTTCGTCCACTACACCTGCCCGAAGTGCGTCTTCCAGCACACGACCCGCTTGGGTCCCAAGCTCCCGCCGCCCAAGCACTGACAGCCTTGACGGCCCCTTGGCCCAATAGGCTGAGCACGGTCGTCCCCATCTGCCTCTTTTGCTAAAGTCACTCGTACCCTGCTGCGGCCGCAGAGAAGCGCCCCTGCATCGCAGTTTCCCGACCGGCTCATCTGCACCAATCTCGCCGGCGGCACACCCTATAACTTCCCCTCGACCAGTGACCGGATCTCCTCCATCCGGCGCCGGTTCACGCCCAAATCGCTGTAGCCGGTGCGGGAAGCGGAGCGGAAGTGGATCGTTTTGGCATGATCATCGAAGAGAAACTCCACATCGTCGACAAAGCGGAACAACAGGCTGGTGAACTCATAGCGGAGGGAGGACTCGTCTTCCTCGACGAGCTTGGCGCGGGGCAGGGTACGAATGATGTCCTTCAACGCCTCCTTCGCCTCAGCCCGCGACTTGCGATACCGGAACGGCGCGATGGCATGACCATCATCCGTTGCCTGGGTCGAAACACAGTTGGGCGAATCCGGGCACGGCAGGTTTGTTGTCATATATCACCTTGCCTTTCTCTGAACCGTCGAACAAGTCACTTTCCCGAGAAAATGGTTCCCGATCACGCCATCACGCGGCGCATGAGGCGGTCAGAGCTCAGCCGGCTTGGTCGTCTTTCGTTTGAGATAGGCCTCGCCGAAATCCACCCCCAATTCGGCCCAGATCGGAAGGTGATCGGACATCTTGTAGGTTCGCCACTCGCGATAGGTTTTGGCATCCTTGCTTGCAAGATAGACGCTGTGATCGTCATCGCGATAGACGTAGTCAAAGAACGGGAAGACCCCGGCCTTCGCGACCTGCACCTGGCTCTTCACGTCCGGCGCGAGGAAGGCCATCTGATCGAACGGCTTGTCCAGATTGGCATTCGTGTACTTCCCCTTCAGGCCCGCGGGAATCTCAAAGTCCTCCTTCTCGATCGCTGTAAAGGTGGCATCATTCGTGGTAAAGACGTTGAAATCGCCGAGCAGGATCGCGTTGTTGGCCCAACGGTCCTTCGCCTTCATGCGCTTTTTCAGCAACTGCACCACGTTCTCGGCCTCTTTCACGCGCTGCGGATCATCGGCCTTCGGGTTCCCGTAGTACAGGTGCTGAGTACAAATCGTAAACTTGAACCAGCCCGCCCGAAAGCCGGCCAGGTAGGGCGTTCGCGCGAATGCGAATTCGGAACTCAGCGTGTCCCCCTTCTTCGTCATCGGCGGAACCAACTCTCCGGCCAGCCCGCCAAACGACAACTTCCGTGTATCGTAGATGAAGGCCTGCCGTTCACTGTTGCCTTGCATGCCGAGAGTCACGTCGGAAACCAGAAACTTCCACCAGCCCCCGAGTATCCCCATCAAGCCGTCCAGGGCATCAAGGTCGTCCCGCACTTCCTGCACCGCCACCAAATCAAACCGCGACAGAATCTCAGCCAGGTAAAAGAGCGCTTCCTTCTCCCGGCCTTCGTACTTCTTGCCGCCGAACTCCCGAATATTCCAACTGGCGACCAGCAACGTCTGATCGAGGGATTTGGGAGGCACCATGGCATCCAAAGCTTTCTTCAGACGCAGTAGCCCTTCCGCCGTTCTTCGGCCCGCAGGAGTTCGATTATCGATTGAGCTATAAAAAGGCATGGGTCCTCCCGGCACAACAGCGCATCGCCCGTAACCCGCGCAACGCGCGTCTTTTCGTAGAAGTAGACGGTTTCCGCATCGACATCCCCAAGACAGGCGAAGCCTAACCAGAACAGGAGCAAATGTCGAGGCCACGCGGCACAGTCCCGGGCGAACCTGCCCGTTCAGCTATCCTTCGCCTCTGCCTTGGAACTCCGACAGCGAAACGGGGGGATCCTCTTCCGCTGATCCATCACCATGGTGTGATCGACGAATGTGCCCCCTTCATGACCTGCAACAGCTTCGGGGGAAGCGGCTTGGCCTGAATATCGTTGAGCGAGACCCCGTCGCCCTGAGTTGGCACCGTTCTCCTATTGTAGGCGACGCGGTCGCCCTTCCGGGCTGGCCGTCCTTCCCCCACACGCTCTTCAAGCAATGTGAGACCTCTCAGACGCTGCATTAATACGCTAGGGTCCTGAATGCGGCCGGACGTTCGCCCCGCTCTGCCACACGCACGGAGACGCGCCCGACGACCCGCCCGTCCTCTGTTTCGACGTCGACGCGCCAGTCGCCCGGTTCGAGCCGCTGTTTGAAGCTATAGGCCCGATAGCCGCCTTCACGGCCTCCGGAAATTTTGATCGGGATCTTGTCGGCATGGATGAAGGGGCTGCTGCTGTTCGGGCGGAAATACCAATGGTGGTACACCGTCGTATCCAGCGCCACCGGCGCGAAGACCGCGGTGAAACAATAAACCGGCTCGTTTGCGGGGAAGGGATTCTCCGACCGTTTCCAGACTTCATACCAGTTCCGGTCGTAGGTCAGAAGAAACTGGTCCCCCTGCCGTTGTACTTCGTGATAGATGCCGCCGAACTTCATCGACAGCGGCACCGGCGGAATCCAGTTGAGAAAGTAGAAGCCGACGAGCAGGCCGATGAGTGCGATACCGGGCGTGCCGGTCAGCACCGCCTCCCGCGCGCTCCGCTCCTGATTGTTCTTGTAGATGAGGTGAACCACGCGGAGGGTGACGACGACGCTCAAACCGGCTCCCAGAAGAAACACCCGGGTCCCGATCGCGCCGATCATCACCGGCAGGAAGAAGGTGAAAAAGCTCAGACAGACCAGCGCGTACAGACTGACCAGCAGGCGCAGATTGGACAACCGGTCGCGCAAAAACTCGTTTCCCACGAGGAGCAACACGAGGATGCCCAGGAAGATGCCGGTGCGCGTGAGTGAGGCGCTCCGCGAATAGAAAATCGCATAGGCGCTGAAAAGCCCGCCCAACAGGAACTGTATCGCCATGGGGCAGTAGGGCCTCACGCGCAGCACCCACCGCACACAGGGCGACAGCGCGGCGACCTGCTCCCGGTCCGGCGCCGGCTCGATCCCTAACCGGCCGGTCAGCACAATGAGAACGCCCAGGAGGAGAAGGTAGATCAACAGCAGAAGATTGTCCTGCAGCCGATCGATGCGCGTGAGGGTGAGGGTGTCGTACGTCACTCCGGACAGAAAAAACACCGCCGGCATGAACGGCTTCGTGAGGAGAGACTGGACTTTCGTGAGCGGGCTCATCAGGGCCCACTGTGCGAAATCCGAGCGCTTTGTTCAATGAAAAATTGATTCCGGAGGCGAGGCTCCCACAGGTTGCTCAACACGGTCGTCCCGCAAGGCCGCAACAAGCAGCGCCCCGAGGCGTACTCACTCCCGGGAAGCCGCAGGGGAACTGCGATGTGAGAACCCCGCTGGCGGCCGGTTTCAGCAACCTGTCACACAAAGGCGGGCAGCGGTGCATACACCACAGGGTAGCCGACCAACCGCTCCAGCCAGGGCTCCATCGCCTCTTCAGTCAGCGGGGCCCGGTTCAGGCGCACCTCGATTTGAAACATTCCGTTATGGCCGACAATGCCGATGATCGCCGAGGCGTCCTCGCCTTCCGGAATCACCACCTGGGTCTGAAACTCGCAGAGCGTGGCATAGAGGCGGCCATCAGGCTGGATCGCGTCCAACACCTCGGGCAACTCGTCCAGCGGACAATGGACCGAGCAGCGATAGGCAAACCGGGCTCCGGCTTCGATGGCTTGAAACTCAGTCAGGGCCTCTTCGGAAAAGCCGGTCAGGTAGGCCCGCACCCCGGCCGGTTCAGGCACGACGGTGGAGGCCAATTTACTGGCCGGCACCAGGAACTCAAAGGCGTCGGTCGTGTTGTATTCAAACTGGCCGGGACCGAAGGCGTCGGGCCAGGAACAAAAGAACGGAGTCCCGGGGTCGGCCGGACGCAACACGACTTGATTCTTCTCAATAAGAGTTTCAATCGGCAGATCAAGCACCGTGATGGCATCGAGGAAGGCGGCACGCCGCTCATCCAGCCATTGAGGCCGCATGGCGTCCGCGCGGGTTTCCCCCGGCGTGATCACCTCGCATGTCTGCAACCGGACGCGCAGAAAGGAATGGGCATGTCGGAACCCGAGCCAGAACATCCCGCGCGGCTCGTGCAGCCGCAACGGCTCCCGGATACGCCAGGGATGGCTCACCGAGCAGTACGTGCCGACATCCTGATGGCGTTGATAGACGGTGTGGTAGGCCCCGGCCAGGAGAAAGAAATCGCCCCGCCACCCCTCGCGCACATGCACGAGCGTCACGTCTTCCGTGGCCCAGGGATCGAGCTGGTCGAACTCGTCCGGCGTCGCCACAGTCCATTCTTCGACGTAGCAGATGACGTCCTGGGCCGGGAGCGCGGGCTTCAGCCCCAAAGCCGCCAATCGCTCCCCGACCGCCAGGACCTGGCCGAACGTCAGCGGAGTTGTCGTCTCCCATCGCCGCTCGCGCATGGCAATGCACCCACTCCCTCCCCCTTCGGCCTCAACCTCCCGTCGAGCTAGGGCGCGGGCCGGAGGGCCCGTTGCTCGATCCGGGTATCGCTGATGTACCGGTTGATCCCGTCCTGCAATGTGGCGGCGAGCAACTCCTGAACATCGTCCTCATTAAACCAGAAGACCGTCCGGCTCTGCGCCCCTTCAATGTTCCGCGTCGTACTGCTCCTGTCCCCGAGATTACGAGCCTGGACGGTTACTTTGCTGGCGGTCGTAATGACGGTCGAAAACACCCGGCTCTTGGCATTTACCGAAAGACTGTTCACCTGGCCGCTGATAATGATATCGGCGTCGGGCACAGACCCTGCCGGCGCCATCCGCACATTCCAGGCCCGGTCCTGCCAGCCACGGTTCTTGAGTCGGTCGGCCAGGGCCTGGGCGATGGCATCGCCCGATCGCATACCGGTCACATTGAAATTTGTCACCCCGCCCCATAAATGAGTCCGCACCCCGACCCGGCTCTTGTCCGGCCGCAGATCTTCGAACGGCTCGACGACGATCGTCACGGGTTCCCCCGGCGCAAAGGGCGCCGCCGATATAGGCGTACGCACATCGAGCAGCCGCGTGTCGCCCTTTCCGACGCAACCGGCCCCCGCCAACATCGCCCCGATCAGACCCAACCCCAGCACCTGTCGCATCGTCGCTGATTTCACGGGCTCCTCCTCACGCTAGAAAACTGTTCACTGCTGGCCGGACACCTCCGGCCTCTCTCCATGGGTTCATGGTCTGTCCCAGACACCTGCCAGGGATGTGATTACATCCGGACCAGTCTACCCAAGTCCACTCGGAGAGACAATTGCCGGAGCCCGCCGCAATCAGGCGGAGACGATGGGGAGGATCGCCCGGAACGTCTCCCGGCTCAGGTCAGGCAACTGACCGGCTTGCAGGCGCGGATCGGTCATGGGCACGAACCGCACGATCTTCAAAAACCGGCGTTCGGCTAGAACGGCCGCAATCTGCGCCTTTCGATTGTGCGTGATCGGCAGGGTATAGCCTTCGCCGCGCTTCCATTCCCACAGCGTAGGGGCGATCGACAGCTCCAGCTCCTGTCCGGCCACTTGATGGAACCGATCGACGATGTGCCTCTTGTATTGCTTGATGCCCGTCCCCTCCAGCATGAGGGCGCAGGCCAGATGGTGGCCCCACCAGAAGAGCGTCCGGAAGGTGAACGTGCTCCCCCCATGGAAATGTTTCGGACAATCAAGGTACTGGTACGGGAACGACTCCAGATGTTCGCCTTTGACGAACTGGCACGCGCGCGGGTTGAAATCCGGCGGCGTAATCAGGTCCGCCTGACGCATCTCATCCGTCACCGCTATATGTGTGGCATCGAGCAACCCGCGCACTTTTGCCATGATCTGAGCCTTTTTGCGAAAGAACTGGGCATCGCTCAGCAGCGCGGTTTCTTCCTCGGTAAACGAAAGCATCTGGTTCAGCATGGGTATGATCGCAGCGCGCGCGGGGAACGGGGGTTATTTCTGATGCGTTTCAAACACAGACACCGCCAGCGCATAGTGACAGCGGCAGTCGGCGCAGCGGAGCAGGGCGTGATCCTCGAACACGTCCATCTCGCGCAGCGACAGCGCCGGCGCATGGGCTTCGATGCAGGCCGCAAGCTGCGACGGCCCTCCGGGCTCACGGGCGCCGGTTGCATCCTGCTCGTCGGCCAGACTCTGCGCCGCTGATGGCTTGGCGACGATCGAGTCGCACTGCAAATGATGAGCGGAGCGACAGGAGCTGCAGAGCAGCACGACCGTGCGGCTCTCAGTCACCCGTTTGACCGTCACGCAGAGGGGGTGCACCGACCAGCATTGCTGCAAAAATGCGCCGCTGCGAATGACCTGCGCCATGGGGAGGCCTCACACGAAGGGAGGGCGGACCGTTACAGTTTCCACAGAGCCAGCATCAACAACCAGCCGATCAGATAGGGCACGACACAGGCATAGAGAACCACCGTGCGGGCGCGCTCAGGCGCGATGCCCCGCGCGAGCTGTTCCTTATAGACAAATTCGTACGAGAGGATGAGCACCGTCAGCGTGAGCGCCAGGACCCGGCTCGTCCGCGGCCAGGTGTATTGAACGCTGATCACAAAATTCGCCGTAAAGAATCCGCTGAACACGAGGATGAGAGGAGCCAGGACCCAGCGAACCGCGTCGGAAAACAGATGATGCCACCGGGAACGGGACGGAGCGGGATGCGATTGGGAAAGGGGCGTCACGACCCGACGGCAACCGGAGTCTCGTCCTTCAAGGGCGAAGGAGAGGGGATGCCCTCTTGGGCGGCGCGGCAGGTCTTGCACACACGGGGACGCGCCTTCAGAAACGAGACCTTGCCGCTGGCGAGACAGGTATAGTGCACGAACTCGTCGCAAACGGTACAGCGGGACCAGCCGCCGCTCAAAAAGGTCTTGTCCCGGTACAGCCCCTCCTGACAGACCTTGCACTGCCGTGGTTCGATCCCCAGCAGCATCGGCTCCCAATCCCCGCCAGCTTTTCTAATACTCATGCGGCGGAGTATAGCGAAGGCAGGAGGCAGGAGGCAAGGGGCGCGGTTTGACAGCCCCCAGGCTGTTTGTTACTCTCCCCACCCGATTCTCATTGCCGGACATCACAAACTCCATCTTCACGCTCATGAACATCAAGGCATATCTCGAGGAAAAACGGATTGCAGTCGATCGGTTTCTGGACAGCGTCAGCCCACCGGCTGCGACTCCGCCCACGACGCTCCATGAAAGCATGCGGTACAGCCTGATGGCGGGCGGGAAGCGGGTACGGCCGATTCTGACGATTGCTGCGGCGGAGGCGCTCGGCACGACCCCGCCCGGCTTGATGGCCGTCGCCTGCTCGCTGGAATTCATCCATACCTATTCGCTGATCCACGACGACCTGCCGTCGATGGACAATGACGATTTCCGTCGGGGAAAGCCGACGAACCACAAAGTCTATGGCGAAGCGATGGCCATCCTGGCCGGCGACGCGCTGCTGACCATGGCCTTCGATCTGTGCAGCCGCCCCGACCTCATGAAGGGCTGCGATCCGGCCCGGCAAGTGCGGTTGATTCAAGAACTCGCCTACGGCTCAGGCAACATGGGGATGGTGGGCGGCCAGGTGTTCGACATTCAGGCTGAAAACAAGGATATCGACCTGCCGACGCTCCAGAACATTCACAAACACAAGACCGGCATGCTGATGCGCGCCGCCGTCCGCATGGGAGCAATTGCCGCAGGCGCGACCGACCGGCAACTGGACGAGTTGACCGGCTATGCCGAAGACATCGGCCTGGCCTTTCAAATCGCCGACGATGTTCTGAATGTGACCGGCACACGCGAGGAACTCGGCAAGAATCCCAACACCGACGCCGAACGCGGGAAGAAGACCTATCCCACCTTCTACGGCGTCGACGGTGCCAAGAAGTTGGCCGATGACTGCGTCGATCGCGCGATCCATCGGCTGTCGTCGTTCGGCCCTTCGGCCGATCCGCTGCGCGAAATCGCCCGGTATATTACATCACGGAAGAATTGACCGTCGTTCGTGAAACGTCTCTCGTGAAGCGCATGATCGCTCATCCCGACAATCAACTCCTACGATTCACGTTTCACACTTCGCGCTTCACGGCTTCACCATGAAAGCTCTCGTGACAGGCGCAACCGGATTTGTCGGAGCCGCGGTGGTCCGCGCGCTGCTCAAGGCCGGGGTCGAGGTCCGTGTCCTCGCCCGCCGCGAGAGCGACTTCAGCAACCTCCAACAATTGAAAATTGACGGTGCCTACGGCGACCTGCGCGACAAAGACTCGCTACGCAAAGCCCTGACCGGCTGCCAACAGCTCTACCACGTCGCCGCACACTACGCCCTGTGGGCCCGCAACCCGGCGATTTTCTATGACGTCAACGTGACCGGAACGAGAAACATCATGGAGGCCGCGCGGGACGTGGGCACGGAGCGGATCGTCTACTGCAGCACCATCGGCGCCATCGGACTGCCGCCGGACGGCGGACTGGGCACGGAAGAGACCCCCGTCTCACTGGAACAGATGGCCGGTCATTATAAACGGTCGAAGTATCTGGCCGAGCAGGAAGTGCTGAAACTGGCGCACGCGGGGCTCCCGGTGGTCATCGTAAACCCGAGCGCGCCCGTCGGCGAAGGCGACGTGAAACCGACGCCGACCGGCCAGGTGATCGTCGATTTCATGAAAGGCCGGATGCCGGCCTATATCGAAACCGGCATGAACATCGTCGATGTGGACGATGTGGCCGCCGGCCATCTCCTCGCCATGGAGAAGGGCCGGACCGGCGAACGCTATATCCTCGGCGCCAAGAATCTGATGCTGCGCGAAGTGTTCGAGATCCTGAGCCGGCTGACCGGCCTCAAAGCGCCCTCGATCAAGCTGCCCCGCGGACTCGTGCTGCCCCTCGCTTATCTGAACCTGGCCTTCTCCTATGTCACCGGCATTCCTCCGCGCATTCCGCTGGAAGGCGTGAAGATGGCCAAATACAAAATGCACTACGACTGCAGCAAAGCGATCCGTGAGCTCGGCATCCCGCAAACACCGCCGGAAGTGGCGCTGGAGAAAGCCGTGCGCTGGTTCCGGGATCATGGCTATGCGTAAAGGCTGTGATGGGTGACGCGTGATGCGTGATCAGTCTAGGAAAGGCCCGTCCAGGAAATCATGGCTGGGCTTTGCTCATTGCGGCCTCCCTTCTTGCCCATCACCCATCACCCATCACTCATCACCTTTCTGATGGACATTCTTACCCTCTTCCTCAAAACCATCCTCTTCCGCCCCTACGTCTTCGTCTTTCTGGCTGCCTTTCTGTTTGCGGCGATTCAGCTGATCGGTTGGCCCCGCACCTGGCGCTTCTGGCTGATAAGCTGGGCTACCGCCTTTGTCTGCGAATACTCCTCAACGCGCAACGGTATCCCCTTCGGCTGGTACCACTACAACGGCTCGACCGTCGGCCAGGAGCTGTATTTCTCCAATATCCCCTTCATGGATTCGATTTCGTTCAGTTTCCTGCTCTATGCGGCCTACTGCCTGGCCCTCGGCTTCCTGCTCCCGCAAGCCGAAAGCGCCGACAGTCCTTCCTGGCTGCTGCCGCTGCGATTCGATCAAGAGGCAAGGACAGGCCGGCCCGTTCTCTTCCTGACAGCGCTCTTCTTTGCCTTCATCGATATGGTGATCGATCCGGTGGCACTGCGCGGCGACCGCTGGTTCCTGGGCAAGATCTATTACTATCCCGATCCCGGCACACACTTCGGCGTCCCCCTCGCCAACTATGTCGGCTGGGCTATCGTCGGGCTGATTGCCCTCGCAATCTATTTTCCGATTGAGCGCCGGCTGTCCGCCCTCATCCGGCCGGACGATTTCGCCGTGACGCCTCGCGTGTTGCTGGGTGTGGGACTGTATTATGGCGTCTTGGCGTTCAATCTCGGAGTCACGTTCTGGATCGGGGAAGATCTCCTCGGCATGACCGGCCTCTTGATGTACGTTCCGGTGACGGCGCTGCTGGCTCTCCGGCTCGTTCGCCTGGTCCCTCTTCCCGCATCAGGCTCCTAAGCCGCCCCTCCACGGCTGTAGCAATGACGCGACAGACTTTGTATAGTGAACGGCAGGCACCGTTATGCGCACCAAATTATTGACCCTGCTGATCCTGGTCTTTTTCGGCGGCCTGGCCCTCCTGGGCTGGTTGGGCTACCAGTTGTTTACGACCGGATTCAGCGCGAAGGCTGAACCGCATGCGTTGGAAGTGTTCATGGCCAGGCAGGTCCGCTACCTGGCGATTCCTTTGGAGCACCGCAATAAAGCCAACCCTGTCCCGGTAACGCCCGCGGTCCTGCAGGACGGGCTGGCACACTTTGCCGACCATTGCGCCACCTGCCATGCCAACGACGGGAGCGGCCGGACGCCGATCGGCAAGAACGTCTACCCGAAGGCCCCGGACCTGCGTGAGCGGGCCACGCAGAACATGTCGGACGGCGAACTCTTCTGGGTGATACATCACGGCATCCGCTTCACGGCCATGCCGGCCTGGGGCGAGGGAGACCCGGAACAGGATTTCGACAGCTGGAAACTGGTGCATTTCATCCGCCACCTTCCCCAGCTCACCCCCCAGGAATTGGACCGGATGAAATCACTGAATCCCAAAACGCAACACGAATTGGACGAAGCCGCCGCATTTGATAAATTCCTCCAAGGCGACGATTCGGCGGCACCGGCGGCGGAATCGGGACATCACCACTAATTTCGTCTCAGAAGGAGCCCGTCCTCATCATGGCCCGACATCTCTTACTGGCATTCGCACTCCTGTTGTTCTCATCTCCCGCCTGGGCGCACGGCTCCGGCCAGCATGTGCTCGGCACCGTCACCGCCATCGATGACTCTCACATCGAAGTGAAGACGCAGAAAGGCGCCATGGTGTCGGTAAAGGTGACGAAACAGACCCGGTTCAAAGAGAAAGGCAATCCGGCGTCGCGAGAGCTGCCGGTCATCGGCGACCGCGTCGTCATTGAAGCCACGAAAGAGGCGAAGACGCTGACGGCGACGGAGGTGAATTACTCCTCCGCCAAGAAAGCGGCGGCATCCGCCCCGCACGCCCCGGCCGCGCCATAGAGGACAACCATGCCGACCGTCCACATCTCAAGATTCGCGCAAGCTTCACCCTTCCACGGCGGGCTGCAGGCCGTCCTCGCGCGCACGATCATCACAGGAATTGCAGTTTTTCTCGCCGTGACCATTGTCCCGGGCATCGAAGCCGGGACGCTGGCGGCCGGCGTAGCCGCCGTGCTGGTGTTGACGATTCTGAATCTGATTCTGCGGCCGATCCTATTGGTGCTGACCCTGCCCCTGATCGTGCTCTCCCTGGGACTGTTCCTGGTGGTCTTGAACGCGCTCCTGCTCGAACTGACGGCCTATCTGGTGAAAGGGTTCACCGTCTCCGGGTTCTGGCCCGCCGTCGGGGGCGCGCTGGTAATCAGCATCGTCAGCAGCCTGCTCAACCGCTGGAAGGGCGATCAACCGCCCGTCGAACCCTACATCGCGGAACACCGTGGCCCCAAAATTATCAACCCCGAGTGACAGAAGAGTCCCTTTTCATTGCATCACCTCACTATCGTTGCTAGAATGCGCCCCTTGATCCCAACACACACATGATGACTACACCAGCCACATCCACGAAACCGAGCGCCGAAACGCATTTGCAGCGGACGCTGAATACCGCCCTCAACGAGTTGGGAATGGAGGCGGCATTGGCCGCCATCTTCCATCAGGAGCAGGGGCCCCTCATCGGCCATGCCGCCCGCGGATTCACTCCGCGCGATGTGCAGGCGATTCTCCGGACGCTTTCGACCCAGGCCTCGGCGCCGTCGGCAGCGTCAAGCCAGGACCAGGACAACGGACGGACGATGCGGCTCCGCCTGATCACACCGGGATCGAAATCGCTCCTGGGCATGCCGTTGCGACATCGCCAACGGACCTACGGGTTTTTGGTGATCGGACGGAAAGAAGGCGCCGCCTTCGCCAAAAAAGAAAAAACGCTCCTGGAACAGGCCGGGGACAGCATCACGAAAGCCCTGGAGCAGGAGGGGCTCTTCGATCTGAATGTCGTGCTCAGCCGTCCCTATGTGACGCGCGAGCCGCTGCCGCCGGCCCCGCCCGTCGCAGAACTGTTTGCCGCCCCAACCTCGCACTTGACCCCGGAATTGCAGGATAAGATTGTCAGCGTCCTGGGAGAGGCGAGCCAGTACGTAACCTTTGATCGCGCATGGGTCTCCTCGTACGATCCGCTGGCAGGCAGCGTGGAAGTCCTCGGCTTGGCCGGCGATCAAAAGGGCGAACAGAAAGACAACAAGAAAGATCTGCGGGCGGGCTTGCGGCTGACGCTCGACAGTTCGGCCTCCGGCTGGGCCGTCCGACACCGCAAACCGCGCGTGGATCACGACCTGGCCTCAACGCAGGGCCGGTTCCTCGACCACAAGCACCTCTACAAAGACCGCTTCCTGTCTTCCCTCGTCGTCCCTTTCTTTGTACGCGGACAGGTCGGCGGCACACTCACGCTCGGTTCCAAAGAGTCCTCGCGCTATCAAGTGACGGATGCGCGCACGCTGGAGCCGATTATTCTCAAATTGGCCGATCTGCTTCAGGCGCCGCCCGTCGTCGCGCCGGCAGCGGCCCCGGCTCCGGGAACCGACAGTGATGAGACCGCCCCCGCTGCCGCACCGACGGCATTGGAACCGGTTATCCGCAAGCAGGAGCGGCAAGCCGCGATCGGAGAGTTCAGCGCGTTCCTGGCCACGGAAATCCGTGAGCCGCTCGCGTCCATCCGTTCGCAATTGGAAGAAGTGACCGGCGAAGGGATTCTCGATTTCGACCCGCAGACCCGCGTCGAGAACGCCATGCGCGATCTGATGCGCGTGGAAGCCATTCTGAACGAGATCCTCGACTTTGCCAAACCGCTGGAACTGAATCGCCGCCTCTGCCGCATTCCGGAAGTCCTGGAAAGCGCGTTGGTCGTCGTCGGCACGGATCTGGAGGTCACCCGGATTCAGGTCACGAAAGATTACGCCGCCCAGATTGCCCCGGTCCGCGGCGATGAGGCCAAGCTCCAACAGGTCTTCCTTAGCATCTTCAAGAACGCGGGCGAGGCCATGACGCCGGGCGGCCATTTGCACATTCAGGTGACCCAGCATCGGGCCGGCCGCGGGATTGAAGTCCAGACGCTGATTAAGAACGACGGCGCTCCGATCCCTGCCGAGATTGTCGACAAGGTCTTCGAGCCTTTCTTTACCACTAAGCGATCCGGGACCGGTCTCGGGTTAGCCACAGTCAAAAAAATCATTGAAGAGCATGGGGGATCGATTGCCATAGGCAGCGCCCCCGGCGAAGGAACGACGGTAACCATTCGGCTTCCTGGTGTGAGCCGTGGGCCGGCCTTCCGCCATCGCGGGCGCGGCCGACGACCGACTCGCCGTCCGGCAAGCTAGAACGTTTGCACCGGTCATCGGTGCGAATTTATTGCGATGCGTCCATGGTTTAGATAGATACCGAGTTTTTGGAGGAGAGGCACCGATAGACCGCTTTCGTGCTTGACAGGGG
This sequence comes from Nitrospira sp. NS4, assembly GCF_049546785.1. Classification (NCBI taxonomy): domain Bacteria; kingdom Pseudomonadati; phylum Nitrospirota; class Nitrospiria; order Nitrospirales; family Nitrospiraceae; genus Nitrospira; species Nitrospira sp. NS4. The sequence goes on along the minus strand of NZ_JBMWAN010000003.1, from coordinate 266,545 downwards.
TACCCCCCCATCGCTATGATCGCGGCCACTTGATTCGGCTTTAGAATTCGAACGTTTTGAAACGCATTTCTCCAGCCACCATTATTCAAAGGAGTAGGGTATGAAACTCGTACTCGGCACTATTGCGACGTTGTCCGGTGTGCTCTTCGTGTCGTCGATGGCCTTGGCCAATCCGGCACTGCTCCCCAAGCATGAAGGCTATCCGATGAAGAACAGCGGAAGCCCGGTCACTGGCCAGCCAACGGCCAATGATCCAGGCCAGTCGGATGCCCGCGGGGAATCGACGTTGTTGAAGTCAGCCGCTTTCGGCGACAAGCATACCAACCAGAACCTCAAAAAGACGGACAACGACCGGATCGTCGAGAGCGCCGGCGCAGGCCGTCTCCCGAAGGTGCAGGGTCCGCAGATCCAGATTGCACCGCCGGTCACCTCTGCGACCAAGATCACCGGCGATCGCAAGATCGAATAGTCGACCGATCGTTACGATTGAAAAGGGGGACGCCGTTTCACACGGCGTCCCCCTTTTTCGTTCCACTTGCACGATTCAACCCACTCAATCACGATGGCTCGCTTCGCCTGCTTCGCTTGTTGATTGAAGGAGGGAGATCGAGCCGAAACCGCCAGGGTTTCTTGGCCCACTCCCCGGCATAGTCCACCCCGATTCGAGGGAATACCTTCACTTGATGGACAGGGATGCGGCCGCCTCGCTCTTCAAACCATAACGACTGCTGGATGGTCAGGTCGAGCCGGTTCAGGCTGCGATCAATTTGTAACGCGCGACAGAGACGGCCGGGGCCATCGATCAACTCCCCTTCAACTTCAATCGCGCGAATCAGCACCGCCGCGGGAAACTCCTCCCGCTCGGTTACCACATTCAAACAATGGTACATGCCGTAGATCAGGTACACATAGGCGATGCCGCTCGGACCGAACATCACCTCGGTTCTGGGCGTTCTTCCTTTCGAGGCATGGCAGGCTTTATCCTCGCCCCCCACGTAGGCTTCCACTTCGATAATCCGTCCGACAATTTCATGCCCGTCAAGCGATCGGACAAGATACTTCCCGATCAACGATCGAGCGACCTGCACGGTCGGCCGGGCGAAGTAGGGTTGCGAAAGAACTTTTCTCATTCGGAGCCGCTCCCGTGGATGAACTCATAACGCCTCATCGCAGTCACATCCAGCAAGGCCGCAGAAAGTTCGGCGACTGCGATGTACTGTATTGGCATGTCGCAGGGAGACGACCGACCGGGAACGCAGAGGGAGGTCATGGTCAGGTGGCCACTAAAAATACCAGGCCAGGCCGCCCATCACCATCCGCGGATTCCCCGGCACGAAGTGAATGTCGTTCACACCGGCCGCTTCGTGTGCCAATCGCGACTCAAAGTAGAACGTAGCCTGCTCCCACTTGGCATTCAAGAGGTTTTGAATGAACAGAAACGCTTCCATCCGGCCATGCGGCAGCCTGATCGGCAGTCGATAGCGCTCCGACAGATCGAATTCGATCCAGGCGGGAGATTTGACGCTTCGATCTTCGATCAACGGACGGACTCCCAGATAGGTCGCCTGTAGTTGGGAGGTCAGGCCCTCGGGCCATTTCAAGAGGAGCGCCCCGTACGCCGTCAGCTCCGGCGCCAGCGGAATCGCATCACCGTTGCGGAACTCGGCGCTCGTCCAGGCCACGCTCCCGTTAAAAGACAGCGGCCCCCACACCGGACCTCGGGCTGCGACTTCCACTCCGCGCCGTCTGGAGGCACCCCGAATTTCCGTTGTCCCTTCGTCCCCCACAAAAACCAATTCTGATTGCAGATCCAATTGCCAGAGAGTCGCGATTAGCTCCAGACCCTCTGCTCCGAACGGTTTCGACCGCACTCCCAGTTCATAGGTCTTGGCCCGTGCGAGTGGAGAAGAGCCCGGCATCACGGCCGACCGTGCATCGTTACTGTGAAACCCCTCACCGTAATTCGCAAATACTTCTGTGCCGGCCCAGGGCCCCAGAATGAGATTCACCTTCGGCAGCACGAGGCCTGAACTTTTCTGACCCGCCGGTTGTTCGGCACAGGTGTCGCAAAGATTACGCACGTCAAAGGTGAAGGCTTCGGCGCGCAACCCACCCGCCAGTCGTAACCAGGACAGCGGCTGGATTTCCGCTTTCACAAAGGGCGCATAGGAAGCTTCAAGGATATCACTGTCCGTCCTAACGCCCGTCAGAACCCGTTTCGTTTGAGTGCCGAGGGTCGTATGAATATCGTCCACTCGCGTTTGAAACCCGATCGTCCCGATGCTGGGGACACCGAATATGTCCCCATGCTGTTTGTATCCGATATCCCCGCCGTACATGACGCGCCGATCGGATTGAACGAAGCCATCTCCGTTGACCGGATCATTGAGGAAGAAGGTGAAGTTCGTATAGAGGTCGAGTCGATAGTACTGGCCGTAGGCATTAACAATAAACTGCCCGCCGGACGGGGTGTCGTAGTGGTAATTCAACCGGGCTGTGCTGCGCGTGGTTTTGCCGCCCTCCGACGGATCAATCGCCCCGAAACGGTCGAGTGATCCGTCTTGGACGGCGCGCAACGGAATCTCGCCGGACGCATCCCATTCCGACTTCTGAAACGTCCCCGTAAGGCTGAGTTCATCGCGGCTGGTGAGATTTGTCGTCAGTTTTCCAAAGAGGTTGCTCCGGAAGTACTGATTGTCGTTTTGAAAGGGGCCGTTGGTGTAATACCCTTCCGCTGCGATCAACGTACGGATCTTGTCTTTCGTCGGAGAGAACATCAACAGATACCGCTGCGTATCGAACTGTCCCCCGGCCGCCTGGACGACCCCTTCCTGAACCACCTGTCGCGTCCTGAAATTCACCGTCCCTGCCGTGGCGAAGTCGCCATACTCTGGCAGGTACGCGCCCTTGTTTACCTCCAGGCCTTCGATCGTTTCCGGAATGATGAAATTGAGGTCGGTGTAGCCCTGTCCGTGGGCATGGGAGCGAAAATTGATCGGCATGCCGTCGGCAAAGAAGGCCACATCGGTGCCGTGATCCGCATCGAACCCGCGCAGGAAATATTGATCCGCCTTCCCCGCGCCACCCGAATGTTCCACGGCAACGAAACCGGGAATCAATCGCAGCACCTGAGCCGGGCGGCCTTGCGGCTGGAGCAGATACTCTTTGTCGGGGATAAATTGCTGCGACGAGGCGGCGACAGGCCGTTCGCCCACCACTGAGACTTCGGGAACCTCAATCTCCTGAGCGTCCGGATCATGAGCGTGGGCGAAGGAAGAAATCAGCGCCAGCACACCACCGAGAAAGGCAATCGTGCGAGGTGTCACGCCGTACTCAGTTCAGTCCTTTACCCGTCGTCGTCATCGTCAACTTGCCGTGCTTCACACCTTTCACGCTGATCAACGCGTCGGCGACTTTGCGGATCTCGGAACCTTTCCCCTTCACCACCAGCACTTCCAGGCAATGATCATGATCGAGATGCACATGCATGCCGGATAGAATCTTCCCGTGGTAATCGTGCTGGATGTCGGTCAGCTTGCTCGTCAGGTCACGGACATGATGATCATAGACGAAGGTAATGGTCCCGACCGTCTCTCTGTTCTCGCCCCATTCTTCCCCCACGAGGGTTTCCCGAATAAGATCCCGCAGCGCCTCCGATCGCGTCATGTATTTCCTGCGCTGGATATGCCGGTCAAAGTCGTCGAGCAGGTGGTGGTCGAGAGAGACGCCGAAACGGACAAGCTTTTTCATGTCCACTCCTTCAGTGCTACGAAATAGTTTTTCGTAGCACAGCTATCGGGACACGGTCAACCTGGAATCCCCCCAGCCGGACATCGTCCGGATTCGCGCATTTCATGGATACTCTTCCGGAAACGCTGTCCCGGATCACAGACGTAGCAGAATACCTAGACCCACTAAGACAAAAGGTGCGGGAGAGGAAGACGCCCTATTCCCCCTGGATGGGGATATATAGGGCGTTGCCCTGGCGGTTGACGAGCAGGAGCGCGAGGTCGGTGGGCTTGAGCGGGTCGGCAAGCCGTTGGAAGGTCGAGAAGTTGTTGACGGACTGACGGTTGAGTTCGAGGACGACGTCGCCGGGTTGAAGCCCGGAGGCCTCGGCGAGGCTGCCTTCTTCGATATCGGTCACCACCACTCCGCTGTTCACGGACAGATCCATCTGCCTGGCGAGGGGCGGCGTCACGTCGTCAAAAACCACCCCCGACAGCGGGTGGGCCGTCAACGTAGCCGCGGCAGCAGCCAGGCTTTTTTTCGTGCGTTCCCGTGGCGCTTCCTGCACCACAAGATCCGCCTGATAAGACTTCCCGTCACGGATGATGTCCAGGCGGTGTTTCGTGCCTATCGCCGACTGCGCGACAAGATTGCGGAGATGCCCGCTGTCCATCACATCGCGTCCGTCGAAACGCACGACCACATCGCTCCGTTTGAGGCCGGCCCGTTCCGCAGACCCCTTCGCCTGCAAGTCGGTGACAATTGCCCCTTTGACGTCCGGAAGCCGGAAGATCTTCGCCAGCAGCGGACTGACATCCTGCGTCGAGGCGCCGAGAAATCCCCGCACCACCCGTCCGGTTTTGATCAAGCTCTGCATCGCGGCCCGTGCCATGTTGCTGGGAATGGCAAACCCGACCCCGACACTCCCACCGGTCGGGCTGGCGATCGCCGTGTTGATGCCGACGAGTTCGCCGTTCACATTGACCAGGGCTCCACCCGAGTTGCCGGGATTGATGGGGGCGTCGGTCTGGATGAAATCTTCAAAATCCGCCACGCCCACATCGGCCCGGCCGACGGCGCTCACAATCCCGAAAGTCACCGTCCGGCTCAGGCCGAGCGGATTGCCGATGGCCAACACGAACTCCCCGACAGCGAGCGTGCTGGAATCCCCCCAGGTCACGACCGGCAAATTGGTCGCGTTGATTTTCACGACCGCGACATCGGTCTTCGGATCGGTCGCCACCACTTTGCCTTTGTACTGCCGCCGATCGGCCAGAATCACTTCCACATCCACGGCATCCGCAACGACATGGTTGTTGGTGATGATGTAGCCATCCGGCGACACGATCACGCCGGAACCTTGCCCGTACTGACGCCGGGCGGGCGGTTCCTTGAACAGCCCGAAAGGCAAGGTCTCGTCGCTGAACGCCTGATCGCGCACCATCACCGTCGAGGCGATGCTCACCACAGCCGGAATGACCTTGATCGCCGTTGCTTTGACCTGGCTCTGAAGATCCGCCGCGGTCGCGACAGGAAGAAGACGGGGGACCGCCGCCCCCTCTCCGGCGGAGAGCCCCATGGAAAGAACGAGACCAAACACCCAGCAGACTGAGTAAGATTGTCGAGTCATACCTGCGCTACACCCTACCGGGAATTCATCTGCAACGGAAATGCCTCGGCCACCGTACCATGCCGGCGAAGCCCGCGCACTTATAATTCGATATGCCGAAGCCGGAGCGCGTTGGAAATCACGGAGACCGAACTGAAGGTCATGGCCGCGCTGGCAATCATCGGGCTGAGCAACAGTCCCGTCAGGGGATACAGAACCCCGGCCGCAATCGGAACGCCCAGCAGATTATAGGCGAACGCAAAAAAGAGGTTTTGCCGGATATTCCGCATGGTGGCAACGCTCAGTCGCCGTGCCCGAACCAGAGCCTGCAAATCCCCTTTGAGCAAAGTCATCCCCGCGCTCTCGACGGCCACATCAGCCCCGGTTCCCATCGCAATTCCGACATCGGCCAGCGCCAGGGCCGGCGCATCGTTCACCCCGTCACCCGCCATCGCCACCACCCGGCCATTGGCTTTGAGCTCATTGACGATCCGGCCCTTTTCCTCCGGCAACACTCCAGCTCGCACCTCGTCGATCCCGAGCTGTCCGGCAACCGCTTCAGCTGTCCGTTGATGATCCCCGGTCACCATGACCAGCTTGAGCCCGTCCGCTTTCAACCGGCGAACCGCCTCCGGGGTAGAGGCCTTGATCGGATCGGCCACGCCGAGCAAGCCGGCCGCTTTCCCATCCACCGCCACAAACATGACCGTCTGCCCGCGCTCCCGAAAGATCTGAGCGTCTTCGTCCAGCAGCTGTATCGCGTTGCCTGCAGCCTCTACGAGCTCCTTCAAGAACGACACCGTTCCAATCGCCACCGACCGCCCGTCAATCCGGCCGGTCACGCCTTTCCCGGTCACGGCACGAAACTCCTGCACCCGAGCCAGCGCGACGCCTCGTGCCTTCGCGCCGGACACAATCGCTTCGGCCAGCGGATGTTCGCTGCCCTGCTCCAGGCTGGCGGCAAGCCGAATCACGTCCTGTTCGGTAAACGGGGGCACAGATCGAATGGAGACCAGCGCCGGTTTCCCTTCAGTCAGGGTGCCGGTTTTATCGAACACGATCGTGTCAACCTTGCCAAGCACTTCCAGCGCCTCGGCCTTCCGCACCAGCACACCCACCGTCGCCCCGCGTCCCGTCCCCACCATGATGGACATCGGCGTCGCCAGGCCCAACGCGCAGGGGCATGCAATGATCAACACCGCCACGGCATTCACCAGGGCATAGGCCAGCTTCGGTTCAGGCCCCCACCAGGCCCATGCCACTGCCGTCATTGCTGCCGCCATCACGACGAGCGGCACAAAATATCCCGCCGCCACATCGGCCACGCGCTGAATCGGCGCCCGGCTGCGTTGCGCATCGCCGACCATCTGCACAATGCGAGCGAGCAAGGTCTCGCGCCCCACCTTCTGCGCCTGCATCACGATGCTGCCCGTGCCGTTCAAGGTGCCCCCGGTCACCGACGCGCCGACCGTCTTTCCCACCGGCATCGATTCCCCCGTCACCATCGATTCATCGACGGATGTCGCACCCTCCACCACCACGCCATCGACCGGCACACGTTCGCCGGGACGCACGCGAAGCCGGTCTCCTGCCTGCACCTGATCAAGCCGAACATCGACTTCCGCGCCGGCCCGCACCACCCGTGCCGTCGCTGGAGCCAGTCGCAAGAGTCCCTTAATCGCGGAGGTTGTCTGGCTCCGCGCACGAAGCTCCAAGACCTGTCCAAGCAACACCAGGACCGTAATCATCGCGGCCGCTTCAAAATAAACCGCCACGCCCCCGCCATGGTGGTGAAAGGAGGCCGGAAGCCATCCGGGCGCCACGGTCCCGACCGTACTATACCCGTAGGCGGAGCCGGTTCCGATCGCAATCAGCGTGAACATGTTCGGCGCGCGATTGACGATGGAGGCCCAGCCGCGCTGAAAAAACGGACGCCCGCCCCAGATGACAACCGGGGTCGCCAACAGCCACTGGACCCAATTCAGCGCCGCCCCGCCCAGCCACTGTTGAAACGGTTGGCCGGGGATCATGTCGGACATGGCCAGGATCATCACGAGCACCGCCGGTCCCACACAGAGCCGGAATCGCCGGCTCATATCCTCAAGTTCCGGATTGGGCCCCTCCTCCATAGTGATGACTTTCGGCTCCAGCGCCATCCCGCAAATCCGGCAGGCGCCGGGCTTGCTTTCGAGAATCTCGGGATCCATCGGACAGATGTACTCGACCGTCCCTCCGGCTGGGACGGAAACCGGGCGGGAGGGCCGCTGCTCTGGCGGCAACAGATAGTATGCGGGATCGTTCTTGAACTTGCTAAGACAACTGGTCGCGCAGAAGTAGTAGGTCTTCCCTTCATGCAGATGCGAACCCGCCGCCGCAGCCGGCTGCACCATCATGCCGCAGACCGGATCGCGCTCACCGCCGGCGGCAGGCGCCGCCGGCATCATCATGGGGAGCGGCTTACGCGCAGCAGGAAACGGGAGAGGGCCGGAAGAGACCTTGGCGAGGGCCTTCTCGGGATCAGCCCGAAATCGCTCCAAACAGGAGGTGGCGCAGAAATAGTACGTCTGCCCTTTATACTCATAGGACCAGGCCGCCGTCCCGGGCTCGACCGTCATCCCGCAGATTGGGTCAATCGCCATAGAAACCCTGTGACGTGTTGATGAGTGATGCGTGACAAGTGAGAAAACCCTGAGATCACCTCTTACGGCTCCTCTCATTCTCTCGTCCCATCACCGATCAGCCTTTACTTCTTTGCATCGGCCTCAAGAATGCTGCGGATGACCGCGATAATATTTTCCGTCTTCATATTATCGCCTTCGATCTTGATATTCCCGTCGAGTAACAGCGTGGGGGTATATTGGACATTGATCCGTTCGCCCCAGAGGCGACCCGCGTCAAACGCCTCGAGCGGCTTCCCGCTCGCCATCCCCTCCTCGAATGCCTTGGGATCAAGCCCCACTTCTTTAATGAGCACTTCCCGCAAGGAGCGATCCAGAACCCCCGTTACTTTGTCCTTGTGAATCGTCCGGAACAGCACCCTCTTCATCTCGTCGCCCTTCCCCATGGTCTTCGCCTGCTCGTACATGGCGAAAGGCGTCGGGAGCTTGTTGCGGAAGACAGGAAACCCGACCATCGTCGCGTCAAGCTTGCTGCCGAACTCTTTCTGGATCACGGGAAGTCCGGACTCATCGAAATGATGGCAGTGAGGGCAATAGAAATCGGCAAACTCGAACAACTTCACTTTCCCCGGCTGATGGGTGGACTTTTCGTCTTTCAACACCTCGAACTTGCCCTTCAACTCAGGCGTCCCGGCCCATCCGGCGAGGGGCGCCATGAGCACCGCCACCGCGCCCACCGCGCACAATGCCCCACGCCATCCCTGCATCTCTCTTCGCGCCATGTCCTGCTCCTTTCGAGAATATCCGACCCGATGTCCGCTCATTATATAGAATGCCGGGCCGTCTTGCCCTCTGTTATACTTCGCCCATGCGGTCGTACCGGACTCTTTTTCTCAGTGTCTGCCTCGTCATCTCAGCCGGCTGCGCCGCCGGTAAAGACTTTGGCGAAAGCTACCAGGGACAACCGCCTCGCCTCACCTTCGCGCAAGTCAAAGCCACCCCGGACTCTTTCAAGGGACAACTGGTCACATTCGGAGGAGAAATTCTGTCGGCCAGACGGCTGAAGGACGGGACGCGAGTCGAGATTCTGCAACTTCCCTTGAATAGCTCGCTCCAACCCACGACTCAGCTGAACAAGTCCGAAGGCCGATTCGTCGCCATACAAAGAGAGTTTCTCGACCCTGCCACCATCCCCGCCGGCACCTTCGTCACCGTCACGGGCGAACTCACGGGATCGCTCACCCTGCCCCTCGATGAAACCGAATATACCTACCCGATGATGGAAATCAAAGAGATGAAAATCTGGACGGGAGAAGAAGAAGCGCCGCCCCGCATCAGGCCGCATATGGGGCCGGGCTCCTATTGGGGTCCATACTGGTCTCCCTACTGGAAACCCTGGCCGTACTAGTGGCGAGACGCGCGGAATGCGCGAGAAAAGCGGGAGGTGTGAATCGTCGAGTCTCGCTCGTCACGCTCCTCTCGCCTATCTCGCCCTTTACCGGAACGTCGATCCGACGATCCGCTCCACCCGGTCGTCACGCCCGCCGAGTTCACGATACTTGCGGTACTGGGCCAGCGCGCGCGGCATATCCTTCCGGTGCAGCTCATAAAACACACCGAGGTTGTAGTGGGCCTCCGCATAGTCCGGCTTGAGGGCCACCGCCGCCTCGTACTCACGTTCCGCATCGTCGAGGTTGCCCACGCTCGTGTAGACCACGCCCAGGTTCATATGGGCTTCCGCGTACTCGGGCCGATAGCGCAACACCTCGAGGAAGGCCCGTTCCGCCTCGTTCGTTTTCCCCTGGCTGCGATAGATAAACCCCAGATTGTAATGCGCATCGACTAAGTCAGGCTTCGCCGCCACCGCCTGCTTATAGGCGTACGCCGCCTCCACCAAATCGTTTCTCTTTTCCGCCATACGTCCGATCAAATACCAGCCATCGGCATGTTTCGGATGGGCCTTCGTCAGCTTCGCCAACGCATCCTGCGCGGCCCTGCCGTCGCCGGCGCCGTCAGACAAGACAGCTACTTGAAATAACGCCTCGGCATGGGTCGGCTGCACCGCCAGGAACGACCGGTACGTCTTCAAAGCAGCCGGCACATCCCGCCGCTGCTGATACAGCTTGGCAAGACTCAGATAGGACTCGGCCCGTTTGGGATCGGCCGCAATCGCACGCGTGAGCACCTGTTCGGCCTCGGCCTCTTTGCCGAGCAGAAGATACACTTCCGCCAAATCGTTCAGAGCTTCGGGATAGGCCGGTTTTAACTTGACCGCATGTAGAAAGGCTTCTGCCGCATCCGCCGGCTTGCGGGCCTTCAACAAGATCAGCCCCAGCAGATGATGGGCCTCCGCGGAGGACGGATTCCGTTGGATCGCTTTCCTCGCCGCCTCTTCGGCCGACTTGAGGTCGCCCTGACGAAGCAGCGCGGCACTCTGATCAAGATATTGCTGGACCGATTCAGATTGAGGAGCGGCGAAAATAAGCCGGGGCGAGACAACGGGAGGAAGCTCCAGGAGAAGACCGAACAGGGTGATGATCTGCATCCATCGGCAGAAAGCCAACCGACCCATCCTCCCTCCTAATTAGAGCGCAAGGGCAGACTATAAACGGCGGGGGACCCGAAATCAACGTAACCGGAGATAGTCGCGGTATGGTGTGGGACAAATGATTTGCTAACTGGGGCATTCGTATGTTCTCTGAGGGGCATGCCTTGTTCCCTAATGAGGCGCGCTAACCTGAGGGTTGGCACACGCGCAGATCCTCCTCTTAGCTTCTCAACGGCATGCACTATGTCTACGCTATAGCCCACGCCCGATGATGAGCAATTCTGCTTCCGGAGCACGTGCTCGATTGTGCGATGTGCGGCGGTAGGGTCCAAACCACGATGCCGAGCGAGACGACGGTCAGAATCGCCGCGACGGCGAACGTGATCCGCATACCGGTGGTAAAGCCCTCGGGGTGCGCCGTTGTGATGTCGCTCGTCGCCGATGCGAACGCGAACACAGCGCCCATAATAGATGCAGCGGCACCCGTCAGCGCGGCGACATCGGACTGATCTTCAGTGTGCTCACGAGGCCTGCTACAAACGTCAACATCGCTCCGATCCCAAGACCGATCTGAGGTGCTGCATCGGGGGATGTGAGGGTAAAGAGCAGGGCCATGATAACCGCACCAGCAGTTTGCCCAAACAACCGGGCGGTGCCCTGCATCCCTCCCGCAGCGCCACTTCGATCCTTTGGTGCCGAGAGGAACATGTTGCGGTTGTTGGCCACATTAAAGAGGCCAAAACCGAGGCCACACAGCATAGTGGGCGGTACGAGCAACAGCGTGTCGCCCTTCAGCGGCCACAGTGCGGCAGCCCCGAGCCCAGTCGCGAGACACAAACCGCCTGCGGCACCAAGCCAGGCGGTCGGCACGCGGTCCGCGAGCCGGCCCGCGAACGAGGCAGCGATAGCCACGGTCAACGGCCAGACCGTCATATACAGCCCGGCCATCAACGTGTCCTGCCCAAGCCCGTGCTGCAGGTAAAAAGGCAGCGCAACCATGCTCGCGGTCTGCCCAGCAAAACAACAAGCCGAGGCGATCACCGAAAACCGGAATGAATCGGCGCGGAGCAAGTCGAGCGGGATCAGTGGCGCCTCCTTCGGCATTTCCCGCCGAACCAGCGCCACCAGCTCAAGGGTTGCTGCGGCGAGCAGGACGGCAGCCAGCGCCGGTCTGGTTGGGAGCAGCTCCGTGCCAATGACCAACGACGCAAAGGCTCCGGCATTCAACGCCACACTGAACAGATCCAGCCGACGTGCCGTCCCGCCGACATCTGGCAGCGCGCGGGTGGCGTGTAGCACCAACACACCCAAGGGTAGGTTGACGACGAAGAGCCAGTGCCAGTTTGCGGCTGAGAGGACCGCCGCGCCGATCGCCGGACCGGCGGCAGACGACAGCGCAACTGCAAGGGCGTTCCACCCGATAGCATTGCCGAGCTGCCGATGTGGAACCACGACGCGCAGCAGCGCGACGCCGAGCGCCATGACGGCGGCGCCCCCGAGCCCCTGGAGGAAACGGGCCGCGACGAGCCAAGACAGGGACGGCGACAACGCGCACAATACGGACGCTCCCGTGAACAGCGCAACACCCGCCGTGAAGACCCGGCGATAGCCCAGGCTTTCCCCGAGCGCGGCGCAGGGTAGCAGGGCCATCAACAGGGCGGTCTGGTAGGCGGTGATGACCCAGACGGACATGGCTGCCGTCACATGCAGCGATCGCGCGATCGTGGGCAGCGCGACGTTTGCAACGGCCGCGTCCAGCACCACGAGCACCATGGCAGCCAGCACGGAGGCGATCGCGACCGTGCGCCTTGGCTCGCCCAGCCCCGAGATGGCGTCATCGGGATGCCCTGCGGATCGTACATCCTTGCGGTCACTGTCTCGCGCGGGCGATGTCGATCCGCGGGGCATGGACGAAGACACATTGAACGCGATGTATATCGAGGCCAAACGGCGTCCTATGGCTTGGGTAAAGGGCATGATCACGGCGCCCCTAAAGTCCAGCCGCCGTCCCGCTCAACATATCTCGTCACTCTGTGTTCCTCTGTGTCCTCCTTCTTCAGATCACGCTCTGTAAAGCGGAATAGCAGTGCGGGCCCGGAGATGCACCGTGTGTCGTGAATATCTCCGGGCAGATACACCTGGACCTGTCCGGGACGGACCAGCGTGGAATTCCTTTTCACGAGTTTCACGCTCGCGTCCGGGGCCTCGATCCGAGCATAGGTTCCCATCTCGATTTCGCCTTGCTGGATGGCATAGATGACCCACCCTCTGCCGTGATCATGGGGTGGCCTGTAGAGCCCCGCCTGTTCCGTGTGGGCCAACAGCACGAACTTATGTGCCGGATCCCGGTACAGTTCGTGGTAGGCCGGAGCTTCCCAGTGCAGCGCCGCCAACCATTCCTCTGTGGATGACGCTTTGACGAGTTCCTCCAAATGCTGGCGACATCCTGTGACCAGTTCGGAGGTAAGAGGCCCCCAAATCTGCCTCACCCCCTCAACAAACTTTTCCAGCGAATTGTTAGCCATGTGTTCCCTTTCAGTTCGGAGTGGATGGACCCGGTTCAATCGATGGTCCGAAGTATAAGTAACCTGCACATATGGCGGAAGACGCACTGATTGCACATTATGATTGCGTTTGACGCCATATCTCGATACGATCAATGCATGGCGCGACCCGATTTCAATTTGCTTGTCGCCCTGGATGTGCTGCTCGCGGAAGGCAACGTGACGCGTGCTGCCCAACGGTTGCGGCTTAGTGCGTCGGCGATGAGCCGGGCGCTGGCGCGATTACGTGAGGCGACGGGCGATCCGCTGCTGGTCAGGGCCGGACGGGGTCTCGTTCCCACGCCCCGGGCGCTCGAGCTCCGCGAACGAGTCAGTCAGCTCGTGCAGGATGGAGAAGCGGTTCTGCGACCTGCCGAGAAGCTCAATCTCAAGCAGATAGAACGAATATTCACGTTGCGGACGAGCGAAGGCTTTGTGGAGAACTTCGGACCGGACCTCATTGCTCGTGTCGGCGACGAGGCGCCCGGCGTGCGGCTGCGCTTCGTGCAGAAGCCAAACAAAGACAGCGCGCCGCTTCGCGACGGCACCGTCGATCTGGAAACAGGTGTTGTGGAGAAGACGACGGCTCCGGAGCTGCGTGTACAGGTATTGTTCCGAGACCGTTACATTGGCGTCGTGCGAAAGGGGCACCCGCTGAGCAAGGGAAAGATCACGCCCTCCCGTTATGCGGCCGGCAGGCACATCTGCGTCTCGCGGGACGGTTTCGCCAGGGGACCGATTGATGAAGCCTTGAAGCCGTTAGGGCTGGAGCGGGAAATCGTCACGATTGTCGGTGGCTTTTCCACCGCGCTGGGCCTGGCTCGGGCCTCCGACCTGATCGCCACGGTGCCCGAACGCCACACCGGAAACCTGCGTGCCGGAATGCATAGCTTTCCGCTTCCGGTCTCCATGCCGGAGTTCACAGTTTCATTGCTCTGGCACCCGAGACTGGATGCCGATCAAGCGCATCGCTGGTTGCGCGGGCTCGTTCGGGACATCTGTGCGGTGATCCGCTGAAGGAGTAAGTCTCGCGCAGGTCCGTCCTGGACATCCTCTTGGGTGACTTGAGGGGGACTTCCGGCACTAAGATAACTTCACCACCCTTCTCCGCGCCGTGAAGATGCCGTCTCGATCTACGGTCCGTTGCTTGATGGAGGACCACTTGGTCTTATGAGCCTATTAAACCGCCCGAGCATTTGTTCGTACCTCTGTTGCCGAGACGTGGCTACTCACACGTTAGAGTCGACTCGAGAAACAGCCATTTTCAGAATCGGTGCAGCAAGGGGAAAGCCTCCGGAATGCCGAAGGCTTCCCAAGAACACTCATTGCTTACCGTAACCGCCATATTATGCTCGCGCTATCCGGGCTACCCCGATTGGCTGAAACGCCAGAGAACAAGTCATTACGGCATGAGAAAAGAGCAGATAATCTTAGCGAACAAATTAATGCCCCTACGCCTTTTTTGCACCCCTGAAAATTCCAGTACTTAGGGCCACCCCAGATAACAAATCATTTGCCCCCCCTCCAGGACCCGCTGCGATCCGCGCACGACCACGAAGGTCGCCGCGCCGGATGCCGGGCCCGGTCGGAGACCTTACTTGATCAGCACCAGCTTGCCATCCGGCTCTTTCGGATTGAGATGATCTTTGTACGAGAACGTCACGCCGGCAGCGTACAAGAGATCGCTCGTCGGAATGCCGATATACTTCGTCTCTCCAGGCTTAAGCGTGATCATCACATTCAACACCGTCGGCGCCGATTGATTCTCCGCCGCCGTCATATGAAACCCGCGCTCAACGCCCGACTTGTTAGTGACCCGCATCAACACCGGAGTGCCCGGTCGATTCTTCAGATCCAAGACGGCCGTCGGCGGGTACAGAATCTTCAACGCTCCAACCTCGGTCGCGTAGATATCGAGATCGACCGGCAATTCCTTAAACGCCTGCCCGACTACCGACCCGGTCTGCAGATCGCCGATTTCAACGCCTCCCGATTGTAAGGCCCACGCACCGGACACCATGACCAGCGCACTGGCACACCCCGCGAGACCGAGACACACGTTCCGCAACATACGCGACCTCCTCCTGTAATTACGCACGATTAAGACGTACGACTCTGCCCGGGCGCAAGACAGGGCGGCAATCCAATTCCTTCCAGCACCTGCCCGCCGAGCACCTGGTCTCCGACAATCAGCAAACGCACTTTTATGCGCTTCGTGCTCTCAAGGAATCTTCCGCTCGCCACCGCCGTCACCTCCCGTGACCCGTCGGCCTGCGGCCGATCATCTTCGATGGTCACGTGGTAATAGTCGAAACCTTCGAAGGCTTGATTGAAGACCTGCAGGCGAAGCAACCGTTCCAGCGGACTATCAGACGCCGCGACGGCAAGACCGATCGATAGAGACAGGCAACTGATTATCAGGGCAATCAGGAAGCGCACAGCATCCTCTCCAATGACGCGGCACTGTATCCACACCCCGAAAGGCTGTCTACCGACCCGCACTCATACATGCACATGGCTGCACCAGAAGGTTGAATCTTTTGAAAGAGGGCCGAAAGTCAGGCGGTCAACGAGTGTGAAGGAGGCGACGAACCGGAAATGGACTTCACGCAAGCAGGCACGGCCATCAAGGCGATGGCCGTGCCTGAGATAAGGAGAAGGACGAAGGAGACCCGCGACGAATCTTCTACTATTTGCTCTACTTGCCCTTGGCGGATTTCTCTGCCTGCTCGGCATGCGCCAGAGATTCTTCCGCATGCTTCACGGCTTCCTTCGCATGGGGATCCGTGCTGCCCTTCACGGCTTCTTCCAGATGCGTAATCGCTTCCTTTTCATGCGCGATGGCTTCCTTGGCATGCTTGATGGTTTCTTGCACATGCGCATTCCCGGCCAGCGCCGTCACACGCCCGGTGCCGGAGGCCGCTGCACAATCAACCGGGAGCCGGCCGTCGGCGTCGTACGTCGCATAGGACCAGCCCCCCTGTCCATCATGGCCGCCGGAGCAGACTTGCAGACTGGCAAATTTTCCCATAACAAAGATCGAGTGCAACTCGCGAGGAGCCCCCACCGCCACATCGGGGGATCGGTCGGCCCCACACGGACGATAGGTCTCGACCACCAGCACTGTACCGACAGGAAACGTCTCCTCATCGACGGTGGCCGATCCCTTGGGACAGACATAGAATCGGTGGAACACCCCGGGCTCCGACGGGCCCGCTCCGGAATCCAGCATGGGCCAGGCGCGATACCCTTTGGGTAACCCTCTGCCCATGCCAACGGACCGCGTGTGCCGGCGACGCGTGATCGTCAAAGACACCACCAGGAGGCGCACAACCACCACGTGGAGCCAGGAATCGGATAGCCGTTCCCCCAACGTGACGGGCTCGGAGACTGCTGGGACTGCAGATATCATGACCGCCATAGATCACCTCATCCTTTCTTTCCCCGAAGGGCCGGGGACTCGGAGGGAGGCCACCTCCGACTCCCCGGACAGGCCTGGAAGAAGGGTGCACAACCACCAGACCCGATTCCGATTCATCCACGTGTCCCGACACGGGACCGCAAGTGAACGACCTCACCACGCCCATCCGGCTCAAGACCCGCCTGATCGGTACGCTGACTTTCGATGAGTCCGTTCAACGACGAGCGGAAAATCCGCAAACTCCCGCGACCGATCTTCGTCGCCTCCAGGCGACCCTCCTCGACCCAGCGGTAGATCGTCCACTTGCTGACTTTCAGCAAGTGCGCGGCCTCTTGCACTCGCAGCAGCGGTACATACATGCCTCAGTCCTCCACCGCACCTATGCGATCGCTGGGGAGCACCCGACTCGAGGACGCCAGCCCCCTACGATTTCGCATGTTGCGCCCCTCCCAGATCCACCCACGCCTTGCAGCCGATCCCTGAAGCCAGGGCCATCTCGACCGACGCCGCCAACTGAGCCGGCGGAACCGCCCCAACCTGATACCGCACCAGCACCGTGCCGTGGTCGTTCAGGAATTTGACCTCCTGAACTTCGGGAAACCTCCGAAGCGCGCCTTCGACCTCTTCTCGATGGTACTCGCAGTACCGCCCCCCGATCTGAACAATGACATGGCTCATCCCGGCCTCACCGCCCTGGCCGGCGGATGGAATAGATTCCTGATGTGTCTCCGCATAGGCCGGGATACAGAAACTGACCGCCATCATGACCACCCAAGAGAATGGTGCGCTGCTCATTCGTCCTCCTCCGGTCGTTTGCGACACCGTGGAAACAACATGGCTGCCGTGCCAGGGTCATGTACCGGGAATCCGGAAACAGACCCTGCGCCCTGACCGGCGCCCGGCTGAGACCTCTGCGCCGCCCGCCGTTCCAGACAGTCGGCCGATTCCCCGCCGTCAGGCAGAGAGCCATGAAGAAATGTTCTGTGAACGATAACGATTACGAAGCGAGCAGACGGGGTGGAGCACGACACTGAAGCAATTCAGCCGCAGCATCAGCGTGGAGAGGTACCGGATGCAGGATCGTCACACTCACCACATTCCATACCGTGAGTTGGTAAGGATCGGAGATCAGTGCGGTGCTGGACGTAGCCTGGCAAGACCAGGCACAGAGAGGAGAATGAGTTGCATCGTGCGCATGATGCTCATGCCCTTCGGCATGCATGAACAGACATCCGGCCGCGACCGCGGCCAGCGTGAGATAGACCACTGCGGTGATACAGGCGACCGCCCCGATGAGGTGTCTGGCTCGATACCTGGTCATACAAGCTATCTACGCCACTTGGCAGAAATCGTCTACTGATGGATACCGACGGATGCTACACACATCCGCCGGTATCGCGATGATGCTAATGGGCGGCGACTGCATGCCCCGCTGAAGCGCCGCTCCGGGAGTTCCGTTCAGATGAAAGGACGCCCGGCTGGAAATCGTCGATCCGGTTTTGCTCGACCAGCCGTTCGATTGAGCGGGTAAACACCCGCAGGCTGCCACGGCCGATTTTGCTGCCTTCCAACCGGCCCTGCTCCACCCAGCGGTAGATCGTCCACCGGCTGACGGCCAACAATTCCGCCGCCTCTTCGACCCGTACAAGCGGTTTATTCATGGTCTTCTCCCTGCTCAAAGCGACAGTCTCAGGGGCAGGCTGCCCTGCCCCCCTCTGACATCCATTTCATGAACCTTGGATCAGCCTCTTACTCCGGTATGCCGTGATCGGACCATGCAAAGAAGGAGATCAACCGCATGAAGTGCTAGCCAATAAAGTGTCCACTATGTATAACCCTCGCCTCGATACGAACTTTCGAGGGGCTATGCTTTCTTGCCCAACTGGAAATACTTGGTCAGCCCGATGGTATATGTTGTGCCCTGAGAAAGATTGTTATTGGCATCGCGCACCAGCGGGACCTGCGCCATGAAATAGCCTTGCCAGGTGTCGGCAAAGCTCACGAGCACACCGGGAGAAATCCCGAACCAGGAGGACCCGGTGTTCGGCACTGCTTGATCCATCAGCGGGCCTGAACCCATAGTTGCGTACATACTGTCGTGCACCATGTACCGATAATTCAATTGAGCTGTAATCGTGAGCCAGGGGAGAGATTCGACCGGAACAGCATTGAGCCCGGCATTGAGAATGTATTCGTCACCAAATTGATAGTCATCGTTATTCTTAAATGTGTGGCGATAGCTGGCATAGACAAACTCATTCAACCGATGGGGGATCAACTCATACCCCTGGTACATAGAACCCACTAACCCGAACTGGCCACGCCCAAGCTGTCCGGAAGGCTCAAGCACCTGGCCTAGTTTATCAACCTCATTCGTGTCGCCGGTGGGAAGCTCTACACCGGCTCCGACCACGAACATGCTTCTGATCGAGGGGAGCACATTGTACTTCGCCGTGATCCGCATATCACCGATCCCCTTATCGCTGAATTGAGAGAGGTCCTCATCCTGACCGTGATGCACATGATAGTGGTCATGGTTCCGGATTAGGTACGGAAGCGTCACCTGAATACCGAGCCGGTCCGTGATCCCGTAATTCGCGTCAAGCGTATAACTATTCGTAATCGTCGAGAGTTCCCGATGGTGACCGGGAATGATCCGATGAGTACGTTGATCCGCCTCGGCGATGATACCGGTGCTCCCGCTCGGCAACGTCATCGGGGTATAGCTGTAGATGAAATTCGTCGTCAGCAGACCTTCCTGAGGCACTTGCTGCTGCGACCCGATGGTGACGAAACAACTGACCGCGCCGCAGGCCGCGTATGAACGGACTGGCCCGAGCACCATGGCCAACACAAATAAGGCGCAAAGACCGAGGGACATACTGGCTCGCTGAACTACCTTCGACATAATAAGAACACTCCTCATGACAGAACGGTTCATAAGACCCGCAAAGCCATGGCGTCCTGAATCGCGCCAGGCCATGCGATACGGCCGACAACGAGCCGTCATCGACCATCACTACGCTTACGTCGGGAACAAATTTCAGATTGCTAAGAGGCGAGAACGGACGGAGGGCCGCGAGACACACTGATCACAACAAACTGTTTGCAGAACGCACAGTATTGAGGGTGGAACGCAGGCGAGGTCACGGACACTACCAGGAGGCTCAGCAGCGCCGCGTCCTCCGCCGTCTGCCCGGCTGCACAGAGCCACGAACAAAGAGCCGTCGCATGGGTGGTCGCAGCGTGATGGGCATGCTCAGAAGCATGAGCCGCGAGCTGCGGATACACCATCCCGCTCAGCAGCAGCAACCAGGCTGCCAAGACCCCAATGCTTAATCGCTGAATAGCCCTTGTCATACTCGCTACCGCAAAGACGCCGCTCTTACTGGTTCCTGTTTCTGAATCTTCGCAACCACGTCGTTGATCATCTGTTCCGTCAGCAGGCCGCCTTTGATGTATTCCTGCACGCGCCCTTGCGGATCGATGAATACACTCACCGGCAGCCCGAACACGCCGAACTGGTTGGCGACCTTATTGTCGCGATCCATCAAGACAGGAAAGGTATGGCCATACTGTTTAATGTGCTCGCGTACTTTGGCATCGTCTTCGAGCTCGTTGATGGCCAACACGACAAAGCCCTTGTCACGCAGCTTGTCGAAGCTGGCCTGCATGGCCGGCATTTCAGTCGTACAGGGCTTGCACCAGGTGGCCCAGAAATTCACCAGCACCACTTTCCCGCGGTACTCGCTGAGACTGTGCGTCTTGCCGTCGAGGTCCACGAGGCGGAACTCATCGACCGGCATCCCGACCGTCGGAACGCGCGACCCCATGCTCCAGGACTGGGACAATCCCACGGCTCCGGCAAGCCAGACAGCCAAACTGAATGCGACGACATAACGGCGGGATCGAGTGCTGATCATGATAGCGTCTCCTTGGGCTCCGGCCTTTCCGCCATGGGCGGAAGATCACCGGTTCAACGACGATGCTTTAAAAACGGAACAACGGGCAGCGGGATTAGGCAACGGGAACGGGGGGCGCGCGAGGAGATCGAAGAGAGGTGGAAACGCTAGGGAGATACTGCGAAGAGGAAGGCTGAATGAGCGCAATCGCTACTGATGTGTGGGCGAGTGAAACAATTGACGTATCGTACGCCTGTCCGGCCGCGCACATCCAGGAACAGAAGGCTGATCCGTGAGTGGCCGCCTGATGGTGACTATTATGGTGGCTTTCGTGAAGGACGGATTGGGCCGACGCAACGCCGCTGATCCCCACAATACAGAGGACCAGAAGAACCGCGAGGATGGCGGACACGCGACGCATCATGAGACCCACCGATATGGAAAGAGAACGAGCCCACTAACAGGGCGGTATGCTAGCCGGTTGGCCCGCGCAGAGTCAAGGCGGACCCGCAGGCAATCCCTTCTCTTCTTCCTGATAGGATTCGGGAAAATTTTGCTGTATACTGCCCCCGTAGATTTGCGTGGTAGATCGACCTCTCCCGCATTGATCACCCTTACGATTACAATACGTCGTCTATGCTGACTCAAGTCCTGAATCTCGTCTTCGGCAGTAAGAATGATCGTGAAATCAAGGCGTTGATGCCCACAGTGGCCCGCATCAACGACCTGGAGTCCGGCCTCACGCCCTTATCCGACCAGGCTCTGGTGGACAAGACCCAGGAATTCAAGAAGCGCCTGGCTGATGGCCAGACCCTCGACGACATTCTTCCAGAGGCCTTCGCCGTTTGCCGTGAGATGTCACGCCGCAGGCTCAACATGCGGCACTTCGACGTCCAGCTCATCGGCGGCATGATCCTGCACCGGGGCCGTATCTCTGAAATGAAGACCGGCGAAGGGAAAACGCTGGTGGCGACCCTGCCCATCTATCTGAACGCGCTTGAAGGCAAGGGCGTCCATCTCGTGACCGTCAACGACTATCTGGCCAAGCGCGACGCGCAATGGATGGCCCAGCTCTACCATGCGCTCGGACTGTCGGTCGGCATCATCCAGCACGATGCCTCGTTTCTCTACGATCCCTCTTACGAGGCCTCGGACAAGCGGCTGCAATCGTTGCGGCCCTGCACCAGACAGGAAGCCTATCGCGCCGACATCACCTACGGCACCAACAACGAATACGGGTTCGATTACCTGCGCGACAATTTGATCGTCAGCGACCTGAGCCAGTGCGTGCAGCGCGAGCTGAATTTCGCCATCGTCGACGAGGTGGACAGCATTCTGATCGACGAAGCGCGAACGCCTTTGATCATCTCCGGACCGACGGATCAAACCACCGACCTTTATTACCGCATCAACTCGATCATCCCGCAGCTGCAACCGGAGCGGGACTTCACGATCGAAGAAAAGACGAAGACGGCGTCGCTGACAGAAGACGGCAACGTGCGCGTCGAAAAGCTGCTCGGTGTGGAAAACCTTTACGATCCGGCCCATATGGATCTGGTCCACCATGTGGTGAAGGCCCTCCAGGCCTATACCCTCTACAAGCGCGACGTGGACTACGTGGTGAAAGACGGCGAGGTCATCATCGTCGATGAGTTCACCGGGCGCCTCATGCCGGGCCGCCGCTGGAGCGACGGGCTGCACCAGGCCGTGGAAGCCAAAGAAGGCGTGAAGATCGCCAACGAAAACCAGACGCTGGCCTCCGTCACCTTCCAGAACTATTTCCGCATGTACAAGAAGCTCGCCGGCATGACCGGAACCGCCGATACGGAAGCGGGCGAGTTTGCGAAGATCTACAACCTCGACGTCAACGTCGTCCCGACGAACCGGAAGATGATCCGGCTGGACTATGCGGACGTCGTCTACCGCACGGAAAAAGAGAAATTCGCCGCGATCGTCGAAGAAATCAAGGAATGCCACCAGCAGGGCCAGCCGGTCCTCGTCGGCACGATTTCGATTGAGAAGTCCGAGCGGCTCTCCGGCCTCTTGAGCCGGAACGGCGTCAAGCACAACGTGCTGAACGCCAAGTTTCACGAAAAGGAAGCGGAAATCGTCGCCCAGGCCGGACGCAAAGGCGCCGTCACCATCGCCACGAATATGGCCGGCCGCGGCACCGACATCCTCCTCGGCGGCAATGCCGACTTCCTCTTCAAGCAAGTGCTCTATCGGGAAGAGAACCTGCCGGAAGAGAAAAAGCTGGAAGTCTACGAACAGATCAAGGCGGACTGCGAGCGGGACAAGCAGGAAGTCGTCGCGCTGGGCGGGCTCCACATCCTGGGCACCGAACGGCACGAAAGCCGGCGCATCGACAATCAGCTCCGCGGCCGCGCCGGCCGCCAGGGCGATCCCGGCTCCTCCCGCTTCTATCTCTCGCTCGAGGACGACCTGATGCGGATCTTCGCCTCGGAGCGCGTCTCACAGCTGATGCTGAAGCTGGGCATGGAAGAAGGCGTGCCGATCGAACACGGCATGGTCACCCGCGCGATTGCGAACGCGCAGAAGAAAGTCGAAGGGCACAACTTCGAGATCCGGAAACAGCTCCTCGAATACGACGACGTGATGAACAAGCAGCGGGAAGTGATCTACCAGCACCGCCACGCCGTGCTGGCCGGGGAGAATCTGAAGAACGATATTTTCGATATGATCACCGAGACGATCGACTCCGCCATGACCATCTACTGCCCCCCGGAACAGTATCCGGAAGAATGGGACATGAAGGGGTTCGTGGAGATGATGCACGGCCAGTTCGGCCTCGACATCACCCACGGCAAGCACGACGGCGGCGACTCGCTCCGCGACCTGGGCCGCGACGCACTCGGGGAAGATCTGAAGAAACTCGCCTTTGAGGCCTATGAGCGGAAAGAGCAGGAACTCTCTTCGGAACTCATGCGCTTCCTGGAAAAGACCTTCATGCTGCAAGTGATCGACCACCACTGGAAGGACCACTTATTGGGCATGGACCACCTGCGCGACGGCATCGGCCTCCGGGGGTACGGGCAGAAGGATCCGCTCATCGAATACAAGCGCGAAGGCTACGATCTCTTTGCCGGCATGATGCAGCGGGTCAAATCCGACGCGCTCGAACGACTCTTCCGGGTGCAGGCCGTGAGGCAGGAAGCTCCTGAACAACAACAAGCCGCGCCGCCTCCCCCGCCGGTGATCGCCCGGCCTCAGCCGAAACTCACGTTGAACCGGGGCGACGAACCGGTCGCACCCCAGGCAGCGCAACGCGCAGATGACAAAATCGGCCGCAACGACCCCTGCCCTTGCGGATCTGGCAAGAAATACAAGAAGTGCCACGGGGCCTAGCCTCCCCGTGGCGCCGGGCAGACTTGTTCAAAAGCGCTCCGGCGCTCGGCCGACTTTTCTCCTGAAATTTCCATCCAACAGACCGCTATTCCCTCTGATTTCGCCTTGACTTAGCGCAGGCCGCGAGGCTACTCTACCCCACTTTTGGCACGCCGATTCGGATAGATGCCTTGCACCTATCTATGTATTGGTGTTCCCGCTGAAGCTTTACCCGCGGACGAAGGGATTTGTCTGTGTCGATAGGGCACCCAGAACTTATTGCTGCCATCACCTCCGAAATCGCCACGTCGGGTCCCATCCCGTTTGTGCGGTTTATGGAGCTGGCGCTCTATCACCCGCAATTCGGCTACTACATGCGTCCGCCTGAGTCTGGCGCTGAACGGATCGGCTGGTCGGGCGATTTCTATACCAGCTCAGACGTGCATCCGATTCTTGGCCAGGCGCTGGCGAAGCAGGCCAGGCAGCTCGACAAGCTCCTGGGCCACCCCGATCCCTTCACGGTTGTCGAGATGGGCCCGGGCAAAGGGTTGCTCGCCAAACATTTCCTCTCAGCCTGTCGCACGCAGGCCGATGACTCGTTCAGCCAACGCCTGCGCTACGTGCTGATCGAGCGCAGCCCCGCCATGCGGGACCTGCAACGCGCCAACCTGCTCCATGGGTTAGTCGAACCCGGCCGCATCACGTGGGTTGAGAGCCTTGCTGATCTTAAACCAGGCAGCATCACAGGGCTCTTCTTCAGCAATGAATTACCCGATGCCTTCCCTGTCCACCGGATTCAGGTCGAACAGGAACAGATTCGGGAAATCTATGTGGACTACGACGGCGCTCGCTTCGTCGAACGTCTCCGGCCGCTGTCCTCCCCCGCGATACAGGATTATCTGGCGCGGCTGAACCTCTCGCTTCCTGACGGCTACCAGACCGAGGTCAACCTTGAGGCCGTCCGCTGGATGGCCCAGGTCTCCCGCGCGATCGACCGCGGCCTTGCCATTACGATCGATTACGGTCACACGGCGCAGGATCTGTACGGACCAGACCGGGCGAAGGGCACACTGCTCTGTTACTACTCGCAGATGACGAACGAGGATCCCTATGTCCGGGTCGGTCAGCAGGACATGACCGCACATGTGGATTTCTCCACCCTGGCTACAGTCGGGGAAGAGCACGGACTGCACGTCACAGGATTTACAAACCAGATGAGCTTTTTGATGGGGCTGGGGGTGGAAGAGATGGTCGCGCACATGGACCCCGAAGGGCCCGAGTTTCGCGCCGCCATCCATCTCATGAGACCCGAAGGCATGGGCCGGACATTCAAAGTGCTGATTCAGCACAAGGGGATCGCCGCCCCGACCCTTGACGCCCTGGCGTTCAAGCCGTTCTTCGGCACAGCCCTGGCCGTACCATCCGCGGCATAGAAATCATTGGAAACCGTATGGTTCACTCAATAACTAACACCGCATTACCCATCACTCTTCACTCCTCACGGGGCATCCATGGGTAACGCGGCAATGCCGGCGAATTACGTTCCGATTCTGGTGTTTATCGGAGTCGCGATTGCCTTCGGCGCCGTGTCGCTGCTGGCCGGATGGGTTGTCAGACCCAGCCGCCCCTACCGCGCCAAGCTGGCCCCTTATGAGAGCGGGAGTCCGCTCTTCCAGGATGCGCGCGTGCAGTTCCCGATGCGGTACTACATCATCGCGATGCTGTTCGTGATCTTCGACATCGAAATTGTGTTCATGTTTCCCTGGGCCGTCGCGTTCAACAAATTGGGCTTTGTCGGGCTGGCCGAAATGGCCATGTTTATCGGCATCCTGGTTGTGGGATTTTGGTACGCCTGGAAAAAAGGCGCTCTCGAATGGGATTAGGCGAGAGGCACGAGGCTAGAGGGGATGCCCCCCTTGCCCCAAGCCTCTCCCCCCTAGCCTGGAGTTGGACTTATGAGCTTTTTAGAACGGCAGTTCGAAGCCAATATCATCACGACGAATCTCGACGCGGTCGTGAATTGGTCCCGGAAATCGGCGCTCTGGCCGATGACCTTCGGACTGGCCTGCTGCGCGATTGAAATGATCGCCAGCGTGTCGTCCCGCTACGATCTCGACCGGTTCGGAGCCGGCGTCTTTCGCGCCTCTCCCCGTCAATCGGACCTGATGATCGTGGCCGGCACGGTGTCACGCAAGATGGCCCCGGTCATTCGCCGCATCTACGATCAGATGCCCGAACCCCGGTACGTCATTTCGATGGGGTCCTGC
Organism: Nitrospira sp. NS4; assembly: GCF_049546785.1. Taxonomy (NCBI): domain Bacteria; kingdom Pseudomonadati; phylum Nitrospirota; class Nitrospiria; order Nitrospirales; family Nitrospiraceae; genus Nitrospira; species Nitrospira sp. NS4. Next base: position 240,563 of record NZ_JBMWAN010000003.1, on the reverse strand, counting down.
GCGACGTCCGGGAACCATTACAACAGCTACGCAGTCGTGCAGGGCGTCGATCAGATTGTGCCGGTGGATGTCTATGTGCCGGGCTGCCCGCCGAGGCCGGAAGCGCTGCTCGACGGGCTGTTGAAACTGCAAGAAAAGATTCAACGCGAAAAAGTCTTTGTGAAGTAATGCTGCAAGACCTGGCTGAACGGCTACAAAAACAGTTCCCGGACGCCATTCTGTCCGTCGATCTCGATGAGAGTCGCGGAGAGCTGTCCGCTCGGGTGCGCGCCTCCGCGATCCTCCAGGTCGCCCGCTATCTCCACGACGCGCCCGACATGGCCTTCGACCATATTACGGATATCTGTTCGGCCGACTACCCGTCGGACCAGGACCGCTTCGAAGTCATCTATCAGCTGCTCTCGCTGCCGCAGGGGCTCCGGATCCGCCTGAAAGCCCGCCTGCCGGAGGACAACCCGTCCATCGCGTCCGTCACCGGCGTGTGGCGGGGCGCGGAATTCCTCGAACGTGAAGTCTACGACATGATGGGGATTACGTTTACCGGCCACCCGGACCTGCGCCGGATTCTGATGCCGGAAGATTATACCGAGGGCTACCCGCTCCGGAAAGATTTTCCGGCGGAGGGCCGGGGCTGGCGCAGCCAGTTCGATTTCATCCCGCGCCTGGACGAAGCGCCCGAAGAGACGACCGGGAGCGAGTTTACCGAGGCCGAAAAGAAACCCTTCCGCGCAAGCCCCGGCACCACCGGAACACGCCGGCGGGAAGAGCTGCTGTTGAACATGGGCCCGCAACATCCCAGCACCCACGGCGTCTTGCGCGTCGTCTTGGAGCTCGACGGCGAACGGATCGTGAAAGCGACGCCCGACCTCGGCTATCTCCACCGCGGTGTGGAAAAACTCGCCGAGGGCCTGGCCTATATGCAGGTTATCCCGCATACCGACCGTCTCGACTATGTCTGTGCGATGGCCAATAACTATGCCTATGTCAGAGCGGTCGAGAAGCTGCTCGGGATCACCGTCCCGGAACGGGCGGAATATATCCGCACTATCGTTGCCGAGATGCAGCGCATCATCGGACACCTGTTCTGGCTGGGGACGCAGGCTCTCGATATCGGCGCCATGACCGTGTTCTTCTGGACGTTCCGCGAGCGCGAGATTCTGCTCGACATGTTCGAGAAACTCTGCGGAGCGCGCCTCACGCTGAACTACTACCGGATCGGAGGCGTCGACAGCGACTTCACGCCCGATCTCGTGCTGCGGCTCAAGACATTCCTCGAGACGTTCCCCCAGAAGGTGAGCGAATATGATTCGCTGATCGCCTCCAATCGCATCTGGCTGGGCCGGACCAAGAACGTGGCCGTGATTTCCGGAGAGGACGCGATCAATTTCGGGCTCACCGGGCCCACCCTTCGCGGGTCCGGCGTGGCCTACGACATTCGCAAGATGGAGCCCTACGGGGTCTACGACAAGGTCGATTGGGAAGTGCCGATCGGCAAGAACGGCGACACCTACGACCGGTATTGGGTGCGGATGGAGGAAATGCGCCAGAGCGCGCGCATCATCGCGCAATGCCTCGACCTGTTGCCGTCCGGCCCCATCATCGCCGACGAGCCGCAGTATATCCCGCCGCCCAAACAGCTGGTCATGCGGGACATGGAGAGCCTGATCCATCATTTCATCATCTTTACGCAAGGATTCAAGCCGCCGAAAGCCGAGACCTATTGCGGCACCGAGGCCCCGAAAGGCGAGCTGGGGTTCTTCATCATCAGCGACGGCAGCCCCCGTCCTTATCGATTGAAGATCCGCTCGCCCTCCTTTATTCATATGGGCGCGTTCGATCACATGGCTCGCGGGTATTTGATTTCCGACATCATCACGATCTTCGGGACCTATGACATCGTGATGGGAGAGTGCGACCGATGAAACAAAAGCGAACGGCGAATGGCGTATGGCGTATGGGTCGGACCACATGCTCCATGCCTTGCCATCACCAATCTGCCGTCGGCTCTTGAGGCGGAACTACATATGTTGCGCGATAAGTACCGAGCTGAAATTGATGAAATTCTGAGCCGCTATCCGGTCAAACGGTCGGCGCTGATTCCGTTGCTCTATCTCGCGCAGCGCGAGCAGGGCTACATCACGGAAGCGTCGATGACGGAGATTGCCGGGATCCTGAAATTGACGCCTCCGCAGGTTTACGAAACGGCGACCTTCTACACGATGCTGAATCTGAAGAAGGTGGGGAAGTTTCACATTCAGGTGTGTAAATCGCTCATGTGCGCACTGGTGGGTTCGGATACCGTCATCGGCTGGATGAAAACCAAGCTCGGCATTGCTCCGGGCGAAACGACGGCGGATGGACTCTTCACGCTCACCGCCGTCGAATGTCTGGCGGCCTGCGGCACCGCGCCCATGATGCAAATCAACGACGACTATTACGAGCGGCTGACGGAGGAGAAGGTCGATCGCATCCTGGCCGACCTGCGCACCGCCGGAGCCAGTGCGTTGAAGAGCGGCCCCTATCTGTGGCCGGAGCCGGCAAAACCGGGAGCGTGAATCGTGAAGCGCATCTCCTCATTCGCAAATATGAGTTGGCCAGGATCGCGCTTCACGAGCGACGCTTCACGAACAACGGGTTGTTGAAATGCCCAAGCACGAACTCATCCTTCTGAAAAATATGATGCAGCCGGGCTATACCGGCTCGCTCAAAGATTATGAGCAGACCGGCGGCTATCAGGCGCTCCGGAACACGCTCGGCAAAATCGCTCCGACGGACGTGACAGGTACCGTCATGAAGTCCGGCCTGCGCGGGCGCGGCGGGGCGGGTTTCCCGACCGGCGTCAAGTGGGGATTTCTCCCCAAGGACTACCAGGGGCCTCGCTATCTCTGCTGCAACGCCGATGAAAGCGAGCCCGGCACGTTTAAGGATCGTCAACTGATGGAGCGCGATCCGCACCAGGTCCTCGAAGGTATCGTGCTCGCCTGCTATGCCATCGGGGCGCAATCGGCTTATATCTACATTCGAGGCGAGATGGTGCTCGGCTCGAAGATCCTGGAGCAGGCCATCGGCGAAGCCCGCGCCGCCGGCTATATCGGCAGGAACATTCTGGGAACGGGTATCACCGTCGATGTGTGGGTTCATCGCGGGGCCGGCGCCTATATCTGCGGCGAGGAAACCGCGCTGCTCGAATCGCTGGAAGGCAAACGCGGGCTGCCGCGCGTGAAGCCGCCCTTCCCGGCGACGCACGGCCTTTACAATAAACCGACGGTCGTGAACAATGTGGAGACGCTGGCCAACCTGCCGCACATTCTCACGCGCGGCCCCGAATGGTTTGCCGGAATCGGATCTCCCCCCAAGAGCACCGGCACCCGCGTCTTCTGCGTCAGCGGCCATGTGAAACGTCCCGGCAATTATGAACTGCCGATGGGCGTGACCGTCCGTGAACTCGTCTACGAGCATGCGGGGGGCATGCGTTCCGACAAGCCCTTGAAGGCCTTTATCCCGGGAGGCGCCTCGGCGCCGTTCCTGACGCCCGATCATTTAGATGTGAAATTGGACTTCGAATCCGTCGCGGCCGCCGGCTCGATGCTCGGATCAGGCGGCGTCACCGTCATGGAGGAAGGCACCAGCATGGTCTGGGCCGCGCTCCGCCTGATGGAATTTTTCTACCATGAGTCCTGCGGCAAGTGCACTCCCTGTCGCGAAGGCAGTTCCTGGCTCGTCCAGACCATGCGCCGGATCGTCGCCAAGCGGGGCCAGATGCAGGACCTTGAAACCCTCACAGATCTGTGCAAGAACATCGCGGGCCGCACGGTCTGCGCCTTCGGCGACGCCGAAGTCTCGCCGATCATGAGTACGCTGAAACATTGGCGGCACGAATACGTGACCCTCATCCGCGAGGCGGAGGCGGCCAATTTGATACGCCCGGAGTCGACAGGAGCCCGACACTGATCCATGCCTGACCGAACCGCCGATATGGTGCGTTTGACGATCGACGGCACCACTGTGTCCGTCCCGAAAGGCACGCTCGTGATCGAAGCGGCGCGCCGCGTCGGGGTGATGATCCCGCATTTCTGCTACCATCCGAAGCTGAAGCCGGATGCGAATTGCCGGATGTGCCTGGTCGAAGTCGAGAAAATGCCGAAGCTCCAGACCGCCTGCAGCACGCCGGTGGCGGAAGGCATGAGCGTCCGGACGGCCACGACGGTCGTGAACGACGCGCACAAGTCGGTGCTGGAATTTATCCTGGCGAACCATCCGCTGGACTGTCCGGTGTGCGACCAGGGCGGGCGCTGCGATCTGCAGGACTTCTCCCATCAGTACACCCCGACCACGAGCCGGTTCGCCGAAACCAAGCGCATCTTCCAGAAGGAATATTTCAGTCCGCTCATCGAGACCCAGATGAACCGCTGCGTCCAGTGCCTGCGCTGCGTGCGCTATTGCGACGAGGTCATGGACGTCAAAGCCCTGGCCCCAGTCGGCCGCGGGACGATGACGGAGATCAAATATTTCGGGGCGCATCCGCTGGACTGCGAATTCTGCGGCGGCTGCGTCCAGATCTGCCCGGTCGGCGCCATCACCAGCCGGCTGTCCATGTATGAATACCGCCCCTGGATGCTGAAACGCGCCGATACCATCTGCGGCTACTGCGGCGACGGCTGCCAGATCACCGTCCAGACCAAGAACAACCAGTTGATCGAAGTGAATTCCGCCCACGGCGCGGGACGCAACAACGGCGACCTCTGCGCGAAGGGATTTTTCGGCTTTCATGCCGCCAGCCATCCCGAGCGGCTGACCCATCCGCTGATCCGGCGCAACGGCGCCCTTGTTCAGGCCACCTGGGATGAGGCGTTGGAATTCATCGCGGCCGAGGCCAGCCGCATCAAGCAGGACCACGGGGGGCAGGCATTCGGCGGCCTGATCACCAGCCGCTGCACCAACGAAGAACTGTATCTGTTCCAGAAGTTCCTCCGCCTCGCGGTCGGCACGAACAACATCGACAGCAGCGCCCGCTACGGCCACATGAACGCCGTGCAGGCGATGCGGCGGGTTCAGGGCATCTCCCGCTGGAGCGTGACCTTCGAGGATCTCGCCGCGGCGGATGTGCTGCTCCTGGTCGGGACGAACATCACGGAAACCAATCCGATCACCGGGCTCAAGATCAAGGAGGCCGTCAAGAAACGGCAGGCCACGCTCGTCACGATCGAATCGCTCCGGCCTGCGGTCGGCACGATCAGCAACATCGCCAATTTATCGCAGCATCATTTCTGCGTGGCGCCGGCCCAGCTCACGACCGCGATGCTCGGTCTGCTGAAAGCCGTGGTGGAACAGGGCCTGATCGCACCGGATCTGACCCGGCACCAATCGAAATACGTGACCGCCGTCACCGCCCGGCTCCAGTCTCTGGCATGGCCGGACATCCAGGCCGCCACCGGAATGGACATGGAGGCCTATATTTCTGCCGCCAAAGCGCTGGCCGGCGGGAAACGCGTGGTCGCCGTGGCCGGACAGGGCCTTCTCCGGGGCGAGCAGGGCTATGCCGGCGCGATGAACCTGTTCGATCTGCTGCTGCTCATCGGCAAACTCGATCAACCGGGCTGCGGGTTCGCCCCCCTGGCGGAGGAGAACAACGATCAAGGCGCGATTGAAATGGGCGCGGTCGCCGAGTTCTTGCCGGGTCCGTCCGAGATCACGGACCGCACCGGACGGGACCGTGTCGCCAACCTCTGGAAGGAAGAGCCGCCTCAGAACCGCGGATCCTCGCTGGTCGACATGTTGGATCGTGCCGGAGCGGGCATCCTGAAGGCCATGTTTATCGTCGGGGAAAATCCGATAACCAGCCTTCCGACGACCATGCGCGTGCGCGAATCCCTCGCACAATTGGACCTGCTTGTGTGCCAGGAACTTTTCCTGACCGAGACCGCCGCCCTGGCGCACGTCGTCCTGCCCGTGTGCTCATCGCTGGAAAAGGACGGCACCTTCACCAATGCGGAAGGCCACGTGCAAGCAGTTCGAAAGACCGTCGAACCGGCCGGCGAGAGCTGCCCGGACTGGGAAATCTTCTCTGCCCTCTCCGGGTTGATGGGAACCCCCTTGGAGTATGGCGAGAGCCGGGAGATTCTCAAGGAGATCCGGAGCCTCATTCCCGGATACGGATCACTCGGCCCGGCGCCGGTGCCGCAGAGAGTCGAGCGTGCGGCCATCGACCGCTACCTCGCGCAGGGGTTTGAACAGGATCTCGCCGCCCGCTATCACGTGACCGCCGCGGCCCCGCGACCGGACGGCACCGTGCAGATCCACCTTGCGCAAAGCCTGTTTCACTCCGGCAAACTGTCCACGCGCGCGAAGGGGCTGCTGCAAATTGAGGGGCGGGGCTACCTCCGGATCAATCCGCAAGACGCCGCCCGCTTCTCGCTGGTGGACGGCAACCGCGTCTGCCTCTCGAACGCGAGGGGCGAGGTCACCACGGACGTCAAGGTGCTTGACCGTGTGCCGGAGGGGCAGGCATGGTTCCCCGATCACTTCGCGCAGGACATCATTGCCCTGTTCGACTGTGCGATCGATCCGGATACCAAGGCGCCCTCGATCCGGGCCACTTCGGTATCCATGGTGAAAGTGTCGTAATATGCGCGCGCGATCAGGACATCGCCGTATCTCGTTTGCGATTGCATCGATGTCGTTGGCCAGGGTTTCGTACCATGAATCTGAGGATGTTCGTCATCCGTTAATCCAGGGGTGCCATCGTGACTGAACTAGGCTTGCGCCTTGCCGTGTCTCTCGCCCAGATCGCTGCGGTCATGGGCATTGTGATGTTGACCGTGATGATCCTGACGCTCGCCGAACGGAAAGTGCTCGGATGGATGCAGGATCGGATGGGCCCGATGGAAGTCGGACCCTACGGCATTCTGCAACCGATCGCCGACGGCCTGAAGCTGTTCTTCAAGGAAGATATCGTGCCCGCCGGCGCGAACAAGTTCATGTTCACGCTGGCCCCGATCCTGGCGATGGTGCCGGCGATGATCGGCTTTGCCGTCATCCCCTTCGGCCCCGACCAAACGATCGACGTGTTCGGCATCACCGTCAAGCCATTCGTGATCAGCGATATCAACATCGGCATTCTCTACATCCTGGCCTTCGCCTCCATCGGCGCCTACGGCATCATCCTGGGCGGCTGGGCCTCGAACAGCAAATACTCGCTGCTCGGCGGACTGCGGTCGGCGGCGCAGGTCATCAGCTACGAATTGAACGTCGGACTCGCCATCGTCGGCGTGCTGATCATGGCGGGCTCGCTGAGCCTCGTGAAGATCACCGAAGCCCAGGCCGGAGGATTCTGGCACTGGTATGTGTTTGCCTTCCCGGCCCCGCAGATTTTCGCCTTCGTCGTGTACGTGATCTCGGCCGTGGCTGAAACCAACCGCGTGCCGTTCGACCTGCCGGAAGCGGAGAGCGAACTGGTCGCGGGATTCTTCACGGAATACAGCGGCATGCGCTTCGCGTTCTTCTTCATCGCCGAATACGCCAACATGGTGCTGGTCTCGTGCGTGGCCGCCGCGATGTTCCTCGGCGGATGGAATGCCCCCTATCCCGGCACCATCCTCGCCCAACTCGGGCTGGGCGGCTTCGCCTGGATCGAGGGCGTGGCCTGGTTCACCGTGAAGGTCTATTTCTTCCTGTTCCTGTTCTTCTGGCTGCGGGCCACGCTGCCGCGCCTGCGCTACGATCAGCTGATGAAGTTCGGCTGGAAAGTCATGTTGCCGATCGCGCTGGGCAACATCGTCGTGACGGCCATTGCGATGTACATCTATAACCAGTTCAAGTAGCGACCGACGCACACGATGACACAGACCACCGGCACACAGCGCCTCATCGGCTGGCTCAAGACCATCACGTTCTACGAACTGTTGGTGGGCATGAAGGCCACGATGTCGCACCTGCTGCATTACCGGCCGATCACGCTGCAGTACCCGCACGAGAAGCGGACCCTGCCGGACAACTATCGCGGCATGCTGGCGCTGCTCCGCTACGACGACGGGACGGAGAAATGCGTGGGGTGCGATCTGTGCGAAGCCGCCTGTCCGTCGCGGGTCATTCGCGTCGTCAGCGCGGAAGTGCCGGGGGAGCCGACGAAGCGCTACTCCAAAGAATATTACATGGACATGACGCGCTGCCTCTTCTGCGGGATGTGCGTCGATGCCTGCCCGGTCGATGCGCTCGGCATGACCCGGGAATTTGAATGGGCCGTGTACGACAAGCGGCAACTCCATCTGAACAAGCAGCAGCTGCTCGCCATCGGGGACCGATCGTTCCCGGTGCGTGAAAAGCGCCTGGAGTTGCAACATCCGAACGTCGCCTTCTTCAACGTGGCGTTCAAGCACGTGCCGCAGAAACCGAACTGAGGCCTGAACGCTGAGCCGGCTTCCCCCGCGGGTGCGCACAGGGGGAGGTGCGGGAGTGACCGGCCTGTGCCTGGAGAGAGCGGGACAACCGTCCCGCCCAAGGAGAGACGTGGATCAGTTGTTTTTCGGATATTTCGCCGGGGTCATTGCCGTGACGGCCGTCCTGGTCGTCGCGCTCAGGAACCCCGTCTATAGCGCCCTCTCCCTGCTGGTGATGTTTTTTCACGTCGCCGGGCTCTATGTCACGCTCCATGCCGAGTTTCTCGCGGCCGTCCAGATCATTGTCTACGCCGGCGCAATTCTGGTGCTGTACCTCTTCGTCGTGATGCTGCTCAATCTCCATCGCGACGACCGCTACCACAGCCAGTGGCGCAGCGTCGCCTTTGTCTGCGTCCCGCTGCTGATCGAATTCATGGTCCTGATCGCCGGCAGCATCGCGGCTGCGCCGCAATCCGTCGCACCGGCAGAGGCCGGAAGCGGCGAGAATACCCTGGCCATCGGCGAAGTGCTCTTTTCAACCTATCTTTTCCCCTTTGAAGTCGCCTCGCTGATCCTGCTGGTCGCGATGATCGGCGCGATTATCCTGGCGAAACGAGACATTGGGGAAGTGAAAAGTGAGGGGTGATCAGTGATGAGCGTGCAAAGACCGTCACTTCATAACATGCCTGTCACCCATCACCCGTCACCCATCACGGGAGCGCTATGACCGTACCAGTGACCTACTATCTCATCTTGAGCGCGGTGGTCTTCCTCACCGGCATGGTCGGGGTGCTGATCCGGCGGAACATCATCGCGATCCTGCTGTCGGTCGAACTGATGTTGAACGCCACGAACATCAACTTCGTCGCCTTCTCCGAGCATCTCCACGATCTCGGCGGCCAGGTCTTTGTCTTTTTTGCGCTCACGGTGGCCGCCGCGGAAGTCGCGGTGGGATTGGCCATCATCATCGCCCTGCACCGGGCCAAAGATACGATCAACGTGGAAGAGTTCAGTTTGCTGAAGTGGTAACCAGACGATGTATGCGCTGATTCCATTACTTCCCCTGGCCGCCTTCCTCGTGCTCGGCCTGGCCGGCTCACGGATCAAGGAACGGGCGCATCTGGTCGCTGTCCCGGCGGTCGTGGTGTCGTGGGTCCTCGCCGTGGCGGCCTTCATCGAAGTCGCGCAAGGAAGGGTGATCGCCCAGCCCCTGTACACCTGGATGACCTCGGGGCTGCTCGACATTCACATCGGGCTCTATATTGATCGCCTGACGGCGGTCATGCTGTTGCTCGTCACGACGGTCAGCTCGCTCGTCCATATCTATACCATCGGGTACATGCACGGAGAGACGGGTTACGCGCGGTTCTTCAGCTACATCGCGCTCTTTACCTTTTCGATGCTGATGCTGGTGCTCGCCGATAATTTGTTACAGCTGTTCGTCTTCTGGGAAGCCGTCGGCCTCTGTTCCTATCTTTTGATCGGCCATTGGTATGAGCGGGGTTCGGCCTGCGCCGCGGCGACCAAGGCCTTCCTCGTCAATCGCGTGGGCGACTTCGGCTTCATGCTGGGCCTCCTGCTGGTCTGGACCAGTTTCGGCACGCTGAATTATCTGGAGATCTTCCCCGCCGCCCACGAGGCCGCCAATCAGACCATCAATCTGCTGGGCCCCTTCGGCGGCACCTGGGACGTGTCGGTGTTCACGCTCATCTGCCTGCTCCTGTTCACCGGCGCGATCGGCAAATCCGCACAAGTGCCGTTGCACGTTTGGCTCCCGGATGCAATGGAAGGCCCCACGCCCATTTCGGCGCTGATCCACGCCGCGACCATGGTCACGGCCGGCGTCTTCATGGTGGCCAGGCTGGCCCCGCTCTACAATTTGTCCCCGACCGCGATGACCGTCGTCGCGCTGGTCGGAGCCGCCACCATGGTCCTCGGGGCCACGATCGCCCTCACCCAAACCGATATCAAGCGCGTGGTCGCCTACTCCACCGTGAGCCAGCTCGGCTACATGGTGATGGCCTGCGGCCTCGGCGCCTATACAGCAGGGATGTATCATCTGCTCACCCATGGGGCCTTCAAGGCGTTGCTCTTCCTGGGATGCGGGTCCGTCATCGTCGCGCTGCACCATGAGCAGGACATGCGGCACATGGGCGGGTTGAAGGACAAGCTCCCCGTCACCTACTGGACATTCGTCGTCGGCTCGCTGGCGCTGGCCGGCTTTCCGCTGACCGCCGGCTTCTTCAGCAAAGATGATCTGCTCGTCTCGGCCTGGTCATCCGGATCATTAGGACAGATCCTCACGATTCTTGGACTGCTCACAGCCTTGATGACGGCGTTCTACAGTTTCCGGCTGGTCTTCGTGACCTTCTGGGGGCCGTCGCACGTGGATCCGCATCACGCCAAACACATTCATGAGCCGTCAAAAACCATCACGATGCCGCTGATCGTGCTGGCCGTACTGAGCATCGTCGCCGGCTACATCGGCATTCCGTCGTTCCTGGAGCCGGTGTTCGCCCACGGCGAAGGCGGGGCTACTCCTCATGACCATGGGGCGGCCGGACTCGGCATTATGATCGTCGCCACACTGATGGGCCTCACCGGGATCGCCGGCGCCTACTACGTGTATGTGCTGAATCCCCACCTGCCGGACCAGTTCGCCCGTCAATGGAAGAGCCTCTACGAGGGATCGCTGAACAAGTGGTACGTGGACGAAGCCTACGACCGGGCCTTCGTCCGGCCGACGTTTACCGCGGCGGCGGAAATGTGGAAGCGCATCGACGTCGCGATCATTGATGGCGCCGTGAACGGCGTGGCCCGCGGGATCGCCTGGGGCGGATGGCTGCTGCGCCTGGTGCAAAGCGGACAGACGCAGCATTACGCCCTGGCGATGGCGCTCGGCGTGGTGATTCTGGTCACAGTCTTTCTGGTGTTTTGAGGGCCTATGCAATCGGGCGGGTTTCCCTGGCTGACATTTCTGATCCTCATTCCGATCGCCGGCTCGGCCGCGCTGTTCTTCGTCAAGGAGACCAGCGTCCGCATGGCCGCGCTCGGCATTACTCTGGCCGATCTGCTCTTGTCGCTCCCGCTCTGGTGGTTGTTCGACGCCTCGTCGAGCCAGATGCAGTTCGCCGAGGACGCCGTCTGGATCTCCTCGCCGCCGGTGCACTATCACCTCGGCCTGGACGGGATCAGCCTGCCGCTCGTCTTGATGACGACCGTCCTGATGCCGCTGTGCGTCTCGATTTCCTGGCGTTCGATCGAATCACGGATCCGCAGCTTCATGGCGATGCTGCTGATCATGGAAGGCGCGATGATCGGCGTGTTCGCCGCGCTGGATTTCGTGCTCTTTTATGTCTTCTGGGAAGCGATGCTGATCCCGATGTATCTGCTGATCGGCGTCTGGGGCGGACCGAACCGGTTGTATGCCGCCATCAAGTTCTTCCTCTACACCCTGGCCGGCAGCGTGCTGCTGCTGGTAGCGATCATCGCTCTCTACTTCCAGGGCGGCCACACCTTCGACATTGTCCAACTGAGCCAGCAAACCTATTCGGCCCGGCTCCAGTTCTGGCTGTTCCTGGCCTTCTTCGCCGCCTTTGCGGTGAAGGTGCCGATGTTTCCGTTCCACACCTGGTTGCCGGACGCCCACGTGGAAGCGCCGACCGCCGGCAGCGTCATCCTTGCCAGCGTCCTGCTCAAGATGGGCACCTACGGCTTCCTGCGTTTCAGCCTGCCTATGCTGCCCGACGCTTCACAGGGCTTTACCCCGATGATCGTGACGCTCTCGATCATTGCCATCATCTACGGCGCCTACATGGCCCTGGCACAGGCGGATCTCAAGAAGCTCATCGCCTATTCCAGCGTCAGCCACATGGGGTTTGTCACGCTGGGGTTGTTCATGTTCAATCAGCAGGGCATCGAAGGCGCGGTGATGCAGATGGTCAACCACGGCATTACCACCGGCGGCCTCTTCCTCTGCGTCGGCGTGATCTATGAACGGACCCACAGCCGCCAGATTGCCGACAACGTCGGCCTCACCAAACCGATGCCCCGCTACGCGACGCTGCTGGTGATTTTCGCCCTCTCCTCGCTCGGACTCCCCGGCACCAACAGTTTTGTCGGCGAATTCATGGTGCTGGTCGGAACCTTCCTCTGGAGCAAGCTGGCAGCCGCCATCGCCTCGCTGGGAATCATCCTGGCCGCCGCTTACATCCTCTGGATGGTCCAGCGGGTGGCCTTCGGCGTACCGTTAGCCAAGTTTCTCCCCAAACTGAAGGATCTCGATCAGCGCGAGATGATGACCTTGATCCCGCTGGTCGTGCTGGTGTTCTGGATCGGCCTGTTTCCCAACCCGATTCTCACCCGCATGCATGCCTCGGTCACGAATGTGGTCGCCCGCGCGACCACGGCGCCACGGGAATCTCCGACCTCCACCGGGCGAGTGACTCCGCCGACCGCTCCGGTCCATGGAGCCCAAACAGTTCAGGTAATGGAGGAAGCGGCACGTCCATGACGATCTCGGCCCACGATCTGTTTGCCATCCTGCCGGAATTGTTGGTGATTTTTGCGGCTTGCGCCGTCCTGGCACTGGATCCCGTCACGCCTGCGTCGAAGAAAGACGGTCTGGCCTGGCTCAGCCTGGCCACCATGGCCATCTGCATGGGGCTGACCGCGGCCCGCATGAGCGATCCGACCACGGCGTTCGGCGGGCTGGTCGTGATCGATGCCTATTCCTGTTTTTGGAAACTGCTGCTGTACTTTGTGACCGGGCTGACCATTCTGTTGTCCTTCCCCTATTTGAAGGAAGAGCGAATCTATTTCGGCGAGTACTACGGATTTGTCCTACTGGCCTTGGCCGGCATGATGGTCATGGTCTCCGGCGCCGATATGCTGACGATCTATCTCGGGACTGAGCTCATGTCCCTCTCGCTCTATGTGATGGCGGGCTTGAAACGAACGGAGCCCCGGTCCCTGGAAGCCTCGGCCAAATACTTCGTCCTCGGCGCCTTTTCCTCCGGCATCCTGCTGTACGGCATTTCCCTGCTGTACGGCGCAGCCGGCAGCACTCAGCTTCCCGCCATTGCCGCCGCCATCGCCGGGCGCAGCCTGAACGATCCGCTCCTCTTGTTCGCCACTATCCTCATTGCGGTGGGGTTCAGCTTCAAGCTCGCGGTGGTGCCGTTCCATATGTGGACACCGGACGTCTATCAGGGAGCCCCGACGTCCGTCACCGCCTTCATGGCCGTGGCATCGAAAGCCGCCAGCTTCGGCGCCTTCGTGCGGGTCTTTGTGGAGGGACTCGGAGGCGTCAAGGCAAACTGGGCCGCGATCTTCCTGCTGCTCTGTATCGGCACGCTGGTATTGGGCAATATCGTCGCCCTCGTTCAAACGAATATTAAACGGATGCTGGCCTATTCGAGCATCGCCCACGCCGGGTACGCCTTGATCGGCGTGGTGGCGGCCGGTCGCCTCGATGCAGCCGACTCAGCCTCCGCCATCGCCAGCGTGATGCTCTACATCGCGCTCTATGCCTTCATGACCTTCGGCGCCTTTTCCATCGTCGCCATGTTGCGCAAGGGCGGCCTGGAGGGAGAAGAAATCGAAGACTACAGCGGCCTGGCGAAACGGCATCCAGTGGCTGCATTGTTGATGATGGTGTTCATGGTCTCGCTCGCCGGCATTCCGCCGACAGCGGGATTTATCGGGAAGTTCTATGTCTTCACGGCCGCGGTCCAGGCCGGGATGTCCTGGCTGGCGATCCTCGCCCTGGTGTTCGCCGCCATTTCCGCTTATTACTATTTGCGTCTCGTCATGGTGATGTATATGCGTGAGCCGGGCGAGGTGACAGCGACATCGCCGCGCTTCGTGCCCTCGCCGGCCTTGTCCATCGTGCTGGCCTGCGCCGTGGCCGGCGTGCTCTTCTTCGGGCTCTACCCCAATCCCATTGTGAGCTTGGCCACCCAGGCCGCGCTGACCCTGAAGTAAGGCTCCGGCTTATTGAAACTGGTGCGCATCCGCGCCGCTCATGCTAGGCTCACATCCGTCGGCTTGCACCGAACGAAGCCCCCAAAGGGTCCTGAACGATGCTGCCAGCCCTGCGATTTCTCCTCGACGTGGTCAAAGCCTTTCAGAGGAACGGCTGTACCAGCCTCGCCGCCTCCCTGGCGTTCTTCTCGCTGCTCTCGCTATTTCCGCTGGTCTTCCTTCTGCTGTATGGCATCAGCTTCCTGGTCAGTCAGGATGTGGGGGAGCAGTTCCTCCTGAGCTTCCTGAAGGGCTTTCTGCCCTCCCTGGGCGAACGGCTGGCCGAAGAACTGCACCGCATCAGCGCCCTTGAAAGCGTTCGCTGGGCCGTATTTCTGTCGTTCGCCTGGTTCGGCGCGCTCGTGTTCTATGAACTGGATTACGCGCTGAACGTCGTGTTCGAAAGCACCTGGCGACGCCACCCGCTCATCTCAACGGCGATTTCAATCGCCTCATTGGGAGCAACTGAGCTGCTCCTCATCATTTCCTATGTCGCCACTCAGATCATTAACATCTTGATCGGGTATGTCCCGCGCCTCTGGGGGCTGGATCTGGTGGCGTTGGCCGCCCACGATTTTCTCCTGACCTACACGGTCCCTTTCGGCTTGGCGTTCTTAACGGTCAGCGTCCTCTACCGCTTCGTCCCGCGACGCCGTCCAGCGTGGCGCGAAGCCATGATCGGAGGCCTCACGTTCGCCCTCCTCTGGGTCGCGGCCAAACTCCTGTTCGTCACGTACAGCGGATACGCCACGGTCTACGTGCGGCTCTACGGCTCGCTGCTGGAAATCGTCCTGATGCTCCTGTGGGTCTACTACTCGGCCGGCTTACTGCTGTTCGGCGCCGTGGTCACCCACAACCTTCAGCAACGCGCCCAAGCCGTGACGCCTCCATCGACGCTGGCCTCCTCCTAGCCCTGTCTCACCCGCAGTTCCCGCTGAACCCTTAGCCTGACCCGGCTTGTGCCGATGCAACTTCCGGCCTTTTCCTAGGTGATACGTCCCTTCCCCGATACAATGACTTCGGCAAAAACGGGGAGCGCCATGGCTGAGGACTTCGGCAAAGAACTGATGATGCTGGGAGGCACGATCGCAGGTTTCATTGCCACCCTGCTGACCGTCCTGGAAAAGCTCCTCGACTTCCAACATCGCATCCGCGCCAGGCATGAAGACAAAGGACCGGCCCGGCCTGAACGCGCCTCCGCTCCGACGGCGTCCACGATCGACTTCTTTTCCTCCAAACCTCTCCGCGGATCATCCTATCTGCTGTTGTACGAAACCGGCGTCATCGTTGCAGCCGGCGTCCTGCTCAACTATGTCGGGCTGACCCTCAGCCGCCATATGGAAAGCATTCTGTTTTTGGACATGACCGGCACGGCCCTGGTGGCCTTCCTCCTGGGCCCCTGGTGGGGTGCCATGGTGGCATTGTTATCGAATTCCGTGGTGAACTGGCTGCTCTATCCCGAAGTGGGCGCCGATGTGGTGATCTTCCCCTGGTCGCTCGTCAATATGACCGGCGCGCTCTTCTGGGGCGTCCTGGCCAGACAACCGGGCTTCCAAAAATATGTGCGGACGTCCAAGAGCTCCGTCCTGGCCCACACCTGGTTCCTGCTCAGCTTCGGCGTTGTCGGCGCAGTGGTGATGAGCATCCCCGGCACATTGGTGCAGGCTGCGCTGAACGAACGCACCACGTTCGCGCTCAACCCTGACGTCGCCGAGTCGCTGAGCGCTCGCGTGACACAGTGGGAAACCACCGTGCGGGTTTCACTGGAATCGATCCTCGGCGTGCAATGGGGAGAAAGTCTCAGTTGGGCTGTCGTGAACTGGTTCCAGAACTGCGTCCGCTACATTCCGGATAAGACCATGAGCGCGGCGATTGCCCTGGTCGTTCTGAAATACGGCTATCCGCTGTTCGAACAGGAATTAATCCACGGCGGGCCTGAGGGAGAACGCCCGAGCGATGAACGGATGCTGCCCCTCGTGCTGGGGCTCCTCTATGCCCCGTCCTACGCCACACTGATCAGCAGCGACGGGTATGCGGGCATGGTCTATTGGCCGCTGTGGTCGCTGCCCTGGGTGTTTATCGTGATCGGGTATTTGACGCTTCGCTACTGGGGGCAACCGGAAGACGCGATGCAGGAGGCCCGCCACCAACGGGCCGAGCGCTACGCCCGCGCGCTGAAACCCATCGGAAAAGAACCGTCCTACGAATTCTGCCGCCGGCTCACGTTTGTGACCCTGGTCGCCAGCCTCATTTTTGCCCTCTGTCTGCCCATCCTCTTAATGGATTTCTACCGCGTCACGTTCAAGTTCTTTTGCGTGGTCTATGGATTTCTGCTCGTCGTCCACCTCATCCGCGTCGCCATTGCCCAGAACATTTCCGTCGCCAGAGCTGAGTGAGCGGTGATGCGTCGTTCTTATCTCGTCGCTCGCAAGATAGGCCTCACGCCTTGTGCAACTGCAGGTAATGCACAATCGCCGATCGGGTGACGAGACCGATCACCTGCCCCTCCTGCACGACGATCAATCGATCCCATCCCGCTTGCGTCATCCGCTGCATCGCGTCCAGCACCGCCGCGTTCGGCTCGATCATGAGCGAGGGCTCCGCCGGCCGCATCACCTGCTGAACGATCTTCCAGGCCCACAGCGATTGGGGCACCGTCTGCACGTCCATCACCGTGACCAGACCCACCAGCCGCCCCTCTGCCACGACTGGAAATCCGCCATACCCGTGCGGCACGAAGTACTGATTGACGGCGTCGGCAATCGTACAGTCGGGAGGAATCGAGACCACCGTCTGCACCATCAGATCCCGAACCGGCACCACGGCCAGCGATTGCCGCACCACCGCCTGGCGCCGGCTTGTCAACGCCGTCGCGAACAGAAATGTGGCGAGAATAATGACCCAGCCGCCGTTGGAGACCATTGACTCAGGCAGATCGCCGCTCAACGCCCCGACGACGACCATCACTCCTGCCAGGCCGAACAACAGGCCGAACGCCTGGCCGACAAACGACGCCTGAACGGTGGCCCGATAGAAATCCTTCCCCCAGGCCCAGAGCCCGGCGCGCAAGGCCCGGCCGCCGTCCAACGGAAACCCCGGGATCAGATTGAAGAGTCCCAGTTGCACATTGACGAAGCCCAGCAGGCTCCCGAGCATCATCAACCCCCTCCAGCCCGCCGCCTCGCCGACTTCTCCAGCCACCTCAACGGCCCCGAGGCACAGTCCGCCAAGGAAAAAGCTTACGGCAGGACCGGCGATGGCGATGAGAAATTCAGCCCGAGGATGAGGCGGCTCCTGCCGCATCTGCGCGACACCGCCGAAGAGAAAGAGTGTGATCTGGCTGATGGGAATGCGGTAGCGCAGCGCGACGTAGGAATGTCCCAGTTCGTGCAGGAGAACGGACAGGAACAACAGCACCGCCGAAACGGCCCCCATCGCCCAGTAGCGCTCCTCGGACAATCCCGGCAGATTGGCCGGCAAAAATCCCGAGGCCAGACTGGAGGTCACAAAGAAAAAGACAAGGAACCAGGAGGCATGAATGCGAATCGGAATTCCCAGAGCGCGGCCGATTTCCCACGAAGGTAGTTGCATAGCCTCACCGTAACAGTCGAATTCACAAAGGGTCAACTCTTCTTCGACAAGCTTGAGGTATACTAGAGCCTATGTCGCTCAGGTCATGGGTATTCCTCTTCATCGGCATCATCGGGCTTGTCGCTCCACAAATAGGATCGGCACAAGTCATCAAGTCCGGCCCCCCTTCCTGCCCCGGCATCGCGCTGACCTTCGATCTCTGCCCCGTCCGAAAAGGAACGGGCTACGATCAGGCGCTGGTGGACTACCTCATTCAGCACCGCATCCCCGCCACATTCTTCATGTCCGGCAAATGGATCGCAAAACACGACGCCGAGGTGGAACACTTGCTCGGAATCGAATTTTTCGAGGTTGGCACACACGGCGAAGTCCATGCGCACTTGCCGATGCAGAATGCCGATGAACAGCGCCAAGAAATCCACAGGCCCGTCCGGTTCCTGAACGAACAGTATGCCCACGATGCCATTCTCTTTCGTCCCCCATATGGCGAGTATAACGACATTACCGTGGATGTGGTGAAGCAACTCGGGCTGCGCTTTATTCAATGGAATATCGAATCAGGCGACCCCGACCCCACCCTGTCTGCCGAGCAGATTCTGGCCCGCATCGAGAAGCGCGCGAAACCAGGCAGCATCGTGGTACTCCATGCGAACGGCAAAGGGAAGCAAACCAGGGAAGTGATTGAGCACTTGACGACCGACGTGCTCCCGCGCAAGGCACTGAAGCCCATGACCGTCAGCGATCTCCTGGCCTGCAAACAGAAGAATCCATGACCACACCCCAGATCAGAGCCATGCAGGCAGAGGACCGCGGCGCGGTCGTGCAACTCCTCGCCGACTCCGATCCCTGGAAGACATTGGGCTACACCAGTGCCGACTGGAACCGGATCTTCTGCCCCCTGCCGCAAGGCCGCGAGAGTCTTGTCGCCCTGGTCGAGGGGAAGGTGGCCGGCATCGCCTTGATTCGCGAGAAATTCTTGTTGGGAGATTATCTGGAGCTGCTCGGCGTGGCGCCATGGGCGAGAAAATCCGGTTTCGGAGCCGCACTCTTGGCCCACGTGGAACACACCGTCTTCGCGAGAACGAAGAACCTCTTCGCCTGCGTGTCCGATTTCAACGCACCGGCAAGAGCCTTCTACAAGAAACACGGCTTTCAGGAAATCGGGCCTATGCCGGACTTCTTGATTCCGGGAAGCGCCGAGATGCTACTCCGCAAAACGGCAGGACCCGCACGACATAGCTAACAACTTTCTGCTATAAGCTCCTCATATGAACATCACTAAACTTCTCCACACCCGCATGAGAGTCAGTGATCTGGATCAGACGATTCAGTTTTATACGAACGTGCTGGGCCTCGAAGTGATCGAGCGAAAAACCTCCCCGCGGGGATCGCATCTGGCTTTTCTGAAAGCCCCCGCCAGCGACGAGCTGATCGAGCTCACCAGCTTCCCACCCAGCGGGCCGGTGAAGGTTCAGGAAGACCTCGTCCATCTCGCCTTTCAGGTAGACAACCTTGATGCCACGATCGCGTCGCTCAATGCCAAGGGCGTCAGGATCACCGACGGCCCCACCCAAACCTCCTCCGGCAGCAAGTTCATCTTCATCGAAGCCCCCGATGGCTATGAGATCGAGTTGATCGAACGGCCAGCCGGAGTGAAGATCGTCTAGCCCGGTCCTTCGTCAATCGTCACGCGTAGAGAATCGATCACAATTGTCTCTCCCCCTGTTGACGATTCCCACCTCTCCTTAGTACCTTCTCTTCCGTTTGACGAATGACGATCGACGCCGGACGATTTCTCTTCAAAGGAGCTACAGATGAAGAACGGATTTTTCCGCGGCCACGGCCTTGGCAACGACTACCTTGTGATGGACCCCAAAGAGCTGACCTTCAGGCTCAGCCCGAAGAATATCAAAGCCGTCTGTGATCGAAACTGGGGCCTGGGCAGTGACGGCATCCTGGCGCTCGTCCCGACCAAGAAGGCGGACTTCGGTCTGCGCATCTACAACCCGGACGGCAGCGAGGCGGAAAAGTCCGGCAACGGGCTGCGCATTTTTGCCCGCTACCTCCATGCGACGGGTAAAACCAAAAAGAAGCATTTCACGGTGGATACCAAAGGCGGCCTCGTCACCATCGATCTGCACATCGATCGTCACGGCGACGCCAGCGCCGTCACGGTCGAGATGGGCCAGGCCACGTTCAAACCGAGGGCTCTTCCCTGCACACTCGACGTACCAGAACTGATACAGCAACCCATCAATGCGGCAGGCCGTTCACTGGTCTTCACGGGTGTCAGCGTCGGCAATCCCCATTGTGTCGTGTTCAAACAGGCGGGAGAATCCTGGTCGCGTGAAGATCTCCTTGCCCTTGGACCTGTCCTGGAAAATCATAACCTCTTCCCGAAACGGACGAATGTCCAGTTGGCTGTCCCGACGGGTCCGAAGGAAATCTTCATCCTGATTTGGGAGCGCGGGGCCGGAGAGACGCAAGCGTCCGGCTCATCCTCCTGCGCGGCAGCCAGCGCAGCCGTCCGCCTGGGACTGGTCAAGAGCCCGGTCACAGTGAAGATGCCGGGCGGCCAACTCAACATCGAGGTTGCGCCCGATTTCAGCCTGACGATGAAAGGGCCGGTGGCCGAAGTCGCCAGGGGGACTTTGAGCCCCTCGTTCCTGCGCGGGCTCAAATAAGACCTGCGCCGACCGTCACGCGTCATTCGTCGATCGGGAAGAAACTGAGCTGCGGTTCCTGTTATTCTTACGATTGCCGTATGACGAATGACCTTCTTCAATCCAAACTCGATCACCTGCCGCCCAGTCCCGGCGTCTATCTCTTCAAAGACCGGGCCGGCGACTACCTCTATGTCGGCAAGGCGGCGTCACTGGCCGACCGTGTCCGCTCGTATTTCCAGCGCGGGGCCGACCATACGCCGAAGACCTCGCTGCTTGTCAGCCACGTCGTCGATCTTGAGACCATTGTCACCCGATCGGAACTCGAAGCGCTGATCCTCGAAAGCAACCTCATCAAGCGGCACAGGCCCCGGTTCAATATCGTGCTGCGCGACGACAAGCAGTATCCCTATCTCCGCCTGCCGATCAAGGAACGGTTCCCGCGCCTCTCGATTGTCCGGCGCGTCCAGAAAGACGGGGCGCTCTACTACGGCCCCTATACGCCGGCCGGGGCCCTCCGCGAAACATTAAAAGTCATCAAGAAGGCCTTTCCTCTGGCAACCTGCACGATCGACATCGACGGCACGGCGGACCGGGCCTGTCTGGAATTCGAGATCAAACGCTGCATGGCTCCCTGCACCGGCAACCAATCGCAAGAGGATTACCACAAGATCGTCAGCCAAGTGCGCCAATTCCTGGAAGGGCGCGACCGTGAATTGCTGGACGACCTTCGCGCTCAGATGGAAGCAGCGGCGGACCGGGAAGAATTTGAAGAAGCGGCCCGGCTGCGCGATCGGCTCTACAAGATCGAACGGACACTGGAGAAGCAACGAATCACGCAGACGGCATCGGCGGATCAAGACGTGATCGGCCTCGCGCGGCAAGGCACCGCCGTGGATTTGCAGCTGCTCTTCGTGCGTGGCGGATTGTTGATCGGACGGAAGGATTTCTTCTGGCCCCAGTCGGCCGATGTCAGCGACGAGGATCTGGTCCGATCGGCGATCGAACAGTTCTACAATAAGGATGGCCAGCCGCCCAAAGAACTCCTGGTACCCACAGCCCTGGCCGACGCAAACCTGATCGAACAATGGCTGAGTGAAAAGCGGGGTTCCGGCGTGAAGGTCCTTGCTCCGGAACGCGGAGCGAAACACCAACTGGTCCTGCTGGCCGAGGAAAATGCCGCCGCCGCGGTGGCGGACCATCTACGAGACGAGGAACTTGACCGGCAGGCCGTGGAAGATTTGAAGCGACTGCTGCATCTCGACACAGCCCCCCGGCGCATCGAAGGCTTCGACATCTCCAACACGATGGGAAACCAGTCCGTGGCGTCGATGGTCGTGTGGGAAGATGGCCGGATGAAGAAATCGGACTATCGCCGCTTTAAGATTCAGACTGTCACCGGAGCCAACGACTTTGCCAGCATGCAGGAAGTCGTGGCGCGACGGTATGGAGAATCCGAACACCTCGCCCGGCCCGACCTGATCCTGATCGATGGAGGACTCGGACAACTTGCCGCTGCGATGGAAGGCCTGAGGCAGGTCGGACATCGCGATCAGGCCATCGTGGGCCTGGCCAAAGCGCGCGGAGAGAAGGACGAGCGCATTTTCCTCCCCGGGCGGAAGAACCCCATCCTGCTTCGACCGAATGCCCCGGCCACGCACCTGCTGCAACGCATCCGCGACGAAGCCCACCGGTTTGCCATCAGCTACCATCGCAAGCTCCGCGGCAAAGCCTTGATCGCCTCGCAACTGGATCAGATCATCGGCATCGGCGAAATGACCCGTACCAAGCTGCTCAAACAGTTCGGCAGCGTGGACGCGCTGGCCGCGGCGAGCGATGCCGCCCTCGCGGAAGCAGGCCTCGACACTAGAACGATCACGTCTCTCCGGAAAAGTTTCACATAGCTGTTGGGTCCGGATTTAGAAGAACAACTTCAGGCTGAACGTCCCCAGATGGACAAAGGCGTGATAGGTCCCGTTCACGGCAGGATTCAGATTTCCCGCCACCGTACGAGTCTCGTAAAACCATTCCTGATAGGCGACATCAAAGCCGATGGCCTTCGGCAACAAGGCGGACTCGCCTCCGCAGGGAACCATCCCCAGAAACCTCCCGCCCTTTCCGCACAGCAACCCTGCTCCCAGCGAAAGCGTATTGGAGGCCAGGGAAATGGTCGCCGGGTTGAACGTCAGATCCGGCACAGGATCTTCCGTCCTCGTATAGCCGGCCCGCACGGCCACATCCCAATTCGGCAACCATGAAGGGGTGAGCCACTTATACTCAGTCCCGACCGCCACCACCTGCACGCTTGTCCACTGCTGCGGCTGCGGCACCGTGACACCGTTGGATAGATGCACATCAAGCTGTTTGTTGGACTTCCAGGCGACATAGTCCACATCCAGCTCCAGCTTCCATTCCCGCTCACTGGTACGCACCGGCCAGACTGCCGCCGCAGCGGTATAGATGGGCGGGAGCGCGAGGCTCGTAGCCGCATCGGCCGCCTTGGTTCCATTCACCAACAGCGCGCCCTGCAACGGCAGCACGGCCTGGCTGCGATAGACCAGGCCGATCGAAGCTAAGGGCTTGCCTTCGCGGTTCTTGATCGGCTGATACATCAGGCTGGCGTTCATCCCCACTCCCGTGCCTTTCCCGTTCAACTCGATGGAGGCCCCGGGCGGAATTCCCAACGAGCCGCTCCCTACCTGATGCTGCTCGACCTGACCTTCCCCGAGAAAGCTGGCAAAGGTGTATATATCGGCACCGAAACCGATGGACAGGTTGTCAGTCACTTTGTACGCCACGGTCGGTTTGATATCGAACAGGGGTAACGTGGCAGAGGTTGCCGCGGTGTTGAACGGACCATCAACCGGATAGCGCGTATTCAGTCCGAACGGGGAGGTGAGGCCCAGTCCGACGGTCACCCGGGAGAGACTTGGCATACCCAATGCTCCCAGATCGGCGCTGACATAGGTGTGGCTCGGCAGAGGGGACACCACGCTACCCCCGAAATCGCCGCGCACATCGGCCCCTGTCGGGCTTTTGTACTTGATCGATCCGCCCATGAGGAGGGTTCCCACGATAGCCTGAACTCCGTCAACCTGAGTCAGACCGGCAGGGTTGTAATGGATCGCGGATGCGTCATCGGCTTGCGCGGTAAAGGCATTCCCTTGACCGACCGCGCGGGCCCCTTGTGGTTGAAATCGAAGCGCTTGAGAGTACGCCACATGAGGAAATCCAAAACAGATGGCGCTCATGCAGAAGAGAGCGGTGCCATACCGCGCCAGAAACGCCAGACGGTCGCCGGCGATGATCACACCCACCTCCAAGTCGCTTTTAGTACATCGTGCTCATCCTCAGGGTCAAGGGCTGAGCCGCTTGAGCCAGGTCCTCAAATCTCGATCCCAAGCCCCCACGAGACCTCCCCCATTGTTCTTCACATCGCCCCATGGTAGGCTTTACCGCCACCTGACTAGGAGAGAGACATGCCCTCGGTCCAGGATAAGCGCCCTTTCCCGCGTGAATTGTTCGCTGCCCTCTCAAAGTCTGAGTGCGAAGGCTTCATTGAACTTCTCCACTACACAGCGGAGTCGGACAACGTGGATGATGTCAAATCCATCCTCGTTCGATTTCAGAAGCTCTTTCCATTTACGAGAGTGATCGGCGGCTTAGCACGATTGGGGCCCTCCGGAACATTCGAGGGCTTCACCAATGTCCTCAATGCCAGCTACCCGGAAGAATGGCTGCGCCTCTACTGGCAAAAAGGGTATTTCGACGTCGATCCTGTCTTCCAGAGCGCTCTACAGAAATCAGGAACACAGCACTGGGCGAAGACATACCACGCAAGCGGCTCGGAGAAGCAGCGGGAATTTATCGCGGCCGCCAGGGAATTCGGACTGGGCGACGGCATTACGACCGGATCTATCGACTCGGCCTGCGGAATCGCCACCTTCTGTTCTTTTGCCTCAGCGGACCCGGTCGACGCCGGGCGATACCTGCAATTGATCGAGTATTTCGGCTATCACATCCATCTCGCTCTGCTTCGAACCACTCCCCCTCGTTCTCAAGCCCTTGATCAATGCGTGCGAGAGTTAACGCTGCGCGAGATGACTATTTTGAACTGGATGAAGAACGGGAAGACCAACGGCGAAATTGCTCAAATCCTCGGGGTCACCGAACGCACCGTTCGCTTTCACGTGGGAAGCATTTTTTCAAAGCTCGACGTCACATCGCGATCACAAGCCGTCGCAACCGCCATTGAGCACGGGCTTCCAAACGTCGTCTGACGACCTCTCCCTGCGCTCCGCGCTGATGCCGCCGCGCCTGGAGGCGAGATCACTCTCAGACCAACGCCTCGTCAGACCTGAATACCGATAGGGCATTCCGCCCACGCTCTACCTCTCCGTCAACCGTTTCGATGGCCGACATCCACTCCAGGAACTGCGGCCGCTTGCGGATATTTATTTCGGCAAACTGAACCATGTCGTACAACGCTGCCACCGAAGAGGCATTCGCAGGAGGAAGGGTCACAGACGGCCCGAGAGGTTCGCATGGAAACCCTACCGCCCTCAAGACCCGCAAAAACCGTTCTTCAACCTCCAGATAATAGAATCGTATCTTATTCTCTATCGCCCACTGATACACCCCTTTCAGCAGCGCCCGCAGAATCCTCCCAGACAACCCCCTGTCGCGAATATCCGGATCGATGGCCAGCCTGGTTATTTCGGCCGTGTCCGGGGCCTTTCTCACGCGGTACCCTGGAGGCAACAGCGCGGATAAATCCTGCTCCAACATAAACGGCCCGGAAGAGGGCAGCAATCGAGCGATACCTGCAATCGTCCCATCGTCACGAACCAGACCGATCGTCGTCCCCCACAAGTCATAGAGATCAATTTCCCGTCCGTCACTTGACAACGGCACCCAGCCCAACGATTCGGCAAACACACGGTGTCGGAGACGATACGATTGTTCCAGCTCCTCCCCGCACAAGGTCTTGATCACGAACTCACCTTCCCGGAATTCGATGTCCCGTATGGCCTCCATCTGGACCTCCCCCGTTGTTTAGGACCGCGTCCTGCAAACCACAGGCATATGCGGTTACACACGTGCCTGAACGCACCCGGTTCGTCACCTGGCGGATCCGCCAGGTGACGTGGACGTCTCACTTCCGCTACCGTGTAAAAAATGACCGAAGAGATTCAACTAGTTGAATTAGTAGGCTTTTCTACGCCCTAGCAGAAAAGGATCCCACGGCATGATGAAAGAACGGCATGGATTTCGGGTATTCGAAGGTCGGAGAATGGCTGCCGGGGCCCCGCGCGACCCCCGGCAATCGACACCGATGACGGCACAACGCATTTCGACCTCGCGACCTCAGGCTGACAATATCGCGATGAAAGAACCACTATCCGTGTCATTATCGACCATGGAGCAGCGCCTGAGCACGCTCCTTGAGGATCGGGAGCGGCTCGGCCGCGACCTGCATGACTCGGTGCTCCAGT
Organism: Nitrospira sp. NS4; assembly: GCF_049546785.1. Classification (NCBI taxonomy): domain Bacteria; kingdom Pseudomonadati; phylum Nitrospirota; class Nitrospiria; order Nitrospirales; family Nitrospiraceae; genus Nitrospira; species Nitrospira sp. NS4. The sequence continues at coordinate 214,415 of NZ_JBMWAN010000003.1, read as the reverse complement.
CGCTCTATGCAATCGGCCTCAGCCTGGAGACAGCCGGGAAGATCAGCCCGCCGTTGCCCCCGGACGCCACCCAGCTCCGTACCCATGCGATTGAACAATTGAACCGACTGATCCATGAGGTTCGCGGAACGATCCATCGGCTCAAAGACGGCACGGTTCAGAGCTTTGACCTGGCTGAAGAGCTGGCCAACCTCCAGCGCACCTACGAGCAAGTCGGCGGCATGACCATCACGTTGGATCTGCAGCCGACAGCGATGGACTATCTCACCCTGGAAGAAGAGCAGGACATCCTCCATATCGTGCGAGAAGCCTTGAGCAACTGTATCCGCCATGCGCAGGCGACACGGGCCTCGGTGTCTCTCCGCCTTCGCGGCACGCGGCTTCGTCTGACGATCATCGATGACGGGGTCGGCTTCGCGGCCTCTCCCCTCCAACGCAGAGGCTACGGCCTGGCCAACATGGAAGCCCGTGCGAGAAAACTCGGCGGCACATTGCACATACACTCAAAGCCGGGCGGGGGGACGCGTCTGACCGCCGAACTTCTCCTGGAACCTATACTGACATCCGTATGAAACAGACTCGCCTCACCATTCTCATCGTCGATGACCACGAAGTCGTCCGTCAGGGCCTCCGGACCCTGTTGAGCCTTGAAAAGGATTTTCACGTTGTGGGGGAAGCCTCATCAGTTGCAGAGGCCCTGACGGAAACGGCCCGGCTCCATCCTCAGGTCGTTCTTTTAGATATGAAATTACCGGACGGGTCGGGCCCCGAGGCCTGCGGGCAACTGCTCGCACTCTCCCCCTCCGCACGCGTGCTGATGCTGTCCAGCTTCGCGGATGAAGCGATGATCATGGGGGCTGTACGAAGCGGGGCTCATGGATATCTGCTAAAAGATGTCCGCGCACATGATCTGGTTCAGGCGATCCGAACCGTTGCCGGCGGCCAAAGCTACCTCGACCCGCGAGTGGCCCAACAAACCCTGACATGGATCCGTCACCAGAGCAAACCCGGCCAAACTGCGCCCCCGCACGGGCTGGCTCAACTTTCCCCGCAGGAACGCGCGATTCTTCCCCTCCTCGCCGAGGGGAAAACCAATAAGGAAATTGCCGCGAGTTTACGGCTGAGCGACAAGACAATTAAGAACTATCTCGCTCACATTTTCGACAAGTTGCAAGTCAGCCGCCGGACTGAGGCCGTCGCCTGGTACATCAAGATCAGCCGGTCACGCCCCATGGATCACACCAACTAGCCTCACAAGCCCACATTCCCCGTACCGGCAAGGTTTCCTCTAGCATTTCATCCACATCTCGCCCTATGCTGTCTCCCCGAAGGCTGAGCCACGCTGGCAACCGGCCTGGGGGAGAGCATACACAAGCCTCCCCTGTCGACACGATCAACACCGGCAAGATACGACGTCGATGAGCGCTCAGCACAATCATCCGGTTCCGCGATGGACCCAACCAGCACAGGACGGAACGGACCTGACACAGGCCTCCATCCACACACGTCAATCTGCCGCCTCCCGGCCGTCTGCCCCATCGGACAACGCCACCGGAATCGGAGCCTGGGAATGGCAGCTCAGCACCAACCGGGTAACCTGCCCTCCTGAAACCGTGCGCATCCTCGGCCTCCCTCCGGAATCCTGCGGGGTCACCTTCGACTGCTTCCTCAGCTCCGTGCATGAAGCCGATCATCCACGGGTAACATCGGCGCTTCGCACAGCCCTCTCCGACCGCCGGATTTGTCATCTTGAATACCGGATTGTGACTCCGGCGGGAACCATCCGTTGGATCTCCTGCTACGGGCGCCCGGTGATCACTGCAGCAGGGACCGTGTCTGGGATGGCAGGGGTCGTCGAAGACGTGACTCAGCGCAAAGACACCGAGTTCGCGTTACAGGAGCTGCGCAAGCAGGTTGACCGGCTGGTTCGCGAACGTACGGCCAGCCTGGAACAAGCGGTGGTCAAACTGAAGAGCGAAATCACGCGACGGGAACAGGCCGAGGCCGCGCTCAAAGAAAGCGAGCAACGGTACCAGTCTCTCTACGAGAACAACCCCTCCATGTACTTCACGCTGTCCAGAGAGGGCACCGTGCTGTCAGTCAATCAATTCGGCGCAGAACAGCTGGGCTACCGGCAGGAAGACCTGGTCGGCCGTTCCGTGCTGTGCGTCTTCGACACGAAGGATCATGAAGCGGTGCTCGGCCAGTTGACCGTGTGTGCCGAGAATCCGAATCGTATCTTCGAGTGGGAGCTGCAAAAAGTCCGCAAAGACCGGAGCCGCCTGTGGGTGCGGGAGCGGGCGCGGGCCATCACCGACCCACAGGGGACGCTGACCATCCTGGTAGTCTGCGAAGATGTAACCGACCATCGCAAGACCACCCAGTTGCTCTCCACGCTCGTTCGTGAATCCCCGCTGCCGATTGTCAGCCTGGACGCCGATGCGCGGGTGACCACCTGGAACCAGGCCGCGACCTCGCTCTTCGGCTGGACGGCAGAAGAAGTCCTGGGCCGCGAACTCCCCTATGTCCCCCTGGGTCAGGAAGGTGAGGCCGAAGCCCTATGGGAGCAAGGCACGCGCGATATGATGCGCGGCCCGATCGCCCTGCGCCGGCAACGCAAAGATGGTGCCCTGCTGGATGTCCTCCTCTGGCCGGTCTTCATTTACGACGAGGCCGAGCAACTGTCGACGGCCGTGGGGCTTTATGTCGATCAATCTGATGTTCAGCGGGCCGAAGCCGCCCGCCTGCACAGCGAAGAACGGCTCCGGTCGTTCCTCAATGCCCTCGATGATCTGGCCTTTGAGATGGATGCACGAGGCACCTATCTCAATGTCTGGACCCGCAACGATAACAACCTGATGCTCCCGCGGCAGCACATCATCGGCAGAAACCTCTCTGATATCTTCGGGGCCGTGGAAAGCGCCCGCTACCTGGAGGCCATCCAGCGCGTACTGGCGACAGGCCAGCCGGAACCTGTCGAGTACGAGTGTGCGATCAAGGACCACCTCCGCTATTTTTCCGCAATCATCAGTCGCATCCCTGCCACGGGAGACGCGGCCGCGACGGTCGCCTGCGTGGTCCGCGATGTCACCCCTCGCAAACAAATAGAAAAAGCCTTGCGGGAGAGCGAGGAACGGTTCCGACAAATTGCAGAAACAATTGAGGAAGTCGTCTGGTCTGCCGATCCAACCATCGGCAAGATGTTGTACATCAGCCCGGCCTATGAACGCATTTGGGGACGGACCTGCGCCAGCCTGTATACGGAGCCAAAATCATTCATCAAGGCCATTCATCCCGACGATCGTACGCGTGTACTGGCTCACCTCTCCGTGCAACAGCAAGGACTACCCTTTGCACATGAGTACCGAGTGGTGCGGCCAGACGGTGAAATCCGATGGGTTTGGGACCGAGGGTTTCCCGTTGTGGATCCTGCAACCGGAACACTGACACATTATGTGGGCGTAGCGCTGGACATCACGGAGCGCAAACAGGCAGAAGAGGACCTCCGTGTCAGCGAAGAGCGGTTTGCCAAAGCCTTTCGGTCGAGCCCCCATCCGATTATCGTCACGGAACGCGACACGGGACGCTGCCTCGAAGTCAACGAAGCCGGTCTCGCTCTGTTCGGCTACCGGCGGGAGGAAGTCATCGGGCAGACCACGATCACCTTGGGGCTGTGGCCCACGCCCGATGACCGGGCGAGTTTTTTCGCGCGGCTCGCCGCCGAAGGGGCGCTCCAAAATATCGAACTTCGGTTTTATGCGAAAGACCGGACGCCCCGGCATTGCCTGGTGTCGTGCGAACCGATCGAACTCGACGGGACCCCCTGCCTCGTCACCGTGGGAACCGATATCACGGAACAAAAGCGCGCGACGGAAGCGTTGCACCTCAGCGAGCAACACCTCAAGAGCATCATCGAGACCTCTCCGGAATGCGTAAAGCTGGTCGGATCTGACGGCACGCTGCTGCAAATCAATGCGGCCGGCCTCGCCATGATCGAGGCGGACCGAGCGGAAGACGTCCTGGGCCGCAATGTCTACGATTTGGTGGCCCCGTCACATCGCGACGCGTTCCAAGCCATGAACGAGCGGGTCTGTTGCGGCAGTAAGGAATCCCTGGTCTTCGAGGTGATTGGCCTGCGCGGGACTCCGCGCTGGATGGAAACCCACGCCGTGCCGCTGCGCAATCCCGCCGACGGCGGCGTGGTGCACTTGGCCATCGCTCGAGATATTACGGAGCGCAAGCGGACCGAGGACGCCTTACGGCAGCAGGAGCACACGCTCCAACAGGCCCGGGAGGAACGCGAGCGCATCAGTCAGGACCTGCACGATAATATCCTGCAATCCTTATATGCCGTCGGCATGCAGCTGGAAGCCAGCAAGATCGTCGCCGGCAAATCGGCACGGAAGGCCAAGACGCACATCACCCACGCGGTCGATCAACTGAACCAGCTCGTCCAGGAAGTGCGCCACTTTATCGCCCTGCTCCGCAAGCGAGACACCGCCGAGCTGGATTTCGGGCTGGCCCTGCGCCAGCTCGTGGCCTCTTTTTCTTCGACCGACCATACCGGTCCCACGCTGGACATTGCCCCCTCCGCCATCTCGCTCATTCGACCGGAAGTGGGGGAACAGCTCTTCAGCATCGCGCGGGAAGCCCTCAGCAACAGCGTCCGCCACGCCCGAGCGGCCCATCGTTCCGTCGCGCTCCGCCTGACCGGCACAACTATTCAATTATGCGTCTGTGACGACGGCATCGGGTTCAACCCCGGCAGTGCCGACAACCGAGGCCAGGGCCTGGCCAACATCGCCGCGCGCGCTAAGCACATCGGCGCCCGCTTGACGCTGAGCAGCTCGCCGGGAAAAGGCACCTGCGTCACGATCGAGGTGCCGGGAGAACAAACCCCATGAGGCCGGCACACTCCAGGACCATTCGCCTCCTGCTCGTCGACGACCATGAAGTGGTGCGCATCGGGCTGAGGGCGGTGCTGAATTTGACCCCCGGCATGAAAGTGGTCGGACAAGCGAGGGGCAGGCAAGAGGCCATCACCCAATGTGCCCGGCTTCAACCCGATATCGTGCTCCTTGACATCCGCTTGCCCGACGGCAACGGAGTCGAAACGGTCGGAGACATCCTGTCCGTCAGCCCGAAGACCCGCATCCTATTCCTGACCAGCTTTGCGGATGAGCACACCATTGAGGAAGCGAGCCTTTCCGGTGCCCAAGGCTATCTCCTCAAAGACATCGCCTCGCACGCGCTCGTGCGCGCCATCAAAACCGTCGCATCCGGCCAATCCCTCACAGACCCCCGGATTGCGAAACATGCGATCGGCTGGAGACACCCGCTCACGACGCCCTCGGTCCAGTCGAGACGCCCGCTGCTTTCGCCGCAAGAGCTGCGCTTGCTCCCGCTGGTCGCCGCAGGATACACGAACAAGGAAATGGCCGAGTCTCTCGGCCTGAGCGAGAAAACCGTGAAGAATTATCTGGCGAACATCTACTCAAAACTCCAGATCAGCCGCCGGTCGCAAGTCGCCGCCTTTTATGCCAGCAGCTTCAAAGGCTCCCCGGCGCCGATCGCCGAATCATAATCTCCGGACTCCTGCATTCGAACGACAACCCCGCATTCCCCTTTCTCCGCGTCCGCCCGCTCATCGTACATCCTGCGCGGCGTAAGTGTGTCGAAAAGAGACCGATACTCTCGCAGAGGCCCTTGCAAATATCTTCCGATCAGCTCCTCACATTCCATCCATCGGGTCCGTATCAAGTTTAGGGCCTCCGCGTCCGACAAGGAGGTGGAAACGTCGTTCCATCTGTCGCGGGACCTCCGAGGGACTTTGAGAATACATATCGATGTTCAATCTCTCTTCATTTCTCCCGCAAGACATGGCGCCCTGCGGCGAGGCGATTTTGCTCAAAACGCATGCGCCGATGTCCGGCACCGCCGATCCCTCGCCCGCCATCACAGCCAAATCAGCCTGAACCCTTCGCGCAATGATCCGCACTCATCCTCCTCTTGAATTGACAGCCCGCAAGGCTCACTTTAGGATACGCGGTTGACGCGTTTCCCGCGTGAACGCATGAATTGTTGAGGAGGCCTGATGTCCAGCGAGCATTCTTCCCCGTCCCATCCCGCACCCAAATCAGCAGAAAGCCCGATCGCCAAAATCGAACACCTTTTTGAAGTCGTTGTCTTCGGCAGCCGATGGATTCAGGCGCCGCTGTACGGAGGCTTGATCGTCGCGGAACTGCTCTACGCCTATAAATTCCTGGTCGAACTGTGGGAAATGCTTCTCCACGTCAATCAGAGCAAAGAAGTCGAATTCATGCTCGGCATCTTGGGCTTGATCGACGTCACGATGGTGGCGAATCTGCTTACGATGGTGATCATCGGCGGCTATGCGACCTTCGTCAGCAAACTGGATCTCGAAGATCACCCCGACCGTCCCGACTGGCTGGGCCATGTCGATCCCGGCACGATCAAGGTGAAATTGGCGGCGTCGCTGATCGGGATCTCCAGCATCCACCTCTTGAAGGCGTTCGTCGATATCGAGAACGAGGACCCTGAACACATCATGTGGAAGATCTTCATCCATATGACGTTCCTGGGATCCGCGATTCTTCTGGCCTGGACGGACAAGATCATGCAGAAGGACAAGAAGCACTGACGAATCCCCGAGGCTCTCTCTGAGTTATTCGTGAACCCATCATGGTGGGCCGGTGTCATGCAGGCGGATGTGTGCGTGAGATCGCACTCCCCGTCAGATCCCAGGCTTGCACCGGTTCCCCACCAGGTTTAGGATGAGGGCCACTACGTATACGTCGGAACCCTTTCAGTAGCATCGTGAAGGCCATGGTCAGTGAACGCCTCGTTCCTTTTACAGCCGGCGATCAGTTTCAGTGCAACCTGATTCAGGTGCAGGGAAACCGCCCCCCGCAGAAGGGGCCGGTGCTCCTCGTCCATGGCGCGGGCGTCCGCGCCAACATCTTCCGTCCCCCCAGGCAACCGACGATCGTCGATGTCCTGCTTGACTCGGGATACGACGTCTGGCTGGAAAACTGGCGGGCAAGCATCGATCTCCCTCCCAACCTTTGGACGCTCGACCAGGCCGCGCTCTACGACCACCCTCAAGCGGTCGCCACGGTCGTGAGGGAAACAGGATGGCGTGACATCAAGGCCATCATCCATTGCCAGGGGTCCACGAGCTTCATGATGTCGGCGGTCGCGGGTCTCATCCCCCAGGTCACAACCATCATCAGCAACGCGGTCTCCCTGCATCCGGTCGTGCCCGCCGCGTCACGGCTGAAGATCACGCTGCTGCTCCCCTTCATGAAGCAGCTCACGGACTACCTCAATCCCCAGTGGGGGCTGCATGCGCCGACCCTCGCCGCCAAACTCGTTTCCCTCGTGGTGAACCTGACGCATCATGAGTGCGCCAACCCGGTGTGTAAACAAGTCAGCTTCACCTATGGCTCAGGCTTTCCGGCCTTGTGGCGTCATGAGAATCTCGACCAGGCGACCCACGAGTGGATCAGCCGGGAATTCGCTCATGTCCCCCTTCGTTTTTTTGAACAGATGGCGCGCTGTCTTCGCGAAGGCCATCTGGTGGCCATCGAGGGCAAGAAAGCACTTCCCGACGATTTCGTCGCCCAGGCACCACAAACCGACGCGCGCATGGTCTTCTTCGCTGGAGCATTGAACCGGTGCTTCCTACCCGAGAGCCAGACGAGGACCTTTGATTACTTCGACCGCTACCGCAAAGACTTCCACGCTCACTACGTGTTGCCCGGATATTCCCATCTTGATGTTTTCCTGGGCAAGAACGCATCGACGGACGTCTTTCCCTTGATGCTTCAGGAACTGGACAAATCGACGTGATATAGAGGAGACCCGCATGGCGATACCTGCACGATTACGTGATCAGGCCGGACGATACGCGCTCGTCGACGGCATTCCGTTCCAATTACCGGTCAGCTCGCAGCAATCCCCGGCGCTCATGGCTGTGTTTCCGATCAATGCCGAGAAAGCCACGGCGCTGATGCCAGGCCATGAGATTCATCCGTTGCGGCTGGGAAAGAAGGCCTTTCTCGTCATCACGGTCATCAACTACCGGGTCACGGTGATCGGCAAATACATTGAGTTCAGTATCGCAATCGCCTGCACCCATGGCCCCAAACCAGCCCCCATGGTCCTCCCGCTCTTGTTCATGAAGCGGTATGGCACCGGCCAGTTCGTGTATGACCTCCCGGTGAGCACGGAAATCTCCGTCAAGGGAGGGAAAGGCATCTGGGGCATGCCCAAGCACCGGGCCAGCTTGAACTTCCTCGTGGACGACCGAACAGTGAGCAGCCAATACGATCTCGACGGTCACCTGGCGATGAAGATCGAGATCGACCGTCCCAAGGATGGTCTGTTTCCCATCGGAATGGGGGGCGTCAACTACTGCCAATTTCGCGGCCTGCTCATGAAATCCTACGTCTACTTCAAGGGGACGCCTGGCTTTCACCTGTTCAAGAAGGGCTCCGCCAGACTCACGATCGGCAGCCACCCACGGCTACAGCCTCTCAAAGGCTTAGAGATTTGCCCGGACCCGATCTTCACCGCCTATTTCCCCGAGACCAGCGGGGTCTTGGACGATCACTTTGAATGCTGGTTTGTCAGTCAGGAGCAGCCGCCCAAGCAGCAACCGGAAGGGCTCGAAAGCGTGGTGGATCTGGGACTCAGCGAGGAGTGGCCGCCGCCGCCCAAATCATAGTCACGCGACGTCTTGTTCCCTCAACCTTGCTGGAGGAACCGTGAAAGCCAAATTGCTGCTGATCAACCACTCGATCCTCTTTCTTTGCGCCTCGATGTACTTGGGGACCGGAGGCTCGCTGATTTTCTTTTCGTTCCCCATTGCGCCTCAACTCACCGTCGACAACTACTATATGCAATTCGTTCCGCAAGTCGAGGCCGCCACTCACTTCTTCACCTACATGACGATGGTCATGATCGCCGCCTGCGGGGTCATGATGTGGGGAGAATGGAAGACACCCTATCGCTGGGTTCCCATTGTCGTGTTGCTGGCCGTATTGGCGGCAACGGGGCTGACCATGGCGTTCATCTTTCCCTACAACGACACGATGAAGAACGGGATCACCGATCCGGCTGTGCTGCACCAAACCCTGGACCGCTGGATGTTCCTGAACAAAATCCGCGTCGGCCTCTGGACCATCCAGTGGCTGTGCATGATGGTCTATTTCGCATCCAAAGCCGCAGCGGAAGGAGACCGGGGATGAAGACCAAGGATTGGCTGTACTGGGCGCTGGTCACGATCGGAGCCATCACGGTCCTGAGTGGATCGTTGCAGATGGTGGCTCCCGGCCTGGTGCTCACGCTCATCGGCGGCGACATGACCCCCACCAGCCTGCACTTTTTTGGCATCATCGGCATGTTCATGGTGCTGTTCGGGGGAGCCATGCTCCAGGCGCTTCTGAGCCCGCTTCATCACCCTGTCGTCCTGTTCTGGGCCAGTCTCCAGAAATTCGGCGCCTCCGTCGCCGTGGGGCTGGGCGTCTTGCACCTGCTTTTCTCGCCGTTGGCTCTTATGGTCGCGGGGTTTGATCTGCTCTCGGGCATCTTGGGAATCTGGTATTGGAGCCGCGTACGCCATTGATCCTCCGGTGGCTGAGCAATATTTTCTTCTATGGGTATGTGGGGCTGCTCATTATCGCCGGAGGATGGGGTGTTCTCTTTGGTCACTTGGACCAAAAGCTTCTCTTTAATCTCAATACAGCCCAATTGGATGCTGTCGTCGCATCCAGCTTGATCAGCCAGTATCGTTTTCTTCGCGCGATCGAATTCGGGTTTGGCATGATGTCCTTCATCTTTCGGAAAGAGATTTTTAGGGAACGGCTGTTTAACACCCTGTTCTTGAGCACCATGTCACTCGGTGTCGTCGCCCGTGGGATCTCGCTGATCATCGATGGCAGTCCCAACGGAGCCTTTTATTTCTTTGCCATCTCCGAGCTGATCGGAGCCATTGTCATCTTTCTTTATTCGAGAACCACCCTGGAGCCGACATGACCACGTCACCGCATATTCCATCAGGCGCCCCTCCCGCAGGCTACTCCGGCCCCAGACGGGCGCTCATCCTTGCAGGCGGCGGTATGCGCGTGGCCTACCAAGCCGGCGTGATCCGGGCCTTAGTGGAATCGGGCCTCTGCTTTGCCCATGCCGACGGGACGTCCGGCGGCACCATTAACCTGGCCATGCTTTTTTCCGGCCTCTCGCCGGAACAGATGTGCGACCGCTGGCGGACGCTGAAGGTGGCCGACTTCGTGTCCTTCATGCCGCTGGAACAATACCTTCACGCATCCCAGCTGATGGGCATGGGCGATGCGGATGGGATTGTCGACAAGGTGTTTCCTCACCTGGGCATCGACATTTCACGCATCAACGCCGCGCAAGGCATGGACGGCACCTTCAACGTCTGCAACTATTCTCGCAAGACCAACGAAGTCATGCCGCATCGCACGGTCGATCTCGACCTGCTGGTCGCCGGCATCTCCCTGCCCATGTTCATGCCGCCGGTCCGGAAAGGCACGGACTGGTATACGGATTCCGTCTGGATCAAGGACGCGAATCTCATGGAGGCCGTGCGCCGCGGCGCCGACGAATTGTGGCTGGTGTGGTGCATCGGCAATTCGCAGCAATACAAGGCCGGGTTGTTCAACCAGTATGTCCATATGATCGAGATGAGCGCCAATGGGGCCCTCTTCGAGGAATTCACCCAGATCAGAGACATCAATGCCCGCATCGCATCAGGGGACGTCGTCTACAACCACACCCGTCCGATCACGCTCCACGTCATCAAGCCGGAGTATCCTCTCCCCTTGGACCCCGATCTCTACCTGGGACGGATCGACACAGCAACGCTGATCGACATGGGCTACAGGGACGCCAAACAGTATCTGAGCGGAATGACCGCACAAGGATTACCTTTTCAACCGGAGACAACCCACATGAAAGACGCCAATCTGAGGCTCACATTTCGCGAAACGATGGCAGGGTGGTTTGCGTTGGGAGAAACGGACCCGAAAGCCGGGGCGGAAAAAGGCAAGGCAGCCGGCACACATTTGACCATGAATGCGACTATCGACATTCAGGATCTCAAACGATTCGTCTCCGATCCGAATCATACAGGCCGCATTACCGGCCATGTCAGTATGGCTGCCCTCGGTGACAACCTCCCGGCAAAAGGTGGCACCTTCAACCTCTTCCACCCGAGCGGCAATCCCAAACTGAAATGGATGGTCTATGAACTAGCCTTTGAGCAAAATGGGCAGGATTACTACTTGGCGGGGAAAAAGGAAGTTCAAGATGACCCGGGGCTTGACCTATGGGCAGACACGACGACGCTTCTGACCCAACTGCATAAAGGGACAGACACAACGGGGCCGGTGATCGGAGCTGGGATTCTCACGTTGAGTCTCACAGAATTACTCAAGCTGGTGTCCACCGTCCATGCCACCAACGCGACTTCGACAAAGGAAAGCGCGGAAGCGATCCTGGAGTTTGGACGCTTCTTCCTGGGTGAACTCTGGGACACCTATGCCTCGAAGCTCTCAAAGCCCTAGCGAACACCCATGCACTGACCACATCGCAATGAGCCTGAGCAGCCTGTAGCGGGAGAAGACACCATGGCACATGCATTCGACGCAATCGTGATCGGAAGCGGATTCGGCGGAGCCATCACAGCCTGCCGCCTGGCGGAACACGGATTCCGCGTGCTGGTCCTTGAACGCGGGCGGCGCTGGGACACGAAGGACTATCCGCGCAAACCCGACGACGCCTGGATCTGGGAACAGCATGAACCAGAACGCCAGAACGGCTGGCTCGATCTGCGCCGGTTCAACGACATGTGGGTCGCCCAATGCGCCGGGGTCGGCGGCGGCTCGTTGATCTACGCAAACGTGTTCATCGAAGCGAAGCGCGAGGTCTTCAACGTCGGCTGGCCCGCCGAGATTACCTACGACGAATTGAAACCCTACTACGACAAAACCGGCCGCATGCTCAACGTGCAGACGCTCCCCGAAAATCAGTTGACCGAACGGTACAAACTAATGAAGGAAGCCGCCGAGAAGCTGGGGTACGGATCCCGATTCCGTCCGGTCCCCCTCGCCGTGTCCTTCAATCCGGATTGGAATTACAACCTGTCCGACCCCTTTAACAACAGCCATTCGAAAACCTGGACCAATCCGCAAGGCCAGCAACAAGGGACCTGCGTCCATTGCGGCAACTGCGATATCGGCTGTCAGGTGAAAGCGAAGAACACGCTGGACCTGAACTATATCCCCCAGGCCGAACGCCACGGCGCGCAAGTCCGCCCGCTTCATATGGTTCGCTGTATCACTCCCCTGGCCAACGGCTATCGGGTGGATTTCGATCGCATCGAAAACGGCCGCTGCATCCCTGGCAGCGAAACGGCGGAACGGGTCATTCTGTCGGCCGGCTCACTGGGGTCAACCGAGCTGCTGCTTCGATGCCGCGACCAGCACAAGACCCTGCCGGGAATCACCCGGTTCCTGGGCCACAATTGGAGCTCGAACGGAGACTTCCTGACGCCCGCCACCTACAGCAACCGGCGGATCTCTCCCACACAAGGTCCAACCATCACATGCGCCATCGACTTCTTGGACGGCTCGGTCGATCGCCAGCAATTCTTTGTCGAAGACGGCGGTTTCCCGGACGTGCTGGGCAACTACCTTGAAGCCAAGCTGCAGTCGGGATCGAAAGACCGCACCGGTCAGGTGTTGCTTGATTCGCTCGGAAAGATCGTCCGATCACGCGATGCCCTGGCCAACGTGATGCCCTGGTTCGGACAAGCCATCGACGCAGCAGATGGACGGCTATACCTGGGACGGCGCTGGTGGGCCCCCTGGAAGAAAGACCTGAAGCTGGACTGGGACATCGCCCGTTCGGAGCCAGTCATCGACGCGCTCGTGAACATGCACAAGCGCCTCTCGGCGGCCACGAACGGAACCCCCTGGGTTCCGCCGTCATGGACGGTGCTCAAAAATCTGGTGACCCCGCATCCTCTCGGCGGCTGCAATACCGGCACGACGCCGGAGAATGGCGTGGTTGATCACCGGGGCGAGGTCTTTGGATACCCCAACCTGTATGTCGCGGATGGGGCGATTATCCCGGAGGCGGTCGGGCTGAATCCGTCGCGAACGATTGCCGCGCTCGCGGAGCGGATATCAGACCTGATCATCAAAGGAGTGAAACCGTCGTAACTCAGATGTAAACCGGCCTATCCCACCATAGACGGGTCACTGCCAGGCGGGCGAGAGCGTGCCGCTGGCATCCTGCCAGTGCGGCGTCCAAGCGAGGGCGACGACCTTCACCACGATGTTGGACTTCGTGGGCTTCAGCGACACGACGTCCAGCTTTTCGGTGAGGGGGTCAATGGCCGCAGCCAACGCGTCGGCTTCGGCCTTGAACTGCGCTTCGAGACCGGCCAATTGCTGTTGCAACGCGGCGACGTTCTCTTCCGCATGTCCCACGTCCTGGGATTCCTTCATGACCCGGCCCGCGCTCCTGACCGCTGTTGTTGCACGCCCGATGTTCGTGGCGCTGATGGTCTTGCGCCCAAGAAACGCACTCAGGATCGAAGCCCCGACGGAGATCGCGGCCTGCACCTGACTGGACCGAGCCTCAGCCTGCTGCCGCTCTTTCATCTGTTCCGCCCGCCGGAGACGATCTTGCAGCGCCGCAATCTTCGGCGCGTATTTCTTCCGCAGACTATCCGATTGCTGATCCCGCAGCTCCCGGCCGGCCTGCTGAAGACGAACGCGGAAATCCCGCTCCGACTCGCCAGGGCGTGAAAGCTCCTTCGTGCTGGGACTCCTCAAGAGCTCCAGTTTATGGGTGCGAAAGAGCCAGCCCGCAAAATCCTTGCTCCACGTGTCGTAGCTTTTCCCCTTCGCCGCGGGGCCGGGCAAGGCCGCAAACCGGGCCCCCTCTGCCGGAGCCTGCTCCAAATCCGCAACGGCGATCGGCGCCGTCGTCGCATGCTCCCACTCCACCGGCACCGCCCCGTCATCGATCGGTGCCAGCACTGACACGTCCTCCGTCACATCGACTGCCGCTTTCGTATCAGCCAAGCGGATTTGAGCAACGCCCACTACCATCGGTTGATAGACCAACGTGCTCCCGCCGGGCTGGCTGCCGCGCAACGGAATGAAGTATTGCCGCACATCGGGGGGCAGCATGGGACGGGCGCCGCCAGGCGAGAGGCCAGAGGCGCGGGGCACGGGGGAAGACGACACGATCTGACGGCTCTGATCCTTTTCGCTCCCCCTGGCCTCTAGCCCCTTGCCCTTCGCCTCGCTCATGAGCGTCTTGATCTGCGTTCTGGTCAGAGGCCCACGGAGATAAGAGAGCGTCCACCTCGTTTGAAACACTTCGGGGGCGTCCTCGTGGACATTGTTCAAGAGAAACACCCGATTGCCTAATCCGGCGAGGAGCTGTTCCATCCGTTGCCGGTCGAATTTCTTCCCCGAACTCGCCGCAGCCCCCTCCAACCCCTCCAGCACCCGCGCCTTGTCCCGCTCCGTCTGCAACCGTCCGATAAACCACGTCCCGGTGTTGGCGAGGCCCTTGTAATCGAGATCGACGGGGTTCTGCGTCGCGAGGACCACGCCCAGACCGAATGCCCGCGCCTGCTTGAGCAAGGTGAGCAGCGGTTGTTTGGAGGGGGGATTGGCGACCGGCGGGAAGTAGCCGAAGATTTCGTCCATGTAGAGAATAGCCCGCAGGCTCGTCGTACCGGACTGTCCCCGCATCCAACCCAGCGTCTGGCTCAGCAACAGCGTGACAAAGAACATCCGCTCGGCGTCGCTCAAATGCGCGATCGAGAAAATCGCCAGGCGCGGCTTGCCGCTGGGCGCGTACAGCATCTGCCCCACGTCGAGCGCCTCGCCTTCCAACCAGGCACTGAACCCCGGCGCGGCCAACAAATTGTTCAACTGCATGGCCAGCGCAAACCGGTCCTTCGAGGGATAGAACGACTCCAAATCCAGCACGCCGATCTTCGTCACAGGTGGCGTCTGGATCTGTTGGATGAGCGTGGCCAAGTCCAGATCCTGCCCCGCCTTCCAGGTGCGATCGAGAATGGTGGAGAGGAGAATGTGCTCGCGGCTCTTAATAGGGTCGGCGTCCACACCGATCAGGCCCAGCAGACTCGTGACCGTCGTCCCGATGCGCTCGCGCAGCATCTCCGCATCATCAAGAACTTCCTGCGACGGCGCGGCGAAGGATTTGAGGATCGACACGGGAATGCCCGCATTGCTCCCCGGCGTATAGACCGCCACATCGGCGGCATCGCGCAGTTTCTGAATCCGCTCGCCGCTCTGCCCCCAATCGGCCAGCCCCTTCTTCCATAAGTCGGCCTGCGCCTGCGCGTACTCGGCTGTTGAAAGGCCCTTCTTGCGAGCATCGTCTTCGTTGACCCAGGGCGCAAAGTCTTTGCCGCGCAACTGCGGGAAGGTGAGGAGCAGATTCGCCAGGTCGCCCTTGGGATCGATGATGAGAGCGGGAATGCCGTCGATCGCCGCCTCTTCGAGCAGCGAGAGACAGAGGCCGGTCTTGCCGCTTCCCGTCATGCCGACACAGACAGCGTGGGTCACGAGGTCTTTGGAATCGTAGAGCAGCCATCCCGGCTTGGCTTGCTTGGTCGCCAGATCGTACGGACGGCCGAGATAAAAGACACCCAACCCTTCAAAGTCCTGGCTTGCCTGCTGATCCGTTCCCGCCGCCTTCTTTGCCTTCGCCATTCTTTCCCTTCCCCCTTGCCTCTAGCCCCGCCCCCCTAGCCTTGACCTACCACTCCTTAAAAATGAGGAACACCGCGCCGATCATCATCCCGAATCCGGCCAGATAGTTCCATTTCAGCGGCTCTTTCAGATAGAGCACCGAAAAGACACAAAACACGACGAGGGTAATCACTTCCTGAATAGTTTTCAGTTGCGCCGCCGTGAACTCATAGTGGCCGATCCGATTCGCCGGCACCTGGAAACAATATTCGAAGAATGCAATGCCCCAACTCGCCACAATCACGATCCACAAAGGCGAGTCCTTATACTTCAAATGCCCATACCAGGCGAAGGTCATGAAGATGTTGGAGATAGTGAGCAGTAAGATTGTGTGCATGGGTTCCCCTATGAAAAGAGATTATGGCTTACAACATATGGATTGAATCAATACAGCCACGACTCCCATGTTCCAACTAATACACCCCTGTCTACTTCCCTTTGCAGTTAAAAACCCTTGATCTACTGATCACGCTCATCAAGCTTGGCAATCAAGTTTGAAAAGAATAGGTACGCGCCGAGCAGTCCTTGGCGGGCCTCGATATGACTGACTTCTGCATGAACACCCTTTGACGTTACTTCATGCAGTCGGCGAACGAATGAAGAGAAGAAGTCCAACTCAGCTTGCAGCAGCTTATTCGATGCACTTCCATGAAACTGCCGAGCACAAAACTCCTGCAGCCGATTTAGATACTGCTCTTCCCCGAGGTTTCTGACTTGGCCATCGTGACAGACTACTGGGGCAGAGGCGGGAGGATAATGGAAGTCCGTTGCAGCTTTTACAGCCCTTCTGATTGAAGTAAGGAGTAGCGCGTGGTCTTCTGCATCTGTCGAGCTGATAAGAGTCGCAGCTTTACAAAGGCTCTGGTAGGCTGCGTCGCTTCGCGAGGCGTAGTAGTTATGGACATCGTCTTGCAAAGAGGCAATTAAGCTCGATGCCTTATTTACCGCTTCAAGTTGACCTTCAATCCGGCTCGCATAATAAAGACATCGTGTGCGGACTCGTTCAAGAATAATATTGTAAGATTGTATATTGAAGCGCATCTCTGCCCTGAGTTTTCTATTGCGGTCAGTAAAGGCCGCTGTGTCAAATTCGCCCATGCTTTCGGGAAGCCGAAGGTCCTCGATTGACTTTTCTGTCTGCTCAATCTGGCGTTTAAGTTGACCAACACCAAAGACAAGGACTTTCCTGTCTTCATCGTCTGGGTCAAGGCTAACGTCGAGCGTGCGCTCCGCAATCCAATGATCATGAGAGTCCTTCCAAAGTCGTTTGCAGGCTTCTTCGTTTAGATGCTGCGTTTCCTGAGCGAATGACGCTTTGAATTGGTGGCTATCGGGACACAGCTCTCGAAGAAACATGATCACGTTGAAGGAATCGCCGACTTTTCTAGCCAGACGGAGGCAGGCAATTACAGCGTTATCAATTTCACCCGCTTCAACGTGATTGAAGACTCGATCGATTATGTCCTGCGTTTCCATAGAGTGGCTAAACTAGCTGCAGACGAACGATATCGGCACCATCTGCCGCTATCCCCCTTTCCTTCTCCGCAGGCGTGGACGGGCAGAGCGTTCGGAGGTCGCCATGGCGGCCACAGAGGGGTGGCAGCCACAAGCGGGCCGTCGTGCGACGGCATGCGATTCTTATCGCGCTTTAGAGTCGCACGCGGCCAAGAGAACTGATTCGGTTGCTGTCATGGCTCATCGCATCATGGCGACTCCGAAAGCTCCGCCCTTACAGCCCCGCTTCCCTCAACACCTGCCCTGTGTACGAGCGCTTGGACTTGGCCACTTCGCGGGGTGGGCCTTCGACCACGATCTCGCCGCCGCGATCGCCGCCTTCTGGGCCGAGATCGATGATCCAGTCGGCGTTCTTGATCACGTCGAGATTGTGCTCGATGACCAGCACTGTGTTCCCGGCTTCGACCAGTCGATCCAGCACATCGATCAGCCGTTGCACATCGGCGAAATGGAGCCCGGTCGTTGGCTCGTCCAGGATATACAGTGTCCGCCCGGTCGGCCTCTTCGATAGTTCGCGCGACAATTTGACGCGCTGAGCCTCGCCGCCGGAGAGCGTGGTGGCAGACTGGCCGAGCTTCACATAGTGCAAGCCGACATCGTGCAGGGTTTCCAGCTTCCGCTTAATGAAGGGAATGTGCTCGAAGAATTCCACCGCGTCGTCGACCGTCATGTTCAACACATCGGCAATGCTTTTGCCCTTGTGATGAATCTCCAGCGTCTCGCGGTTGTACCGCTGGCCCTTGCAGACTTCGCAGGTCACATAGACATCGGGCAGGAAGTGCATCTCGATTTTGATCAGCCCGTCGCCCTGGCAGGCTTCGCATCGCCCGCCCTTCACATTGAAGCTGTAACGTCCCGGCTTGTACCCCCGCACACGCGACTCGGGCAGATTCGAATAGAGATCGCGAATGAAGCTGAAGAGACCTGTATAGGTCGCCGGGTTCGAGCGCGGCGTCCGGCCGATCGGCGACTGATCGATGTCGATCACCTTGTCGAGCGCCTCGACGCCGAGCAATTCCTTACAGCCGTCCAGCTTGACCACTTTCCGCTTTCGTACGGGGCGGCCTTCCTCATGACGCGTACCGCGTGCTGTCTGACGCGACGACGGCTGATCGCTATTGGCTGACGGCTCTTTGCCCAGCGTCTGCATGAGCGAATGGAAGAGCACTTCCAGCACAAGCGTGCTCTTACCTGAACCGGACACTCCGGTCACGCAGGTGAGCAGACCCAGCGGAATCTTGGCCGTGACATTTTTCAGGTTATGCTTCTGCGCTGCCACGACCGAGAGATACCCCTTCGGCTTGCGCTCGCGCTTCGGCAAGGAGACAGTTTGAATCCCGCGCAGATATTGTCCGGTAATCGAGTCGGGATTCCCCATCACCTCTTGCGGCGTGCCCTGGGCGATGACATGACCGCCATGCGTCCCGGCGCCTGGTCCCATGTCGAGCAGATGATCCGCGGCCATCATCGTTTCGGCATCGTGCTCCACGACCACGACCGTGTTGCCGAGATCGCGGAGTCGTAACAATGTCTGCAGCAGGCGGCGATTGTCCCGCTGGTGCAAGCCGATGGAGGGTTCGTCGAGAATGTAGAGGACTCCGACGAGGCCCGAGCCGATCTGCGTCGCCAGCCTGATTCTCTGCCCCTCTCCGCCGGACAAGGTGGCTGCGGCGCGATCGAGCGTGAGATAGTCGAGACCCACGTTGACGAGAAAGCCGAGCCGCTCGCGAATCTCCTTCAGAATACGATGCGCGATGACCAACTCGCGGTCCGTAAACTTGAGCGAGACGAAAAACTCCGCCGCAGCGCGAATCGAGAGTCTCGTCACTTCGGAAATGGATTTCTCTGCGAGCTTGATCGAAAGACTCTCCGGCTTGAGCCTGGCGCCCTGGCAGACCTCGCATGCGTCGAGCAACGTGAAATCTTCGTCCTCTGGACAGCCGGGCGTGACCTGATAGCCAATGCCGTCACAGGCCGGGCAGGCCCCGTGCGGGCTGTTGAAGGAGAAAATACGAGGCTCGACTTCCGGATAGCTGACGCCGCACTTGATGCAGGCCAGCTTGTCGCTGTAGAGCCGGGTCTTGCCATCGTCGGTTAGGACCGCAACCAGCCCCCCGGTCAGCTTCAGCGAAGTCTCAACGGAATCGGCCAGGCGCCGCATCAGGGCATCCCCCGCCTTTATGACGAGGCGATCGACGATGATCTCAATCGTATGCTTCTTTTGTTTATCGAGAACGATGTCCTCGCCGAGATCGACGATCTCGCCGTTCACCCGCGCCCGCACGTAGCCGGCCCGGCGCATCTCCAGCAGCTCTTTGCGATATTCCCCTTTGCGCCCCCGAACGATCGGCGCCAGGATCTGAAACTTGCTTCCTTCCGGAAGTCCCGCAATCGCATCAACCATCTGCTGAACGGTCTGGGCGGCGATTTCTTCCCCACATTGAAAACAATAGGGCCGCCCGACCCGCGCGAACAGCAATCGCAGATAGTCGTAGATCTCCGTAACGGTACCGACGGTGGAGCGGGGATTATGACTGGTACTCTTCTGTTCGATGGAAATGGCGGGCGATAAGCCTTCGATCGAATCGACATCGGGCTTGCCCATTTGCTCCAGGAACTGACGGGCATAGGCCGACAAAGATTCGACGTACCGCCGCTGCCCTTCGGCGTAGATGGTGTCAAAAGCCAGCGACGATTTCCCCGATCCGCTCAAGCCGGTGATCACGACGAGTTTGTCGCGTGGAATAGTGACATCGATGTTCTTGAGGTTATGTTCGCGCGCGCCTTTTATGATGATAGAATTGCTCATAGGGGCGGGATTATACCATGCCGGTCCGGTTGCCTTGACAAAGACGGAAGTCGGGTGCTACCACGGCTGGCATGATGTCAGTGAAGGAATCCGTGCAAGAGCGCTCCCGGCCATCCGCCCCACCCCAGGCGATTTCGACTTGGACCGGGCCCGCGCGCGAACAGGCCGTACAACGGATGTTCACTGCCATTGCCGGCGTCTACGACCTGAACAACACATTGCTCAGTTTCGGGCTCCATTACCGCTGGAAAAAGATCACGGCTTCGTTGGTCCCGAAAGTCGAGCTGGGCACCGCGCTCGATGTGGGAGCCGGCACCGCCGACTTGGCCCTTCTGGTCGAACCCCGGATGGGTGCCAATGGCAGGGTCGTTGCCTCTGACCTGAATCACGCCATGCTCGCCGAAGGACTGAGAAAGGTCGCCGGTAAGGGGCTGGCGGGAAAAATCACCTGCCTCCAGGCGAACGCCGAACATTTGGGATTTGCGGATAACACATTCGATGCGGTAACCACCGGCTTTTGCATGCGCAATGTCGGAAACCTGCCCCAAGCGGTCGGCGAGATCCGCCGCGTGATGAAGCCGGGGGGCACGTTCGTCTGCCTGGAATTCTCCCAGCCGGTCTTCGGCTGGCTGCGGGCGCTCTATGATTGGTATTCGTTCAAGTTACTGCCCTGGATCGGAACGAAGGTCGCGCGGGACACTACCGGCGTCTATGAATATCTCCCGGCTTCGATCCGCACATTCCCGGATCAGGAACGGCTCTGCCAGGTGCTACGCGAGGCCGGGTTCCGCCAGGTGTCCTACAAGAACCTGACGGGCGGGATCGTCGCGATCCATATAGCAACGAAGTAGGCGAGAGGCACGAGGCTAGAGGCGATGGGTATGATATTCCCTTTCTTACCTCTCGCCACGTGCCCCTAGCCCAGAACCAGATATGAATTCTATCTTATACGTCTTCCTCCCTTGCAAGAAGGTGTACCCGATCGGGATCACCTATCTGGCCGACTTTATTCATCGCCGGAAGCCGGAGGTGCGCCAGCAGATCCTGGATCTCTCGCTATTTCCCGTGTCCCAGCGCAGCCAGGCCCTCCGCGATGCAGCGAAAGCCTTCAAGCCTGACCTGGTTTGCTTTTCCTGGCGCGACATCCAGATTTTCTCTCCCCATGAAGGCGACTCGTCACTGGAACATGCGTTCAATTTCTATTTTGCGAGCAACCCGATCAAGCGGGTCGTCGCTTCGTTCGAGGGATTGAAGCAGCTCTACCGCTACTACAGCCACATCTATACGATCCTGTCGTACCCCTGGCTGATGCGGAAAGAGTTCCCCAAGACCCAGATCATGATCGGCGGCGGGGCCTTCACGGCCTTTGCCGATCAGCTCATTGAAAAACTCCCCGAGGGCACGATCGGAATTCTCGGCGAGGGCGAAGACGCGATTTTGAAAATGGTCGAAGGCCAGTCGCTTGAGGGCGAACGCTATATTATCCGGGAAGGGAAGAATATCCGCAAAGGCCAGCAGGGCACCATGGCCTTGCTCGACGCCCTGACGGTGGATCTCCCCTACCTAACTTCAATTTTCCCCCAATATCGGGAATTCCAGAACGAGTCCATCGGTGTCCAGACGAAGCGCGGCTGTCCCTACGACTGCGCCTTCTGCCTCTACCCCTATATTGAGGGCAAGCGGGTCCGCTACCGTCCCCCTTCCATGGTCGTGAAGGACATTTCCCAGCACTACCATCAATGGGGCGCGCGCCGGTTCTGGTTTACCGATGCGCAATTCATCACCGGGAAAGAGGCCTACCCGCAGTGCACCGAGATTCTCGAGCGCATCGTCAGCGAAAAACTGGAGATTGAGTGGTCCGGCTATATCCGCACGTCGCTGATTACGCCGGAACTGGCCAAGTTAATGGTCCGGTCGGGCGTCGGCGATCTCGAAGTCGCCATCACCTCCGGCTCTCAGGAAGTCCTGAACAACCTGCACATGGGTTTCAAGCTGGAGCGGCTCTATGATGGATGCCGTTACCTGGCTGAGGCAGGCTTCAAGGGGAAAGTGATCCTGAACTATTCGCTCAACTCCCCCAAGGAAACGGAAGAGTCCCTCTTGCAAAGCGTGGAGTCCTATAAGATGGTCGCCTCCATCCTGGGAGAGGAACGGGTCTTCCCCCTGATGTTCTTCCTGGGCATCCAGCCCAATACCGATCTTGAGCAACGTCTGCTTGAAGAAGGCTACCTCTCCGCCGGGTACAACCCGCTGATGCTGACGCCCACCAGCATCCGGAAGCTTCTCTATAACCCCGCGCCCCTGAACAAGATTATCGCCAAGGCCTGCCTCAAGGCCTGGGAGAGGAAAGACGGCAGCCGCGATCCCAGAAAATGGACCGGCTCTCTCTCTCAAACGACCACCGGCGGTTCAGCCACCCAGCCGGGCCAGTATGCCGACAAAAGCTTGCTCAAGGGGATCGAAGGCAACTCGGGGCGCGATGCCCTGCTGTCGCTTGAGGAGATTCTTAAATCGCGGAAATCTCCACCGGCATCAGTGACTGCCGACCAGAAATCGGTGGCCACCCCGACTTCTTAGCTCTACCCTGCAAGACAACCCGCGGGCATGATACTCGCCTTGCATTCCAGTTCGGCCAAGTGCTATCATCCGTCCTCTTTTATGCCGGGGATCCCAGGCAACTGTTTGGTTTTTTTGACAATTATCACGGTCACCCCCGGCTGGCAGTGGGCCTAGAGGAGGCGTCTCAATGTATAAGACGATCTATGTGCCGGTCGATAATTCCGACCATTCCAATACAGCCGTCGATGTCGGCGTCGAGTTCGCAAAAACCTTCGGCTCCAAGATTGTCGGCAGCCACGTCTACGCGGCGAAAATGCACGACAAGCGCTTCAAGCAAATGGAAGCGGGGCTGCCCGAGGAATACCATGACGAGAAAGAACTGGACCGCCAGCGGCAGATCCACGACTCGCTGATTACGCGCGGGTTGCAGATCATCACGGACTCCTACCTCGACTACGTCGATAAAAAGTGCAACGAAGCCAATCTCCCGGTCGAGCGCCGCTCCCTTGAGGGCCGTAACTGGAAGGCGCTGGTCGAAGACATCAATACCAACGGCTACGATCTGGTGATCATGGGCGCGCTGGGCGTCGGTGCGGTAAAGGACAGCGTGATCGGCAGCAACACCGAGCGCGTCATCCGCCGCATCCGCAACTCGGACATGTTCATCATCAAGAACACCGAGCCGATGAACAACGGCAAGATCGTGGTTGCGGTGGACGGCAGCCCTTACTCGTTCGGCGGGTTGATGACGGGCCTGTCATTGGGCAAGGCCTTCAATCGCCCCGTCGAAGTCATCTCCGCATTTGATCCCTACTTCCATTATGCCGCCTTCCACAGCATCTCCGGCGTCTTGAACGAAGAAGCCGGAAAAGTCTTCCGCTTCAAGGAGCAGGAAAAGCTGCACGAGGAAATTATCGACAGCGGGCTGGCCAAGATTTACCAATCGCACCTGGATATTTCCCGTGAGATTGCCCAGGCCGAAGAGACGGACGTGAAGACCACGCTCCTGGACGGCAAGGCCTTTGAAAAGATCATTCAATACGTCCGCAAGGATACGCCCTGGCTGCTGATCGTCGGCCGCATCGGTGTCCATAGCGACGAAGACATGGACATCGGCAGCAACACCGAAAACCTCTTGCGAAGCGCGGCCTGCAACGTGCTGGTCTCGAATCGCAAGTATGTTCCGCCGATCGACACCCAGGCCGAATACACAATCGCCTGGACGGAAGAAGCCCTCCGCCGCATGGAAAAGATCCCGGTCTTCGCCCGCGGCGTCGCGAAAACGGCGATTCACCGTTATGCGATCGAAAAGGGCCATACGATCATCAGCAACACCGTCGTCGATTCAGCCGTCGGCCATATCCTCCCCAAAGGCGCCATGGACGCCATGCGCGCGCTGGGCGGCAATCTTGACGCAGCCGGGATCGACCGGGACAAGATGCAGGCGGACGATTCAGTGGCGAAGGACCTCATGGGCAACACCCTCAGCGGGATGATGACCCAGGTCGTCGAGGAAAAGCCGACGAACAGCCCCTCCACACAGGCCTACCTCGACCGGATGAGTCAGAACTACTTTGTCTGCGACGGCTGCGGCTACATCGGTAAGGGCGAAACGCCGGTGAAGTGTCCGGTCTGCGCGGCTGAAGGTGATCGCTTTAAACAGGTTGATAAGACGATCTTTGATGCCGCGGCAAAAGCCGAGGGCGAATTGGAAACCGATCTCGCCTACGACGATGTGCCGATGCAGTGGACGAAGGATGCGAAGGAAGCGATTCGCGCCGTCCCGGCTGGTTTTCAACGCCGCCGCGCGAAGGCGAAAATTGAAAAGACCGCCCGCAAGCTCGGCATGACGACCATTACGCTCGAATATGCCGCGCCCATGATTAAGGAAGCGGCAGCTGAAGACTATCAGCCGATCTTCGCGAACAAGGACGCAGGCACGTCACAGGCAGCCGAAGAAAAGCTTGCCGCCGTCGCCAATGGGACGAACGGGAACGGCCAAGGGAATGGGAACGGCCATGTTGAAGCCGCCTCTCCCTACACCTGGACCGCCGACGCGACAGCGCGCCTGGAGCGCGCTCCGGAAGGCTTCATGCGCGAGTGCACGAAGGCATTGATCGAGAAGCATGCGGAAAAGATCGGCGCAACCCTGATTACCATCGAAGTGGCGACCGAGGGCATTGAACAGGCCAAAGGGTACATGGCGGACGCTATGAAAACCGGCAATCTCAAAGATATGATTGCCAATCTGACCGGGTCGAAGTCCGGGGCCAGCCACTAATGGGCAAATCACTCCCGATCCTCAACATCCCGTCCATGACGGGCTCGCTGGGATCTTTCCAACAGCAGATCACCAAATTCTTCACCCCCGCGACTCAGGGCCAGGGGGTGCATGACGGGCGGACCGTTGACGACTTCAAGCCCTACCTTGTCGCGCTGAACCTCACCAAGCGCTGCAACCTGAAATGCGATCATTGCTACCTCGACGCCACCACCAAGGCGGCCGGCGGAGACGACGAGCTGAGCACGGAGGAGTGCTACAAGCTCATCGATCAGATCGCCGAAGTGAACAAGGGCTGCCTCCTCGTCATCACGGGCGGCGAACCGCTGGTCCGGCCGGATATTCTGGATATTGCCAGACATGCGGTGAAGCTCGGCTTCATGGTGGTCTTCGGCACCAACGGCATGCTCATCAACGATCAGATGGCCAAGACGTTGGTCGAGATCGGGGTGATGGGCGTCGGCATCAGCATCGATTCGCTGGATGCCGCCAAGCACAATCAGTTCCGCGGGGTTCCGGGAGCCTGGGAAGCGGCGGTCGCAGGCATTGAGGCTGCCAAACGCAACGGGTTGCAGTTCCAAGTCCATTTCAGCGCCCAGCCCATGAATTATCAGGAATTGCCCGCCGTCCTTGAATGGGCTCACAACCTTGGAGCCCGCGTCCTGAATGTCTTCTTCATGGTCTGCACCGGCCGTGGCGAGGAACTCACCGACATCACGCCGGCTCAGTATGAAGAGGTCCTGGGCTATCTGATCGACTGTCAGGACAACTACAAAGGGATGTTGGTCCGCGCCCGTTGCGCGCCGCATTTCAAGCGGCTGGCCTACGAGAAAGATCCCAATTCGCCGATTACGAAAGCCACCGGTTACATGGGCGGCGGCTGCCTTGCCGGCACGAACTACGCGCGAGTGACACCAAATGGTGAACTGACCCCCTGCCCCTACATGCCGCTTTCGGCCGGTAATGTCAGACAGAACAGCTTCGTAGACCTCTGGGAAAAGTCTGACGTCTTCAACTCGTTCCGCTACCCGCAACTGAAGGGAAAATGCGGCGACTGTGAGTACACGGACATCTGCGGAGGCTGCCGGGCTCGTCCCTATGTGGATCACGGCGACTGGCTGGACGAAGACGAATGGTGCCTCTACACGCCCAAGGGCGGGGAAAAAATCAAAGTCGCCTTCAACACCCCGGAAGAGACGGAAGTCGCCTGGGACGAGGCCTCCTCGCTCAGACTCAGCCGCATTCCCTATTTCCTGCGGGCGATGGTGAAGAAGGGCGTAGAAAAACATGCCCGCGAGAACAATGTCCCGTTGGTGACCATCGAGTTGATGGAAGAGCTGCGGAAAAAGCGTTTTGGGAATGATGCCCCGGTCTTCAATTTTGACATGAAGGGGAAAGAGTAGGGTCCTCGCGGCGATTTCTGTATCGTCTCGAGCCTTCATCTAGTCACTATGGACGCCCTCCAAAGCATCGTTACCGATCTCAACACGCTAATCCCGATCGTCAATCACTGGTTTCACCTCTTGTCCGCCGTGATTTGGATCGGAGGCCTCGCGTTCCTGGTCATGGCCGTGACCCCCGGATTAAAGAAGGCCGTGGCGAAAGAGCAGATCAAGCCCATCACCGACATTTTCTATCAGCACTATAGGAAAGTGGCCGGCATCCTTCTGGTGGTGCTCTTGTTTACCGGCGGAGTCAACCTCCACTATGTCAATCAGGTGATGACCTCCCAGACTCAGCTGGGGATCCAACACAATGCGAAGTATCTGACCATTTTCTTTATTAAGCTCGGGCTCGTATTGTGCCTCCTGACCCTCTTCCTCTACACCGTGATCTTCAAATCAGATGAAGATGACGATGCCGAAATCGAATACGAAGTCATCCCCTATCAACGGGCAGCCCTTTGGATGGGCTTCTTCATCATTCTGTGCGCATCTGCCCTCAAGCATCTGCACCAATAGAAGTCAGGCCGCTCCTCCAGACTCTCGCGTTTTAGAACCCTCTCCTGTATCGAAGAAGATAATCTTCGAACCGTTTTAGATACACCACCGTAATTAATTCTTATTCCTTACTTTAAACTCCCGTGCGCAATCTATTGCCAGCATTAAAGAAATCAACCGCTTAGCCATTCGGCACGGCCATTGACCTACTCCGCATGCTGGTACGCCCATTGCTGAAGAGAGATAGCGTACCGGCTTAGAAAAGTGAGTGATTCGTAATGGATGTGGCGTTGCCGAATGAATCCCTCATAGCTTTGTCGCACTTCTTTAACTCCCTATGGCATGGATTGGAGCCGTCGGCCTTCCATCATGATCTTGAGGGTTCCCCTCTACATGGTGTTGTCGCTGCTAGATTGTGCCCATCTGGCAGCACACCGACGCCTTTGACCATGGCCATGAGCGCCGTGCCTCCACCAGGAGGCACGGCCTACTCCTTCCACTCAACGCTTGTCGGCCTCGCAAGCGTACAGCTCATTCCAGCAACATTTCAGCCCATCTTGATCATGCACCAGCATGCGAAAGGACTCCTATGTTGATTGGCAAATCCCACCGACATGAGCCCGGTACTATCGCCAAGGAACCACGCCAGCACACTATCATTCCCCAGAAATCATCCCGGGCTGCTTCCCAGGCTAAGACGACCAGACTGACGATTACCCTCCCCTCCCATCTTGTCGACCACCTGCGCGACGTCGTGTACTGGACCCCTCAAACGACACTGGCCTGGCTCGTCGAAGGAGCCCTGCTGGCTGAAATCAAGAAAATGGAACTCGCCAACAAAGGCCCCTTCCCGAAACGAACCGCAGAATTGAAATCAGGACGCCCTCGGAGAGCGAATCCTTACTCACAGAAATTCCCGGGCCAGCGCCTGGCTGCTACGACGCCTCAACCGCCGGAGAAACCCGCGCTGCAGCAGCGGGTGAACATATCGACCCCGCTTGAATCCCGAACTGGGTGCGGATATTAACTCGAACGGTGAAAAGAAGGGGCCCGCCAGAGCCACACCCGGACTCTCCGCTTGTAACCGGGTCAGTCCGTTACTTTATTGCTCGCGAGTCCTTCCAGGGCCGGCCCTCGTTTCGAAAGCGTCTTCCGGCCAAGACTCGTCCACAAGACGTTTCAGACAACATATTGCAAGGCTTCCCGTTCTCCGGGAAATCGGAGGGGTGGATCAAGCCAGAAATCGGGGAAGATATGAGAGACGGATCAGGAAGAAGGAAACTGACCGGAGAGGGCCCGCTTGAAGACCGTCTTCAAGCCAAAGTAGGCAAACGAGTCTTTGAGGTTTGAGTAGAGGCGTTTGAACCTCCCCATCTCGGGATTCGTCACATATTCCATGGTGAGAACGATACGTTCCTCGTTCTCTCCCAAGGGGGTCACCGCATGCCACAGCTTATCGCCATTGAAGATCACCATATCGCCCGGCTCAGTGATCAGTTCCAGATGCCGGGTTTCTTTCGCGGGATCGTCCTTAAATAGGTCGCACACAAGTTTGCATCGGGTTGACCGGTCGACCAATCCCAATAAAATCGTATAGCGCGCGCCCTTATAGTAGGACGTGTCGTAGTGAAACCCGATATGGTCCCCCGGCTCCGTATAGTAGTAGAGCGCGCAGGAGTGCGGGTCGTTGTCGGGACAGAGCAACAGATCGGCATGCACCAGCCGATTGAGGAAGTCGCGATAGGATGCCGACCGATAGAGATCGAGAAACAGCGGGCCTTTCTCCAGAACCGTATAGTAGCTGACGCTGCCTCCTTTCTTGTGCCCTGGAATATAGTTCCGATTCAGACTCGTCTGCAGCCCGTGAGCTTGCGGCACAAGCACGTCTTCCACGAATCGCCGCGAAAGAAATTGTTTGATCACCAGAAATTCGTTCTGTTCCCAATAGGTCTTGTGCAGTTGGTCAAAATCGAGCGCCGCCACGGCTTGATCGATCATGTCCGTCACGACACTCTTCTTCTCTGATTGCATGATCATCGCTCACCTGCCTCACAAATAGTCACGCCAAAGTCCCGCATCACAGCCGGCTAGTTCAGCACCGGAGCTTTCACCACCTCGACATCGGGCGGCGCTTTGAACTCGAAGACGTCGTTTCCCAGTCCCGTGTTCGGCTTCAGCGACGAAAACTCAAACGTCGCCACATTGCCATTGACCTCATGGAGCCAAACGGTTCGGATAAAATACGTCTTGGGGAACACCTCTACAATAATTCGCTGCACAGGCCTGGCCTGGTCACCTTCCTGCCCCTTGGGCGTGAGACTGAGCAACCGCAGCCCCCCCACCCCTCGCTCTTTCCCTGTCGCGGGAGCGATCGTGAACGACTCTTCCAGCTTGGCTGCCCCCTGCAGGAGTTCGAGCGGCGCCTGCGACGCAGCCATACGCGTTAATTTCCCAACCAGCACCTGCTTGTGCTCCGGCACATAGACCTTGACATCGTCCTGATTCACATAGATTTGCTCGGTGGCCGGATCGAGATAATCCCATCGCAACCGGCCCGGTTTCTTGATATAGACCTTGCCTGAGGACGTCACCGGCCGCTCAAACCCCTCAATTCTGGTCTGCTGAGTGAAGTCGGCCTGAAGATCCTTGGTTTTCTCGTATCGGGCTTGGAGTTGCTTCACCACGTCATTGACTTCCTGCATGGCCTTGTCGTCCACGGCGGCGTCGGCCGCCCACACGGTGCCGGCCACGACGATGCAGAACATACCTGCGACAACCCGCATCAAAATAGACTTCATGCTTCAGCCGCTCCCACCGGCCCTCGCCGACCCAGCACTTCCCGGCGCCCGTCACGGCCTGCGGCGCCCACAATCCCGTCCGCTTCCATTTGCTCGATCATGCGCGCCGCACGGGGGTAGCCCACGCGCAGCCTCCGCTGAATCAGCGAGGCGGAAGCCTGGCCGGTCGAGAGGACCAGCTCCTTGGCTTGTTCGTACACCTCGTCCTTGGCCTCCTCCTCCGCCGCCTCCTCCTGCTTGAGCGATTGCAGCTCGGGATCGTATTTAGGCAGCGCCTGCTTCTTCACAAACTCGACCACCCGCCGGACATCGTCATCCGACACAAACGATCCGTGCAGGCGGGCCAGCCGTCCGGTCCCTGAGGCCAGATACAGCATATCCCCGCGCCCCAAAAGCGCCTCGGCGCCGTTCGCATCGAGAATCGTGCGGGAATCGGTTTTCGACGACACTTGGAACGCAATCCTGGCGGGAAAGTTGGCCTTGATGAGGCCGGTCAACACATCCACCGACGGCCGCTGCGTGGCCAGCACCAGGTGGATGCCCGATGCTCTGGCCATTTGGGCCAGCCGCGCAATCTTGTCTTCCACATCCTTGGGGGCCACCATCATGAGGTCGGCCAGCTCGTCGATCATCACGATAATATACGGCAACGGTTCGGGCGGAGTCGGACGGTCGCGCGGCCCCGGATTGACCTCGGGATCGGTGGACTCGCCGGCGGCCAGCCGCTCTTCCTCCGTCAGGAACTGCATGGGCAGCTCCGGTTGATTCGCGGCAGCCGCCTCTTCCGCAAAGACCTCATGCAGCCCGGCCACCTTGCGGTTGTAGGCATCGATGTTCCGCACACCCGCTTCCGCGAGCAGTTTGTACCGGCGTTCCATCTCGGCCACCACCCACCCCAACCCTCTTGCAGCAGACTTCGCATCGGTGATGACCGGCCTCAGCAGGTGGGGAATGCCGTCGTACGCCGAAAACTCGAGCATTTTAGGATCGATCAATAAGAGCTTTACCTCGCTCGGCCGGGCTGAAAAGAGGATGCTCAACAACATCGTATTGAGCCCGACGCTCTTGCCGGCCCCGGTGGCGCCAGCCACCAGCAAATGCGGCATGGTCTTGAGATCTGCCGTCGCCGGGGCGCCAAAGATATCCTTTCCCAATGCCATGGTCAGCTTCGAGCGCGCCCGGCTGAACGGCTCGCTCATCACCACTTCCTTCATGGAAACCGTTTCACGGGAAAGATTGGGCACCTCGATCCCGACCACCGACTTCCCTGGGATCGGGGCCACAATGCGCAGACTCGTCGCTTTAAGAGCCAGGGCCAGATCGTCGGCCAGGTTCACAATCCTGGCGACTTTAGTGCCGGGCGACGGTTCAAACTCATACATCGTCACGACCGGACCTGGCCGCACCTCCGTAACCTTACCCTCAATGCCGAAGCTCGCCAAGGCTCGCGTGAGCACTTCGGACTGGGCCTTGAGGTCCTCGTCCGACATCCGGGTTATCGGTCCGGTGGGGTCGCTCAACAACTCATCCGGATCCGGCAGTTGATAGTCCCCCGAATCAACGGACACCGACACGATCTCCGGCTCCGATTGTGGCGTTTCAGTAGATGACGTGACGGGCTGCAGAGGCGGTTGGATGATAGGCAGCTCAGAGGGAATATTTGAAACGGCCTCCTCTACAAGAACAGGGACCGGCTCCGCGCTCTCCTGGTCGCGCCCGGACTTGGCCGCTTTGCCTCGCTGCCGCCGGTTCGCCGTCTCGACAACGACCGGTTCGGCCCGTTCAGGAATTAAGGCGGATAAGCTTTCGCGCAGAGCAGCCCAGCGTGCCGGAAGGGCTTGAACGACTTCTGTGAGGGAGAGCGGCGTCGTAAACAGCAGGGAGACGAGAAATCCCGCAATGATCAAGATATGCGCTCCGGTGCTGGCAAACCATGTCCGGAGCCCCTCGGCCAGGACCTGGCCGCATATCCCTCCCGCAACCCCGCGGTAGACCAGCCCACTGGTCAAGGTCGGAACGGCAGTGGCTTCCAGATGAAGAAAGGCGCTGAGAAAGAGCACCGCCGCGAGGGAACTCCCCGCCGTGCGTAAGCGGATGCTGACCGGGCTCTGCGAAAAACACCGCAGGCCGACCCGGCCGAGGAGCAGGGGAAAGAGGTAGGCCGCGCCGCCGATGAGAAAAAAGAAGCCGCCGGCGAGCACCGCGCCGAACGACCCGATCAGATTGCGCGGAGGATTGGCCGCAGGCGCTCCCGCTGCCACCGTCTTTGCCTCGCCCGGCACGAAGGAAAGCAGGCTGAGGAGCGTGAGCAGGCTCAACGCGATCAGCACCACCCCAATCACTTCGCGCTGGATGTGGGAGGGAGGAGACGGGGCCCGGCGGGCTTCGCCCCGCTTCGAGGACGTGGTAACACCCATGCCGCGGATGCTAACACAGGGGCGGAATCGTTTCAAACAAAGGACCGGTCTCTGACCGGTGCATAGCCCCGCACAGGACCGGCTCAATACCGGGAAGCGATGGCTCTGGTCAGCCGCATAAACTGATCGAGGGCCAGCACCTCTGCCCGGGTGGATGGCGGGAGATTGAGTGAGACAAGCCCTTCAGTTACTTGCGCCTGGTCATACCCTTCATCCCTCAGCGAATTCACCAGCGTCTTCCGGCGATGGGCAAAGGCGGCTTTCACCAGCGCAGCGAACTTTGGCTCTTCCTCCCGATTCAGCTCCCGCCGTTCTTTCGTCCGCAGCAACACGACGGCGGAGCCGACTTCCGGCCTGGGCCGGAAGCACTGGGCGGAGACGCGGAAGGCCTTTGTGATGTCAGCGGCATATTGCGTCATCACGGAGAGGACGCCGTAATCCGACGTGCCGGGTTTCGCCGCCAGACGATCGGCCACTTCGTTCTGCAGCATGAGCACCATGCGTGGAATCCGATCGCGGTGCTCCAGCAATCTGAACAGCAGCGGCGTGGAGATGTAATACGGCAGGTTGGCCACGACGACGGTACCGACCGGCAGCTCTGCGAAGGAATAGATCAGCGCATCGCCTAGCACCAGGGTGAGATTCGGAAACTCAGCCTGCCGTCCGGCCAAATAGGCGTGCAGCCGGGGATCGATCTCGACCGCAGTCACCTGCCCCGCTGCCTTGCACAGGGCCTCCGTCAGGATGCCACGCCCCGGTCCGATTTCAAGCGCCTGCGTCTCCTGAGTCACCTCCGCCAGGGCAACAATTTTACGAACGATGTTGGGATCGATGAGAAAGTTCTGGCCGAGACGCTTGTTGGCAGGAGGAAGGTCGGGGAAATCCACCAGCTAGGTCCCGCTGGGCGGACGAGGGGCAACCTGCGCCAACTGCTTGGCGAGCGCGGTCAGCGGCGTCCGGTAGGAGTCGATCAGATCGGAAAATTCTTCGACCAGATCGTTGGTGAACGACGGGCCCTGTTGAATAGCGGCGAATTTCTGGACGGCTTGGGCCCCGATCGCGTCCGTGAGCAACGCCACGGTGCGTGCTTTCCACTTGGCCACCCGCTCGGTCCCGGCCACGGTGTTGAGATCTTCCAGCGTCTGCTTGGCAATGGCATCCAGCTCTTTGACTTGCTGCTGAACGATGGCGAGTCCCCGATTTCCGTCTTCTGTCATCGTTGCCTCGCTGTCTGATGCATTGGGCTTTTCGCCTTTCGCTTGGCGGCCAGCACCGCCGCGAGTTTCACCGCCTCGAGCAAACTCCCGGGATCGGCAATGCCCTTCCCGACAATATCGAAGGCCGTGCCATGATCCACCGAGGTACGAATGATCGGTAACCCGACCGTCAAATTGACAC
Source organism: Nitrospira sp. NS4 (assembly GCF_049546785.1). Classification (NCBI taxonomy): domain Bacteria; kingdom Pseudomonadati; phylum Nitrospirota; class Nitrospiria; order Nitrospirales; family Nitrospiraceae; genus Nitrospira; species Nitrospira sp. NS4. Next base: position 180,847 of record NZ_JBMWAN010000003.1, on the reverse strand, counting down.
AAGTGCCGAAGGCGACCAGCTTCAAGGGAATCAGCCCCTGGTCATGATAGAGCGCGACGATCCCGTCATATTGCCCCTTGGCGGCTTTACCGAACAGCGTGTCAGCCGGCATGGGATCGCTCGCCAGAATGCCTCGCGCCTGAGCCGCGCGGGCCGCGGGAAGAATGATCTGGGCCTCCTCATTACCGAACAGCCCATGCTCCCCCGCATGGGGGTTCAGCGCAGCGACGCCGATGCGGGGCTGCTTGATGCCATAGAGCTCCGTCAGCGCCCGATGCGCCAGGCGAATGCCTTTTTCGATCTTGGCCTTCGTCAGAAGCTTCGGCAGATCCTTGATCGCCACATGCGTCGTCACGAACATGATGCGCAGCGGGCCGCCCACGATCATCATGCCCGATTCCTGCGTCTTGGTCAGATCCGCTAGCAATTCCGTGTGACCGGGGTAATGGCAGCCCGCCATGTTGATGGCTTCTTTATTGATCGGCGCGGTCACGATGCCGTCGATGCACCCGAGCTCCGCCAGATGGACCGCTTTCTTGATGAAGGCCACGGAGGCCGCGCCGGTCTCAGCCGCCGCCACGCCGGGCTTAAACTTCTTGAGCGGCCGTTCCAAGGGATCCAGCACGACTACCGTATTCCCCTTTGCCGATGCCGGATCATGGCCATCGGCCCGCACGACATTCAGCTTCAACCGCAACGCTTTGACCGTGCGCGCCATCACCGGGTACGATCCGACCACCAGCGGCAGACAGAATTTCTGTAGCTCGCGTCCGGCCAGAGCCTTGGCAATCACCTCCGGTCCGATCCCGGCGGGATCGCCCATGGTGATGCCGAGCAAAGGCTTCTCATCCAATTCCATCCTGCTCTGCTTCGCTTTCATCACGCCTCATCCACCGACATACAAATAGATTGTGTACCCTATATAAAGGATGGCGCCCGCACTCAGCAACCACGGTTGCCAACGCCCGTGGACAAGAATCTGGAGCAGACAGAGCCCTGCCCCGACGACAGCCAGCACCATCGCGAGCAACGCCGAGGGCGCCAAGGCCCACTCGGTGCCGATCAACCCCACGGAGACCGGGAATGTGCCCTGAAACACCATCGCGCCGGTCACATTTCCGACCGCCAACCGGTCTTTCTTGCGGTAGAGCCAGAGAAAACTATTCGACATCTCCGGCAACTCCGTCGCCAAGGGGGCGATGAGCAACGCCAGGACCAGCGGCGAGATCGCAAGGGCGGCAGCCATCGTCTCTGCCGCGGTCACAAAGAGGTGGGCGCCGAGAATCAGGCCACCCAACCCGGCCACCGCCTGCAACCCGATCATGCCATACGAGGGAGTCTGAGCCTGCTTCGCGAACAACAACGGTTCGAGTCCGCCTTCTCCGCCTTCCTCATCCACGGCGCTGAACTTGATCTTCATATAGTAGATGTACAGGCTGATCAGGCCGGCAGCCGCGACCAGATGCAACGTGCGCGAGGGGACGAACACACAAGCCAGAGCCACCGCATAGCTGATGCAGAAGAAGGTCAGATCCGTCCGGACTTCACTGTAGTTGAGATGAAACTGGGCCGTGCGCTTGCCCGCCCGCGCATAGAGCACCAGCAGGACCGCGAGGATCGGCAGGACCAGCGTGTTGAGCATGAAGGGCGCCCCGAGAATCGCGCCCAAGCCCACCTCGGCCTCTTGCCGGCTTGTTCCAAAGAAAATGGCGATGACGGGAATCGACGTTTCCGGCAACGTCGTCCCGATCGCCGCAAAGATGCTCCCCACCGCCCCTTCGGAAATCCCGAGGCGCTTCCCCAGCCACTCAATGGCATTGGTAAAGAGCCCGCAGCCACCCAGCGTCACGGCGACAGACACGATAAACAGCAGCGCGTAGAGGAGAATGGTCACGAGCGTACCCGGCCTTTGCGCGTGGTGAGCTGAGCGTAGGCCAGCCGCGCGTCGTCCATCACGTCTTTGAGGGGACGTCCGGTGAGTCCGGCAATCTTTTTACAATCGACATATTCCGGCGCGGCCTTTTCCCAACCGGCCCCGATCGCCGCCACTTTCATCCGCACCGTCCCGCCGGGCACCTTCACAGCCACGAATCGTCGAGCCAGCACCTGCCTGGCCAATTCCTGCAATCGCACACCCAGCGCCGTGGTCTCCAGAAACAGCACTTCCAGCACCGCATCAAGTTTCTCCGGCGCGGCGAGACAGCTCACCACAACACCGGGCCGGCTGCGTTTCATGATGACCGGCGTAAGGGTGACATCCAGCGCACCGACCGAAAACAGCTGATCCATCACATGCTCATAGGCCTGCGGCGTCAGATCGTCGAGATTGGTTTCGATCTGGACCACAACGTCAGTGGGGCGAATCACCGCAGCCTGTTCGTCGGCAAGAAACACCCGCAAGACATTGGGCCAGCCCTCGGGATCGGCATCGCCCGCTCCATAGCCGACCTGCGCAGACTCCAAGACCGGCATCGGCCGGAACGACGACGCCAGGGTACGCAACAAGGCCATGCCCGTCGGCGTCGCCAGCTCGCACCGCGGCCCGTCCGAATAGATGGGAATCCCCTTCGCCAGCGCCGCCACAGCGGGGCCGGGAACCGGCAACAGCCCGTGCGCGGTTCGAATCGTGCCTGCGCCCACATTCACCGGTGACGACGTCACCTGCGTCACCCCGAGCAAGTGACAGCCCAACACGCCCCCGACCACATCGATAAACGAATCGATCACGCCCACTTCATGGAAATGAACGTCTTTCTTCGCCACCCGGTGAGCCAGCCCTTCCGCTTCCGCAAGCCGATCAAACACGGCCCGGCTCTGCTCTTTCACCGCTGCAGGCAACGTGCTGGCGGCCAGCACGCGATGGATGCGTGCCAGCGTGAGCGGCCGATCGAAGCCCTGCCTGATCACCACGTTGATCTTTGTCGCATGCAGGGCTCCGCGATGAACCTGCTGCTGCTCCAGCCGGTACCCGGCCAGCTTGAGTCGTTTCAGCTCCCTAACCAGATTGGCAAGTGGAAGCCCCGCATCGACAAGGGCGCCGAGCACCATGTCGCCGCTCACGCCGGAGAAACAATCGAAATGCAGGTGTCGTCCCACGCCGCTCCTCATCAAGGGCCGATTAAAAGGCCGCCCATCTTACCCAACGCGTCACCCAACGGCAATCGCTTCAGGTCTTTCGTTGACAGCCTGGAAGGGCTGTGTTATCCCCCCTACATGACACACAATTATCATGAACCTGCGGCCGTCGTCTCCCGGCCCTCGACTACCACCTCCATCGATAGACGCACTGCCGGACATCTGGCGCTCGTTTCTCTGGTGCTATGCTGCGTCATCGGCCTTATCGGAGTCCTCCCCGCCGACGGATTTGCCAAAACGAAACCGCCGCGCGTACCCCGGCCGGAACCGGAGCTCAAGATCCTGGACTTGACGATCACACCGACCCCCTTTTCCGTAGGAAACGGCCCGCTTGAGTTTTCCGTCACTGTACAGCTTCCCAAAGAATTAGAGGGCGCCACCGTGCTGGAAGTCTCCTCGCTCATCAGCTCTCCGTCGAAGACCTCCCTGCGTTTTCTTTCCGAGCGTCAGGAGATCCAGCCGCAATCGTCTGCCGCTAATGGCGGCAATAGACAGACGGTCTCCGTTCACCTCATCTGGGACGGGCAGGATCAGAGGAAAAAGCTCGCGCCGGCAGGCAAATATTCCTATGAGGTCCGCACGAAGTTGCTGGCGAACGGCGAAAAAGGTCTGCGTACCTCAATCGTCGCATGGCCCAAACGCGGGACCCTGGACGTGAAGTAGCATTCCGAATGGCACTAGACGAGGGGCGAGAGGCAAGGGGTAAGTCTCCTGTCCTCTAGCCTCTAGCCTCGGTCCTCGTGCCCAACACATTGATCCGATGCGCCAGGCATCCGGCGCCGAATCCATTATCGATATTCATGACTCCGACACCGGCCGCGCAGGAATTCAGCATGGTCAGGAGCGCGGCAAGCCCGCCGAAACTGGCGCCATAGCCTCTGCTGGTCGGCACCGCCACGACAGGACACTCAACCAGCCCGCCGACGACGCTCGGCAGCACTCCGTCCATCCCGGCCACCACAATCGCCACACGGGCTTCAAAGAGCCGGTCCTTGCGCCCCAGGAGGCGATGCAGTCCGGCCACTCCCACGTCATAGAGCGTTTCAACGCGGCTGCCCATGACCTCCGCGGTCACCCGGGCCTCTTCGGCCACCGGCACGTCGGCGGTACCCGCCGTCAGCACCAGCACGTGTCCGGCGCGGCGCGGGCGCGCGGCCTCGATCGACACGAGGCGCGCCGCCTCATGGTACCGCGCCCGCCGGTCGAGCTTGATGAGCGCTTTGGCCACAGCCGGCTCGGCCCTGGTCGCGAGAAAAGGCCCGCCCTTCTTGATCAGCGCCCGCGCGATCGCCAGCACCTGCTTCGTCGTCTTGCCCTCGCACAACAACACCTCCGGAAAACCCTGGCGAAGCGACCGGTGGTGGTCGAGGGCAGCAAAGCCCAGATCTTCAAACGGCATGGTCCGCAGCCGCTGCACCGCGCGGGCGACAGTCACTTGTCCGTCGCGCACCTCGTTCAACAGCTGCTCGATCCCTTCGGGGCTCATGCCTGTCCTTTCTCCAACTTGGCATCCCGCTCCATGAGATCGCTCACCGCCTTTCGGCAGGACTTCCCGTCGAACAGGACCGCATTGATTTCCTGGGTAATCGGCATCTCCACCCCATGACGGCGCGACAGGCCCAGCGCCGCCCGCGCCGTGCGCACGCCTTCCGCCACCGCCTGCATGCCGCCTAAAATTGTCTCAAGCGTCTCGCCCTTGCCCAACCTCACGCCCACGGTATGATTCCGGCTGAGCGAGCCCGTGCAGGTCAGGACGAGATCGCCGACTCCGGACAAACCATAAAACGTTCGCGGGTCCGCCCCCATGGCGACACCCAGGCGAACGATTTCGGCCAGCCCTCGCGTGATCAACGCCGCGCGGGCGTTATCCCCGAGCCCCAGCCCATCGACCACGCCGGCGGCCAAGGCCATCACATTCTTCAGCGCACCGCCCAACTGGACGCCGATGAGGTCGCTGTCCGCATAGACCCGGAACGACGAGGTCATCAACGCGGACTGAAACCGTTCCACCAACTCGGGGTCCCGACCGGCCAGACAGACCGCCGTGGGCTTTCCCGCACTGAGTTCGCTCGCGAAACTCGGACCGGATAACGCCATGAGATACCGCTCCATCGACTCCGGGAGCACCTCATCCATGACCTGCGTCATCAGCTTCGAGCTGTCCTCTTCGACTCCCTTGGTCGCACTGATGAAGGGAATCGGACGGGAGAGGCATTGCGCCAGATTGCGAAGCACCTGCCTGGTGACATGAGACGGGACGACAAAAAGAATGCCGTCACATTGCTCAATCGCTTCCGTCAATGACGAGGTCGCCGTCAGCGTTCGCGGCAGCGTGACACCGGGGAGAAACACTCTGTTTTCGTGCGTCGTATTGACGGCATCGACGACTTCATGTTCGTAGGCCCAGAGGCGAACCTCCAGCTTTTTCTCAGCCAGATGTTTGGCTAACGCAGTCCCCCAGGCACCGGCTCCAATCACAGCAATGTTTCTGACGTCCTGCATAAGGGAAGATTCCATCCTATAGGAGGGCGATCCGTGGATTGTTCTGCCAAACGGCGCGGATTATAGGAAGCCCTTCCTCAGGAGTCAACGAAAGGGGCGGCGGGCTTGAAGAAGAAAGAAGGGGCCACGACCAGCCTCATCGTCGGCGAGCCTGAGTACGTGATTGCGAGCCCCTGACATCAAATTGGATTTGCCTGCGCGGGGGAATCCACCGTAATATGGCCGCCATGCAAATCTGTCCCAACTGCCGGCGGTCGCTGCCGGAAATTAATCGCTTCTGCACCCAGTGCGGCCGGCGCCTCGACGCCGGGAACTCCGCTCAAGACCGCACCACCCGGCCAATCTCGACACCTGAACAGCTGAACCTCGCCGTGCTATACGGCATGGTGGCGACCCTGATGGTCGCGGTCCTGTTCCCTCCCTGGGAAACCCCTCCCGCTCAAGCGCCGGAATTTCTCGGTATCCATTTTGTTCTGTCCCCGCCCACGCCGGAGGCCATTGTGAGCCGTATGCTGCTCACGATCGAGCTCACGACCATCACCATAGCCGGGCTCTATGGAGCCTTCTTCTTCCGAAAGCGATGACCTGTGCGCTACGCAGCGATTGAGAAGGCTAGTCCAGGGCCAGCGTCAGACACTTCGCCGATCCGCCGGACTTCATGAACTCGTCCAGCGGGACCGGATGGACCTGATAGCCTCGTTCCTGGAGCCATTGGCTCGTGGCGGGACAGCCCCCGGGGAGCGCGACATGGGTTCCCGCACAGACCGCGTTACAGGCAAACTTCAGCGCGTCCGCTTCCGGAACCGCCAGCCGCCGGTCCTTATCCACCCGTTCCATGATCGCATTCTGCCCATACGAGTCGAACGCCGGCGGGTAATACAGCAACTCGCCGCCCGACAAGGGACACAAACAGGTGTCGAGGTGGTAAAAGCGCCCGTCGACTAATTCCAGGGGAAGAATCTCACGCCCGAACAACTCGCTGAGGAGCGAAAACGAGCGAACGTCTGAGCGCTGCCGGTACCCTCCGAACCAGTACTCGGGAAATCCCAGCAGATCTCCCGCGCCTTCGAAAAAGAATTCCTGATCGAACGTTATGACCTCGTAGCCGGCGTCGCGAAACCACTGTTCGAAATGCGCCTCTTCCCGTTGACGTTCGGGATAGCGAAAGCGGCTGACGACCGCCTGCCGTCCGACGACCACACCCGCATTGGCCGTAAACACCAAATCCGGCAACCCCGGCACCGGACGCATCCGCTCCAGCACGATACCCATGTCCCGCTCGAGCACCTCCATGAGCCGGTGCCACTGTGCGGTCGCGCGCTCATGATCGACGGTGTTCGCCCGCCGCATCCATGGATTGATTTCATATTCGATGGCAAAGTAGTCCGGCGGGCACACCAGCAGACGACTCACGCGCTTCTCCCTGGATACCAGGCTGGTTGGCCTGCCTGATTGACAATGTTCGGTCTCCGCATCCTTGGTTTGCACTCATCTTCAGCCGCAAGGTAATCCGGCGGGCACAGCAACGGAGGATTCACGCGCTTCTCCCCAAATGCCGGGACAGCTCGCCCAGAAACGAGGCGGCGTCCATCACCAGCCCGACGGCCTGGAAACTCCCCCGGTCGGCGAGTTTCGTCGGAACGGAGGCATTGATGTCCACACACACGGTCGGCACCGCGGCAGGCAATAGGTTGCCGGTGGCCACCGCATGCAGCGTGGAGGCAACCAGGAGGGCCAGCCCGACCGCCGGAATCGCCTCGCGCATGGCGGCCTGCGCTTGCATCGAATCCGTGATCACGCCGGGCAAGGGACCGTCATCTCTGATCGTGCCCGCCATCACCACCTGAACCCCGGTCCTGACACAAGCCGCCATAATGCCGCTGTTGATCACGCCGGACTCGACGGCAGCCCGAATGCTGCCGATCGCTCGAATCCGGTTGATGGTCCGCAGATGATGCGCATGCCCGTGCGGAACCGCGTGACCGGCCTTCATCGCATAGCCTAAGGAGGTTCCATACAGGTCCGCTTCCATGTCGTGAGCGGCCAAGGCATTCCCGCAGAACAGCACCTGGATGAACCCCTCCTCGATCAACCAGGCCAGCGCGTCCCGCCCGCCGGCATGGATGATGGCAGGCCCTCCGGCCAGCAGGACCTTGCTTCGGCCCCCCCCTGCGCGGTGCTCGTCGCGGAGTGCGCGCATCCGTCCGGCAATGTCGGCAATGATATGGCCGTGCGGCCGTTCAGCCGACACCTTTGACTCCATGAACGCAAAGACGTCGCGTTCGCGAGGGCGCTGTAACGGCATGACGCGCACTCCCGTCTGGCCGGTCACGATAAGGTCCCCCCCGCGGACATCGGCCATCGGGACCGTACGGGCGGTCAGACGCTGGCTGTCCACTCTGATGCCCAGATCCATCTCCACCCCTTGGACATCAACCCACGTCTCATTGAGACGGACTTCGGTCGGCAAGTGGGTGGTGGAGTAAAATCCGTCGGGGAACACGCCGTCGGCAGGAGCCGGTTGCAGCACGCAATCGGAGTCCCGCTCGACCACAGCGCCATGGGGCTGAATCGCGTGGAGAATGTGGTTCAGCGTGGCAAGCGTCGGGGCCCGTACGACGATCCGTGCATGCGACTGATCCTCCCTGGTGCGGCCGATCTCCACCTGATCGAGGTCAAACGAGCCCCCCATCATTAAAATCAGATCCAAGACCTTCGCGAGGATCAGCGAATCGATAATGTGGCCGCGCAGGACGATCGTTTCCTGAACCTGGGTCATTCAACGCCTCTCAGGGCTAGGGCTTGAGTCACGAGGCTAGAGGGTTATGCGTCAATCATATCATGCACTGACAGCACTTCCTCTTTCCCCTCGCCCGTTGCCCCTTGCCTCCGGCCCCTCGCCAGTTTTCATGATCTCTCGCAACACGCTCGTCGCATAGGCCCCCGGAGGTAGAACAAAGGAGAGCGTGAGGGCCGTCCCCTCCAGCGACCACGCCAGCTCGGTCAAGGGCACCCGGAGGGCCCGGCGCTCGCCGCGAAAGCCGCAGGCCTTCGCCGCCGTCACCAGCGCCTCCTGCGTCGTCCCTGCCTCGGTGACCACCGCCTGCTCAATCTCTCCCGGTTCACCCCCGGCCCACGACACCCGGGAGCCGAAGAGAATCCCCGTCGGACTGATCTCAAAACGGTCGGCGCGCGGCTGTTCGATCGTCGCATCCTCGACCTGAAAGCAGGCCCCGTTCTCCAATTTCGTTGCCCAGTCGCCGACCAACACACGGTCGATCCGATCGATGCGCTTCGCCAGGATGCGATTGAAGAGATAGGACTGATAGGTATTGAGGTACCACATCCGTTTATTCCGGCTCATCCGGTCGCGCCGCCCGGCATCCGCCAGCAATGCCGCGCCGAGCTGATAATTGTCGCCGCCTTTGCCCTGCCGCTGGGGGCCGAAGTAGTTCGGCACGCCTCGGCGGCTGAGTTGATCGAGAATCCCCGGCACTACCTCGGCCGCATGGGGAGCGACGTCGCGGATCACCAAGCGAAACCGGTTTCCCGCGTGATGTCCGGTGCGCAGCCGATTCCTGTGCCGTCCGAGGATCTCCACCTTCAGCATCTGTTCATCGACCGGGAGACCCGCCATCCGGTCCGCCTCGATGCCCTGCACGGAAACCATTTGCGTTGTCACAGCCCGCGCGTCTTTCAATCCCGCGATGCCGATGGCCAGCGCCTTGACGCCGAGCACCGACGAGAGCCGCTTCACCAAATCGGGGGTCGATAACCCGCGCTTTGTGATTCGCAGGTACAAATGCTCGCCCTCGCCGCAGGGAAGATACAAGGGCCGCTCCTCGACCTGAAAGTCCTCGGGCGTCGCGCGCATGCGCCCGCCAATGCCGGGAAAACTGTCTGTGAGAAACGGCTCGATCTGTGCTGTCGTCATGCCCCACCTTGTTGTTGCGTCATGAGAAAAACTCCGTCCTTTCTGCGGCCCTGTCCAGAGGCGTGGTATACTGCGCCATGTGGCATCATACCAACAGGCAGGCAAAACAATCGGCCGGATATACCCCTTTGCTGAAGCGAACCGCCTCCGGCGTCCTCTTCCTGCTGGCCGCGACAGTCTCCGGCGTGACGCCGGTCGATGCGGCCTGGCCGGTGACACGCCCCGATGTCTATCAAGACTTTACCCGACATATTCAGCGGCAAATTGAAACCGACAAAGCCGCCTTCGCTCAGGCCAGCACCTGCACGACCTGGTTCTATCAGCAGGAGAAACACAAGCCCGCGCCCGCAGTCGTTCAGCCGATCCGCCTGGATCCGGTGCTTGAGTCGCCCAGCCGTGAAGACTGCCTCCGGATCTATCCGGGCGGACTCGAATCAGTCCGGGAGGATTTTCACCGGACCCAGACGGCGCTCTCCGTCAGCCTGACCTTCTACGAGTTTGCGCTGGTCGGTGACCGCGACGATGATAACCGATACAGCCGCGAGGAACTGCGCGATCTGTTTCTCTCCCTCACCCTCGCCTATGACCCCCGGCAGACACCGGGCACGCAGGCGGAGGCGCTGACCGCCCGCTTCGATAGCTGGTATCGCTCAAAGAATCTCGAGCACCTGATGGCCAGCATGGCGCAGCTCTATGAGAAGGGTTATCGCGTTTCGTCCGCCGATCGCGCGGAACTTGAACGTGTCTCGAAATAACCCCGCTCCGTCGATCATGGCGGCGGAATTCGTTCCAAGGCTTCCTTCGCCCGGCTCCGCACCGTCTGATCCCAATCTTCCTTCATCACATACTCCAGCTTGGCCCTGGCCTCCGGCGCGCGCAACCGGCCCAATCCCAGCGCGGCGCAGGCCCGTACGTACGCATGATCGTCCTCCAGCGCCGCCAGCAACAGCGGCACGACGGTCAGATCGTTCAAAATGCCCAGGTGGCTGGCCGCCATACCCCGGATCCGGTGCTGCTTGTCTCCCAGCGCCCGGCGCAAGGTCGTGACCCAGAGATCCTTGAGGGCCGGCGCCACCGCCTCGAGCCCGTTCACCCGGTAGTCGTTGACCTCGGCGAGCGCAAAGGACAACTCCAGCTGTTTGTCGCGAACCGTTTCCCGCTGAAACGCCGCGAGCAGATAATCGCGTTCCCGTTTTCGATGAGCGCGCCGCCGGATCTTCTTCACCACCGCCAGCACCAACACGACGATGCCGATGACCGCGGCGGCGAGGGGAATCGCCTGATCGATGACAAACTCTTGCGTTTCGGGGGAGAGCCGCTTCCAGATCCACACGGCGCTGATGATCAGTCCGACGAGGATCACGATGGCGGTCAGATTGGCCTGGCCCTGCTCAGTACGGCGCATCATGGGAGCAGGATCATACGGGCGCATCCCTCGCCCCGTCAATGAATCCCGGACGACGGCGAACGGCGCTCAGAAGCCCTCCTCTCCCTTGACCATCCCTGGCAAGCCGACTATCCTCAGCCGATGGACCTTCCGCATCTCAAAGACGACCCCTATCTCAAGTTAGTCCGCCCTTTGGTAGAGGCCTACCAGGCCTTCTGGCTTGCGGACAGCCGCCATATCCGCTCTTTAAAATTGACGCCATCCCAATTTGACGTCATTGCGACGCTGGGTGATACCGACGGCATGACCTGCGCGGAGTTGTCCGCAAGGACACTCGTCACCAAAGGAACCCTGACGGGGGTGCTCGATCGCTTGGCGGCGAAAGGACTGATCCGGCGGGAAGCGGTCGACAGCGATCGTCGGCGGATCAACGTCCGGCTGACGGAGAAAGGCACAGCGGTGTTCCGAAAAGCCTTCGCGGCTCACATCGCCTTCCTCAGGCCGTTTTTTGAGGAGGCCTTGAGCGAGAAGGAAGTCGAGCAGGCCCGCCTGTTGCTCTTGCGCCTGCGCGACAGTTTCAACCGGAGTGGCGGCTGACCGATGCGCCTTACCATCCTGGGCTCCGGCACCAATATCCACCCGACCAGGGCTGCGGCCGGGTATCTCGTGACCACCGACCATACGCTCCTCCTCGACTTCGGTCCCCGCACCCTCTCGAATCTGATTAAGACAGGGGTGAATCGCCACCAGGTGACCCATATCCTCTTCTCGCATTTTCACGCCGATCACTTTTCAGACTTCATCACCTTCTTCTTCGACGCCCTCATCTACACGAAACATGGCGGAGGCCGGCGGCCTGACCTGACCCTGATCGGCCCGCGCGGCACGAAGCCCCTGTTGCAGAGCATCATGGCGACCTTCCCTAGCTTTGCCTCTCCTCCCTTTCGAGTGCTGATCAAAGAGGTCACGACCCGCCCCTTTCACATCGGCGAAACGCGCATTACCCCGCGCCCGGTCGTCCATGTGCCGGACCTGAATTGCGTGGGCTATCGGATCGAATATAAGCGGAAGACCCTGGTGTATTCGGGGGATGCCCAGTATTGCGACAGCCTCGTGCGCCTGTGCCACGACGCCGACGTGGCCGTGCTGGATTGTTCCTTCCCCGCCACCAAGCCCGGCCCGGTTCATATGCATGCGGGACAATGCGGACAGGTCGCGCAGGAGGCCGGCGTCGGCCGGCTGGTCCTCTCACACTTCTATCCGGTGGCCGAGCGGTACGATGTGAAGGCGCAGGCAGCAGAACATTTCGACGGCGTCATTACCAAAGGGAAAGACCGGCTGACGATCAAGCTGTAAGAAAAGACTGGCAGGGGAAGGGAACGTCTGCGGCGTCGCTATAAATTATCTTCGCGGGATTCGCCGCCCAGGATCTCGATCAATCGGGTGAAGCGAGCGGTCTTCACCGGCTCGTCCGTCTTGGAATAGATGGCCAGGAGATTCTTGACCATGCGGGAGAGGATGGCACGCACCGGACTCTTCTGCAGATACTTCTCGTCGAATCCATACCCCGCTTCGGTCAGGAATCGCGCGCAGTTTTTCTCCGTGAGCAGCGCCCCGCCGTTGAAACAATCGATGAAGATCTTGTAGCGCTCGGAGTCGTACTTCACCAGAAAATGCCCCGGCATGCCGATCCCGTGGAGCGGCAGCCCGAGCCGCTGGCCGATCAGCAAATAGACCACGGACAAACTGATGGGGATCCCGACGCGCCGGTCGATCACGCGGTTGAGGTAGCTGTTCTCGACTTCGTAATAGTTCTTCGTATTGCCCTTGAAGCCCTGCTCCGTAAAAAAATACCGGTTGAGCGCGGTGACCGTTTCTTCTCCCGACGCCCGCTGGCCGATGCGCTCCCGGATCTCTTGAGCCATGGTATCGAGCTGCTGCCGATAAGCCGGCACATCCAGCGTCGGATAGGCGTAGCGCGCAATGAGAAACGCGCCGTCTTCCAGGCTCATCGCCTCGTCCGGAAGCTTAGCCATCGCCCGCAGCTCGTCTTCGAGCTTGCCCCCTCGGATTTCTTCGAGGATGGCCGCGATCCGATCCGCCATTTCCGGCTGTTCGATTTCGGCCTGCTGGAGGAGCGGGACGGCGGAAGGGCCGATATCGATCAGCTTGTCGCTGATCGTTTCGACAATGCGGTCGTCTTCATCGGACAAGAGCCGAATCAACGCGCGAATCTGGCTTTCGGGGATCACGGTCATCATGCCCGCGGAGGTGGACATCGGCTAGCCCATCGCCCGGCGGAACGCCTTGGCGCCGCCATACAAGCAGAGAGCGTCAAACACCACCATCACCACAACCACCATGCCGACATGCGGCAAGGCCTCGCTCCATCCAGACAGGATCAACGGCCGCACGGCGTCGATGGCCCAGGTCATGGGATTGAACTGCGCCAGAAAGCTCATCCAGCCGGGCATGGCGGCCAGGGGCACCAAAGCGGAGCTGAGGAAAATCATCGGGAGCGAGAGAAATCCGAGCACCGAGAAGAAGTCGCCGTGGCTTTTGACGGAAAAGGCCATGGCCATCGAAATGGCCGTGAGCCCGACCCCGAACATCATCCCGATCAGCAGAATCGCGGCCACACCCAGAATACCCGTGGCCGGCTGCACACCGAACAGGAAAGCCACACCCAGGATGACCAGCACTTGGAGCGAGGTGATCGTCATCACGAAGATGAACCGGCTCAGGATTACCGAGCTCCTGTGGATCGGCGTGGACATGAGGCGTTCGAGAAATCCGTTCTCTTTGTCGAAGAGCAGATCGACGCCGCCGGCGAGACCGTTGTTTAACACCGTCATCACCACGACCCCGGCCGCCAGGAAGCTGATGTAATTGGGCGCCTGCGTCACTTGCGTATCCGCAGCCCGCTGGAACAGGTTTCCGAAAAAGATGAGCCAGAACAGCATGGGCTGCACCAGCGTAAAGAGCATGCTGAACTTTTCCCGGCTCAGACGGCGAACCCATCGCATCGTCAAAGCCCCGATTTCCTGCCAATAGTGCGCCATGGTGTTCCTATTCCCCTGTCTCGGCCGACGGCGCCGCATCCCGGAGAGACCGGCCCGTGTGCGCGATGAAGACATCGTCCAGACGGGGACGGTGATAATCGATAAAATCGAGGCGGCAATCCAGCTTGTTCGCAGCTTCCAAGATAGCTGGAAGCGCTTTTTCGGCGGACTCCACCCGGATATCCAGCCCGTTCGCCGTGGTGTTGACCGTCCGGATCGCCGGTTGTCCTTTAAGCGCCGCAGCCAACGCTCCGAGCCGTGACGTTTCCTTGACGGTCAGGGAGACGATGTCTCCTCCGAGCGCCACCTTCAATTCCGCCGGCGAGCCGATCGTTTTGACTTTCCCGCCGTCGATGATTGCGAGGCGGTCGCAGAGCTGGTCGGCTTCATCCAGGTAATTCGTCGTCATGACAACCGTCATACCGCGCGCTTTCAACATCCGGACATAGTCCCAGATCCGCATACGGCTCGGCACGTCCAACCCCAAAGTCGGTTCGTCCAGGAAGAGGATCTTCGGATCGGGGAGCAGACCGCAGGCGATGTCGAGCTTCCGCTTCATGCCGCCGGAATAGGTCTTGGCCGGCCGATCGGCGTGCGCTTCCAGCTCAACGAGTTTTAACAGCTCGCCGATGCGCTTGTTCGCTTCCTCTTTCGTCAGGTGATAGAGGGCCCCGAGCAGTTCGAGATGTTCGCGGCCGGTGAGAAACCGGTCAATCGCCCTTTCTTGCGGGACATAGCCGAAGAGCGTCCGCACGACATCAGCCTCACGCACGGTATCGTGCCCGAGAATCGTCGCGCTACCGGATGTCGGATGGAGCAGCGTAATCAGCGTGCGCAGCGTGGTGCTCTTGCCGGCGCCGTTCGGCCCCAGCAGCCCGAAAATCTCGCCCGCATACACCTGGAAGGAGAGATCATCGACGGCCTTGTGGTTCTCGTACGTTTTACAGAGGTGACTGACGTCGATTGCAATAGTCCGGTCCATTTACCCCCAGCCCTTCGCGCCGTGCTGATCATGCAGCATGAATTGAATCAGGTCGTTCAGACGGCGCGCCCGCTGGTGGAGACCTTCGGCTTCTAAGAGAAATTGTTTTTCCAATGGCGTGCAATCCAAGTAGGTGGACAGGGTGTTCACCAGGATCTCGTCACTGACTTCATTACGGAACATCCCCTCCCAGGTCGCCGCATCTTCACGGGCCCGGAGATATTGTTCCAAGACCGTCATGAGCGCGTGCCGCACCTCGGGAGCCAGCGACGGCTCGACGCCGGCGCCCAGCACAGAGATGGTCGCTTCCCGATAGGGCTTGTCGAAGAACTCGTTCCGGATCTCGTAACGTTCGAGGCCTTGCAGCAGAATATTCGACCGGCCGTCCGGCATCGGCTGCACGCTCACCAATCGGCCGATGCAGCCGATGGAGTAAATCGGCGGGTTGCCGTAATAATCCGTTTCCCAGCCTTCCTTGAGCAGCGCCATGGCGATGCACTGCCCGCCGGCGGCGGCATCGACGACCATCTGGCGGTACCGCGGCTCGAAGATATGGAGGGGGAGATAGGTGCGCGGAAAGAACACCACGTTCGGAAGCGCGAACACCGGCACGCGTTCAGGGATCTGAAACGCCGCCTGATGTTCGTAGGGATCGCGCTGGGGCTGTTCACGCTCGTGACCGGTTTGCATAACTCACGATAGCCGAGAGTTGTGAAAATTGTCAACGAGGCGCGCCCTCATGATTGCCGCGACGCACATGTCGAAATCCCTCTTCAACACAGGCGATTTGTGCCCGCGCTTGTCCGCATGCTATAAGCCCGCAACGAAATTAAATCCCCATTGGCACACCTTGCGCACGCTTGCTGTTCGTTCGATGAGCCCGACGCGGACCACCGCCACCCGGATGTTTCTGATCGTGGCCTGGTTGGCCTACGCCGCTTCCACCGCGCCGGCCGCCGACGTCCCTGACAGTTCGTTCCGGTTCGCGCAAGCAGGCTACCGCTACGAGTTTCCCCACGACCACGGGGCCCACGAGGAATTCCGGACGGAATGGTGGTACTACACCGGCCATCTGGAAACGGAGGAGGGCCGTCGCTTCGGCTATGAACTCACCTTTTTCCGTCGCGGCATTCCGCCGGATCAGATCCACACCCGCCCCTCGCGCTGGTCCGTCGATCAGCTCTATCTCGCCCATGTGGCAATCACCGATGTCTCCGAAGGACGGTTCCATTTTCGCGATCGAGTCAGCCGGAGCGGATTGGGCAAGGCGGGAGCCGACGCAAACCGCCTGCATGTCTGGCTCGACCAGTGGCGCGCCGAGGCCTCCGGGCAACCAGGCGACCAGCAGACCCTCGATGCGCGAGCCGATGGCATGGCGCTGTCTCTGACACTCTCCCCCCTCAAGCCACTGGTCATTCACGGCGAGCAGGGCATCAGCAAGAAAGGGGCGGCGCCAGGACAAGCGTCACACTACTACTCCTTCACTCGCCTCAAGACCGCAGGCACTCTGACTCTCGGCACGCGCAGCTACACAGTCACCGGCACCAGTTGGATGGACCACGAATTCGGTTCCGCCGATTTGAGCGCGGATCTGGTGGGGTGGGATTGGTTCAGCATGCAACTCGCCGACAACCGTGAACTGATGGTCTACCGGCTCCGTCGGTCGGATGGCTCGTCGGACCCAGCCTCCAGCGGCACGCTCGTCTTCCCCGACGGTCGCACGCAACACCTGTCGGCCTCGGACATCCAATTGACCGCGCTCGATACCTGGACCAGCCCGGCCAGCAAGGCCACCTATCCCCACCGCTGGCAGGTCTCAATTCCATCGCTCGGGCTGTCGTTGAAACTGACCCCGCTCATAGCCGATCAGGAATTGCGCACGACACGAAGTACGCAAGTCACCTATTGGGAAGGCGCGGTGGCGGTGGAGGGAATCGAGAAAGGCCAACCCATCAAAGGCCAGGGGTATGTCGAACTGACGGGCTATGCAGAGCGGATTGAGAAGAAGCTGTAACAGGCTGTAGAAAATGTCCGCCAGGTGCAAGACAGCAGGGTCACATCTTGAATTATGATGTTTTCTCCATTGCCGCGATGATGCGACTCACCGTCGCGTAGTGCAAACCAATGGCCCGGCCGATCTCGGTGAGCGTGTAGCCGTGCTTCAGATAGGCCTGCGCCATCACGGCATTGCGCTTTGTTTTCGAATCCGCCCCTGCCAGAAGCGTCTTGAGCGAGGGCCGATGCACCAGACGTTGCCGCTTGGGGATTTCAGCCGAGGCGCATTCCTGAAGCTGCTGCGCCAATCGTTCGATAAAGGCCTCGCTGCCTAACAGCACCTGCCCTTTGACCTCATCCCAGGGACCTGGGACACCGACCCCATCTTGAACAAATTCGGCATAACGTTTCCGTGCCGTCGCTTTGGTACTGCCAAACTGCGCTAACACCCACTCGGTTTCGAGGGCTGGCGGAACCGGGGCTAATCCCACCATGGGCCGGTAACTACTCCATGCGTACCGTTCTGGTGATTTGACCATCTTGGCCCGCACCGGATTCAAAACAATATAGCGGGCGAGTTCCAGTAGATAGGGCTCCTGCTCCACCAGAATGGCCTTAAACCGCCCCTGAAAGAGATGGCCCACTTTGTTGTGCCGGCGATTGAACCGGTGGGTATAGACGCCATTCAACTGGCGCATGCCGCGGGAGAGATTGGGCTGTGGCGTTTGGATCAGCAGGTGGACGTGGTTCTCCATGAGGCAGTAGGCGTGACACCGCCAGCCGAACCGCTCGACGACCCAGGCCAGTGTGGCCAGAAACGTCTCCCGGTCCTCGTCGTCCCGAAACACGCGCTGCCGGGCATTGCCCCGCGAGGTGATGTGGTAAAGCGCACCGGGGAATTCTATACGGAGCGGACGAGCCATGGGGGCTATTCTAGCAGAGTGATGTCACATAACAAGATGTGACCCCATCTCCCTAAATGGCATTTTCCGTTGGGGGAAAATAGCAGCCTAACGTTCGCGTTGAGCGGCGACCGACGAGCGAAGCGAGGAGGGCACCGCAAGCAAGCGAAGCGCGCTTGCGGCCGTCCGCTCGAACGCGGGGTTAGACCTCCTCTTTGAATGTAAGAAGGCCAAGCATTTCGAGAAAGGCATCGAGTGAGTCTTGGACATATGACTGCCGTTGAGCATGAGGTTGGATGAGCAAATACGCTCTTACGATAGCCATGACGCGTGCGCAATAGGCTGTAAAGAACTTTTCTGTGATCTCTATATCTGCAGGATATCCCTTTGGTCCTGCATAGAGCACTAGATTGCGCTTGTTCGCCATGTCACGCAGATGATCGTCAATATCTTTGGCACCCTGGGACCGAACGTACTCCTCAATGTGCTTTTTGTAGGAGACACGTTGCACTTGATTGGACACCGAGAAGTTCAACGGAGGATCCGGAAGAAATACAGTAGCTTTTCCATTGACCACTATCGGCACTGCAAGAAAGAGCCGACGACGACCGTCTACTTCCCTCAACTGAATCTCAGGTTCAATGCCCTGCACGCACAGCGATTCGTCAAAGAATTTCTTTAGGATTGTGAGGAAAGGGATCAGCGCGTTCTTATGCACATGATTCCGAGGTTTGAGTCGGTCGGCGTTCGCATATCTGCGCTCCTTGAGACAATGCATTAAGCCAGAGGTGGCTTCTTCTTCGGCGGTATAGCAACGGAAGACCGCCATCGGGCGGTCGATCGACATAATCGCCTCCGCTCGCGTGAGGTGATTGACGGCAGATCTTAGGCAGGCACGCGACTGCGTTTGCGGTGATTGATCAACCAGCTCTAGGCAACTCTGATCAAAGCCTGTCAAGTGCATATGAGGCCAGGATGTCTAACGTTCCGCATGAGCGACCGAGCGTAAGCGAGGTCCGGCGCCTGCGATAGCAGGCGCGAACTCGATGCGGTTGTTAGGCCGCAGACACATACTGCACCCAAACGCTTTCGCCAGGATGATGTAACTTAACCATTTCAAGCGCATCTTGAATCGTTTCCTCGTCTGCACCAGACAAAGGATATTCAAAACGAGTAAGGTTTACGCCTTCCGATGCAATTCGATAGTGTTCTTCGTGGGTCATCGCGTCCAACCCGACCCAAACAGCCGCGCCGATTTTATTAGCAACCTCGATCACTTCCTGCGCTGCTTCAGGCTCCAGCACGAAATAGACTATGATGTTTATTCTCGTAGCCCTAACAATGTTTAGGCCGATCCGCATAAGAACCGAATCGGCCATTTTCTGTCCGTGTTACACGCCATCAATGGTCGCGAACGATACGCCATCATCGACTTTGGTTCAACGAGTTATGCCCTACTGACGATTTGCACAGGCTCTTATGCGGATCTGCATAACACACCCATGGAATGAACTAGATCTAACAAAAAGGGCGCTTCAGGATTTCGTGTGGGCATGGGAGAAGGAGTTCGTTTGGATTGACGCCAGTATCCCCTGGTGGCCCCTCCTTCGTAAGGAGGGGTGAGGGGAGGTCGAATCCTGAGAACGGCTGCATGGATCACTGGCCAACCACTTGCGCACCGCTGCAGTCGAGGTCCTCTACCCCACCTTCCCTCCCCTTACAAAAAGGGAGGTCGAGAAAACGGCACAGGCTATAAGAGGCTGATCAACGGGATGCCTGCCCTCTCGATATCCGGAAAAGACTGCTCCCCTTATCCCCCCTCAAGTTATTCCCTTTGCTCCCACCTGGAGGCGTGGCCTGGGCGATCTCCCACTGCGCGCGTCGAACGAGGCCCTTCTGAGGGCGCGCGTTCCGCGAGCACAGAGACTCGCTGGCCGCCTCGCCCCTCTTCTCCTTGACGCCGCATCAAATCCTATGATTAGGTCTGCCTCCAGAATGAATCGACCACTCCGTCAGTTTGCTCAGCTCGTTTCTCTCCTATTCGTCCTTGTCCTGATCGGCTGCGAGAAGGAGAGCGAGTCGATCGTCTCGATCGCGCTGCATCCGACCAATGCGAACATTCTGTACGTCGCGACGAACGACGCGGTCTACAAATCCCGTGACGGCGGCGCGTCGTGGGAACGGTTCCCGGGTTTCAGCGCTCGTCGTGTGACGACCATCGCCATTGACCCGCTGCTCCCCGCCACGATTTACGCCGGGACGATGGGCGATGCCGTCTACAAGAGTCCCGACGGCGGGCAACATTGGCTGCCGCACAATGTCGGCCTGAAAGAGCATGTCTCATTCATCAACCAGTTCGTGTTTCATCCGACGCAGAGCGAGATCATCTATGCGGCGACGACCGTGGGCGCCTTCATCACGAAAGACGCCGGGCGCGAGTGGGAAGAGCGCATGGCGGGGATGAAAGAAGTGCACATCGTTGTCTCGGCGGCGATCAATCCGAAGAACCCCCGCATCCTCTATGCCGGGACCACGGGGGGCGTCTATCGATCGGACGACGGGGCTACGTCGTGGAAGAAGATCAACAACGGGCTCATTCCGGACACCGAGCTGATGGGCGCCATGGCGCTGGGCGTGAACGTGATCGCCCTCGACCCGGTCACGCCCGACATCGTCTATGCCGGGACGACCAAGGGATTGTTCCGCAGTGCAAATGGAGGGGGAGCCTGGGAACGGATCGGCCAGGGATTACCCGATCCGTTTGTCAGCAGCATTGTGATCCACCCGACCCAACCGACACGACTGTATCTCGGCGGACCGGGTGGAGTCTGGAAAAGCTCGGATAGCGGCCAGACCTGGCAGGCGATCAATAGCGGCCTCACCAGCTTGAATATCCGCTCGCTGGCCATGAACCCCCGCAATCCGCAGGAGCTCTATGTAGGCACCAACGGGAGCGGCCTCTACCGCTCGACGAATGACGGCGAGACCTGGACTCCCCTGCCGCTCAAGGCCGCGCCGGCCAGGAGTTAGTTCCTCGTTTCTCATCGCTCGTCTCTCGCGTACGAACGACGCTTCACGAAAGACGCTCTACGGACCTTCTTAATACCCCGTCTTCGCCCCCGTGCCTCCGTGCTGATACTTGCTGCTGTAGGACAGCATCTGATCGGACAGCGCCTTCCACTCATCGGCTGTCATCAGGTCCTTCATCTTGAACCGCAGGGCAAGGATCTTTGACGAGACCTGCGTGCGCTGCTTGCTCGCATCATCCAGAATCTTGGTGAACTCCTCGGGAGTCGCCGCATAATTGGCATTGAGCGCGTAGAGCTGCCGGTGAGCCGTACGCTCCTGCTCGCGGCCGGCCTTCAATTCCGTGACGATCTCGCCGACGATGGCGTTCACCTGTTGCGCCTTGGCCGGATCTTTCACGGTGCGATCAATCAAGGCCGCCATGTCCTGCTGGCCCTTCTGCCAATAGGCCTCGCTCTTGCCGCCCTCCATCATCCCGTGGTGATGGCGATAGCCCGAGCAGCCGCCCAACACCAACAGACTCGCCAACGATAGCACCGCCCACTGCATGCGTCTCATACAGACCTCCTTGCGTATGAAAAATCCTATTATACCGGGTCGCCTGTTGTCAGGCTGCGCTATCATGCCGTATCATTCGCTGCAGTACAATGACTCAACCGATTTCTCCATCATCCAATCAGCTCCACGAACTCCGCGAAGAGTTCCGGGCTCATCTCGAAACGTTCTACGCGCAGCTCAAACTGGCTCCGCCCTATGAAAGCGTGGAGAAGGCGATTCGCGCGTTGACCACCGCCGTGCATGCCCTCCCCAAGGAAGAGCAAACCCGAATCGCCTCCGATTCCGCGGCAAAATGGCAGCAGTTCCGAACGGCGTTTGAGACATCCGGCCTCAGCAAAAAGCATCGCGGCATCATTGCCGGTTTGGCCCGCAATCGGTCAGCCATCGCCCTGCCCGCCGAGTACGACCACTTTTTACAGTTGTTTAGCGCGTAGCCGAGACAGGAGCCGCCGCACCCTTCAGGGCCTCGTGCAGCTCCTGGGACACGAGCGCCAGCCGGCTGTTCTCCATCCGGTAGGCCATCACCACCGTGACCAGGCCCGAAAAGAAGAAGAACAATCCCAGGGTAAGAATGCCCGCGCCCATCAGCGCCCCGCCCGAGTCGGACAAGCCCCCCTCCATCGCATAACTGATCAGCGTGGCGAGCGTGCCGAGTCCCACGATGCAAAACCAGGCGCCGGTGAGGATCGCCGAGCACCAGGGAATGCGTTTTGTCGAAGACAACACGACCGATTGGCCTTCCGTCCGGAGATCGATGGTGACCTTCATCGGCCAGATCCAGAGAAAGGCCCAGAGGGTCGGATAGCGCGGACGCAGCAGAATGCGCTGGGCGTCGGCAAACAGGCGGGCGACGCCATGGCGGAGGGCGAGAATCCCGTACGAATCGAAACGGGCATGGATCTGCGCCGGCGTGAGGGCATCCAACCGGTGTTCGCCTCGCCCCACGCGGCACCCGTACCGGCTCGCGTCGAGCGAGAGTGTACGAAAGTACAAACGGTCTCCGACCAGGAGACCGATGAACAACGCGCCGGCAAACAGTCCCGCCAACATCATAATGCGTACCTATCCCACAGCAATCGGCCATGAATCAAGCCGCGAGGCCCCGTTGCCGACCCGACCCGCGACGATCCGACACGCTCCCGCCCGCGATGGGGTGTGCTGTCGGGACGGCAAGAAGAGGTTGACTCATCCTGGGGACTTGGCTACAGTAGCTCCGCTTGTAGTCTGGGCGGGCATTTCGCATCAGATCGACTCCCGCCTTCTGTATTTTCCCACTGGCGCTTTCTCGTTCTGCGCTGGCCTGCCCGAATGGGCCGCGACGAGTCGAAGCCCTGCGGGCCCGGAGGACACATGGATTTAAAGAAAGTCGAACGGGTGTACACCTCGTACGCCGGCGTCTACGATCAGATTTTTGGAAAAGTGTTTCATGAAGGCCGCGAGTCCGCCATCCGCAACTTGAACGTCCAGCCCGATGAACGCATTTTAGAGGTCGGCGTCGGCACCGGCCTGGCCCTCCCGATGTACCCGCGACACTGCCGCATTGTCGGCATCGATCTCTCGGAAGGCATGCTGGAACAGGCCAAGATGAAGACCGACCTGCACCGGATGACGCACGTGCAGCTGCACCGGATGGATGCCGGAGCCATGGAGTTTGCCGACAGCAGTTTCGATACCGTCGTCGCCGCCTATGTCGTCACCGCCGTCCCGGACTATCGCAAAGTGGTCAACGAAATGATCCGCGTCTGCCGGCCGGGCGGCCGCATCATCATGCTCAACCACTTCAGCAACGGCAACAAGATCATCGCCGCGATGGAGAAAGTGATCTCTCCGATCACCAAGCATCTCGGCTGGCGGACGGATCTGTCGTTGAATACGGTGCTGGAGGGCACGTCACTGCACGTCGCCCGCAAACAGAACGTGAACCCGCTGCGGTTCTGGGCGCTGGTGGAATGTGTGAATGCGAAGAACGGGCATGTCGTGAAGAACGGCAACGGCGCAGGCGCCTATGTCAACGGCAACGGGCACAACGCCGAACACCATGCCAACGGCAACGGCCAGTTTGCCAACGGCCATTCCCACTAGATTCGCGTTCGAATCAGTCGGGAATTCCCCTACTCAGGTGCCCGGCCGTTTCTCGCCCGCCAGTATTCCCATTCGCGGCCTGGAATCATCGTCGTCCCGACCAGACAGGTCCCGGAATAGCGCTGCGTAATCCGGTCCGCCAGCACCGCCAGGACCCGGCTCACCCGGCGATCCTGCTCGCCCAGCGCCCGCAGCACGATCCCGAATCCCTCTCCATCCAGCGATCCATAGACCATCACGCGCACCGCACGGGAGCGGTCGTCGCCGGACTCGCTGTCGGGCGTCAAATCCCCCTCCCACCGCATCAGCGAATCGCTCGCCCGCCGTTTCTTCGCCGCGACCCAGGAGCAGGGGATGCCGGCTTGCTCCAGCTCCGTCAACAACCAGGAGACGGTCGGACCATCCGAAGAGTGTCCCTGGAACGTCCACCGGGCAAGCTCCGGAAGGGGATGCACCGGCAGCAGGGGCGCCGCCACTTCCTCCAAATGAGCCTCCTCGCAGACCGCATACAGCTCCCCTTGCGGATCGAACCAGAAACGCAGTCGCCCGGCGGTGCATTCCGCCTGGATGATGCTGAGAGAGGAACAGTCGGCGCCTTCCTGTTCAAAAATCGAAAAATCCGTCACGCCGCTCATCACCAGCTTCGCCACCCGCACCATCCCGCGCAGCTGATAGCGAATGGTCACGGTCACCGTCGTGTCGGCCAGCACGTCACGCCCCGTCTCCTCGTCGAAGAGCCGGCGCTTGCTCATCTGGACATCCGTGACATAGCCCGAGCGAAACCCGCCCGTATGGGCCATGAGCCATCGAAGATCTTCAACCGTCTTGATGTGGTGTTGCATAGGCGGGATTGTATCGTAGGCCTTCGCGAAACAGCTAGCAGTGGGTTGAGAACTATTTCATTGCCACGAAACCGTGAGATGTGGCCGCTCACAGACTCCTTCAGAATTCTTCGCAGGCTGTTCAAAATGGCCGTCCAGCAAGGCCGCAGCCAGCGAAGAGGCGAGGCGTACGCTCTGGTACGTTGAGCCTCTGAGCGCCGCGAGAACGCCGCTGGCGGACTTTTTCAACAGCCTGCTAGCGACGGCTCCATATAGAAATCACGGGAGGCAGACGCCGCGCGCGCAAGAGCGCCAGCGGCTGACAGGAGCTGCGGAACAGCAACCCCGCCTCGCGGCAAAAGCCGGCCGCGCACTCCGCCTCTTCCGGCCCTTGATTGACCATCACCAAGACGCCGCCCGGGTTCAGATTTGACGCCATGCGGGCAAACAGGGCCCGCGGCGCGAAGAGGCCCAACGGCATGCGCCAGGCCAGCACCGACGCCGGCGTCACAAAGGGATACCAGACCACGATCGTATCGGCCGGGGCGGCATAGGCCGCATAGTCGGCCACGACAAACTTCGTTCCGGGCAAATCCTGCATATAGCCCTGTGCATAATCCCATCGGCTGTAGCCGTTGGCGGAAATCCGATAGCCCTCGACCTCTATGCCTGTCAGTTCAACCGGCTGAAAGAAGGCGTGGAGGGCGCGGACATACCAGAAGTTCGACGCTCCCACATCGTGCACCACTCCGCCGGCCGGCCGCGGCTCGCCCCACGCCATCCAGGCCTGATCGAGCATATCGAAATAGTCGTAGTTCTTGATCGCCGTCAGCGCGGCGCAGTGTTTCTCAAACCGGAGATCGAAGCGCCGCCGCAAAAGGGCAATCCGCGCCTGTTGCCCACGGCTCAGAAGGACAAGCCGCCCGACCGGTTGCTCGCAATACACACCCCGGGACCAGCGCAGATGCTCGCCCAGGCGATACCACAATGCGTAGTAGCCGGAACGCAGCCGCTGCCCCAGCGTATAGCGTGGCAAATCCGACGGCTCAGCGCCAGACAGCGATGAATCAAACCCGGAAGCCGAGAAGACACTTTCGGTCGTCATGGCTTACTTTTCGGAAGAAAAGGCGGAGAGCTGAAGAGGAAACGGAGAAGATTTATGAAAACAGGGGGATACCGGAAGTGCGTCTCCCCCAAGAATGCAGGCGATTTGCCGGCCCTCATGGGCCGACTGCTGTCCCTACATGGTTCGGATCAGCCTCCAGAAGAAGGGAATCATTTATCCAACAGAATCTTTTCATACACGGCCAGGTCGCCTGGCGAGAAGCAACAGAAGATTACTTCACGAACTGCAGGGAATTCCCGCAAAGACTGCCGCACCGTGGCAACGGCAATACTGGCGGCTTCCTCAACGGGATATCCGTAGATGCCGCTGCTGATGCCGGGGAAAGCCAATCTTGCAACCCCGTTGGCTGCAGCGACTTCAATGGAACGGCGATAGCAGGAAGAGAGCAGCTCCGCTTCACCCTGCTGACCGCCGCTCCAGACAGGCCCGACCGTGTGGATGACGTAGCGGGCGGGCAGACGGTAGCCCTTCGTCAGCTTCGCGTCCCCGGTCTGGCATCCTCCGAGGAGACGACACTCCTGCGCCAACTCCGGCCCGGCTCCCCGATGGATCGCGCCGCACACTCCGCCGCCGGGCAGCAGGGAGGAGTTCGCCGCGTTGACGATGGCATCAACGTCGAGCGTGGTGATGTCCTTACATATAGCTCGAGCCCTGTGAGGCATGGTTACCCAACCGGCTCCGAATGGTACCAACCCTAATAGTCCGACACAGGGCATTCATGGCATGGGAGGCTAACACGCCCACCAAATGTTATGGCCTGCTCACAGGCTTGCTCAAAATCACGCTGCTTTCATCGCCACTCTGTCGTATGTGGGATACAGCGTGGCTTCTTCTCGGCCAATCCGTAGTCCCAACAGCACCACCAGCCGCTCGAGATCCTGCCCGAACTCAGCAGGGAACGCGATGTCTGTCCGCATCTTCTCTGAAACCCACTGGACGTCCTCATATTTCTCAAAAAACGCCAGCACTTGGGGCGCGATCTCTTCCATGTCTTTGGCGAACACCTCCAAGATTCTCCGCACCTCTTGGTTATGCTGCGCCACGCCGCTTAACACAGGATACAATTCGCGGTCTTCCTTCCCTAGATGTGCGAGTAGGCCCTTCTTGACCTCACTCAACAACCCGATTCGCTCCACTGCCGGCTTCGAGAAATCTCCCGCCTTCTTCAAGATCTGTTTTAGCTGAACATGTTCCGCCTTTAGCTGCTCAACCAGGTTTGCCATGAACGCTCCTCCTTGTGGAAACACTTCCCCTTCTTGCTTTCCCCGCCCTTGTTCTAAAACCTCGCACGACCGGTGCGACAACCATCGGCTAGCATCTACTAGACCAAACATGTGACTCGCCCGCAAGCAGATTTCAAGATCCGCGAAACATTAAGTCCTACGCCATCCTTAGCGATAGGCATGACTCGCATCGGATTACGTGATCTGTGATCACCATCCGAAAACTCATCCTACTCATGATGCCATCCGAATCAATTTCGGCACAGACCAACTCATAAGCGCCCTCTCGGTTCTCTTGACACACGCGGGAAGCAATGGCTTAAGATTCTTCTGTTTATGCGTGCTGTCTGTCTCCAGCATGTCTCATTTGAAGGGCCCGGTGCTTTTGCGGCCTCGCTCGCGAATCGCGGGGTGAGTCTCGAACGCCATCTCGTCCCCCAAGACGGCTTGCCGAAAGATGCGGGCGACTTGCTCATCGTCATGGGCGGGCCGATGTCGGTGAATGATACGGATGGTTGGATTGCCAAAGAGACCGCGTTCATTCGCTCCGCGCTGCTGGCCGGGAAGCCGGTGATCGGCGTCTGCCTGGGCAGCCAGTTCATGGCCAAGGCGCTCGGCGCCACCGTGCGGCCAGGCAAGGCGCTGGAAATCGGCAAGACACGAATCCATTTAACCGAGGAGGGAAAACAAGACCCCGTGTTCGGGGTGTTTCCGGAGGACCTCCCGGTCTTTGAGTGGCACGGCGAGGTCTTCGACCTACCGTCGGATTGCGTGCCCCTGGCCGGTTCTGAGATTGCCCCGCTCCAAGCCTTTCGCTTCGGCTCCCGCGCCTATGGCCTGCTGTTCCATCTGGAGATGGAGACGGACGGAATTGAGTCCCTCTGTCGCGAGTGCGCCCCCGATCTTGATCGGGCACAGGTGACCGCCTCGAAGGTCTCGATCGGCTTCCTCCCTCATATGTGGCTGTCGCACCAGATCGCCGATCGGCTGATCGGACACGTGCTTACTCCAGGGCGTTGATTGCGTCCATATTCCTGCTGTAGTCTTATCGCCTTACATCGCAGGATGGTCAAAAACGGCCGTCCAGCGATGCCGCAGCGTGCAAGGACCCGAGGCGTACGTTTATCAGCACGTTGAGAGTCTGAGCCACGCGAGAACGAAGCTGGCGGCTGTTTTCAACATCCTGCGGAAAAGGAGCGCATCGGACATGGCTGGTTTCCCCATTGAAGTCGCAACTCGCATCAAAACCTTGCCCCCCTACCTGTTCGCCGCCATCGATAAGATGAAGCAAGAGGCGATCGCCAGGGGCGTCGATATCATCAATCTCGGCATCGGCGATCCCGATTTGCCGACCCCGGCTCCGATCATCGAGAGCCTCGCGCAGGCCGCCAAGAACCCCAAGCACCATCAATATCCCTCCTATGAAGGGATGCTGGCGTTCCGGAAAGCCGTGGCTGATTGGTACAAGCGGCGGTTCAACGTGACGCTCGATCCGGCCGATGAAGTACTGACCTTGATCGGATCGAAAGAAGGGATCGGCCACATCCACCTGGCGTTCGTCGATCCGGGCGATGTGGTGCTGGTGCCGAGCCCCGGCTATCCGGTTTATCCGGTGGGGACCAGCTTCTCCGGCGGCGTCTCGCACATTATGCCGCTGACGAAGGCCAACGGGTTCCTGCCCGACCTGAACGCGATCCCCAAAGACGTGGCGAAGAAGGCCAAGCTGATGTGGTTGAATTCGCCGAATAACCCGACCTCGGTTATCATGACGAAGGACTACTTCAAGCGGGCGATCGAGTTCGCGCAGGAGAACCAGATCATCATCTGCCACGACGCGGCCTACTCGGAGATTTATTACGACGGCAAGCGCCCGGCGAGCTTCATGGAAGTGGACGGCGCCAAGGACGTCGGCGTGGAGTTCCACTCTCTCTCCAAGACCTACAACATGACCGGCTGGCGCCTCGGGTTTGTGGTCGGCAACAAGACGGTCCTGGCCGCGCTGGGCAAGGTGAAGAGCCAGCTGGACTCGGGCGTGTTCGAAGCGGTGCAGGCCGCCGGCATCACGGCGCTGGGCCTGGACGATTCCGTCACCGACGGCATCCGGAAGATCTACCAGGAGCGCCGCGACACGCTCATTCCCGGGCTCAAGAAACTGGGGTTGGAAGTGGATGCGCCGCCCGCCGCCTTCTACATCTGGGTGACGGTGCCGAAGGGCTACACCTCGGCTTCCTTCACCGCGCATCTGTTAGAAAAGGCCGGTATCGTCACCACACCGGGGAACGGCTTCGGCGCGCCGGGCGAAGGCTATATCCGCATGACGGTCTGCACGACCAAAGAGCGGTTGGCGGAAGCGGTGGAGCGGATTCAGAAGGCGGGATTCTAAAAGGATGTCGCTCGTGAAGCGTGAAGCGTCGTTCGCAAAATACTCTCTTGTTCTTCCTGCTTAACGATTCACGAATGACGTTTCACAAGATACGCTTATGAGAGAGACGGTCTTCATCGGCTTCGGTTCCAACGTAGGAGATCGTCTCGACTTCTGCGACCGGGCGGTCACGCTCCTGAGCCTGCTCCCCCACTCTCAGGTCTCCGGCGTGTCGCTGCTGTATGAAACCGAACCGGTGAACGACCATGCCCAGCCGGGAGACGGCTGGTTTCTGAACGGCGTGGTACAGCTGGAGACCGACATCACGCCGCGCAGCCTGCTGACAGTCCTTCGTGAGATCGAACGCTCATTGGGACGGGACGAGGACAATCGCTCGGGCCCCAGAACCCTCGATCTGGACATCCTGTTCTACGGCCGGCGCATCATCGACGAACCGGATCTCGTCGTGCCCCATCCCCGGCTGCACCAGCGGCGCTTCGTCCTT
Organism: Nitrospira sp. NS4; assembly: GCF_049546785.1. Classification (NCBI taxonomy): domain Bacteria; kingdom Pseudomonadati; phylum Nitrospirota; class Nitrospiria; order Nitrospirales; family Nitrospiraceae; genus Nitrospira; species Nitrospira sp. NS4. Next base: position 151,244 of record NZ_JBMWAN010000003.1, on the reverse strand, counting down.
ATGCCCTTGAGCGAACTTGATCCGCTGTTTGTGCACCCCACCCTGAAGAAGACGATCAACCAGTTGCTGGCCGAGGCCGGAAAACAATCGGAAGTCCGTCTGCTCTTCCCCCAACCCTCCACCCGCTACGGCTCGCGCCCGGCCTGCAGCCCCCCGCCGGGATCATGAAGATCATTCGCTCCCCCAAGACCATGACGGCCTGGAGTCACCGGCTACGACGCGAGGGCGTGACGATCGGCTTCGTCCCGACGATGGGGGCGCTCCATGACGGCCATCGAGCTCTCATCCGCGCGGCGCGACTGAAATGCGACGCGCTCGTGGTGAGCATTTTTGTGAACCCCACGCAGTTCGGCCCGACCGAAGACCTGTCGAAATATCCCCGTCCCATCACCAAAGACCGGGCCTTGTGCCGACAGGAGGGGGTGGACATCTGCTTCGAACCCACTGCGGCAACTATGTACCCCGAGGGCTTTCAAACGGTCGTGACGGTTCCCGACCTCGCACGCCGCTGGGAGGGAGCAATCCGGCCTCATCATTTTGCCGGCGTGGCCACCGTCGTCACGAAACTCTTCGGTATGGTCCGGCCGGACCTTGCTCTGTTCGGGCAGAAGGATTTTCAGCAGGCCGCGCTCGTACGGCGGCTGATCGAGGATCTGAATCTCGGCGTGACCCTGATCGTGCACCCGACCGTGCGCGAACAGGATGGGCTGGCGATGAGCTCCCGCAACGTCTACCTGTCGCCCGAAGAACGGGCAGTGGCGCCGGTCCTCTTTAAAAGTTTGCAGGCCGGGGCCGGGGGGATCCGGGGAGGGGTCACGGAAGGGGCAGGGATCCAATCCATCATGACAGAAACGCTCCGACAGCACTCCGATGCGGCCATCGACTATCTGGCCGTCTGCGATCCGCAGACATTGGAACCGCTCCCGGCCGTCACCTCGCAGGCCGTGCTGCTCGGCGCCGTCCGCGTCGGCACTGTACGGCTCATCGACAATATGCTGGTTTCTGTTCCTGCAAAGAAAAAGCGCTGAAGAAATGGGGACACCGGTAGGGGAAGGGACTTACGGGTAGAGATTTATATGAGGTTCTGCCCGACCAAGAGTCCAAGCACGACCTGGCTTAAGCGGTGTTTGGCGTCGGGACGAAGCTCCAGAAACTGCACTCCCACCGAATCCGGCCTTACGGAACAGACCATGGCCGACTTAATATGAATGTCCTCCACCTCGGAGGTCGGCTTCAGAACCAGTTCCAGAAACGACCCTTTGGGCAGGTTCACATCTGAAAGCGCGCACCCGCCCATTGAAATATCGGAAATCCGTTTCGTCCCAGACACCTGACTGCCGCCGAACACCTGCGCTTCCATGGAGGTCGCAAGTCGAGTGAACTGACGCCGGTCCGGCTCGACCTCTCCCTGACCTTCGTCCAGAGACGCGGCACGAAACTGGTGGGTGCAGAGCTGACAGCGGAAGGGAGCCAGACTGAACCAGGCCAACACCCGATCTACCGGCCTCTCCGGCGCGATCACTCGAACGAACGGTGTTCCGCAATTGGGACAATGCCGGGTCCTCATGTCCGTTTCGCAGCCTCCTTGAGGTCTCCCGGCGCCTCAAGGGCTTCACTTGTGGCCTGTGCTTGCACGGCCAGGAGCGGCGCAACCTGGGCCGGTGAATAAGTCGCAGGCTTGACCCATTTGCCGTCGGCCCGCTTGTATCCCCCGACCTTGCTCAGGTTCGAGCGGTGCACCTCGCGGAATACCGGGTCCATATCGATGCCATAGGACACGGCGGTGCCATACACGACGTAGAGCAGGTCGGCCATCTCCTTGGCGACGGCCGGCAAATCTCCGGCGGCCATCGACTCCTTGAGTTCGTCGAACTCCTCCTGAATGAGACGGACACGGAGACGTTTCGTGTCCTCGCTCACCTCAGCGGGAGCCGTCTGCACGACGATCTCGAACTTGCGGTGAAACTCCTCAACCATCGCCTGCTCATCGGTCATGGATGCTCCTTTACTCTGCCTCAAACGGCAACGACTTTCGGGGGAGCAGTTCGGCCGGCTCCAACACCGGAATGTCTTTCTCCGACGAAATCCCCAATTCCTTGAACCGGCGGGCCGCCGGTAGGATACGCGTTTCCAGCGATCCCACGGCACGATTATAGGCGGAGACACTCTTGCCCAGCGCGTGGCCGACGTCGTTCAGATGCTCGGCCAGGACGGCCATCCGCTCATAGAGATCCTTGCCCAGCCTCCCGGCCTCTTCCGCATGCGCCGTCAACTGTTCCTGCCGCCAGCCATAGGCCACCGCGCGCAAAAGCGCAATGAGTGTGGCCGGCGTGGCCAGGACGACGCCGCGCGCGAATCCTTCCTCCATGAGGCGGGGATCCTGATCCAGCGCCGCGCCGAGGAATTGCTCCCCGGGGAGAAAGAGCACGACGAACTCGGGCGCGCGATCGAACTGGTTCCAATAGGCCTTGAGCGACAATTCGTCCAACCGGCTCCGGACCTGCTCCGCGTGGCGGCGCAGGGCTTCGGCCCGGACAACATCGTCCTGCGCCTCATGGGCATCGAGATACGCCGCCAGGACGGTCTTGGCATCCACGATGATCTGGCGTCCTCCCGGCAGCTGCACCACCATGTCCGGCCGGAACCGTCCTTCGTCACCCGTCACGGTCTCCTGCTCCACAAAGTCGCAATGATCGACCATGCCGGCGAGTTCGGCCACCCGCTTCAGCGTGATCTCCCCCCATTGCCCGCGCACGGTCGGCGCGCGGAGGGCCTTCACCAGATTGCCCGTCTCCTGTTGCAGGCGCTGGTGCGATTCCGCCAGCGATTTCAAATGCTGGTCCAACCCGCCATAGGCCGACTGGCGCGACTGCTCGAGCAATCGCATTTGTTCATCGTAGCGCTGTAACGAATCGTGCAGCGGCTTGACCAGACTGTCGATGGCCTGCTGGCGCTGCGACAAATCGCCTTCGGCTTTCGCTTGCAGGGTTTCAAACGACACGCGGGCAAGGTTGAGGAACGCCTGGTTGTTCTGCTTGAGCGCCTCGCTTGAGAGCGCTTGAAACGAATCCAGCAATTGCTGCCGGGCCTGATCCAGCAGATGCTTCTGCTCAGCCACATTCTTCTGCGCTTCTTCAACTCTGGTATCGGCAGCCGCGCGCGCCTGTTGCGCCAGCGCCAGATCGGCTCGAAGACGTTCCCCTTCCACGCGATCCTGTTCGGCCTGGCGCCGCAGCTCGGCCGCAAGGGATTCGGCCCGTTCGGCACGCCCGATCTGTTCGACGGATTGTTGCTGAAAGCGACGGGAGGAACGGCTCGAGACGAGGAACCCGCTGGTCATCGCCCCGAGAATCAGGCCGACCAGAATTCCCAGTAATAAGGCGCTGACATCCATAGAGCACTCCGCGTGATCCTGGGGAACCTGACTCCCCCGCACGCGACCAGACCTTGCAGCGTCAATCTGATTGGGGATAAATCTGCTTGAGGGTAAGGAATACGCCGTGAAAGGTCAACACTGGAAAAGTCCCAGTGCCATTCGGCCCTACTGCCATCCGCTACGATCAGCAAGGCCGACGGCTCGGCCGGGAGCACCGTGGAGAACGGGTTTTGTACCGTCGCAGCGCAAGAATTTCAGGATGGAGGATTCTCCTGCCGCCACACTTCGCCGGTTGTCGCATTCATCTCCACCCGTTCACCATCCTGCAAACAGGTCGTCACTCCGGGAATGTTGGCGACAGCCGGCAATCCATATTCCCGGGCGATGATCGCGCCGTGTGATAACGTCCCGCCCATCTCGACGACCAATCCGGCAGCAACCCCGAACAGCGGCGCCATCCCAGGATCGATCACGGGCGCCACCAGAATATCTCCCGCCGTCACCTTCTTCCAATCCGCACTCGTGGTGACAACACGCACAGGGCCGGAAGCCATCCCCGCGCTGATCGGAATTCCCCGCCACCGTGACCCCGCCTCCAGGGAGCTTTCGCCCCGGGGCCCGCTTTCGTGGTCCGTAAGACTGTCCGGCACGGTTATACGGACGTTATCTGTGCGAGCCTCTTTGCGCGACCGGACCAATGCCCGCCAATCGCGAGCGGTGGGCTGCAAGAGGTCGAGCTGTTCTTCGACCCGGATGAAAAACATATCCTCCGCCTGTTCGAGGACGCCCCGTTGCACGAGCAACGTCCCGGCCCGCAACAACAGTTGCCGCACCGCCGCCGCGTAATACATAAGATGATGCCGATTCGCCTCCCGCAGCGCGAAAAAGCGACAGAGCCGTCGATACCACCAGGAGAAAATCAGCCACCGATCCACCCGCCAGCCGCAACGATGGCGGATCTCCGCAAGGGCCCGCTCCCGCACTTCCCGCTGTCGTGCCACGATCTCGGCCGGCGACACAATCGCCGCCGCCAGCACCTGATGGCGCAGGACCTCCAGCACCAGCTCGGGCTGGTCAGCAAACCGGGGCGACATGATGTCGGACTCGCCCACGCCCCGCTGTCCGTAGTCCTCAAGATATTGGTCAAACAAGCGACGGAAATAGGTCCCGGCCAGCGCCCCTCCCCCTGCCAGCGCCTCCCACTCGGACCCCTGAAACAGGCGACGCACCCGCTCATCGCCGCGCGCCGCCTCAGCGAGGGCGGCCAGCCGGATGATCTGCTGCGCGCTGATGGCCTGGGCCCGCCCTTGCAACGCCGCGTTCAACAGGCCGCGCCAATCGGTCCCGAGCCAGCGCGGCAGCAGATACCCCAGCGCCTGCAGACACTGCGTCACGCCGCCGGCAATCCCGAACGTGATTTCCCGCGACGCAAACTGCCCGTTGGATGCGATGACCCGGTCGCGTACCTGCTCCAACGTGAGCGATTCCACCTTGTCGCGACGATTGTCCGCCGCCATCTGCTTCATGTCGGCAAACCAGGATGACGAATGACGGGTAGCCCGGTTGATCCACCAGGTGATCAACAGGCCGGCTCGAAGCATCGCCCACGGGCCCAGCGGTTTCACCGGCAACGGCCTGGTCACCGTATGCCCGCCCATATGCTCCGCCAGGATCGCGGGATCGCCGTGCAACTGCTCAATCAAGGCATGCATCAGGCTCATGTTCAGATACGGACGCCCGTGATGAATCCTGACGGGTGACAGACCGGGAGGAATGTGACAGCCCAGCCGCCGATAGGGTCCCATCAGAAACCGATCCATGAACTGTTCGAGAAAGGAGAGGCCGAGCGGGCTGGGCACTTCCGGCATGGTCTCTTTGAAATTGGTACGGGACCATTCGCAGGGTTCAGCGGGCTGGGACGCAGGGGCAGCCGCGACGGTCACCGGCCTGGCTTGCAGGAGCCAGAGCCCTTGTGCATCCGAGGCCCATTCGAGATCGACCGGATACTGCAACGCCGATTCAACCCGCTTTGCCAACTGCGCGAGTGCGACGATTTCGCCGTCCGTCACCGACGGGCATTCGCGTTCAGCCTCTGGAATCGCTTCGGTCTGCACCCCGCGGACACCCGCCCGCATCAGGTGAGTTTTCGAGGCAATCATCCGTTCACGCACAATGGCACGACCCGTCGAGACATCCCAGCGAAGTACGAACTGATCCGGCGACATCGTGCCGTCCACCAGACCCGGCGCAAGCCCCGGCACAGCGTTCACCACCACCGCATCTCCACGACCGGTGACAGGATCGCCCGTATAGGCCACTCCCGCCGCGCGCGCGCGGATGACCGGCTGGATAACCACCGCCATCGCCGGCATCGACGTTGCGCGCCCGATTCGCCGGTGGTAGTCCACAACACGGTCTTCCCAGAGCGAAGCCCAGCAGGCCTGCAAGCTCGCCCCGATCTGCTCCCGGGTCACAGCTAATGATGTCCGGTAGATTCCGGCAAAACTGGCATGGCCCGCATCTTCGTTCGTCGCGGATGACCGCACCGCCCACAACTGATCCGGAGGCCGGCGGAGCGCATCCAGCGCTTGCGTCATCTCCTGTAGAATCCGGCCAGGCGGCGGCCCGTGAAGAATGCGTTCGCGAATCGCGGCGAGACGCACCCTGCGTTCTTCCCCGCCGGCTTGCACCGCCTCCTGCCACTGTGACTCGGCATTGATGTGCAGGCCTTGCAAGAACGAGCGATAGCCCGCCGTCGTGACACACAGTCCCGGCGGAACGGGAAATCCTTTGGCCAGCAGACGAGCCAACCCCAGGGCTTTCCCCCCGGCCACCTGACAGTCGGTACAGGATTCGAGCGGGATGACGAACTGAGGAGCCATGGATGTGGATACTAGCTATAAAACAAGGAGGATGTATAGGTCGTTCACGTTGGTTCCCGTGGGGCCGGTCATCACATGGCTCTTGAGCGTCTTGAGCGCCGCATAGGTGTCATGCTGCACGAGGGCGCGTCGCAAACTGACGCCCTTCCGCTGGGCCTGCGCCGCCGTGGCTCCGGATACCACCGCCCCGGCAACGTCTGTCGGACCGTCGGTCCCATCGGTCCCGACGGCGGCAATCCACACGTGTGAGAGCCCCGCGATCTCACGCGCCGCCGCGACGGCGAATTCCTGCGCGCGACCGCCTTTGCCATGTCCCGTGACCGTTACCGTCGTTTCTCCTCCTCCCGCCACACAGCAGGGCCGCCGCAGAATTCCCTTTCCTGCAGTAACGCGACGGGCCAGCAACGCGAAGGCTTCTCCGAGCTGAGACGCCTCCCCGATGAGCGGGGTCGAGAACAGCACCGTCCGCAGGCCCGCTTGCCTCGACGCTTCCTCGACGGCCGCCAGCGCCTGTGCATTGTTGCCGATGATCTCGTGCTGCACTCTCCTGAACCGCACAGCGCCCGGCTTCGGGGTCTCAGCCACACCCCCCCGCCGTCCCTGCAGCAAATGTTTGCGTATAGAGTCAGGCGCAATGGACCAGAGATGATACCGCTTGAGAACGGCGATGGCATCGTGAAACGTGGACGGGTCCGGCGCGGTCGGTCCTGATCCAATGGAGGCGAGATCGTCGCCGATCACGTCTGACAGAATGAGTGAGACGATTCTGGCCTTGGTGGATTGGGCAAGTCGGCCGCCCTTGATCGCAGAGAGGTGCTTCCGGACGACATTGATCTCTTGGATGGTCGCTCCGCTCCGAAGAAGATCATCCGTGATCATCTGCTTGTCGGCCAGACTGACCCCGGAAACGGGAGCCGGAATCAGGCTGGAGGCTCCGCCGGAGATGAGCACGAACAGAAGGTCGCGAGGGCCACAATCCGCCACTCGTTTGCGCAATTCCGCCGCAGCCTTGAGTCCCGCACGATCGGGAATAGGATGCGCCGCCTCCAGGACAGTGACCCGCCTGGTCGGAGCCCAGTGGCCTTTTTTGACCACGACGAGCCCTCCGTCAAGTTGACGACCCAGCACCCGTTCAAGTGCTTGCGCCATCCGAGCGGTGGCTTTCCCTGCGCCGACAACAACCACTCGGTCAAATTGCCGCAGGTCGTAACGCCGCCGGCCGACATGGAGGATGTCGCCGTCCCGGCTGACCCTTCGTTGGATGGCATGAGAGGGATCAGCGGCCTGTAACCCAGCCCGGATCAATTTACCCAGTAGAGACTGAGCGGGGGATGCAGGAATCTGGAGACGCATGGGACTCGATCAGGGTGTCTTGTCTTGCTTAAAGCACCGGTTCGGACAAGTCTGTCGGGGCACCTTAATCTGGTAGGTGCCTTTCGGCAGCACGTCTTTCTTGAATTCCGGATTGAGCATCTTGAGTTCGAGGAAATAGGTTCCAAACTCCTCGGCGATGGAAGTCAGGTTTCGCTGCGCCTCCTTTACATTCACCGTCACCGTTTCCGTATCCACTGTGACATAGAGATCTTTCTTGGTCAGGCCGAGATACTTTTCCGGCTGTGAGTAGATCTCCTTGGCCGCTATAATTCGCGGGACATAGCGCATCGTCTCGCGTGGCCCGTGCATTTTCCAATAGTCGGTGATCTTCTGCTCTTTGAGCAGTTTTCTCACCCGCTCTTCACCGGCATTGTAGGAGGCCATCGCCAGAAACCAATCGTTTTGCTGAAACTCTTTCAAATATTTGAGGTACTTGATCGCCGCCTCAGTCGACATCTCGAGACTCCGCCGTTCGTCGCGCACCGCATCGCTCTTCAGATGGTAGCGCCGTCCGGTGGACGGAATGAATTGCCAGGGGCCGGAGGCCTTGGCTTTGGAGTAAGCCGCCGCAATACACTTGCTCTCCACCAGCAACATATACTTCAGATCGTCCGGCAGTCCGGCTTCGGCCAATTGCTTTTCGGCCGGCGGAAAGCACCGGCCGGTTCGCTTGGCCAATATGATGCTCTCGCCCTGATCTTCCAGGAATTGATAGAACTCGTATTCGATCCGTTCGCGGACCTGCCAGTTGTCGAGCGGAATGGTTTGTCCGGCGAAGGTGAGCTTGTCCGGCAGTTTGAACGAGCTGAGGAAGAACCGTTCGCCTTCGCGCTTGATCTCGGGAAGGATGACCAGCCGATCTTCAGGCTCGGCCTGCCCTTCGAGTGGTTCAGGAAGGATGAGATCTCGGAAACCCGCTTCCGGCTTGGCCGGATCCCTGCTCTCCGATTGATCCGAGTTGGTCTGTGCCCATGCCTGACCGGCACCCCAGGAAAGAAGAACCGTCAGGACCCAATACCCCACTCGTGCGTGACACCCTGCCATCCGTGGTACTCCTCTTTTCTCCCCGACCGATGAACGCGACCTGACCGTGGCCATGCTATCAGCAAGGGGAATACCCGGCAAGTACGATTACATTTCTCCGTCGTGCTACACTGCGTCCGTCATGCCCTCTCTGACGATCCTGAATCGGGAGATCACCCTCTGCACCGCCTGCCCGCGCCTCGTCTCCTATCGGGAATCGATCGCCCGGACGAAACGCCGCCAATTCTTGGAGGAAACTTATTGGGGCCGTCCCGTTCCTGGCTTCGGTGATCCGCAAGCTCAACTTTATGTGCTGGGACTTGCCCCTGCCGCTCATGGAGGCAACCGGACAGGCCGTGTGTTCACCGGCGACCGCAGCGGCGATTGGCTCTATGAAGCGCTACACCGGTTTGGATTCGCAAGCCAGGCGGCTTCAACGCACCGGGAGGATGGGATGCAACTGACAGGGTGCTACATCGGCGCCACCGTCCGCTGTGCCCCCCCTGACAACAAACCGCTGCCGGATGAATTTGCCCGCTGCCAGGGCTACCTGATGGAGGAGATCAGGCTCCTGACAAACACGAGGGTGGTAATTGCGCTGGGGAAGATCGCCTTCGATCGCTACCTCAAGGCCTGTCAGGCCGCGGGCTTCACGAAGCCGTCTCCGGCACCCAAGTTCAGCCACGACGTGGAATATGCCCTTCCGTGGGGGATCACGCTGATCGGATCCTATCACCCGAGCCAGCAAAATACCTTCACCGGGAAACTGACACGACCGATGTTTCATGCTGTGTTTGCCAGAGCGCGGGGCGAACTGGAGAAGCCGTCCGCGCCCCCGCGCACCCCACTCACTTCTTCGTCTGGGCGTCCCAATCGGCCAAAAACTTCTTGAGTCCGATATCGGTCAACGGATGCTTCACCAGCTGCTGGAAGATCGTGTAGGGCATCGTACAGATGTGGCCGCCGGCGAGCGCCGCCTCCACCACATGTTGCGGGTGGCGGACGCTTGCGACTAAGACATAGGTCTTGAAGTCATAGTTCCTGTAGATGGTGACGATCTGTCGGATCAGCTCCATCCCGTTCGAACTGATGTCGTCAAGACGCCCGATGAACGGCGAGACACACCAGGCTCCGGCTTTGGCTGCTAGCAGCGCCTGGGTCGGCGAAAAACACAGGGTTACATTGACCTTGATCCCCTCGGCCGCCATGCGTTTCGTCGCCTTGAGCCCCTCCGGGATGAGTGGCACCTTGACCACAATGTTCTTGTGAATCTTGGCCAGCTCTTTTCCTTCTTTCACCATGGCATCGGCTTCGATACTGACGACTTCCGCGCTGATGGGGCCATCGACAATATTGCAGATTTCGACCAACATCTCCTTGAAGCTCCGGCCCTCTTTGGCCACAAGCGATGGATTCGTCGTCACCCCGTCGAGAAGCCCCAGGCTGGCGGCTTCCTGAATTTCTTTTACGTTGGCGGTATCAAGATAGAATTTCATGGTCGGATCCTTTCGTATCGGAATGAACAAGTTCTCAAAGAGTTCGCCGGAACATTGTAAGGAGAATGCAGGCATCCCGCAACGGCAGGACGTGGTTTGACAGGTCTCCGAACCAAGGTTAGAATTCGATCGTTAACGGAACGGTGTCTAACACGTTGATTGGCCTAGGTGATTGAGGAGACGACCGATGCGCCCGTCTGTTTGGCTGCTCGTTTGCTGCCTGGGGCTGACCGCTTGCGGCGGCAGCAATCCGTATCTTGAGGCCTCTCTCAAGCCGGCCGAACTCCAGGGAAAAGACAAAGCATGGTTCGAAAAAAATTGGGGGGCTCCGGATGGGAAGGCGCCCAGATTCTTCGGTGGAGAGACCTGGACCTACTACCGCATTGCCGGCGGAAAATCTGGTCTTCCCTTATTCAACTTCTCTCCAAACCAATGCCAGATCACCCTAAAGTTCGATAAAGAGGACAAGCTAGAGGATTATAGTTACTCCGGATGCTAGCCTTGGTGCTGTTTCAGGAACTCATCCGCACAGGTTTGACTACAGAAACAGTGCTCAACGGAGCCCGCCTGCCGGACAATCGCTGACCCTCTCGGAACAAATACTTTGCAGACAGGGTCTTGGACCATCTGGTCTCCCTGGAGGGGATACCCACCCTCTTTCTTCTTCCCTCCCCGATAGACCCCTCTCAGGAGAAAAATGAGGACCAGCAATAAGAAAAGGACCAAAAACAATCTATACATAGTGGGTGTATTCCAGATGGGCCACAATCCTATGGAATGGTGGTGGGTCTGTCAAGGTAACTTCAACGCAGAGTGGTCGCCGGTTAACATTAGAAATGTGGACAAATGGCCTACTCGTACCGTTTAAATAGGGACTATTGGCCGTGCCATCCAGTACTTCAGCAGTATATCCATCCATTATTGAAAATGATAAAGTTTGAACATTATGAAGACATGCGATAAATGCCGCGGATCAATGTTGCCGGAACGGGCGGTGGATTTGGACGCAGGACTTGCGATCACAGTGTTTGCGTGCTTGAATTGTGGTCGTAGGAAAGCAGCGGACCAGGAACCTCGACCCATTACGGCCAGACATTGACCGCACAATGGCAGAACCAAAACCGCTAACATACGATGAGCAGAAGGCGGCTGAAGCCGCCTTCACCGGTGCCCCGTCCAACCCCGAGTGGACGGAAGCTGCCCAGCTTCTCTATGCTCGACTTTCAGCCGCCAAGGAGGCGCTCTCCAAGGATGGTGTGGGATTCGGTGCGAGTCGTCATGACATCAGCGGGACACCGCGATGAAGCCCACGGGTACAAAGCTTGTGACCGTTCCCCGCCGGGCGCTCTCTGCTGCCCATCATGCTACCGGCTGATCAGCTACACGAGAGATCAACTCATCATCAAGTGCGGCGCCTGCGAACACTCCTTCTCTAATACGCCGCTCTCTTCGAATTAACCCCCTCTTTCATCGTTGGATGGCTCAGGATTTTCGGTGAATCGTCGGGGGAAACCAGGCAGGTTAGCCGCCGTCATTTCGAGTTGACCGCAACTTGAAGGGAATGGACAAGGAGTGGATCCTACCGACGAGGCTCAGGACCTCATACTAGCGGAAGGATACTTGCCTTGCCTTACCTTACTGAAGCCCCAATACATCGACCATGTCGTAGAGCCCTGGCGGCTGACGAACCACCCACCGGGCCGCCCGCAACGCCCCCCGCGCAAAGGTATCCCGGCTGCTGGCCCGATGCGTGACCTCTATGCGCTCACCCATGCCGCCAAATAGAACCGTATGGTCGCCGACGATATCGCCGGCGCGAATCGTTTGAATGCCGATCTCCTGCTTCGTTCGCTCCCCGATTATCCCCTTCCTGGCATAGACCCCGACTTGGTTCAGATCCCGATTGACCGCACGCGCCAGGACTTCGGCAATCTTCAGAGCTGTTCCGCTGGGCGCATCTTTCTTCAGTCGATGATGGGCCTCGATCACTTCGATGTCGTAGTCGTCTCCCAGCGTCTTTGCCATCTCGCCGATCACCTTGCAGATAAGGTTCACACCTACGCTCATGTTCGGGGAGAGGACGCAGGGAACCTGGCGCGCCAGCGATTTGACCTCTTCGAGTTCCGAAGAGGAAAATCCGGTGGTGCCAATGACCATCGCCCGATGATGTTGCGCCACAATGCGAAAATGTTCGAGCGTCGCCTCGGGAGCGGAGAAGTCGATCAACACCTCACCGCGATCCATCAAAGACTCCAGATCGTCGGTAATCGCGACCCCGGCCCGCCCGGCACCGGCCGTTTCTCCGGCATCCTCGCCGAGCGCATGATGGCCGCGCCCTTCGAGAGCCCCCGCCAGCGTCAACGCGGTCGAATCCCGCACCAAGGATACCAACCGGCACCCCATTCGGCCCGCTGCCCCCGCCACAATGACTTTGATCATAACTTTATGGGTTCCTTATTCGCTCGTACGCTAGATGAGGCCGCTGTCCTTCATAACTTGCTTCAACTTGTCACGATTTTCCTGTCCCATCGGACAGAGCGGCAACCGGAGTTCCGGATCGATTTTCCCCATCATCCCCAAAGCCTCTTTGACCGGAATGGGATTCGTCTCAAAAAACAAGGCGGAGAATAACGGCGAGAGCTTGAAATGTATCCGTCTCGCTTCCGCAACCTGCCCCGCGGCAAAGAACTTCACCAGATTCGCCATATCGGCCGGCAGGAGATTGGCGGTGACCGTGATGACGCCTTTGGCGCCGACAGCCATCATCGGGAGCGTCAGCGCATCATCGCCCGATAAGACCGTCAGCCGATCACCGCAGGCCTGAACGATATCCGAGGCCTGCTGCACGGACCCGCTCCCTTCCTTCACCCCCACGATGTTCTTGATGGCCGCCAGGCGGGCAATCGTCGGCGGAAGCATATTGACGCCTGTACGCCCTGGAATGTTGTAGAGCACGATGGGAATATCAACCGCTTCGGCAATGGCCTTGTAGTGTCGATACAGCCCCTCTTGCGTGGGCTTGTTGTAATAGGGCGTGATGAGCAACGCCCCGTCGGCACCGGCCTCCTTGGCATGCTTCGTCAGTGAAATCGCTTCGTCGGTGCAATTCGACCCGGTCCCCGCAATCACCGGCACCCGTCGATTGACAACCTCGACCGTCAACTCGATCACACGGTTGTGCTCTTCGTGCGACAGCGTGGCCGATTCCCCCGTGGTTCCGCAGGGAACAATCCCGTCGGTTCCCTGGGCGATCTGCCATTCGATAAGATCACCGAAGGCGCGTTCGTCGAATTTCCCCTTCCGAAAGGGCGTTACAATCGCGACATGAGAACCGGCAAACATGGTGGCTCCTTTTACGATCCACGGAGAGCCGGCCGCTCCCCGTGTCAATTCGCTATTTCAAAAATCCTGGAATCGTCTCGCCCTTGACCAAATCGTCAAACGTTTCCCGCGCCCGAATGACATGAATCTCCCCATCTTTCACCAGCACTTCGGGCACACGCGGCCGGGAGTTGTAGTTGGAAGACATGACAAATCCATAGGCACCCGCGCTCATGACCGCCAACGCTTCGCCCGGCTTCACCTCGGCCAGCGAACGATCTTTGGCGAGGAAATCACCGGACTCGCAGACCGGTCCCACGACATCGACCTGATGCTTCGGCCGGTGGCCGGCAGCTTCGAGAACCGGACGGATTTCATGATAGGCCCCATACAGGCTGGGGCGGATCAAATCATTCATCGCCGCATCCACGATCACAAAGCTTTTGGCTTCCCCTTCCTTCAGATAGAGCGCCTTCGTGACCAGGATTCCCGCATTGCCCACGATAACCCGGCCCGGCTCCATGATGAGCGTCACCTTGAGATCGCGGATGAGCGGCGAAATCGCGTCGGCCAATTCTTGAGGCAGGGGCGGGGTTTCATCCGAATAGGTGATGCCCAGACCGCCGCCGATATTGATGTACTGAATATTAATGCCGTCCTGCTTCAGCAGTTCGACGAGCTTGAGGACCTTCTTCAACGCCTCGACGAACGGCGTGACCTCGGTCAATTGCGAGCCGATGTGCTTATGAACCCCCACGACCTCAATATGTTTCAGCGATGACGCCAGCTTGAATTCCTCCAACGCCCGGTCCGCAGCAATCCCGAACTTGCTCTTTTTCAAGCCGGTCGAAATATACGGATGCGTCTTCGGATCGATGTCCGGATTGATCCTCAGCGCCACCCGCGCGCGGCATCCCACGGACGCGGCCACATCGTTGATCGCCCGCAGCTCCGCCGAGGATTCGACATTGAACATGAGAATATCGGCCTTGAGCGCATCCCGGATTTCATCGGGATTCTTGCCGACGCCGGCAAACACGATCTTCGACGGAGACACGCCGGCTTTCAGCGCCCGATAGAGCTCGCCGCCGGACACAATGTCCACCCCGCTGCCTTCCTTGGCCATCAGGCTCAAAATGGCCAGATTGGAGTTCGACTTCATCGCGAAGGCGATGATGTGCGGAATGTTTTTGAAGGCGCTGTCATAGGCGCGGAAATGCCGCACCAGCGTGGAATAACTATAGACGTAACAGGGCGTGCCCACCTCTTTGACGATCCGGCTGACCGGAACCTGCTCGCAATAGAGCTCACCCTCACGATAGACAAAATCATGCATCTTGAAAATCCTCGTTTAGTAACTCGATCCCGGACAGCGAGAACCCTTGCAGCGAGGTCTCGAACGCATCTCGAAACTTCCGGTATCGAACTTTAACATGGGGAACGGCCGTCTTGATGGCCTCGCCATCCATCAACGCCTTCAGTGCCTCAGGGGTCGCCTGTTTGAGATGCTCGAAATTGACGATTACATCCATTCGCGCCTTGTCCGTGGCGTCCTTGATACGCCGGATCAACTCTTGCGCGCTCATCATATCAAGGGCGCCTTCAAGATCGACGAACAAGGCCGCAAACTTGTCATGCCGCTTGGCCTTGATATTCAGGACCAAGCCCTGTCCCGAGGGCTTCTGATCAAGCCGCTGCTTGATTGCATGCAGCGCGCTCGGGATCAGATGCTCCGTGTCGAAAGTCGGCAGCTTGGCCTGAAGATTCTTGAGTACCTTGGCGACAGGTGACAGGCTTCCTTTCGGACAGGCCCGCTTTACCAGTTTCCTGAACTCGCGGTTCATTTCCCACCGGGCGATGAACCGCTGTTTCGTGCCCGCCAGCCGATGCCAGATATTCGGCAACGAATAGAACTGGTGATTCGCCCAATGGAACCCTTCCTGCAGCTGCTCCGGACTCATCCGGCTGGGTTGGAACACCACATGCTTCCCGTCGTATTTGGCCCAATCCCGATCGAAAATACGGCCGGCCTTTTCGTAGCGATCAAACAGCGCGGTGCCCGGCAACGGCGTCAAGACGTTGAAATACGCCAACTCGACACGGTTGGCCGTGAGGAATTCCACGGCCCGCTCGAAAACGGATTCGTCGTCGTTGTCGAATCCGAACACAATCCCCGGATTCACCATGATCCCGTGATCGTGGAACATCTTGATCTCTTGGGAAAACTTGTGCACCCGGTTAAACGGCTTGTTCGTTTCGTCGAGACTCTCTTCGTCGAGCGATTCCATCCCGACGAACACCGACACGCATCCGCTGTCTGCCGCGAGCTTGACCATCTCCTCGTCGTCGCCAAGAAACAGGGTCGATTGACATCCCCACTTGATGTTCAAGGGTTTCAACGCCGCCCACAATTCCCGGCAGTAGGCGCGATTGCTATTGTGCAGATCGTCGACGAATGCCACGATCGACCCGTCCTCAATCCCGACCCGGATCTTAAGCCCCGTCTTCAAGGCCTGCCAGAGCGATTCCGTACAGATGCGCTCGATCAATTCGCTCCGTACCCAGTGCTTGACCCGCACAAGTTCACGCACAACCTCCTGTACCGGGCGGCGTCGGGTCGTTTTCCCGTTGAACGGAGAGACACTGCAAAACTCACAATCAAAGTGACAGCCGCGCGTAGTGAAGCTGCATTGCCGCGTCATGTAGGCATCGGGACTGAGCAGTTCGACGCGCGGGCTCTTGTAATTGTCCAACGAGGGAAACGACGTCATCCGGTACTCGCGCTTCATCCGGCCCGCTTCATAGTCCGCCACTAATTCAGGCCAGAGATCTTCGGCCTCGCCGCACACAATCGTGTCACAGTGGCGGAGCGCTTCTTCAGGACAGTAGGTGGGATGGACACCGCCCATGACCACCGTCTTTCCCCGCTTGCGAAACTCCGCGGCAATTTCATAGGCCCGTGGCGCGTAACAGGTCATGATGGACAACCCGACCATCTCGGCAGGATGATCGAAATCGATGTCCTGCACGGCTTCGTCAACAAGATCGATGTCCCAATGCTCCGGCGTGTACGCCGCGATTGTAGGCAGACTCAGTTTGGGGAACCAGACGGCGCGACGCTCTGCGGCAGTCAGGTGGTAGGGGTTGTTACGAGGATAGGGATCTACCAGCAACAGGCGTCGTTGCGCCGCAGTCGTTTCCGGAGGACTGACCCGTCCCAGCTGAATCAAATCCATCGTGCATCCCTCCTGGTCGTGGCGGGGATCTTCCCGCTGCCCGGAATTCTGCCTTCCCTTCTCTACCTGCCCCCCACCGGCCGCAATGGCGGCAACTCTTCGTCTTGTCCCGGCGGCCCCAGACGGGGCTCCTCCCCCGTCTCCGGAGTCTCGGTGTTCTGTTTTTGTTCGCCGGCCTGGCTCTGGCTGTCTTGCGCCTTTTTCTGCCGGGCAATCGTCGAAGCCACCCCCACGTCCTCCGGGGGAATAGGCGGACCGACGACTCCGCAGCCCTCCAGCACTCCGGTCAGCAGAATGCCCAATGGGACGAGGGTATATCCGAACCGCCTCATGCCAGCCTTTTCGTCAGTTCCTTGATGCGGCGGGCCACCTGTTCTCGTGCGGTTCCGCCGATCTGCGCCTTCCGGTCAATCGCCCCCTGCACTGTCAATCGCTCCAGCACCGACTTTTCGAACCGGGGAGAAAACGCAAGCAGATCTTCGACGGACAGATCAGACAACTCCCGTCCCTCATCGAGCGCCCAGCGGACCACGCGGCCGGTAATCGCATGGGCTTCCCGGAATGGTACACCCTTGGTCACCAAATAGTCAGCGATCTCCGTGGCCAGCATGCCTCCGCCTGTGAGGGCCCGCGTCAGAGCTTCCCGGTCGACCCTCAACCGACGCATCAGCTCCGTCATCACCGCCACGGAATCCCGGGTGGTATCAAGCGCGTCAAAGAGCGCAGGTTTATCTTCTTGGAGGTCCCGGTTATAGCTGAGGGGCAACGCCTTCAAGGTCGTCATCAGGCTCATCAGGTGTCCGTAGACGCGCCCGGTTTTCCCGCGCACCAATTCAGGCACATCGGGGTTTTTCTTCTGCGGCATCATGCTGCTGCCCGTGCAAAACCCGTCCGGCAAGTCGACGAAGTGAAACTCCTGGGTGGACCAGATGATCAGCTCCTCGCTCATCCGCGAGAGATGCATCATGACCACGGCCAGCGCCGATGAGACTTCGATCATGAAGTCCCGATCCGAGACGGCATCAAGACTGTTTTGCGTCACGGCCGGAAAATCCAGCAACGACGCCGTATAGAGCCGATCCACCGGGTAGTTGGATCCAGCCAATGCGCCGGACCCCAGCGGCATGACGTTCAATCTCACGTGCGCATCGTCAAGCCGTCCCTTGTCGCGCTCAAACATCTCGACATACGCGAGAAGATGATGCGCGAACAGCACCGGCTGGGCACGCTGCAGATGCGTATAGCCCGGCATCGGCACATTCTCATGCGCCTGCGCCTGCGCCACCAAGACCCGTTGAAATTCGGTTAATCGCCCGATGAGGGCCTTGACCTCATCCCGCAGGTACAGACGGATGTCCAACGCAACTTGATCGTTCCGGCTCCGCCCCGTATGGAGCTTGCCGCCCAGCGGACCGATCAATTCGGTCAGCCGCCGCTCAATCGCCATATGAATGTCTTCATCCTCCGGGAGAAACCGGAAACGGTCCTGTTCCAGTTCGCGACACACCGACTGCAACCCTTTGGCGATGGTCGCCGTCTCCCGCCTGGTGAGCACGCCCGCCTTCGCCAGAGTGCGGCAATGGGCGATGCTCCCTTGAATATCGTGCGCATACAGCCGCCGATCAACCGCCACAGACCGCGTGAAGGCTTCGACCAGCCGGTTCGTCTGCTCGCGAAACCGTCCGGCCCACGCCTTGCTCGGCTTGTTCCCCGCTGCTTTGCCGGATTTCCGACTGGCCATCAGGACTTCGCTTTCCGCCTCTGTGCCCGGATTTTCAGTCTCAATGCGTTCAAGCGAATAAACCCTTCGGCGTCTTTCTGGTTGTACACGTCATCTTCTTCAAACGTCGCGATGTCCAGCCGGTATAGCGAGTTCTTGGACTTACGGCCGGCCAGGGTGCAGCTGCCCTTGTACAACTTGACGCGCGCCGTGCCCGAGACATCCTTTTGCGCTTCGTCGATGGCCGTCTGGATCATTTCCCGTTCCGGACTGAACCAGTAGCCGTTGTAAATCAGGTCGGCGAACCGCGGAATCAGGCTGTCGCGGAAGTGCAGCACTTCGCGATCCATCGTGAGCGATTCGAGTCCGCGATGCGCCACATGCAGGATCGTCCCGCCCGGCGTTTCGTACACCCCGCGCGATTTCATTCCTACGTACCGGTTCTCGACCAGATCGACGCGCCCGACCCCGTGCGCTCCGCCCAATTTATTCAGATGCGCAAGTAGCTTGGCCGGGCTCATTCTCTTGCCGTCAACGGCGACCGGGTTGCCCTGCTCATACTCGATTTCCACTTCCAGCGGCTTGTTCGGCGCCTTCTCGGGAGACACCGTCATCTGGAAAATTTCATCCGGCGGTGACTTCCAAGGATCTTCGAGAATGCCCCCCTCGTAGCTCACATGAAAGAGGTTCAAGTCCATGCTGTAGGGCTTCGCTTTCGTCGCCGTCACGGGAATCCCATGCCGATCGGCATACTCGATACATTCTCGCCGCGACCGGAGGCTCCACTCCCGCCAAGGCGCGATAATCTTCAGACCGGGAGCCAGCGCCATGTATGTCAGCTCGAACCGCACCTGGTCGTTGCCCTTCCCGGTCGCACCGTGCGACACCGCCTCAGCGCCTTCCTTTAAGGCGATCTCGGCCTGGCGGCGGGCGATCAGCGGACGGGCGATCGACGTCCCCAGCAGATAGCAGCCTTCGTACATTGCGTTCCCGCGCAGCATCGGGAACACATAGTCCTTCACAAACGTCTCGCGCAGATCCTCGAGGTAGACCTTCTTCACTCCGAGATTTTTCGCCTTCGCCTTGATCGCCTGCAGATCTTCACCCTGGCCGAGGTCGGCGCAAAACGCGATCACTTCAGCCTGATAGGTTTCCTGCAGCCACTTCAAAATGACGGAGGTGTCGAGCCCGCCGGAATACGCAAGGACAATCTTCTTGATCGATGTCTGTTTCATGATGACCGGTTACGCCCTGCCTTTCTTCTGTCTCAGCAACTGAACCAAAATGGCTTTCTGCATATGGAGCCGATTCTCCGCTTGATCGATGACGACGGACTGCGGCCCATCGAGCACCTCGGCCGTGATTTCTTCTCCGCGGTGCGCCGGCAGACAATGCATCACGATGGCGTCCGGCTTGGCCTTCTGAAGCAACCGACCGTTCAGCTGATAGGGCGACAACGCTCTCAAGCGCCGGGCCTGCTCCCGCTCACGTCCCATACTGATCCAGACGTCGGTATAGACGACGTCGGCTTCTTTCACGGCGATCTGCGGATCGACGCACACCTCGATAGCGGCGCCCGTGCGGGCGGCTTCCAGCCGGGCCCGATCCACCACATGCTGGTCAGGCTGATAGCCTGCGGGACAGCCGAGGGCGATCTGCATCCCGACTTTAGCGGCTGCTTCGATCAACGAGTTCGCCACATTATTGCCATCCCCCACGTAGGCAACCTTCAGGCCTTTGAAGCGCCCTTTTCTTTCCTTGATCGTCATCAAGTCCGAAAGGGCCTGGCAGGGATGGCTCAGGTCTGTTAATCCGTTGATCACGGGCATTGTGGACTCCGCAGCCCACTCCTGCACGATGGCATGGTCGTACGTGCGAATGACGATGCCGTCAAGATACCGCGACAACACCCGCGCCGTATCCGCCACGCTTTCGCCGCGCGACAGCTGGATCTCCCCCACCGGCAGGACCAGGGCATGACCGCCCAGCTGATTCATCCCGGCCTCAAACGAGACCCTCGTCCGCGTCGAGGGCTTCTGAAAGAGGAGCCCCAGGGTTTTCCCCGCCAGCAACGAATGCGCCGTACCCCGCTGGTGCTTCGCCTTCAACGCCGCCGCAAGACGAAGCAACTCATCGACCTGCATCCGTGGCATAGTCGCCACATCCAACAGGTCCTTGGCATACCCCGATGCACGCTTCTGTTTCGGCCGCTTCGTCGCCATGTCAGTGGTGCGTATCCTTTTCAGCGATGGCCCGCTGATTAAAAATGGCCGAGAGTATCTCCAGCACCCGATCGATCTCGCGCTGAGTAATGATCAACGGGGGCACGAAACGCAACACCCGCTCGCTGGTCGCATTCACCAGTACCCCGCGAGCCAGACAATCCGCGACAACCGCCTTGGCGTCGATATCCAATTCCATCCCCTGCAATAAACCAAGCCCCCGGACGTCCCGAACGACCCGATGGCGGTCTTTGACGTCCGCCAGGCCCTTCAAGAGATATTCCCCCATCCGTCGTGCCTGATCGAGTATGCGGCCTTCAATGAGTACCCGACACACGGCCAGTCCGGCAGCGCAGGCCAATGGATTTCCCCCGAACGTCGACGCGTGCGTGCCCGCCGTGAAGACCGCGGCGACTGCCTCCTTCGCCAGACACGCGCCGATCGGCATGCCGCCGCCAAGCCCCTTGGCCAGGGTCATAATGTCCGGCTCCACCCCCAGCTGCTCGTACGCGAACAGCGTGCCGGTGCGGCCCATGCCGGTTTGCACTTCATCGAAAATCAGCAGGATGTCTCGCTGCGTGCACAATTCTCTGAGGCTCTTGAGATAGCCCGTCTCCGCGACGTGCACGCCTCCTTCACCCTGAATCGGCTCCAGCATGATCGCCGTGGTCTTGTCCGTGACCAGGCTCTCGATCGCGGGAAAATCGTTGAACGGGGCATACACAAACCCCGGCACCAGCGGCTCGAATCCCTTTTGTACTTTCTCCTGACCGGTGGCGGTGAGCGTCGCCATCGTCCGGCCATGGAAGGAATTCTTCATGGTGATGATCTCAAACCGGTCGGCTCCATGTTTCTCGTGGCCGTAGCGCCGGGCGAGCTTGATCGCCGCTTCATTCGCCTCTGCTCCGCTGTTGCAGAAGAAGACGCGGTCGGCAAAGGAGTGATCGACCAGCATCTGCGCCAGTTTCACTTGCGGCTCGGTGTAATAGAGATTCGAGACATGGATGAGCTGCGCGGCCTGACGTTGAATGGCCTGCACCAAATCCGGATGGCCGTGGCCGAGGATATTGACCGCAATCCCACCGACACAGTCGATGTATTCCCGGCCTTCCATGTCATAGACTTTGGAGCCGCGGCCCCGCACGATGGAAATCGGCTGACGCGCATAGGTTTGCATCAGATACTTGGCAGCACCGTCCTTGAGTTCTTCAGTTGGCATGACAGACGTATCCCCTTAAGAAAGAAGGGGAAAGTTAGCATAGGGTTGACTTGAAAGCAATAAGTGCGAGGGACGGCCTGTCGAACATCAACGGATGATGGAGATGATCTCTGATCGCGGGAAACCTTGTAGTCGGGCGGGGACTTTGGCAGACCGCCCGCTTCGAAAAGAGAGCCCTACACGATAAGCCGTCAGCTCTTTATCCAAGTGTGGTAAGCTCTGCCGTCATGCCGTCATGTCGCCAGTGCCAACAACCGAACGCCGACGATGCAAACTATTGCGCCCAATGCGGCGCAGCGCTAAGCCCCGCCACAGCCAACGGCCCGGCGGCGAACCCGCCCGCCGAGGCGACGCCAGAGGATCCGGCCTATACCCAGGCATCCGACCAGGATCTGTGGCGCCAATTCATCGGCCCGCATGCGGACCATTACCTGGGGCAGTTCAAGAAATTCTCCTCAAACGGCAAACCGAAATTCGCCCTCAGCTGGAACTGGCCGGCCTTTCTCTACATTTCGTTTCTCTGGTTTCTCTACCGCAAGATGTATCTCCATGCCTTTGTCTATGCCATCGGCCCGATGGTCTCCAGCTATCTCACCGGCGATATCAGCGGGAGCCTCGTCTGGAGCATCATGGCCGGAGCCACGGCCAACTACCTGTACTACTGGCACTGCAGAGAAGGGATTGCGGAGATCAAGAAAACCGGAAAATTGAATCCGGCCGCGCAGGAGGCGGCGCTCAAAGAATCCGGTGGAGTGCAACCGTACGTGATCTACGTAGGCATTGCGCTCTACGTGCTCGCCCTCGCCGGCCTCATGAAGATAATCCAGGACGGCCCGCCGGAAGGGGACAAGGTGCTCCCCCCCCCCGCCAAACCGGCTTCGATGCTCTCCACGTAGGGCCGCCCGCGCACCTGAGCTGAAAAAATCGACCTAACCGCGCTCCCGCTGCCACCCGATCCACGCTTGGAACCACAGAAAATCCTGCTCATACGCGGCGCCGCCGGAATCGGCGGCCTCTTGCTTCTGCCCCAACTGTTGATAGGTGCGCGGCCAATTTTTCTGCCACCAGGATTTGAGCTCATCGGGCGGGTAGGGTTGGCCATTGGGCTGTAGTATCCCGGCCGCAGCACACAACGGCGCGACAAGGGGCCAATACCGGTCTTTCCCCAGGCCGAGACTTCTGAGATGTTCACGAAGCAGGAACACCACCCACAATTCGGCGCTGTGCTTTTTGTTGTGTTTGAATGGCTGCGTCTGCCGCAGCGGAACGGGATCGAACTGCTTCACAATGGATGTGTAGTCCGGACCGCCATAGCTCCCGGCCGCTTCAGCCAGCCCTTCGATCATGTTGGCCAATTCGACTTCGACCACCGGGGCGGCACTGATTCGCTTCCCGGACTCAGGATCGGACAGCGGACTCGGGGTGGTCAGCAGTTCGATCAGGGGTTTCAGCTCGCGAAGCCGGCTCGCGGCCGCCTTTAAGATCTGCTCGGACTCCAGCCAGTAATCCGGATCGTTTTTGGTCAGCCGTTCGCGGCCCGGCGGCGGCAGAACGGTCGGCACCCAATACCGCATGAGCACGAACAACACATAATCCACCTGTCCGCCAATCTGGGCGATGCGCTCCAACAGATTTCCGGCGTGGACCGCCCTGAAGAATTCCTGGGCGCGGTCGAGCACGGCCAATCGGGTGGCCATCCCGCACCACCAGGCTTCCAGCAAAGGCCAATCGGTGTCAGGGGCTGAGGGCATCGTCATGGGTTGTTGATTTCCGCGTGGAGAGGATCGCGCGACATGGTACTGCCGAGAACAGGCGAAAGCAACCGCTTGACTTGACGAACCATTCCAGTATTCTTGGGCCAGGTTCAGGTGGTTTTGTCGAGAAGAAGGAGAGATTCATGGCCCGCTTGGTCTTACTGCGTCACGGTGAATCACAATGGAATCTGGAAAACCGGTTTACGGGGTGGGTCGATGTGCCGCTCTCTCCCCGGGGAATTCAAGAAGCTCAGCAGGCCGGCAACAAGTTGCGCGGCTTCACCTTCAATCGAGCCTTCACCTCGGTCCTGACGCGGGCGAATGAAACGCTACGCCTGGCCCTGGAAGTCATCGGACAAACCAACATTCCCATCGAAAAAGACCAGGCACTGAACGAGCGCATGTATGGCGACCTCCAGGGCCTCAATAAAGCCGAGACGGCCAAGAAATACGGCGAAGAACAGGTCAAGATCTGGCGACGCAGTTATGATGTCCCGCCGCCGGGCGGAGAGAGCTTGAAGGATACGGCCGAGCGGGTGTTGCCCTATTATGAGAGCAAAATTAAGCCCTTTCTCCTGAAGGACGAGACCATTCTCATCGCCGCCCACGGCAACAGCCTGCGCGCCCTGGTAATGCAGCTGGAGCAACTGTCGAGGGAACAGGTGTTGGAGCTGAACATCCCGACCGGCGCCCCGCTCCTGTACGAGCTCGACCGGCAGGGGAAGGTTCTATCCCACCGGTATCTCTGATCGCGGGAGGTCGCCTAGCGCACGTCGTCGAGCAGTGCAGCGTACTGATCAACCGGGGCATAGTCGATGAGCAACACCAGCAGCTTTTGCCGATCATCGGAAGACACGGCCCGCTGATCTTCCAAGAGGTTCGCCGCCTCCGCACAGAGCGCCATGGGACTGAGCCGATCGTCCATCAGTTTGCAATAGTGACCAAGCCGCTCGTCCAGTTCCCGACGATACTCCGCCCATGCCCCCAGTCCGAAGTCCGCCGCGGTCCACTGCGCGGTCACCGCGTCAAAGAGCAGTTCGCCGATGACCCCCCGATACTTCTGTAAGATATGAGCATCCACCGCCGCGAGAATCCAGTAGAGATTCAGCGACAGGATTTCCCGGGCGACCTGCCGAGCTTGGGCCTCGGTGACCTCGATGCCGTACTCCTGCATCTGATCAACCGTCACGGGATGCGGCATGGCGTTGAAGAGAGCCGTTGCGGCTTCTTTCGGTGTCATCGGCGATTCTCCCCCAGACCCACATCAGCGTTGAGGAAGGGAGAATACTGTACCGGCAATTCCACACTCAAGTCCCTTGTCCGACACAGGAGGCTATGCTGGATTTCCCGCCCAATGCTCGGGGCCACCGCTTCACTACCACTTCCCTGCGGCCGCTTCAGAAACCCGACGTTGGCCGTCTTGCTCTTGCTGACCACGCTGATTGTTCCAGCCCGGGCGGATGACAATCGATGGGGCTTCGGGAGAGATCCCGGATTGACCACGGGAACGGTCGATGGCACTGTCTTTACCTTGGGACTCAATCTCGAGTACTACCTTGATCGCGCATTTTCAATTGGTCGGATGATGCAGATCGCCCCGACAGGCAATCTCTTTCGGATTGCGTGTGCCGGCGGCGGGAAATACCGCATCCGTTTAAGCAAGGGCTTCAACCTCGCGCCCTTCACCGGCATCAGATTGGCCCACGCAGACTTGGATCGCGGCACAGGAGCCTCCTAAATCGATCGGAACGATACCAGCTAGGATGGCCCCGTCGGCCTCTCCCTTGAGTCTCAGGTCCGTCACAATATCGCCCTCCCCTCCACCCTCATGGTGAATCTGCACGAGATCAACTCCAGCCGTCCTTGCCGGAAAATGACCATGCCAGCGTGGCCCTGATGTTTGGATTCCGGTGGGGCCCGTAACGGGCGCCTAGCTTCGACAGTGGCCTGGCAAGATTAGGCCGCCTTGGCCGGCTGCCAGCGGAGGCCGACGTTGAGGAGTTCCTGGAGCAGATCTTTATAGCTATAGCGGGCTTTCTCGGCGGAATCGGCAAAGTCTTCGTCATGAGCAATTTGTGGATTGGGATTCGCTTCCAGGACATAGACATTCCCTGCGGCATCCATGCGGAGGTCGATGCGCGCATAGCCGCTGAGGCCGAGCGCACGGTATACACGCTTCGCCAGATCTTGAATCTCGCAGGCTTTTACCTCGGGAAGATTGGTCGCTTCTTCTGAACGAATCTCATACTTGTCCTGATATTTCCTGCTCCACTTGACGCGCTGCGTGGCAATGCGCTTCGCATCCTCCGGCAGCTTGTCCATGAGGAGCTCCCACACCGGCAAGACCTGGAGATGCCCGTTTCCCATGACCCCGACATAGAATTCTCGCCCGTCGATATACTGTTCGATCAAGGCCCCGGTGCCGACACTCTGGTGAATAAAGGCGACCCGGTCTCTGAGCTTTTCGTCGTCCTCGACGATCGACGCTTGAGAAATGCCCAGGGACGATTCCTCGCTGATGGACTTCACGATCAGCGGAAAGACCAGTTCCTTTGGCCGCTTCACGCTTCGTCCTTGCGGTACCACCATGAAATCGGGATAGGGAATCCGGTGGAAGGACAGGACTTTCTTCGTGAGGGCTTTATCCCGGGCCAACATCAGCCCCCTGGGATTACAGCCGGTGTACGGCACATGCAGCAACTCGAGGTACGACACAACATTCTGGTCATAAATTGACACCCCGTCGAATTCCTCCAGCAGGTTGAAGGCGATGTGCGGATGCCACTCTTCAATGGCCGCCCGGATGACACCCAGGTCGCTTTTGACGCCAAGCGGGCGAACCTCATGCCCCAGCTTCTTCAGAGTCGAGACCACATCGTATTCGGTCTTCCACTCAACCCGTGTCAGATCCTGGCCGCCCATGTCGTCCGGCGGGACCAGATCCTCATGCATCAGAACGAGAATCCGGAGCCGTCTCATAGCGCCACCCGATGTCGGCCACTGCGCAGATAGTTCATCGTGTGCACCGTCAGCAGAATGGTGAAATCCAGCTTGGCCTGTTCTTCCGGTACCGTCAGATGGAGCCCCAATTGACGGCACCGCTGGATCATGTCCTCCAGCACCTGATCGATGGTGTATTGATACTCACCGGTCCAGCTGGCCACCTTGCGGCGCACTTCCCGGCGAAACCGGTTGAGGAAGGTCACGGCGTTGGGTTTGCCCGCGTGCGCCGGCGCCTCCGAAAACAGACGCTTCAGATCGGGGTCGTAGAACGACGACCGCTCGACGCCATAATGATTCCGTTTGTGCTCATAGTGCTCTCGCAACGTGGTCTGCAAACTGGGCAGCGGATCGATCTCTTCTCGCGTGACGACTTTTGGAGCAGCCCCCGCCAACTCTTGCATCAGCGCGTCCACGTACCTGAGCTTCTTGAGGACCGGCCAGCCACAGTACCGTTCTTCCCACATCGAGTCGGGCGTCAGCCAGACAGCGAACGTCTCGGCGAAGTCTTCGTCCGGATGGCTTTGTGCGTACCAGACATCGAGATGCCGGACGAAGCTACGGCTATAGGGCCGGGGGGTATAGTACTTGGGATAGGCCTGGGAAGATTTTCCAAAGATGGATTGCCTGGTCCGGCGGCGGCGGATGCCGTAGGCATTCTCAATGGCATGCCCGGCTTCATGGCGCAGAATGCGAAGACACCACTCAGGCGTCCCTCCCTCCACCTCAAGCATCTGCGCCAGCTCCAGTTTCGCGAGCCGGGGATGGACGAGATAAAACGGGATGGCAATACCCGGCACCCCGTCCGGCGTAAACCACTCGTTCGAGAGCCAATAGTGCGGACGAAAGAGCAGTCTCCTGGCTTCCAACTCTCGATCCAGCTCGGCGATCGGTCCTTCAAGAAAGCTGCCTTTGATCTCCAGGTTGAGCCGGCACATCGGAAGGTCGAGCAGCTGCTCGTCAGACCAGTTCATCCACTCGGGATCAAGCTGGCCGGGGGTGTGAGACTTCGTATTGTCGGATAATGCTCGCTGCATCGCGCAACCGCTTATTCCTTTCTCGTCATTTCGCCATCTTTCTTAAGAAACTATACCAGCTGCCAGGGATTTTACTGGTGCCCGGAGAGGCGGAGCCCCCGGCCTTTAAAAGAGGAAAAGTTTGTCACCGGCGGTTCAAGAATGAACTGCGAGCGGCATGGCTGGCCGATCCGGGTCGACGTTCCTGTGAGCGCTCCATCGACAGGCGCTCAGGCGAGCGGGTACAATCGCCCCCATGCAACCAGCTCCCCTGCAAACTGCCCCCTCCGGCAAGCTGGACCAAGAGACGGAAAGACTTCAGACTCGGCTCTGCCGTCTCGTTGGGCAAGCGATTGCCGACTATCGCCTCATCGAGGAGGGAGACAAGGTCATGGTCTGCCTATCGGGGGGGAAAGACAGTTATGGTCTGCTCGATATCCTGCTCCTGCTTCAACAACGAGCACCGATTCACTTCGACCTCGTGGCGGTCAACCTGGACCAGAAACAACCGGGCTTCCCTGCTCATGTCCTGCCCGATTATCTGACCAGCCGAGGCATCCCGTTTCACATTGAGACACGCGATACCTATTCGATCGTGAAACGTCTCATTCCAGAAGGCCAGACAACCTGCTCACTCTGCTCACGTCTCAGGCGGGGTCATCTCTATCGCATCGCCACTGAGCTGGGCGCGACAAAAATTGCGCTCGGCCACCACCGCGACGACATCAATGAGACGCTGTTTTTGAATCTCTTTTTTACCGGCAAACTGAAAGCCATGCCGCCGAAGCTGCGCTCTAAGGATGGACGCCATCTCGTGATTCGCCCGCTGGCCTTTGTGAAAGAAGCGGATCTGGCACGGTATGCCGAGCTCCGCGCATTCCCGATCATTCCCTGCGACCTCTGCGGCTCTCAAGAAGACCTGAAGCGGAAAGAAGTGAAAACCTTACTCCGGGATTGGGAGAGCCGGTCTCCGGGAAGCTCGGACAGCGTCGCCGCCGCCATTGCCAATGTGGCCCCCTCTTTATTAATGGATCAGCGCCTGTTCGATTTCCAGCGCCTTCACGCCTCAGCTGATGGAGCCGGTGAGGGAGATGTCTGGCTGGACGCGGATTCGCATCCGGCATAGCAGGCCGCGATGCCCTGGGGGGCTCGGCAGCCGGAACGGGCAACACAGCCAGAGAGACCCGGTGAGCGATTCACCCACGCCAGCGGATCCCAACCGAACGGAACCCCCACTGTGGTCGATCGGCATCGCCGTCTTGGTCATCCTGCTTGCCCCGCTCCTCTTGTATTCGCTGGCCCCTTCTGGCCCTCTGCGGGAGGGAGATACGGTTTTTTCCGAGGGCCATCAGCGCGCCCTCGTGTCTGTCCATGACCTCGCACCGGCGCCCGATAAAGTGGAGATCTGCCTTCTTGATCCCGGAACCCCTCTCATCATTGTGCAACCTCCGGGCGATCGACCTGACGGCACCATTCTCGCCACAGTACAAGGCAATGTACCCATCGAGTGGCCGTTTTGCCGGGCCCATACCGAGGTACTTCTGACCACACAGCAGGTATTTCAGAAGCCGGACCCGCTGGCGGGGATCAAAGACAGGTTCGCCGGATTGCTGGGGAGATGAGAAGGGGAGCAGGATCGGCTAGGACTTCAGTTTCGCCACAAACTGTTTTCTGAATTTCGCCACTTTGGGGCCCACCACAAATTGACAGTAGCCCTGGAGAGGATTCCTGGCAAAGTACTCCTGATGATACCGCTCAGCCTCGTACCACGTGGAGGCCGGAGCAATCTCCGTCACCAGCGGATGGGCAAACGTGCCCGCCCCTGCCACCGCGGCCTTCACCGTTTCCGCCAGCTGCTGCTGTTCCGGTGAATGGTAGAAAATGGCAGAACGGTATTGCGTGCCTTCATCGTTGCCCTGACGATTCAACGTGGTGGGATCATGAATCGCAAAGAAGATCTCCAGCAATTCCCGATACGAAATGATCTTCGGATCATAGGTGACACGAACAGCCTCGGCATGCCCCGTCCGTCCACCGCATACCGCATCATAAGACGGGTTCTCGACAGACCCGCCGATATAGCCCGATTCGACCGAGAGGACCCCTTTTACCTGATCATAGACGGCCTCCAGGCACCAGAAGCAGCCACCGGCAAGGGTTGCGATTTCGGTTATGGCATTAACCAAGGCCCTCTCCCTCCTCGCGAGATGATAATTGTCGATCGAAAAACCGGTCAGGTGCGCCTCGCCTATTCGGGCGAGAACAAGCCGGCGCTAGTCCTCTTCTTCCTCTTCGATATCTTCAATCCCCTCATAGCTCATTTCAGGAAATGACGCGGTGGCCTTCTCACATGCGGTTTCGATCATTTCCTCGGCATCTTCGGCTGAATCGGCGTTGACTAAGAATTTCACCGTAATGGCATAGCGTTGCTCCACTGCAGACTCCTTTCAATCATCGTAGGGATATAGTGCCGCGGGAAGTGTTCACAAACCTGGAACGCCGCCTTCGACATCCGACTTTGTGGGGCTACTTTGAGACACGGATAGTGGCGGTGTCAATCGGTAGTCCTTCTCAAAGAACCGGTCGGTCGGGTTTTCAATTGTCGAATGCCGCCCCCGCGATTGGCGCACACAGCCTGAATCACACGGCTGCGAGCAACCCCTGAGGGGCCGGGAGTACGGCGAGAGAGAAATATGGAAGAGGCGATACGAGGAATTATTCTTTCTCGAGTCTTTCAAGCAGCTGCTGGAGCTTCGCTTTTTCCTCCGGACGAATGCGGGTAAAGGAAAGGCCAAACGTATGGCCCTCGACCCACCTGACGGTTGCTTCATCAATTCTCAGAGGCCAATCGAGGTCCGGAATGTGGAGCCGGCATTCGAACGTTGCGCCTTGGACTGCGTTAGCCTCGCTCTCGATCCTGCATCCCCCGATCGAAAGATCGAGGGCGCGACCTTGACCCTCATGCTGATTCTTAGAAAACGTACTCCTGAACTGCGTGGTAAAGCGCGGTTGCCTTCGCCGGTCCTGCGGAGAAGATGGTTCCTGGCCCTGCACTTGAACCTCCGACTTCAACAAAGAGGCACTCTTCTTGAACGCGTGAATGGCCATGGGTGTTCTCTACCTTCTTGTGGCGGTGCGACGACGATGTCCAGCTCCCCCGAAGGCATGAGGGGGGAGCCGGATGTCGCAGGGCTTTCTGCCCCGCTACTCTTTCGTGCCCAACAACATGTGCCCTCGCCGGTTTTGCTGATAGCAGGATTCCGCGTGATCGAAACAGAACGGACGCTCCTTCCCGAATGAGACGATGGCCACCTGTTTCGGGCTGACCCCGGTCTCCAACAGATACGCCTGCGCGGCTTTTGCCCGTTTATCTCCGAGAACCATGTTGTAATCAGTGGTTCCCCGCTCATCGCAATGACCTTCGATTTTCAGCACTGCCCCAGGATGATCCTTCAACCAACTGGCATCTCGATTTAAGGCCTCCATCCCCGCATCAGAGACTTGCCATTGATCGTAGCCGTAAAAGACATCCTGAAGGCCTGCTTCAATTGCGGCCTTCTCTTCCTTTGTCAATTCAGCGCGTCGTCTCACATTCACGTCAGAGGGAGACAACGAAGCCTTATACCCGCCTTGCGTGAGGCGCTCCTCGGTGGGATTCTGTGAAAACCCGCTCAGCTCCCCGCTGGAATTCCCCTGCCCTAGACCGGAAAAATTCTGGGGGAAGTCCGGATTGACCCCTTCTCCATTCCAATTGTTCACATCGGACCCGGCTGACGATCCGGCTTTCGAGTCCGCTATGGAATCTCCATTGGACTGAAGCGCCTTCAGACTGCACCCCTGGCTGACCATCATGACTATACCCATGATGACAATCCCGCTTGCGTGAATGATTCTCCTGCTCATAGCTCTCTCCTATGTAATAACGTTCAAGCCTCTATCCCGTCGCCGCCTGTCTCGTGCGCAGTAGAAGCTACGCCTGAGTACAGATGCCTGCATCCCTGCACCGCGACAATCCACAGCAAATTGACTGATTTAACTATAGCAGGAGATACGAAATTGGCTGGGCATGGGAAAATGTCTTGGGAAAGCAAAACTAGCCCTGCAATTACAATAACTTGAAAAATTGTCAGGACTGGAAAGAATGAAGGAGTTAGCAGTGACAAACGTCGAAAGGCGGAAGTGGGGGAAACGTACAACTGCCCTGGCGTCCGATGGGAGGCCAAGAACGTGAGGCGCAGAAAAAACTAATACCCGTGTCCGTTCCGTTCCGACCAGCGAATAGGACGCATCACCGTACCCAACGCCGCTACCGCGCAAATGAACGCGAGCATGGCAAGGCCGACAACGAGAAAGAAACCCGCTCGTACATCATGCAGTACAGGGCTCATAATTTCTCCTTCCTCACTACCCAGGCTGCCACCCGCATTCGCACGGGTGGATGTTCACACTCCCCTACTCGGGGAAAAACAGCAGAACGACCAAGCCCGGACTCACCTCACGGATTGATCATACCTTACCAGCTTCTCTCCTGCCCCTCTTTCGGCAAGAACATTTTTCGCGATAAACCTTCTCTCTTTTTTATTTTAATGCGCAAGCTATGGAAAATCTATGCAGCTTTTGCGGGGGGAATGCAACACAAGGGTGCGGGCGGGAGCCGGTGGCAACGAATCAATCGAAACCGTTGATATTTCAGCGTGCCCATCAGCCGCGTTATGTAATTCAGTGGTGCGCCCGGAGGGACTTGAACCCCCAACCCTCGGATCCGAAGTCCGATGCTCTATCCAATTGAGCTACGGGCGCACGAGGCTATTTCAAACACTTCGAGCCAGACCCTGTCAAGGAGAGAGATAGAGGGCACCGCGAGTTTAGAGACAAGACTGAATCGTATCGACAATCTGGGTTATGGACTGCCCGTCGGTCGAGACCACATGATCGGCTGCAGCCTGGTACTTGGGAGTCCGCTCGGTCAGGACTTCTTGAATTTCCTCCAAGAACGATTTGGTCCCCGTCAGCGAGGGCCGCTGGGTATCCCCTCCGATACGTGACGCAATCGACTGTATGGAAGCCGTGAGCCAAAACAGCGTCCCGGTCTTCTTGAGACTGTCCACATTCTGGGATCGGAGAATCGCACCGCCGCCCGTGTCGATAATCAATCCGTCTCTCATGGCGAGTTCCTGACAGACGGTGGATTCCAGGTCGCGGAAATAGTCCCAGCCAAGTTTTGCCACAATCTCAGGGATGGTCTGTCCAGCGCGCCGCACAATCTCTGCGTCAGTCGAGACAAGCGTCCGGCCAAGCCGGCTGGCCAGCACTTTACCCACGGTGCTTTTCCCGGTCCCTCGATAGCCGATCAGGACGATGTTCATTGGAAGCGGGATTCCAAGACCG
Source organism: Nitrospira sp. NS4 (assembly GCF_049546785.1). Lineage (NCBI taxonomy): Bacteria > Pseudomonadati > Nitrospirota > Nitrospiria > Nitrospirales > Nitrospiraceae > Nitrospira > Nitrospira sp. NS4. Next base: position 118,217 of record NZ_JBMWAN010000003.1, on the reverse strand, counting down.
CACGCATCACGTCGGCCGGTGCCGGCTGATTCGTCCACAATTCGAATTGGGCCACAGCCTGATGAAGGAACATTTCGAGACCCGGAATCGTCACACAGCCAGCCAGCCTAGCATCCTTGAGCAATCGTGTTTCCCGCGGGTTATAAACAATGTCCATGACGGCCAATCCGGGATGCAGCAACTGCGGCGGCACGCAGGTCGCCTCCACTTTGGGAGACATCCCGATAGGCGTGCAGTGGATGAGCACTTGAGCCCCTGGAAGTTCTCGAGCCAGCGCCGCGTCGTCAAGCATCGCATCCTGGACGGACAACTCCGTTTTCACCCGCAGGTCCGCAGCCAAGGCCGACCGTTCCTTCCCGTCCACACCGAGCAGGGTCAATCCGGTCACGCCTGATTCCGCCGCCAAGGCAAAGGCGATGGCGCGCGCAGCCCCTCCTGATCCCAGCATGACAACCCGTTTCCCCTTGAGAGAACCTGCGCCCTCTCGAAGGGCGCGCAAGGCGCCGGTCGCATCCGTGTTGTAGCCGGTCAGCTTCCCGTTCTCTGCCACAATCGTATTGATGGCGCCGATGTGCCGGGCGGTCGGCTCGACCTCGTCTAAGAACGGAATCGCCGAGACCTTGTGTGGGATTGTCACGCTCGCCCCGCGGAAGCTCCCTAAGGCGCGCAACCCCTTGATTGCATCGCCGATGGCTTCCACTCGAAAGGCAAGATAAACGAAATTCAGCCCCAGCTTCTGGAACGCCGCATTGTGAATGGCGGGTGACAGGGAATGTTCGACCGGGTTTCCGATCACTCCGCAAAACCGGGTATGTGCGTCAATTTCCATAAGTTCTCAGACCTGTCTCACCAGGCTGTCATGCCCCCGTCGACCGTGAACGTGCCACCCGTCACCCAGGCGGATTCATCGGAGGCAAGGTACAGCACCATATTCGCGACCTCTTCCGGCTTGCCGGGGCGTCTGATCGGGTAGTGATCGAGGATTGGATCGAGCTGTTCCGGATTGCCCATCAGGGGCGCCGCCATCGGTGTGGCAATCAACCCGGGATTCACGACATTGCATCGAATGCCATCCTTCGCGTAATCAACGGCAATCGACCGGGTCAGGGAATCCAGCGCGCCTTTTGACGCAGCATAGGCCGGGAGCAGGGGAATTCCGACAAGACTGGCGATGGAGGAAATATTCACAATCGATCCACGCCCCCGCGCCAACATCGCCGGAATTGCGGCCCGCGTCATGCGAAAGACCCCCGTGAGATTCACGTCGAGCACGCGCGACCAGGTTTCATCATCGGTTTCGTGGACGCGTTTGCCGAAGTCGCCGATGCCCGCGTTATTGACCAGAATGTCGAGCCCGTTGAAGTGACGAACCGCCTCCGCCACGGCGGACCGAATGTGAGACTCGTCGGTCACCGACCCCGCCACAGCGAGCACCATCCCCTTATCATTTTGAATGTCTGCCGCGACGCGATCCAGTTCGTCTTTACGCCGACCGGTAATGACCACCGACGCGCCTTCACGGGCAAAGAGCTTCGCCACCGCTTCCCCGATACCAGCGTTGCCGCCCGTGATCAGGGCCACTTTCCCGGCCAGACGGCTCATTGCGGCTGCTCCCCTGCCTCATTGCCACCGACCTCCTCAGCCATAGCCTCAGCCGCTCGCTCGCGCTCCTGCCCCACACTCAACAACCCCGGCTCAACTTTTCTCGCAACCGTGATAAAGCCCGAGTGCGCGACCATCCGATGATCGGGGCGCACGCTTCGGCCTTGCACCGACCAGGTGCGGATTAATGATTCGAATGTCTCGATCATGCCAAAGACCGTCGCCCGCTCCAGCGCCTGGACCGTCTGAATCACTTGCGGAACTGTAGGGACAAAACTCAGATAGATGCCGCCTGACCGAAGCGCCTTCGCCGCATGAGGCACCACCTGCCAGGGCTCCGGCAGGTCGAGAACGACGCGATCGAACGGCACCCCGTCGTCGGGCAGATCGATGCCTTCATACGCACTCTTCCGGCAGGATATCAACGTCGGCGTCGGTCCCATGTAGCGCTCGATGTTGGTGAGAGCCGTTTTCGCAAAATCTTCGCGCATCTCATAGGTCACGACCAGACCGCGCGGCCCCACGGCTCGCAAGAGTGCCATCGTCAGCGCGCCTGAACCGGTGCCGGCCTCAAACACCCTCGCCCCGGGATAGACATCCGCCCACATGGGAATCAGCGCCAAATCCTTGGGATACAACACCTGCGCACCACGCGGCATCTTGAGGACGTACTCGCCGAAGGTCGGACGCAGGGCCAGCATCTGCCTCCCGCCTGAAAGCGTCACAATCGTCCCATCGGGACGGCCGATCATGTCATCATGAGGGATTTTCTGTCCGCTGAAGTGATAGGTGTCCCCGGCCTTCAAGGTCAGGGCATACTGACGCCCTTTTTTATCGACGAGGTGAATGCGTTCACCGCTGATGAGTTGCGACATGGGGCGGCATTCTAGGTGGTTCGTTCCACTGTTTGCAACCAAGAGGCCCTCTTTGCCCCGGCTCAAAACGAATCACCACACATTCGCCTGACCATTCCCCCATGATTGCCGCCTCGATCCGGTCAACAACGTCACGGTTTGCAATGGTGTGGCAATTCGGCCTCGTCTTTGGGATAAACCATACAGAGCTGCCGCATTCTTGTGACAGGCACACGCGTCATTTCTCATTAAGTCTCCCTAATCTTCCTGCAATATCCTGGGGATTGCTCATGACCGTCCTCATGTCCAATCCAGCACCGCTCTTGCTTCGTAGAGAAATCACAGAGTGCGGGTATCGACGACGAATCTTCTTGGTCCCGGGTTGCTCTAATTGTAGTGGAGGGTGAGATGAGAAACCAGGATGCAAAGGGTGAGGCGATGAAAAACGAAGATCTTCGGTCGACTGACGGCGTTGAAGGCACTACGACCATAACGGCAGACGTGGATACCGATGACTCCGAGGCCAGCGATGCGCTGGAAGTGATCGAACGGGAGGCAGACCCGGAAACCGAGGCACCAGAGACGGCTCCTGCCACGATGCGCACGAGCCAGGGTGCCAGTCCTTTCCTGCTCGAGTCGCTGTATTTCCGTTCGTTCGGAGAACGTGCGCTTCTGACGCGCGAAGAAGAAATCGCGTTGGCCAAGCGCGTCGATGAGGGGACGCGGCGCATCCGCATCGCCTTGCGGCACACACTCAAAGTGCTCGCGCGATCGAAACGCACTCCCGTACTCCAGGAATCAATGACCGCCCTTCAACTCACGCGGCAGTTGAGCGGCTTCTCGGCGACCGCCCTGGACAAAGCCGAGCAGGCGCTCACGGCGATCCTCAAACCTGCCGTGCGCGAGATGAAACCCGCACCCACGACGGCAAAACAGATCAAGGCATTGCTCGACGAAATCCGGGCGGCCCGTGCGGTGTTGGAGAAGGGGAAAGACGAGCTCGTGCGATGCAACCTCCGTCTCGTCGTCGATGTCGCCAAACACTACACAGGACGAGGGCTGACTCTCCTGGACCTTGTGCAGGAAGGCAACATCGGCTTGATGAAAGCGGCCGAACGCTACCAATATCGCAAAGGGTTCAAGTTCAGCACCTACGCCACCTGGTGGATCAGGCAGGGTATTACGCGGGCGCTGGCCGATCAATCGCGGACGATTCGCATTCCCGTTCATCAGACGGAAGCGTCGAGCCGGATTCTCCGCGTCACGCGCCGTCTCGCTCAACAGTTGGGCCGGCCGGCGCGCCTGGAGGAGATCGCGGATGTCCTCCGCATGAGGCCTGAGCGGCTGCATGAAACGGTGCAGGCCTTTCAGGAACCGGTGGCCCTCGAACGTCCGATCGGAGACGGCGACACCGAATTCGGGGAGATGATTCCCGACCAGCAAGCAGCGCCTCCTGATGCCCATGTGCATCGAACGGAGATGGCGCAACAGCTGGATCGTATCCTTGGCACGCTGACCCCGCGGGAGCAAACCGTGATCCGCCTCCGGTTCGGCATCGGATACGATGAGCCCTGCACATTGGAACAGGTGGGACAGAGCCTGTCGGTTACCAGGGAACGGATCCGGCAGATTGAGGCCAAGGCGCTCAAGAAGCTGAAGACTCCGCAGATTAAAGAAATGTTTGCGGCAATCCAGTAGGACTCAACCGCCTTTCGGACCTGGGGCGCGAGGGATATGCCTCGCGCTCCAGATCAGGCTTCCCCCTCCCCCTCAGGTATGAGAGAATGTGCGCCGGCTCCGGGATCATCACACCCGACGCTCACAGGCTCAGCCATGAAGTCAGATCTCACGATGACAAGCCGCCGCTGTATCTCCGCTCTGAGCTTGTTCATGAGCACCTGCCTGCTCACCCTCGCCTTCGACGGAGTTGCAGCGGCCGATGAGAAGACGCTCTCGATTCCCGCCGTGGTGGCCAAAGTCCGCCCCTCGGTCGTCACGATCCTGACTCGGGGCATGCCAGCCATTCCCTCTCAACACGGTCCGCAATCCGGCTCCGGTTCGGGCATTGTCATCGATATCACCGGCTATGTGCTGACAAACAACCACCTCGTCGAAGGCGTCACGAGCCTGGTGGTAGGATTGCCGACCGGCCGGCTTACTCCCGGTCGCGTTGTCGCGCGAGATTTCCTCCTGGATTTGGCGTTAGTCAAGATCAACGCGCAGGATCTCGTGCCGGCCACACTGAAACAAACCGCTTCGTTGGAGATTGGTGAAACGGTGGTGGCAATCGGGAATCCCCTCGCCCTGAAAGGCGGCTCCACGGTGACCGTCGGCGTCGTCAGCGCGCTCGATCGATCGGTGCTGACGCCGAATGGTGAGACACTCTATGACCTGATTCAGACCGATGCCGCCATCAACCCCGGGAACAGCGGCGGCCCCCTGGTCGATCTTGCCGGAGATGTCGTGGGTATCAATGTCGCCATTGCCCCGTCAGCCCAGGCAATCAGCTACGCCATTGCATTAGAGGCGGTCTACCCTCACATTCACTCCATGATGATGCAGGGATCTGTCACCAGACCCGATTTCGGATTTACGCCGGTGACCGTGACCCCCAGCATTGCCGCCAGCTTCGGATTGGATGCCGAACGTGGCGTTCTCGCGCTGAATGTGGACCCGTCGAAGCCGGCCGGCACTGCGGGCTTACAGACAGGCGATGTGATCACGGCACTCGATCAGCACCAACTCTACAACATGGGCGACTTCTGGCACAGCGTCATGCGGGGAGGCGACCAGCCGCCCGTTCAATTCACCATCCATGGCCACGGCGGACAGACCACGCTGACGGTGCCTCGTCCGCCTGGACAGAAGCCCTTTCCGTGACGCCCATGCCATCTACTTCAGAAAAAGCGCTCACCGTTCCCGCACGTGAGGGAATGAGGGAGAGGCAAGCAGAACTTCTCCTCTTCCAGGAGCCGGTCTCCTATGCCACCGCGTGGGCACTGCAATCGCGTGTGCATCACGAGCGAGTCGGAGAGGCAAGGCCCGACACGGTGCTGATTCTTGAACATCTGCCGGTCTATACGTTGGGACGAAGCACGAAACCTTCCGACTGGGGCGGTGACCCGGCCCCCTTGCAGGCGGAAGGGGCGGAAGTACACCACGTGAACCGAGGCGGGTCTGTGACCTATCATGGCCCGGGTCAAGTCATCATCTACCCCGTTCTCCGCCTGACGCAGTACGCCAGAGGAGTGAAACAGTATGTGCAGCAATTGGAGGACGTCATTATTGGCGGCCTGCAAGACCACGGGATCGAGGGCCAGCGAAGGGAAAAGACCCCGGGTGTGTGGGTCACGGCTCCGCACGACGCGAAGATTGCCTCAATCGGCATTCGAGTAGACCGTGGAGTGACGATGCACGGCATCGCGCTCAATGTCCAGATGGACCTGTCTCCCTTTGGGCGCATTACGCCCTGCGGATTGAGCAATTGCCGCGTAACGTCCATGGCGGAGGTCCTCGGCCGTCCTGTTTCCGTCGCCGACGTGAAACGCGATCTCGCGCTTCGCTTGGGTGCGCTACTGGGCATTGACTGGCTTCCGCCCTTGCTCAACAGGGAGACCTGATTCTAGTATTGAGGCTCATATGAAAGAACTTGATACCCACACCTACCGACTGGCAGTGGCCCAATTCGATCAAGCCGCCGAAACCATGCAGTTGGACCGCAACCTGCGGGAACGGCTCAAGTTGCCGCAGCGCTCCTTGGTCGTCAGCGTGCCCGTGCGCATGGACGATGGCCGCGTCGAGGTGTTCACCGGCTATCGCGTGCAGCACGACTCGTCTCGCGGCCCGTCCAAGGGCGGCATCCGCTACCATCCCGACGTCAACCTGGGCGAAGTGGCCGCGCTGGCCATGTGGATGACCTGGAAATGCGCCTTGGCCGGACTCCCCTACGGCGGCGCAAAGGGCGGCGTCACGGTCGCTCCCAAGCAACTCTCGCGCGCCGAGCTGCAGCGGCTGACGCGACGCTACGCAGCGGAGATTTTCCCGCTCATCGGACCGGATCAGGATGTGCCGGCCCCGGATGTCGGCACCGATGCGCAGACCATGGCCTGGATCATGGACACCTATAGCCAACAGGTGGGATACGCCGTTCCCGGAGTCGTCACAGGGAAACCCGTCTCGATCGGCGGCAGCCTGGGACGAGAAGAAGCCACGGGCCGCGGCGTCGTGTACGTCACCCTGGAAGCGCTCCGACAGCTGAACCTGTCGGTTCAAGATGCAACCGTGGCCGTTCAGGGATTCGGTAATGTGGGATCGCATACCGCACTCATCATGCAACAGCAAGGTGCGCGCGTGATTGCGGTGAGCGACGTCACCGGTGGAATTTATAACCCCCGTGGGCTTGATGTGCGGGACCTGCTGGATCGCTATAAGACCAGGGGCCAGTCGTTGCGGGACACCAAGATGGGCGACTGGCTCAGCAACGAGGAACTCCTCCAACTCGATTGCACGGTGCTGGTCCCGGCTGCGCTATCCGAACAAATCACCGGAAAGAACGCCGCATCCCTGCGCTGCCGGATTCTCGCCGAAGGGGCCAACGGCCCGACCACGCTGGAAGCCGACCGGATTCTGGAAGATAAGGGAGTCTTTATCATTCCGGACATCCTGGCGAACTCGGGCGGGGTGATCGTCTCGTACTTTGAATGGGTGCAGGATCTTCAACGGTTCTTCTGGAGCGAGACGGATATCCGTAACCGGCTGCAGGAGATCATCACCTCGGCCTTTCATCGGACCAAACAGTTTGCAACAGAGCGGTGTGTGTCCATGCGCATGGCCGCCCTGATGAGCGGAATCGACAAGGTCGCCCAGGCCCATCTCCAGCGGGGATTGTATCCCTGAGGTTCACCGAATCTTGATGATCACCCTCACAATCCCATGCCATACGTAACCGCATGAACGAATATGCCCTGGCTGCCATTGCCGGCATCTGGCTGGCCGATGGCCTCTCCCTCCTGGTCGCACCGCGCTTTGTCGTTGAGAGGGTTCGCGAAACCCTCCAAGGAAATCCGTCCCTCCTGATCTGGCAATTGGTCTCTGTGGTGGCGGGAATCGTCTTGCTCGTGGGCACCCTTGAATTCCGCTATCAACCGCTCTGGACGCTCACCGCTACATCAATGATGACCAAGGGGTTATTTCTGGCCTGGGGCTCGCCGGCATGGCGAGCAATCGTGATCGGGTGGTGCTTGCAACGCGAGGATGTGGACTATCGCTTCCTCGGGATTGGACTCTGCACCCTTGCCGTGCTCCTCCTCCATGCGTTAGGGTGGCTGGGACATGAGTAGCCACCAGCATACCTGAGGATTTCCGTGAACCGTTCACCTATTGCCTCGGCCTGGGAAGCCCACTGCGGCGACGGATGGCCTCAGTTTGCGAGCCCGAACCAGGGCCAGTTGATGACGCTCGATACCGTGATCAGCGGCTGCGTGGTGTTCTTTCTGGACAGCCCTGAAGGGTTGGACCCTCAACGTATTACGATCTTGAAAGACTGCTTGTCGGATTTGGAAGGCTTGACCGAGGAACTCGAGCCTGACTGCCGCCCGTATTTTCTCCGGCTTCGCCGCCTGGGCGAACTCCTGCTCGCAACAGCCCCCGCATCGTAGAAGCGCAGGGCGTGACAGCCGGGCCCCTTTCACAAACCCGGCGGCCTAATCCATCCTTCCCTACTCCACAATGTCTTTCTTCATCCGGCCTAATAGGCCCAGCAACTCATTCTTTGCTTGAGCCGGAACCTTGAACTGGTCGAGGGCAGCAACAAGATCGCCCACGAAGGCGCCAAAATCCCCGTCGGTGATTTTCATCCCTGCATGAAGCGGTTTCATCTCCCGGCCTGTGTACTTGCACGGGCCGCCCGTCACCATGCACACCTGATCAACAAGCTGACCTTTCATCTTCTGAATGTCCGTGGTCGCAAAGCGGACATTAATACGTGTGTCGTTGACTACATTAGCGACAAACTGATCCGTCACTCCCGTGATGACCGGCCTTCCGCCAAGACGATCGTAGAGAGACTTACCGGATGGTGCCGGCTCCATTCCTGAACAACCGGCCATCATGAGTACCGTTCCAACGCAGCTGATGATCATGGTCTGCTGAATACTTCGAAACATCACAGCCCTCCCTGTGTAAATTATACGGGTCTGCCACGGGAAGAATCGCCCAGACGCAGGATACTAAAACCGCAGCCCGCCTCTTTCTTGCAAGTTCGTCACCCCCTTGGCTAAAATAACCGATGATTGTTTAGACCCGCCAATGCCGACATAGATCCTGATACAGAACAACATTCATCTTGAGAGCGACGTGAAGGAGGAATCGATGAGGGATAAATACGGGTTGATCGCGCTAGCCTGGGTACTCGTGGCGCTCCTCACGAGCGTTCCTACCTCCCTGCACGCCGAGCCCTATGAATTGAGCAAGAATGACGTCATGGAGCCGAAAAATATTTCCAGTGACTCTATTTCCCTCTTCGGCATCAAGCTTGGTGATTCGGAAGCGAAGGCTTTGGACATGCTCGTGAACGAGAAGATCTCGGGGATCAAAGCCGAGCAGGAAGCCACATTCATTTTTCTAATCGATCAACGAAAGCCTACCGGCCCGATGGCCGGGGTGCGGGTGCAGGATGGGAAAGTAGACCTCATTTTTGTCAATAACCGATTTGCGCATAAGACAAGAGGCATCTTCCGCAATGTGCTGAATAGCGAAAGCCCGGAAGACATCCGGAAACTTCTGGGTAAAGAAGAATACGGCGATGAGAACGTCATGGGGGCGGTGATGGCCTATGACAAGCAAGGCTTCCAGGTCAATTACCTCGGCAAAGATATCAACATCGAATTCTCCCTCCCCCGCTAACGACTGATCGACCAGTGGCAGCTAAGACGACTGCCACTGGTCACAGCCAGCATAGGTGCCCCCAAACCATCCCGATCGAGCTTCCCCACCAGCTTCGCGGGTGTCCCCGGGTGATTCGCGTGCGTTCCTTCTCCAGGCACACCTGGCCAGGCCCACCTGAACATCGCGCAAAGGAGTGGAGCGGATGGCTGTGTCTTTGAGAGAACGTGAGGGCTGGGGAGCAATCTATCGAACGATTTCAGTCGCTTTGAGCCCGTAATCGATGAGGCTGACCGCAGTATTCCAGCGGCGGTTGGAATTCAGGATCACCAGCAGCAGGTCGCTGCCGTTTTGAGAAACCTTGGCGATGAGGCAGCGCCCGGCTTTGGAGGTGAAGCCGGTCTTCACCCCCTCCACACCGGGAATGCGACCAAGCAGCCGGTTGGTCGTATGTAGCACATACGACCGGTGTCCGCTCACGGGAGTAATGATTTCCCGCTCTTCACGAACCAACTCGCGGAAGACGGGATTCTGCAGCGCGATTTCACTGAGCTTCGCCAGATCCTCTGCCGTGGAATAATGCTCGGGGCCGTCAAACCCGCACCCGTTGCTGAAGTGGGTATCCACGAGGCCCAGCGCAGCCGCCTTGGCATTCATCAGCATGACGAACTGCTCTTCGTCACCCCCGACATGCTCGACGGCGGCAAGACAGGCGTCATTGGCCGATACGATCAGCATCGCTTTCAGCAAGTCCTCGAGCCTGAAGACCTCCCCTGCTCGCACGCGCAAATGCGTCTTCGGAGCGCGGGCCGCATTCCGGCTGATCGTGGCCAGATCGTCGAGCTTCCCTCTTTCCAGAATCACCAGTGCCGACATGATCTTGGTCAGACTCGCGGGGGAAAGTCGCCGGAGCGAATCATGCTCGTACAGAATACGCCCCGATCGCAATTCCTTGAGGAGAATGCTGTGCGCCGGCGCGATTCTCCAGGGGAGGTGGTGCGTCGACGATGTCACGGGGCGGACATGGTGTTTGTGTTTTGAACGGTATTCGGCATGCGCGGGAGACGAAACCCCGGCCAGTACGGCCCCGACGAGGGAAAGGATCATGGCTGCCGTACGTAGAATTCGCATCATGCTGGGTGGACTCCCTGCCACACGGGTCTGTCACATCTGCCGGCCGACCCGACGGCTTATAACGTGTAGGACTCTCGAACTTTTCTGCCCCGCACACTGCTATCGATTACTTTATGGAAAAAGCGGAGCACATCGGCGAGGTCGATCCAAAACCCGCAATTAAGGCAACGGGCGTAGAGTCGTTTGTTCATGAGGGTATAGTGACGCTCCACCATCATGAAGCCTTTGCATTTGAGGCAATGCATCCCGTCTCTGTCTCACTCGACGTTACCGCAGTCGATTCATCACGAGGGCCAGGCACCCGGCCAGCAAGCCTCCGCCGAGGATCGTGGTTCCGAACGACACAAGGGCCGTGGCGCCGGCGACAGGCTGAGTCCCTTCCAACAGATCTCGAATACCGCCCTGAACCATGAGCACGGCGAGGGTCATGATTGCGCCCATCGCAAACCACCAGGTAAAGATTCTCAGCGGCATTCGGGTCACACAGACAAAAAATGGCGCATAATCACGCCTGTCGGCCACTCTATCCGAGGGTCCCCAACCTGTCAAGAAGAGGGGCATTACCCGTGGCGGCTATTCCTCTACGACGTACCGGACGAGGTTGCGGGAGCGATGGTTTTTAGCCCGCGATGGAGAAAAATGGAGACGGAGCCATCACCATTGTCCGCCGTCACCAGTCCCGGCTCCTCGACCTGCTTGGTCGTGACCCAGAATGAAGCGATCGCGAAGGGACCGGCCTTCGTTCGATAATTCCTCGGCGGGTAATAAAACGTTCCGTCGCCTTTTCCAAAGATGATGGACAGATCATTCGACTGGAGATTCGCGATGGCCACATCCACAACGTGGTCCCCATTAAAATCACGTGTAATGCCGGAGATGGGCCCGGCATCAGCGCCCGAATCCTGGCCCGGCTGAAAGGTGGCATCTCCGTTTCCAAGAAAGGTCGTAAAGCTGTCTCGCTCGCCGTTGATCACGAGGAGATCGCGGTGGCGGTCATTGTTAAAATCGGCAAAGCTGACTCCCAGTGGTCGTTTCCCGGTTGGATAATCCTTGGGATCTAGAAAAGTTCCATCTCCCTTTCCGACCCAAATCGACACCGCGTTAGACATCGGTCCCCCGTTGGTGACCACCAGATCAACCTTGCCGTCGGCATTAAGGTCGGCCAGCGCGACGGAGGTGGGGGTATCACCATACTGATATTGCGCGCCATGCCGGAACTCAGGCGTGCCCGTCCCGAGAAAGATTTTGATCTTGTCATTCCGCAATGCCACCACGACATCCGGATGGCCGTCCCCATTGAGATCGTCTGTCGCCAAGGCCACGGGCGTCCGATGAACGGGGTAATGCGGGCCTTCCTCAAATTTCCCATTCCCGCGGCCGACCAGTAATGCAATCTCGTCGCCGCCGGAGCAGGCAAGGACCACGTCCGAATGGGTATCGAGATTGAAATCCGCCATCGCAAGGGCTCGGGGTTCCTGGCAGACTTTGACTTGCATTTGCTCTTGGAAACTCCCGTCGCCGTTACCCAATAAAATCGACAGGGTGTTGCTGGATATATTGGTCGTGATCAGGTCGGTAAAGGAGTCGTGATTGAGATCGGCCGTCGTGATCGTGGTCGGATTTTTCCCCACTTTGTAACTGGCGTAGTAGTAAAAGAGATCCGGGGGGGTGTAGGGGTTGGCCTTCGTGCAGGACAGAATAGACACGCAACACAGCGCAAAGAGGGCGAGGGTGGACCACGCAGACGCTCGGATACGTCTCACAACATCAGGTATCTTCACCGGCATCCCATTACGTAAGCTAGGCCGTAAGGCCTAGCCGACCATCAATTCAGAGGCTCGTCGCCCCAAGAAGCTGGGCAGAAGGGGCAGTATACAGACCCCGTCTTTCACCTGGCAATCAAAGAGAGGGACCGGCGAACATCCCGGGGAAATCCTTGCAAAGAGCCTTGTCGATGCGGTTGTGATTGCGCTAGAATGGGCGCTCACTTGAGGAGGATCCAATGAGTAATCTCGTGAAGATCGACTTGACGATGTACGGCATCGCCGAAGTCTTGACCTGGTGTCATGATCGAAACAAGGGACGCGTTCCCGGTGTCGAGACCGAAGGGTTCCAGAAAATGAAGGCGCTGCTGGCTGAGAAGCCTCAGTCGGCTGATTACTTTACGCTCGATCAGTTCTGGAAAAAGAAAGTCACGCTCGATTTGACCGAAGAGGAAGTGGCCACCATTGACCGTTGCCTCTATGACATTCCGAACTTCGATAACGAACCGCTGCCACAGATTCGTCACAAGTTCTGGCCGAAACCCGTCGCAGCCCACTAAGGCGTTCCCCGGAGTCGCGCTGGCGATTCCGGGGCAACTTGCGCACCCTCAGACAGGACGCATAGACGCCGCTCGCAATGCGCAGATGCCCACTGTTGTTCCGTTGCCGTAAGGTAACGCTGAGGGCGGAAGAATGAGGGGACGTTACAGCGCCCCCTCACCCTTCAGATACTTGCGGAATCGATCCATGAGGTCGGCACCCAGTGTGCCGCCTTCGGGCTTCTTGACATTAGGATCGGCAAAGTGGCCGCGAATTTCCTGCAGGCGCTTTTCAGCCTGATCATTCCCCTGCAGCCGCTTGGTTTTCGTGAGGGCGGTGTCAAAGGCATCAAACGTCAGTTCATTATACCCGAATGATCGAATGCGCTTTACCGCTTTCATCATGGCCTGATTGCGGAACGTCGTCAGATGATCGGAGTCGATCTCGGCAAGACCCAGCTTTCGGGCGCGCCGTTCGGCCGCTTTCCTGATGCCGCTCCGGACAAAGTCCGGTGAGGTTTGCAGCCGCTTCCACGCCTCATCCGACCAGGCCACCCGCTGTTGCGGCGCGTCCCATAACTGCCGGACGTTCTCTTCGTCGATCCTGGTGAACCCCTTCTCTCTTGCCGCTTCTTCGGTGTCATGCCGGATCATGTCGCTGACGAATTCCAGCGCAATCGGCGGGGAATCCTTGATCTTCTGCTGAAGCAGCGCCAACGCCCCCTCGCTCCACTCCAAGGGAGGGAGCTCTTGTTCGCGCAAATCCCCCATCGACTCGACACGATCGAGGAGATCGATGTTGACCTCCATGTGCCCGCCTTCACGGGCCAACTCTTCGGCAATCTGCTTGATCATCCCGCGCATAAAATCAGGCACCGCATCGAGCCGCGCCTTGGCCGCCGCCGTCCACGGCAGCTGCCCTTTCTCCATCGCATCGGCGGCGGAGGCCATCCCGGCCTCGCCACCCATGCGGCCCATCATCTGTCCCTTAAACTGATCCAGCTTGATTTCATCGATCTCGTCATAGCCCAACTCGCGGGCCTTTTTCTCGGCCAAGCGACGCACCATGCTCCGCAGGAAAATGGGTGCGCGCTCCATCCGCTTAAGGGCACCGTCGGTCCAGCGAATCTCCGTCATGGCTGACTCGGGGGTATTGGGGGATGACATGGGGAGGACTCCTTCTGGCTGGTTACTGATTCAAGAGCTCTTTGAGTTCTTTGCCCGCTTTAAAAAACGGAACCCGCTTGGCCGGCACCGCGACCGTGGCGCCGGTCTTGGGATTGCGGCCCTCTTTCATCCGTCGCGCGCGGAGCCGGAAACTGCCGAACCCGCGAATCTCGGTCTTGTCGCCGTTCTTGAGCGAATCCCGGATACAGTCGAAAATCGTATTGACCACGACCTCGGCCTGCCGTTTCGTCAGCGTGGTCACTTTCTCGGAAACCTGCTCGATGATCTGCGCCTTCGTCATGTCCGATCCCCTTTCGCACCGTTGATGGACGGATGCCTCGCGCGTGGATGCCGCGCCCCGCTACTAATAGGCCATCAGATACTTCAGATTCACGCCGGAATGAAAATCCAACTTGGGCAACATCGCCGACAGTCTGGATTCCAGCAACTCGCGGACCGAAAACCGGCGCCGCGGCTCCACCACTTTGGGCTCTCCCTCGATGCCCACGACGTCGGCCGCAAGCTGAATAGCGTCTTCCAAGTCCCCGAGTTCATCGACAAGCTTGGCCTCTTTCGCCTGACGGCCCGTAAAGATCCGTCCGTCCGCGAGCGCCTGAACGTCGCCGACCTCCAGTGCCCGTCCTTCGGCCACCGCCTCGATGAATTGCTTGTGGACATCGTCCATCACGGTTTGCAGAAGGCCTCGCTCTTCGTCGCTCATTTTCCTGAGCGGAGATCCCACATCCTTATATTTTCCGCTCTTGACGACGACCCCTTCGACCCCGATCTTCTGGAGCAGGCCCTCCACGTTGGCCATCTCCATGATCACCCCGATGCTGCCGGTCAGCGTCCCCGGATTGGCCACGATCCGATCCGTCGCCGCAGCAATATAGTAGCCGCCCGAGGCCGCCACACTGCCCATGGACGTAATAACCACTTTGCTGCTTTTGTTTCGGACCCGGCGCACCGCATCATAAATTTCCTGCGACGGCACGACCCCGCCGCCGGGACTATCGATGCGCAACACAATCGCCTTGACTGTGGGGTTTTCGCTGAACCGCTTCAGTTCTTCGATGGTCGCCTGCGAATCCAGGATGACCCCCTCGACACGAATCAGCGCAATCCGGTCCTCGCCGGAAAAATCGACATCGGGGAAGAAGATATTGATCAAGAGCAGCAATCCCAGGCCGACGCCCGCCACCAGCAAAAAGGTGCGAAACGGGCGTCGTCGGGGACTGCGTTCTACATGCTCGTCAGCCATGTTGCATCACACAGAGCACTTTCAAGGCCCGCGCCTCCGTGATTAGTCGTCTGACTGGGACTTCTTCCGGCTCTGCTTGGCAGCCCGCCCAAGGCTCTGGTCCAGGCCGCCCTGGGAGGCATGGTACTCATCCACCTGACGGCGATCGGAATCCGCCTGATGCTCCCGCAAGCTGAGCGCAATTTTCCGTTCTTCACGATCGACCTTGATGATCTTGGCCGTCACATCATCCTGCAGCTTGAACTTTTCTTCAAGCTTGGCCGATCCTTCGAGCCCGGCCTCGCTGACATGG
Source organism: Nitrospira sp. NS4 (assembly GCF_049546785.1). NCBI lineage: Bacteria > Pseudomonadati > Nitrospirota > Nitrospiria > Nitrospirales > Nitrospiraceae > Nitrospira > Nitrospira sp. NS4. Next base: position 102,723 of record NZ_JBMWAN010000003.1, on the reverse strand, counting down.
ATCAGTCCTTCGACCCCGCCTTCGAGTTCGATGAAGATCCCGAAATCGGCAATCTTGCTGACCTTGCCGGTCACCGAGTCCCCGACATGATAGCGGGCGGGAATCTCATCGTCCCAGGGATCGCGGGCCAGCTGCTTATAGCCCAGAGAAAGCCGCTCTTTCTCCTTGTCGATACGCAGCACCACGGCCTCGACCTTCTGCCCCTTCTTGAACAATTCGGACGGATGCTTGATGTGCTTCGTCCAGGACATGTCCGAGATATGGATCAAACCGTCAATGCCCTCTTCCAGCCCGATGAAGGCGCCGAAATCGGTCAGGCTCTTCACCTTGCCCTCGATCTTGGTGCCGATCGGATACTTGCTCTCGATCATGTCCCAGGGGTTGGGGGCCGTCTGCTTCATGCCCAACGAAATTTTCCGGCTGGCAGGGTCCACATTCAACACCGCCGCCTCAACCTGATCGCCGACCGCCACAACGCGCGACGGATGCCGTACTTCATGGGTCCAGGACATTTCAGAGACGTGGACCAGGCCCTCGACGCCCGGCTCAAGCTCGATAAAGGCCCCGTAGTCCGTGAGGCTCACGACCCGGCCGCGCACGCGGGTGCCGATCGGATACTTTCCTGCGACGTTGGTCCAGGGATCCGCGCTCTTCTGCTTCAAGCCCAAGGAAATGCGGCCGGTCTCCCGATCGTACTTCAGCACGGTGACTTCGACGCGATCGCCCACCGTGAACATTTCAGAGGGATGGCCGACACGACCCCACGACATATCGGTGATGTGGAGCAACCCGTCGATGCCCCCGAGATCGATGAACGCGCCGTAATCGGTGATGTTCTTGACCATGCCCTGAATCAGCTGCCCTTCCTTCAGATTGGCCAGCGTGGTCTGCCGCTTCTTGTCACGGGTTTCTTCGAGCAGCACACGGCGCGACACCACGACGTTGCCGCGGCGATGGTTGATCTTGATGATCTTCAAGGGGAACGTCTTGCCGACGAGGCCGTCCAAATCCCGGACCGGATGGAGATCGATCTGTGAACCGGGCAGGAACGCCTTCACGCCGATATCGACCATCATGCCGCCCTTGATGCGCGAAATGATTTTCCCGTCGATGCTCTTTTCATCCTTGTACAGCTTTTCCAGTTCTTCCCAGATCTTCATCTTGTCGGCTTTTTCTTTGGAAAGAACGAGATTGCCGTCTGCGTCTTCACATTCTTCGATATACACCTGGAGCCGATCCCCGACCTTCAGGTTCTGGAGATCGTCGGGAGAGAACTGATCGCTGGGGATCATCCCCTCGGACTTGTAGCCGATGTCCACCACGACTTTGTCTTTCGTCATGGCGACCACACGGCCTTCGGTAATCGTGCCTTCTTCGAGGTTCCGGAAAGTCTCCTCATAGAGGGCGGCCAATGCGGCGCGATCCAATTGTGCGTCACTTCCTGTCGGTGCGGTGCTCATGGGCGGATCCTAATCCTCCGGCTTTCGCCGGGTGCTGAGGGTGAAGAAGCCGCGCTCACTCAGCGTTGCGAGCGTCGGCAGTCGGCCGCTCCGGTAAAACCGGATCGCCCTCGTGTCCCACCATCGGAGGAGGGACATTCCCGAGAGCGGCGATCTGTGTGATCACCGTGCGGCTGACCAGTTGATAAAATCGTTTCGCGTCTGCCTTATCGTGTTCTTTGGGATGCCCCTTTTCAAATACCAACGGAGCTCCCAATTTGACGGTCACTGGGCGAAAGCGCAGCCACTTGGCCCCGGTCGGCAACACATCGAACGTCCCCTTGAGATAGGCCGGAACCACGGGGCAACCGGTCTGCGAGACGATGATCCCGATGCCGGATTTCGGCTGCCTGAGGTGGCCGTCAAGAGTCCGGCCCCCCTCAGGAAAAATCACGACCACCTTGCCAGCCTGAATCAGGCTGATGGCTTTCCCGAAAGCCTCACGATCCAGCCGGCCTAACCGGAGGGGAATCCAGCCCAGGGACTGCAAAATTCCGTTCAGCACAGGAACGGGAAACAGATCGCTGCGGCCCAGATACCACGCCCGCCGTTTCATGCCGCATCCCAGCAGCGGGATATCCACATAGCTGGCGTGGTTGGCGGCAACCAGCACACCGCCGGTCCTGGGCAATTCTCCTTCGATCCGATACCGAAACAACAGCCTCGCAATCGTCCGGGCCAGGACCCAGAGGATTCCGTAAACGAACCCGCTCACGATGCGGCTGCCACCACCGCCAGCATCTGCTCCACCACCTCGTCGATCTGCAATAAGGACGTATCGATCAGGCGCGCGTCGGCGGCCGGCACGAGCGGCGCCACGACGCGATTCCGATCCCGTTCGTCACGTCCGGAAAGATCCTGATACGTTTTCTCCATCGGACCGCCATGTCCCGCCGCAACGAGTTCTCGATGGCGGCGCTCGGCCCGCACCGTCGCATCGGCCTCCAGAAAAAATTTCACCGGCGCCGAGGGGAAAATCCTGGTGCCGATGTCACGGCCTTCGGCGACGACTGACCCGCGCTGTCCGATTTGCTGCTGGACCGGCAGGAGCCATTCTCTGACTGCGGGAATGGCCGACACCACCGATGCCGCGGCCGTTACTTCCGGCGTGCGCAGCTCGCCGGTGACGTCAGCGTCGTTCACCAATACGCGCATCGCCCCGTTCTGAAACAACATTTGAATCGACAGGGTCGGAAGCGAGGCGGCAACCTGTTCCCGATCGGCCGGATCAATCCCATGACGCAGGATGTGCCATGCCACCGCCCGGTATAATGCCCCCGTATCGAGATAGAGATAGCCCAGGCGGGCAGCCAGCAGCTTGGCCACGGTGCTTTTGCCGACTCCGGCTGGTCCATCAATGGCGATAATCACACGCCCGTCCTTCCATCCCGATGCCGGAACGCCACCGCATTATAGTCCTCACGCCCCTCCGGTCAACAATGCGGCCAAGGTTCGATCGAAGTGAGGGAATGAGGTATCGACGCAGCCCGTGTCCTCGATGCTGGTGGGCGTCGCGGCAGTCAACCCGCCGATGGCCAACGACATCGCCACACGATGATCGCCATGACTCCGGCCCTGGGTGGTGCCGTTCAGATGACCGTTCTGCCCCGCGCGCCCCAGCCCGCGAATCACCATGCCGTCGGGCTTCTCCGTAATCTGTGCCCCCATGGCCCGCAGTTCGGCGCTCATCGTCGCAATGCGATCGCTTTCCTTCACCCGCAATTCTTCCGCCCCGGAGATCGTCGTCTCACCCTCGGCCACCGCCGCGGCCACACAGAGGATCGGAAATTCATCGATGGTTTGAGGGATCCGCTCAGGACCGACCGCTACACCTTTCAACGATGCGGACGTCACACGCAAATCCGCAACCGGTTCACCGGCTTGATCCCGCCGGTTGAGGATCTGGATCTTCGCCCCCATGGCCGTCAGCACGTCGAGCAGCCCGGTCCTCGTCGGATTAATGCCGACATTGCGGATCGTGACATCCGAACCGGGCACGATCGTCGCCCCGACCAGAAAAAATGCGGCGGCGGAGAAATCACCGGGAATCACAATGTCTCGTCCGGTCCACCCTACCGACGGACGGCCTTGCAAGACCAAGGTGTCCGCCTCCTGCCGCAAAGAAATCCCGAAAAACTGAAACATCCGCTCCGTATGATCGCGCGACAACCGGGGCTCCCGAAATCTGGTCACACCGTCGGCGAACAGGCCCGCAAAGAGCAGCGAGGACTTGACCTGTGCGCTGGCAACCGGCGATGTATAGTCAATCCCATGCAAGCGGGTCCCGGTAATCGCCAAGGGCGCCAATTCACCGCCCTTGCGGCCGGCGATGATCGCGCCCATCTCCCGCAACGGCTTCACGACACGCCCCATAGGCCGGCGGCGAATCGATTCGTCGCCGGTGAGGATCGTAAAAAAATCCTGTCCGGCCAGCAGGCCGGTCAGCAACCTTGTCCCGGTTCCGGAATTCCCGCAATCGATCGGAGCACCCGCCTCCTGCAACCCCCAGAAGCCTTTCCCATGGACGTGAAGGACATCGGGCTGTTCCTCAATCCGAATGCCCAGCGCCTGAAACGCGCGCATCGTGTTCAGACAATCTTCCCCGCGGGAGTAACTGGACAGCCGGCTCTCCCCTTCGGCAAGCGACGTCAAAATAATCGCGCGATGCGTGATCGACTTATCGCCGGGAACCGTGATGGCCCCGGAAAGCGCGCGTCCTGGTGTGACAGTTAACGATGCCATAGCGATCTCATGCCGACACAGCTGAACGAGGGTTGAGTTTGTCCCGTTCGTCTTTTGCCCGTTCCAGCGCCTTCTCGATACCCGCTGCATCCCCGGATTGAATCAGGCGCTTGAGGTCCTGAAGCGCCTGCTGATACGCGTCGATGAAGTGCACCACGTTGTCGCGGTTCCACAGAAAGATATCCCTCCACATTTCCGGCGAACTCGCGGCAATCCTCGTCGTATCCCGCAATCCCCCTCCGGAATGGACGGCCAAATCGAGGGAGGCGATTTCACGGTCACGCAAATCCGCCAACGCCGTGATAAGCGCAAAGGCCGCGACATGGGGCAAATGGCTGACAGCGCCCAGAATCTGATCGTGCAGGCGGGGATCCATCGTCAAGACGACCGAGCCCGTCTCCTGCCACAAAGCCCGCACCCGTTCCAACGCCTGAGCATCGGTTTTGGAGGTGGGCGTCAGAATGCAGCGTGCGCCCTTAAAGAGCTGATCCGTCCCTGCCGCCACGCCGGTTTTTTCCTTCCCTGCGATGGGATGCGCGCCGACAAAATGCACGCCCGACGGCAGACTCGCCTCCGACTGTTCAACCAGTGCACCTTTGACACTCCCGACATCGCTCACGATGGCACCGGGGGAGAGACAGGAGGCCCACTCCTTCAGGTGTCGATCGTAGGTATCGACCGGCGTCGCCAGGATGACGAGATCCGCGCCTCGCACTCCTTCTTTCGCGTCGGCGACATAGCGATCGATGGCACCCAGTTCGACGGCCGTCTTGAGATTTTCAACCCGCCGCCCCACCCCGACCACCTGATCGGCCAGCCCCTTGCGGCGCAGGATCATGCCCAGCGATCCGCCGATGAGCCCGACTCCGATGATAGCAACCTGTGTGAAGTGAACGGTCATGCTCGCTCGATCAACTCCTAGACCTCGCGCCCCACGGCAGCCCCAATCTTCCGCAAATCCTGCATCAGTTCTTTGAACTTCGACGGCCTGATCGACTCTTCTCCGTCGCAGAGGGCGCATTCCGGATTGGAATGCACTTCGATGAGCAACCCGTCGGCTCCCGCGGCCACGGCCGCTTTCGACATGGGGGCGACGAGATTCCATTTACCGGTCGCATGGCTGGGATCCACGATCACCGGAAGATGCGACAGTTCTTTCAGCGTCGGGATCGCCGCGAGATCCAGGGTGTTGCGATATTGGGTTTCAAACGTGCGAATGCCGCGCTCGCAGAGCATCACGTTGCGATTGCCCCGCGACATGACGTACTCCGCCGAGAGCAGAAATTCTTTGATCGTCGCGGAGAGGCCCCGCTTGAGCAACACCGGTTTGTCGTACGCACCGACTTCTTTCAAGAGTTCAAAGTTCTGCATATTGCGGGCGCCGATCTGAATGATGTCGGCCTTCTCGAGAAAAAGTTCGATGTCCCGCGTGTCGAGAATCTCGCTGACCACCGGCAGGCCCGTCTGCTTCTTCGCTTCCAACAAGTAGTCGAGGCCTTCACGACCAAGTCCCTGAAACGAATAGGGGGACGTGCGCGGCTTGTAGGCCCCGCCGCGGAGGATCGACGCCCCGGCCGCTTTGACCTCGTGCGCGATCCCGACCGTCAATTCCAGACGCTCCACGGCACAGGGGCCCGCCATGATCACGAGTTTGTTCCCGCCGATTTTCACGCCGCCGACGTCGATGATGGTGCCTTCCCGCTTGAACTCCCGGCTCACCAGCTTCCACGGCGCCAGGATCGGCAGCACGCTCTCGACGCCGGGAAGCGCCGTCAACGGCTGGTTCTGGAGAATCCGGTCGTCTCCGATGACCCCGATGATCGTCCGCTCTTGCCCCGTGGAGAGCTGTGACTTCAGGCCCAATTCACGCAAGCGATCGATGATGCGATCGACTTCCCGTTCCGTCGCCTCGGGTTTCAAGACGATGATCATGGTAGCCTCTCCCTGCCTCCCCTACGACCGCAAGACTCTTTGCAAGGCGCATAGAAATGCGTCATTCTCATCCGGCTGCCCGATGGTCACGCGCAGCATGGTGCCTTCGATATGCCGCACGATGACGCCCTCGCGAAGCAAGGCGTCGAATATGCCCCGGCCGTCCCGCTTGACGTCAAAGTACAGAAAATTGGCCTGGCTGGGGATGGCCGTAAACCCGAGCCCCCGCAACCCGCTCTCCATCTGCTGCATGCCGGCGGCATTCACCGCCCGACTCTTCGCTACATGGTCATCATCGCCCAGCGCCGCCAGAGCCGCGCGCTGCGCGAGCGTGTTGGCGTTGAAGGGCGGGCGGACCCGATTCAGGCAATTGGTGATCTCCGGTGTCGTGATCCCGTAGCCGATCCGCAGTCCGGCCAACCCGTAGATCTTCGAAAACGTTCTCAGCACAACCGCGTTCCGTCCCTGCGTCACATACTGCAGGCTGTCCGGGAAGTGCGGATCGCGTACGTACTCGAAATACGCTTCATCAAAGACCACGATCACATCCTCCGGCACCTGCGTCATGAACCGGGCGACGGCATCGGCTGAGACCATGGTCCCCGTGGGGTTGTTGGGGTTGCAGAGAAAGACGAGTCTCGTTTTGGGAGTGATCGCCTTCGCCATGCCGTCAAGATCGTGGGTCCAGTCGATCAACGGGACGATCACCGCCTTACCGTGGGCTGCCGTCACTTCCATCTTATAGATGACGAAGGTCTGGTCGGCCATCACCGCTTCGTCGCCCGGCGCAAGGAAGGTCCGCGCGAGCAGACCAAGAATTTCGTCGGATCCATTGCCGAGGATAATATGATCGAGGGTGACCTTCCATCGATCCGCCAATGCCTGGCGCAACCGATAGGCGCCTCCGTCCGGATACCGATGCAGGCTTTCATGCCCCCCGGCAAGACCGGCCAACGCTTTGGGCGATGGTCCCAGCGGGTTTTCGTTCGACGCCAACTTGATGACCCGCGCCAGCCCCATCTCCCGTTGCAGCTCTTCGATCGGCTTGCCCGGAACATAGGGATGGAGCGAGGCAATGTCTGGATGAATTCGAAGTGCCATAGGGCTAACTGTGCGCAGGGTAGGAACCCAGGATCTTCATAAAGAGGCACCGGCCCTTAATCTCTTCAATGGCCCTCTTCACACGCTCTTCTTCCACGTGGCCTTCAACGTCCACAAAGAAAATGTATTCCCACGCCTTGCGCCGGGACGGACGCGACTCGATCTTCGTCATGCTGATCCCGTGCGATGCAAAGGGCCTGAGAAGGTCATAGAGGGCACCGACCTTGTCTTTGATCGACAGCATCAATGAAGTCTTGTCTTTGCCGGTGCGCTGGGGCGGCTTTTGCGACAGCACGAGGAAACGGGTGAAGTTGTTGAGATTGTCTTCAATCCGCGCCTTGATCACCTTGAGACCGTAGAGCTGGGAAGCCAGTTCCGAAGCAATGGCGGCAATGGAGGGATCCTCCAGGCACATCTCAGCCGCGCGCGCCGTGCTGGCCACTTCTGACACTTGAACGCGCGGCATATTGGTTTCGAGCCAGTTGCGGCATTGGGCAATGGCATGAGGGTGCGAGCAAATCTTCTTGACCTCTTCCGCCACCCCTGACTTGGACATGAGATGGTGCGAGACTTCCTGCAGCACCTCGCCATAAATCAGGAGATTCGAGTCCACAAACATATCGAGCGTATGATTGACGACGCCTTCAGTCGTATTCTCGATCGGCACGACGCCGAAATGCGCGCGCCCCCGCTCCACTTCGTTGAACACTTCCTTGATGCTGTGGACCGGAATGTACTGGGCCGACGATCCGAACTTCTGCATGCAGGCCATATGGGTAAACGTTGCGCGGGGCCCCAGATAGGCCACTTTCTGCGGGCCTTCCAGCGAGAGCGAGGCCGACATGATTTCCCGGTACACGGGACGGATGGCCTCAGAAGGAAACGGACCTGTATTCTGGTTGACTAAACGCTCGATGATCGCAGCTTCGCGGGCCGGGGTATGGAGGTTCGCCTCCGCATCCTTCTCTTTCTTGATCCTACCGATCTCGATAACACTCTTCGACCGCTCGTTGAGCAGACGGAGAATTTCATCGTCGATACGGTCAATCTCTTTCCGGTAATCGGAAAGGTCACCAGGCATGAACAAACCCCCTCCACTCTCGCCTCATGAGTTGGACGATCGTCCAGAGGCGGAACGAGTGCGAGCAAGCGTTGAATCATACAGGAACCGAGTCAGGTAATGCAAGGAGACTCAAGGTCTGTCAAGGACTTGCGTCCTCTTTATAAACTCACTCCCCGCGAAGCTCTCGCGACAAGTCGGAGGGCTGAGGAAAGGCCATGGGACGGGATTTCATGAAAGGGGGAATGGCCCAGGAACTAGGTGTAACCTTGGCGGCGACCACGGAAAGGCGCCCGGTCGTCGAGCTTCAGTCGCTAGAACAGCTGGTTCGTTGGCTTGTTGAAATGCTCAAAAGCCGCTTTGGTGACTTGCCGGCCGCGCCCCGTACGATCGAGGTAGCCGGCTTGAATCAGATAGGGTTCGTGCACATCTTCGAGGGTGCTGCGATCCTCTTGCACCGCCGCTGCCAGGGATTCGACCCCGACCGGCCCTCCTCCGAATTTCTCGATGATGGTGAGAAGGATTTTGCGATCCATCTCGTCAAAGCCCGCCGAATCCACCCCGAGCCAGGCCAAGGCCTGGTGAGCCACGGCTTGCGTGATCCGGCCTTCGGCTTTCACCTGGGCAAAGTCACGGACCCGCTTGATGAGTCGATTGACGATCCGCGGTGTGCCTCGGGCACGGCAGGCGATTTCGTGGGCGCCTTCCGGATCGATGGGAATATTGAGAAGCCCGGCCGAACGCATAACGATCACTTGCAGTTCCGCCGGTGAATAAAACTCAAGCCGATAGACCAACCCGAAGCGATCCCGCAGCGGCGACGTCAAGGCCCCGGCTTTGGTCGTCGCCCCGACGAGCGTAAAGCGAGGAAGATCGAGTTTTACGGTTCTGGCAGCAGGCCCTTGCCCCACGACGAGATCGAGCTGGAAATCCTCCATCGCGGGATACAGCGCCTCCTCCACCGATGCGGGCAGCCGGTGGATTTCATCGATAAAGAGCACATCGTGCTCCTGCAGATTCGTGAGGATCGCCGCGAGATCCCCGGCATGCGCCAGCACAAGGCCCGAGGTGGCGCGCAAGGCCCCGCCCATTTCACGGGCGATGATATGGGCGATGGTGGTTTTGCCAAGCCCCGGGGGGCCATAGAAAATCGTATGGTCGAGGGTCTCGCCTCGCTGCGTGGCGGCTTCGATGCAAATCCTGAGCGATTCTTTCATGCGCGCCTGGCCGATGTACTCGTCAAGCGTCTGCGGACGTAACGTCTGCTCGATGCTTCGTTCGTCGTCGGTCAACTGGGCGTTCAGGATTCGATCGTTCATAGTCCCTGGGTCCCGCACTGGGGTATTATTTCTTTTCGGAGGGAGGAATATATTGATAGTTCGGGGGGGGCGGCAACGCCCCTCGCCCCGGCGTCGCCGTGCTCCCGCAATCGGGCGGACAGATTTTTCCGCCGGTTGTCGAATCCGGAAAGTTCGATTCCATTCGTTCCAACTGGCATTGGGAGAGGCGCCCGCCGTCCTGATTTCCACAACGGGCCGGGACCGAGGAACTCCCGATTTCCCGGTACCCTTCCGGACAGGAACCGCAGACGGGCAGCAAGTTGGCGCCGAGCGGCACGCACTGGACCAGTATCGGATCCCCATCTTTGCAAATACTCGGAGCCTCGGTGACGCCCGTCATAGCATAGCCCTCGGGGCATTTCCCGCACGTCTTGCGGATGCTTTTCGGCTCTGTTTGCGCGTCATCAGCCAGAGAGAGATCAGGGGAGAATGCGACCGACGCGCTGAGCATGAAAAACACGGTTACGATCACGTCACGCCACGAGTTCACGGTCATGAGCTACCCCCTTGCCAGATCTTTCAAGGTTTCACGGATCAGAACCTGCAAGCTGACGGGTTCTGTCCTGGACTGCCGCACCCGCTTTAACGCCTCTTTCGCATCCTGTGCCCGATACCCGAGGTTCGTCAATGCAGAGAGGGCATCGTCAAACATGGCATCCTGTCCGGCGGGCGAGACTTCTGAGGTCAGCGCCATCGCGGGATGCAACTTCGCCGCTTTCTCCTTGAGTTCAAGGACGATCCGTCCGGCGGTTTTTTTACCCACCCCCGGCACCGTTTCCAGCTTATCAACGTCGCCGGATTGAATCGCCGAAACCAGGTCTGACACGGGCAGGGCCGAGAGTATTCCCAAGGCCGATTTGGGACCGATTCCGGAGACTGTCGTCAGCAACACGAACGCGTCTTTTTCCTGTTGCGTGACGAAACCAAACAACTGAATGGCATCCTCGCGGACATGGGTGTGGATGCTCAGCGAAACGGTCTGGTTGAGATCCGGGAGGTTATAGAAGGTACTGAGGGGAACAAAGACTTCGTAACCGACTCCCTGGACATCAAGAGCCAGATGCGTCGGCGCCTTAAAGGCCAACCGGCCTGTCAATAAGGCGATCATGCGTCGGTCGTGGAGACTCCTGAATCGGTGAACGATGAGAACGCCGGTTACCCGGCAGCAGCCGCAGCGACTTTCTCCATGACTTCGTCGGAAATGTCGAAGTTGGCATGGACTTTCTGCACATCGTCGTGCTCGTCCATGACTTCCATCAGCCTGAGCATTTGCTCAGCGGCTTTCTCTTCGAGATGGACCGTGTTCTGGGGAATAAAGGTGATTTCCGCCGTCGTCGATTCGATCTTGGCATCGGTCAGCGCTTTCTTGACGGCTTCAAAATCATGCGGGTCAGTGACCACCTCGAACATTTTCTCGCCGACTTTCACATCTTCCGCACCCGCATCAAGAGCCAGAGTCAGGAGCGTGTCCTCGTCCACCTTTCCCTTCTCGATCGTAATGAGGCCCTTCTTGTGGAACTGCCATGACACGGCACCGGCTTCGGCCATATTGCCATGGTTCTTGGTAAAGAGACTGCGGATTTCGGCGACCGTGCGGTTACGATTATCACTGGTGATCTCCAGCAGGACGGCCGTGCCGCCAGGCCCATACCCTTCGAGCGCAAATTCTTCATAGGTCACACCGGGAAGTTCCCCTGTGCCTCGCTGGATGGCCTTCTTCATCGTATCGCCGGGCATATTGGCTTCCTTCGCCTTGGCAATGGCCAGCCGTAGGCGAGGGTTACCGTCCGGATCACCGCCTGATCGGGATGCGATGGTCAGCTCTCTGATAATGCGCGTGAAAATCTTCCCGCGCTTGGCATCTTGCGCGCCTTTGTGCCGCTTAATTGTCGCCCAATGACTATGTCCACCCATAAAGATTCCTCCTCTAAGTCAGCGACAATCCGGCTGATTAGAGATCACCGCACTGCCTCAGTCGCCGCAATGCGTTAGACCTAGCATAGGGCTTTCGAGGGTGTCAATCGACTCGGGTGCGGCCGGTGGTCCCGAGACTATTCGGAGTATAAGAGGAGTTGCACACCGATCGCGAGAATGCACAGAGCCCAGGCGATTTCCCCTCTGCTGCGCAACCAGCCAATGGGAGAGGCAAACCACGCAGAGACGAGCCTTGTCCCGCCGGCCGAGATGGCAATGGTCCCCATGATCGCATGGTCAAGAGCAATCTGCTGTGCGGAGGGATGGGCTCCGTGGGAATGGGCGAACAACATCAGCCCACCGAGAATCGCGAAGGCGGGAAGCGGCACCATCCAGCCGGCATGAACGACATGACCGAGCCGTCGAAAAATCTCGATGAGCCCGATGGCCAACGACAAGATCCCATACAACTTATGCTGAAGGATTTCAGGATCGTGGCCGCCAAATGTTTGCGCAAAACTCAAGGAACCGATCGGCCATGCCTGGTGATCGCTCCAAATCAAGAGAAAGATCCCCATAAGAATAAGAGCCCCGGGCAACAGCATCCTCGCCCAACTGACCGCGGCAACCCGAAGAGCCGGAGTCAACTCCGAGAAACCGATCAGAAGGACGAAGAATCCTGCCAGATGGTGATTAAACTCGGAATAGGCGACGCCTTCTTTCGATCCCTCCCAGCCATCGGAGGAAGGGGCCGAATCATGATCGTGCCCGTGATGGGGTACCGTCTCAGCAGAAGTGTCTGGCCCCGGCTCATGGTGCTGAGCGCCCAGCGGCCCGGCGCACAACAAGACCACCGCGGCCACACACGAGAAGCCGCGTAGCCACGCGGAGACTCGACTCAGCTGTCCTGATCGCTGAAGGAATATATGGAAAGGAAAGGCCCATCCGGCCGGCCGGATAGGCCTTGAGAAGGCCCGCTGTCTGTTGCCCATAACCGTCTTACATAAACTTCATGAACTTATCTTTGGCGTCATCCATAACTTGCGCGGTGATGGTGGCCACGCCGCGCTCTTTGGCCAACCGCTCGATTTCTTTCCGGGCCATCGGCCTGATGAAGTCGGGAATATTGTCCAGCCGCTGCTCCGCCTCCCGAGACCAGGTCATCCCGTTGGGCGAATCGTTTTTCGAATCGTCCATGACTTGGAGCGTGATGGACGTAAACCCGTTCTTCCTGGCATAGGCTTCGACACTGCTTTGCACCATCGGTTTCACAAAAGCCGGCAACCGGTCGAGTTTTTCTTTTGCGTCGGCCGTCCAGGTGAACTCCGAAGCAGACGGAGCAGTCGCGCCCGGTTTACCGCCGGTCGTCAGCCCCATTTCCGCGACCATGGCGGAGAAGGGACAGCCGCCGCTGGCTTTCTCGCCGGGCTTCGCGGCCGTAGGAACGGCAGCGGAGGCAACCGGTTGGCCGCCCTGAATCTTCTCATTCAAATAGGCGCCCATCTGTCCGGCCCCGGCCAACGCCTCATCCTTGAGGGTCCCTCTGGTCATTTCAAACGGCTCGGCCGCAACCGTCCGGCCTCCCAGTTTCACGCCGAGCGAACTGACCATTTGCGTTTCGCCGGGATTGGTCACCATGGAGAACTTGGCATTGCAAGACGGACAGCCGAAGAACACGCCGAGCGACCCTTCCCCGGGCTTCTCGACCTTTTCAAAATTCATATAGGTTTCGCAGTTCAGACAGACAAATTTCATAGTGACTCCTCCCGCATCCCTCTCATTACAGCTTATCCGCTAACACCTTCTTGTAGTCGAGCAAGGTGCGGATACGACCGGCAATTTCCTGATACCGTTGAATAGTCGGATAGGTTTCGTCAAGCAACGGCTGGCCCTTGTCAAACGTACGGGCGAGTTTTCGATCAAACGGAACCCTTCCCAGAAGCGGAAGATCGAGCGCCTCGCACATCGCTTCGGTATTGCCTTCAAACAGCTCATTGACTTCACCGCAGGACGGACAGCGATACTCGCTCATATTTTCCACGATACCGAGGACCTTGATCCCCATATCACGGGCATACGTGACCGACTTCTGCACCACGTCGGAGGCCACTTCCGATGGAGTGGTCACCACAATCGCACCGGCCAAATCCGGGATAAATCCCGCAATGACCGGCGGCTTATCGGCAGCAGCGCCAGGAGGCAGGTCGGCCAGCAGATAATCCAGTTCGCCCCAGACCACATCAGCGAGAAACTCCCGAATGACATTCATCTCCATGAGCCCAAGCCAGACCGGGCTCACGTCCATCGGGCCCTTCCACCGGACCGGCGACGCGTCGCCGAGAAAGAAGTCCATCGAGGCGACTTTCAGTCCCAATGGCCCAACCGGAGGAATAGCGCCCTCCGGCGTCATAGTCAGAGACTGGCCATGCAGACCCAACATGCGCGGCACGCAGGGACCGTTCAAATCCACATCCAGTAATCCGACCTTGGCCCCTTGACGGGCAAAAGCCAGGGCCAGGTTGACGGTCGTCATGCTCTTGCCGACGCCGCCCTTCCCGCTCATCACGGCGATCTTGTACTTAATACCCGCCATGCGGGCATGTACCTGCTTGGTTTGCTCGGTAATCTGCTGAACGACCTTGGCGTCGTCCGAATATTTGAGCTTGCCGAGGATGGCTTTCAGGTCCTTTTCAGGAGCCATAATACGTCCCTTTTGTGCAGGCCAAATTGATCAAACGGTACCGTAACACAGCGGTTTCTGGGGAGTCAAACCAAGCAACCGGAAGGGGGGATCCACAGGAAGCGAAGCGCCCGGGGATCTCTCCTTCTTGGGACTCCCGCTAGATCGAATATTGGAAGGTCGGCTTGGCGCCGATGGCCTGGGCCAGCACGCCCCGCTTCTTGAGCTCCTCCATGATCTGCCTCGTGGCTTCATCAAAATCCGTTGGTCCGCTGAAAATGATATCGGTGTTCGGAGGCGGCTCTTCGTTCGTCTTCGTCATATGCACGGCGATCACCGGTGCCGGATGGACAAGGGTCCTGATGGCCTGGGCTGCCTCTTTATACGCAAGACCGAACGGATTGGTGGTAGACACCACGATCAACCCCGTGTCGATCAAGAGACGGGCCACCTCCCCATAACGCCGGGCCATCTCGTCGGTCTGGCCCCGCTCTTCCTCGGTGAGGTCGGCGTCGAGTCCGCGGCGAAGATTTTCACCGTCAAGCAAGTAGGCATGGCGTCCGTCCGCGACTAAACGGGTTTCCAGCCTTTTCGCGAGAAAGGATTTGCCCGTGTGCCGGCCTCCGGTAAAGAGCACGATCGCGGGACGATGGCCGTACTGCTGGGCACGGTCTTCCACGCCGACCTCGCCCTTCACCCAGGCAAAATCTCTGCGGCGGGCTTCCTCGCGGAGCAATTCCTGATCGTCATGCACCAGCTCCGTGACGATGCCGCCACCGGCAATGTCGTACTCATCGACCAGCACAAAACGGCCCGTGGCTTCGAAGGAGGCGGAAAGATCGAAGGCGACCGGGGCCTTGGTGCGCAACGTGAGCTCGGCCACCTGATTCTTGTTGACGGTCGCACTTCCCTGCTGTTGCGCCAGGTCCATCGTGTCGATGATACGGTGAATGGCGGACACTTCGCAGTCGACTTCTTTGGTGGCCACACGCAGTTGATACTTCCTGCCCCGCTCCAGCGGGCGCTTCCCAAGCCAGAAGAGATTGGCGCGGAACGCCGTAGACACCAGCGGCAGCGCCTCCGGATGCGTGGCGACTTCCCCGCGCTCCACAAAGATCTGCTCGTCAAGCGTGATCCCGACCGATTGGCCGGCATGCGATTCCGCGAGCGGCGGATCGATATTGAAGGCTTCAATAGAGCGGATATTGGCGCGCTTGTTCGAGGGGGAAAACACCAGCTGGTCGCCGACCTTCAGCGTGCCCGCGGTGATACGCCCGGTAATGATTCGCCGGGCATCGAACTTATAGACATCTTGAACGGGCAGCCGCAGGGGCTGCTCCGAACGAGCTGCCTCTTTCTTAAAGAGACTCAGGGTGTCCAGCACCGTCGGACCGGTGTACCAGGACATCTTGTCACTGCGATTGGCGATGTTGTCGCCCATCTTGGCGCTGACCGGAATGATCCGCTCGGGCACCGCCTTGAACTGCCCGAGAAACTCCCGGTATTCTTTTTCAATCCCATCGAATACATCCTGTCGATACCCGACGAGATCCATCTTGTTCACGACCACGGCGAACTGGCGAACGCCCAGCAACGAGAGCAGATACCCGTGCTTCTTGGACTGCTCTTTCACCCCTTCAAGGGCGTCGATCAGAAGGAGTGCCGCCTCCGCCCGCGCCGCGCCGGAGATCATGTTCTTGAGAAATTCTTTATGGCCCGGGGCGTCGATGATGATGTACTGGCGCCCCTTCCAGATGAAGAACGTGCGCGCCGTATCGATTGTAATGCCTTGTTCTTGCTCCTCGAGGAAGGCGTCGAACAGAAACGCGTACTCGAACTCCTTGCCTTGCTGGCGGCAGATCGCCTGCACCTTTTCCAGTTTGCCGTCAGGCAGCGAGCCGGTGTCGGCATAGAGCCGGCCCAGCAGCGTGGACTTTCCATGATCCACATGTCCGACAATGACGATGTTGAGATTCTCTGACGGTTTGGAGGCTGCAGTAGTAGTGTTCATGGCTACATGTACCCGTCTTTGCGCAACAGTTCCATTCCGCGCCCTTCGTCCTGGGCGCGGCCTGCCCGCTCGGCCACCGTCGTGTGGCGTAATTCGTCGATGATGTCGTCCACGCTCTTCGCCGTCGATTTGATCGGGGTGGTGCAGGGGGCGCACCCGAGGCTGCGATAGCGGGTCCCGTCCCCCTTGTCGAGATACAGATCGATGAACGGAATGTTCTCGTACTTGATGTATTCCCAGATATTGATCTCGGTCCAATCCAGCAGCGGATGGATACGGATATGGGTGCCGGGCGGGAACGTGGTCTTATACTGATCCCAGAGCTCGGGCGGCTGATCGCGAAAATCCCAGTCGCCGTGCTTGTCGCGGGGAGAGAAATACCGTTCCTTGGCCCTGGTGCCTTCTTCGTCGGCCCGCACCCCCAGAATGATCCCTGTGTAGCCCTTCTGCTCGATCAGCTGCTTGAGGCCGTTCGTCTTGAGCGCGGTGCAACAGGCCACCCGGCCCATCGTATGGTTCATCCCGGCCGCCAGGGCTTCCTTGTTCTGCCCCACCACGAGATCCAATCGCCACTCGCGCGCCAGCCGGTCGCGATACTCGATCATGGCGGGAATCTTGTAACTTGTGTCGACGTGCAACAGAGGAAACGGCACATGCCCGAAGAACGCCTTGCGCGCGAGCCAGAGCAGGACCGTGGAGTCCTTGCCCATCGACCAGAGCATCGCCAGATTGTCGAAGTGTTTGTAGGCCTCTCGAAGAATGTAGACGCTTTGGTCTTCCAATTGCCGAAGATGTTTCACGACTGCCGACCCTTTCCGTTTATCCCCGCTTGCCTGCCGCAAGCGGCGCCTGCACCAGCTCATCCAGCTTGCGCGCCGCCGCCCCCCCTTCGAGGGCCGCGCGGGCAATCGGCAAACAAGCCGTCAACGACGTTCCCTTTCCGGCGGCATAGAGCAGCATCGCCGCATTCATGAGCACCCAATCCTTTGGTCCACCCGGCACCTGATTCTGGATCAACCGCCGCAGTAGATCCGCTTCCTTGTCGCGCTGGTCCGGAGGAAACCCGGCCATTTCACGGGATGAGCACAAACCCATGCCGAAATCCTTCGGGGCAATGCCCAGCGGTGTGATGCGCTCATCGCGCAATTCCAGCACCCGGGTCGCCGCCGCGCCGGATAACTCGGGATCTCCCTCCACCCCGCGGATCACGAACCCGCGCGGACAGGCCAACATGCGAAGCACCTCGGCGGTCTTTTCAAAATGCGGCGGATGGGACAGCCCGACCACTTGCGCGGACGCGCGTCCCGGGTTGAGCAGCCGCGCGACGGGATGAAACATGTTGCGCACACCCAATTCCTGGCGCATTTCCAAAAACCGGTAGATCGGCGGATGGTAGAGGCCGATGTCGAGATAGGCGAAGCCTTTCTTCGTCAATTCCTCTGCCGCCATTTTCGGTTCGAGATCGATGGGAACCCCCAGCGCCTTTAAGACTCCGGCGCTCCCCGGACGGCCCGGAATGCCATCGTAGCCGTGCATCAAGACCGCCGCCCCGCCGGCCGTGGCAACAACAGCCGCCGCAATGAGCGCATGAAAGGTATCCTGCTTGCCGGCATAGGTGGGCACATCCACCAGCGCCAGGGACTTCGGAATCGACAGAGGCGCCACATACTGACGCGCGGCGGCGGTGAACGCCGCCAACTCGGTGACCGATTCCATCTTGAAGCGCATGGCAATCAGAAAGGCCCCGATCTGGGCCTGGGTCACCTGTCCCTCAATGAGGAGCTTCATCACCTGCTTCGACTCGTCCCACGTCAAATCTTTTGACGCCTTGGGCCCTTGAGCAATTTTTGCGAGGTAGTCTTGGATTGGCATGTTACGTTTTGTGTAGTCCGCACTCCGTTTTTGTAAAATTTTTCCAGCGCCCTGCCCGGGGATCGTCACCCGGCGCGACGGGAGCCGTGCAGTGCGTACAGCCGATGCTGGGATAGTTGTGGTCGTGCAACGGATTGTAGGGCACTTCGTATACCTTGATGTAGGTCCACACATCGGCCCATGTCCAGCGAGCCAAGGGATTCACTTTCACCAATTGGAACTTGCTATCCCACTCAATCAACCCCGCGTTGGCCCTGGTCGGGGCCTGATCCCGACGAATGCCGGTGATCCAGGCATCGAACCCTTTGAGGACCCGCGTGAGCGGCTCCACTTTCCGTAACTGGCAGCAGCGATCCGGCTCCGTGGACCAGAGCGCCTGACCGTATTGAGCCGCCTGCTGTTCCGGCGTCAGCAGCGATTTCACCTGAATGACCTGCGCCGGCTTGAGCGCATAATGCCGGACGATGCGATCGCGTGTCTCATAGGTCTCGGGGAAGAGAAAGTCCGTATCCAGGTAAAAGAGCGGGATCTCAGAATTGATGCGATGGACCATATCGACCAGCACCACATCCTCTGCGCCGAAGCTGCAGGCCACGACGATCTTCGGGGCAAACCGCCTGATCGCTTCCGCCAACAGGTCTTGCGGCTGCTTTGACTCGAACGCGTCGCTCACCCGTTTCAACTCCGCGATCATGTCTGAATTCCCGATATTGCTCATCTTCCCGGTGCGCTCCCTTAGCCCTCGACTTTTTCGACCAGCACGCGGTAATGGGCCGCCTCCGGCTCCAGCGCCTCTTGCAGCAGCACCTTGTGCCCGTCGTTCTTCAGGCTCATCGGCACGTTCTTGATCGGTTCGCCGGCATCCAGCCACACTTCCAACTGCTCACCGGCATCCATCATTTCAAGTTTCAGTTTGGTCTTCACATAGTTCAACGGACAGGCCACCCCGCGGAGGTCATAGACCGGCGCGCCGGTGGGTGCGGGAGCCGTGGGAGCGACCGCCGCCGGCACGGGGGTAGCCGGCACAACCGCTTCCTTCGCCGGAACCGGCGCCTCCGTCACGGGCGCAAGCTTCAGATCTTTCCCCATCTGTTCGGTCGCGGCCCGGCAGGCCTCGACGAATCCCTTCGCGAATTCCATCTTGGCCAGGGCGGATTGCGCTGTGGTGTCTTTGGGCCCCAAATCCCCCACCTGCTTCCCGAGATTCCGATACATGGCCGGCACCACGCCTTTGGTCGCCAGCCGTTGCTCGAACTCCAGGAAAATTTCCGAGTCAGTGGAGGGATCCAGCCCTTCCGTGACCAGCATCGCCTTGGCTGCCGCCAGCACCGCGCGATAGGACTTATTCACCGACACGGAGTACTGATGCTTCTCCACCAGCAGTTTGGCCTGATATAGCTCCTGATCCGCTTCGAGGATGCCGTTCTCGATCATTTCCAGCGCACCGCCGGCGCACTCGCCGGGTCCCAGGTCCTCGAGGATAAATTCCTCCTCACCTTCCCAGTCATAATAGAAGGTGGGATCGTCCTGAAAGGCAGGAACAATAGTGTACGGAATGAGCTCATCCTTCAGTTTGACCTTGCCGGCCCGGCCGATGAAGGCCGACAGGTTTTCATTCGGCAGCCGATCGCGCCGATAGACCGCGACGAGGTGCGACAGGGCCGCCGGGACCGCCTTCGCCGGAAGCTTGACCGTCATCTGCCCGATCTTGGGCGTGCCGTCGATCTGCCCGCCAAGGTGCAACTCGTAGTGCGGCGCCACGTGGTCGCCCAGCCGTTTCCCGACCCCATGGAGTCCGATGGTCGAGATATGGTGTTGCGCACAGGAATTGTGGCATCCGCTGATTTTCACACTGACATCGGACAAATCTTCGGGCACACGACCGGCGGGGAATACTTCGGCCAGCGCCCGCGCGAGGCCCTTGGACGAGGTAATGCCCAGGCCGCATGTATCGGTGCCGGGACAGGCAATAATATCCTCGACGAGTTCGGCGCCTGGATCTGACAGGCCATGCGCGGCAAGGTCCGCATAAAGAGATTCGATCTGCGTCTCGGGAATCCACCGGATTACCATGTTCTGGTTAATCGTGGTCCGGATGTTCCCGTTGGCGTAGCGCTCTGCCAGATCGGCCACGCAAAGCATTTGCTCGGATGTAAGGTCTCCCATGAACAACTTGATCGCAGCGGTCACATAGCCGGGCTGTCTTTGCTTGACCACGTTCGTGCGCTTCCACATCTGAAACGGCGTTTCGTGCCCGATATCATTCGCATGCCCGTTGCTGTTCGCCGACGGGGCTCCGGACCCATTGCAGGTCGGCATGATCAGCGGAGTGGGTTCGTCCTGGTACGCCAGCAATTTGATCGGCTCGTGCGAGGGGCGTTGATAGCCCATCGATTCATACGCCGCTTCCCAGCGCCGCTTGAATTCCTCGAAGCCGAGCTTTTCGATCACGAATTTCATGCGGGCCTTATTGCGATTCTTCCGGTTCCCCAGCGTATCGAACACCTTGATGACAGCTTCAATGCTCGGGAGCAGTTCTTCCATCGGAGTAAATTCGCGCAGGACTTGGGCCATCCGTGGGGCGGAACCAAGCCCGCCGCCCGCGACCATGCGAAAACCAATGACCCCGTCAGCCCGTTTCACAGCCAACAGTCCCACGTCATGAATAGGCGTGAGGGCACAGTCCTGTTTGCACCCGGAGAGGGCAATCTTGAATTTCCGCGGCAGACTCTGATTCAGCGGGTTGCGCAGCAGATGATAGGCGACGGTTTTGGCATAGGGAGTGACGTCAAACACCTCCCCCTGGCACACTCCGGCCAGATGGCAGGCAGTCACGTTCCGCACGGTGTTCGCACAGGCTTCGCGGGTCGTCAGCCCGACTTCTGCAAGGCCGCGCATGATCGTCGGCACATCCTTCAATTCGACGAAATGCATCTGAATGTCCTGGCGCGTCGTCACATGACCGACGGCTGTGGCATAACGGTCGGCCAGTTCGGCCACACGCCGCAGTTGATTCGCCGATATCCCGCCGAAGGGAATCTTAATCCGCACCATCTGCACGCCGGGCTGCCGCTGGCCATAGATCCCGTACTGAAGCCGAAAGGGCTTAAAAAGGTCGGTGGAGACCTCCCCTGCCAAGGTCTTCAGCGCTTCGTTCTCGAACGTCTCGATCTCTTCGAGAATGGCCGAGGGAATGGGAAGGGTCTTGATCTCTGGAACGACCAGTTGGTCTTGAGGGCTCATGGCGATGTGCTCCCTACATACAAGTGACTGCCGGGATGCCGGCCTGAATGACAGGCAGGCTTTATGGCAATCCACCGATGGTCAGTGGTCAAATGTGGTACATGGGGTTTTGCTGCTGATCGAGCGTACGTTGACGCTCAACCAGGCTTTCTATCGTAATGGCTTCCAGCACCGCGCGCTCCGCTTCTTCAACCTGCTCCCAGACCCGCCCCAGCAAGAGATGTTGCCGGCTTTCCCGTCTTTCATGAGTATGGCCGTCGAGGGAACCGCCATGAAGCACCGGTCCATCGAGCGCTTCCAGAATATCGGCCACGGAAAGCTCAGAGGGATTCTTGAGCAAGAGATAACCGCCCTGCGCGCCGCGAATACTGTCAACGAGCCCCGCCTTTTTCATCGCATGAAGGACCTGTTCGAGAAATCGAACAGGGATCGATTGCCGCTTGGCAATCGTCCGCGCCTGTATCGGCTCGCTTTTCCCGTTCATGGCCAGGTCAACAGCCGCCATAATTCCATAGGTTGCGCGATGCGAGACTCTCATTCTTGAATATTCCGATTGGAATTGATTTAGCATCATATACCGTTCGGTTCTCCGTCCTGTCAAGGCTCAGTCTGTCATGAATCTCCAGGACCGTCTCTATCGTTCGGCTGAATCATGCCCTAGAATTGCGGACAGCTGGCTGACTCACGGCCTGGCAATCCTCCCGACTCAGCACCGATTCCCGGAACGGGCGTAAGCCCCGGAACAGCATCCCACTCGTTCAAAGACCCCTAACTAAAATCCGCAAACCAGAAACAAGGCGTTTGACATCACTGAAGCGCTGGGCAATAATCCCGCCCTCCTCTTCGCTTGGTGCCTACATGTCAGTCCCTCTATCTGCATTCTCCATACTCCTGCTGACGGGGGACCCCGACGTCCAGACTCAGTTCACACTGGCCTTTCCACACGCCTCGGTCACCATCTGCCAGGACCGTCTCTCTCTCCCTCACAGTCCTCCAAATCCTCCCTTCGATGCCGTGGTGGTGGAGTGGGCTGCCGAACAGGACCATGCGGTGACGCTCCCGACTTGTGTCGATCCAGCCAAGACCTTGGTGATTGCCGGTTCCCGAGCCGTACTCAGCCAGACGTCCAAACTCTTCCAGCACATGAATCGGTCGGACGAAGGGATGCAAAACGGAAAAGGTCGCGACCTCTCGCTGGAGGATTATCTGGACTTAAAGATGGGGGATTTCGTCAGGGGGATGCGCAACGGATCGGCCAAGAATCTCCACCCCATGCTGATTTCCGCAGTTGAGCGGCCGCTTATTTCCTCCGCGCTCCGCGAAACACAGGGCAATCAAATTCAGGCGGCCGAACTCTTGGGCCTCAATCGAAACACCCTGAGGAAAAAAATCACCGATTTGCACATTCCCTTAAAGCGCAAACGGGCCAAAGTCGCGCGCGACGCCTAGCATCCAGGTTTGTCGAGCGGCGAGAGAATCGGGCGTGAGACAACCGACATCCTCACTCAATCTCACACAAAGAGAAAACGGATGACCAAGGAGGGAATCATCGCAACGATGGCGGCCTCTGCGGAATCACCAAAGTAGCGGCAGGAACAGCACTGGAAGCCTTTACCGGCGCCGTCACCTCCTCGCTCAAGTAAGGGTAATCGCGTGTCTCTCGTCAACTTCAGCACTTTCATCATTTCCAAGAGAAAGACCCGGATGGGTCGGAACCCCGGAACCGGCCGAAGCCTTCAAAATGCCCACGGCGAAGGTTCCGGAATTCTCGTCAGGGAAAGAGCTGCGCTCCGCAGTCAAGTAACCACCCACTGCCGCGCCGAGGCATAAGAGAGATGGCGACCCCCTTTCGGATGATCAGAACGGGGCTGTCTTCTGTTTTGCTTTTCTTGACACTACAGGCAGGCCTATATTAGCATGCGCACCCGGACTATAGGCGCGTAGCTCAGGGGGAGAGCGCTACCTTGACACGGTAGAGGTCGACGGTTCAAGACCGTCCGCGCCTACCATTTCGGCTGAAGGCATCCGCTTGCCTTTCGGTGGCGGAGTGCCTTTGTTATTTTTTGCGATCGGACAGAACACCCTCGTGATGACGATTACGTTGAAAGATGGAAAGGCTCAGACCGTCGAGAGCGGGCACACCGTCGGCTCAGCGCTGGAGGCCTGCGGCGTGACGGTCGGGACCGACGTCCTTGCCGCGAAAGTCAACGGGAAGGTCGTCGATCTGTCTTGTCCCCTGACTGAGGATGCGACGGTTGAGCCGGTCACCTTTGCCAGTGCCGAAGGCCGCGAGGTCTATCGCCATAGCAGCACCCACATTATGGCGCAGGCCGTGAAAGAAGTGTTTCCCACGGCTCAGATGACGATTGGCCCGGCTCTCGAAGACGGTTTCTTTTACGACTTTGCCTTCGATCGCCCTTTTACCCCGGAAGACCTGGAGAAGATCGAGGACCGCGCCCGAGACATCATCAAACGGAATCTTCAGGTTAAGCGGACGGAATTTTCGAAACAACAAGCCATCGAGTTTTTCCACTCGCGCGGCGAAGGCTATAAAGTTGAATTGATCCGGGGATTCCCTGAGAACGAACCGATTTCCGCCTACAGCCAAGGTGAGTTCGTCGACCTCTGCCGGGGTCCGCATCTTCCGGCAACCGGCCATGTCGGCGCCTTCAAGCTCCTGAATACGGCCGGCGCCTACTGGCGAGGGGACGAGCGCAACCCGATGTTGCAGCGGATCTACGGGACATCCTTCCCCTCTCAAAAAGAACTGGACGCCCATCTGGCCAGGCTGGAAGAAATCAAGCGGCGGGACCACCGCAAAGTCGGCAAAGAACTCGACCTCATTACCATTCAGGACGAAATCGGTCCCGGGCTGGTCCTGTGGCACCCGAAAGGCGCATTGGTCAGGCTGTTGATCGAAAATTTCTGGCGTGAACAGCACCTCAAAGACGGGTACGAACTGGTCTACTCCCCCCACGTCGCGCGACTCGACCTCTGGAAAACCAGCGGCCATGTCGACTACTACCGGGAAAACATGTTCGCCCCCATGAAGTTGGAGGGCAGTGAGTATCAGCTCAAGCCGATGAACTGCCCGTACCACATCATGATTTATAAGTCGCATCTGCGGAGTTATCGCGACCTGCCCATCAGGTACGGCGAGCTCGGCACGGTCTACCGCTACGAGCGGACCGGCGTGCTCCATGGGCTGCTGCGGGTGCGCGGCTTCACTCAGGATGATGCCCATCTGTTCTGCCGTCCGGATCAGATTCAGGACGAAGTCAGCCGCGTCTTGGACTTTACATTTTTCATTTTGAAATCGTTCGGCTTCGTGGAATTTGAGATCTTCCTTTCCACGAGACCCGACAAGTCGGTAGGCTCCGACGACAAATGGATTCTCGCAACCACGTCGCTTGAGGCCGCGCTGAAGAGCCGCGGGATTTCGTACCATCTCGACGAAGGCGGCGGCGCGTTTTACGGGCCGAAAATCGACATCAAAATCAAGGATGCTCTGGGACGTTCCTGGCAATGCTCCACCATCCAGGTGGACTTTAATAACCCGGAACGGTTCGACCTCAGCTATATCGGCGAAGACGGGAAGTCCCATCAGCCCATCATGATCCATCGGGCCTTGATGGGATCCATCGAGCGGTTCTTCGGCATTCTGGTCGAGCATTACGGCGGTTCGTTCCCCACCTGGCTCGCCCCGGTGCAGGCCGTGGTCATTGCGATCACCGATAACCAGCGCGACTATGTGACGTCGGTCGTCTCGCAGCTGAAGGCCGCCGGCTTTCGCGCCGAGGCGGACCTTCGCAATGAGAAGATCGGTTTCAAAATCCGCGAGGCCGAAAAGGCCAAAATTCCGTTCATGCTGGTCGCGGGTGACCGGGAAGTCCAGAGCGGCACCCTCTCGGTCAGAGGGCGGAGCGGGGCAAACCTTGGCAGCATGACAGGGGCTGCGGTGATCGAGATGCTCAGAAATGACGTCTCTCGCGCGCAGCCGGACCTTCAACCTACACACTAAGAGGTGGCTTATCGTTCCCAAACTGCGTGTAAACCGTGAAATCCGAGTGCGAGAAGTTCGGGTGATCGGCCCGGAAGGAGAGCAATTAGGCATTCTCCCGACCGCGGATGCGTTCCGGCAGGCACAAGAAGGGGGCTACGACCTGGTAGAAGTCGCCCCGACTTCCGCCCCGCCGGTATGCCGGATCATGGACTATGGCAAATACAAGTACGAGCTCAGCAAGAAGGACCACCAGAGCCGTCGCCATCAGAAGTCTACGCAGGTAAAGGAAATCAAGCTCCGTCCACGGACCGATAAGCACGATCTGGAGATTAAGATCCGTCAGATCAAGGAATTCCTGGCCGATGGGAACAAGACCAAAGTGACGCTCACCTATCGGGGACGGGAAATGGCCAACCAGGAGATGGGCCGTAGCGTCATGAGTTCAGTCATTGCCGAGTTGACGGAAACCGGCACGATTGAATATGCCCCGCGCATGGAAGGCCGCAGCCTCATCATGATCGTGGCTCCAAAGAACTAAGCGAATAACACCGTCGTCATTAACCAAGAGGAATCAGCCGATGAAAGCCAAGACACACAAAGGAGCCAGCAAGCGATTCAAGCGAACCGGCACAGGAAAACTGGTCAGAAAAAGCGCCGGGAAGCGCCATCTTCTCAGCCATAAGAAGAGCGACCAAAAGCGCCGCTTGAGCGGAACCCAACCGGTGGATCCGACGGCGACCTTGTCTTTGAATCGCCTCTTGCCGTATAACTAGAGCCCTGACAGGGTGCCTCACGAGTAAAAGGAGACGGAATCATGCCTCGCGCGAAAGGTGGATCAAAAACTAGACAGCGGAGAAAGAAGCGGATCAAGCTGGCGTCAGGCCAATATGGCGGAAAGAGCCGGCTGTTCCGATCGGCCACAGAGAGCGTAGATAAAGGACTGGTCTACGCCTATACGGGTCGTAAGAACCGGAAGCGGGACTTCCGGCAGTTGTGGATTGCGCGTATCAGCGCCGCCGTCCGGGCACAGGGCCTCACCTACGGCCGGTTTATCAATGCGCTCAAGAAAGCGAATATCTTGTTGGACCGCAAAGTCCTCTCGGACATGGCCATCAAGGATAGCGCCGGATTTGAGAAGTTGGTCGGCCTCGCCAAGCAGCACCTGACCCCTGCCGCGGCCTAATCTCGCCGCCTCACACAATCCGTCATCACTCCCCTATGCTTCGGATACGGGAGAGCGACACCTCGTCGCTCTCCCGATCAGGCGAGGTCTGCCAGTTGGGTGAGATTCACTTCGAAGGCGACGACGGGCACGGCGATCTGCCAGCGCTCCAGGACTTCGGGGTGGACTTCGCCGATGACCCCCAGCGGTTTCCCCGCAACGACGATTCGCCCGGCGCGCCCTTCCAGGAATGAGGGATGCTGCACCGGCTCCAGGCTGTATTCCCTCCCGAGATAGTAGAACAAGACATCGACGCACGAATGAATCTCTGAGAAATGGGCTCCGGCATGGGCGATGACAGAGCCGAGAACAACTTCTGTGCGCGAGCCCAGTTCGTGCGTGCTATCGGGAGTCGCCACCTCACCGGCTTCGAACAGGCGATGCGGATAGAAGGCCCGGCTGGATGCCGCCTCGACGCGCAGGAGCGACGGCAGCATCCACTGGCGCAAGCAGGAAAACGTCAGAGCCATCGCGTTATCGACCTGAACCATCTGTCCCCAATCCGTCCCGTCAAGACGCATGGCACTGCGATAGTTCTCCGGCGACCCGAGAATATTGGAGATGATTTCTTGAAACCCCAGCCCGACCATCAACTCGCGCGCCCGGTCGGACGTCTCTTCGATCCGCGACAACCCGCCTACCGTAAACTGCGCCGGCATGACCGGAGCAAACTCACCGTAGCCTCGGCTGACTGCCACATCTTCGACCACGTCCATCGCGTGCATGAGGTCTTGCCGATAGGGCGGCAGCTTCGCCTTGACCGTCCCCTTTCCGGCTGAGACCTCGTAGCCATAGACTTCCAGGGCCTGCTTGACGGTTTTGACCCCAAGTTCCTGGCCCAGCGCCTGTTCAATCGTCTTCAGCTGAATGGTCCTGGGCTTGCCAAGGTCTTGCGGTGTCACGACGCGCTTGCCCAGCGGTGTGCTCTTCGGATACTGCACTTCGATCGGCTCAATGGCCGCACCGCGATCGGCGAGGTTGGCGGCGAAGATGTTCAGCGTCAATACCACCATCGCCAAGTCAGTCCCGGTCACTTCGACAAACAACTCATCGTCGCCCACCCGAACTTCCCCGACTTCCCGGCTGTTGATGATCGGCGGGAAAGAGAGCGGCTGGTTCTTCGCGTCGCGCAAAATAGGCAGCCGGCTCTGCCCCGACAGAATGTGGCCATGCTCCAATCCTTTAGGATGGACCATGAGAATTTCCGACAAGGTCATCACCGTCTCCATGCCCAGCGGCGTGAACCGTGCCTCGTCAGGCTTGACCAATTCGTAGGTCACAGGAAACTGAATCTTCGACAGTTGATAGATCCCGATGGAAACCGTCTTTCGCTTGTGCCCGAAAATATCCGCGAGCTTTTCTTGCGTCTGAATCAGCTGAGCCAGCCCTTCGTCGGTCACCCGGTAACCCTTGGCCGTGCAGGCGGCGACATAGGGCCGCACCTGTTCGAGGCCAGGCCCGACGATGAGACGCTGCGTGGGTTTCGGTTTTTTGCTGAAGAAGGAATAGGGCTTGAGCCTGCCCTGCTGTTTGATCCGGATCTGTCTCGCGATCCCTTCGCAGCACCAAAGATCAGGCCGGTTGCTATCTTGCAATTCGACGCGCAACTCGCCGGTCTCGGCGTTGTGCCCCTTCAACTCGCCCTTGACGAGCATGAGCCACTCTTCCAATTGCTCGACTGAAACCGATCGCTTCGCGCGACCGGTGAAACCCAGGAGCGACTCGAAATCCTCTTTGTAAATTGAAATCGTAGGCATGATGGCAGCTAGAAGATCCCCCGCGTCGTGCGGATCAAATCCAAATTATCGGTGAACAACTCACGGATATCGTGAATGCCGAGCGCCACCATCGCCATCCGGTCCAAGCCCAGCCCCCAGGCAATCACCGGCACATTCACCCCGAGCGGCAGCGTCACCTCCGGGCGAAACAACCCCGCCCCCCCCAACTCCATCCATCCGAGGCGCGGATGGCGCACGTGCATTTCCACCGACGGCTCGGTAAACGGGAAATAGGCCGGCAGGAATTTCACTTCCTTCGCCTGCGCCACCTCCCGCGCAAAGAGGTTCAGCAACCCCAGGAGGGTGCGGAAATTGATGTCTTCGCCCAACACGATGCCTTCGACCTGGAAAAAGTCGGTGGCGTGCGTCGCGTCGACCTGATCGTAACGAAAGCAGCGTGCGATGGAGAAATACTTGCCCGGCACGGCCGGAACCGACGCCAACGTCCTGGCCGAAACGGCCGTCCCCTGGCTTCGCAGTACCAGCCGCTTCGCACGTTCGCCATTGAAGGCATATTTCCATCCCGTGGACCCGGTCTTGCCGCCATTCTCATGCGCCCGGGTCACCTGCGTCAGGAACGGCTCGTCGATTTTCGTCGCGTGGGTGGGATTCTTCACGAAATAGACGTCGTGAATGTCGCGTGCCGGATGAAACTGCGGCATGAAGAGCGCGTCCATATTCCAAAACTCGGTCTCCACGAGCGACCCGCGCATCTCCTGGAAGCCCATGCTCACGAGTTTCGTCTTCACGGTGTCGAGGAACTCGCGATAGGGATGTTTTTTCCCTGTGCCAATGCGCGGCGCGCGCAAACTGATGGTGTATTTGCGGAACCGCTTGCCCCGCCAACTGCCGTCCTTCAGCAATTCCGGCGTGAGCTGGGAAACTTCCTCCGCCACCCCTTCGCGCAGGAGATGCTCCGCCGCGGTCGCCCCGGTGGGGGAGAGCGCGAACGAACGCGCGACGCGGTCATCGACGCGGAACGGCTCTTTGGCATTGCCGCGCTTCACGGCATAATCTTCAATGATCTGACGATGGGCGTCGGAGAAACTCTTCAGATCTCGGGAGGACTCATGCACGTCCTTGAGCAACGTGCGGATCGCCTCGACGGTCGGACTCGGACGCCCCGTCGCTTCGATGCAGCCGCCCTGGACGATCAGCAACACGCCTTCCTTTTTCAGACGGCCGACGGCCTTGCTGACGTCGGAGGGATCCAACCCGTCCTGCGCCTGCAAGTCGGGAATCGTCAGCCGCTTGCCCGTGCTGGCCACTTCTCGCGCGGCCGAGTACACCCGCTCGATCGGCGATGCGGTATCGAAATACTGCTCACCGATCTTCGTCAACGACACCACGGGAGTCACGGTCTCGGCATGCACGGCCAGCAGGGACTTCGTCAGCAGCCACTCAATCGCCATGCTCAGCTGTGACGGCTCTAATTCGGCCGCGGCGGCCAGCTCCTCGGTCCCCAGCACCGATCCGGCCGGTCTTGCGCCAAAGGCCGTGAGGACTTTGATTTCGAGGGGGTGCAGGCTGTCGATGAGTCCGGAAATATCCACCCTGAATGGCCTATCGATGGAGTGCGGCATGCGCCATGGTTGAGGAAGCCGGCTGACCTGCCGCACGCAGCGCGGCAATGGTTCCGGCATAGTCGCGGCTGGAGAAAATCGCGGACCCGGCAACGAGGACGTCGGCTCCCGCCGCCAGCACCTGCGCGGCATTGTCGACTTTCACCCCGCCGTCGACTTCGAGCAGCGCCGGGCTGTGGAGACGGTCCAGCATCTCGCGTATGGCGGCAATCTTCTGCAGGGCGGACGGAATAAATTTCTGCCCGCCGAATCCCGGATTCACCGACATGATCAGCACCAGATCGACCTCCGGCAGGATTTCTTGCAGCAAACTGACCGGCGTCGCAGGATTCAGCGTCACCCCGGCCTTCGCGCCCCGCTCTTTGATCAACTGAACCGTGCGATGCAGATGGGGGCAGGCTTCGACATGCACCGTGACATAGTCCGCCCCGGCGGAAACAAACTCCGTGATGAACGCATCGGCGTTGGTGATCATCAAATGCACGTCGAGGGGGAGCTTGGTCACTTTCTTGAGGGATTCCACGATCGGAGGTCCTACCGTAATGTTCGGCACAAAATGGCCGTCCATCACGTCGATATGCAGGAGATCCGCGCCGCCCCGTTCGACCGCGGCGATTTCATCGGCAAGCCGGGCAAAATCTGCGGCCAGGATAGAAGGGGCAATCAGCACTCGGTTACTCATACTCGGCCTTTCGCAGTCTGGCGGCGTAGAATCCGTCCATCCCGAGTTCGTTTCCCAGGGTGGACAACGATCCCTGAGGACTGACAAACGGGAGGACGGCGGTTGATAACCACAGCGCCACGGACTCGCGCCTAAACGCTGAATGATCCCGGCAGAAGCGGTCGATGACCTCTTCCGTCTCTTCGGGTTCAGTTGAGCAGGTACTATAGACCAGCACCCCGCCGGGCCGCAAGACAGATGCCGCCCGATCGAGGATCGCGCGCTGTAAAATCTGATGTCTCGCAAACATGCCGGTATCTTTTTTCCATTTCGCGTCAGGATGCCGGCGGAGTACGCCGATGCCGCTGCAAGGTGCATCCACGAGGATGCGATCAAACAGCCCCGGGGCGATGATTCGTTGATCTGTACTCTTGGGTGATGCGGGAGAGCCGAGCTCCCGCGCATCCCCCACAAGGGGAGCGATGATGGTCGCACCAAGTCGCCGGCAATTCTCGGCAAGCAGCTTCAGCCGCGAGGGCTGCCGATCCATGGCCACGACCTCGCCGCGGTTCGACATGAGATCGGCAATGTGCGTAGTCTTACCACCCGGCGCCGCACAGACATCGAGGATCCGCTCGCCGGGCTGCGGATCAAGCACCAGCGGAATCAGTTGAGCGGCTTCGTCCTCGACATAGAACAACCCCTCGTGAAAACCGGGAAGCGCCGTCACGGACTGTCCGCCCTCGACGACAATTCCAGCGGGGCTGACAGGGGTCGGTCGCGATACGATGCCGGCTTTCTCGAACTGCTCAAGAAGTCCCTCACGGGTCGCTCGCTGCCGGTTCACACGCAACGTCAGAGAGGGAATGACACTGACGGTCTTGCAGGCTGCTTCAGCCCCCTCCACTCCGAGTCGTTGAACCCAACGTTCGCACAACCAGAGCGGCAGGGCGTAGCGAACGGACAACCCCCTGGCCGGCATGTGTTGTCCATCCGACAACGGTGGTTCAGGGGAACGCATGAGGGCACGCAAAACCGCATTCACCAGGCCGCCCCAATCGCGCCCGAGTTTGGCCGCATGGGATCTGGCCAGGTTCACCGATTCATTGACGGCCGCAGACTCCGGCACCCGATCCATGTAGAGCAGTTGGTACGCGCCCAGGCGAAGCACAACTTGAATAACCTGTGGGAGACGGGCCAGAGGCTTGCTCAGCACCGGCGCCAATCGCCAATCGAGAGTTTCCTGCCGTCGCAAGACCCCGTAGATCAATTCCATCGCAAACGCCCGATCGCGGGAATCGCCTGCCTCGCCCGTCCACAGACGATCGAGGATCTCGTCGATCGCATCGCCGGATTTCTGGAAGGCCAGTAACACCGAAAGCGCCCGGTGTCGGGCGGAAGAAGCGGATTTCTTTGGAGATGGGCGGGCAGAGGACATCGATGGCCTGATCACAGCGGACGGTGAGAATTTTGGCGATGCCTACGACTGTGCCGCCTCGTGATCCTCCGGCACAGGAGGCCCGGCATCGAAGCGCTGCCCAGCGACCACCTGATGGCCGGCAAGAAACTGCGCGACCGTGAGCCGCTTGCTGTTCGCCGGTTGGACCTCGGTCATCTCAAGGACGCCTTCGCCTGTCGCAACCTGGATGGCCTGTTTAGTCACGCCGATAATCGTGCCGGGTGCTCCATGGTTATCCGCCGGATGACGGGACGCCTTCCAGATCATCCACCGTTCGCGGCCGAGAAAGGTGTAGGCTCCCGGCCAAGGCGACAGCCCTCTGACACGATTGGACAGCTGCCCCGCACTCATCGTCCAATCGATCAGACCATCTTCCTTCTTCAAAATCGGCGCCATCGTGGCCAGGGAATGGTCCTGGGGAAGAGGAGTAATCGTGCCGGCCTTGAGCTGCCTGATCGTTTCAACCAACAGCCGGCCCCCGATGGCCGCCAGTCGTGGAGCCAGCGTTCCTGCCGTGTCGTCGGGACTGATCGGCAGGCTTTCTTGTAGCAGCATCGCTCCGGTATCCATGCCTTCGTCCATCAACATAGTCGTGATGCCGGTTTCGCGTTCGCCATTGATCACCGCCCATTGCACCGGCGCAGCCCCCCGATATTTCGGGAGCAAGGATCCATGCACGTTCACGCAGCCCATGGGAGGCAGCTTCAGAATCATGCCGGGCAGGATACGTCCGAAAGCCGTGACCGCGATGAGATCCGGTTTCCACCCGGCCAATGCGTCAAGAAATTCAGGCGCTTTCATTTTGAGAGGCTGCAGTAACGGAATGTTCTCTCGCTGTGCAATCAATTTGATCGGAGAGGGCGTTAAGATCTGCCCTCGTCCCTTCGGCCGGTCGGGCTGCGTGACGATGCCGACCACTTGGTCATCGGACGTAAGCAACGCTTCGAGTGAAGGAACTGCAAATTCCGGAGTGCCCATGAAGACAATACGCATGGTATCGCTTTAGCACTGCCCTCGCGTGAATGCAACGGTGTCGCCGGTTCGCTTGACTTGCCGTCTAACCGTTTGTTAGTCTCCGCCTGCGGGGTGGAGCAGCCTGGTAGCTCGTTGGGCTCATAACCCAAAGGTCAGAGGTTCAAATCCTCTCCCCGCAACCAACCCTTTCAAACACTTAGCAACTTCACTTCATCCCGGCACCCATAAAAGCGGCTTAATTGTCCGTGTTTCTTTCCGTGTCGATCAGGTCACGTCTCAATACGCGGTGAAGTCCCACAGCCTCCACGGTTGGGCTAAATCGGGATCCTTACTACAATACGTCACTCTCCGAGGCTCCCAGGCCCTTCGCAATTCCCCCTCACCGTCGCTTTCACGTACACTGTTCCGTCACCTGCCAATGCGGCCGCTACTCTTCTCTTGTACGGGCAGTTCCCATGTTTGATTGAGGTCCCCATCAGCAGGACAGGAGAAAGAACACCAACCTAGCTGCAGCGGGATAAAGGAGGGAATCATGTCGAGCCAGCATGTAACAGGGTCGGAGAAATGGATAGGAATATTTGAGAGAGCTGTGCTGTGGGGCCTGATAAGCAGTTTCATCATCGTACTCTTCGTTGGGACATCGTGGGCCACAGGGTTCAATAAGTCCAACTCTCTTACGATAGAAAACGATCCGAGGACCTCCAGTTGGACTGCAACCTGTGACATCTCGGTAAGCGGGGTTGACGAAGACAAAATTTACAGTGGGGTGATGCGCATTCAGTATCTGCCATGGGACGGAGCAACCGCAGTACCTGTTTTTAACGCCGTGTTCCAAGTAGATCCTGCGAATCGAGCTTGGACAGAATCTCTCCCCGGTGACTATTCGGTCAAAGCGATACTCAAGGGGCACGACATTGCGGTGCACGCCGAATTCAAATTCAACACCCCCATTTCCGGCGACCGGATCTCTTGCGGTTCGCGCATTGACCAGGGTCCTCTATCATCCGCAATTTCGCTTTTTGGATCGAATATGGTGAACACTGTGGCCCTGCCATAGGAGCCGGAAGCTAAGTAATCCGATGGCATATGAGCTTCCACAACACATTACGTATTCTTACATACCCCCCCCCCAACGAGGGATCGCTTTGTTCGTGGCAAAGGCATACGCTGAGCCCATCACGGACACAGGTGAGTCCATGGAAATGCCAACACCAACGATCCGCGCGACGGTGCCAGTTGACCGATTGCGGCTGATGGCAGTCGGGGTCTTTCTGTCTTGCGTCCTGGGGGGCGTCCTTCACCCATCCCCCGCAAAAGCGTTGCCCTTAGATTTTTCACTCGACCTCGACTCGACCATCTGTAGTTTTTGCCGCGGAGGTACGTTGTATTTTACCTTCGATGGGACGACTGTAGATTTTGACACCAATAAACTGTTGAATCGTACAGTTGATACTGATCTGAATTCTTATCTATTTACCCCCTCCACTTTCTCAGATGGTAAGCACCTTTCAGTGACGTCGGATTCGGGAATTTCGGATTACACTTGGTTTCGCGCTAGTATCATCGGAGAAACCAACGACCCCTCATTTCCCGCACCTAGCACTCCAAATATGTTTCTATTAGAAATATCGGAGTTTTATAATTGGAATGATTGCCCCGGCTGCGCACTTGAGCATGGTTGGGAGGAGAGTTGGCATGTCATGCCTCAAGCATCGGGTGTCCCCGAACCCACCTCCTTGCTATTACTCGGCGTCGGCCTTGCGATGCTGGCAGCGTGGCGACAGAAACACCCGGCAGCGTAACCTTAGCACATCACGGCATCACAGACGGCGGTTCCAGCAATGGAGCCGCCGCTTTTGTTCGTGTAATGGATTTTTTGGCAGACCTCAACAGGTAACCTGCCGGACATGAACAGGAAGGCAATCGACCCACACACAAAGCACGCTGACTAAGGCCTTGCCTTCGGGAAAGAAATCACCGTCGAGATGCACGGCCACGTCAATTACAGACGTACCATTGCGGATGTGTTCCTGCCCATATGGGACCAACCTGAATCAGGAACTCGTTGAGCAAGGCTGGTGCTGGTGGTATCGCAAATATGCGCCAGGCGATACGGTGCTAGAAGGGCTAGAAAAGGAAGCACGAGGGGCGAGGAAAGGCTTGTGGGCTGATCCGCAGCCGGTGCCGTCATTATAGTGGCGGAGGCAGAGCAATTAGTTTGTCTCGGAAGCCCGTTCCACTTTCTTGACACCTGCCCACTGGCGGCTTCGTCGCCCCCCAAGGCCAGGGCTTGTGCCCTAAGCACGACCTCCTCGATGTAGACCGTGAGTGCCATCAGCGTTTCGCAGAGAGGCAGGAGGCTTTCGCCCCCTGCCCCCAATAGATCAATCACTCCAATTACCGAAGCTTCAATACACAGACTCTTGCATCGGACCGCGCACACACCAGACATGGTTGACGGAGCTTCTCTGGGTTGCGGTGATCTCGGCTCCGGGGGCGAAGTAAACGAGCCAGGTTGCGATGGGATCAGGGCTATATGTAGTCACCGAATAAATGTCTGGCTGGACGCCAGTGAAGATAGTGGCTGGGACAAAAGGTGCCGGCAGAGCCGGATCCTGCAGGCTCTTCAACTCAACCACCGAGGGCATTCGCCAGCCGGTCGTGCCGCCCACTGTCCGATTTAGGCAGTGCAAAATCGCTTCGGCGAACGCGCGAGGAGTAGCATCGGGCGCCTGCTCCCATACCAGCCCGGTATTATTGTCCCGCACGGCTTGATTGCCAAAGGCTGCCAAGACGGTAAAGCGCGAGGCGCTTGGCAGGTTCTTGTCCCAGTTCTGGGTCACGCCATTCAGATCGGTTGGAGTCGTGGGCGGGGCGGCGCTTACTTCCTGACTCCTCAGGCCTCCCTCTCCCACGCTCATCAAAATGATACCGACAATCACAGCTAGAAATCTTCTCATCTTGGTACCCTCCTCTTACTGGTCTGTTGTTAATGCACTCGATACCTGCTGTTTGGCCCACTCTTCGTCATTGATCGTTGCCTGGTGCTGCTTACCACCCCCTTCCTTGTCCTCACCGTTCCTTATCAGCATCAGCGCCAGAGATAGACCCGCACTCTGGGCCCATGGATACATTCAGGGACATGCGGGGAGATTGCACAGAAGGACCTCCACCCATTTGTCTGTAGGGACAGATCGCAATGCGCGCGCTGAAGCAGTGAGTGCGGGTTTGCTGGGAACCTGGGTGAGCCGATACGGCTATGGAACTGACTCGGGATTAGCATGAGCGCGCGCTCCAATCATCCGAGCGGCTCCGGCCAAGCCGTGGAAGCTATGCTACGAACCCCGTACCGTTCCTCATTGTTGTAGCGGAGTGAAACGCAATCGCTATGCCCAACCTAATAAGCAGTGACGTGCATCGAATGATACGCCAATCAGTAGAATGATCGGTATGAATGGCAACGCCACGTGGTGATCTGCCCCGCAGAGCCAAACTAATTGGGGCATTTGTACTCAACTGACCAAGGAGTGGTGCTGGTGGACAAAACGAATGTCCATCGCGCTCTCGTCAAAGACGACTGGTGCTGGTGCTATCGGTAATATGCAGCAGGCAATACAGAGCTTGAGGGTCTTAAGACTGAGGCAAAAGACGCGAGGCATGGGCTATGGGCGGAGCCTCAACCCGTACCGCCGTGGGAGTGGAGGAAAAGGACACAGTTCGTGAGCAAGTAGCAGATATTGCCCGCAAGAATCCCACGCCTGCCACAGAAAACACTTTCACCTCCATCCAAATATACCGTCGACACGCCCCCCACGAGCGGCCTTCATCACCTTAATGTTTACACCGCAGTTAGTGTTGTTATCGAATGCGTGCTGTCTTTCCGCCTCTTCGCTCCTCGTCTTGTCATACGAACCATGACAATAGGACCATTTAAGAATTCGATAACAGAATCAGACGATGGCCGATAGTGGCGTTCAATCTGGTCAGGTAGGTATAAGACCATGAAACTAGGTGTAGGGATGCCATTCAACGCTGACTCGTGTCGTGACATGCTGCCCCTCTTTAGGTGCCGCCGTGGCAGTCGTGGAAACAGTCAGGCTGACTGTATCTTATCCCCTGTACAATACAACCATTCCACACTCCACAATCAACGTTTCATTGAGCCCCCTCTAACGAGGGAGCGCTATATTTGTTAGGCACGCCCATGGTCCGCTCAACTAAGAGGAAGGAGAGGACATGAAGACGCCAAAATCCGTTATACGGGCGATGTTGTTCGCGTTGAGCCTATCTCTGCTAACCTTGAGCCTTGCCTACACCCCAGCCGAGGCTCTTCTGATGGAACTCGAACCGGATATGTTCCGGGTCGGAACCAATGTCACCAATCTATTTGAAGGGGTGACGATGTATAGAATCAGTAGCTATGAGGGTGCGAGTAGCACTAACCTTTACAACAGAGTTGGAGCTGTCCCACCTTCTGGGTATGGTCTTAATAGCCCTACTGCTGTTTATACCCCCGTCTATGTCGAAACGGGTACATGGTGGGGAGCTCCCACTGGGACGCATACCTTCGGAGCGTTTAGGCGCCCGAGTGATGCTCCTGGCTGTTGGAGCGTGGGGGGATGCCCGACAGGTAGTTCGAGTGGGTTTTCTGCTCTGATGATTGAGTTTGACCGACCCACCAATTTCTTTGAAATTGCGGGGAGCTTTAATCAGGACGTGCACACAATATATGCCTTTGACACTAATGGCTTATTTGTTGGGGGAGCGACGAGCCGGTTCCCTTTGGAGTATGGCGGTGGCATGGAAGCCGAAATTGCGCAAATTGGAAGTTTGGATCGTGATCCATTTATGCAGACACTCTTCATCGGTGGATGGGAGAATCCTGCAACTCTCGATCGAATCCGGTTCAATAGGGTTCCGGCCCGCGTTCCCGAACCCTCTTCTCTGCTGTTACTTGGCTTCGGCCTTGTGATGCTCCTTGGACTGTCGAGGAAGCGCCTCACTAGCTTGCACTGACACCGGTTGCCTCGTTTCTGACGCTTAATAGAAGTGAGTCGGTGGGTTCTCCTCCCATGCCCTCCGATTCTCCCTGTCTGAGTTCTGTGCTCAATTGGAATGGGCGCACACGTTCCTCGTACGTCAAGGGAACCGCACTCGTTCACGATCCCCTCATACGCTTATCCAGAAGTTCGGCCACCAAGATTCTGATTCCCCTCACTTCAGAATAATGCGTATCGGCGGGATTAAATTATCTCCTAATCCTCTCCCCGGAACCAATCCTCTCTCTAGTCTTTCAAAAACTAACAGCGGAATTTCCTGGAAGTCGCGTACCGGCACAATCAGCCGGCTGCGCTGCTCTCTGCTCGAACCCGATCCAGGATCTCGAACCCGCATAGGGCGAGATCGGGTTTAGGATCTCAGCAGACTCTTGGCCTTACCCGCACAACGGAACACTGAGCCAGGCAGGGCTAAGAGCATTCTGCGCGGCAGGCCTCCACGCCTTGTCGCAGTACGGGCTCCACCCTTACTGAGTGGAGCCCTACCGCATGACGGCTCGGATGAGAACTTCAGAAACCGGAAGGACCGGTGGGAGAAGCGGCCTGGCAACGAAGATATAGCTGGAAAAATCCCTGCCGGTCGCTGAACGCCGCGTTGGAATGCGATCCAACAACAAACCCCGTCGCAAGGGAAGGGTATGCCGCCTGATTGATGGTGACATAGGCACTGGAACTATAGCCGACGTTCGACAGGATATAGCCGGACGGGCAGCTCATCGCATAGGAAACGGATTGCCCGAAGGAGGCCGTCTGCACCGGACTTATTTTCGTGACGAATTGTCCGACACCAGAACCGGAAGAAGAGTCCTCCTGACAGATCACGGACCCGTCGGGATTGATTTGCCGGATCGAGCTACCGCTGGGGCAGGACCCAGTGATCGCCCCCTGTTTGGTATTCAAGGCATCCTGCAGAAAATTGATTTGTGTCTGTACCATGACGATCTGGGCTTGAACCGTTGATAGCTGTGATTGCAGCGTGGACACATCGGTTACAGAGGAAGCAATCTGCGCCTGTAACTGCTGAGCCGTCAGTTGCAACTCCATGAGCTGCTGCGTGAATGTGTTCATTTCCGTTTGGAGATCGGTAATGTATTGGGTTAATGCCTGGAAGGGCCGCCCGCTTGCCCCTGGAAACGCCTGTTTGCTCGCGGCATAGAGCGGCTGGTGTGGAGCCAGCATTACAGCAAACAACAACAATGTGATCCTTGCCCGCATAGTAGGTACCTCCGGTGTTGTCAGGACAACTGCTACCCATGGCGAGTAGTATGAATGGTGCGGAGCAAGACCAATGCCTTCCCTGTTCGGCATCCCTGTAGGGGTAACGGAGAGTGTCCGTCCGGGTAAGGCGCTGATAGTTTAGCCTATTCTCTGTCTCAGTCCAGGGAGCCCGGGACCAGGCAGGACAGACTGAAGTACCCCCCGTGTTTTCTCGGGCGCAATTTTTCTCCTTCCAAGACAACTCTGGTCCACCGGTCTTTTCATCGAGCCGGTCCTGTCCATAAGGACTGAGCCGAACCAGATAGCAACGAGTGCGACCGCATGAGGATTGGGGCATAACCGGCGAGGGTGGTCACAAATCGCTTCACGGGCCGCACCATTGAGCCTTGGCTCCGTGCCTGAAAGGAAACCGGGACAGCCATCTCGGCCGTGAGTTGAACATATCTCAGCTGCCTCCCGCCGCTATGCTTTTCCGGCACGATCAGGAATGTGTAAGTTGCTTTGCCGAATACTCTCCCCTGTTGTAGCATCAATCCACCTTTGCCAAATCAGGAGGAGTCCGCAGATGCACTTTGTTCGAATCGGCAATCGTGCGCTGAATCTAGACAACGTGACGCATTGCGAAGTCCAGGTCTGGCACGATGCCGTGTCAGTGAAGATCTACCTGTCCGGCATGGCAAACAACACGCCGGTGGTCTTGAACGAAGAAGAGGCGAAGGAGTTTTGGAAGTACATCGAGTACGTGGCTGAAAAACCGGTCTAGCCGCGCTTCGCATTCCCTCCAGTCCAGCCATTGTTACCGACCATTTCAGCTCTGTGACAGCAAGTCCCCGTGAAGAGATACGACGCTCGCCGTTGATGGGTAAGCGCGGCGGTAGGCTCTCGCCTGTCTGACATGCTGCTGCGTGTCCTTGAACGGAGGACCCCTCCGATACCGGGCCACCTTTCCCCTCCCGGCATTGCAGGCAGCGAGCGCCGGACGGGTGGCGCCATGGAAGCGATCGAGCAGGTAACGGAGGGGCTTCGCCCCGCCTGCGATTTCCTTCTTCCCCATTTTGGTCGAAAGCTTTCTCCGGGCTCGCAGCCAAAGCGTGTCGGGTCAGCCGGACTTTGTCGCTTCTGGTTAACCGGGTGCAGGATGGCCTCGGATAACATACGGTCGTGACATAGACTAGAGAGCGCCCCTCAGGAGGCCGACAACTACCTATTGCAATCCTCTTCATATGCGGTACACTTCTTCTCGGAATAGGAGGCTACCCGTGATGACCCGGAAATCCTCAGCAGCTGACATCGGCATGCTCATGGCGTGGCTATTATTGGCGGCCGGCTGCGCCGACGAATATATCGCCTATCACAAATTGACAGGCGATCCGCTCATCCTGACTCGACGAGCCTACTCACGGGAGGACTGCATCCAAGAAATCCAGCAAGACGCGGATGAACTGGGCGTCACCGTTCGGCATGTGCACATAAAGGGATCGCTGTTTGGACAAATGCTCCTGTGGCCGGTTGAGCCTGGTTACTACTGTGAAGCCCCCATCGGCCCACCGGACATCCGGCGAGGTATTTACCCGCGCGAAGAGAGCCGCGTGCTGTCACGGATGGAATAGACAGAGCCCCTCCCCTTGCCCAACCCGGAAAGACGCTCCGGGATTCACTCTGATCCCCGCAGCCACCGGCACCCGATGAGTCCCGGTCCGCCATTCTGGCGAACCGACAACAGCCTTCTGCCCGCCCACCTGCCTCTCTGACCCGATACCGAAGTCACTCAACACAGACACCCCACCCTCAGAATATCGAGAATTCCTTGTTTGCCCAACATGTTGCATTATACTCACAATCGTACGAGAGAGGGTGGTTCGGGATTGCAGGACGGGAGTCTCTCAGACTCTGGAGTCTCCACGGCCGAGGGAACGGCTCTCAATGATTAAGCTGTTGCTGATCGAAGACGACAGTGTTGATGCCCATCTCACCCAGGATATTCTGGCGGAATGGAGCCTTGAACAATTCGACATCACGCACGTGACCAGCCTCAGCGCAGCCTTTGCCCGCCTGGGACGCAGTCATTACGATGCTATTCTGCTCGATCTCTCGCTGCCGGATGCGTATGGCATACCAACCCTCAAACATGTGCAGGCCACTTGCCCGACAATTCCTATCATCGTGCTGAGCAGTGTCAACGACCAAGCGCTGTCGATCCAAGCCGTTCAGCAAGGCGCGCAGGACTATCTGGTCAAAGGCCAGGGGCACCCCGATCTGCTCGCCCGCTCCATCCGCTATGCGATCGAACGCAAACGTGCTGAAGAACGCATGACCTATCTGGCGCAATACGACCAATTGACCGGCCTGGTGAATCGAACCCTGTTCCGTGACCGGCTGCTTCAAGCCATGGCCAGGAGCAAACGGCTCCAACGGCCGCTGGGCCTCATGCTGCTCGACCTGGACCGGTTCAAAGCGGTGAACGATACGATGGGACACAGCGTGGGCGACCTTCTCCTGAAATTGGTGGCGGACCGCCTGCGGACCTGCGTCCGGGAAATCGATACGGTGGCGCGAATGGGCGGGGACGAATTCACCATCATTCTGGAAGGTTGTGCGTCCGAAGAGGATATGACGGTTGTGGCCCAGCGGATCACGGACGCGATTGCTGAACCGTTCGATCTGGGCCAAAGTCACGCATCAGTCGGGGTCAGCCTCGGCATCACGGTGTACCCGTCTGACGACCATGGTGTGGATGACCTCTTAAAACACGCCGATGCCGCGATGTACCGGGCCAAGCAAAAAGGCGGAAACGCGTTTCATTTCCACGCCCGCTCTCCCACGTCACCGACGTCCGCCCATCCCCACCGTAACGCAACCTGAACCCGCACCGCCGGGGCTCCTGTCCAACTGCCGCATGCATTCGAAGAGGACGGAGGCCTCCTAGCGTCCAATCTCCGACAACGGCTCATCGGTAATGGTGCAGGCGCCGCGCGGATTCGCTGCCAGCTGATTCATGCCCGGCAACTCCGATAACGCGGGGGTGGAATGAGCGTCGGGCGTCATGACGAGACCCCACTGCTGATTGTCTCGGCACACATTATCGACCAGCAGCGCGCCGGCATGATGAAACAGGAGCATGCCGCTCAGCATGTTGCTGTCGCACTGGTTGCGGACAATCTCCGGCAGAGACCCCTCATCGCGCACGGCAATGCCGAAATGATGATTCTCGAAGCAACGATTGTCGGCCACACGCGGTTGCGCGCCGGCAAACACGAAAATCCCTGACTCCCGATTGCGGCACACTTCGTTCTCCGAGAACGTCACACGACATTCCGGTCCGTACAGAATGACGCCCGAGAGGATTCCCTCCATCGCCCGGCACCGGGAAATCACACAGGTGGCATCCAGCACATTCATCGCCGCATGCTGATCGCTGCCCACGTAGCGAAACGTGATGCCTGCGATCCTTCCTCCGGAGACGCGCTGCAGGTAGAGGGGACCGCCTCGCCGACAATAGATTTGCACCTGATCCCGCCCCGCGCCGATCAGCCACACCGGTCGATCTGAAACAAAGACCTTGTCTTCGTATATGCCCGGCCGGATATAGACCCGATCGTGCTCGCCGGCATCGCGAAGCGCGGCGCTCGGAAGGGGATAGCAGCGCGCATCTGTCGCGTCGACAACGAGGACCCGCCCGCCGGCCGGGAGAGGAACGTCTTGTTCTTCCATTTCTGACATCCTGCGCAC
The DNA here is from genome assembly GCF_049546785.1 of Nitrospira sp. NS4. NCBI lineage: Bacteria > Pseudomonadati > Nitrospirota > Nitrospiria > Nitrospirales > Nitrospiraceae > Nitrospira > Nitrospira sp. NS4. The sequence continues at coordinate 59,644 of NZ_JBMWAN010000003.1, read as the reverse complement.
AAGCCCTTCACGCACGAGGAAGCGCGGCAAAAACATCACAGTTGTCCCGGTCGCGCCGTACAAATCTGTTTCCCGAAGATGCGTATGACTGCAGGCTTTCCGGTCTCAGGATGTTCAATGTCGGAAAAGTTCCGTTGGTGACCGTTCTAAAGAACTTCCGGCAGCCTGCTAATGGCACAACGATTGCGATTGTCTTCCGTAAAGTTCCGCACGAGTCTTGCCCGGCAGTCTCGTTTGACATGGAGGGATACCGTGAAAAACCTGAGAACCATCGGAGCGCTCATCGTGACCACGCTGCTCCTCTCAACAACTCCGTCGCTGGCCGCCCCGAGCCAGCTTCAAGACACGTCACGCCGTCTCTATGACCGAGTGATGGAAGAGTTCAAGCATCGCGATTATGAAGCGGCTCTGGCCGGGTTTCGATTTTTCATCGAAGTCCATGGACATTCCGCCCTCGCTGCAAACGCTCAGTACTGGATCGGAGAATGCCAATATCGCATGGGGCGCTACAAAGACGCACTCACCGCGTTCTACAACGTCGTGTCCTACTATCCTCTCAGCCAGAAACTTGCGGCATCCACCCTGAAAATAGGCCAGACCTACTCGAAGTTAGGAGATCAGGGCAAGGCCCGCATGATGTACGAACGGGTGGTGGACCAATACCCGGATAGCTCGGAAGCTGAAGTCGCACGAAAAGCCATCGACGCCGCCATCGCCAAATCCGATCCGGCGCTACCTCCGGTCGAGTGACCCGGTATCGATGAATCCGCCGTCATCGGCCGCGGTCCTTCACGACTCCTCGGGATCAAGCCCCAACAACGAGGCCAGCACCGGCACACTGTGCGCGTGCTGCGAGCGCAACATCACCAGTTTGATCCCGGCCGCCTCCAGGACCGACCTCACGACATGCGCCCGGTCGGCCTGGGGCCCTCGTGAAGGGACATCTTCGACCTGAACCACCTGCGCCACCTCGCGCGTGCCCGGATGGAGGAGAACAAAATCCACAGGCTTGAGGGCAATATCGCGAAAGATCTGTGCGCGAGCCTTCCCCGCCGCATCGATGCGGACGAATGCCCAGAGCGGAACCTTGGAAAAGACGAGATAGTGGTCCTGCACCGCCATCCGTATCAGGTTATAGAGGACCACCTCCTGCTCCGTCAGCAATGGAGCGGGGGCCAGCGTCACTCCGGCCGGAAGGACAGGCGCCTGGGTGTTCGCCGCAACAGGAGACTGAACCCGCTCCCAAAACACCAGGAGCAACACACCGGCCGCCACCACACCAATGAGAATCGCGTCCATCGTCATCCGTGCCGTTTACCCGGACCTGCGCTTCAACCGGCTGAGCCACCCGGGCCCACCGGGGACAATACAGCCCAGTAAAGCCGGATGTGTGGCGCCGGTCACGGCCGGAACATTGCCGCACTGCTCCATGATCGTCTGATACCCGAGGATGCCAAAGGCCACCGCCTCCAACGCCTTGCTGTCCCATCCCTGCGCATCGAACGTCGTGACGGGCGCGGGGGAAAACACGTCCGCCAGATGGGTCATAATGGCCCGGTTTCGCACCCCGCCCCCGCCGACAAACACTTCATCGATGGCCCCGCCATGAATCCATCTTCTTGCCGTTCCGACCGCCTCGGCCGTCCACCGGCTGCAGGTGGCGAGCAGATCTTCCATCGAGAGCTGTCGCGCCTCTTGAACGGCCAGCAACTCTTCGACCATCGGCGCCCCGAAGACTTCCCGTCCAGTGGATTTGGGCGGCTGCTTTGAGAGATAGGGGTGCGCCAAGAGCTTCGCCAGCAGGCGCCCGTCGGGACGCCCGCGCGCCGCAACACGTCCGTCCCGATCCATCGACATACGGCCCTTCGTGATCCGATAGATGAGCCCGTCCAGCACCATGTTGGCAGGGCCGGTATCGAAGGCGATGACGCCACCGACTCCTTTGCCGCGGGGCAGATAGGTTACATTGCTGATGCCGCCGAGGTTCACCACCAGTCGCGCACGCCGGGGATGGCGGAAAAGGAGGGCGTGGACACCGGGCGTGAGCGGCGCACCTTGTCCTCCGGCGGCCATATCGCGAGGGCGGAAATTCGCCACCGTCGTAATTCCGGTGCGTTCGGCGATGACCGCCGGCTCAGCGAGCTGCAACGTCGAGCGGATGGCACCGACCCCGGCGTCCTTGGTGCCATGGGGCAGATGATGCACTGTTTGGCCATGGGATCCGATCAAGTCGACCTGTTTCGGCTGCAGCCCCGCCTCTCGAATGACCCCGAGAGCCGCATTGGCAAACCACTCGCCGAGCAACGCATTCAAATGACACAGTTCAGACACCGTTCCTGACACCGACGCCGTCAAGACACGTTGCTGGAGTGACCGGGGATAGGGCAGAGAATGAAACGCGAGCATCTGCACCTGGAGCCCCGATGTCTTCTTGACAATATCGATCAGGGCGGCATCAACCCCGTCACCCGATGTTCCGGACATGAGCCCGACAACTTTCATAATCCCGTTCTCCTTTCGACCGCACGCAACTCCTGAACGGTTCGCGCTACGCTAATGGAAGTCACGATCGGGGTCAAGCAGGCCGGCCGTTCGCCGTAAGCCGCTCCGTTTCAGCGCGTTGACATCACGCACCCCCGATGTTACCGTCCCCGCCCATGCTCGCGATTTTTCGCATAGCCCTCTTCCCCGTCCTGCCCATGGCCCTCTTCGGTCCCCTCTTGTCAGGGACTCCGGCGCGGGCCGCGTCGCCCTCTCCCATCAATGTCGTCGTCACCATCCCGGTACTCAAAGATCTGACGGAACAGATCGGCGGCCAGCGGGTTCACGTGACCTCGCTCTTGAACGGATATGAAAACGAGCACACCTACTCGCCGAAACCCAGCGATCTGGTCGCGGTACGCAAAGCGACCGTGTTATTCGAAGTCGGCCTCGGTCTCGAAGTATGGGTTGCATCACTGGTGAAAAATGCGGGCGGTCCGTCATTGATGGTCGTGACCACGTCGACAGGAGTCAGCTTGATCCGCGATCACTCGGAGCCGGACGGGTCGGCAGCCGATGACCACCATCACGAGGGCGGCGGCAATCCTCACATCTGGATGGATCCGGAGAGCGTGTCGACGATGGTCCGGCACATCACCGACGCACTCAGCAAGCTCGATCCGGCGCATGCCGCCGAATTCCGCCAGAATCAGACCGCCTATGTGCGACAGCTGGACGCGCTGCGCAAGGACCTATCGGACCGCGTCAACCGGCTGCCTGATCGCCGCTTCGTGGCCCACCATCCGGCCTGGCCCTATCTGGCCAGACGGTTCGGTTTTGACATTGTCGCGACGATTCAATCGCAATCTGGCACGGAGCCTTCGGCGCTGCAACTACAATCCCTCATCTCGAAGATCAAGCACGACCGGATCAAGGTGATCGTGTCGGAAATTCAGCTAAGCCAGAGGATTCCTGATCTGCTCGCCAGGGAAGCCGGCGGGCGGGTCGTCGTCTTGACCACCCTCCCGGGGGGCCTCCCCGGAACCGAGACCTACCTCGACATGCTCCGCTATAATGTGCTCCAATTAGTCAACGCGCTCGAGGCCGCTTAACACTCACGCTCACATCACTCCGACTCCTCAGCGCCGGAAGGAGCCCGCTTCCTCGTGTCGACTCAGAACAGTTCCATCATTCAATTTGACCATGCCTCCTTCGGCTTTCCCGGGGTCATAGCACTCCAGGACATCTCTCTCACCGTCAAAGCCGGAGAATTTGTCGGCGTCATCGGCCCCAACGGATCGGGCAAGACGACCCTCTGCCGGGCCATGCTCGGCCTGATGGCCCCGATCGAAGGACATTTGCGAATCTTTGACTGTGCCTGCGGCGAACTGCGCTGCCACCATCGGGCCCAAATCGGCTACTTGCCGCAGAAAGGCGTGGTGGACCGGAACTTTCCCGTTACGGTGTTAGAAACCGTCATGATGGGACGCTACGGAGCACTCGGGCTCTTCAAGCGCGCGGGTAAGCAGGATCGGCAGATAGCCCTGGAAGCGCTGGCGCACGTCGACATGGAGACTCACCGGGATACTGCGCTGGGACACCTTTCAGGCGGGCAGCAGCAGCGGGTCTTCATCGCACGGGCCCTGGCCCAACAACCCAAAGTGCTGCTCCTCGACGAACCCACCACCGGCCTGGACATCACCACCCAGCACAATGTCATCGAATTGGTCGCGCATCTGCATAAGGAGCTCGGCTTGACGGTGCTCTTGATCACTCATGACATCAATATGATCCGGTCGCGAGTCGATCGTCTGGTCCTGCTCAAAACGAGACTCTTCGCCGCAGGGCCTCCTGCGGAAGTCCTGAAGCCTGACATCCTACGCCAGGTGTACGGGAAAGACCTGGTGATTACGGAGAAGGATTTGGTCATCGTCGAGGACTATCACCACCACCACTAATTGTCTGGTTATCCATGTTGGAACTCTTCACCTACGATTTCATGCAACGCTCACTCCTCGCCGCGGCAATGGTGGGGGGGCTCTGTTCCGTCATCGGCGTCTTCGTGGTGCTGCGCGGGCTGGCCTTTGTCGGGGCCGGCACATCCCACGCGGCCTTTGCCGGAGTGGCATTGGGCTATCTGATGGGCTGGCCCCCCCTGCTTTTAGCGATCGTGTTTGGACTCGCCACGGTCTGGATCACCGGCTGGGTGGAGGAAAAGGGCCGGATGAAGCTGGATGTCTCGATCGGCATTCTCTACACCACCACCATGGCCCTCGCGATTCTCTTTCTCGGCCTCATGAAGACCTATAACGCGGAAGTGTATGGCTATTTATTCGGCAGCGTCCTTTCCGTCACCAGCGAAGAGCTGCAGGTGATCGGCGGACTCAGCATCCTGGTACTGGGACTGATCCTGCTCTTCTCCAAAGAACTGTATTTCATTGCGTTCGATCAGGAAATGGCTGAGGCCTCCGGCGTCCCGGCTCGCGGCATATTCTTTCTGCTGCTGACCCTCGTCGCCCTCACCGTCGTCGTGTCGCTGAAGACCGTGGGTGCCATTCTCGTGTTTGCCATGATCCTCATTCCCGCCTCAACGGCCTATCAACTTACCCATAGCCTGACAACGCTCACGTGGTACTCCGTGGTCATCGGCATCTCTACCGCCGTAGCCGGAGTCGTGATGTCGGCCACATGGGATATTCCTTCCGGGCCTGCGATTGTTCTCCTGGCCACCACAATCTTTTTCCTCGCCGTTCTGTTTTCGCCAAAGCGTCAGCCTCGTGTGGCGGCAAAGCCCTGCATGGAATCCCATCGCCCCTAGCAGGCGGTTGAAACATTCCGCCAGCGGCGTTCCCGCCTCGCTCAGAGGATCAGCGTACAGCAGAAATTACGCTTTCCCCTCTTCGCTCACTACGGCCTTTTTGAACGGCCTCTGGCGATCCTTATCCGGAGCGTAACCTCGAACCGATCTTGATTGCACAGGGTCACAAATAGGTTTTCACCAGCCTGCTAGCAGCCTGAACCCCAATCATTATAATGGCCTCACTGTAGGCCCCAGACTACAGGGCCTGTGTAGTTATTGATGCAGTTGTCGGGCAGAAATCTCCTCTCGAGGATGGTGTCAGCTAGTGAACCGACCACTTGGTTGTCTTTGATCTCTGTATTTTATACTTCACTTGCACAAGCGATTCGGTATAAAACTTGCGGTCTATTTCTCGACGATCGTCTTATGTGACAAATTCACCATGGAGGAACCGCATGCAGAAGAGATTACGGCAATGGATATTCACCAGCCTGGCGGTGGCCTTTCTCGCCATTGCACTAGCCCCGGCAGTCCCGGCCCTCGCCGAGGATGGAAAGCAAGAGTTTGGCGGGATGGAGCCTGGAAAGTGGGTGCTGGGTATGCGGGCAGGGTTTGCGCCGCTCACCCAAGAGCTCACCGCGGGTACCTCAACCGATGTCGGATCACTGGTCAACTTTCAGGCGATGTATAGCCTGAACCGGTGGTTGCTCCTCGGCTTGATGGTGGAGTGGGAACGCCATGCCGTCGACATTGAACGGACTTCGGGGAGTTTGGGCCACCAGGACACCGTCTCGGTACTGCCGACAATTGAACTCCGCCCGGGGAACTTTGGTCAATTAAGCCCGTATGTCAACATGAGCTTCGGCGTCAACTCGAACGGCTTTGGAGAAAACTCCAACAACAGCATCAGCCCCAGCACCACGTTTGCCTGGCGGTTGGGCTGGGGAGCGGACTACATGCTGACGAAGCAATTCGCCCTCAACACGGAAATGGCCTACAAGCGGAACGATGGGCACGCGACAATCGACGGCTTACGGAACGACGATTGGAACGCCTCATCCTTCGGGTTCCTGTTCGGCGTGAAACTGTACTTCTAAAAAGCTCTCATACTCTCTGCGGAAGGGGCGGGGTATCCGGCCAGGCCGGATATCCTGCCTTTTCTATGTTGGTCTGAAGAAGTCCGCTGCTACGCGGAGCGAGCCTGTCCCATCCCCCTTCGGGCATCCGGCCTTATCCTGACTAGGAAGGGCAGGGAGACGAGCGTTATTCCTGTCGCGAGTTCTTACTGCGGCTCCAGACCATGCCGGTCTGCTCTCCTGAGTTGAATCCGAGCTTTTCGTAAAAGCCCGGCCGCCTGGTGCAGAGCCAGAAGAGTTCGACTTTTTTGAGGCGAGGATGGTGCAAGATGCGCTGGACGATCTCTGAACCGATGCCCTGCTTCTGATAGGCCTGATCGACGATGACATCCCAGATCGTCGCGCGATAGACGAAGTCGGTGAGCACCCGGCCGAACCCGACCAGCTGTTCGCCGTCCCAGGCACAGAGCGCGAGGTCGGTATGGCGCAGCATCTCCCTGGCGTCTTCCAATGTCCGCCCTTTCGCCCATGGCGCCTGTCGAAAGAGACTGAGCAACTGCTGGGGATCGAGAGTCTTTTTCTCTGAAAAGGTAAGGGTAGTCTTGAGGGTGGGGGGCATTGTGTACTAAAGTATCTCCCGCTGAATGACCCGATAGATTAGCCGGAGTGTACGAGGAAACCGATGTCAACGCAAGTACGTAGCTGCCCCAAATGCTTCCAGTTGATGTGGCTCAAGCCTGATCAGTATGAAGTCATGGACGAGGTCTTCGTGCGCACCAGATGTCCCCATTGCGGGGCAACAGTGCGGTTTCGTCTCGTTTCGGAAGGGGCCAATGCGGCCGGCCCAAAGATGGGTCACTGATCGCTTCGCGATTTTCGGAGCTCTGAGTTTAGAGTTCAGGCCGGGCTGATCACTCAGCCCTATCAGCGCAGAATTCCTGCTACATCCCCCGCCCGGACCCATCTAGTTCAGGCTTATTCCCGGGCATGATCTTATGGAGGGCAGCCCGGTACTCCGCCAGGCGTTTTTCGTCGATCCGCCCCACTTCGATTTCCTGATCCCGTTGCATCCGTTCCAAATGATCAAGGACGGCCAGCAGGGGCTGGACGGACCCGAGCAACTTTCCCACTTCAAACGCCTCCAGCGACTCGATAAACGATTCATTCAAGCCTTTGTATACCGTCCCGGCGCTCTGTTGGCGAAAACGCGAGACGATCTCCTCATACTCGTCGATGGCTTCCAGCTTCGGTTTCACACCGGTCGGTACGGCCGTGAGATGAACAATGGGCGGGAGCTTGGCCGCATAGATCTTGAGTTGGGAGGTCAATCCACCGACTGCATCGAGTACATCTGCGGTCTGCATACGTTCGTCCTGTTCGACTTGGCGAAAAGGGTCACACACCCTTGGTGGTTTTCTGCGGAACGAGCTTTTCGAGTGCCTGCATCACCTCAACCATGTCCGGCGGGAGCGGCCTGGTGTATTCGTGCGTTTCCCCGGTTGCCGGATGTTGAAAACCCAATGTCCTCGCATGCAGCATCACTCGCGGGATTTCAATCCCTTCGATCTCAGTCACCTTCCGCCCCCCGTAAGTGGGGTCGCCGAGAATCGGATGCCCGAGAGAGGTCAGATGCACACGGAGCTGATGCGTCCGGCCCGTTTTCGGATAGAGCAGGACATGAGCCGCCAGCTTGCCAAACCTCCGGTCCACCTTGTATTCGGTCACGGATTCTTTGGGGTTGGTAGTACGGGCAGAAAATTTCTTGCGCTCCTTGGTATCCCGCCCGATGGCCAGTTCGATGAGACCGTGGCCTTTCTTCGGCACGCCCCAGATCAAGGCCTCATACACCCGGGTGATGGAGTGATGCTTGAACTGCGAGGCAAGATGCCGGTGCGCCTGGTCGCGCTTGGCAATCACCATGACCCCTGACGTTTGCTTATCCAGTCGATGGACCAGCCCGGGACGTTCCTTTCCTCCAATGGTCGAGACCGTTCCCCCGGAATGCTCAAAATGATAGAGCAGCGCATTGACCAATGTGCCGGCCCAGTTTCCAGGGGCGGGATGCACAACAATGCCGGCCGGCTTGTTTAAGACCAGGAGGTGGTCGTCTTCGTGCAAAATTTCGAGCGGGATCGCTTCCCCTTTCAGCTCCAGAGGCTCCGCCTTGGGAATGTCAAAGGCGATGCGATCGCCCGGCTTGATCTTCTGACTGGGCTTCGCCGCTTGCCCGTTCATCTTGACCCGGCCTTGCTCGATCAGCCGTTGAATGGCCGAACGGGAGAGGTTCGGCTCCCGATTCACGAGAAAGATGTCGAGCCGCTTGGGCTGCTCGCCGGCGGTGATCACAAACTCAGTTTGCATATGAAGCAAACCTACTGGGATCGATGGGTAGAAATCAATGCGGGGATAGTCCGGCAGTCCGTGCGGCAGATTTTGGTGCTGCCTTTCCGAACGACGACCGTACTGACATGCGTCGTTGGATCGACACTATTGGATAGCGCCTCATTGCCCGGCTATGGGATCCGGCCTGTCCAGAGGTCATTTATGACCCTTGGGACGGAGAAGCGTGCCCGTGAAGATGTTTCTGGCCCGATACCAGAGGGTTGTCCGTTAATCGATTTAGCGCTGGCGCTTGAGGCGTTCGATCTCTCGTTCCTGCTCAGCCACCTTGCCTTTCAAACGCTGTACCTACTCCTGCAATTGGAGGATGACCGTCTCTGGCGTTGATTCAGGCCCGGAGACAATCCCGCTGGTAGATGGGGATGACGGAATGGCGGGAATCCCTTCTGCATTCGAGGAGCTGGTGACCACAGGCCCGATACGCTGAAGGAATGAGAGAAAGCCGTGGTGGTCCAAGACCAGTTCGCTGGCCGACGCCCGATGACCACCGGACCAATTCGCCTGGCGACGCAACACGAAGCGGGGCGATTCAAAGGTCAGCGCCCCGCCACTCCCCCTCACAGAATGGAAGGGGTTTTCTCGCACCGCCGCCAGGTCGTCGGATCCTTTTGCAAGGACAGTACGATGGTTCGCGACAACAATGTGCAACAGTGAATCGGCCAGAAATATCCCGCCTGATGTCACGGCCAATCCGGTGCCACTTGAGCCGGAGGTAAAGAAGGAAAGCCATTCCTGCGGCGTTGCCCGCTGAAAGGAATCTCTGACGGCTGGCACTAAAACAGTGAGTTCTTCCTGGGAAAAGACAGGGCGGGGCGGCTGCGGGCTATCCATCAGACCGACACGATCTTCAAGGAGCATCCGTCCGAGAATGGCCGTCAGCTCTGGCTCGGTCCAGGTCGCAGAATGGTCGTAGCCAGGGGACGAGACTCCCCCGGGCGCATACGAATCCAGACGAATGAACCAGGAGGATTCTTCCTGAATGACGCGGCTCGTTACGGTGAGCCCGGTACATCCGGCGATCAAAACCATCACCCAGAGGAAGAGCACCAGCGACCTGAACTTCCAGCTGTCATGGAGCGGGGGTCGCATCGGAAAGGCCTCCGCCGGAAGAACCCTGACAGAGCGGCTCGCGCGGACAGGAAGCGAACAGAAACCGGAACGAGGTAAAACGGGGAACTTACGCGTGACCGGTCTTACGGGTGCGTTCGGCGATCTTCTTGCGAAGACGGGCTTTCTCGAGACTGATCTCGGCTTCTTTGACTTCTGACGGCAGACCGCCGGCCTTCAGGCGCTGTTCGGCTCTTTCAACGGCCGCTTGTGCACGGTCCACATCGATATCTTCGGCCTTCTCCGCAATTTCTGCCATGATCGTCACTTTTCCCGGAGTGACTTCGGCATAGCCCCAGAGAATCGCCATGTGGTTCGTCTGCTCGCCGATACGATAGCGGAGCTCGCCGATGCGGAGCGTCGAAAGAAAATGGCAGTGGCCAGGCAACACACCAAACTCCCCTTCCGAGCCTGGGGCAATCACTTCATCCACCTGCTGGCTCAGCAGCTGCTTCTCGGGAGTCACCACTTCTAACAGAATCTTCCCAGCCATTCTCTTCCCTTTTCCATCTTCTCAACAAGCTGGTGGAGCGATACGTCCTCCACTGCGCGCATGCGACGAGGGTCTTCCGAGACCACGCGTGGCGCGAGCAAGGAGGACGCTCGGTTCGCCTGCTTTCTACACTTTCACGCCCATTTTCTCGGCCTTGGCAATGACTTCCTCGATCGGACCGACCATGTAGAAGGCCTGCTCAGGAAGGTGATCGTACTTGCCTTCGAGAATTTCCTTGAAGCTCCGAACGGTGTCCTTCAGCTTCACGTACTTGCCTGGCGAACCGGTGAACGCCTCGGCGACGTGGAAGGGCTGCGAGAGGAACCGCTGGATCTTACGCGCGCGGGCCACGACCATCTTGTCGTCTTCGGACAATTCGTCCATTCCGAGAATCGCGATGATGTCCTGCAAGTCTTTGTAGCGCTGGAGCACAGACTGGACGCCGCGCGCCACCTTGTAATGTTCTTCGCCGAGGACTTGAGGGTCGAGAATACGGGAGGTGGAATCCAGCGGATCGACCGCGGGATAAATGCCCAACTCGGCCAGTTGCCGTGACAACACCGTCGTCGCGTCCAGGTGGGCAAACGCGGTGGCCGGCGCCGGGTCGGTCAAGTCGTCTGCCGGCACATAGATGGCCTGCACCGATGTGATCGATCCACGCTTGGTCGAGGTGATGCGCTCCTGCAACGTCCCCATCTCCGTCGAAAGGGTGGGTTGATAGCCGACAGCCGATGGCATACGGCCGAGCAACGCGGACACCTCTGAACCGGCCTGGGTGAAACGGAAAATATTGTCGACGAAGAGCAGCACGTCCTGATTCTCTTCATCACGGAAGTATTCTGCGACCGCCAACCCGGTCAAGGCCACGCGCAGACGCGCTCCGGGGGGCTCGTTCATCTGACCGTAGACCAAAGCCGCTTTGGACTTGGTGAAGTCGTCGGGATCGATAACCTTGGACTCCTGCATTTCGTGCCAGAGGTCGTTGCCTTCACGGGTGCGCTCACCGACGCCGGCAAACACGGAGAATCCGCCGTGGTGCAACGCGATGTTGTTGATGAGCTCCATGATAATGACGGTCTTGCCGACCCCGGCGCCGCCGAAGAGCCCGACCTTTCCGCCCTTGCTGTACGGTTCAAGCAGGTCCACAACCTTGATGCCGGTCTCCAGCACTTCGGTCTTGGTGTCCTGGTCTTCCAGTTTCGGCGCAGCGCGGTGAATCGGATAGGTCTTCTTCGCCTTGATCGGCCCCTTTTCGTCAACCGGCTCCCCCAGCACATTGATCAGCCGTCCGAGGGTTTCTCGCCCGACCGGAACCGAGATGGCCGCGCCCGTATCCAACACATCCATGCCGCGGGTCAAACCGTCCGTAGTGGACATGGCGATGCTGCGGATGCGGTTCTCACCAAGATGCGAAGCGACTTCAAGGGTAATGCGGACGGCCGGCTTGCCCGCCGCTTGATTTTCTTCCTGATTGACCTTGAGCGCGTTGTAGATATTCGGCAGTTGGCCGGGAGGGAACTCCACGTCCACGACCGGTCCGATGACCTGGATGACTTTGCCTGTTGCAGCCACGGGATGCTCCTTTGTCTAAAGTGCTGCGTGCTTAGTGCTAAGTCCTGAGTCGAATGCTCAGCACTCAGAACGCTTGCCTCAGCACTGTCTTCTCACTTAAGCGCTTCAGCGCCGCCGACGATATCCATGAGTTCTTTGGTGATCGCGGCCTGTCTGGTCTTGTTGTAGTAGAGCGTCACCTTCTTGATCAGCTGACCGGCGTTCCTCGTGGCACCGTCCATCGCCGCCATACGGGCGCCGTGCTCGGCGGCCGCCGACTCCAGGAGAATGCGATAGGTCTGGATCTGGAAATGCTTGGGGACCAGCACATTCAGGAGTTCCGCTTCATCCGGCTCGTACAGATAGCTGCCTCCGGTGGTACCCTCGGCCTGCGCCGCGCCGAACTCGGCGGCTGTATCCACAGGGAACAGCTTCTCGACGATCACACGTTGTTGGATGGCCGACTTAAATTCGTTATACACGACATAGAGTTCGTCGAACGTGCCTTTAACGAAGTTATCGGTGAGGTCCCCGCCGATATCGATGGCATGCTCAAAGCTCAGCTTGTCGAAGACCCCGGCCCACTCTTGCCTGATCGGCCAGGTGCGGCGGCGGAAGTAATCACGCCCCTTGCGGCCGACAATGCTCAAATTGACTTGAAGGCCGCGCGCTTCACACTGCCGGACGAACTCGGCGCTCTTCCGGACGATATTGCCGTTGAAGCCGCCGCAGAGACCGCGATCGCTCGTGATCACGAGCACTTCGATCTTCTTCCCCTCGCGCTTTTGGAGCAGCGGATGGGACGCACGATTGACGCGCTGGCTGAGGTTGCTCAGCACCCCGCGCATTTTGTGCGCATAGGGCCTGGCGGCCAGGATGCGATCCTGCGAACGCTTGAGCTTCGCCGCGGCCACCATCTTCATGGCCTTGGTGATCTTCTGCGTATTCTTGAAGGCCGCAATCTTGCGGCGCAGACTTTGTAAACTGGGCATGGTTTCTGAGCTTTCAGCCGCCAGCGATCAGCAGCGCGCCGATGGCTACTTTGCGCCGTATCCCATCTTCTGCTTAAAGGTCGTAATGATTTCTTTAATGCGCGGAGCAACCTTGTCATCGATCTTCCCGATGCTGGTCACTTCCTTCTTCAATTCGGGATGGTGCTGCTGGATGTAATGCAGCATGTCCGCTTCGAATTGCTGCACCTTGTCCACCGGCACATCGTCGAGGAAGCCGTTGACGCCCGCATAGATCGAAAGCACCTGATCGGCCACCGGCATCGGCTTGTATTGGCCCTGCTTGAGCAACTCCACCATACGGACGCCGCGCGCGAGCTGCATCTGCGTCGCCTTGTCCAGTTCGCTCCCGAACTGGGCGAAAGCCGCCATTTCACGATACTGTGCGAGATCCAGACGGAGCGTACCGGCCACCTGCTTCATCGTCTTGATCTGGGCCGAGCCGCCGACGCGGGAGACCGACAGACCGACGTTAATCGCCGGCCGAATACCGGAGTAGAAGAGGTCGCTGCCGAGATAAATCTGCCCGTCAGTGATCGAAATGACGTTCGTCGGAATATACGCCGACACGTCGCCGGCTTGCGTTTCAATGATCGGCAACGCCGTGAGGCTGCCCCCGCCGAGCTTTTGGCTCAGCTTGGCCGCCCGCTCCAGCAACCGGGAATGGAGATAGAACACGTCGCCCGGATAGGCTTCACGGCCTGGCGGTCTGCGAAGCAACAGGGACAACTGGCGATAGGCCACGGCATGCTTGGACAGGTCGTCGTACACGATCAAGGCGTGCTTGCCGTTGTCACGGAAATACTCGCCGATCGCGGCTCCCGCAAAGGGGGCCAAGAACTGCATCGGAGCCGGATCGCTGGCCGTCGCCGCAACCACCATGCTGTATTCCATCGCATGATTTTCTTCGAGCGTCTTCACGACGCGGGCGACGGTCGAACGCTTCTGCCCGACCGCGACGTAAATACAAAACACGCCGAGGCCCTTTTGATTGATGATCGTATCGACGGCAATGGCCGTCTTCCCGGTCTGCCGGTCGCCGATGATCAGCTCGCGCTGGCCGCGGCCGATGGGAATCATGGCATCGATGGCCTTGATGCCGGTCTGCAACGGCTCATGAACGGATTGACGCGTATTCACGCCGGGCGCCACGACTTCGATACGGGAAGAGTGCGGCGAATTGATCGGCCCCTTGCCGTCGATCGGCTGACCGATCGCATTGACCACGCGACCGACCAGCGCTTCGCCGACGGGAATCTCGGCAATACGGCCCGTGCGCTTAACAGGATCGCCCTCTTTAATTCCGACGTCGTCGCCCATCAACACGGCGCCGACATTATCTTCTTCGAGGTTCAGCGCGATGCCATAGAGTCCCCCGGGGAATTCCAGCATCTCGCCGGCCATGGCGCCATCCAGCCCATAGATCTTGGCGATACCGTCGCCGACCTGGATGACGGACCCGGTTTCCTTGACATCGACCTGCTTGTCGAAGCCCTTGATCTTTTCTTTAATAATCGCACTGATCTCTTCTGCCTTGATCTGCATGGCTACTCCTTAGTCAACAGACTCTGCATCGCGCGCAAGCGCCCGCGGACGGTACTATCGACAACGGCGCTGCCGATATGAATTTGCACACCGGCCAGATGGCTTGCGTCAACCTGAAAGGTGACATCGACCTCGCGCTTCAGCGTGTCGCGAAGGCGGGTTTTGATTCGATCTTGTTCGGCGGAAGACAAGGCGGCAGCGGATGACACGGTCACCGGCTGCGTGCCTTTCGCTTGGTCAACCAGCCTGGCAAAGGCCTCGGCGATCTCAGGGAGGAAGCCGACACGATTCTTCTTCACAAGCTGAGCGAGGAAGGTCTTCCCAATCGGAGGGCAGCCGAGACGGGAGCCGAGTTCACCGAGGACCGCAATCTTCTCATCCACCCCGAACGCCGGTGAGGCCACCACATGACGGAGCGAAGCCGAATCCTTGACGGCTGCGCCCAGGCCATTGAGGGCCGCGCGAGTGGCTTCAATATTCGATTGTTCGAGCAGCTCAAAGAGTGCTTGTGCGTAACGTCGCGCAACTGCTGTCTTAATCACTGTCTCCGTTCACTCACTTCTTCTTTGGGCACACGAAATAGTTTCGTGCAATCCGCACGAAAAATAGCGCGCCAAGGTACCACTGGAGGCGCAGGACTGTCAACCTAGCTGATCGAGTTGGTTAGGCACTCGTCGGAGCGACCGGCGGCGCGGGAAATTCGATCTGGGCAGAACGGAACCGCTCGACGATCGTCTTGCTCAACTCGCCCTGAAGGGAGCCATAGTGAACAACCTTCGCCCAAGGCTCCACGGCGATCGTGATTGCGGGGTGGCCCAACCGGCTCACGCCGATGACGGGAGCCGGCTCTTTGAGCACATGCGCATGCGAGGACAGGATGTCCTGCACCAGGGCGAGGGCTTGATTGAGATCCGTCTTGTAGGACACCTCGACGGTGAGATGCAGCTGCCGGATGGTCCCGAAATTGTGGAGAATTTCGCCGACGATCTTCCGGTTGGGCACAACCACCCGCGAATGGTCCGGATGCATCAGGGTCGTCGAAAAGATATCGATCATCACCACATCCCCGTGCACGTCCAACAGGGAGATGTGCTCCCCCACCTTGTAGGGCTTGGTGAAAATAATGGAGAGCCCCGCCATCACATTGCTCAAGACGCCCTGCAGCGCGAGACCGATACCGACACCGGCCACCCCGATCCCGGCCACTAAGGGCGCAATGGGAACCCCGAGCGCATCCAGCGCAATCACGGCCGTAAACAGGAGGACCACGATCTTGATGACGCGCACCAACAACATCCGGACGGGCGGCTCGAGCGTCTGGCCTTCCAGCCACTGTTGGGCCAGATTTCCCGCCCATCGTGCGAGCAGGATGCCGACGGAAAAAATGCCGACGGCCACGATCGCCTGCATCCCATACTGCACCGCATACTGCGTGACGGTTTCCATTGCCATTCTCGGTTTCCTCCTACCGGCTGAACAATCCTTTCAGCAATTCATGTCCCTGCGGTTCCAGATCCTTTGGCTTGATCGTGCCCTTGAGTAACCCGCCCACCGCTTCTTCTACCTTCTTTTGTATCTGCTCCTGCGCCTTGCCGGTGAGCGCTTTCATATCGAGTCCATAGACGGGTGCTTCCAGCGTACCACCGATCAGCAGCGGCAGAGTGAGCCGCCCCTCTTTGATGGCCAGCCGCGCCACCGGGGAAGCGCCGGCGATTTGTTGGCTGAGTGCTTCAGAAAGCCGGAGATTGGCCGTGACATTCAGCGCATGATCGAACCCGATCGTGCCCCCGCCGGCGGCCTGAAAATCGTGACTGTCCATCAGAAGATTCCGGAGCGTGACCACTCCCTGCTTGATCCCCAGATCCGTCTCAATGGTAGAGAACGCCGTTGCCCTGGCTTCCCCGACAGAAATGCCGGCGACCTTTAAAATCGAGACCGCCTCCTGGAGCAAATTCACTCCGTCGATCTTCCCGTCCTTTACGCCCACATGGCCGACACCCTCCAGCCCCCTTGTGAGATCCGGCATGGTAAACCCCTGCCCCTTGACCGACAGCTCCGCCCCGGCAGTTCCGCTGATCGAGACTGGAACCTGCGCAACCGCACCGAGCGCAGGACCGAGCTGCAGCCCTTGCAGCACCACCTTTCCGTTGAAGGGCGGGGCGGCCGCCCCGGACATCAGCCCACCCTGCGCTGCCACCGTTCCCTCAAAGAGCTGAAAGGAGAGATCGGACAGGCGCATCTCCTGGCCTTTCAGATCCGCCTCAAGCTTGAAGTCTTTCACCTCGACCGGCTTCTTGAGCGGCAAGGTCATCGGCAAGTGGGCGGTATTGATGGCCGGAGCCGTCACGGTGAAAGCCATGTGTTGGCCCGCAGTCTTCCCCGTGATCGCGAAACTCGTTTTCCCGAGTGCTAATTGCAGGTTAACGGCATCAAGATCAGCGGTCTCCTTGAGCGGACCGAATGTCCCATCGAGTGAGACCGGCAGGTTCAACGGTTGAACCAACAGAGCGAGATGAAAACTCGGCGTCTCCCCGAGATGAACCGACCGCAGCAAGAGCTCCATATCCTGCAACACATATTCAACCGGTTGGGGTTGCGACAGATCCCGATACGTCGCCTTTCCACCGACGATGGTCACACGATCCACGGCCAGCAGCGCAAGAATTTTCAGCGGCCCGTCGGGCGACGGCACCGGCGCGCGCGACGGCCTCTCCGGTATAGCCACACCCTTGCGCCCCAACGTAGAAACATTGAGAACACCGTTCTTATTCTTGACGACCGTGATCAGCGGCTCGCGAAGCGTAATCTCTTCGACTTCGACCTTCCCGCTCAACAGCGGCATCAGCTTGACCCCGACATCCACCGAAGCGAGCGAGGCAAACGGCCCCACCCCAAAGGCCGGATCCTCCACAACCGTGAACCCCGCCACGCGGGCACCTAATCGCGGCCAGATCGTCAGACGAATATCCGCAAGAGTCACTTTGCGATTCAGCGCCTCTTCAATCAGCGGACGATACTGGTCTTGATACTTATTCAGATCGACGATGAAGGGAAGGAGCAGGACCAGGCCGACGAGCAAGGCGACGACCACCCCGAGACCGATCGCGATTTTCATTCTGCACCTCCCATTCCAGACCCAATATAGAAGCCACCGCTGAAGCGGTCAATGAAGGTCCACTCCCGAAGACGGCCATGACCGAACAGGCCTTCACTTTACGCAGGAACCGGCTTGACCAGACAATTGAAGCACAACGGGAAGACGCCTCGTTCACCGCCCGAACAATCCTTTGAGGATGTCCCTGCCCTGCCGCTGGAGATCGCCGGGGGTCGTTGTGCCTTCCAGCAAGCCCTTGACCGCTTCGTTGGCCTGCTCTTGCACCTGTTCCTGGAATGTGCCGGCCAGCCCCTTCATGTCCAACCCGTAGGAGGGCTGTTCCATGGTGCCGGTAATGATGAGCGGCAGTCTCACACGGCCTTCTTTCATCGCAAGCTTTGCAAACGGGGAAGAGCCGGCCAGCTTCTGACTCAGGGCCTGGGAAAGGTTCAGATTGACCGCCAGACGGAGCGTCCGGTCGAATCCCACCGTTCCCCCGCCGGTGGCTTGAAAATCATGACTGTCCACCAGAAGCTTCTGCACAGTGGCCAGACCCCGTTTGACCGTCACATCGGTTTCAATCGTCGAAAAGACGGTCCCCTTTGCATGACCGAGTGAGACACCGGCAGCCTTCAGCAGCGTGACCGCTTCCTCCAGGAGGTTGACCCCTTCGATCGTCCCGTCTTTGACTCGCAAATGCCCCGCCCCCTCCAACGCTTGAGCCACATCCGGCATGGTGACCCCGCGGCCGGTTACGGCCAGTTTCATCGCCGCCGTCCCGCTCATCGATACCCGGCTATCCGGGCTGAGGGCCTCCAGCGCCGGCCCGAGCTGCAATCCGTCGATCGTGAGCGTGCCGGTGAATGGTGGACCGGCAGATCCCATGACCATTCCACCTTGTGCCTTGATTTGCCCGTTGAAGAGCTGAGCAGAAAAAAGGGAAACCCGAGCGTCCGGCCCCTTGAGACCTACATTGATGAGAAGATTTTTTATTTCGATGGATTTCGCAAGGCCGGTTTCTACAGGCAAGTCTCCGGTCTGCAGCGACGGCGACGACACAGCCATAAGCGCTTGGCCATTCAGGACGCTGCCTTTGACATCCAGGACGGACCGGCCCAGCACCACACCGAGGCGGAGATCCGGGACATCCGCCATCTCCAGTGGCGGCACATCCGGTTTGAACGGCACGCGCGTCTTGGCCCTGACCGTCAGGTCCTTGATCTCTACCGGTTTGGCCAGCGGCACCGCGACGGGCAGGTCGGTCGTCTTCACGGAGGGAGAGGTGACGGTGACATCAGCCTGGCCGCCAAGGATGCTGCCTTTGATATTCAAAGAGGAATGGCCCATGACCACGGCCAAGCCGAGCGTCGGAATATTCGCGACCTCCAGCGGGGGCACTCCCTCCTTGAGCGGATAAGGGAGCTGGGCCACCACCAACAGATCCTTGATTTGCACGGGCCTGGTGAGAGGCAATGAAACCGGGAGATCGGCCATATCGATGAGAGGGGACGAGAGCGTCGCATCCAACACACCCCCGACAAGGGCGCCCTTCAATGCGAGGACCATCTTCCCGACTCCCATCGCAAAGTCGTACTGCTTGAGTTCTAATCTCTCGACCAGCGGTCCGAAGCTGCCATCGAGCGAGATCGGAAGATTGAGGGGCTGAACCGTCGCTTTAAAGCGGACCGTTGGCATCTGTCCCAGATGGACGGATCGTACGGACAGGTCGAGATCCTGCACCTGATATTCGGCGACCGGCACAGTTGAGAGATCACGATAGGTCACCTTTCCGCCCTCGATCGAGACACGATCGACGGCAAACAAGGCCAAGATCTGCAGCGGATCACTGCTGGCAGGCGGGGGGGTGCCCGGTTCCGGAGCCTGCGCCGGCATGGCCCCGCCCATGCTGGAAACATTCATCACACCGGCATGGTTTTTCACAACAGCAATGACGGGGTCACGCAACGTGATCTCTTCAACCTCGATCTTTTTACTCAGGAGAGGTAGGAGCTTGACCCCGACCTCCAACGACGTCAGGGACGCAAAGGGCCCGGAGCTGAAGGCTGGATCGTCGAGGACGGTGACGCCCCCTATGCGGAGACCGAGGCGCGGCCAGATCGTCAAACGAATATCCGCAAGAGTCACCTTGCGATTCAGCGCCTCTTCAATCAGGGGGCGATACTGGTCTTGATACTTATTGAGATCGACTAGGAAGGGGAGGAGCAACACCAGGCCGACGAGCAGGACGACGACCACGCCGAGACCGATCACGATTTTCATCCCCCATCTCCCATCCTCCTCGCAGTATAGGAAAGCCCCCAGGGGGGGTCAATGTCGCGCCACTGGCGCCCGTTCCTGCCTTGCCGCTCACAGGACCGCATGCTACAATCCCGCCTCTCGTATGGGCGCGGAGAGGTGCGAGAGTGGACGAATCGACATGCTTGGAAAGCATGCGTCCCGGCAACGGGACCGTGGGTTCGAATCCCACCCTCTCCGCCATACGAATAGCGTTGAGTGCCGGGTGCTGAGTCCTGAGCTTTTGCAGATAAGGACGAACCGCTCTTCTCCTTGAGTTTCTCAGCACTTGCTACCTCACTCAGCACCCAGGACTGAAAAAAGGGGCCGGGCCCTGTGCAACAGAACCCTGTGAACCCCGCCAGGTCCGGAAGGAAGCAACGGTAAGCGGTCAGTTCTGTGTGCCGCAGGATCACCTGGCCCCGCTTTCCCAATGGCGTATCTCGTGAAACGTCATTCGGGCCGCGTCTGAATCACGGACGAGATACGCTTCACGCTTAACGAACGACGCAGCATGGATTACCAAGTCTCCGCGCGCAAATACCGGCCGGGCACCTTCGACGATGTCGTCGGCCAACCGCACGTGGTCCAGACGCTGATGAACGCGGTCGACACCAGGCGCATCGCCCACGCCTATCTCTTCTCCGGCACGCGTGGAGTCGGCAAGACCACGATCGCCCGCATTCTGGCCAAGGCGCTGAATTGCGAGCAGGGGCCCACGGGACATCCCTGCAATACCTGCCTCAATTGCGTCGAAATTACGCAGGGCACCTCCGTCGATGTCATGGAGATCGACGGCGCGTCGAACACCAGCGTGGATGACGTGCGCGAGATCCGCGAAAATGTGAAGTTCTCTCCTTTTCGCGGTCATTACCGTGTCTACATCATCGACGAAGTGCACATGCTCTCGAATTCGGCGTTCAATGCGCTCTTGAAAACGCTGGAAGAACCGCCGGCCCATGTGGTCTTCATCTTTGCCACGACGGAAATTCACAAGATTCCGGCGACCATCCTCTCGCGCTGCCAGCATTACAATTTCCGTCGGATCGCCCGGCAGGAGATTATCGACCGCCTCCGGCACGTGGCCAAAGAAGACGGGCTGAACATCGAGGAGCGCAGTTTCACGGCCCTCGCCCGCGCCAGTGAAGGCAGCATGCGGGACGGATTGAGCCTGCTTGATCAGGCGGTGGCGTTCGGCGGGAAGACCATCGCCCATGCGGATCTGGAAGTGTTGCTGGGTGCCGTGCCGCAAGAACTCGTCCAAGGCCTCATCGCGGCGGTGCTCGCTCAGGACAGCCCGGCGGCGCTGACGGTGGTCGCGCACCTCCTCGACCAGGGCCACGACCTCAAAGCCTTTTGTGCCGATGTGGTCGAATACCTCCGCAATCTCCTCGTCGCATCCGTGGTACCGGCCGCGACGGACCTGCGCGGGCTGATCGAAGCCTCCGACGAAGACCTTCACCAGCTCGCCGAAAAAGCCAACAAACTGACTCCCGAACAACTGCAAGAATTGCTGTCGATGTTCTCGCAAGCCGAGGATTCCCTTCGCTTTACCGCCCACCCCCGCTTTGTGCTGGAGGCAGCGGCGGTTCGGGCGACCCGCGTCTTGCGGCAACAAGAACCCCGGGCGCAAGCGCCGCCGCCTGCGGCCACCGCTCCGGCAGGAACCAAACCCCTCGCAACGCAGCCGTCCGGAAAACCTGCGCCGCCGGCGCCTTCAACGAGGCCATCGGTCACGGCCGCGCCTTCCACAGTCCGTCCGGCGCGGCCGGCCATCCAAGAACGCACACCGCCGCCAGCCGCCCCGCGGCTGACAGCGTCCCCTGCCTCTCCCAAGCCGGTGATTGAACGACCGGAGCCGAAACCCGGTCCTGTCCAGAAGCCCACAGAAACCCCGGCAAACCGCTCTCCATCCGTACTGAATTGGGAACTGGTGCAAGAAGAAGTGGCCGCCTCTTTTCCTAACTTTGCCCCCTTTCTCGAAACAGGGCGTTATGTCGGTCTGGAAGGCAACCACGTCACAATCGGCTTTGGAAAACAATCGGCCTTGGCGCGGGCGATGCTGGAAAAAGAAGATAATCTCCGTGCCCTCGCCACATTGTGTGAAAAGCAGGTCGGATATCCCATCAAAGTCCGGGTGGTGGAACTGTCGGAGTCCGATCCGCCCGGACCGACGATGGCTCAGCTGCGCGCTGCGAAAGAGCAGGGACAGCGAGTGGTCTTGTTTGAGCAGGCACGGGCCAATCCCATCGTGAAACAGGCCCTTGACATATTCGGCGCAGACCTGGCCGACGTCAGAACCGTGGCGCAGAAGGAGGCAGACGAATGAAAAATCCCTTTGGCAATATGTCGAACATTTTGAAACAGGCCCAGGCCATGCAAGAGCAAATGGCGAAGCTGCAAGAGCAGGCGGCGACGAAGACGGCCAGCGGCACGGCCGGCGGCGGTATCGTCACCGTGACGGCCAACGGCGCCATGCAGATCGTGAGCGTCGTGATCGACCCCGAAGTCGGAAAAGGCGGCGATGTGGAGATGATTCAGGACCTTGTCCTGGCAGCCACCAATGAAGCGCTCCGGAAGGCGAAGGACCTGATGGAGCAGGAGATGAAAGCGCTGACCGGCGGCCTCAAGATGCCGGGGCTCTTCTAGGCGACGGTATGGCTATCGACCAACAAGGCTTGCTCGCCCGGCTGGTAAAGGAGCTTGTCCGCCTTCCCGGTGTGGGGCAGAAGAGCGCCCAACGGCTGGCGTTTCACCTGCTGAAACTCGACCGGGAAGAGGCGCTCCGCCTGGCCGATGCGATTCGCGCCGTCAAGGACGGATTGGCGTTTTGCCGGCAATGCCGGAATATCGCCGAAGGCGAGTTGTGCGAGTTTTGCCGCGACCCGAAACGTGATCGGACGAAGATCCTCGTCGTGGAAGAGCCGAGCACGATTTACGCGATTGAACGTGCGGCGGGCTATCGCGGTCTCTACCACGTTCTCCTGGGTTCGCTGTCTCCCCTCGATGGAGTCGGGCCCGGAGATATTCGCGCCGAAGAACTTGTGGAACGCGTGAAGCCCGGCGGTGTCGATGAGATCATCCTGGCCACGAGCCCCACCATCGAAGGGGAAGCCACGGCCATCTATCTCACCAGGCTGCTGAAGCCCTATGGCGTGCGGGTGTCCCGGATTGCCTACGGCATACCGGTGGGAATGGACATCGAATACGCCGACGAGGTCACATTGCTCAAGTCAATTGAAGGTCGGCGCGATCTTTAACGGGAGCCTCCCATTCCCGTTGACCCTCTCTCCATCAGACTGTTATATTCCCGACTCCTTTACTGCGGCTCTTGCTGGTGAGGCTTATGAAGGCACGTCCTTCCGCCAAACGGGCTCCCTCGAAGAAATCCTCGACTTCCGCACGCGCATCAAAATCCACCGCGTCGAAATCCTCCGCCCCAAAGACCAGATATCCTGATATCCGCCGGGCGCTGGAGCGCCAGCGGGCCAACCTCTTAGGCGAAGTGGGCGAAGTGCTCACGCAGCACCAGGACCAGGAGGCACTTCCGGATGTGAGCGATCAAGCCTCTGCGGAAGTGAATCAACATTTCTCCATGCGCATCCGCGAGCGCGAGCAGAAGTTGCTCAAGAAAATCGATGAGGCTTTGGACCGGATGAAAGTAGGGATTTACGGCATCTGCGAGCGGTGCGGTGAAGACATCCCCTACAAGCGATTGAAGGCCCGCCCCGTCACCACCCTCTGCATCGAGTGCAAAACGCTCCAGGAACAGGAAGAACAAGCCCGCCGCTGACCGCGCCTCCGGCCAACTCCGATTCAATGTTTTTTCAACGTCTTCAGCCGTTCCTTGACGTGCGCGACACGTCCCTCTTCCTCCGGAATCCCTTCGACAAGGACGAGGAACGTTTCATACTCAGTGATAGCCCGCTTGGGGTTGACCGGCTCATACGCCTCGGCCAGGTTGTAGCGGGCCATGGCATAGTTGGGGCGCAGGATCACCGCCTTTTCAAACAGGCTGAGGGCAGCGGCTTTATTGCCCAGTTTCCGCTCAACGGTCCCGAGATTGTTGAGCACCTCGGGACTGTTCGGTCTGATGGCAAGAGACTCAAGCATCTCCGCTTTGGCCTGATCCAGCCGGCCTTTCGCCTCCCACGACACCCCGAGCCGATGATGGGCTTCCGCCAGCCAGACTTTGTTCGTAAACCCGCTCGTGATCGCCTTTTGATAGGCATCCGCAGCGATATCGTAGTTCTTCTCCTGACAGTAGGCGAGTTGTGCCGCCTGTCCACGGGCAAACTGTTGCAAGGAGGCGAAGGGCTCTTTGTCTTCGCTTCCCTGGCTTTCAATCCTCTGCCCTCCTTTCCCGACGGACGGCTGCTTGAGCCGCTCAAGAAACTCCCGGCGATAGGGTGAAAACAACCGCGCATAGGGATCGATCGTGAAGGAGGCCATCAACAGAACAGGCCGTTCTTGATTGCCTGTCACCAGGTATTGGAAGGTGGTCTTTTCGTCCCCCGTCTCAAAGATGGTGCTGCTGTCCATATCCGCCTTGGTCGCCAGCTGTGCGGCATTGAGATAAAACTCCAGAGCAGGCTTGAGGCGCGAGAGCGTCCGCCGCAACTCCGGGTAAGGTTGAAGGTTCAGGCCGGAGGGAAAGCTGAACACCGCCCCGACGAGCAGACCATCCTCGTCAAAGAAATAGGATTCGTCCCCATGCGAAGGGCTCTGAGTTCCCGGATAGACCACCTCCTGTCCGCTCCCCCATGAGCGGGACGACAAGGAAGCCTGAGGCAGTTTCTTGAAGACATCGGCCTTGCGGTCGCAGAGGACCACCGACTCAAGGAGCACTAGATCGCTTTCAGATGGGGGAAGATCGGGCCTGACCGGAGGAGGCGCGCCACTACAGCCATGTAGCAACCCGAAAACGAGACTGATTCCGATGAGAAGAACGTGCCGCTCAATCACGCGCACAACACCTCCTCTGAATCCCACCCTACCCGCCACTCAAACCTTACACGATTTGCCCTGGGATGCGAAGAGCGCAAAAAAACGGCCCGTCCCCCCAGAAAAGAGAGAACGGGCCTTACCAATTGAATGGCGTCAGACGGCTTAGCGACGCTGCGCGTCAACCATCGAATCCTCCTGGGTATATCCCGTTGCATAGGGAAACATGCCCGCGAGCTTATAGAGAGGCCGATTCCACACATAGTCGAGAGCTTGCCCGACAGGATGAAGAATAAACCCCGCCCACCGCCATGGATTGTCATTGATCGGCGATCCCGCCGATGGATCCGAATAGATCATCGCCGTGCTGTCGAGAATATTATAAATACTCGTCGGAGGCACATATTCCTGCTCCGCACTGGCCCTCCCCGACTGATTCGTCGTTCCACATCCAGCGGCAAGAACGGCCATCATCACCACTCCGGCTGCCCAAGACATTGCTCTCATGCCTAACCTCACTTTGTTCGACCACATAAACCACTTGGCGCTCAATTTCGCCAGTTCTGTGAAAAGTGTAGCCGACAACTCCCATTCTGTCCAGAAACAGAACGAGTTTTACCTGTCTGTAAAAGCAACGACTTATGCGGGGAAAGACGGGAGGAAATGGGGAAGACGATGGTGGGCGATACAGGTATCGAACCTGTGGCCTCTTCCGTGTGAAGGAAGCGCTCTACCACTGAGCTAATCGCCCAACCGGGCGGGAGTCTAACATGGCCCCCCCTATTCGATCAATGATGGCCGAAACGAAGGTCCCTCGGACGGGTTAGCATGTGCGGCGCTCCGATTCGATCGGCCCCCTCCGGATAATGCAGACTCCCACAGTCCTGCCTTGACAGACACAAAACTCGGTTTCTAGAATGAGCCCTTCCCTTTTATCCCGTAAGGAGTTGGACGTGGGCATGCGAGATGACATCGTCATCATTGGGGGTGGTCTGGCCGGTTCAGAGGCAGCCTGGCAAGCCGCCAAGCGCGGGGCGAAAGTCACGCTCTACGAGATGCGTCCGAAGGAAATGACGAAGGCGCATAAAACGGGCGGCCTGGCCGAGTTGGTCTGTTCCAATTCCCTCGGCTCGACCGATCCGGCGAATGCACCCGGAATTCTGAAAGAGGAAATGCGGCGCCTGGGCTCGTTGATTATGGCCTCGGCCGAACAGGCGAAGGTTCCGGCGGGATCGGCGCTGGCGGTGGACCGCGATCAATTCTCACTCAGGATTACCCAGGCCCTCGAAGGCCATCCGAACGTCAGAATTCTTCACGAAGAAATCACGGAGATCCCGACCGACTGTATCTGCATCATCGCCACCGGTCCGCTGACGTCGGACACATTGTCGCAAGCCATCCGTGCCGTCACCCAGTCTCAGCACCTCTATTTCTTCGATGCCATCTCTCCGATTATCGACGCGGACTCGATCAACATGGACATCGTCTTCGCCGCCTCCCGCTACGACAAAGGCGGAGACGATTACCTGAACTGCCCGATGAACGAAGCCCAATACAACGCGTTTTACGACGCCCTGATGGCCGCCGAGAAAGTGCAGCCCAAAGAATTTGAAAAGACGCCGTACTTCGAAGCCTGCATTCCCATCGAAGTCATGGCCGAGCGAGGCCGGCAGACCATGCTATTCGGCCCGCTCAAGCCGGTCGGCCTGGAAGATCCCCGGACCGGTACCAGACCAACGGCGGTCGTTCAGCTGCGGACGGAGAACGTGCATCGCACCTGCTACAACATGGTCGGGTTTCAGACCAAGCTCACCTATCCGGAGCAAAAACGCGTCTTTCGCATGATTCCGGGATTGGAACAGGCCGAGTTCCTTCGTTATGGAAGTCTCCATCGGAACACGTTCATCAACTCCCCGCAGCTGCTCCTGAATACCTTGCAGTTCAAGGCGCGGGGTACGTTGTTCTTCGCCGGGCAATTGGTCGGCGTCGAGGGCTATACGGAATCGGCGGCCATGGGCGGATTCGCGGGAATCAATGCGGCGCGAGCGCTGGCTGGCTTACCACTCGTCACTCCCCCTCCGACCACAGCGCACGGATGCCTGGTGGGGCACGTGTCCTCCTCCGACCCCAAGCACTTTCAGCCGATGAACACCAACTTCGGCCTCTTTCCGCCGCTTGCGCAACCGCCGAGAGACAAGGACAGGAAGCGGCAACTCATCGCCCAGCGAGCCCGCGAGGATTTTGATCGATGGATGACGCAATCCGCGCTTTCATGAGATTCCTTGCAGTCGAGCGCAATGCCTCGCCGGAGACCATTCGCAACTACCGGTCAGACCTGACCCAATTGGCCACCTTCCTCAGTCAGAGGCAGCAGCCGCCCAGCCCGATCCACGCCGGCGAGATTACAGCGGAATCGATCCGCACCTATCTCCATTGGCTGGACCGGAAAGGCGAAAAGTCATCCTCGCTGTCGCGCAAGCTGGCCTGCCTGCGCAGCTTCTATCGGTTTCACCTGCGGGAAGGCACGGTCACGAAGAATCCGGCCGAAGAGATTCGCAGCCCCAAACTCCCCAAGCCGTTACCTCGGGTCCTGACCAAAGATGACGCGAATATCTTGATGGAATTCCCTGAAGGAACGTCACCTCTGGCGTTGCGAGATCGGGCGCTCCTCGAAACGCTGTATTCGACCGGTGCGCGTGTCAGCGAAGCAGTGGGCCTCAATCTACGCGATCTCAACTTCGACGACGGTCTCGTGCGGCTGCGCGGGAAAGGACGGAAGGAACGGATCGTCCCGATCGGGGACCTCGCACTCCAAGCCATCCGAACGTATCGCGCCTCACTGACGTTGCCGGCCCATGCACAACAGCCTTCGGCACCCCTCTTCCTCAACCACCGCGGCGGCCGCCTCACCACTCGCAGCGTGGCCCGCCTGGTGTCCCGCTATTCAAGCCGCCTCGCGGGCGGGGCCGTCAGCCCACACGCCCTTCGCCACTCCTACGCCACGCATCTGCTGGACGAAGGGGCGGACTTGCGGTCCATTCAAGAAATGCTGGGGCATGCGTCTCTCAATACGACACAGAAATACACCCACCTGGCAGCAGACCAGCTCCTCGCCGTCTATGACCGGGCCCACCCCCGGGCCAGGACGGCGACGCCATCGGCTCCCCAAAAGGACGACACCGGATCATGAAAATTCGCTCGACGACCATTTTGTGCGTACGACGGGACGGCCGGGTGGCCATGGGCTGCGACGGGCAGGTAACCGTCGGCACGACCGTCATGAAACAAAACGCCAAAAAGCTCCGGCGCCTGCACCATGACCAGGTCCTGGCAGGATTTGCCGGCGCAACCGCCGACGCGTTTACCCTGTTTGAAAAGTTCGAGAGCAAGCTCGAAGAGTTTCGCGGCAATCTGACCAGAGCCGCCGTCGAGCTGGCGAAAGATTGGCGCACGGATCGCGTGCTCCGCCGCCTGGAGGCGCTGCTGGCCGTCGCCGGCCGGGACCAGTCCTTCATCATCTCGGGAACCGGCGACGTGGTGGAACCGGAGGACGGCATTCTGGCCATCGGCTCCGGGGGGCCCTACGCCCTGTCGGCAGCCAGAGCATTGCTGGGGCATTCACAGCTGGACGCCGCAGCCATCGTGAAGGAAGCCATGATGATTGCCGGAGCCATCGACATTTACACGAACCAGCAGATTATTGTTGAGGAACTACGAGGGTAAATCACAACCGTGGGACAGATGAAGACCGATACCGCGCCGTTGAATGTGAACAGCCTGACCCCATCCCAGATCGTCGAGGAGCTGAACCGCTACGTCATCGGCCAGAAAGACGCCAAACGGATGGTCGCCATTGCGCTCCGGAACCGCTGGCGGCGACAGCAACTGGCGCCGGATCTACGCGATGAGGTCATGCCCAAGAATATCATCATGATCGGCCCGACCGGCGTCGGCAAAACCGAGATCGCGCGCCGCCTGGCCAAACTGGCGCAAGCCCCGTTCATCAAGGTCGAGGCGTCCAAGTTTACCGAAGTGGGCTACGTCGGGCGCGATGTGGAATCGATCATTCGCGATCTGACGGAACTGGCCATCAACATGGTCAAGACCGGCCGCCTCGAAGATGTTCAGCAGAAGGCCGAACAGCACGGAGAAGACCGCTTGCTGGATCTCCTGCTCCCGCCGCCACCGCCCCGGCCCATAAGCGTGGAGAGTTCCACCGACTCCACCGCCCCGGCCGGACATGATTCCTACGAGACGACCAGATCCAAGCTTCGGCTGCAGCTGCGGGAAGGCAAGCTGGACGAGCGCACGGTCGAGCTGGAGGTCAAGGAACGGGGGCTTCCGGTAGGCGTGACCTCGAATATCGGCGGCCTGGAAGACCTGCAGAGTAATCTCCAGGACATGCTCGGCGGCATGTTGCCGGGCAAGAAAAAGAACCGGCGCATGAAAGTGGCGGACGCGCTCAAACAATTGACCCAGGAAGAAGCGCAGAAGCTCATCGACATGGACGAGGTCGTGCGCGAGGCGAT
Organism: Nitrospira sp. NS4; assembly: GCF_049546785.1. Lineage (NCBI taxonomy): Bacteria > Pseudomonadati > Nitrospirota > Nitrospiria > Nitrospirales > Nitrospiraceae > Nitrospira > Nitrospira sp. NS4. The sequence goes on along the minus strand of NZ_JBMWAN010000003.1, from coordinate 30,319 downwards.
CGCCAAAGTCCAGCAGACCGGGATTGTGTTTCTGGATGAAATTGATAAGATCGCGGGCCGCGAGCGAACGGCGGGGCCGGATGTCTCGCGCGAAGGCGTGCAACGCGACCTGCTCCCGATCGTGGAAGGCTGCACCGTCAACACCAAACACGGCCCGGTGCTCACCGATCACATTTTATTTATTGCCGCGGGCGCGTTCCATGTGGCAAAACCGTCGGACTTGATTCCGGAACTCCAGGGCCGGTTTCCGATTCGCGTCGAGCTGAGTCCGCTGACCAAAGACGATTTCGTGCGCATCCTCACCGAGCCGCGCGGCGCGCTGGTCCGGCAGTATCAGGCGCTCCTCGCCACGGAGGGATTGACCGTCGAGTTTACGCAGGACGGGCTCGAAGAAATCGCCGAGCTGGCCGTCCAGGTCAATGAGCGGACGGAAAATATCGGCGCCCGCCGTCTCTTCACGATCATGGAGCGGCTGCTGGAGGAGATTTCGTTTGCCGGGCCGGAGTGGCCGGACAAAACCGTTCCGATCAGCGCCGCCTACGTGCGTGAGCGCTTGAAGGACATCGTGAAGGACCAGGACTTGAGCCGGTATATTCTCTAATGCAGGCAAGTGGCGAGAGACCCGTGGACAAGACTAACCCCGCTCGCCTCTAGCCCCGTCCCCCCTTGCCTAACGCCGGAGGCGTACATGAATCGATTGATTAAAAAGGCCAACGTTCTGATCGAGGCGCTCCCCTATATCCGGACCTTCCGTGGCAAAACCGTGGTCGTCAAGTACGGCGGCCACGCGATGACAGAGACCGCGCTGAAGGAACGGTTTGCCGAAGATGTCGTCCTGCTGAAATACGTCGGGCTCAACCCTGTCATCGTGCATGGCGGAGGACCGCAGATCGACAAGATGCTCACCCGGCTGGGCATCCAAGCCAAGTTTCGCCACGGTGTCCGGGTGACCGACGAAGCCACGATGGAAATCGTCGAGATGGTCCTGGCCGGCAAGATCAACATGGAGATTGTGGAACTCCTCAATCGCCATGGAGGACGGGCCGTCGGACTCAGCGGAAAAGACGGCGGGCTCATCATGGCACGCCCGCTGACGGCCAAGGCCTGGGCGGACAGTCTGGGCAAAGATCTCGAAGGGGACGACCAGGGCGATTTCGGGCTCGTCGGAGAAGTGCAATCCGTCGATCCCAGCCTGGTGCTGAAACTCCAGCAGGATCACTACATCCCCGTCATCGCTCCCATCGGGACGGACCGGGAAGGCAACACCTACAACATCAATGCGGACCTCGTCGCCGGTGCGATCGCCGCCTCACTCCATGCCGAAAAGCTGGTCATGATGACGGACGTGAAAGGCATCCGCGACGCGAACAGCCGCCACCTCTCCACCGTGTCGCGCAAAGATGTGCAGCGGATGGTGAAAAAGGGCGTCATCGGCGAGGGCATGTTGCCCAAGGTGCAGGCCTGCCTCGACGCGCTGGTCGGCGGCGCCGGGAAAGCCCATATCATCGACGGCCGCATTCCCCACGCGCTCTTGCTGGAAATCTTCACCCGCAAAGGCATCGGCACCGAGATTGTGTCGTAGCATCTCGATGCAAGGAATCCCCGCGCGTGGCTGATGACCTCACCCCACATCTTATCCATCTCGCCAGAGAGCGGCATCCCCACACGTCTCCCGCAGCCCTGCAAGACACGGCGGCCTACCTCACGCAAGCATTCGCCAGACAGGGGCTCGACGTAACCACGCATCGATTCGAAGCCTGGGGAAGTTTCTACGACAATCTGATCGCGACCAGGCCGGCCGCGAAGGGCCAGTCATCAGCTCCGCTGATCCTGGCCGCCCACTACGATACCGTCGAAGGCTCGCCCGGCGCGGACGACAACGCCAGCGGCCTGGCGGTGCTCATCGAAGTCGCCGGGCGACTTGCGCAGACGGATCTTGCCCGCCCCGTGCAGTTCATCGCGTTTTGCCTGGAGGAAGAGGACCTCTTGGGAAGCCAGGCTTACACCACACATCTCGCGGCCACCAGCCAATCGATTCACGGAGCGATCGTCCTTGAGTGCGTCGGCTATGCGAGCGACAAAGAAGGATCACAGAAAACTCCGCCGGGCATTCCCGTCACCGTCCCGACCGTTGGCAATTTTCTCGCGATCATCGGCAATCAGGCCTCTGCTTCGTTGACCAGCACGGTAGCGCAGGCCATGAGCCTCTCTGTCCCGGTCGTCCCCTTGATTGTCCCGGGCAACGGCGAACAGCTCCCCGACACCAGACGAAGCGACCATACGGCCTTTTGGGAGCAGGGCTTCCCCGCCGTCATGATCACCGACACGGCTAATTTCAGAAATCCCCACTACCATCGATCGACCGATACCATCGATACGCTCAACTTCGACTTTCTTTCATCCGTGGCCGATGCGGTGACCGCCGCCGTGCGCTCATTGGCCGCCAACCAGCTTGAGGAATAATGGCCGCGACACTGCACCGTTCCATACGACGCGTCATCAGCGATGTGTTCAGCCGCCTGGATTACACGACCTTGGGCCGCGTCTATTGCTACGAGGGGGGCGATGAATTTTGGCGGGCCAAACGAGGACCCTGCCAGAGGCTTGGCGCACAGATCGCCCAGGCTCTCTGCCAACGTCTCGCCCCGCAGGGCCGGAGCCTGTATGTGGGTGCCGGTGTGGCGGAACTACCCCCGTTGTTGGCGGAAGCGCTTGAGTTGGGCCGCACCGTCGAGCCCTACAATCTGAGACGCACCGAGGTGGCGGCGCTGAACCGTGCCTGTCGCAGTCTGCCGGTGCGATTTCATAGCCAGGATGCGGCCAAGGCTCAGGGCCGTTTCGACCATCTCTGGATGGTCAGCGTCCTGAATGACCCGGAACGCTTTCCCAACCTGGCTCCGCTTTCCTACGGGACCGCCGATCCCGTGAGCTTCGACCCGCGCCGGTTTGAACAACAGCGGCGGATTGTGCGGTCGATCGTCGATCGCTGCCTGCCGAAGCTGAGCCTCCCCGGATTGATGACGACCTCGACAGAAGAAGTAGTGTGGATCGCCGACTGGTGCCATCGGAAAAAGATCCCCTACCGTGTCGAACGGCGGCAATATCCCACGGCATTGGTGGGAGACCCGATCTGTTTTGTGAAAATCGGTACGGGGTAAAGGGACAACGCGTGGCTACGGGCGAAACCCGGTGGGCTTCGCCGTATCGCTGAGATATTGGCGGGCGTACTGCACGTAGTTCTCCGCCGACTCCTTGACCCAGGCCAATTCCTGCTCGGTCACCGCGCGCTTGACCTTCGCAGGCGATCCCAGGATCAAACTTTTGGGCGGCACAATGGTGCCTTCCACCACCAGCGCCCCGGCCCCGACGACCGAATCCTCTCCGATCACCGCGCCGTCCATGACAATCGCCCCCATCCCCACCAGGACACGATCCTTGATGGTGCAACCGTGCAGCACCACGCTATGTCCGATGGTCACCTCGTTGCCGATGATGAGAGGATGGGTGTCGTGGGTCACATGGAGCATGCAGAGATCCTGAACATTCGTCCGGTTCCCGATGCGGATGTAGTGGACATCGCCACGGATCACGGCGTTGAACCAGACACTACAGGCCTCGCCCATGACGACGTCGCCGATCACGACGGCCGTATCTTCGATAAAGCAGGAATCGGGAATGGTCGGCTTGATGCCTTGGAATGTCCGAATCATGGCTGCACTTTACGGGAGGCAAGAGGCAAGGGGCAAGGGGCACGAAGTTGACAGAATTTTTCACCGTCCCGTAGACTGCCTGGATGTCTACACCGCTAATCCAACTCGACCGGAAAAAGACGACGAAGAAGGCTGTTCTCGCAAAGACGGCTGTGGCCGGCAAAAAACCGACTATCGGTTTCGTGAACCTGGGCTGTTCAAAAAACCAGGTGGACTCGGAGGTCATGCTCGGCACGCTCGTCAACGACGGCTTTCAGTTGACCGGCAACCCGAAGAAGGCCGAAGTCGTCATCATCAATACCTGCGGCTTTATCGAAGAGGCCAAGCAGGAATCCATCAACACCATCCTCGAACATGGCAAGCTGAAGAAAAAGGGCGCCTGTCGGGTGCTCATTGCCGCGGGCTGTCTTGCGCAACGGTACCAGGGTGATCTGCTCAAAGAACTTCCGGAATTGGATGGAGTGGTGGGAACCGGAGAATTCGGGAAGATCGCGACGATCTGTCGGGACCTCTTGGCCCCCAAGAAACGGCAGCAACGGCTCTGGATCAGCGAGCCTCCGTATCTCTACGACGCCGACGCCCCTCGCCTCCGCCTCGGGAAGGCGCACAGCGCCTATGTGAAGATCGCCGAAGGGTGCAATCGGAACTGCGCCTTCTGCGCGATTCCCATCATGCGGGGGAAGCAACGCAGCCGCCCGGTCGAATCAATTGTGGCCGAAGCCGAACGGCTCGCCGCAGAAGGGGTGAAAGAAATCAACCTGATTTCACAGGATACGATCAACTACGGCGTCGATCTGGGCATTCGAGGCGGATTGACCACCCTGCTCCGCGCGCTCGTGAAGGTGACGGACATCCGGTGGATCAGACCCTTCTATCTGTACCCCCAGCAAGTGACCGACGACCTGCTCGACCTCTATGCCGGTGAGGAGAAGATTACCAAGTACATCGACATGCCGCTGCAACATATCAATGACCGGATGCTGAAGCGCATGCATCGGCTGGGGACTCGCGCCGCCATCGACAAACTCGTGGACCGCATCCGTACCCGCATTCCCGGCGTGACCTTCCGGACGGCCTTCATCGTAGGATTTCCCGGTGAGACGGAAAAGGCCTACCAGGAGCTCAAGACCTATGTGACGGAGAAGGAATTCGACCGGGTTGCCGTATTTCTCTACTCGGATGAAGAAGATACGACCGCGATCTCGTTGGACGACAAGGTTGAGCGAGCCATAATGGACGAACGGCGCAATGAGTTGCTCGCCATACAGGAAGAGATTGCCGCCGCGAAGGGCCAGGCACGCATCGGCTCGGTCATGGAGGTCCTGGTCGATGGGCCGTCCGAAGAAACCCCGCTCTTGCTGGAAGGGCGGCATGAAGGTCTGGCCCCTGAGATCGACGGCGTCGTCTATATCAATGACGGCAGCGCGAACCCGGGCGATCTCGTGAAGGTCGAGATTACGGACGCCGCCACCTACGATCTCGTGGGCCACATCGTGTCATAGGCACTCTCCAGGACCGTTCACGGCACCCTTATGATCTGACGCATCTCTTGTCAACGGAAGAAAGGGACCAACCCGCTATGACCGCGAATCGCAAAGAGTCCGTCGTCATCCTGATCCACTGCAAAGACCGGAAAGGCATTGTGGCCCGCGTCTCCGGTTTCATTCATGAGTTTGGCGGGAACATCCTCGACTCGGATCATCACACCGACGAGGAGACGAATGACTTTCTGATGCGGATGGAGTTCTCGACGGAAGGGTTGCAGATTCCCCCGAACGAGATTCCCGCCGCCTTTGCGCCCATCGCGAAGATCTTCGACATGCGCTTTGAGGTACATCCCTCAAGCCATCGCCTCCGGGTTGGCATGCTCGTCTCCAAGCAGGATCATTGTCTGGCAGACCTGCTTCAGCGACACAGGCGCGATGAACTCCGCATCGACATCCCCACCATCATCTCCAACCACGATACCTGCGCAAGTTGGGCCGAGCTCTTCAAGATACCGTTTGCGGTCTATCCCGTCACGAAGGAGACGAAGCCGCAGCAGGAGGAGCAGGTCGTGTCGAAACTAAAGGAATATCGTGTGGAGTTGGTCGTGATGGCCCGATACATGCAGATACTCAGCGCGAACTTTCTCTCGCAGATCGGTTGCCCGGTGATCAATATCCATCACTCCTTCCTTCCGGCCTTCATCGGAGCGAATCCCTATCGCCAGGCCTACGAGCGGGGTGTGAAGATCATCGGAGCGACGGCCCATTACGCGACGGAAGATCTGGACGAGGGACCGATCATCGAGCAGGACGTCATTCGCGTCGGACACCGGGACACGGTAGATGACCTCGTGAGGAAAGGACGCGACCTGGAGGAAATTGTGCTGGCCCGCGCGGTGCGGCGCCATATTGAGCATCGCGTGCTGGTGTATGGCAGGAAGACTGTCGTCTTCGATTAACAGGATGAAGGAAATGCCCGCCGGCTTCCTTCTCGCGTCGTTTAGGCCCTCAACGTACCCCAAAGGGTACGACTCGCTGCGACCTTGCTGAACGGCCGTTTGGAATAGCCTTTAGGGATGAGGGTGAGGCCCGTGCCCCACCCCCTGAATTGCACTATTAGACTTTCGCGGTGAGGAACAAGGAACTGCCACGGCGATTGATCAGGATCAGAACGTTCTCCCCCTTCTTGACTGCTGACGAAACCTTCTCGAACTCCTTCACCGACTTGACCGGCTGACGGTTGATCTCCCGGATCACGTCGCCTGGCATCAGACCGGCTTTTTCAGCCCCGCTGTCCGGCTCCACACTGGTGACGACCACGCCCTGTGTCTTGCCTTTCAGCCCCAGTTCCTTGGCCGTCTCCCGATCGAGATCCTGCACGGCAACGCCGGCAAAGGCATAGTCCGCTTCAGTCTGGTCGGCTTTGGCGATCCTGGTCGTATCCGGCTGCTCCGCAATCGTCACCGTCAGGTCCTTCTCGCGCCCGTCACGAATGACCTTGACCGGCACCTTCGTGCCCACCGCAGTCCTGGTCACCAGGCGCTGGAGGGCCACGGCATCCTCGACGGGTGAACCTTGATAGAAGATAATCACATCGCCCTGCTTCAGGCCGGCCTGATCCGCCGGGCTCTCCTCTTTCACATCACTGACCAGCGCCCCCTTGGCATCCTTGATGCCAAACGACTTCGCCAGATCCTGGCTGAGGTCCTGAATGCCGACGCCTAGGTAGCCTCGGACAACCTTGCCCGTCTTGATCAGGCTTTCATAGATCGGCTTGCCCATACTGGTCGGGACGGCGAATCCGACACCCTGATACCCGCCGGTCTGGGAGAAAATCGCCGTGTTGATCCCGACCAACTCACCGCGTGTGTTCACCAGCGCGCCGCCGGAGTTGCCAGGATTGATGGCCGCGTCGGTTTGAATGAAATCTTCGTACTGCGTGATCCCCATGCGCCCGCGCCCCAGCGCGCTGACAATGCCGAGCGTCACCGTCGAATTCAGCCCAAAGGGATTGCCGACGGCCAGTACATATTCACCGACCTGCAGCTTCGTCGCATCGCCCCAGGCCACCGTCGGAAGGTTCTGTCCGTCAATCTTCACGACCGCCAAATCCGTTTTGGGATCGGCCCCGACGATCTTGCCCTTGAATTCACGCTTGTCGGGAAGAGTCACCGTCACTTCCCGCGCGCCATCGATGACATGGTTGTTCGTCAGCACATAGCCATCGCTCGAAACGATCACCCCTGAGCCCTGGCCTCCGCCACGGTGTCCCCGAGGCTCACCCGGTCCCTGAGGTCCACGGAATCCACGCGGGCCGGACGGTCCCCCCGGCCCGCCGAAAAACTCCTCCATCCTGTCGCGCAATTCATCCGGCACGTTCCGGCCCTCGGAGACTTTCTCGCCGGTGACAGTGGTGATATTCACCACCGCGGGCGTGACGGCCTTGGCCACCTCGGCAAATCCGTTCGAAGCCGGCGCTGCCGGCAAAGCGACCGGACCACCGGCATTCGCCTGCGTCCCGCCGAATGCATGGGACGAGATCGACGATTGCCCGCCCCACATCAAGACCGCTCCCACCGCCGCAAGGGCGACGACGGATCCCACTGTGCTTCGAACGCTCTGTCTCATAGGTCCCCCCTTTTAATAGATGAAACCGGTGCCCTCGTACTCTCAGATATGAATACGAATCACGGTAACAACCGGCGATGAGAAGAGGATTAGGAGCGAATTAGAAGTAGCTAAGCAGCAGCGGGCGCAAGCGGCAACGTCACGGCAAAGGTGGAGCCGAGGCCCGGCTGACTGGTGACATCGATCCGGCCCTTGTGAGATTCCGCAATCCAGGTACAGATGGCCAACCCGAGACCCGTTCCTTTCTTGGTATGCCCCCGCGCCGCGTCGGTCCGGAAGAACCGGTTGAAGATACGCCGCTGGTCCTCGGGCGCAATGCCGATCCCTTGATCGGTGACCGACAACTTGGCCTGCGCTCCCTCTGTGATGAGGGAGATCTCGACCTTCCCGCCTGGATGGGAATACTTGATGGCGTTCTCCACCAGATTCAGCAGGAGCTCCCGCAGACGCAATTCGTCGCCCTGCACAGCCGCCGGCATCATCGTCCCCAGCACCACGTCGATCTGCCGATCCTGCCCGAGCAAGGTCGCCTGGCGGTGGATGTCTTCCACCAGCGATTCCAGCTCGACGGGCAACGCTTCCATTCTCACTTCTCCCATGTCGGCCCGGGAGAGAAAGAGCAATTCATCGACGATGTGCGTCATCCGGTCGATTTCTTCCAGATTGCTTTCGAGCACCGATTGGTAGTCGGCGAGAGGGCGAGGCCGCCGGAGCACCAGTTCGGTCTCTCCTTTCATGACCGTCAGCGGTGTCCGGAGTTCGTGTGAGGCATCGCTGCTGAATTGGCGGATCTGCCGGAATGAGGCATCAAGGCGCCCGATCATGTCGTTGAAGGTGTGCGCCAGCCGGCCAATCTCGTCCGGCGACGTCGACACCGTCAGCCGCTGGCTGAGATCCCCCGCGGCAATGCGCTGCGCCGCCAGGGTGATGGCATCCACAGGCCGCAGCGCCCGGCCGGCCAAAAACCAGCCGCTGGCCAGCGACACCGCCAGGGCGATCGGCATCGTCACGAGGAGCACCAGCAGAAGACGTTGCAAGGTGTCCTCGATGGATTTCATCGAGGTGCCGACCTGCACGATATACAGCAGGCTCCCCCGATACATGATCGGCATCGAGATCAGCCGGAGCGGCGGCTCTTTGGGATAGCGGGCTGACTCGAAGATCGTCTTTCCGCTGACGCTCGCTTCGATCGCCAGACGGCTCAAGGGGACTTCATGCTGCTTGATATTGGGGGAACGAATCGTGATCGTCCCCGACGGGCTGAAGATCTGAAAGAACTTGTCGATGCGCGCAAGCTCGGGAAACTGCGAGAGCAATGATTCTTCGTCGATCAGAGGCAGGAAGCCGCGCTCTTCCAGCGAACGGACGGCGGCGGTCGCCGTTTCCTCCAGCGCCTGATCGACTTCGTCGCGGAGACTCCGCGCGGTGACGCTGTACAAAACGACGGAGAAGATAATGAGCACGAGCGCCAGTGTACTGCCGTACCAGATCGTCAGCCGGACGCGGAGCGGCATCACCAGGCTCCTACACAAGCCGGTCGCCCAGGGTTGTCCTGAATGCGCAAGACAGACAGTGTCAGCATCCTGCTAGTCGGCCTTCAACATGTACCCGCTGCCGCGAATGGTGTGAATGAGTTTCTTGGCCCGGCCCCGATCGATCTTGTTGCGCAGATAGTTGACGTAGACGTCAATGACGTTGGTGAACGTATCGAAGTCCTGATTCCACACGTGCTCGGAGATCATCGGCCGCGTGAGCACACGGCCGGTGTGGCGCATGAGGTATTCCAGCAACGCGTATTCCTTCAACGTGAGGTCGATCCGCTGCCCCTCCCGGGTAACCTCGCGCGTGGCCGGATTCAACACCAGATCGTCGATCTGGAGAATGCCGGGACTTTCCGTTGAACCCCGCCGCAGGAGCGCGCGCACACGGGCCAGCAATTCGTCAATCGCAAACGGTTTGGTCAGGTAGTCGTCGGCGCCGGCATCGAGCCCTTTCACACGCTGGTCCACCTGGGACTGCGCCGTCAGAATCATCATCGGGGTTTGAATGCGCTCGCGACGAACGGCTTTCAGGATCTCCATCCCCGACATCGACGGGAGCATGAGATCGACGATGATCAAGTCGTAGTTCGTTGCCAGGGCCATCTCAAGCCCTTTGGCGCCGTCCTCGCAGAGATCGACGGCATAGCTCTCTTCCTCAAGCGCCCGCTTGATGAAGCAGCCGACTTTGGTTTCGTCTTCAATGACCAGGACGCGCATGAACACCCCGCTAGGCGCTGATTATACCAAACCTGCCAACGGCAATCCCGGGCACGATCCGGGAACGTGCTGCGGACAAGACCTGCGACAATCCACGTGAGACAAGGCCGCTACTTCGGCTGAAATCGGGTGATCGTCACCGGGGCATACGACAGGACCGGGCCATCGGATGTTCGCTGCGCGATCGTGTGCTTGAGCCACATCGCGTCGTTGCGCGCGGGAAAATCCGACCGGTAGTGGGCCCCGCGGCTCTCTTCCCGCGCCAGCGCGCCCGCGACGATCGTCCCGGCCAATTCCACGAGGCACTGCAGCTCCAGCGCCTGGATTAAATCGCTGTTGAATACGCGCCCTTTGTCCTCCACCCTCACCTGCGCCGCACGATGCTGTAATTCGCGGACCTTGTCCTGAGCCGCCGTCATCGACTCCTTCGTGCGAAAGATCCCGAGATTCGTGCTCAGGACGGTGCCGAGCTCGTCCCGCACCTGCCAGGACCGTTCGCTCCCGCGCTGAGAGAGCAGCGCCTGCACGCGCCGCTCTTCATCGGCCAGATGCGAGACGGGAATCGGAACATGATCGACCCCTCGGAGATATTCGCCGGCCCTTGTTCCGGCCCGCCGGCCAAACACTATCGTTTCCAGGAGCGAATTGCCGCCGAGCCGGTTGGCGCCGTGCACGCTCACGCAGGCGCATTCTCCTGCGGCAAACAAACCGGCGACCGAGGTTTCTCCCCACTGATTTGTCCGGACCCCGCCCATTTGATAGTGCGCGCCGGGCCTGATGGGAATGGGAGTTTCAACCGGATCCAGCCCGGCAAATTCTATCGACAACTGCCGGATTTGAGGCAACCGTTCAAGAATCTTCGCCCGGCCGAGATGCCGGAGATCCAGGAGCACACAACCCTCGACTCCACGGCCTTCGAGAATTTCCTGGCCGATCGCCAGCGAGACCGTGGAGCGGGTCGCCAGTTCCATCTGCTCCGGCGCATACCGTTTCATGAACCGCTCTCCGAGCGTGTTGAGCAGATATCCGCCTTCCCCGCGCGCCCCCTCCGTAATAAGAATGCCGGTATCCCTTAGCGTGGTCGGGTGAAACTGCACGAACTCCATATCCATCAAGGGCGCGCCCGCACGATAGGCCAGGGCCATGCCGTCCCCGGTATTGATCACGGCGTTCGTACTGGTGAAAAACACCCGCCCGCTCCCGCCCGTCGCCAGAATCACGGCTCTGGCCTGAATCAGCTGCAACCCGCCATGGAGCAGGTCCCAGGCAATGACCCCGCGGCACATCCCGTCCTCGACAACCAGAGAGGTGACATACCATTCTTCATAGACCGCGGTGCGGCGCTTGAGGATCTGTTCATAGAGGGCGTGCAGGAGCGCATGGCCGGTGCGGTCGGCTGCATAACAGGTGCGAGGAAATCCCGCCCCTCCAAAAGGCCGCTGGGCGATGCGCCCGTGAACGTCGCGGCTGAAAATAACCCCCATCCGTTCGAGTTCGAGAATATCGTCGGGCGCCTCCCGGCACATCGCCTCAATGGCGTCTTGATCGCCGAGATAGAGGCCGCCCTTGGCCGTATCGAACGCGTGCGCCTCCCACGAGTCGTTTTCTCCGAGCGCCGCATTGATGCCGCCTTGGGCGGCCACGGAATGACTCCGGACGGGGTGGACTTTCGAGATCAGAGCGACGTCAAGATGGGCCGGTGCCGCCAAGGCCGCGCGCATGCCTGCCAGGCCGGCCCCGACGATCAGCAGATCATGTATGTGCGGATTCTGCGCTGCCATGGAACCCTCTCTCACAGGACATAAGGCACCCGCCCATCACAGTACTTACAGAACTCTCCAGGGGAGCGCAAGGTCATCATGGGCGGGCAAAGAACAGCTTGGAAATGGGACAACAGCATGGTACTCTGCCGCCCGATTAAATTGTCCCAGGCCACCCACATGATCACGAGGGCACGCGGATGACACCGCTCGAGCCGGATTTCCTTCAACCGACGGATCACTTTCTCCACCGGCACCTGGGGCCGACGGAGGCCGACCTCCAGGAGATGCTGGCCACGATAGGGTTGCCCTCCATGAGAGCCCTCTGCGACGTGACCGTTCCGAAAGACATCCAGCTTCATGCACCGCTCAATCTCCCGATGCACCGGGGAGAGCAGGCCGTGTTGGCGGATCTCAAGCAAATCGCCTCACATAATCAGGTGTATCGCTCCCTGATCGGTATGGGCTACTACAACTGCGTCACCCCCGGCGTGATCCAACGCAACATTCTTGAAAACCCGGGATGGTATACGCAATACACTCCGTATCAGGCGGAAATCTCCCAAGGCCGACTCGAAGCACTGGTGAACTTTCAAACGATGGTCGGCGATCTCACAGGCCTCCCGCTGGCCAACGCCTCGCTGCTGGACGAGGCCACCGCCGCCGCCGAAGCCATGGTCATGTGCCTCAGCATCACGCGCTCCAGAGGCCAGGAGCGGAAGGAGTTTTTCGTCTCGCAGGACTGCCATCCCCAGACGCTCGCCGTCCTCCGGACCAGGGCCGAACCGCTGGGCATGACGATCCGCACCGGCGCGACTACGTCGATACAGGTCTCCGCCCCCCAGTTATGCGGCCTGCTGCTCCAATACCCGACCACCGACGGCTATGTGGGTGATGTGAGCGCCCTCGTGGCTCGCGCACACGAAGCCGGCGTGCTCGTCGTTATAGCCACCGATCTGCTGGCGCTCACGCTGCTCCGCTCGCCGGGAGAAATCGGCGCGGACATCGCCGTCGGATCCAGCCAGCGATTCGGCGTCCCGGTCGGATTCGGCGGACCGCATGCCGCGTTTCTGACGACGACGGATGAATTTAAGCGCCAGATGCCGGGCCGCATCGTCGGCGTCTCAAAGGACGTCTCAGGCAAGCCGGCCTACCGGCTGGCACTCCAAACGCGCGAACAGCATATCCGCCGCGAGAAAGCGACGAGCAATATCTGCACGGCTCAAGTGCTGCTCGCGATTATGGCCAGCATGTATGCGGTCTACCATGGGCCGGAGGGACTGCGCCGCATCGCCAGACGCGTCCATGGATTGACGCTCCTCCTGGCCGATGGATTGCGCCGCCTGGGGTTCGATGTCGGCCCGGAGGTCTTCTTCGACACCCTCCGTGTCCGCATCCCGAACAGTCACAGCCATACGATTCTTACCAGAGCGCATGAACGGAATTTCAATTTCCGCACCTATGAGGATGGCGCGATCGGCCTGTCGCTGGATGAGGTCAGCACCGAAGAAGAAGTGCGCACCCTGCTGGAGATCTTTGCGGGGCAGGAACGGCTGCCCTTCACGCTCGCCGATCTGACTCAGGCCGTCGATCTCAGCTATCCGCCCAAACTGACGCGGACCAGCCCGTTTCTCACGCATGAGATCTTCCACCGCTATCATGCCGAACATGAGATGCTCCGGTACCTGCACCGGTTGCAGGCGAAAGATCTGTCTCTCACGCATTCCATGATTCCGCTGGGCTCCTGCACCATGAAATTGAACGCCACGGCGGAGATGCTCCCCGTCACCTGGCCGGAATTCGCGCATTTGCACCCCTTTGCTCCGGCCGACCAGACCAAAGGCTACCAGAAGCTCTTTCATCAACTGGAATCATGGCTGGCTGAAATCACGGGCTTTGACGCCGTCTCACTCCAGCCGAATGCCGGCTCTCAAGGCGAATACGCCGGGCTCAGCGTTATTCGCGCCTACCACCGCGCACAGGGGGAACCGCACCGAGATATCTGCCTGATACCCGTATCGGCCCATGGCACGAACCCGGCGAGCGCGGCCATGGTCGGCATGACCGTCGTCGTCGTCGCCTGCGACAAGCAGGGAAACGTCGACTTGGCCGATCTCGAATCCAAAGCCGCAACTCATCGGGCCAGGCTGGCGGCGCTCATGCTCACCTACCCCTCGACCCACGGCGTGTTCGAAGCCGATGTGCGCCGCATTTGCCAGATCGTCCACACGCACGGCGGCCAGGTGTATATGGATGGGGCCAACATGAATGCCCAGGTGGGACTCTGCCGGCCGGGCGATATCGGCGCGGATGTCTGCCACCTCAATTTGCACAAGACCTTTTGCATCCCCCACGGCGGAGGAGGACCTGGCGTCGGACCGATCGGCGTCGCCCGTCATCTGGCGCCCTTTCTTCCGGGCCATCCCGTCACCGGATTGGGCGGGCAGGGGTCGATCGGCCCGGTGTCCGCGGCTCCCTACGGGAGCGCAAGCATTCTTCCGATTTCCTGGGTCTACATTGCTTTGATGGGCCGCGACGGGTTGAAGACCGCCACGCAGGTGGCCATCCTCAACGCGAACTACATGGCGAAACGGCTGGAGAAGCACTATCCCATCCTGTACACCGGCGTCACCGGACATGTCGCCCACGAGTTCATCCTCGACCTGCGGCCGTTCAAGGAATCCTCCGGAGTCGAAGCTATGGATGTGGCCAAACGCCTGATGGACTATGGCTTCCATGCGCCGACCGTCTCGTTCCCGGTGGCCGGCACCCTCATGATCGAGCCGACGGAAAGCGAATCGAAGGCTGAGCTGGATCGATTCTGCGAGGCGATGATCGCCATTCGTGCGGAAATCCAGGACATCATCGATGGCCGTCAGCCCCGCACCAACAACCTGCTCAAAAACGCGCCGCACACCGCATCCAGCGTGACGGCCACAGACTGGAACCGTCCCTACACCAGAGAGCAGGCGGCGTTCCCGACTTCCTGGGTGCGCGCCAACAAATTCTGGCCGAGCGTCGGCCGGATCGATGAAGCCTATGGCGACCGGCATCTGGTCTGCACCTGTCCACCGATCGACAGCTATCAATCGTAACCCTCCGCCTCGGGACTGTTGAGCCCCGCTTCCTCTTTGTACAAAAGTGTCGCTTGCGGAACCCCCATCTTTTGGGGCATTGTCGATCAGCGCTCAATTCGGCGATAACTAGCCGTCACCCACGGAGAGGCTGGACGATCATGCCGCAAATCCTCAATTTCAGCGAACATGCGAACGACGAAGAAGTCAGCTACCTGACCACGTTGCTGCTCTATCACCTGGTCGAACGCTGCGGGGGCACGCTCGAATTCACGGTCGAAGACGTGAACCAAATCCGCACAAGGCTGGCGACTAAGATGGTGCAGATTCAACTCGGGAACGACGTCCGCCTCCGCATCATCGACCGCGTGCCTGAACTGCAGTAGGCTTTCCCCCTCATCCGGTCAATTTCCCCGTGATCAAAATTGTACCTCCACTGCGGCAATTGTGAGATCGGCTCGCCTGGAGTACACTCCTTGACGATGCTGCACATCTCATCACACGTCACCATCCCTGACTCTGAAATCGACATTCATGCCGTGCGGTCGCAGGGAGCCGGAGGACAGAACGTCAACAAAGTCTCCACGGCCATCCATTTGCAGTTCGACATCAAGGCGTCGTCCTTGCCGCCGTTCTATAAGGAAGAGCTGCTGAAGCTGCGGGATACTCGGATCTCAGATGACGGCGTGATTACGATAAAGGCGCAGCAGCATCGCACTCAGGAGCGCAACCGGGAAGATGCCCTGAAACGGCTCTGCCTCTTGATTCAGAGCGTGGCGATCCCGCGGAAGAAACGTAGGCCCACCAAGCCGACGAAGGGCTCTCAGAACCGGCGGATCGAGAGCAAGAAGAAGCAGGGGCGACTGAAAGCGCTCAGAGGAACGATCGAGTAGCGATCGCGCGTGACGCGTCGGTCGTATCTCGTCTCTCGCGAGATGAGGCTCGCGCTTCACGCTTCACAAGAGACGCTTCACCGTCACTCAACCGAAGCCAGCGATCCGAGAATGTTATACCCGCCATCCACGTAGATCACTTCACCGGTAATGCCTCGTCCCAGTGAGCTCACTAGAAAGAGTGCCGTATCGCCGACTTCGCCTTGCTCGGTGGCGCGGCGGAGCGGCGCAAACTCTTTGTGGTGATCGACCATCTTGCTGATCCCGGAGACGCCGCGAGCGGCGAGGGTCTTGATCGGCCCGGCAGAGATGGCATTCACGCGAATGTTTTGGGGACCCAGGTCGTTGGCGAGGTAGCGCACGGAGGCTTCGAGGGCCGCCTTGGCCACGCCCATGACGTTGTAATGCGGCACGACGCGCTCCGCGCCGAGATAGCTCAATGTGACCACGGATCCGCCATTGTTCATGAGGGGCAAGGCCGCGCGTGTGAAAGCCACGAGGGAATAGGCGCTGACATCGAGGGCCGTCGCGAAACCCTGCCGGGTCGTGTTGACGAATTGGCCTGTGAGTTCCTCCCGGGGCGCAAACGCGATGGAGTGGACGAGGAAATCGAGCTGGCCGACTTCCTTGCCCACGTTCTCCATCAACGCGGCGATCTGTGCGTCATCACCGGCATCGCATGGAAAGGCTTTGGCGCCAGGCATGGTCGCCACGAGCTCTTCGACATTTCCCCGCAGCCGCTCACTCTGATAGTTGAACATCAGTTGGGCGCCCTGGCCCGCGGCCGACTGGGCAATGGCCCAGGCGATGCTGTGCTTGTTGGCGACGCCGATAATGAGGCCTTTCTTTCCGCTCAGTAACATAGTGGGGGTACTCCTCGCTTTTGACTAGTAGTCGATGTTCATAGCTGCTCTCTCCGTTCTCGTCATGCGTCAATGCTCAATCGCACATCGAGAAGGCGTGTCCCCGATGCGTGTTCACAGTCGCGGCGGACACTGGACTAGCAACCTGTGCCATTCAAGGCGCGTTGAAGATAACATGATTTGCGAGGCGGTTCTAGAAGAGGCTGCGGGGAAAGGGAGGAGGCGGCTAGTTGCCCTTGTTGCCGGTGGCACGGAGTTGGGCCACGACACGGGTGGCTTCGGGGATAAAATCGTCTTGCTGTTGGGCTTGCGCCAGGGTCAAGGCCTCGGACGCCAGGCTGACGGCATCCTGATGGCGCCCCCGTTTGCAGTAACTCTTCGCGAGACTGATCCGGGCGTTCACGGACTGCGGCTCCTGCTGGATCACATGCCGCAGGAGCTGCTCTCCCTTGTCCGGATCGCCACCCAGGAGAGAGGGTAACCGCACAAGCAGCGTCCCTCTGGCTGAAAGGGCATCGAGATGCTCGGGAGCCAGAACCAGGGTCCGGTCCAGTTCCTTCATCATGCGGCGAAAGCCCATCACGGAGGAAAGGCTCATTTCGCCGTCGATGCGCATGAGTTCCCCCAGGTTGCAGAACAAGGCAAAATGGGCATCCGCAGACTGTTCATCGGCTGCCACGGCTTGCTCGCCTAACGCCTGCCCTTTTTCAAAGTGTCCCGCCCGTGTCGCCCGATCAGGCGCGACGCGCCCGTCATGACAGGCCTGCATCGCCCCTGCAATGAGTTCTTGCGTCGTCGGTTGAGCGCCCGCGAACGTGACGCCACCCGACCAGATCACGACTGATGCACAAATCACCCCGGCAAGGCGATACATAACCCCCCTCTCAAACAGCCTTATGCAAGGTAAAACTACGAAAATAAAAAGCAAGCTTAATGCCACTGACAGCCATGCATAACATATCGAAATGATTACCGATGGTGGTTCGTGTCCTGCTGTCTTGTTGCAAGAAGGAAACAAACTGCTGACAAAAAGTGACATGGACGCAGGCCGACCCCGGGGGGGGCAGGAATGATCGGATACGAATTCATCAAGACCTTCTGGCCTCATCATGCCGGGGGTCGCGCTTCGAATGGTGCCCTGTAGTCATGACAGACATGTTGCGGCGAAGGATTTGAAACGCCTCAAGCATCTGACTGTACGAATAATGGACGTTGCGGCCACTCGGATTCGGCAAGAGAAATACAGGGACCCCGGCGAGGGAGGTTCCCGTCAAGCCAAGATCCAGGCGAGACGGCAATTGACGATCCTGCCCAAAAATCGTTCGATAAATCGTGACACCCAAGAGGGCCACGATCTGAGGCTGATACCGCCGGACTTTTCTGGTCAGGGCCGCCAGCCCGGCCCGATACTCTTCTGCTTCCAGCACATCAATGCCCGCACTGCACCGGCTGATAATGTTCGTGAGGCCCAGGCCCCATTCCGGTAGCCGCCAATCATCTTGGTAGGTCAATGGCTCGGACACGAGGTCGGCCGCATGGAGGAGCTTCCAGAACCGATTGGAGCGTCCCGCATAATGATGGCCCGTCGCAGCAGATCTGCGCCCCGGATTGATCCCCACAAAGAGGATCCGTATCCCTGGCTGAATATGATCGGGTAACCGGGACCGTTGGGCCACGCTCATGCTCCTGAGGTTGAGGCAGTTTAGTTGAGACTTCAACCAATCTGCCACAGGGCACCGGATGATTTCCCCTTCATTTTCAGATTAGAAAAAGCACCTAACCACATGGAATTACAATGAAGTGATTTGAAGATCCGCTTCGGCATGCCGCTTGCTCAAGCACAGGGTAGTGCCCGATCAGAGGCACAAGTTTCTTCAACCTTAGGGAGGTTATTTATTATGAAGCGCATGTTGATGGCAGTCATGGCGGTTGCGGTGGCAGTGTCGTTCAGCGCTCCCTCTTTCGCCGGTGAGGAAAAGAAGGAAAGCAAGGGCGAGAAGAAGGGCGGACACGTTGTGGTGTTCGGCGAAGAGAAGAAGAAGGAAGAGAAGAAGGGCGGACACGTCGTGTTCGGCGACGAGAAGAAGAAGGAAGAGAAGGGCGGAAAGTAATCCCGTTCTTGCTTTTGGCGAGGCTAGCTGGCTTGAGAGAGTTCCCGCTTCGAGCGGGAGCTCTCTCGGGCAGGTTCTCTACCTGGCCGCTTCCTTGATATAAACCGCCTGCAATCCTACAATCGTCTTGGCATCCCGGATCGTCCCGTCCTCGATTTTTCTCATTGCCTCACGCAGCGGCATCTCAACGACTTCCAGCACTTCGTCCCGATCGAGTTGTTGCCGGCCCTGAGTCAATCCCGTGGCCTTATAGACATGAATCACCTCGTCCACAAACCCGGGTGCGGTGAAGATGCTGGAAAGCAGCGAGAAGGTAGAGGCCCGATATCCGATCTCCTCTTCCAACTCTCGCGCAGCACAATGAAGCGGATCTTCGCCGGGGTTGAGCTTGCCGGCCGGGATTTCATAAATGAACCCGCCCGCCGCATGGCGGAATTGACGGATCAACACGACCGTACCGTCATCCTTCATCGGCACAACGGCTGCTGCGCCGGGATGACGAATCGTTTCCAGATCGACCGTCACGCCATTGGGCAGCTGCACCGTATCAATGTTGAGCGTCACGACACGGCCCTTATAGATGTTCTTCGTCATAACAATAGCCGCTACACAGCCTTGGGTTTTCGATAAAAAGGGGTCTTTACCACCCGGGCTGGAACCGCTTTCCCGCGAATATCGATCATGATCGGCGTGCCGACGGCAGACTGCGCGGGGGGAACGTAACCCAACCCGATCCCCTTTTGGAGAATGGGCGACAGGTTGCCGCTCGACACCTCGCCGATCACCCGTGAGGAGACCGATTCGAGGATCTTGAATCCATGCCGGGGAACGGCCTTCTCCAGCAATTCAAACCCGACAAACCGCTTCATCGGTCCACATTCTTTTTGTGCCACCAAGGCCGCGCGGCCGAGAAATATTCCTTTGTCGACACTCACCGTCCACTCCACTCCGGCTTCGATCGGAGTCGTCTCTTCACCAATATCGTTGCCATAGAGCAGATACCCCATCTCCAGCCGGAGGAGGTCGCGGGCCCCTAAGCCGGCCGGCTTCACTCCCTGAGCTGCACCCTGCTCCAGAATCCGTTCCCACAACGAACCGATGCGATCCGCCGCCGCGTACAACTCATAGCCCAACTCCCCGGTGTATCCGGTCCTTGCCACCAGTGTTGGAATCGAGGCCAGCGTGGCTTCGCAGGTGTGGTGGAGTTTCAGCACCGAAACCGCCGTCCCGCCCAACGCAACGACAATGTCTCTGGACAATGGCCCCTGGAGAGCGATCTGCGCCATCCGGTCGGAATGATCTTCGAGTACCACGGTCGTTGCCCTGGCATGGGCCTGCAGCCACGTATGGATCTTTTCGCGATTCGAGGCGTTGACACAGAGCAGATAGTCCATCGGCTTGAGCCGATAGACGAAGATATCGTCTTTGATCCCACCCTGGTCGTTACAGACCATGGAGTACTGCGCCTGGCCGACCGCCAATCTGCCGACATCATTGGTGGTCACCGACTGAAGAAACTCCAGCCCGCCCGTGCCCGACACCATGAGCCGCCCCATGTGGCTCACATCGAACAAGCCGGCTTTCTGGCGAACGGTCTGGTATTCGTCGATGACACCGGAATACTGGATCGGCATTTCCCAGCCGGCGAAATCGACGAGCTTCGCACCGGCATTTCTATGCTGTGCGATGAGCGGCGTTTGTTTCATATGAGCAGTCCGCTCCTACACGCTGAGTAGTTCGACATCAAACACCAGCGTGGCGTTGGGGGGAATCACCCCTCCGGCGCCGCGCGCGCCATAGCCGAGATTGGCCGGGATCGTCAGCTTCCGCTTCCCGCCGACTTTCATGCCCTGCACCCCTTCATCCCACCCCTTGATCACCCGCCCGGCTCCGAGGGGAAAGGAGAACGGCTGGCCGCGGTCAACCGAACTATCGAACTTCGTCCCGTTCGTCAGCCAGCCGGTGTAATGCACCGAGACGGTCTGCCCGACCTTCGCCACCTCGCCCGTTCCTACCACTTGATCGATGTACTGAAGACCGGACGAGGTCACGATCTCTTTCCCTTCCGGTGCCGATGACTCATTTCCGCTCATGTTGCCTCCTGGTCTCAAAGATGAATACCGATCGCCCCACACCGACGCACACCAACGATTATTTCACACCTGATTTCGCGGTTGGTTCGGCGAAGAGCGCCATGCTGGCCGTATAGCCATGGAGAAAGTTGCGGCCTCCCACAGGACCGATTTCGCCCTGGGCAAAGAACCCCGCTACCGGGATGTTTCCCAACCGTTCGGCCAAAATTCCCGAATCGTGATGGGGGCGGCCGAACAACCCCTGCCCCCGACCGCAGCAACTAAAGACCAGCGCGCCTAACGGTGGATTCCTGTGACTCGTACGATCGGCCGCGAGGAGCAAACTCAAGTCTTCGCTGGCCGATTTCGCATCGCGCAGATGAAACTGCACCGTCTGCCCTTCCTGCACCACATCCCCGATGGCCACAGCGCCGGTCGCCTGGTCGGCCCCCACAAGATTCCGCACGAGAAAATCCCCCCGTTCAAACCGATTACGATGTTCATCGATGACGATGCCGATATGGAGCGCCCGATGCGCCCGGCGCCGGTCCTCGCCGCCGAGTGATTCAAAGACGTGTTGCAACCGTTCCAAGGCCGGCGTTCCGCCCAATTCATGCACCATATTGTGTTCGGCTTTGGTCACCACATAGCGTTCGCCAATAGGCCGGCACCCTTGCGAGATCACGGGGCGGACTTCCACCGGGCCGGATATGCGCACCCCGACCAGACCGTTTTCGAACGCCTGCCGCCCAAGGACGAGGCGATTCTCTCCCGCATCCTGACCGCCACCGGAAAGCCCGCCGATTGCCGGAGTCCCGGGATAGCGCTCTTCCAGCAGAGAGAGCACATCCTGCATGGGCGTCGTGTAGGGATCAGCGAACAGGAGGAAAGTGGAATCGATGCCATCCGCTTCAGGCCAACCAACCAGCGAAAACTGGTCCTGGGTGGGAGAAAATGACAGCCTCACGGGGGTCAGCGTGACACCGGGAAGACAGGCCACCCAGAGCGCGACGGCAGGAGCGGTCTCCAGCTCTTCGGCGCCGGCAATCACACCTTCGCCGCTACAGCCGATGCACACACGGGCCCGGAGCGAGTCCGCAATCGTTTCGGCAAGGACCTCCGCCCGGGACACATGGTGAGAAGAAAAGAACAGGCAGGCCAGATCCGGCGCCGCCCCCCCCAGCTTTCCCCTTATCTCATCGACAAGATCGCGAGCCGCCGCCTCTGTATCGGTACTCCGGCTGACGGCAGAGACGAACTGAAAGGTGTCGGACTGGGACAAGGATGTGGGGAGAAAACTAGGCATGTGAGTCGTAAGGCCGTTACACGCCGGGATTCATGCGCTCGGAACGATCGCTGGCCAGCTTTTTATAGTAGCGCCACATGTATGAATGGTAATCGTCCAATTGCGCCAGCAGATAGTGCAATTCCGTCGGGTCTTCTGTTTCGAGGGCACGAACCAGCCGGTTCTTGAGAAATTCGGCAAAGGCCTCGGACTTTTCGATGGCCGTGAGAAGCCGCAGGCCGCCGCCGATTTGATACTCGTTCATGCGCCCTCCTTGGCCAAAGTCAGTGGCAGAATAACGAGGGGCCGGACGAAATTGCAAGTCGAGCACAGAACGCAATGAACCACTATCTGCCTATCGACGAGAAGCAGCGCCCATCAACTCTTGTAAGCGGTCGAGATCCATCGCCTCGATACGATGGCCGTCCCGACCAACCACCGTGGTCGCCATTGTCAGGGCGTTGAGAATAGCCTCTTCGGTGGCCTCGACCGTTGCGGTGATCATCGGATTCAGATGGGTGTCCGCGAGATGGGTCTGCTGAAACGTCGGCTCGCTTGGGTAATGAGGAATGACGTTGCCGGTGGAGAAGGCCAGCAGGAAGTCGCCGCTCCCGTGGCGCGCGGTAGAGCCGGTCCGGGCAAGGCCGAGCGCGGCGCGCTTCGCAAGTCGCGTGAGCTGCCGTCCATCGAGCGGAGCGTCGGTGGCGATGATAATGATGATCGAACCTTCGCTTTGACCAGGCGAAAGCGCCTGCGCGACGGGAGGCACCGCTTCATATAACCGCCCGACCGGAACCCCTCCGACCATAAGCTCAGGCCGACGGCCATGGTTGGCATTGACCAGGACCCCGACCGTATAGCCGCCTTCTTTCTCAGATAATCGTCGCGAGGCCGTGCCGATCCCGCCTTTGAATCCATAGGACACCATGCCGGTTCCGGCCCCGACGGTCCCCTCTTTGACCGGGCCGTTGCTCGCGCCGTCCAGTGCTGCCATGACGTCCTGCTCGGACACATGGCGACCTTGAATGTCATTAAGACGCCCGTCGTCGCATTCGGCAACCACCGGGGTCAGCGTATCGTCTGAAATGCCGATCTCCGGATACTGCCTGATCATCCAACTCATCACGCCGTTGGCCACACGCGGCACATTGAGCGTATTGGTCAGCGCGATGGGATATTCCAGAAAGCCTGACTCCGCCACCCATGACAGACCGGTCATCTCCCCGGTCCCATTCAGGACGAAGGCCCCGGCCGGAACCTTTTTGCGCCACACATCGTCGCGCGGGACAATCACCGTCACACCGGTACGAACCGGACCAGTTCCTGGTTTGAGCGGCCCCTCCCCCGAGATGAGTGTCGTGTGCCCGACCTTTACCCCTGCGACATCGGTAATGTTATTGAGAGGGCCCGTCGGATACTGCCCGATGGTAATTCCCAGATCGCGGATACGCTGACGCGGCTCAGACGTCTCTGCCGCTTGCACCGATACGCAGCCACAGAGCGTCGCCACGGCCATCACCAGTGCCACCGCGCCTCGGCTAGATGTCATAGGATGATCCTCGATGAGGAATCTGCACTTCAATCCCCGGATGCTCAGCTTGAATGGCCGAACCGAGTGAGAGTGCCTGCTTTTCTTCGCCATGCACGATGAAGATTTGGGCCGGCAGCGGATTGATGGCTCGCACGTAGGCCAGAAGATCGTTGCGATCGGCATGGGCCGAAAGCCCGTTGAATTTCACCACCTGGGCCCGTCGTTGTGTCGGCACACCGAAGATCGGCACGACGTCCCAACCTTCGACCAACTTCCGGCCCAGCGTATGTTCTGCCTGGAAACCGACGAAGACGATCACATTCGCCTCGTCTTGAATGGCATGCTTGAGATGATGGAGTACCCGCCCGCCTTCGCACATGCCGGATGAGGAAATGATGACACAGGGGCCCTTCATTGAATTGAGACGCTTGCTGTCTTCGGGAGAGGAGATGAAGTGAATGTACCGTGACGCAAAGGGGTCCCCCTCCGATGTGAACGTGCGGTAGGTTTCTTCGTCATAACATTCCGGATGCCGCCGGAAGATTTCAGTCGCCTTGGATGCCAATGGTGAATCGATGTAAATGGGAAGGGGGTCGATCCGCTGCTCGCCGACCAGCTCTTTGATCCGCATGACAAGTTCCTGTGTTCGCCCGACCGCAAAGGCCGGCACGATGATCTTGCTCTTGTGGACCCTGGCATGGGCGATCAACTCCTGCGCCTTCCTCTTCATCTCTTCGGCGGCGTGGTCGTGCAGGCGATCCCCATACGTCGATTCGAGGATCAAGACATCGCAGGGGGGCGGCGGTTCCGGATCACGCAAGATAGGCATGTGCGACCGCCCCAGATCTCCGCTGAACAGCACCGTCGTTGTGTCTCCTCGCGCCGTATACTTCACGCGGACGGCGGCCGATCCGAGGATGTGCCCTGCGTCGTGAAACGAGGCGGTCACCCTCGGTGCAATTTTGACTGCATCATGGTAGCGCACCCCGACGAACCGTCGCGTGACGGCTTCGACGTCATCGGAATCGAAAAACGGCGCCACGCACTTCTTTCCCCTGCGCCGTTCTTTCTTATTCACATAGCGACAATCGCTTTCCTGAATACGGGCGGCGTCCTGCAGCATGATCTCCGTAAGATCAGCCGTGGCACGCGTGAGATACACCTTGCCGGAAAACCGATATTTGTCCAGAACCGGCAAGGCGCCGGAGTGATCGATATGGGCATGGGAGAGCAGCACGGAGGACAGTGACTTCGGCTCGAACCCGAGATCGCGATTCTGGCTCTCGGCCTCTTCCCTCCGCCCTTGAAACATGCCGCAATCCAGGAGCAGTCGGCACCCTGCGGTCTCGATCAGATGACGGCTTCCGGTTACCGATCTGGCTGCGCCGTGAAAGGAGAGTTTCATGGCTGAGGCCTCATCGTATGATTCTTCGAAATCACGTCCCAAGCGTCCTGGGCTGTTTCGGCGTAATGAAAGAGCGCGCGGTCCTGCTGGCTGATAAGCCCCTCCTCCACCAGCATGTCCCAATTGATCGCCCGATCCCAGAATGCACGGCCCACCAGGACTACGCTGACGCCGCTGACTTTGCCGGTTTGGATAAGGGTGAGCGTTTCGAAGAGCTCATCCATTGTGCCGTAGCCGCCCGGAAAGGCGACGAGGGCTTTGGCCCGAATGAGAAAATGCATTTTCCGGAGTGCGAAATACCGGAATTGAAAACACAATTCCGGGGTGATGTACGGATTCGGGTGCTGTTCATGTGGAAGGGTGATATTCAACCCGATCGACTTCGCCTGCACGTCGGAGGCTCCGCGATTGGCCGCCTCCATAATGCCGGGTCCGCCGCCGGTCACGATGACATAGTCGCATCGCCCGTTAGTTTGGCAGGTGCTGGAGACCAGTCTGGCAAACTCTCTCGCCACATCGTAGTACCTGGAGAGATCGCGCTGGCGTTTAGCAACGGCCATTTGTCTCTGAAGGACCGGATGGTTAGGATGTTCGGCAGCTTCCCGTTCGGCGGTCTGTAACGCCAGCTCTGCCGCCGAGGGCTCCTGCAGCCTGGCGCTCCCGAACACCACGATCGTGGACTGAATCCCCTGTTCCGCCTGGATGATCTCCGGTTTCAGCAACTCGAGTCCAAGCCGCAGCGGACGGAGCTCTTCACGCTGCAGGAACACGGTATCGCGGTCAGCAGGGATATAAGAAGGAGAAGCAAGGATGGCGTCGTTGAACGATGACTCCTCCGGAGGGATCTTACCCATGACTGGCATTATAGACTGACTGGATTGAGCGGGCAATTCTCGAAGAGAGGCAGATCAGGCCATGCTTAAAATGGATAGGGGTTGAATTGGGTGCCTGAGAGTTGACGGAGAAAGCTCTGGTGCGTCACGACCCAATTCGCATCGCAGTACAGTTCAAACGCATCGACTCCAAAACCGGTGCGAGAGATGATCAGATCGGGATCGACAGGCGACCAAGGTTTCACCAGCCATCCGAAGTTCACGCGCGAATACTTCATGTCCAGAAAGCGGTAGGTGGCCACGACTCCGAGGTAAGATTCCGTAATAGAATCGGGCACACCCAGCTTGGCGATGACCTCGGTGAGCACGGTTTTCCCCGGCTCGATAAATGCCACATCATCCTGGGTGAGTGGCGTATTCAATTGAATGCGGATGACATTACACCCAGCGCTGCCGATAGAGAGCGCCAAAACGAGCGCGATGAGGCAAGACCGGGACACACGTGGCAGCATATCAATCTCCGAATGGCCAGAATCGAAACTCCATTCCATCCGTCCGCTTCGATGAAATGACATCCTCGACGATCCCTTCACGGTTCAGAATGACGAACAGGTCATCGCTCTTGACGGACATGCGCGAGAAATTGACGACAATGAGAAGCAGGCTGCCGGCTTTCGCATCGTAGCGATAGTACTGAAAGACGTCCCGGCCGTTGACTTGCAGCAGCCGATCCGGCGCGCCGAGTAGTGCGAGAACTTCGGCTTTCGTGGATGTGCCTTTCTTGATCGAGGCGATAGCGTCTGCTCTGATTTCGTCGCCCAAAGTGCCTCGGCTGAAGGCGCAGCCTTGGACCATGATCAGGCTCAGGAGCGCAATACAAATGATTCGTGCCAGCGGCATATAGATCCCTCCTTACGCTTCGTCTGGTCGGTCTGCCAGAGCACGTCGGTGCCCCAGGATAAAATCAGTTTCAAATACCACGTACGATGAGGGCTGCAACCCGACTCGCCGGTAGACTTCCTGCGCCACGCGATTGGCCGATTCCACATAGAGGCGGACACCGCAGACCTTCGGATCGGCCTTGGCTGTGGCCATGACTGCCGCATGGAGCCTCCGGAAAATACCTCGTCGTCGCCACGTCGGATCGACGTACACACTCTGGATCCACCAGAACACGGCATTCCGCCAGTCGCTCCACTCGTAGGTAACCATCAACTGGCCCACGACCTGGCTGTCTGTCGCTCCTCCCCGCTCCGCCACCATAAAGAAGCCATGAGCCGGTGTTGCGAGGAGAGAACGGGTGCCTTGACGCAGGCGCTCGCGATCGAGCGCCCGACCTTCTGTTTCAAGAGCCATGGCCGCACTGAACGAGGCAATCGCCTCAATATCGTCCATTCGCGCCGGGCGAATGAGCACTTCGTCTCTCACAAGCATAGACAGTCTCTCTACCCCTTCACTGGATTCAACCAACCGGCGGCGGGTTGGTAGAACCCCGCAGAGAATTCCATTTTCATCGCGTCTTCTGCCGGCAGATTCAGCCTGCGGACTTCGTCTTCCGGGACAAAGGCGAGATAGCCGGTAAAGGGATGAATGGCCGTTGGGACGAAGATCATCAGGAGCCTGGCGGCAGGGGAAACCTGGAGTGCCTCGGGAGCGCCGCCCATGACAAATCCGAGTGCCCAGAGGCCGTCGCGTGGAAAGGGGAATGCGACCACGGTACTTTGTCCAAACCGGGAACGAAAATTCAGTAGGTCCGTGATCCCCTTCATGGTGAGATAAATAGTACGGACCAGTGGGAGCTGCTCGACCTGCCGCTCAATCCGCACGAAGAGGCCTTCACCGATGACGTGGGTGACGAGAGCGCCAACAATGAGCACAAGAGCCAGGAGCAGAAGGAGTCCCAGGCCTGGGGTATGGACGGGTAGTCGTCCTCCTATGAGATCTGTCAGGAGGGCATCGAGCGTGTTAAAGAGAGCGGAGAGAATCAGGAAGGTCGCCCACGTCGGAACGAGGAGGAAAAGGCCTGCGCCAAAGACCCTCCAGATAACGACAGACATTGATGGTTGCTCCGGCAAGAATTGAACCGCTTCTACTTTTATTCTAACAGAATATCCGAGCCGTATGAAGATTTGCTTCTCTTGAACCCGGTTCCCTTTCTAGCTTATGCTGCTCTCCTCGGTTCTCTAAGCCAGAAGGTCAACGGGTTGCCTGAGGAAAGGAAGAGGCCATGAGTGTGGACAAGGACCTGCTCGCAATTCTCTGTTGTCCGGAGACGAAGCAGCCGGTTAGCCTTGCCGGTACGGATTTGCTGACGAAGTTAAATGACGCGGTGCGAAAAGGAAACTTGAGGAACACGGGAAAGCAGCCGGTGACCGATGAGCTGGACGGCGGATTGGTGAGATCCGATTTAAAGATCGTTTACCCGATTCGTGAAAACATTCCCGTGATGCTGATCGAAGAAGGCATTCCCCTCGAACAGCTGACGTAAACGGTTCATATCTCACGGATCTTCAGCGCCCGATCTATATTACGACCCCTCCTGCGTGCCAGCGGATCCTGTCAGGGAATCGACAAATTCAAACTAGTTCCTTGAGTGTCGGTTTTGGAACCGGTAGACGTTCCACACTGCATACAGAGATACTCGTAGAGGTTTCCCGTCGGAAGAACCAGGAGCAACCGCTCACGCGTGGGTGTTGCAACCCGGCAGCGGGGACAATACAGGAGTGAGGCTTTTAACGACCCGAATTGATCGGGCTCTTGCTGCGGGGACATCCGTTGTTTCCGGGTGGTTGTTGGCTGAGGCCACTGATTTGGAACCGGAACCCGCCGTGAGATCGACATGGGGAGATTGTATTCAAGGGAGGGTGCCCGGTCAATGGGACTTCGCCTTGCCTGACAGGCCAATTGTCCTACTTATGCTATTCGGTCTCTGACGAAGAAAGACCTTTCGTTCGCCGAAACTGCTTCCACAGAAAACGAAGGACTTGCACAGCCGCGTAAATGGTCAAGCCGGTCATGAGCCCGTAGAAGCCTGCGCGGCTCCAGGGCCAGAGCTCCGGCGCATGCAGAACGAAGGCTAGAGCGAGATGGCCCCCTGCTCCAAGGCAGAGGGCAAAGATAATCCACTCCCGTGCCAATGTCATAAGCGATGCCTGTCAGGGTAAAGGGAAGTTCGGGGACCGATCGATCCTGATGGGCAGAACTCGCTACACCGCAGCTTTCGCGGATTCGATTTCTGTGGCCGTGATCAGACTGGAAAGATAATCGGCGACGAAATTAAGGGCTTCTTCACGGCCATCCGCCCGGCGGCCCTTTTCCCTGCGCTGCACGGATAGCTCGTGCTCGAGATCCGACTTGACCTCTCCCAGAATACGCTGGAGGGAGGACGGGGGCAGATTCGTATCCATATCTTCCAGCTCCTGACAGCGATCGAGGACCCAGTTAAGGCCTTCGATCCTCCCGGCATAGTGCTCCTGCTCGGCCGTATCGATTCTGGCCATATTCGTCGCAAATGTTTGAGCTTCATAAATAAGGTTATAGAAGCTGCTGACAGCCCGTTGCAGAGTTGTGCTCATGATGCTCCTTCATCTGAAAATGATTAACATCTCAATTATACCTGAGAAACTGGGACCGACAAGAAATATTTTCGACCAATTCCTGAGGAGGATATGGGATCAGGTGAAGAGGAGAGAGTGAAACTCGTTCATAAAGCCATAGTACAACGGGGCAAAATGTTTGAGGCTTTCAGGACTGGTTTCTTTGAGCCGCTTAAAAAAGAAGACCTGGGCACGCGGGTCAATTTGCTCAAGCAAATGGCTCAATTGAGCCATCGTATAACTCCCGGCAGGCACGCTAAGGACATAATGGACGAGTCGTTCGACAAATTGCTGTGCCACATATTCTGTAGCCAAAAAATCTTGCGGGATCTTTCCGGACGCCAATAGCTCATCAAACGCAACCGCCTGTGCGGCAAATGGTACTGACGGTTTTGGCTGAGAGTTCACCCTAACCCTCCATAATGGCGGGGAAATGAGCAGGACCTGGTCACTCTACTGGAGCCCCTAGGAACCGTCAAGTGCGCATTAGGAGCAGAGCGCCTGAGCCGAAAGACGGATATATCACGGAGGGGCTGGGCCCAATAGAGCTGGCTCCACCGCGAACAGTTCCATCGATCCGAGTGATCGAAGAGATCCCCGCCGGACAAATACTTTAATGTTGACGGTGAGGAGAAAAAAGAACGGGCGGAGCTCCCGAAGGAACTCCGCCCATCCATGAAGCGATCCCTAGCTCAGACTTACAGCCAGGTCACGCGCTCGGCCGGCCGAATGTAGATCGGCTCTTCGACCTGAATACGCGCCACTTCCTTGCCCGACTTGTTGAAGCCCAGGACGGTATCGTTGTACATCTCG